>NZ_FNJU01000023.1 GCF_900104555.1 Litchfieldia salsa
ACGTGTGTAGCTGACTGATACTAATCGATCGAGGACTTAACCATAAAAAGCGTAAGAAGCCCGTTACATCCATAGGATGGTGGAGCAACTGTCGGAAAGTGCTTGCACTTGACAGAAGTTGTGAAGCAGCCGTAGGATGTGGCTTCTGGAGCTAGATTCAGAAATGAATGTCTAAGCGTTATCTAGTTTTGAAGGAATGAATTTCCTATTGCAAATCTCTTAAAAAGAGAGTAATATAGAAAATGTTCTTTTAATAGTCTAGTGATTTTGGCGAAGAGGTCACACCCGTTCCCATACCGAACACGGAAGTTAAGCTCTTCAGCGCCGATGGTAGTTGGGGGACTCCCCCTGCAAGAGTAGGACATCGCTAGGCAACAGTTAAGATTAGTTCTTCAGGAACTAGTCTTTTTTTGTATATATTGAGACTGAAGGTTCAGTAAGGATAAGGAAAAATTTGGTCTGGACTAGTTAGAGGAGCCAGGAGATTAAGGAGAAGTTATGAAAGACAAAATCAAATGGTATCAGAGAAAAAAGTCTTTCACGACGTTATGAAAGACAAAATGAACTGATATCGGAGGAAAAAGTCTTTCATCAGCCTAATGAAAGACAAAAACAAATGATATCAGAGGAAAAAGTCTTTCATCAACCTTATGAAGGACAAAATCAACTGATATCGGAGGAAAAAAGTCTTTCATTGACCTTAAGAAAGAATGGGAACTCATATATTAATGGAGTCCCTTATCACATCATACTTAATAGTTAATCCTCAAGTTTCTTAATGTTAATTTTTCTTCGGTTATCATCAGGAATGCGTTTGTGTAAATGTATAATTAGTAATCCATTATGATAACTAGCATCTATTCTGTCATCTCGAACTGGGAATGGGAGTTGAACAACTCGTTCAAAATCACCTTGGAAGATTCCTTCTTCAATTAGATCAAAGCCCTTAAATCGTAAATTTACTTTTCCGCGAACCTCTAATGTTTGATATTGTACAAATAAATCCAAATTGTCGACATTTTCTAATCCGGGAATACTTAGAACAACGAGAAGCTCATTATCTGATTTATAGAGGTTCACTTGTGAGCTGACGTTATTCATCATAGGTTCGAACCCCTTCCAGAATTCATCACCGAAAAAACCATCCCATTGCTTTCTCCAGTCATGCATATGTTTAAACTGATCCATTTTCATAGAATTTTCACTCCCTCAATCATGCTGTCTTATTATATGAAGAATAGAAGAAGAAGTGCCTATACTAAGAAATTCATCAATTTTTTTTACTGGTAAATCTTTATCATGTTTAGTAAAATGGGTTACTTATAGACAAATATTAGAGGAAAAGTGTAAGTATTCAAATGAAGAATAACGCTATGGAGTTTTACAGTGTAATTGTTGGGAAAGACTAAGAATAGGGAACCATATCGGAGGGGAATTTAATGTTAGAAAATAGTATTATGATGGTTGTTATCATATTGGTGATAAATATAGTTTATGTTTCTTTTTTTACAATAAGGATGATCTTAACATTAAAGGGTCAAAGATACTTAGCTGCGTTTATTAGTACGATTGAGGTAGTAATTTATGTCATAGGTCTTGGATTAGTTTTAGATAATCTTAATGAAATTCAGAATTTAGTTGCGTATGCGGTCGGTTACGGGATCGGTGTTATTGTTGGGATGAAGATTGAAGAGAAATTAGCTTTAGGTTATATTACGGTAAATGTAATAACAGACCAGATTAATCAAAACTTACCTAAAATGCTAAGAGACAAAGGTTATGGTGTAACTACTTGGGCAGCACAAGGGTTAGAGGGGGATCGTCAATCCATGCAAATTCTAACTCCGAGAAAGTATGAATTGAAACTATATCAAACCATTAAAGAGCTTGATCCAAGGGCTTTCATTATTGCTTATGAGCCAAAATCCATACATGGAGGGTTCTGGGTTAAATCTGTTAAGAAAGGAAAATTAAAATAAATGAGCAAGAATACAAAGCGTAAATTTGAAGTGGAAGAAAATGAAACAATCGATCAGTGTATTGAAAGAATGCGTAGTGAGGGGTATACACCTGTTCGAAGAATGGAAGAACCGATTTTTCAAGAGGTTGATCGAAATGGGACTGTTGATATAGAGCCGTGTGGTCGAAAAATCATTTTTGAAGGTAAATTAGAGTAAAACACGAACGATGATTGATAATAATTTATCAATGTTCGATTATTTGTTGACAATGTGTTTAAATAGTTGGTAAGATGAAGATAGTTTATTAGATGATTACCTCATATAATCTTGGGAATATGGCCCATAAGTTTCTACCCGATAACCGTAAATTATTGGACTATGAGGGAAAGTGATCGTTAGCCTGTAGATTTGGCAAATCTGTCAAAAAATCTGCCCAGGCAGAATTGCTTTCTCTTTTTTAGGGAAACAGTTCTGTCATGGGCTTTTTTCATATAAAAAAGGCTTTGGGAGGAAATCAATGAATCCGCTTGTTGGCGTCATAATGGGAAGTACATCAGATTGGGAAACGATGAAACACGCATGTGACATATTAGATGAGGTTGGCATTCCGTACGATAAGAAAGTTGTTTCAGCACATCGCACACCAGACTATATGTTTGAATATGCGGACCAAGCAAAGGAACAGGGGATAAAGGTTATTATTGCAGGGGCCGGCGGTGCCGCTCATTTACCAGGGATGGTTGCAGCGAAAACTACTTTGCCTGTAATCGGTGTACCGATTCGATCGAAGGCTTTGAATGGGCTTGATTCACTCTTATCAATTGTACAAATGCCAGGAGGAGTCCCAGTAGCAACTGTGGCAATTGGAAAAGCTGGAGCAACTAATGCAGGGCTCTTAGCAGCTTCAATTCTAGGAACTCAATATAAAGAGTGGGATGACAAACTAGTAGAACGAAGAGAAGCTACTAGAAGTAAAGTGTTAGAAAGTAGTGAAGAACTTGTCTAATCAGAATCAACTATTACCGGGTAAGACAATCGGTATCATTGGGGGAGGTCAGTTGGGAAGAATGATGACGATATCCGCGAAAGAAATGGGATATGATGTTGTCGTGTTAGATCCAACACCGAATTCGCCGTGTGGCCAGATCGCTGATCAACAAATTATAGCAAAGTATGATGATTTAGCGGCGATAAAGCAATTATCATCATTAAGTGATGTCATCACCTATGAGTTTGAAAATATTGATTATGAAGCATTGGCTTGGCTAGAAACAAATGCTAATTTGCCCCAAGGAAGCAAACTACTGAAAGTGACACAAGATCGAGGGTTTGAGAAACAATCGATTAGTGAAGCTGGAGTTGAGGTTGCTCCTTACCGATTAATTGATTCTATCCAGGATTTAGAAGAGGCTATTGAACAGTTAGGGACACCTTGTGTACTAAAGACAAGACGGGGTGGCTATGATGGGAAAGGCCAAGTTGTTATTAAATCAATGGAAGATGTACAGATAGCGGTAGAGCTGTTAGAAGTGGGAGCTTGTATATTAGAGGCTTGGATTCCTTTTGAGAAAGAAATATCTGTTATTGTGACTAGAAACTCATTCGGAGATACGAAGACATTCCCAGTCGCTGAAAATATTCATTATGAAAACATCTTACAACAAACAATTGTGCCAGCTAGAATTACAGCTAAGGTAGAAGGAAAAGCGATTGAGATTGCTATGAATCTAGCAAAAACGTTTGAATTGGTAGGAACTCTTGCAGTTGAAATGTTTGTAACGAGAGATGGCGAGATTTATATAAATGAGTTAGCACCAAGACCACATAACTCAGGACACTATACAATTGATGCGTGTGAGACATCACAATTTGAGCAACATATTCGTTCTGTTTGTAACTTACCATTAGGAGAAACCACATTGTTAAAGCCTGTGGTGATGGTCAATGTTCTAGGTGAACATATGGAAGAAACCTTAGAGATTGTTAAAATATCCTCTTCTGCTAAACTTCATTTATATGGAAAGAAAGAAGCGGTAATTAAAAGGAAAATGGGACACATCAATATTTTAGGTAATACTATTGATGAGGCTCTAGCGAAATTAGAAAAAATCGATGTTTGGTGTAGTTGATTGTAAGATATTCTAACAAGAAGATAGAAATCGGAGGGAAAGACATGATTGAACGTTATACAAGACCTGAAATGGGTGCAATTTGGACTGAGGAAAACCGCTTTAATGCTTGGTTAGAGGTGGAAATTCTAGCATGTGAGGCATGGGCAGAGCTTGGGGATATTCCTAAAGAGGATGTTGCTTTAATTCGAAAGAATGCTTCTTTTAATATTGATCGTATCTTTGAAATTGAACAAGAAACGAGACATGATGTTGTTGCCTTCACACGTGCCGTATCGGAAACACTTGGAGAAGAAAGAAAATGGGTTCATTATGGATTAACTTCTACTGATGTTGTGGATACAGCTCTTTCTTATCTACTAAGACAAGCAAATGACATCTTATTGAAAGATATTGAAAATTTTGTAGAGATTTTAGCAAATAAGGCTCGTGAACATAAACATACGGTTATGATGGGACGTACACATGGTGTGCATGCTGAACCAACGACATTTGGTCTAAAGCTTGCATTATGGCATGAAGAAATGAAACGTAATTTAGAGCGTTTCAAGCGTGCAGCAGATGGGGTACAGTATGGGAAAATCTCAGGTGCGGTTGGAACGTATGCGAATATTGAGCCATTTGTAGAAGAGTATGTATGTGAAAAGCTTGGTATTAAGCCAGCTCCGATTTCTACACAAACATTACAACGTGATCGTCACGCAGAATATATGGCAACTCTTGCTCTTGTTGCAACATCAATTGAGAAATTTGCTGTTGAGGTACGAGGTCTTCAAAAGAGTGAAACACGTGAAGTAGAAGAGTTCTTTGCAAAGGGACAGAAGGGTTCATCAGCTATGCCGCATAAGCGTAACCCAATTGGATCTGAAAATATGACTGGACTTGCTCGTGTCATTCGTGGGTATATGCTGACTGCTTACGAAAATGTACCACTTTGGCATGAACGTGATATTTCTCATTCTTCAGCTGAACGTATTATTTTACCAGATGCAACGATTGCACTTAATTACATGCTAAATCGTTTCGGAAATATTATTAAAAACTTAACAGTATTTCCTGAGAACATGAAGAGAAACATGGATCGCACATTAGGTTTAATCTACTCACAACGTGTACTGTTAGCATTGATTGATTCTGGATTAACACGTGAAGAGGCTTATGATACGGTTCAACCGAAAGCAATGGAAGCATGGGAGCAACAGGTAGCTTTCCGCGAGTTAATTGAAGCTGAAGACAAAATTACAAGCCGCTTAAATCCAGCGCAAATTGATGATTGCTTTGACTATAACTATCACATTAAGCATGTGGATATGATTTTTGATCGTTTAGGTTTGTAATAATTTTAGAGGTCGACCATTGATAGACCTCTTTCTTAAAACTTTGTCCTTGGGGGGCTTTAAACATGGAAAAGCTAGATTTACTTTATGAAGGTAAAGCGAAGAGAATATTTCGTACAAATGAAGAAGATGTAGTTTGGATTCAATATAAAGATAGTGCAACAGCGTTTAATGGTGAGAAGAAAGAAGAGATTACTGGTAAGGGTCGATTAAATAACGAGATTACTAGTTTACTATTTGATAAGCTAAAGCAAGCGGGAGTTGATAGTCATTTTATTCAGAAGATTTCGGCTACAGAACAGCTTGTAAAGCAAGTTACTATTATTCCATTAGAGGTTGTTGTTCGAAACCTGATTGCTGGTAGTTTAGCTACTCGTTTAGGCATTGAAGAAGGTACAAAGTTAGAGCAACCGATTGTTGAATTTTATTATAAAAATGATGACTTAGGAGATCCAATTATTACGGAGGATCATATTCAAGTCCTGCAAGCAGCGACTCCTGAACAGGTGCAAGTTTTAAAAGAAAAGGCATTACACATTAATGAGGTATTAAGAGATCATTTCTTAAAGAGTAATTTAAGATTAGTTGATTTCAAGCTTGAATTTGGTTTGACGAATGAAGGAACGATTTTATTAGCAGATGAGATTTCACCAGATACTTGTCGACTATGGGATATGGATACAAATGAAAAGTTTGATAAAGATGTTTTTCGTAGGAATATTGGTAGTTTAACAGATGCATACAATAATGTTTTATCACGATTAGGAGGCGGTCAGCATGTATAAGGTTAAAGTATATGTAACATTAAGAGAAAGTGTATTAGATCCACAAGGGACAGCGGTAAAAGGTTCTTTACACAGTTTATCCTATAACGAAGTTGTTGATGTTCGTATCGGTAAGTATATGGAGCTTACGATTGAAAAGTCTGATCGTGATATTAATGAAGTAGTAACAGAGCTTTGTGAGAAATTACTAGCAAACACAGTGATCGAAGACTACCGCTTTGAAGTTGAGGAGGTTGTCGCACAGTGAAATTTGCAGTCATCGTGTTCCCAGGTTCCAACTGTGATGTAGATATGTATCATGCAATCAAGGATGAGCTTGGTGAAGAAGTCGAATATGTTTGGCATGACGAAGATAATTTAGATTCGTTTGATGGGATTCTTTTACCAGGTGGGTTCTCTTATGGAGATTACCTACGTACTGGGGCAATTGCTCGTTTTTCAAATGTAATGAATGCAATCGTGAAGGCTGCTGAAGAAGGAAAGCCTGTACTTGGTGTGTGTAATGGATTCCAGATTTTATTAGAAGCTGGTCTTTTACCAGGAGCAATGAGAAGAAATCAAGATTTGAAGTTCATCTGTCGTCCGACGGAATTAGTTGTTGAAAATAATGAAACTTACTTTTCTGCAGCATACGAAAAAGGTGAGGTAATTCAAATCCCAATCGCACATGGTGAAGGAAACTATTACTGTGATGAAGAAACGTTAAGCCTTTTAGAAAAAAATAATCAAATTGTATTCAAATATAATAGCAATCCGAACGGAAGCTTAAGTGATATTGCTGGAATTATGAATGAAAAAGGGAATGTGTTAGGGATGATGCCACATCCAGAGCGAGCGGTAGACGCAATCCTTGGAAGTGCAGACGGATTAAAATTATTTAAATCAATTGTAAAACAATGGAGGTTATCTACGAATGTCGTTACTTCTTGAACCAAGTCCAGAGTTAGTTAAATCAGAAAAGATATATCGTGAAATGGGTCTAAGCGATGAAGAATTCGCCCTAATCGAGTCGATTATTGGTCGCACACCTAACTACACTGAAACAGGTCTTTTCTCTGTTATGTGGTCTGAGCATTGTAGTTATAAAAACTCTAAGCCAGTTTTGAAGAAGTTTCCAGTAACAGGTGAGAAGGTTCTGCAAGGTCCTGGAGAGGGAGCGGGGATTGTAGATATCGGTGATAATCAGGCCGTTGTTTTCAAAATTGAAAGTCACAATCACCCATCAGCAATTGAGCCTTATCAAGGTGCTGCAACAGGTGTAGGTGGTATCATTCGCGATGTATTTTCAATGGGTGCAAGACCAATTGCACTATTAAACTCACTGCGCTTTGGAGAGTTAACAACTCCGCGCGTTAAATACTTGTTTGAGGAAGTAGTGGCAGGAATTGCAGGCTATGGAAACTGTATTGGAATCCCAACAGTTGGTGGGGAAATTCAGTTTGATCCTTCGTATGAGGGTAATCCACTAGTTAATGCAATGTGTGTAGGGCTGATTAACCATGAAGATATTAAAAAAGGTCAAGCAACTGGTGTTGGCAACACAGTCATGTACATTGGTGCAAAAACAGGGCGTGATGGAATTCACGGTGCAACATTTGCTTCTGAAGAGCTTTCTGAGGATTCAGATGCAAAGCGTCCAGCGGTTCAAGTTGGAGATCCATTTATGGAAAAATTACTTCTAGAAGCGTGCTTGGAGCTAGTTAATTGTGATGCAATGGTCGGAATCCAAGATATGGGTGCGGCAGGATTAACAAGTTCATCGGCTGAAATGGCAAGTAAAGCAGGCTCTGGAATTGAAATGAATTTAGATCTTGTCCCACAACGTGAAACAGGTATGACTGGTTATGAGATGATGTTATCTGAATCACAAGAGCGTATGTTAATCGTTGTTGAAAAGGGAAGAGAACAAGAAATTCAGGATATTGTTGATAAATATGATTTAGAGGCTGTCGCAATCGGTGTGGTAACAGATGACAAACGCCTTCGTTTACTTCATAAAGGTGAAGTGATTGCTGATGTACCAGTAGATGCATTAGCTGAAGATGCTCCAGTCTATCATAAGCCATCAGCAGAGCCTGCGTATTTCCGCGAGTTCCAAGCGATGGAAGTAGAAGTTCCAAAGGTTGAGGACTATAACAAAGCATTAGTTGATCTTTTATCACAACCAACGATTGCAAGTAAAGAATGGGTTTATGATCAATATGATTATATGGTTCGAACAAATACAGTTGTTGCACCAGGTTCTGACGCGGCAGTTGTTCGTATTAGAGGAACGAAAAAAGCTCTTGCAATGACTACGGATTGTAATTCACGTTATTTATATTTAGATCCATTAGTTGGTGGGAAAATCGCTGTGAGTGAAGCCGCTAGGAACATTGTTTGCTCTGGTGGAGAGCCATTAGCGATTACAGATAACTTAAATTTTGGAAATCCTGAAAAGCCAGAAATATTCTGGCAGATTGAACAAGCTGCAGATGGTATTAGTGAAGCATGTAGAGTGCTTAATGCACCTGTTATAGGTGGAAATGTATCACTTTATAACGAAACAAATGGAGTAGCGATTTATCCAACACCTGTTATAGGAATGGTTGGGCTTATCACTGACCCATCACATATTACAACTCAGGAATTTAAACAAGCTGGAGATTTGATTTACTTAATTGGAGAAGCAAAAGCTGAATTTGGTGGAAGTGAGCTTCAAAAGTTGGTATATGGTAAGATCTTTGGTCAAGCTCCTGTTCTAGATTTAGAGATTGAAAGTGAGCGTCAAACAAGCTTGTTATCTGCGATACGTGCAGGAGTTGTTGCATCTGCTCATGACTTAGCAGAGGGTGGCTTAGCAGTTGCGTTAGCAGAGTCGACATTTAGTGCAAAAGGTCTTGGTGCTCGTGTAACGGTTAAGGGTGAGGCTTTAGCTGAATTATTCAGTGAAACACAATCACGTTTCCTTGTATCTGTAAAGCCTGAAAATAAAGAGCGTTTCGAACAATTAGTGGCTGCTACTCTTATTGGTGAAGTGACTTCTAAAGAGGATGTAGTGATCGTAAACAGTGAAGGCAACGAACTAATCAACAAACCAGTTGAAGAGTTACGTGCTGCTTGGAAAGGGGCTATCCCATGCTTGCTGAACTCAAAGGCTTAAATGAAGAATGTGGGATTTTTGGCATCTGGGGTCACCCAGATGCTGCACAGATTACGTATTATGGACTTCATAGCTTACAACACCGTGGACAAGAGGGTGCTGGGATTGTAGTAAGTAACGGGGAAAAGTTAAAGGCTCATAAAGGTGAAGGGCTTGTTACTGAAGTATTTAGTGGGGGACAAATAGAGGATTTACAAGGTAAAGCAGCCATTGGCCATGTAAGATATGCAACTGCTGGTGGTGGGGGTATTGAGAATGTTCAGCCTCTTCTTTTTCACTCCCAAGTGGGTGGACTTGCAATTGCCCATAATGGAAATCTAGTAAATGCTAATGACTTAAAGCATCAGTTAGAGCATCAAGGAAGTATCTTTCAGACGACATCTGACACAGAGGTACTTGCTCATTTAACTAGAAGAAGTGGATATACAAAAATTCATGATCGTGTGAAAAATGCGTTAACGATGCTTAAGGGTGCGTATGCTTTTATCCTAATGACAGAAAAGAAAATGATGGTTGCGCTCGATCCTAATGGTCTTCGTCCACTATCAATTGGACGTTTAGGGGATGCATATGTTGTTGCATCAGAAACATGTGCGTTTGATGTAGTAGGTGCGAAATATATACGTGATGTGGAACCAGGTGAATTCCTTATTATTAATGATGAGGGAATTCATTCTGAATTTGTCTCACGTAATACAAATCGTGCGATCTGTAGTATGGAATATATCTATTTCTCGAGACCTGATAGTAATATTGGTGGCATCAATGTTCATACAGCTCGTAAAAAATTAGGGAAAAAACTAGCTGAAGAAGCGGATATTGAAGCAGATGTCGTTACTGGTGTTCCTGACTCAAGTATGTCAGCCGCAATCGGTTTTGCAGAAGCTTCAGGTATTCCTTATGAGCTAGGGTTAATTAAGAATCGATATGTAGGTCGTACATTTATCCAGCCGTCTCAATCGCTTCGAGAACAAGGCGTGAAAATGAAATTATCACCAGTTCGTGGGGTTGTTGAAGGTAAGCGTGTGGTCATGGTTGATGATTCAATTGTAAGAGGAACAACAAGTCGTCGTATTGTCATGATGTTAAGAGATGCAGGAGCAACTGAGGTTCATGTACGAATCAGTTCACCGCCAATTAAAAATCCATGTTTTTATGGTATTGATACATCAACACATGAAGAGTTAATTGCTTCTTCTCATTCGATCGAAGAAATGAGACAACTAATTGGTGCGGATTCACTCGTGTTTTTAAGTGAAGAAGGATTAGTAGATGCAATCGGTAGATCTGATGAAGGTGAATATAAAGGGCAATGTATGGCATGTTTTACAGGGAAGTACCCAACAGATATCTATCCTGATACGGTTCTCCCGCACGAAAAGGCGTAAGAAATCACACGGAATTTGTCTTAAACTTAGGAGGATAAAGAATGGCTAACGCTTATAAGCAAGCTGGAGTAGATATAGAAGCTGGTTATGAGGCTGTAACAAGAATGAAAAAGCATGTAAAGCGAACAATTCGTCCGGAGGTACTTGGAGGTCTTGGAGGATTTGGTGGAATGTTTGATCTGTCTCAGGTCAATGTTAAGGAACCAGTCCTTGTTTCAGGTACAGATGGAGTAGGTACTAAATTAATGCTCGCTTTTATGATGGATAAACATGACACGATTGGAATTGATGCAGTGGCAATGTGTGTGAATGATATCGTTGTTCAAGGTGCAGAGCCTCTTTATTTTCTAGATTATATTGCCTGTGGAAAAGCTGTTCCTGAAAAGATTGAGAGCATTGTAAAGGGTATTGCAGATGGCTGTGAAATGGCTGGCTGTGCTTTGATAGGTGGAGAAACAGCTGAAATGCCTGGTCTTTATAGTGAGGATGAATATGATTTAGCAGGATTCACAGTAGGTGTAGCTGAGAAATCAAAGCTTGTGACAGGTGATTCTATTAAACCTGGGGATGTTTTAATAGGGTTATCTTCAAGCGGGATTCATAGTAACGGATATTCTCTTGTTCGAAAGGTTCTTTTAGAGGAAGGTAAACTGGATCTTCATAAGACATATGGGACATTAGAGTTATCGCTCGGGGAAGAGTTACTTCGTCCAACGAAAATTTATGTGAAGTCACTTTTAGAAGTAATGAAGTCTCATGAGGTAAAAGGGATGTCCCATATTACTGGTGGAGGGTTCATTGAAAATATTCCACGCATGTTACCAGAAGGAATAGGTGCAGAAATTGATTATGGTTCTTGGCCGATTCCGGCGATCTTTGATTTAATTGAAGAGACAGGAAAGTTAGACAAGAAGGAAATGTTTAATATCTTCAATATGGGAATTGGGATGGTACTTGCAATAAGTGAAGAGAAATTGCATGAGACGATCAGTATTCTTGAGGCACATGGAGAAAAGGCGTTTATTATTGGCCGTGCTAAGGATGGTGAAGGGATTACCTTTGGTGGAGGTAGTCTTTCATGAAAAAGCTAGCTATTTTTGCATCAGGGAGTGGAACTAATTTTCAGGCACTTGCAGATGCAATTGAAGCAGGTATACTTGAAGCGGAGATTTCTTTGCTCGTTTGTGATAAGCCAGGAGCGAAAGTAATTGAACGTGCTGAGGCATTTGCTGTGGAAACTTTTGTTTTTACAGCAAAAGAGTTTCAGAGTAAAGTAGAATTTGAGACATTAATTGTGGAAAGACTTAGAGAGCTTGAAATAGATTTGGTCGTGCTAGCTGGTTATATGAGATTGATCGGTCCAACCTTATTAGCGGCATACCCTAACCAAATAGTGAACATTCACCCATCATTTTTGCCGTCTTTTCCTGGTAAGGATGCCATTGGTCAAGCCTTCGCTGCTGGTGTAGAGAAGACTGGTGTGACTGTTCATTTTGTGGATGAAGGGATGGATACTGGTCCGATTATTGCTCAAGAGGCGATTATGATTGATGTTGATGATACATTAGAAAGTTTGGAACAGAAAATTCATGAAGTTGAGCATGTATTTTATCCTAAGACATTGCAGGGGTTGCTTAAGGAACTAACTGTTCGATAAGAATTGGCTAACCTTATTAAAAGTTGCAATCTTGCGCGATCGTTTTTACAAAAATAGGCTGGTAGGAGAGATTTTAAAATGGCAATTAAGAGAGCACTTGTAAGTGTGTCCAATAAAGAAGGTATTGTACCATTTGTCAAAGCATTAATTGAGCAAGGTGTAGAGGTAATTTCAACAGGTGGGACAAAGAGTACACTTGAGGAAAATGGAATTGATGTAATTGGGATTTCAGAAGTGACAGGTTTTCCTGAAATCATGGATGGTCGTGTGAAAACACTACACCCAAATATTCATGGTGGTTTACTAGCTGTTCGTGATAATGAAGAGCATATGAGCACATTGGCACAACATGACATTACTCCGATTGACCTTGTTGTAGTGAACCTATATCCTTTCCAACAAACGATCTCAAAGCCAGATGTGGAATTTGCGGAAGCAATCGAGAACATTGATATCGGTGGACCTTCGATGCTTCGTTCAGCAGCGAAGAATCACCAATCAGTCACAGTGATTGTAGATCCTTCTGACTATGAAACAGTTCTTTCTGAGTTAAGTGAACATGGGGAAGTAACTTCTGAAACAAAACGTCGTTTAGGTGCTAAAGTATTCCGTCATACAGCAGCATATGATGCTGTTATTGCTGAATACTTAACCAATATGACTGGGGAAGAAAGTCCAGAGTCATTAACAGTCACTTTTGAAAAGAAACAGGATTTACGTTATGGAGAAAATCCACATCAAAAGGCCGCTTTTTATAAAAAACCACTAGGATCCGTCTTTTCAGTAGCAGCAGCTACTCAATTGCATGGAAAAGAACTTTCTTATAACAATATCAATGATGCTAATGCAGCATTACAAATTGTGAAAGAATTTACAGAGCCTGCCGCGGTTGCAGTTAAGCACATGAATCCATGTGGAGTTGGTGTAGGTGCGAGTATTACCGAAGCATTTGATAAAGCATATGCTGCAGACCCAACTTCTATTTTTGGTGGAATAGTTGCTTTAAATGGTGAAGTAAATGAAGAAACAGCAACTAAGTTACATGAAATTTTTCTCGAGATTGTCATTGCTCCTTCATATTCAGAAAAGGCATTGGAAATTTTAACATCAAAGAAAAATATTCGTTTATTAACAATCGATTTCTCGACAGCTGCTAAAGTTGAAAAGAGTTTGACGTCTGTTCAGGGTGGACTACTTGTGCAGGATGAGGACACTTTATCTCTTGATGAAGCAAATGTTTCAATTGTAACAAAGCGTGAGCCGACTGAAAAAGAATGGGAAGATTTGAAGCTAGCATGGAGTGTCGTAAAGCATGTTAAATCAAATGCAATTGTATTAGCAAAAGATGGCATGACAATTGGTGTGGGTGCTGGACAAATGAACCGTGTTGGTGCTGCAAATATTGCGATTAATCAAGCAGGTGAGAAGGCAGAAGGTTCTGCTTTAGGTTCGGATGCGTTTTTCCCTATGAACGATACAGTAGAAGCAGCTGCTAAAGCGGGTGTAACGGCTATTATTCAACCAGGTGGTTCGATTCGTGATGAAGATTCAATTACTAAAGCAGATGAGTATGGGATTACAATGGTGTTTACTGGGGTTCGTCATTTTAAACATTAAATGAGGAGGTGGCAAGAATGAATGTACTAGTTGTTGGTCGTGGTGGAAGAGAGCATACAATTGCTTGGAAAGTAGCGCAAAGTAAACAAGTGGACACGATCTATGTGGCTCCTGGAAATCCAGGGATGGTAGATGTAGCGAAGACCATAGATATTGAGGAAACTGACTTCGATGCTCTCATCCAATTCGCAAAAGACAAGGAAATTGGACTGACGATTGTGGGTCCAGAGGTTCCTTTGAGTCAAGGAATCGTCAATCGTTTCCAAGAACAAGGTCTTCTCATTTTTGGACCGACGAAGGAAGCAGCAATTCTTGAGGGAAGTAAATCCTTTGCAAAAGATTTAATGAAAAAATACGACATCCCAACTGCAGGATATGAAACCTTCACTTCTTTTGATGATGCGAAAAAGTACATTGAAGAAAAAGGGGCACCGATTGTCATTAAGGCAGATGGCTTAGCAGCTGGTAAAGGTGTCGTTGTTGCTATGACAAAGGAAGAAGCATTAATTTGCCTTCATGAAATGATGGAGGAGGCGAAATTTGGTTCAGCTAGCACACAGGTCGTTATTGAAGAATTTCTTGAAGGGGAAGAATTCTCATTAATGGCATTTGTTCATGGAGATCAAGTATATCCAATGGTCATTTCGCAAGACCATAAACGTGCCTATGACAATGATGAAGGACCAAATACAGGTGGAATGGGTGCATATTCTCCAGTTCCACAGATTTCAAGTGAAGTTGTGGAAGATGCAGTTCAAACCATTTTAAAGCCAACTGTTCTAGCAATGATTGAGGAAAATCGTACATTTACAGGGATCTTATATGCGGGGCTAATGTTAACGAAAGATGGAGCAAAGGTTATCGAGTATAATGCAAGATTTGGTGATCCTGAAACTCAAGTAGTGTTACCAAGATTAGAATCTGATTTGGTAGAAGTGTTGGTTCAACTTCTAGAAGGAAAAGAAGTTGAATTAACATGGAGTGATGATGCTGTAATTGGGGTTGTTTTAGCGTCAAAAGGATATCCGAATGAGTATCAGAAAGGTGCTGTTATTGCTGGTATTCAAGGCTTCACGCAGGAAACAATGATGTTCCATGCTGGAACGGCTCTTGTTGATAGTCAATATGTTACAAATGGTGGAAGAGTACTTGCGTTAGTTTCCAAAGGAACAGATTTAAAGGATGCGCAAAATACGGTCTACCGCGAAATTAAAAAGGTTGAATGTGACGATTTGTTTTATCGAAATGATATTGGGCATAAAGCTATCTCGCACGTTTTTTCTTAATATAGACAAAGAGAACGGCGATGATTCCGCCAATCAGGGAGATAAGCACATAGGACATATCTGTAATATATTCTAACAAGTGAAACGCTCCTTTCTGGATGAAAGTGCCTGGCCAAATGGTGCCAGGCACTTTTCTTAATTAAAATTTATTGTTTAATGGATTATTACTCATTGGATTAAATGTAGGTGCTGTTTGTTGTGGTTGCTGTTGTCTTTCTTCTCGGTCTTTATTATTGTTTTTTTCTTGATTTTCAAATAATGCAACGATTGGACAGAACTTTGTAATTCCTTCTCCGATTTTCATTCCTCCAAGGATTGCTCCTACAATATAACGATCTCTCCATGGGTGTTTTACCATTTTAGCTGTTGCCCAAGCGACCATTGTAAATCCGCAAGTAATACGGATTAACGCGTTCATAATTCCGATATTCGGTTTCAATGTAATCATCCCTTTCCATAGATTAGAAAAATTTAACATAACTGTAATAGATTTATAACATGTCTTTAATGCGGTGAATCATATATTGTGGTACGATATTGAAAACGTATTCAATCTAGGAGGAAAAATCATGCTTGACCAACGCTATCGATGGAAAAACAAAAAGATAAGAGAGCATGTTGCAGTTATAGATGGAAAATTAGCACCAACATTACTATTAAAAAACGCAATGTACCTTAATCAAATCCTAAAAAAATGGATAAAAGCACATATATGGATTTTTGAAGACCGAATTGTATATGTCGGTGACAATTTACCTGACGACACTAGAAATTGTGAAATAGTTGATTGCAGTTCCTATTTTCTAGTACCAGGCTACATTGAACCACATGTGCATCCTTCTCAATTATATAATCCCCACAGCTTTGCTCAATATGCATCTCAAAGTGGGACGACAACACTTATCAATGACAACCTTACACTCGCTTTGCATTTAGATAAAAAGAAAGCGTTTTCTTTCATTAGTGAGCTAAGAAATTTGCCGGTTAGCATGTATTGGTGGTGTCGTTTTGACCCCCAAACGGAAATAAAAGATGAAGAAATGATATTTTCACATGCAAATATTAAATCATGGCTTGAGCATGATGCTGTTCTGCAGGGTGGAGAATTAACAGGATGGCCGAAATTGCTTGATGGTGATGATTTAATGCTACATTGGATACAAGAAGCAAAACGTATGAGAAAGCAAATCGAAGGGCATTTCCCAGGAGCATCTGAAAAGACTTTAGCAAAATTAATGCTGTTAGGTGCAGATTGTGATCATGAATCCATGACAGGTAAGGACGTGTTAACGAGACTTTTGCAAGGATACACAACTTCCCTTCGTTATTCGTCTATCCGTCCTGATTTGCCAACCATTCTTGATGAAATTCATGAGCTGGGAATTGATCAGTACGATCAGTTATTTTTTACGACTGACGGTTCACCTCCATCATTTTATGAGCAAGGTATAACTGATAATCTCATTCGTATTGCGATAGAAAAAGGTGTTCCAATTGTAGATGCCTATAATATGGGAACCATTAACATTGCCAAATACTATAATATTGATTATCTTCATGGAAATATTGCTACAGGTAGAGTTGCGAATATAAATTTTTTAACGGCAGAAGATAACCCTTCACCTGTGTCTGTATTGGCTAAAGGAAAATGGGTAAAGAAAGCACATGCTTTAGTCGAGAGCTTTCCAACTGTACAATGGGAAAATCATGATATCTCTAAATTAGAACTGGATTGGAATCTAACGATTGATGATCTACAATTCTCAATGCCTTTTGGTATGGAAATGGTGAATTCGGTCATTATGAAACCGTTCTCAGTGACGAAGGATGCCTCGTCTAATCAACTAGCTACCAGTCAT
The DNA here is from genome assembly GCF_900104555.1 of Litchfieldia salsa. Taxonomy (GTDB): domain Bacteria; phylum Bacillota; class Bacilli; order Bacillales; family Bacillaceae_L; genus Litchfieldia; species Litchfieldia salsa. The sequence continues at coordinate 17,162 of NZ_FNJU01000023.1, forward strand.
GATGAAAGCTTTCTTATGCTTGTAGATCGTAAGGGTAAATGGCGAGTGAATACAATCATTAAAGGATTTGCCAACCATGTATCTGGTATTGCGAGCTCCTATTCTGGTACAGGAGATATCATTTTAATCGGTAAGAGTAAGGAAGATATGTTACTTGCCTTCAATCGAATGAAGGAGCTTGGTGGTGGTATTGTTCTTACTGAAAATAATCAAGTGATCCATGAAGTGCCACTAGAATTATTAGGACAAATGTCGGTGAAGCCTGTTGAGGAATTGATCACAGAAGAAAAGCAATTAACCTTTTTTTTACGAGAACGAGGATATAAGTTCGATGACCCGATTTATACACTCTTGTTTTTATCATCCACACATTTACCCTATATCCGAATTACACCAAAAGGAATTTATGATGTCATGAATAAAATTGTACTCTTTCCGTCGATAATGCGTTAAAATATAAAAGTGTAAACACTTATATTTTATTTCAGTAAAGGTTGTGCTAGGTATGAGACGAATGTTCACTTTTTTCGTCATCACTCTTTTCGTTTTATTAGCTGCTTGTAGTAATGACCAAAATCATGTAGTCGATCAACCAACAAATGATCCAGGACCATCACAACCAGAGAAAGAGACACCTGAACCACCGCCTACTGTATACCCATTAACTGGACTGGAAACAGTTGAAGATGTCACACAAAGGCCATTCGGAGTAATCATTAACAATCATCCAAAGGCAAGGCCACAATCAGGCCTGTATCAAGCGGATCTTGTGTATGAGGTATTGGCTGAGGGGGATGTGACAAGATTTTTCGCAATTTATCAGAGTGAGAAACCTGAAGTGATTGGACCTGTTCGAAGTGCAAGAGAATACTATATTGATTTAAGTATTGGATATGACGCGTTTTTCGTTGCACATGGCTGGAGCATTGATGCAGAACGAGAATTACAAGCAAACGTAGTCGATAATATAAACGGAATGATCTATGATGGAAGCCTTTTTTTAAGAGATAGTAGTCGGGTTGCACCACATAATTCCTATATTTCTTATGAAAACATAAAAAAAGGTGCAGATTTAAAAGGATACTCATTTGAAAGCACAGTACCAAAGCTTCCCTTTTTATCAGAAGAAGAAGTTGCTGGGCTTCAAGGATCAGAAGCAAAGAATGTAAGGGTTGCCTATTCTTCAAGAGAAATATTTGCAGCTACCTATACTTATAATGAACAAACAGAGACATATGATCGCTATAGTAATGGTGAGCAAACAGTAGACCGTGAAACAGAAGCGCCGGTTTCGTTAGACAATGTATTCATTGTTGAGATGACACATGAAGTTATTGACGATGTTGGACGTAGACGAATTGATATGACTTCAGGAGGTAAGGGGCTTTTATTACAAAAAGGGATTTCTCAAGAAGTAGAGTGGGAAAACCAAGATGGAAGGATTCTTCCAGTCTTGAATGGAGATTCAGTTGGATTTGTCCCTGGGAAGACATGGATTAACATCATACCGAGTAATCCAGGAATCTCTAGTTCTGTTTCTTATGGAAACTAAATAGCTAAAGGAGTTATAAAATCATATGCAAATAGATAAATTACGTGGTAAAGAACTTGATCAACTATTTAATGCAGTTCTATCACTTAAAGATTTAGACGAATGTTATCGATTTTTTGATGACCTATGTACAGTTAATGAAATTCAATCTTTATCACAGCGACTTGAAGTAGCTAGAATGCTTCAGGGTGGAAATACTTATCATAAAATCGAAACAGAAACTGGTGCTAGTACAGCAACCATTTCTAGAGTGAAAAGATGCTTAAATTATGGAAATGATGCTTACCAGATGGCATTGGATCGTGTGAAGGAACAGCAGGAATCAATAGAGAATAGCTGAATGTAGCCACTTATTATGATATAAAGGTACATGAAAAAGTCGAGCGTTTCGTTCGGCTGTTTTTTTATGTTATAGACGTTTTTTTGCTATAATGGAGAAATGGAAAATGAGAATGGGGGATCACTGTGTACGATTATAAGGAATGGAAGCATGTTTTCAAGCTTGATCCACAAAAAGAGATAAGTGATGAAAGCTTAGAGAAAATTTGTGAATCAGGAACCGATGCGATTCTTGTAGGGGGTAGTGATGGCGTCACATTAGATAATGTGATCCACCTTATGTCTCGTATTCGAAGGTATACTGTTCCGTGTATCTTAGAGGTATCAACGATAGAATCAGTGACACCTGGATTTGATCTTTATTTTATTCCAACAGTTCTTAACAGTCGTAATACTGATTGGATTACAGGACTTCACCATCAAGCTGTTAAAGAGTATGGGGAAATTATGAACTGGGATGAAATAATCATGGAAGGATATTGTATTGTAAACAAAGACTGCAAAGCTGCTACATTAACAGATGCTAAGACAGATTTAGATATAGATGATATTATCGCATATGCACAAATGACAGAGAAAATGTTCCATTTACCGATTTTTTACTTAGAATATAGCGGAACATATGGAGATAAGAAAGTCGTGAAGGAAGTAAAAGCAACGCTAAGTGAAACACAGCTTTTTTATGGTGGGGGTATTACCACAGTAGAACAGGCAAAAGAGATGGCGGAATTTGCTGATACTGTGATTGTTGGAAACATTGTATATAGTGATCTAGCTTCTGCGATAAAAACTGTACAAGCTGTTAAAGGTTAGACTACAAATATAAGGGAAAATCGTTTAAAATAAAAACATATGTTCTTAAAAGTTGTGAGGGAATTTTAGATAAGGGTGTGATGTAATGCAATTTATGAGTAATAAATTGTTAGCGGGGTTGAATAAAGAACAACAAGAAGCAGTAAAAGCAACAGATGGCCCACTTCTACTAATGGCGGGTGCAGGTAGTGGAAAGACAAGAGTACTGACACATCGAATTGCCTATCTTATGGCTGAAAAGCAAGTAGCGCCTTGGAATATTCTTGCAATTACCTTTACAAATAAAGCGGCAAGAGAAATGAAGGATCGTGTTTCTGCTATTGTTGGAGGAGCAGCAGAAGATATTTGGATTTCGACGTTCCACTCTATGTGTGTCCGAATTCTTAGAAGAGACATTGATAGACTTGGCATCAATCGTAATTTCTCCATTTTAGACTCTGGTGATCAGCTGTCTGTTATAAAAAGTGTACTAAAAGAGAAAAACATGGATCCAAAAAAGAATGACCCTAGAAGTATATTAGGTTCAATTAGTAGTGCTAAAAATGAATTGATTACTCCTGAAGAATACGCAAAAACAGTTGGTGCTGGTGGGTATTATGAACAAACAGTCAGTGATGTGTATACAGAATATCAACGTAAATTGAGAAAGAATCAGTCATTGGACTTCGACGATTTAATCATGACAACCATTCAGTTATTTCAGAGAGTACCAGAGGTTCTTACAAATTATCAGCGTAAATTTCAATATATTCATGTGGATGAGTATCAAGATACGAACCATGCTCAATATCTATTAGTTAAACTATTAGCAGCAAGATTTAAAAATATTTGTGTGGTTGGAGATTCAGATCAATCTATCTATCGTTGGCGTGGTGCTGATATTGCTAACATTCTTTCGTTTGAAAAAGACTATCCAAACGCACAAATGATTATGCTAGAGCAAAACTATCGCTCAACTAAACGAATTCTTCAAGCAGCCAATGTGGTGATTGAGAATAATTCGAACAGAAAGCCGAAGGTACTTTGGACGGAAAATGACGAAGGTAGTAAGATTAGTTATTATCGTGCTGATAGTGAAGCAATGGAAGCACATTTTGTTGCAGGAAAAATTCGTGATTTAGTTAATAGTGGAGCAAGGAAACTATCAGATATTGCAATCCTCTATCGTACAAATGCCCAATCTCGTGTTATGGAGGAAGTGCTTCTTAAAAGTAATCTCAACTATACAATTGTTGGAGGAACAAAGTTCTATGATCGAAAAGAAATTAAAGATCTTCTTGCATACTTACGTTTAGTAGCCAACCCTGATGATGATCTAAGCTTAGCAAGAATTGTCAATGTTCCTAAACGTGGTGTAGGATCAACCTCGGTTGATAAAATTGCAAACTATGCAATTACAACAGATTTATCTTTATTTGATGCTCTTGCTGATATTGATTTACTAGGATTAAGTGCAAAAGTAACGAATTCATTACGAGACTTCCGAAATCAAATTAACCATTGGGGTCAGATGCAAGAGTATCTATCTGTAACAGAACTAGTAGAAGAAATTCTAGATAAAACAGGTTACAGGGACATGCTTAAAAATGAAAAATCAATCGAAGCTGAAAGTCGTCTTGAGAATATTGAGGAATTTTTATCGGTTACAAAAAATTTCGAAGAAAAAAATGAAGACAAAAGCTTAATTGCATTTCTAACAGACTTGGCACTTGTGGCTGATATTGATAAATTAGAAGAAGATGAGGAAGAAAAGGACAAGAGTAATGCAATTGTACTTATGACATTGCACTCTGCAAAAGGATTGGAGTTTCCAGTTGTCTTTTTAATCGGATTAGAGGAAGGTGTTTTCCCTCACAGTCGTTCTTTGATGGAAGAGGCTGAGATGGAGGAAGAGCGTCGACTTGCATATGTAGGGATTACTCGTGCAGAGGAAGATTTATATATCACAAATGCACAGATGAGAACATTATTTGGACGTACAAATATGAATCCAGTTTCAAGGTTTATAGGGGAGATTCCTGCAGACTTATTAGAGAACATGAATGAAATGTTGAAGCAACAGGAAAATCAGGCAAGAGCTAAAGCAAGAGCGCAAATAACTGCTCAAACACCTGCCAGAACGCCATTTACTCCTGCGCGCTCTGAAAGACGTGCGATGCCACAGCCGACATTTACAGCGGCAAAGTCTACAGGTGGGAATGAAATTACTTGGCAAGTAGGGGATAAAGCGGAGCATAAGAAGTGGGGCATTGGCACAGTTGTTAGTGTTAAGGGTGAAGGTGAATCAAAAGAACTTGATATTGCATTTCCAAGCCCAACAGGGATTAAAAGACTTCTTGCTAAATTTGCGCCGGTTACAAAAGTGTAAGCAACTCTGTTATAATCAATGAACTTATTTCATTTTAACGAGAGGGTTGAACTAATGGAAAAAGCGGCACAGCAACGTATAAATGAACTACATGTTAGTTTGAATCAATATAATTATGAATATTATGTTTTAGATAAACCGTCAGTTCCTGATGCGGAATATGATCGTTTAATGCAGGAACTTCAGCAGTTAGAAGGCGAATATCCTGAATTTATCACGAATGATTCGCCTTCCCTTCGCGTTGGTGGAAATATATTAGATGCCTTTCGCAAAGTGGAGCATCGAACACCAATGCTTAGCTTGGGGAATGCATTTAATGAGGATGACTTAAGGGATTTTGACCGCCGTGCAAAACAAGCTGTTGGTGGGGAGATTTCTTATGTATGTGAACTAAAGATTGATGGACTAGCTGTATCTCTGAGATATGAGAACGGTTTGTTTATCCAAGGTGCGACTCGTGGAGACGGGACCATTGGTGAGGATATTACAGAAAACCTAAAAACCGTTCGATCAATCCCATTAAGAATCAAACAACCAATTTCGCTTGAAGTCCGTGGGGAAGCATTTATGCCGAGAAAGTCATTTGAGAGCTTAAATAAAGCAAAGCTTGAAAATGAAGAAGAGCCATTTGCGAACCCGAGAAATGCTGCGGCTGGTTCACTACGACAGCTCGATCCAAAAATTGCAGCAAAGCGCAACCTTGATATTTACCTCTATAGTATTGCAGACCTAGGCGATACTGGCGTTGTTTCTCATAGTGAAGGACTAGATCTTCTTGATGATTTAGGCTTCAAAACAAACCCAGAACGTCAAAGATGTGCTACGATTGATGACGTGATTAAGTATGTAGAAATCTGGACAGAAAAACGCCCTAATCTTGCATATGAAATTGATGGAATTGTAATAAAGGTTGATTCTTTAGCTGATCAGGAGGCTTTAGGATTTACAGCAAAAAGTCCAAGATGGGCGATTGCGTATAAGTTCCCAGCAGAAGAAGTCATGACAAAGCTATTAGATATAGAGCTAAGTGTTGGAAGAACTGGAGTCATCACACCAACAGCCATCTTACAACCTGTTCGTGTAGCAGGTACAACTGTACAGAGAGCATCCCTTCACAATGAAGACCTTATCCGTGAAAAGGATCTGAAGATTGGTGATACGGTCGTTGTTAAAAAAGCAGGCGACATTATCCCTGAAGTTGTTAATGTTATTGTAGATTTAAGAACTGGTGCAGAAATAGAGTTTTCAATGCCAACACATTGTCCAGAGTGTGAAAGTGAGCTTGTGCGGCTTGAAGAAGAGGTAGCTCTTCGTTGTATTAACCCTGCATGTCCTGCTCAAATCCGTGAAGGATTGATTCATTTTGTATCAAGAAACGCGATGAATATTGATGGCCTTGGAGAGAGAGTAATTGCCCAATTATTCAAAGAGGAGCTTGTCGCAAATGTAGCTGACCTCTATAAGCTTGAAAAAGATCAGCTCCTGCAGTTAGAGCGTATGGGTGAAAAATCAGTTGATAATCTTCTAAAAGCGATAGAACAATCGAAACAAAACTCGTTAGAGAAACTATTATTCGGTTTAGGAATTCGACATGTAGGTGCGAAAGCGGCAAAAACACTAGCGCAGAACTTTGAAATCATTGACAATTTACAGAATGCAAGCTTTGAGGACTTGATTAGCATCCATGAGATTGGTGATAAAATGGCTGAATCGGTTGTCGCATTTTTTGATCAACCTGAGGTAGAAACATTAATAAATGAGCTCCAACAAAGTGGCGTGAATATGGCTTATAAGGGTCCTAAACTAATGGATACTACAGATATTGATTCTGTTTTCGCGGGGAAAACCATTGTGTTGACGGGAAAATTAGAACAGCTTAATCGTAATGATGCAAAAAGTGAAATCGAAGCACTTGGTGGGAAAGTAACTGGAAGTGTTAGTAAGAGTACTGATTTACTAATTGCAGGTGAGGCAGCGGGTTCAAAGTTAACAAAAGCACAGGAATTAAACATTGAGATTTGGGATGAACAACGATTAATTCAAGAATTGAAAAAGTAAGAGGTGTTTAATTTTGAAAAACCTACTCATGTTAGGTCTTACACTAGTGCTTCTTGTATCAGGATGTGCTCCTACCTTCGAAAAGGAAGAAGAAGTTGTACAGGAGACAAATGATACAAAGGAGACTGCGATTATTCCAAAATACAACATCTCAGAATCGTATTATCGAACAATATTGCCATTTAAATCTGGGGAAGCGAGAGGTCTTGTGTTAGGTAGACTAAATACCCGTCTCGACATCGATGAATTTGAAACGGGTTTAATGAGAATGGCACAAGATACTTTCAGTGTTGATAAGTATTTATACCAGGAAGGACAATACTTAAAGAAAACAACGATTGAGAGTTGGTTGGGTAGAACGTTAACGGCTGAACAGCTTGCAGCAAAGAAGCAGGCATCTAAGGATAAAGACAAGGAGCCAGAGAATCTTGGTTTAAATCCTAGTTTTGCCTATGATGCAAGTATTCCGTATGAAGAGCAAATGAAAAAAAGCCCGATCTATTTATCAAGCATCCTTGAACATAACTATTTGGTGAAAAATAGCGAGGGGCAGGTTGAATTAGGTGGTATCGCTATCGGTTTAGCTTTGAATTCTGTTTATTATTACAAGTTACCTGATGACTATGTGATAGAAGAATATCGTGGATTTCAGCGGGAAGCAAAGATTGATTCAGCTATACTTGAAGCAGAAGGTAAAAAAATGGCTGATGAAATTATTAAACGTTTAAGAAATATCCCTGAACTCAGTCAAGTACCGATTGTGATTTCCTTATTTGAACAAGCAGAAATTTCATCGATTGCTCCAGGTAACTTTATTGCTAAAGCAAAGGTGGATGGGAATAGTTCTAAGCTTGGAAAATGGGAAGATGTGAAAGAGGAGTATCAATTCTTTCCATCGACTAATGCAACTAAGGCTTACCCAGAGGATGCAGTTAAATTTGAGAATTTTCAACGAGATATTGCCGATTATTTCACAAATTACACAGGTGTGATAGGTCAAGGCTTCTATAAAAATGATGAGCTACAGGAGCTCAAGATCACCATTCCAATGCAGTTTTATGGAAAAGCAGAAGTAGTTGGATTTACTCAATATGTAACAGGGCTTGTGATGGATCATTTTCCTAGTTATATGAATGTTCGCATCTATATTTCCTCGGAAAGTGGACCAGAAGGTTTAATCGTCCGCGATTCAGGTGATGAAGAACCGTTTGTCCATATTTATGAATAACAATTTTAGGGGGGCCAATGGGTCTCCTTTTTTTTGGTTGATTCAATGTAGGTTATAGGAGGATAATTAGTTTTTATTGTCTAGCTCCAGGCGCCATCGGCTCGGGGTCATAAGCCAATCCGTCAAGAAGGTTAAAAAGCAACCTTCCAGCCGAATCGTCTTATGCCTGTCGCCGATAAGCGGGCGCCTTGCGCTTTTCTTAGAATAGGCTTGTATCATTAATTTGAAAAGTCTAACTATTTTGTATGGTTTGAAGAGTTAGGATATTTCTAGTAGAATAATAATTGTAAAGATTTTCAACTGCTTTTTAGAGTAGAAAGGGAGGCGAAAATTAGAATGGTAGTTCCATACAAACACGAACCATTTACTGATTTTACTGTTGAGGAGAACAAGAAAGCTTTTGAGGCTGGTCTTGCAACAGTTGAGACGTATTTAGGCAAAGATTATAGCTTGATTATTGGTGGAGAACGTATTACCACTGAAGAGAAAATTGTCTCAGTAAATCCAGCAGATCGATCCGAAGTTGTCGGACGTGTATCCAAAGCAGATAAAGCACTTGCCGAAAAAGCAATGCAGGTGGCGGATCATACCTTCCAAACATGGCGAAAAACAAAGCCTGAAATGCGTGCTGATATCTTATTCCGCGCTTCTGCTATTGTTCGCCGTCGCAAGCATGAATTCTCTGCACTACTTGTTAAAGAAGCAGGAAAACCGTGGAATGAAGCCGATGCTGATACAGCAGAAGCAATTGATTTCATGGAGTATTACGGACGTCAAATGTTAAAATTAAAAGACGGAATTCCAATCGAAAGCCGTCCAATTGAATATAATCGATTTAATTACATCCCACTTGGGGTTGGAGTTATTATTTCACCATGGAATTTTGCATTTGCAATCATGGCAGGGATGACGACAGCTGCGCTTGTATCGGGTAACACTGTCTTACTAAAGCCAGCAAGTACCACCCCAGTCATTGCAGCAAAATTTATGGAAGTGTTAGAGGAAGCTGGACTGCCAGCTGGAGTTGTTAGCTATATTCCAGGTAGCGGTTCAGAAGTTGGAGATTACTTAGTAGATCATCCCCGTACTCGTTTTATCAGCTTTACCGGTTCTCGTGATGTTGGTCTTCGCATTTATGAACGTGCATCAAAATTAAATGAAGGTCAGATTTGGCTGAAGCGCGTAATTGCTGAGATGGGTGGTAAGGACACGATTGTTGTTGATAAAGATGCTGATTTAGAATTGGCGGCAAAATCAATCGTGGCTTCTGCATTCGGTTTCTCAGGTCAAAAGTGTTCAGCTTGTTCACGGGTAGTTGTTCTTGAAGATGTATATGTTCAAGTACTTGATCGTGTAGTGAAGTTAACGAAAAAATTATCAGTAGGGGATACAGTTGGAAGCCCAACTGTTTCAATGGGACCTGTTAATGACCAAGGTGCATATGACAAGATTATGAGTTATGTAGAAATTGGTAAAGAAGAAGGTAGGCTAGCTTATGGTGGCAGGGGAGATGACTCTGAGGGCTGGTTCATCCAACCAACAATTTTTGCGGATGTTGATGAAAATGCCCGTCTAATGAAGGAAGAAATCTTTGGGCCTGTAGTTGCATTCTGTAAGGCAAAAGACTTTGATCATGCGCTTGATATTGCTAATAATACAGAATACGGTTTAACAGGTGCTGTCATTACCAACAACCGTGCTCACATTGAAAAAGCACGAGAAGATTTCCATGTTGGGAATCTTTACTTCAACCGTGGATGTACTGGAGCCATTGTTGGATATCAGCCATTTGGCGGATTCAATATGTCTGGCACCGACTCTAAAGCAGGTGGACCTGACTATTTATTGCTTCATATGCAAGCAAAAACGACTTCTGAAATGCTATAAATATAAGGGGAAGGCCTTCGTGGATTGGAGGCCTTTTTGGTTTGGTGTGGTAGATTGATAGGTGTAGAGTGTTAGTGAATTCCCGGAAAGAGAGTGTAATCCCACGAAAGAAGAGGGTAATCCCGCGAAAGTGGAGAGGAATCCCACGAAGGAGTAGGAA
>NZ_FNJU01000001.1 GCF_900104555.1 Litchfieldia salsa
AAGAAAAGCGCAAGGCGCCCGTTTATCGGCGACAGGCATAAGACGAGCCGACTTGAAGGTTGTTCTTTAACCTTCTAGACGGATTGGCTTATGACCCCGAGCCGATGGCGCCTGGAGCTAGACACTAAAACTGAGTTCGAATTTACTTATTTTTAAGGAAAAAAAGAAAACTCTAACCTAGCGGTTAGAGTTTTCAATGAATTAAGCTTCTTGAGCTGTTGGATATACACTCACTTGCTTACGGTCACGACCTAGACGCTCAAACTTAACAACACCGTCAACTTTAGCGAATAGAGTATCGTCACCACCACGGCCTACGTTCTCACCTGGATAAATTTTTGTACCGCGTTGACGGTAAAGAATTGATCCACCTGTAACGAATTGACCATCAGCACGTTTTGCACCAAGACGTTTCGAGATTGAATCACGACCGTTTTTAGTACTACCTACCCCTTTTTTAGAAGCGAAGAACTGAAGATCTAATCTTAACATGATATGCACCTCCTGCTATTTAGTAATTTTTATATACTGTCCATAATCTCTTTCAATTGTCTCTAATGATATGAGCATACCTTCAAGAAGCAATTGTACCTTCTCTGCAATCTCTTGTTCTAATCCTACTGGAATATCACAGCGGAGAAAGCCAGTTTTACCACCTTGCTCAATTCCTGGAACAACACCTGTGAGTGCTTCAATCGCATTGACTGTTCCAAACGAAACAGCTGATGCTCCGGCACAAACAATATCTTGACCACGCTTTGCAAAGTTGGCATGTCCACTCATCGTAAACGACTCAATCAAACCTTGAGGTGATCGTATAATCGTTACTTTAATCATCCATCAAACCTTAAGCGTTAATCTTTTCGATTACAACTTTAGTGTATGGTTGACGGTGACCTTGCTTTTTACGGTAGTTCTTTTTCGCTTTATATTTGAAAACAACGATCTTTTTTGCGCGACCTTGTTTTTCAACTTTAGCTGTTACAGTTGCACCTTCAACAGTTGGGCTTCCAACTTGAACGTTTTCGCCACCAACGAATAATACTTTGTCAAAAGTAACTGTTTCGCCTTGCTCTCCGTTTAATTTCTCAACGTAGATTGCTTGGCCTTCTTCAACCTTGATTTGTTTACCACCAGTTTCAATAATTGCGTACATAATTGCACCTCCTATATTTCTAAGACTCGCCATCGTCAGGTGCTTTAGAGAACATATGTAATCTAAAAACTTAATACCTAGTCTGTGCGGTTGTAGCATGGGTGCTACAAACAATAACATACAAATATTATCACATGGATACTAGAGTGTCAATATTAAATTATGATAGATACCTGTTCAATCGATCCTTTACCTCTTCTTCTGTCCCGATATGTCGAATAAGATAACTCCGATTCATTTCTTTGCCTTCTGTGAAATAAATTGAAAGCTTACTTCTTTCTTGTAACAATTTATGGTTTTCATCATCAATTAAAGCCTTTAAATCGGAGGAAATATCAACCCATACTGCTTCTGTATCTGTTCTTTCGTATTCCATCAGATCCCGCTCTAATTGGTAATATACACTCATTGCACTATTAACTAAGCCTGTTGCGTCACAATGAAGACATGGTGAAAGCAACGTCTCTGCCAGACTATGTCGCGTTCTTCTCCTTGTTACCTCTAAGATACCAAGTCTCGTAAATCCATGAACCATAGAAGGATAAAAGTCTGCTTTTACATTTTTCTTAAAAACCGAAATAACCTTTTCCTGATCTTTCGAACTCTTCATGTCAATAAAATCGATTAAAATCATCCCTGCAAGGTCGCGCAGCCTTATTTGTCGTGCAATTTCTTTCGCAGCTTCCATATTTATCTTCAGTACTGTTTCTTGTTGATTGGACTTTCCTTGAAATTTACCTGAATTTACATCAATCACCGTACACGCTTCCGTGTTCTCAATAACAAGATAAGCTCCATTATCTAAAGTGACTACTTTGTTTAATGTCTTCTCTATTTCTTGTTCAAGCTGATACCTATTGAATATATTCTCTTTCCCGTTATATCGCTTAACTGAACAAGTCAACTTTTCTGTTAAAATCTGAAAAGAATCAAAGTCATCAACAATTACTTCATCTGAGGTTTCTATACGAGTTTCCTGTAATAATTGATCAATCATCGTTTCTGCCTCAAATAAAAGTGACGGCTTTTTTGCACTCTTCTTTTTCTCTAAAATGGACTTATAGTCTTTTCTCTGTCTATTCAACTCAGCTAAAACCATTTCAACTGAATGTTCTTCACATAATGTTCGAAAAATCGCACCTTCTCCTGGGTGTGACACTTCCTGCCCAAACTCTCTCCATTTCTCTCTTTCCTCTTCATTTCTCATTTTTCGGCTAACAGCTACAGAAGCTTCTAGCGGCAAATACACAAGAAATTGACCAGGCAATTCAATGATCTCAGTTAATTTTGGGCCTTTGCTACCTATTCCTTCTTTTACAATCTGGACTAACACTTCCTGACCTTGATGAATAAAGCTTGAAATACTTTTAGATTCTTTTTGCTTGATGTCACTATTTTGATATGAGAGCAATTGATCTCTATGTAAATACCCACTTTTCTCAGTTCCAATATCAACGAAAGCCGCCTGGATTCCAGGTAGGACATCAGTAATTCGTCCAACATAAATATCTCCTACATGTTCACGTTTAGACGGCTGAACCATTTTTAATTGCACGACTTTTCCTTCTTCAATAACAGCCATTCGCTTTTCACTCGTTCTCACATTTAACACAATCTTCTTCAATTCATATAGCCTCACTTTGACGTCTTCTTTCTAGCAATTATACCCTACGTCCATGAGTAAAACACTTCTCCAATTGACTCTGTCGTCTTTTTTTCGGAAAAATAAGCATGTAGAAGTTCATTTTCGTCAATTTGAGGTTGCTTTCTTCCGTTCTTATGAATAATAATGGGGTGCTTGTAGCCTCTTTGAAACATCCAAAGCACCTCTTGGATTGTCACTGACTCATCGACCATCAGTGGTTTTAACATACTAATGCTACGATGTTTGCCATAATAGCGTTCTAAGAGGAAACGCATTAACACAAAATGCCTGTTTTTGAACTCAAGAGCAATCGAGTAAATTAAGAAAGTGACTATAATCCATAAGTTTAATTGTGTTGGATTAATCAGGATTAATCCTACTATAAATAAGAAAATAGCAATAATTGATGAGGTTAACATGAATTGATGTGATTTATAAAATGAGAAACGCCATGAAAAAAGAGTAAATAGAAGCTTGCCACCATCTAATGGCCAAATCGGCAATAAATTAAATCCTAGAATCATCAAATTTTGAAAAATAAATAGGTCCAGTGTTTCTTGTGATATTAATGAGATTGAAAATAAACCATATCCTAATCCAATCATCCATAGATGTTGAATTGGTCCTGCAAGTACAACTAGCACTTCCTCCTTCAATGGGCGATTACCGTGCTCTTCCATCTCTGCTACTCCACCAAACGGTAGAAGTAAGATTCTCCGAATTCTCCAAGAAAAAAAATGGGCACATAATGCGTGACCCATTTCATGGACAAAAACAATAACAAATAGCATTAGTAGTTCTCTAAAATGAGCAGTAATAATTGCTAGTCCAATTAATACCCATAATAATGGATGTATATGAATTTTTGATAAAAGTTTAATCAAATTTGATCACCTGTATTGGATCAATAAATGTCTCACCCTGCTTAATTGCAAAATAAAACATCCCTTTCTCATTTTCAGTATCGGTCACCTGACCAACTTCATCCCCTGTTTTGATAAAGGTATACAGAGGAACTTTGATTGATTCAAGATTCCCATACCAAGTCTGACTTCCATCACCGTGTTGAATAATCACTGTTTTCCCTAGATTATCTTTCGTACCAGCAAATGTTACAGTCCCACTGTTCATCGCCTCTACAGCCGAGTTACTGCCCGTTTCAACCATTACTCCTTGACCATTATCTTGAAAACTTTCAGTAACAGTACCTATCGCTGGGACGGCATAATGTGGACGATTCTCTACCTTAGCATCAGCTGTTTCAGTATCTTTATTATCTGATGTCGGGAAGAAAGCTAGTGGATTTCCGAACTGTTCCTCGTACCATGCGGATACAGCAGTAAATTGAAAGTCATTTTCCATTGTCTTCGTTACGAAGTTTCTCGCTGGATCGAGATCAGCGGATCCGTTTTTAAATAAGATGGCAACAACTAGGACAAGACAAACAGATAATAAAACTTTAAACATAAATACTTCTTTTCGAAATAGCGGATGTCCGTTTTCACCCGAACTGCCACCTTCATAGCTTGAAAAATGATCATATCCGTATTTTTCTTCATCTTTAACGAGAAAGGAGGATGGTTCTCTTTTCTTGTCTGGTAGATTAGTAGGTAGTCGTTCTCGTTTTCTTTTGGCGATTCTTCTTTTTATTTCATCTGCACGATGACTCATAGCTACACCATTCCCTTTAACGAAGTTTGTACAATTTTATGACTTGTCCGGGTGTGATATGACTATTATTGTTAATTTTATTGGATTTTGAAGGATGAATGCGTTTTTGCGGTTGGGGGTTGTTACCTTTTCACTGTGCTTCGGCTCGCTTTGGGGAACTTATCTTGGGTTTGGTTCCCTTGCCTTGGGCTTCGATTCGATTTGGGGAACCTTTCCCGGCTTTGGTTACCTTTTCCTTGGCTTCGGCTCGATTTGGGGAACCTATCTCTGCTTTAGTTACCTTTTCCTTGGCTTCGGATTGATTTGGGGAACTTATCTCGGCTTTAGTTACCTTTCCCTGGGCTTCAAACCTATCTCGGCTTTAGTTACCTTGACCTGGGCTTAACCTCACTTTGGGGAACCTATCTCGACTTTAGTTACCTTTCCCATCACATCACCTAGTTTTGACCATATAAAAAAGAGTTAAATCTCTGTTACTTTCAAAGATTTAACTCTTTTTTAGTTTGATCTATCAATCAAACATTATGAAACTATCTTCTAAACTACTAAAATTCGAGTCCGTCCAATTAACGTACTCCGAAGAATTTCTTTAGTTTGGTGAAAACACCTTTATCATCATCTTCTAGTGATTGAAGTGGAATGCTTTCGCCTAAGATTCGACGTGCGATATTACGGTATGCGATTCCTGATTTGCTATTACCATCTAATGCAATTGGTTCACCACTGTTTGATGCTTTAATGACGGAATCGTCATCAGCTACAATACCAATCAAGTCAATGGACAGATGTGTAACAATATCATCTACATCTAGCATATCTCCATTTTTCACCATATGATTACGAATACGATTGATGATTAATCGAGGTGGTTCGATATCTTCCTTCTCTAGTAGTCCGATAATACGGTCTGCATCTCGAACAGCAGATATTTCAGGAGTTGTCACAACTAATGCGCGATCTGCACCTGCAATTGCATTCTGAAATCCTTGTTCAATTCCCGCTGGGCAATCTATCACGATATAATCAAAGTCCTGTTTAAGCTCATCAATCAGCTTCTTCATTTGATCTGGCGTTACAGCTGTTTTGTCACTCGTCTGTGCAGCAGGAAGCAAATATAAATGATCATCAAAACGCTTGTCCTTCACAAGTGCTTGATGAAGCTTACAACGCTTTTGGACAACATCAACTAAATCATAAATGATTCGGTTTTCGAGGCCCATTACAACGTCTAAATTTCTTAGACCAATATCTGTATCCACTAAGCAGACTCGTTTACCTGCTAGCGCAAGAGCAGTCCCTACATTGGCTGATGTCGTTGTTTTCCCGACACCACCTTTTCCTGATGTGATAACTATTGCCTCTCCCACAGCTAGATTCCCCCTTCTAACCTCGTCAAATTCGGTCTCAAATGCATTAACTGTTGTAACCGATCAATAACAATCGTTTCATTTTCGTCAACATATGCACATTCCATCTCGTTTTGTTCGTCTTCTTTATGATTGTCAGGAGCTCTATTCATAATATTACTTATTCTTAATTGTGAAGGCTTCATTAATGATGCAGCAATAACAGCTTCGTTATTTCCATGAAATCCAGCATGTGCAATTCCTCTTAATGAACCAAGCACGAAGATATTTCCTTCGGCTATAACAGTTCCTCCAGGATTAACATCACCGATTAAAAGTAGATCTCCATCTACCTTAAGTACTTGCCCAGACCGAACAATTTTAGTAACAGAAACGATTTCATTTTTCTGTTTAATCTCTTTTGCTTCCTTTTTTGAAATCACATTACTTTCAATTGAATCAACGATCAAGTGCTTTTTACTTCTAATGATTGTTCGTAGCTCTTCTTCCTGTATCTTGGTCAAGTAACGATTACCTACTTTTAATCGTACAGCTAACAATGGACTATCTTCACCATGGCTATGATTTAAAGCTAACTTATCTGTTAATTCTCCGACAAGCTCTCGAAATGAACATTGATCATCGAGATGTAATGTTAATCCATCTTTTGTCCCTTTTATTGTAACAAGTTGTTGTTTTTGCCCCTTCACGATGTTCACCTCAATGCTTTATATTTCAACAAAAGACATGTATTATCCTCTTTTAAAGCGAAGTTTTTTACATTTGACACAATTAATCACTTATTCTACAACAGAAAGTTTGTCTATTAATTTCGCTAACGGGTATGACAGCAAAATAACAAAGATTCCATTCAAAATAGCCGTAGATATCAGTCTACGTTCAATAAATGTATTCATTGTGATCGTTGTATAACCGATTAAACTATTCACACCGAAAACAAAAAATTCTAAAATGACAACACTGACAATTGATAAAATCGAAATGATGACAATATGGTTTTGAAGAATACCGGCAAGCTTTGAAATAACATAAGCGATAAGTGGAAAGGAAAATAAATAAAGACCGAGTATTCCAGTATAAACAATATCAAACATTAGCCCATATATGGCACCAAGGAGCATACCTTCATTTCTATTGCCTCTAATCGAAATGAACACAATTGTCACAAAGAGAAAATGAGGCACTAATAAATGATCTTCCATGATAAAAGATGCAGGTAAGACGTCAACGAAAATACTTTCTAGTATAAATAAAAATAGTAGGATGATAGGAAGGATCAGACGTTTCATCATTCCTCTTCACCTTCACCTTCAACTTCTTCCACCACATCCATTTTTCGATCAACGATAATAACGTGATTGATTTCATAAAAATCGGCAGCAGGTTTGACATAAGCAGTTTTAGTTAACCCATAGTTGTCGGCAACAACTTCTGTCACCTCTCCTATAAGTAAATTCTTGGGAAACACCCCACCTAAACCTGATGTGAGCACAGACTGCCCTTCCTTAACTTCAACCTCAAACGGAATCTCTTTTAACAACAACGATTCTTCTTCCTGATCATAACCTTCAATCACAAAGAATTGATTTTGAACATCCTGAACATAAGCTGAAATTCGATTTTTCCGATCTGGAGAGCTTAATAATTGAATGGTTGAATGATAGGCAGACACGCTTTTCACCTTACCAATCAAGCCCTGTGAGGTAATGACTGCCATATTAGCTTTAACACCATGCTGACTCCCTCGGTTTACGGTTAAAAGATCATACCAAAGTGTTGGATCACGATTGATGACCGTTGCTTGAATACTATCATAATCATCCAAGCTCTCTGTCTTTTCGAGAACTGCCTTTAATTCTTCATTCTCTTTTTTTAGAATTTGGGCTTCTGTCTCAAGTATCACATATTGATCAAGCTTTTCTTTCAAGAGCTTGTTCTCTTCATATGTATTTTGTATATCATGTATATTGTTAAAAAAACCCGCTAAGGATTGGGAGGGCTTATGAAACAGGGATTGCACCCAGCCCACCGAATCCTTAACAAATTGTTCTGGCCATGTTAATTTATCTCGGTCTTGTAATGAAAAGCCAATCAATGCCACTAAGATGATAATACTAACAAGCAACAAGATAAGTCTTTTATTTAGAAAAAATTGTGGCACGACCTACACCTCTTATATCCTTATTTCCATTTGCTATTTTCGTTAATGGTTGCTAATTAAAACATAGTAGTCAATTCCACTCCAGGTGTAATCTTTCCGCGGGGTGGGCGATGAGCCTCCTCGTCGTTTTGCTCCTGTGGGGTCTCATCTGTCCCACAAATCCCGCAGGAGTCTCACACCTTCCGTTCCATCAACTTGTACCTATAAAAATGTTATATCTTATACACAACAATTTAACGATTAAAAACAGCCTTCCATATTAACGATGATCTCTTGACTTATTTTTAAATAAATCGATATGATCTAATGCTTTCCCAGTTCCAATTGCCACACAATCAAGTGGATCTTCTGCAATTAAGACTGGCATACTTGTTTCTTCACTAATCACTTTATCTAGGTTACGCAATAATGCGCCCCCACCTGTTAAAACGATCCCACGATCCATAATGTCCGCAGCCAGTTCTGGTGGCGTTTTTTCAAGCGTATTCTTCACCGATTCGACAATCGCATACACAGTATCATGAAGAGCTCCTGAAATTTCTTCAGCAGTTATTTCTATGGTTTTTGGAAGTCCAGTTAATAAATCACGGCCACGAATCTCCATGTTATCAACACCTTCAGGTGAACCAGCAGAACCAATTTCAACCTTAATAGCCTCTGATGTACGATCACCAATCATCAGGTTATAGGTTTTACGGATATACTGAATGATTGATTCATCCATTTCATCACCAGCAACACGGATGGATTGACTTGTCACAATACCTCCAAGAGAAATAATTGCTACCTCAGTCGTTCCACCACCAATATCAACAACCATACTTCCAGTTGGTTCCCAAACTGGTAAATTAGCTCCGATTGCAGCTGCAAATGGTTCTTCAATTGTATAAGCATCTCTTGCACCTGCTTGTCTAGTCGCATCAATGACCGCACGTTCTTCAACTGCTGTAATTCCTGATGGTACGCAGATCATCACATACGGCTTACGAGCAAAATAACCTTTTTTAACAGCTTGTCTTATGTAATATTTCATCATCGTTGCTGTTGTTTCATAGTCAGCGATTACGCCATCCTTCATCGGACGAAGAGCGACAACATTTCCTGGTGTACGACCAATCATATTTTTCGCATCATTTCCAACAGCGACAATATTTTTTGTGTCTGTTTGAAGAGCAACAACTGACGGCTCTCTTACAACAATACCTCTTCCTTTAACAAATACTAATGTGTTAGCAGTTCCTAAATCTATACCAAGGTCCTTTGTACCTATTCCAAACATAAAATGTATCTTCCTTTCTGATACGAAAATCCTAAAAAGTGATTTTTCATTCATTACATACTCTCAAAAACCCATAACCATTATTATATCGTAACCCTCTGAAAAAAAATAGGGGTTATAAATACCCTTTTTCTTTTAAGCTAACATATTTATGTTCACCGATGATGATATGATCTAATACTTCAATACCAATTATTTTACCACATTCAACAAGTCTTTTTGTCACATCAATATCTTCTCGGCTTGGGGTGGGATCCCCTGAGGGGTGGTTATGCAGTGCAATAATCGATGCAGCAGAGCGTTTAAAAGCTTCTTTGAACACCTCGCGCGGGTGTACTATGGAGGCATTTAAGCTACCTATAAAGATGGTCTGTTTAGCAAGCACTTGATTCTTTGTGTTTAAATATAAACAAACGAAATGCTCCTGTGTGAGAAATCGCATTTCTTCCATCAGATAGTTAGCACCGTCTTCTGGAGATCTAATCACATATCGATCTTCATACTGAAGTCGCCCAATCCTTCTGCCTAATTCAACCGAGGCCATAATTTGAATGGCCTTTGCTGGGCCAATCCCTTTAATGCTTGTAATTTCTTCAACAGTCGCTTCCTTAAGTAGTCTCAACCCTTCAAATTGATTTAATAATCGATTTGAAAGCTGTAGCACACTTTCCTCTTTCGTTCCTGTGCGAAGAATAATTGCAAGCAGTTCGTGATTTGATAGACTTTCTGGTCCTTCTGATAACAGTCTTTCCCGTGGTCGTTCATCAATAGGAAAATCGCGGATCATTAATGAAGATGAATTCAAGATTTGTTCCTCCCTTTTAAAAATAAAAAAGGTTAAGGAATTTGAGAAATTTCATGTATTGCAACAAACTAGATAATGTAGCCTGCTTTTTTTAATTCGCGAATGGTACGTGAAATAGGAAGTCCAACCACTGAGAAATAATCACCGTTGATGCCTTTAACGAGTACCGAGCCTAATTCTTGAATTCCGTATGAACCTGCTTTATCCTTCGGCTCACCACTACTAATATAAGCAGCTATTTCCGATTCTGATAACTCCCAAAACGTCACATCTGTTCGTTCAAAAAAAGTCACCCTGGATGTTCCAGTTAATATGGCAACCCCTGTATATACCTGATGTGTCTGATTTGAAAGCATTCTAAGCATTCGGAATGAGTCTTCTTCATTTTTAGGCTTTCCCAAAACCTCATTTTGAAAAACAACAACCGTGTCTGAACCTATGACAAAAGCATCACGATGATGTCTAGCAACATCCTCTGCTTTTTGTAGGGCCAAAGACATGACAATTTTTTCTGGAGTCATCGTGTTGTCTACGATTTCCTCAATTTCACTAACGATTACATCAAATTCAAGCTGAAGATTACTAAGAAGTTCTTTTCTTCGTGGAGAACCTGAGGCTAAGATGAGGCGTTGTTGCATTTAAATCACCCTTTATTATTTTTTTCGAAAGAATGGAAGATACTCCAATATCGTATCAAATTACGTGTAACTAGACAATTTTGGAAAACCCATTTTTCACAGATGTTTCTATTGTAAAACATTCACGAGTTTTTATCCGTAAAAAAGGAACTATTGCTAGTCCCTTTTTTATTTACTATTTAATTAAGACAGAGAAAGTTTCCATTCTTGATAAAACTGAAAAGCATTAAGTAGTTCTTGTTGTGATTTCATTAACGCAGCCTCATCATTTGATTTCTTATAAGCATTTAATTGATCATACGCATTGGTTAATGATGTTGAGAATGATTTCATACTAGCGCTCATGTCATCATTCACTTTTCCTTTCAACCCATCTTGAAGTTTGGAGATTGATGTCCATTGATCATCTGAAATGGACTTAGCTGTAAATGCAGTTGATGATAGTGCTGATAATTGTGTGAATAAGGCTTGGCCTTCTTTAATATAAGTAGCATCATTTTCATTGACCTTTGAATAACTTCCCCCCGCCACCTCTACAACCTTATGATAGGGTTCTTTCCCTGACTCAGCTTGATAAAGAGTACCAATCGGCTTAATAACTTCTTTATCAGTTCCAATCCCAACTACCACTGTATAAGAACCGTCTATTTCGACCGAAGAAGCTGGAAATCCGCTTTGCTTAATCTTAGCAACTAAATCATTTACGCCCTCTTTATTTTGGTAAACACCTTCTTGAGCATAAGCTATATTCAAAGGTGGAAGCTCAATGGCCGCATTTCCTGCTGTGTTACCATTCCCTTGTTCACCATCAGACGCTGAAGCATCACCACTATCAGCTGGTGCTACTGTAGGCGTTCCAATCGCTTGTTGATGTTCATCTCCTGACATAAGATTCAGAATCATCGCACCTAATCCTAAACCAACAATTACTGCTAGAAAGATGGATAATAATAGCGTTTTTATTGCAGAAGAAGGACCTCGATTAAAGCTAGATGTTTTCGGAGTTGCCTTTTTAAAATAAGGATTTCCTTTTTTTGATTTATTTCGAACATCTTCAATTTGCACAACCTTTATAGGATCAGCACTTTTTGAAGCTTGACTCTCATCTGGTAGTACCCATGAAAATTCGTCATTTTCTTCCTCTTCCTTCGCAGCTGCCGTTTCTTTCTTATAAGTAAATGGTCGAAGAATTTCCTCTTCAGTAGAATTACTAGAATCAACATCTTGCTTCATTCCACTGTCAGCTTCATCTCCAAATCTTCGTTCATTTCCATTAATCTTAATCGATATCCGATTATTCCCCTTGTCCATTTCTTCACCGCCCTTAAAATACTAGAACCCTCTAACACTTTCTATCATCCTAGCATACTCAGAAAAAAAAATAACAAGACATTTGTCGACTTAAGTGTGAAGGTTTTCGTCAAATTTTTTAAGAGGCACAAGAAAAGCGCAAGCGCCTTGTTCAGCCCCGACAGGCATAAGGCGAATCACGCAGGAAGTCTTGACTTCTGAAGTGATTTGACTTATGACCCCGAGGGGCTAGGCGCTGGAGCTAGACACAAAAACTAGTTCAAATTTGTTAAATATTCTTATCTATTAAAAAAAGAGACCCATATTTAGGGGTCTCCTGCAAGTGTATTTTATTCATCTTCTTCAGATGTATTAACGAACAATGGATTTTTCTTTTCACTTGGGTCCGGGTAGTTCACTTTTGGTGCTTCTACGGCAAGCTCTGGATATGCTGGCATATAGAAGGTTGATAGTGTAACCGTATAAGTTAATGGCTCATCAATGTCTTCTTGTGCGACCGAGACCACTTCGCTTTTACCCGTGAAATTAAGAGAATCCACTTTTGCAATTCTTGTTTGGTGTTCAATTAATGATAAGAACTTTTCTAATTCATAATAGCCAGGTGATTTGATCGCTATTGTGACTGTGACTTGTTTAAGTCCTTCTACTATCGTTGGATCAAACACTTCAACTTGTTCCTCGACTACTTCAGTTGTTGTTTCATTATTTTGAGGTTGTTCTTCAGTTGTTGCCTCTGCCTGTTCAGTTGTTGCAGTCGTTTGGTTTGGCTCTACTGGTGCTGGAAGTGAAAAGTCAGCTTCACTAAATGCCAAGTTTACAATCTCACTATTTGACACTGCTTCAGCTTGCTCTATATCCAGGATCAGCTGTTCTACTAGCGGAATAACTGGTATCTTTTTTTGGATTTCGGTAGAACTAACTACAGGAGTATCTGCATTAGATTGTTTTTGCTTTAATGTATCAATAAGTTTCTCCTGCATCACTACGTTTGATTCTAAACGATCAATTTCTAATTCAATAGGGTCAATTAATAGAATACTTGTTAAATAGGTCGCACCTACTATTATTACCATACTAAAAATAAGTGTTATAATGTGTTTCTTTGTAAATCGGAGAGTCACTTATTCCCCCTCCTTTTGTAATTTCTTTAACTCTTCTTCATTTAACTTTAATTCAAATTGAGCTAAATAACGTGGTAGAACAACTTCATCTGTTTCTTCAACAGGAATGATCGTAGTCATTAAGGTTTCTAAACCAGTAAAGGGATCAATGATTGTTTCCTCAGTAATAGTTGGAGCAGTATCCTGTAGCTCAGTTGACGTAATACTATTTACCTTTGAATCTTGCAAATAAGATGATTGGTTTAAAGTTGCTAAATAATGCGCAACTTCGGTTGTAGAATCAAACTGAACAATATAACTTACACTTGTACCACCTGTGTATGTAAATGATTGAATGAATCCACGTTCTGGTAAAAGGTTTGATAAGTGCTTAATTAATGGAACTGTTTCAACAAAATAATCATCTGCCCATTTAACAGTACGGTCTAATTTAATCACACTATTAGATTCTTCACCCTGTGAAATGGATTGCTCTAACTTAATTCTGTCAGCCTCTAGTGTTGCTATTGAAGTTGCTAATCGTTGCTTTTCTGCATTAAGTTTGTTTTGCTCTGAAAGAATAAATGTTGCACATCCAAAAGTAACTAAAATCGCAAGTAAGATGACAGCAAACATTGCACGATTCTTTATTTGTTTTTTGGGTAAAAGATTAATTTCGACTAACATTATTGCACCTCTTTTAGTGCCAAACCTAATGGTAAATAATAATTAGGTGGAAGTTTTTCAATTGAATCAATGGTTGATACAGGAATCTCATATCTCTCTATTACACGAGAAAACACATCATTACTATAAGGATGATCACCACTAAAAAGGATCTTAGTTACAGATTCTTTCCCCTTCATTAGAGAATATTGATAAAAATTTAACACATGATCAATTTCACGATAAATTTCCTCAATAATGCCTTCTAATGAGCGTTCAGAATTCCCCCATTTAATTTCAGCATTTGAACCTGCTCGATTTTGTTGTATCTCCCAATCCTCAATCGTTGTCTCCAGTGGTAAATGTCTCATAAAGATTGGAATATGCTGATAAAAAATACTTAAATTTACAGTTTGTAAATCAAATTGTATAAGAAGGATATGATCTTTCAAATTTGTTTTATCACTATAATCAAATAATCGATACATACATAGTGGTGAAATATCAGCCGCTATTGGTTTAAGTGAGACCTCTTGTAATAATGCTGAATAAGCATTAGCTAAATCTTCAGGAGCAGCAAAAAGAAGGATTTCTTTTTTGTCATCATTCTCCGATAATTTCTTTATATCAAGAACAGGCTCATCGAAAGGCAAGTGTATAGTGGATCCTAGTTCAGAATATAAATAACCGACAATCTCGTCATCCTTTATATCAATTGGAACCACAATTTTCCGGATAACTACAGAAGAATCCGGAATTGTAAAGCGAACCTGACGCTTAGAAATTCCCCATTCAGAAACACATTCCTCTAAAATCAATTTAAGTGTATCACGCTCAATAATTTTCCCCTCATCAATAATACCCGATGGTAAATAATGTTCACGGTATTTCTGAACAACTAGTGGTGAAGACTGTTTAACTCCGACATAACGGATTACATGGTCTTTGATGATGATGTTTGCAATTTGATTTGAAGTAAAAAGTTCAAAAGCCATTATGATAACCCCTTATAGTAAAATCATGAAACAACAATTGTTATATACCAGTTAATAATATCTTGTCCGAAATAATAGGCTAATAGAGTACCTAACACAATTGCTGGTCCAAAAGGCATTGGTTTTCCTCGTTTGACCTTCCCTGTCACCATTCCAATTAATCCTATTAAAGTACCGATAATAGTAGCTAAGAAAAATGAGAGGAGGGTTAACTTCCAGCCTAAAACTAGACCTAGAACTGCATAAAGTTTTATATCTCCACCACCCATACCACCTCTACTAACAAGTGCAATAATAAAAAGTAATGTGAAGCCCACCAAACTGCCTAAAAGCATATCCCACCATGGAGTTAAAGGGATAAATACTCTCTCAATTAAAAAGAGTGGTGCAAAAAACAATAAAACTTTATCTGGTATAATCATGTATTTAAGATCTGACACAAAAATGATCATTAACAATGAAACCAATGTCCATGAAACGATCAATTCCTTTGACCATCCCACCAACAATGGTGAAATCGTAAAAAGAATTGCTGTCACCATTTCAACAGAAGGATATAAAGGAGAAATACGTATAAAACATTTTTTACAAGAACCTTTTTGATATAAATATGATAATAAGGGAATTAGTTCCTTAACTGTAAGTTCGTGTCTACAATTCGGGCATGCTGAACGTGGAAAAACAATTGATTCAGCTTTTGGTATTCTTAAACCCACTACATTGTAAAATGATCCTAAAACTATACCTAGAATAAATATATATACATGATATAAATCTAATAAATCCATTGAAAAACCTCTCAGTTAAAATGATAACCCTCATTAGAGGGTTATCATTTTATTTTCTTTACGATTATCTTATTAAAGTTTCTATTTGAGTTTCTGAAAGTGCAGCACCTTTAACATGAGCAGGTGAAAGTCCAGGTTGAGCATAATCTTCTGTTGATGGATGTGCATCAATACTAAAAGTAAGTGCACCACCATTTTTAGTAATTGTTAATTCAAAAGCATCCGATTTATCAAGATAACCTTCAAAACCAGTATTTCCTGTTGGAAGATAGCTTAGTGAACCATCAGCAGCTTTAGTGATTTTTAAAGTGTTCGCAGAAGGGTCGAAAGTTGGGCCTTCAGATGCGATATATAACTTAGCTGAACCTATAATCTGAGATGCTTCAGTTAAATCAGCTTTTCTCTCAGAATTAGCAATAATGTTCCCAATTGCAGGCACTGCTATCGCAGCAATAATCCCCAAAATCACAATAACCGCTAGTAACTCGATTAATGTCAAACCTTTTTGATTTTTCAATATTTTCTTCATCATTCTCCCGTTCTCTCCTTTTATAAATAGGTATTAGTACTTAATTACTACTCTATTATAATGGTAAACTCCGTAAAATTCACCATATTTTTCATATATTTTTAATAATTTTTCCAAAACTGTCAAAAAGCGACATGAACACTGCTGCTTTTGCATGGTATAATAGACTCATTTTATTGGATATGGTTAAACATATCAAACATTGGTACCATAATTGCTAGTACGATTGTACCAACAATACCCGCTAAAAAGACGATCATTAATGGCTCGATTAATGATTTAAGTGAGTCAGTTGTATTCTCTACATCCTCTTCATAAAAATCTGCTACTTTTCCTAGCATTTCATCTAATGAACCAGTGCTTTCCCCGATCATAATCATTTGAGTAATTAATGGTGGAAACACCCAATGCTTTTTCATTGGCTCTGTTAGTGATTGACCTTCCTCTAATGAAGAACGAGCATCCTTAATAACAGCACTTATCACTTCGTTCCCAACAACATTTTCTACGATTGCCAATGCTTGTAAGATCGGAACAGAACTTGTCATTAATGAACTTAATGTTCTCGTCATCCTTGCCAACGCTGCTTTTTGAAGCAGTTTACCAAAAATCGGCATTTTCAAGACAATTAAATCCATATAATATCTAGACCTTTGCTGCTGTCTTAACAATGCTAAACCTAATATGACTCCAAATACAATTATTAAGATTAGCCACCAAAAAGTTTGCATAAACTCACTGGCTCCAAGGACAAACTTCGTAATAGCTGGAAGTTCAGCCCCGAAATCAGCAAACATCCCCACAAATGTTGGTACAACTCCAATTAGAAGAAAGATAACAACACCAATCGCAACAACACCAATAACAGCAGGATAAGCTAATGCAGATTTAACCTTAGATCTTGTCTTATGCTGTTTTTCAAAGTGGACAGCTAATCGCTCTAATGTCTCATCAAGACTTCCCCCAATTTCACCAACACGTACCATATTAATAAAAAGATTAGAAAAAATCTTTTTATGTTTACTTACTGCCGATGAAAGAGAGTTACCATCACGAATGTCTTCCTCTACTTCACCCAATACCTTGCTAAGGGCTTTACTATTCGTTTGACTTGCTAATATGTTTATAGAATCAACAACCGTAACCCCCGCCTTAATGAGGGTCGCAAATTGCCTTAAGAAGATAACAAAATCCTGGAGCTTCACAGGGTTTCCAATTGAAATATCCTTTGTGAGGAAGGTTTCTGGCACTTCCTCCATATTTAATACTCGAATTCCATCTTCACGAAGCTTTATGACAGCTTCTTTTTTCGTTTTACTAGTAATGACACCAGACTTTTTCCCAGTCTTATCCCGACCTTGATATTTATAACGTGGCATTATTCAATCTTCTCCTGTAAGAATGGTTGTGCTACCTCTTTTGAGATGACTCCTGCATGAACCATGTCTAAAATATTGCTTTCAAGCGTGTGCATACCTGCAGCACGACTTGTCTGCATAACATTATAAATCTGGTGAATCTTTTCACTACGAATTAAGTTAGCTACGGCAGATGTATTAATCAGTATTTCCGTTGCTGCACGACGACCAGTTTTATCAATTGTTGGAAAAAGACGCTGAGAAATAACTGACACTAACACTGATGCAAGCTGAACTCTAATTTGTGGTTGTTGTTCAGACGGAAACACGTCAATGATCCGGTCAACGGTTGAAGGTGCGCTGGATGTATGTAAGGTCCCAAGTACTAGATGCCCTGTTTCTGCTGCAGTAATGGCTGTATGTATTGTCTCAAGATCACGCATTTCTCCAACAAGAATAATATCTGGATCTTGACGAAGTGCTGCACGAAGTCCATTTGCAAAATTTTTCGTATCAAACCCTATTTCACGTTGATCAATAATACTTGCATTATGTTTATGTAAGTACTCGATTGGATCTTCTAATGTAATAATATGTTTACTCTTTGTTTGATTAATATAATTGATCATTGCTGCAAGTGATGAGGACTTCCCGCTACCTGTAGGTCCTGTAACAAGAACAAGGCCTTGGGGCTTTTCCATCACTTTCTTTAGAATTTGTGGTAATTCTAACCCGTCAACTGTAGGTATTTCAGTTGGGATTACACGAAAGGCCATCGCAACATTTGCACGTTGTCTAAATGCATTCACACGAAAACGGGAAATACCTGGTATTCCATGCGAAAAGTCTAGTTCTCCTTTTTCAAGAAAGGTTTCCCACATTGAATCAGGAATGATAGATTTTGCCATCCCTTCAATATCAGTTGGTAATAACATGTCTTTCCCATATCTTTTTAAATCTCCATGTATTCGAAAAATGGGTGGCACCCCAGCTGTTAAATGGATATCTGATGCCTTCAATTCATGTGCAGATCGTAATATAAAATTTAATTTTTCTTCCATCCCTTTTCACCTACTCAGCAATTGCTACACGGAGTACTTCTTCAGTTGTCGTAACTCCCTGCTTCACCTTTAACAATCCATCATCTATTAAGAAAATGGTTCTATTCTTAATCGCCATTTCTCTAAGCTTTGTTAATGATTCCCCATCCATAATGACACGGCGCATATCATCATTTAATTCAAGTAATTCATGAATGGCAATTCGACCACGATATCCGGTCATATTACAGGTACCACACCCAACTCCACGCTTCACTTTTTCAATTGTTATGCCTCGTTTAGCAAAAATCTCAAGTTCACGATTTGTTGGTAGATCATCCTTTGCACAATCCTTACACACCTTTCGAACTAGACGTTGTGCAACGACCCCAGAAAGTGATGAAGCGACAAGGAAAGGTTCGACTCCCATATCAATTAATCGTGAAATGGTCCCAAGTGAATCATTTGTATGGAGTGTACTGAACACTAAATGTCCAGTTAAAGAAGCTCGAATTGCGACATTGGCGGTTTCTTGATCACGAATTTCTCCAACCATAATGACATTGGGATCTTGTCTTAATATCGCACGTAATCCACTCGCAAACGTCATCCCTACATTACTGTTTACTTGAATTTGGTTAATGCCATCTAAACGATACTCAACAGGATCCTCAATCGTAATGATGTTTACGTCATCTGAATTCAAGCGATTAAGTGCAGCATAAAGTGTCGATGATTTTCCAGATCCAGTTGGTCCTGTAATAAGGACGATCCCTGTTGGACTCTCAATTAGTTTAACAAATCTCTCTAAGTTCACCTTATTAAAACCAAGTTGTGGTAGATCATTTAGAGCACCACTTAAATCAAGAACACGCATAACGATTTTTTCACCATAAACGGTTGGTAATGTTGAGACACGGAGATCAATGGCCTGAAAATCGAGATTCACTTTAATACGACCATCTTGTGGAATTCTATTTTCAGTGATATTTAAGTTTGCGATAATCTTGATTCTTGCTGTTAGTACACTTTGCATGCTTTTAGGTAACGCGCGCTCAGTACGTAGAACACCATCCACACGATATCTTAATACAACCTTTGTTTCTTGTGGGTCAATATGTATATCACTTGCTTTTTGTGCAACTGCATTTTGAAGTATTTGGTTTACAAGCTTCACCACAGGGGAATCATCACTTGCTACTCCACGTTCTTCCTGAACATCATTTGAAGACTCTGCAATGAAGTCTTTAACCCCTTCATCCAAATCATAGATTTTATTAATTGTTCGAACAATATCATCTTTTGACGCAATGGCTGTTTCAATCTGAAACCCAGTAGCAAGTCTAAGATCCTCGGTCGTATAGAAATCCATCGGATCTGCCATTGCAACAAATAGTTTGTCACCATCTTTTTTTAATGGAACTAATACATTTCTTTGGGCAACCTCTTTTGGTATAAGTGTCGTTAGACTAGTATCAATTGGATAGCGGAATAAACTAACATGAGGGATTCCTAATTGAAACTCAAGTACTTCGATTAACTGCTGCTCTGTGATATATCCACGCTGTAATAGCACATCTCCTAGTTTTTGTGACGGAGACTTTTCAGAGAGAGCATTCTGTAACTGTTCTTCTGAAATCAGTCCACCTTCAACTAGTAAATCTCCTAATCTTTTACGAGTGTTTCTCATATTCTCCCCCTACATTCTTAAGGTGTTATTTGAAATCAATTGTGTTATCCCAAAAGCCTTCATCATCACTTGTACTCTCATCAGAGTCTGAATTTGAGTCATTAGTTGTTGGTAAAGAACTACTGCCTGCTAAACTAAATGCCACAACTTTATGGATTGGGCGGTAGTAATCTTCAGACACTACTACCTTTTCGGTTTCTTTTCCTTTCGTAATAACACGGGTTACTTTTAACATACTTCCATTTTCCCCCGCTGTTTTAACTTTCTTTGAGCCGAAACTAAGTTTACTATCATATTGCTTTATTAGACGTGGTTTAATGACTGCCTCTTCACCTAATTCAACACGATATTTATAAGGAAGGTCAGGGCCAATCATTTCGACTTTTAAGTCTGAATTAGTCAAGGTAAAAGTAAGCTTATATTCAAATGGATTAGCATTGTATAACATCAAGTCTTTATGTTCTTTTTCAACTCGAGCTTCATACCCAAGTGTTGCATACCCTGGTAAGTTTTCACTAATATGTCTCTCAACGATCTCAATATTAGTTGGTAATATACTTTTATATATACTTGTCCCAATTACACTTAAGGTTTCATCGCTTGCTTCAAAAGCATTTTCACTAACAAAAGTTAGAAGTGAAAAAGATTGATGCGGAGCTAATGTGATCTCTTTTACATCTTTTCCCCATTTTGTTAATTCACTTGAAATGGTTTCAAGAGGAATCTGCGCAGATGATACAACCTTTTGTTCACCAATTAATAAGTAACTTAATAGGTTTAGAGTGAGTTGATCAGAAGCTAGTAGTGAAGATTTTTCTTGAAGCGATAGTTGAATCTGTTCTGCGTTAAATAGATCAATTTTCTTATTGGAAATTGTCTCGATACTTTGATTAAGTACATCTGGCTTAATCGTCACCATTAAAGGAGTTTGAACACCTTGTTTGGCTACTTTTACAGTTTCAGCTATTGCAAATATAAAACTATCAGATTTATTAATCAACATAGACTCATTACCAAATTCAATCCCGATTTGCCCAGAAGCTAACCAATTGTTTACTTCTGTCGTCACCTTTGCTTCTGCCTCTTCTACTGTCAACCCCTCTACATCAACCGAACCTATTAATGTACCAGCCTCAAACTTATCTCCAGAGGCAAAAGTATTATATGAAGTGACTCCAATTTGAGCAAAAGTAAAAATAAAGATAACGCATGATATTAGTATTAAAGCAGCTTTGACCTTCAGTTGGTTCCTCACACTTTTTACCCCTTCCATTTCATTAACAACTCACTATTATTTGTCATGTTTAACCTCAATTGTTTCAAATACAAATTCATCTAAAGGAGTTAATTCTTCAGCGAATTCATGTTTAGTGCTTTCTGACAAAGTCACCTCAGAATTAACATTTATTTTTTTCTCCACATTCACAAAATCCTCACTGACAGAATTCAGCCAATTATCATTCGTATTAGTTTCCTCAGAAGATGCCACTTCTTCAAGTGCTTGATTCACTTGAATTTGAGCTTCTAGGTTTTCTGGTTCATCATGTTCTTGTTCTTGATCGAAGATGTTTTCATCTTGATTTGTGATATAAGAGCCTTGCTCTACTTTATCTCCAATCTGATCCTGAACGATGATCTGATTATTCTTAGGCTTTGCTGAATAAACCTCAGATGTCATACCAGAAACAGTGACTGTAGATTCCTCGATACGCTTTTCTAACAAAAGTACTAGCATGATAGATAAACAGAGAAGTACAAGTGCTACCTTCCATATCCCTAGCAAAGGAACTGCCATTATACCTATAATCGATATTAAAAAAGCGCCTACAAGAATGATTATTTTAGAAGATGACTTTATACCTAGTGGTAATTTCATCATTACTGGTATAAGAATTAAAAATGCTATTACTGAAAATATGTATCCCATGAAGCTCTCACCTCTATTAGTTAGTAGTATAGTCCCGGTTAAAATGGGTTAATATCCATTTTATATGAAAAAGGATAATTATAAAAGACGAAATTTGAAGATATTTGTAAAAACAAGAAAAAATTCTCAATCTACTTTCCACAATAACTTTTGATGTCGTATAATAAAAGAAATAGGAAAAAAGAGGTGGAAAGATGCACCTGAAACAGGAAAAAGGATTTACACTTATCGAATTGCTAGTATCCATTGTTATAATTACCATTATTCTAACAGTGTTTATGAAGTTTTTTACACAGGTAGCTATTTTTGCAAATAAAAATGAGGAAATGCTAACAGCATCGAATGATGCAAGAGAGGTTCTATCATTACTTCAAGAGAACCATAGAATGATAGATTATCTTTCGCACTACAATATCATTGAACTAGAAACAACAACACATAAGGTATTATCTGTTGACAGCAACCCTGTTACTTCAACTACAACACATTATAAATACGATAATATTCAAACGGTTTCTGGGCAAAAGGTATTAGAGGATCTTCTTTACCCCGGGTCTACATCACCAGGAAATGTAGAAGATATTTCACTTTCGTTTTCTAATGGTTCAGATGATTTAATTGAAGTACATGTTGTGATCATTAATCAGAAGGATTCATCAACATTATCAGAAACATATGGATATATTCCAAAGCTTGCAAGCCCTAGTGATAATACCTTTTATTTAACAGATTTGCCTTTAACAAATGATACTGGAAAACTTATCCTAGGCTCACTTCAAGGAACAACAACGACAACTGATATTATTTATAAGTCCACCGCCCATAACGAAGCATTTCATATGATCAACCTAGCAAATTACACAGGTGATTACACATTAATGAGAATTAAACCTTTAATTGATGAATTCACAATTAATGGAAGTATTCGCTACCCGGTGTTAGGTAATGGTGGAGGCTACAGTATTTTAATTGATGGCAATGTCACACCTTCAGCTAATACATATTCCGGAAATATGCTTTATTTTTTACCAGATAGCAATACTCTTTGTTTAAAAGAGGTTGGTGACATGACCTGTGATGATAGTTATGTTATTGCAAATACGAATTTCAGTTGGACCAAAGATACTGAAATTGAAATCGTTGCTAGAAATAACTATGTAGTAGGTCAGTACATTGATCCACTTCAAACAACTCGTGCGTATGATATTACACTCACTCAAGGAAGTGTTGTGATTACAGAAACATTAAATTCTACCCTACCATCAGGATTTGACATTTATTCTAAATATATCGGGTTAGGACTTTGGAATACCTCCAATGAGGCTTCTAAGATAGATAATAAGATTATCGTTTTCAATACATTTAATATTTTTAAATAAGGGGCTGATAGATTGATACGTGTTTTAGATAACAATAAAGGATTTACACTTATTGAACTACTAGCATCCCTTGCTATACTTTCTATAATTATTGGCTTAGTCTCTAGTGTTTTAATCAATAGCATGAATTATTCGGAACGTAGTGAAAGTAAGTTATCTCTTGCATCAGAGGCTAACCTACTTCTTGCACAACTAACAAACTATCATCAATCTGGTGAAACTTACAAAGTTAGCTACAATTCCACTACTACAGAAATAAAAGTGAATGATACAGTCGTGGGTAAACCTGACCTACAGTATATTTTGGTAATTGATCAACAGAAATATCAGGGGCTACCGAGCTCTACTAGTTCCGCACAAAGCTTCCCAGACAGAAACATCGTTACTTATAGACCTTTATTTGTGGAACTTCGAATCATTGATGAGAAATCACAACAATATGAAGTGAAAACCGTGATTAACCGGAAATAAATGGAGGGATGAATTTGAGAAAGCTAAATGAAGATGGTAATACACTCGTGATGGTTTTATTAACCGCTACACTTATTATGATATCTGGAACTGCTTTAACATCACAAGCCTTAACTGGAACAAAACAAGTAAAACAAACAGAAGGACAACAAATTGCAACAGATGCT
The DNA here is from genome assembly GCF_900104555.1 of Litchfieldia salsa. Classification (GTDB taxonomy): domain Bacteria; phylum Bacillota; class Bacilli; order Bacillales; family Bacillaceae_L; genus Litchfieldia; species Litchfieldia salsa. Next base: position 24,144 of record NZ_FNJU01000001.1, read on the forward strand.
GCTGAAATGGGAATTGATCACTTTTATTCAGAAGTTAAGAAAGGTGCTATTGCTTTAGATTTGTCTACAAATACTTGTACTCAAGTTCAAAACGCTGCACTAGCAGTTCCTACACCTAAAGTGACGATTGTAAGTAACACAGCAACACCTATCGAATATACCGTTGATAGTACAACAGGTACTTCTTATGCAATTACAGTAGATTCAGTCCCATGTACTAAAGTAGATGAAACAAAATATACGTTTAGTTTCTATAGTACAGGAACAACGCTTGAAAATGGGAATAAGATTTCTAAAACATTAACAGCAACCTTTCCGATTCAATTAAACAACAAGTTTCCCGAAAAACCACCTGGGTTCACTGAATGTTATAATGACTCAAGCTGTTTAAATGTTTCTAAAGATAAAGATACATATACCTATTTAAAGGATACTTATTTTCCAACTGGATTAGAATTAACCGAAAAGGTAACTACTATTGCACAAAGTGTTTACATTGAAGGTGATCTACAAATCAAAGGGTACAACAATCTTGAAGGTGAGTTAATCATCAACAAGGATTTATTTGTTAATGGAGATTCAGAATTTAATAACTTCGCAAATACAATTGTTTATGGTGACTACTATTTAAGTGGTCAATTTGTAGGGACAAACCATGCTGAAGTAGTTGTTAAGGAAGATGCATTTTTTTATGATGATATTACCCAAAAGCCTCATACATTTGTATGTGTTGAGGATGATTTAACTGTTACACAAAAAACCTTGGATAGTAATGTTATAACCCTTTTCCCAGAGGGGATGACCACCTGTGAGCAGGTAGAGAGTCATTTTAGCAAAAAAGAGAATGGCGGCAATGGTACAGAAGCAAATGGTATTTTTGCCAAACGTGTTTCAGTGTTTAATAGCAGTTCAAATGTATCAATTAATGATAATGAATTAGAGATTATATATTAAAAGAAAAGACTCGGTAAGTTAAATCACAAACCGAGTCTTTCTTTGTAAAAATATCTATTTCACATACATCGCAACCTTATTCCTACCACCCTGCTTCGCTCCTGTATACATCGCACGATCCGCATGCCTTAAAATATCCAAGGGTCCTTCCGCATCTTCTGGAGCTGTGGCGAAACCGATGCTTGCTGTTATTCTCACCTTAATCTTTTGGCCACCACCGAGATCATCATGAATGGTAAATGGTCTGTTAGCTATCATTTGGCGGATGGTCTCTGCTATTTTGTGAGTTGTTAGTTTATCTGTATCTGGTAAGAGGATGACAAATTCTTCTCCCCCATAGCGTGCTACCGTGCCGATTTCTCCGATCATGTTCGTTAATCTCATGGCTAATTGGATAAGGATCTCATTTCCACTTTGATGACCATATGTATCATTTACTGTTTTGAAATGATCAATATCTAATAAGATAAGAGATAAAGGTTGAATTTCACTAGTGGATTGAAAATTAGCAAACTCTTTATCAAGTAATTCTTCTAGATAACGATAGTTGTATAACCCTGTTAGTGCACAAATCTCACTCTTTCTTTTAGCTTCCTCATGGTGTCTTGCATTTTCAGTTGCAACTCCAAGATAGGATGCCAAGATTTCAACAGTGGTCAATTGGTATTTCTCGAATGCCCTTCTTCTATTCGAAGCAAAAACAAGTACAGCAACCACCCGATTGTGTCGAATGACAGGTACACAAAGTACACTTTCTACTGATTCAGGAAGATAGGTTTCACCTAGATGCTCCCACTCTCTTCTAGTTTTATAAATCACCGATTTTCCACTTGCCAAGACATTTCCACTTATTCCATGATTCTTATAGATTGGATCAAACGTTGATGTTTGAATGGAGTCTTTTTTGACATGTCGGATCACTTCCAACTTTTCTTCAGTAATTCTATCTAGAATATATGAGTAATCAACAGAAAGCATTTCACCTGTTTTTTCATTAAATAAGTCTATAACACTAGAAACATCTAAACTTCCAGCAAGTTCATGCCCTAATTCACTCGTTTTCTGGAGGTAACCGTTAATTCTCTCACTTGAATAATAGAGTCTAAGGATAAGAGATAAACTAATAAGAGGAATACCAACATATAACACTGCGACAAGGCCTATTTCAATATAGAGGATGTATAATAAAAGGCCAATTGGAAAATGGAACAATTTTGAATATGCTTCCCAAATTAAATCTTTACTGAAGTATGGACCTTTTAAACGATAGACAGACCTTTTAATATAATAGAGAATCGAATGATTCCCCAAAAACTTCGATAATTCATAACCGATAATAGGAATCAGTACATGTCCAGATGACATATCTAGATCTCCATGTGTCCCAACAAGTAGATAATAAGTAATACCACCAATTAATGATACTCCAAGAAACATTAATGAGTTAATTGGAAAACGATAGAGGTCCTTCCAACCAATTCTTATTTTCATAAGAAGCGCAAGCATTGCTAGTTGGGAGAATATAATTTCTGCAAACAAACCAAAGTAAAGGAAAATGACAAGTGACACACCTTCGATGAAGAGAATTGGTGTACCATTTACAACAATAGGAAGGATGGAAAGGAATATGATCAATAATAAGAAGCTAATAAGGTCAAGCTCATAACCAGCAATTGTGAAGTCTGACTGGCTATAGATTGTCCACAATGAAATGGGAAACATAAGGATCCATGTGGACCAAAGAATATATTTACTCTTCTTACTAACATTCAATTGCCTCTCCCCCTTCCTACTTTTACAGGATTCTGACATTTACTAACAATATCTTACCAAATTATTAGAAAATTGTCACTCTAAATATAGGACTATTTACCTGTAATCCCAATAAATTGTGTCTAAAAATTTTTCACATAGGGGCGAACCTCTGATAAGAAGTACAATGATCCAGTTATAAGTAAAACCTCATTCTCATTAAGGTCTACTCTTTTTTGATCAATAGCTTCTTGCCATGATTCTTTATATTGCTTATTAGGATGACTTACATTTATCTCAAAGAGCTCCTTTGCACTTGAAACTCTAGGGAAATCAAAACTTGTAAAGGTAATCGAATCTGCGATTGTAACGAGCTTTCCAATCATTTCTTCGAGTTTTTTGTCTTTTAAGGCTGAAAAAATGATATGAACTTTGCGATCATTCAAATGTGATTTGACCGTTTGAATTAAACTTTCAACTCCTTCTGGATTGTGTGCACCATCAAGGATAATCGTTGGATTAGCTGCAACTTGTTCAAATCTCCCAATCCAAATAGCTTCCTTCAATCCAGCTCTAATCTCATCATTTGTAACTTCTATCAGTTTATTTTCTCTAAGATATTCAATCACCATCAGTGCCAATGAAGCATTCTTCACTTGATGAGCACCCTTCATCGTAATTCCCATTTCTTCATATAATTGTCTATTTGTTCTGACTGAGAATCTTTCACCTTGATCTGTTGAATGTTGACTCGTGATTAAATAATCAATCCCCATTACCATGAATTGAGAGGCTTGTTCTTTAGCTTTATCAACAATAACCTCTAATGCTTCAGGCTGCTCCACACTTGTAATTACTGGCACATTAGCCTTAATAATGCCTGCTTTTTCAGAAGAAATTTCTTTAAGCGTATTTCCTAAAAAGTCCATATGATCAAAGCCAATATTCGTAATGACTGAAACCATTGGCACAAAAATATTCGTTGAATCAAGTCTTCCACCAAGTCCTGTTTCAAAGACGACAACATCAACAGCACTATTTTCACTGCCAAAATAAATAAACGACATCGCTGTTATGACTTCAAATTCAGAAGGTGAACCTAATTCAGTTTTCTCTAATTCTTCTGCTAGTGGTTTTACAATATTCACAAGATCAATCAACTCTTGATTAGAGATTGGAACCCCGTTTACACTAATGCGCTCATTAAATAGTTCAAAATAAGGGGATGTAAAAGTACCAACAGTGTAACCCGCTTGCTGAAGTATGTTTCTTAAATAACAAACAGTCGACCCTTTCCCATTGGTTCCCGCAACATGGATTCCTTTAATTTTCTTTTCCGGGTTCCCAAGTCGGCTCATCATCCACTCCATTCGCAGTAAACCTGGCTTAATACCAAGCCTCAGCCTCGAATGAATCCAGAGTAAGGCATCCTCATATGTTTTAATCATAATTCTCTCTCCTTTTAAAAAACCGCCGAGCACTACTCGACGGCCTTTCATAAAAGTTACTATTTAATTACCCTCTTAATTCAGTAATACGACTGTGTACCACATTACGTTTTTCAATGTAATCCGCTTGTTTTGCTTTTTCTTCCTCAATTACTTTCGCTGGAGCTTTTTTCACAAAGCCTTCATTGCTCAACTTCTTCTCAACACGTTCTACTTCTTTGTCTAGCTTTTCTAGTTCTTTTTCAAGACGCTTGATTTCTTCGTCAATATTAATTAATCCTTGTAACGGAAGAATCAGTTCTGCTCCTGTTACAACAGCCGTCATTGCCTTGTCATCCGTTTGTACCTCTGTTGAGATCGTTAATTCACTAGGGTTACAGAAACGAACTAAGTAAGAACGATTCGTTTCTAATTGTTTAAGGATACTCTTGTCTTTTGCTTTAATTTTTAATTCAATTTGCTTGCTCATTGGTGTATTCACTTCAGCACGAATGTTACGTACTGTACGAATGATTTCAACCAATAATTTCATATCATTCGCTGCATCAGTATCAGATAGCTCTGGACGAACAACCGGCCAGCTTGCAACTGTGATTGATTCACCTTGATGCGGAAGGCTCTGCCAAATTTCTTCAGTAACAAACGGCATAAATGGATGTAATAATCTCATTGTATTGTCAAGCACATATGCAAGAATAGATCTCGTCGTTTTCTTTGCAGCTTCATCTTCCCCATAAAGTGGAAGCTTTGCCATTTCAATATACCAATCACAGAAGTCATCCCAGATAAAGTTATAAAGTAATCGACCCACCTCACCAAACTCATAGCGTTCAGCAAGCTTTGTTACACTTTCAATCGTTTCATTTAAGCGTGTTAAAATCCACTTGTCTGCAACTGACTTTTCACCAGTTAAATCAATTTCTTCATATTTGAGGCCATCCATATTCATTAATGCAAACCTGGATGCATTCCAAATCTTATTAATGAAGTTCCATGTTGACTCAACTTTTTCAATACTGAAACGTAAATCCTGACCTGGAGAACTTCCTGTTGATAAGAAGTAACGAAGTGCATCTGTACCATACTGTGCAATAACGTCCATCGGATCAACACCATTACCTAGTGATTTACTCATCTTACGACCTTGTGCATCACGAACAAGTCCATGAATCAATACGTCTTTAAATGGTCGCTTACCAGTAAATTCAAGACCTTGGAAGATCATTCTTGATACCCAAAAGCCGATAATATCATATCCGGTTACTAAAACGTTTGTTGGGTAGTAGCGCTTGTAATCTTCAGATTCGAGATTTGGCCAACCCATTGTAGAGAACGGCCATAATGCTGAACTAAACCATGTATCTAGTACATCAACGTCTTGCTCCCAGTTTTCAAGGTCTGCTGGTGGTTCCTGTTCTACATATATTTCTCCAGTTTCTTTATGATACCAAGCTGGAATACGATGTCCCCACCATAACTGACGCGAAATACACCAGTCACGGGTGTTTTCCATCCAACGCAAATAAGTATTTTCAAAGCGATCTGGGACAAAATTGACTTTATCTTCTTTTGTTTGTAACTCAACCGCTTCATCTGCTAGTGGTTGCATTTTCACAAACCATTGTGTCGATAAATATGGCTCTACAACCGCATTGCTTCGTTCACTATGTCCAACCGAATGTGAATACTCTTCAATTTTAAACAATACATCTTGCTTTTGAAGGTCTTTAACGATTTGCTTACGACACTCAAAACGGTCAAGTCCTTGGTACTTATCTGCGTTTTTATTCATTGTTCCGTCTTCATTCATTACCAAGATACGTTCTAAGTCATGACGGTTACCGATTTCAAAGTCATTTGGATCGTGTGCTGGCGTGATTTTAACCGCACCTGAACCAAATTCCATGTCTACATAATCATCCCCAACAATTGGTATTTCCCGGCCAATAATTGGCAGAATGACTGTTTTTCCAATTAAATGCTTATAGCGCTCATCTTCTGGGTGAACCGCAACAGCTGTATCACCAAGCATCGTTTCTGGACGTGTTGTCGCAATCTCGATAAAACCTGATCCATCTGAAAGTGGATAGCGCATATGATAGAAAGCACCTTGTACATCTTGATAAATAACCTCAATATCTGATAAGGCTGTTTTTGTTGCAGGATCCCAGTTAATAATGCGCTCCCCTCGGTAAATCAACCCTTTTTTATAAAGTGAAACAAACACCTCACGAACTGCATCTGATAGTCCTTCATCAAGTGTAAAGCGTTCACGAGAGTAGTCTAACCCTAGACCTACCTTTGACCATTGTTCACGGATATGACTTGCATACTCTTCTTTCCATTTCCATGATTCTTCAAGAAACTTCTCACGCCCTAAATCATAACGAGAAACTCCTTCTTCACGAAGCTTTGCTTCTACCTTTGCTTGTGTTGCGATACCCGCATGGTCCATTCCAGGAAGCCACAGTACATCATATCCTTGCATTCTCTTCATACGAGTAAGAATATCTTGTAAAGTTGTATCCCACGCATGACCAAGATGCAGTTTTCCAGTTACATTGGGTGGTGGAATAACGATTGTATAAGGCTCTTTCTTTGGATCACCTGTTGCTTCAAAGAATTTACCGTTTAACCAATATTCATAACGTCCTTCTTCCACTGTTTTTGGATCATATTTTGTCGGAAGGTTTATTTCGTTTCCTGCCATATTTATTCCTCCTACTTTCTTTTGTTAATACCTTGCATTGATAAAGCCCTTTTAAAACACAAAAAACTCCCTTTTATCCCTGTAAAAAAGGACGAAAAGGAGTTGATTTTCCGCGGTACCACCTTCATTCATAGCTTGTCATGGTAAATATGACAAAGTCTATGCTCTTAAAACCAGGTAACGGCTGCAACCGGCTTTTACTAATGAGCATAAAGGTTACGCTGTTCATAAAAGCTACTCAAGGGCGACCTTCCAACGTAATCTAACCTAAGAAATCTCACAGCTAACGATTTCTCTCTCTGAAGGTGTTACAGATGTACTCTTCCCTATCAATGTATGTATATATATTGTATTAGATTTTTAATCTATTCTCCTATAGTACAAAAAAAATGTTTTAGACGTCAACATCTTCTCCAACTTTTTATTAACTTATTCACTACATTCGGAAAGGGTTAGGCATTTTTCTTGGAGAATAGCACAATTATTGAAAACCAAGCATAATTTAATAGTAGACAATAAATAAAACGAAACAACGAGGGACATAATCTGTCCCGCTTGCGGTGCCTGGCACCGAGAAAGGGGAATAATGATGAGAAGGATTAATCCATATACGTATCCACCATGGTTACGTCAAACTAGAGCCGTTTGTGTTCAATTTACGTTGCCAATCACAATCGTACAAGGCATACGTACAATTTTTTTACCTACTACCTTTGATGTGATTCTACTCGCCATTTTTATTGTTTTAACTTGTGCATTAAAGTTGGATTGGTTTTAGTTTTAGTTCATGTTTTAAGGAATAGATGAGGCTTCCTTTCCTTTCTGTGCCAGCAAACCACTACTCAATTTCCGGATTGAGCATTGGGTGCTTGGCATAGATGAGTAGGACAGCCTCAATTTATTTTATTTAAACAGTGTTTGATGACTTTAAACTCTTAGTATGGAATGAGCGGAGAACCAATCAACTCCTGCGGGATACGCGGTACACGGGAGACCCCACAGGAGCCATTAGCGACGAGGAGGCTCCCGGACTGCCCCGCGGAAAGGGATTGGTTCGCAGCGAATGGAATTCTAAAAACGTAGTATTTCCAGAGTAACCTTATTCAAGCGTCTCTTCTTCCAACTCCTCAGCTAATTTTTGGTCCTTTTTTTGCTGCTCTTGCATCAAAATCTGTGAGGCAACAAACTCGATATTTTTGTTTAGCCAATAAGTTCTCACTAAGTTTGCAACCGACTGCTGTTCACTCATTTTAGAGTTCTTTGCATCGACATAATTAATAACCGCTCTATACATCGGTTCAGGGAAGGTTAAATAACTTAATAGCAATTGAACCTCTTCTTCTGCTAATGGATGATGCTCATTATATTCATTATAGTACCCCACACACTCTTCACTTTGAATAGGATATGTTCTTAGTGTTCGATAAAAAAATGAAACGATATCATTTACTGGTGAAGCTTTCCTAACTTTTTCAAGACTTGTAAAATATGCCCGGTCCTGATCATCATATAGCAGATGGTTAATTGATACTTTCCCATGTGTTAGAGATGTCCGGAACTTCTTCACTCCCTTTATTTGTCCATACCATTCTTCCAATCTAGCTTTTGCAAATTGACTAGCTTGCATCATCTCGTTAAAATATGTGGTAAATTGTAGTTCAAATGGTGACATATATAGTTTATTTTCACAACGGTCAATATACCCCTCAAGGTACTCCATTCTCTTTTCCCATTTTTCCTTTACAGCTTTATAATGCTGTGTAACATCCTCTTCATTGTATGTTAACTCTTCGCTTGTCACTGTATGGAAACGACCAAGCATTTTAAATAATTGCTGATATGCACTACTACGCTCATCAGGAGGTTCGTTTTTTAACCAGGGCATTAGATAATAGTATTTATTATGTTGATTTACTACAAATTCACCATCCATTGTCTTATAGAACGGAATAAATCTCGTAAATCCTTTATTATAAGCTTCACCAATATGATGAATGAAGCTCAAATCCTGAACATTTTCAATTGATTTCAAGGCAAATACACCTTTTTGTGTATATATTTTTACGACGTTCCTGCTTTTTTCCTCGATATAATTGACTGTTAAATTATACCTTTGTAGAATCGGCCCATAATCTATTTTTGTGATTACAGCCATAAGAGAACTTCACTTCCTTTTATAAAAGTTTATTAAAACTTTGTGTTCAAACAGAAAGAGCTTAAAATAAAAACAGGTGAGGGGGCTATCCCTCACTCACACTGTTTTTGTCCTATTTAGGAACTGGAATATAAAGCAATTGACCATCATTAATGTGATTATCCTCAGTTAACTGATTTACCCTAAGTAAAGATTGTACAGAAACCTCATATCGTTCTGAGATTGTCTCTAAAGAATCATTATGTTGGGCAATACAAATCTTCATTTTTGTAAAATCTTCTTCATGCTCACGTGTGAAGATTTTCGTTAAATATAAGGCATTTTCATTACGTTTCGCAGGTGCTTCCTCGCCTTGTTCTGCTTTCTCTTGTTCCTCAACAGCGGACCGTGCCCTGCGATTACTAACTGTACCGAAGTTGTAGTTTCCTTCTGGCCTTCCTTTTAACTCCACCTGTAATTGTGGTTGTTTAACTGGTTCTGGCTCTGGTTCTGGTTCTGGCTCAATTTCAGTAACAGGCTCTATTACTTCCTCAATTACTTCCTCTGGTTCCATATTATTAAGAACCTCTGGCACAGATTCATCCAGATTAGATTCCTCTGTCTGCAATACTTCGGTCTCTTGGTCCGCGGAGTAGATTTCTTTTCTAGCTTCTACCTCAAAAGGAGTATATAAGTCCTCTTCACTTTCTTCAATTGAATGGTCAGGCACTGCATAAAGATTCATATTTACTGTTTCTACCTCACCTGATTCACTATCTTGCTCATTCACAAGAGCTCTCGGAGAAAGATCATTCTCTTCCGGTGATTCAGCACTGTTAAAATTAATTTCAGGAGGAGATTCTAATTGATCTTCCTTACCCCCACGGAAAGCTAACTCAAGCTCTTGTTCCTGTTCCACTTCTTTTACAGGTTGTTCTTCTACTGCATTGACAACCTCTTCTTCTACTTCTTCTACAGGAGGCTCCTCAGTTACTGCCTCTACAACCTCTTCATCTCGTTCTGGTGAATAACTAGATGGATAGTTTAGCTCAATTGGTTCAATCTCTTCTTGTGAGTCCTCAACAGATGGAACACTTTGCTGACTACCATAAATACCACTAATTGATAGGTCTGCAACAAGCTCTAAGCATCCTCGCTTTGGCAACTCATAATCGAATGATTCAATGGCTACATACACATCATCCATGTTCTGAATTCGATTTTTGGGAATTGTAATATCTACTGGAAAGTTATGAGTAAGTTCACTTACCCCATCCTCACGAGTGATAACCTCATTAACAATCCTGACGGAAGTAAAATCACGCTCATCCTCCTCAGATGCAGTTTCATCTATACGATATTCTCCTGTTAGCTGTAGTGCACCACGAATAGAAACATATTGATCATGTTCTTGAATTACAATATTAGGATCTAACGCTATAGATACTAATTCAGAGACTTCCTGTCCTTTTTGAAACCAAACAGATTCTTCTACAGAAAATCGCAAATACGATTTGTTCTCTGACGTCAAAATCAATTCCTCCCTTCAATACCTACGGAAACTTTTACCTATGACAATACAGATTTATGTCCTGAGAGAGGGAATTATGATAACTACTTGTAGAATTTATTTAAGTTGCTGATTTTTTAAGCTTTTTGAAAAAATTGATAAAATCATGAATGTGGCGGGTAAACGAGTAAAAGTCGCGGATAAAAGCTTGAAAGTGGCGGATATTCGACAAAAAGTTGCAGATAAACTTTTCATAGACATATAAAAAAAGACGAAAATAGAAGTTTTAACTTCTATTTTCGCCCTTTTTTCTATTTTTAAGCCCTTAGTTTCGAAAACGCCACTTCTGCAGCAGCAATTGTTTTTTCTATATCTTCATTTGTATGAGCAGTCGATAGGAATAGTCCCTCGAACTGTGATGGTGGAAGGAAGATACCTTGGTCAGCCATTTCACGGTAGAAGGTTGCAAAGAACTCTAGATTCGATGTTTTTGCTCCTTCATAATTTATTACTTCTTCTGATGTAAAGAAGAATCCAACCATTGATCCTGCACGGTTAAGCTTATGAGGAATATCATATTTCGTTGCCGCTTGACCTAGCCCTTCTACTAAACGATCTGCTTTCTTACCAAACTCAACATAACTCTCAGGTGTTAACTGAATTAATGTTTCATATCCTGCTGTCATAGCAAGTGGATTTCCTGATAATGTACCAGCTTGATAAATTGGGCCACTTGGTGCGATTCTTTCCATGATTTCCGCTTTCCCACCATATGCTCCAACCGGAAGTCCACCACCAATTACTTTTCCTAAACAGGTTAAATCAGGTGTTACACCGTAAAAACCTTGAGCACAATTATAATCGACACGGAAACCTGTCATGACTTCATCAAAAATAAGTAATGCTCCATATTGTGACGTAATTTCACGTAAGCCTTCTAAGAAACCAGGTTGTGGTGGGACAACACCCATATTGCCTGCTACAGGCTCCACAATGATTGCTGCCAAATCATCACCGAATTGTTCAAATGCATATCTAACACTCTCTAAGTCATTGTAAGGTACTGTAATCGTGTTTTGAGCAACACTCTCAGGAACACCTGGGCTATCAGGTAAACCAAGCGTAGCAACCCCTGAGCCTGCTTTAATTAGCAATGAATCACCATGTCCATGATAACAGCCTTCAAACTTCATAATTTTGTTTCGTCCAGTATACCCTCGAGCAAGTCGTAACGCACTCATTGTTGCTTCTGTTCCTGAGCTAACCATTCGAACAACCTCAATAGACGGTACACGTTCTATCACTAACTGTGCTAGCTTTGTTTCAACAAGTGTAGGAGCTCCAAAGCTTGTCCCAGATTCTGTAACCTTCTTAATCGCTTCTACAACACGGTCATCTGCATGGCCGTGAATGAGTGGTCCCCATGATAACACATAATCGATATATTCGTTTCCGTCGATATCATAGATTTTAGACCCTTTTCCTCTTTCCATAAAAATCGGATCCATATTGACAGATTTAAAGGCACGAACTGGACTGTTCACTCCTCCAGGCATAATCTTCTTTGCTTCAACAAATGCTTCAGCTGACTTTTGATAACTTTTCATAAATGAACAATCCTTTCTTCATTTGAATTTTTAGTATGTATGTATTTACAGGATACTTTCGTAAACAATGTTGCTAATTATACATAGTAATTGATTTCCACTCCAGATGCGATCTTTCCGCGGGGCAGGCGATGAGCCTCCTCACAGCACAGCTCCTGTGGGGTCTCATCTGTCCTGCACATCCCGCAGGAGTCTCGCATCTTCCGTTCCAATCAAGGGATAGTATAAAGTATTTTTAAAAGAGCCACTCATAACGTTTTTTGCTAACTAAATAAACAGCCATGCACAAAAAGAAGTAATTGCATAGAAGAGTTGCTTACCACTTTAAGCTACCCAAAACCTATCTGCAAATTACTCCTTTCTACTGTATTATTTATCTTCCAATAACCAACGAGCTATATCTTTTGAGAAATATGTAATGATTAAATCAACGCCTGCACGCTTCATGCTTGTTAACATTTCCATGACAATGTCTTTCTCATTGATCCAACCGTTAGCTGCAGCAGCTTTGACCATAGAATATTCTCCACTTACATTATAAGCAACTACTGGTACATTATAGTTATTTTTCACGTCACGGATAATGTCTAAATAAGAAAGTGCTGGTTTCACAATAATAAAATCCGCACCCTCTTGCAGATCACTTTCTGCTTCTCTTAATGCTTCTAATCGATTGGCTGGATCCATTTGATATGTTTTACGATCACCAAATTGTGGTGTACTATGTGCTGCATCACGGAACGGTCCGTAGAATGCTGATGAATACTTCACTCCATAAGACATAATTGGAACATGGCCAAAGCCAGCTTCATCTAAACCAAAACGAATGGCTGCCACAAACCCATCCATCATATTTGAAGGAGCAATAATATCGGCACCTGCCTGCGCTTGGCTAACAGCTGTTTTAGCAAGTAAATCAAGGGTAGGATCATTCAGAATCTGACCTTCTTCAACGATTCCACAATGACCATGTGACGTATATTGGCAAAGACAAGTATCGGCAATAACAACAAGCTCAGGATAATGTTCTTTCACAAGGCGAGTTGCCTGTTGAACAATTCCATTATCATGATAGGCTTGAGTCCCAAGCTCATCCTTGTGATCTGGGACACCGAAGAGGATGACTGACTTGATACCAAGACCTACCACTTCATCCATTTCTTTAATTAGCAAATCTAATGATAAATGGTAAACACCTGGCATTGATGCTACTTCATTACGTTTATTTTCACCTTCAACCACAAAGATCGGATAAATAAGATCATTTACACTAAGATGTGTTTCACGGACTAAAGAACGTAAATTCGTGCTGTGACGAAGACGACGGTGACGATTAAATTGTAAATCTTGCATAGACTGTTCCTCCTTATTTTTTATAGTAAGAAATAAGCTCTGTTAACATACTATCTGTCGTATATTCACTTGGACAAACATGAACATCTATTTCAAACTGTTGTAATGCTTCTTTTGTAACTGGCCCAATACAAACAATATCAATCCTTCGCAACCATTCTCTCCATGGTAGTCCATCAACTAGCTTAACGAAATTTCTTACTGTTGAAGGGCTTGTGAAGGTGATTACATCAATTTGTTGTTGGCTTAAAAATTCCTGCAATCTATCTTTTTCACTTACATTTTCATCATTATCATAAATGACCAAATCATCGACAATTCCACCGAACTTTCTTAGCTCATTTGGTATATGTGATCGGGATAGATTTCCTCTTGCTAGTAGAAAACGATCACCATTCCTCATTAGAGGCTTCAGTGTTTCTGTTAATCCCTCTCCGATAAAGTCAGAAGGAAGTAGATCTGCCTGATAACCCTTTTGGATTAAAGCATCATTTGTTTTCGTTCCCACCACAGCAATTTTTGGTAATTTGCTAGGATGATTAGTTAAAGCATGAAAAAAGAAATCTACCCCGTTTTTACTAGTAAAAATAAGCCAATCATATGTATCTAGCTTTGAGATCTTTTCTTTAATTTCATCCTGATTTGATGAAAGTTTAAAAGAAATGAGAGGAACCTCAAGTGGTGTTCCTCCATACTGTTTTATTTTATCTGAAAAATCCTTAGCTTGCTCTTTAGCTCTAGTCACTAAAATTCGTTTTCCTAGAAGAGGAAGACGTTCTCCCATTACTGATCAAGCTCCTGTTTAACACGATCGATTAAATCCTTCGCACCTTGTGCTGAGAGCTTCCTAGCAGCCTCGTGACCAACTTCTAATGGGTCATTTCCGCGAACGACCTCTTTGTAGATTGTCTTCCCATCAGGCGACCCAACTAGAACAGTTAGAGCTATTTCATCTTGATCAAGCACTGCAAATCCTGCAATCGGCACTTGGCATCCACCTTCCATTTTGTGAAGGAAAGCACGTTCTGCTGTTACTGTTTTATTTGTAGTCAGATCATTGAATTTTGCTAACAAATCTAAAAGCTCTTTGTCGTCCTCACGACACTCAATAGATAATGCCCCTTGACCAACCGCTGGTAAACAAACCTCAGGCTCTAGGTAATCTGTCACAACGTCCTTAGACCAGCCCATACGAGCCAAACCAGCTGCAGCTAGGACGATTGCATCATATTCCTCATTTTGAAGCTTAGCAAGCCTTGTATCGATATTCCCACGTATCCATTTAATTTCTAAATCAGGCCTTTGTGCTAAAATTTGTGCACTTCTTCTTAAACTACTGGTTCCGACCACTGAACCACTTGGTAAATCACTGAAAGGGACATGGTCCTTAGAAATAATAACGTCTCGATGATCTTCACGATGTGGAATACAGCCAATCGTCAACCCTTTTGGAAGAACTGCTGGCATATCCTTCATACTATGAACAGCGATATCGATTTCTTTGTTAAGCATCGCTTGCTCAATTTCTTTCACAAACAATCCTTTTCCACCAACCTTTGATAAGGTTACATCAAGAATTTGATCTCCTTTTGTTACAATCTCTTTTACTTCAAACTCAAATGGTGCGCCTAAGCTTTTTAACTGATCGATTACCCAATTGGTTTGTGTAAGAGCAAGTTTACTTCTTCTTGAACCAACAATAATTTTTCGCATAGTAGCCTCCTGCTATAAATTCCAAAAATGAAAACGTGATAAGCTTCCAAATAGAAAGAAATTAATTAGTAAAATTAAAAATGAGCCTATATTCCATAATGCAATGGATTTCCCGTGAAGTCCAATGACAACTTTTTTATAAATATAATAACTATAAACAATAAGAACCATAAATGATCCTAATACTTTCGCATCAAACCAATGAAAAGTACCAAGTGAGATATATGCCCAAAGTATTCCTAAAAGCAAGGATAATAAAAGCATCGGTACTCCGATGATATTTAATACATATGACATATGATCTAATTTCGACAAATCATCCAACCTTAGTAAACGTTTACCCCACTTTTTCTTTTTCAATAGATTATGTTGAATCAAATATAACAAAGAAAAGACAAATGAAAGCGAGAAGGCACCATATGATAATATGGCCATCGTTACATGAATCATTAAAAGTTCTGATACAAGCTGACCAGCTTCAACAGACGACCCTCCATGTTGATCTGGTGCAAATGTATGGATTGACATGATTGAAAAACCAATTACATTCGTGAAAAAGATTGTGAAATCTACACGCAATACCCGATTTATAAACAAAGAGAGCGAAATTAATACCCAAGCAAAAAAGTATAGTCCCTCAATTAAATTAAGGACAGGGAAACGACCTGTATCGATAATTCTGAAGACTAAGAAACTTGTTTGTAAAACCCATACAAATGCAAGTAACCAGAAGGCAGCAGTGTTTGCCTTCCGGTTATTATGAAGAAAATCTATGAAATATAAAAGTACACTGAGTGCATATAAAATAACCGTTAATTCATGCAGCCTTGTAAGATTCATCTCCATCTTAGAATATCCTCTCCTATGACTGTAGAGAAGGCTCTTTGAATGGACCTAGCACAGATTGTTCAACAATGTCCTTACGTTGAGCTTGCGCCTCTCGTTCAGCTTCTACTGCATCTTCAATATCAAAAATCTTCATAAATAGCTCTAACGTTTCATCTGCATTTGTGTCTGCTGCAAGTTCTTTAACCTTTAGAATAGGATCACGTAATAATTGATTAATAATACTCTTTGTATGCTTGTTTAGAAGTTTTTTCTCGCGGTCAGTAAGGTTTGGCATTTTACGTTCAATGCTTTCCATCGTCTCCGCTTGGACACTTAAAGCCTTTTTACGTAGTGCGGAAATAACAGGAACAACACCTAGAGTTCCTAACCATTGCTTGAATTCAACAATTTCTGCTTCAATCATGATTTCGATCGTTTCAGCAGCTTTGCGTCGTTCTTGCATATTCGCTTCGACAATTCCCTCTAAATCGTCAATGTCATATAAGAAAACACTATCTAAATCAGTAAGTGCAGGATCTAAATCACGTGGTACCGCTATGTCTACCATAAACAACGGTCGACCCTTTCTCATACGTTCAATACCTGACATCATGTTTTTAGTGATTACATACCCTTGGGCACCTGTAGAACTAATCATAATATCTGCTTCGATTAATGCACATTGAAGCTCTTCTAATGGTTTAGCCGCTCCATCAAATTTCTTCGCTAGTTCTTGAGCCTTCTCAAACGTACGATTCATCACTGTTACTTTCTTCACACCACTACCGTGAAGATTTTGTGCAGCCAGTTCGCCCATCTTCCCTGCTCCAAGAATGAGAACATGTTTATTTTCAAGGTTACCAAATATCTTCTTAGCCAGTTCAACAGCCGCATAGCTTACTGATACTGCATTTGCACCAATATCGGTTTCAGCATGTGCACGCTTTGCTAATGTAATAGCTTGTTTGAATAGCTGGTTGAAGACAGTTCCAATTGTTTGTTCATCTTGTGCTAATAAGAAGCTAGAGCGAACCTGTCCGAGAATTTGCGTTTCTCCTACAACCATTGAGTTTAGTCCACATGTAACATTAAACAAGTGCTGGATCGCACCATCATTTTCATAAATGTTTAAGTAGGGAGTAAACTCTTCTTTGTTAATACCGAACCAATTAGATAAAAATGTTTTAATAAAATGACGTCCTGTATGCAACTGATCCACCACCGCATAAATCTCTGTGCGGTTACAAGTTGATATGATGATATTCTCTAATACGCTTTTTTGGGATTTGAGCTGTTTCATCGCATCTGCTAGATCAGTCGTATTAAAAGATAATCTTTCACGTATCTCTACAGGGGCAGTTTTATAATTTAATCCGACAACTATGACATGCATTCGATGACACCCCCAAATATTTATTAATAAGTTAACCAATGGCTATATAGTATAAAACCCTTATAGGGTCATTCTTTTCTCTTAAAAACCTACTGGTATTATAACATGTATACAATTTATCTTTCAAAAAAAATGTGAACAAGATGTGAATCTCTTATGGTAATATTTAAATAAAGTTCATTTAAAAAAGATAAATTAAAGCCCGTCTCCTGTTAAACTTACAATGAGTACAATACCAAAAAAAAGAATGATAATCAAGTATTCTTTACTACCTGTAATGGAGGTACACGTTTTTGAAAAAACATAGCATCTTTCCTGGTATCATCCTTATTGGAGTCGGTACCTACTTATTATTACAACAATTAAATATTTCTCTTTTTTCTGGGTTCTTTTCATGGACCACATTGATCATTATTATTGGGATAGCATTGCTTGTCCAAGCATACAGTGCTAATGATCATAGTCAAATATTGCCAGGCGTTATTCTCACTGGATTCGGGTTCCACTTCCATCCAATTAATACCTTTTCCTTCTGGCCTGATCATTTTGGAATGCTTGTCTTTATTGTTGCATTGGGGCTCATTCTTAAATCCTTAAAAACAAAATCAGATCATTCACAAGGCTTTTTGTTACTCGCATTTGCACTTTTACTATTAAACTATGATGCTTTTTTAAATAAGTTAGGTGCACTAGGTTCAGGGTTATCCTTCATCATTCGCTATTGGCCAGTAATTATTATTGCGGTTGGAATTTATTTATTGTTTATTAAGAAAAAATAAGACCGGGCACCACAAAAAAAAGAGACATAACGTCTCTTTTTTTGTTGCAAAACTACCTATTTAGTAAAATGGAATGATTACATAAAACTTTTTAATGCTGCCCAGGCTTTGTCTTTTCCTAATCCTGTTTCTGAAGAAAAAACAACAATTTGATCTGTTGGATCAAAGTTGAGTGTTTCTTTTACGACCTTTAGATGTTTTTCCCATTTCCCCTTAGGGATTTTATCAGCCTTTGTCGCAATAATAATTACAGGAATGTTGTGATGTTTGACAAACTCATACATCATCACATCATCGTTTGATGGTGCATGGCGTAAATCAACAATTTGAACAACCGCTCTTAGCTGATCTCTTCTTGTTAAATACGTTTCAATCATCTTTCCCCATGCAGCACGTTCTGTTTTCGATACTTTTGCGTATCCATAACCAGGTACATCTACAAAATGGAG
Organism: Litchfieldia salsa; assembly: GCF_900104555.1. Taxonomy (GTDB): domain Bacteria; phylum Bacillota; class Bacilli; order Bacillales; family Bacillaceae_L; genus Litchfieldia; species Litchfieldia salsa. Next base: position 42,774 of record NZ_FNJU01000001.1, read on the forward strand.
TATTTCATTAATTAAATAGAAATTCAACGTTTGTGTCTTACCTGGTTTTGAAGACGTTCTTGCTAAAGCTTTTCGCGCAATCATTTTATTAATAAAGGAAGACTTCCCAACATTAGAGCGACCAGCTAAAGCGAATTCTGGTAGCTCTGTATCAGGATATTGTTCTGGTTTGACCGCACTGATTACAATTTCTGCTGTTGTTACTTTCATTTACTTTACACCTACTAATGCATGTACTAATACTTCATCTAAATGCGAAACTAGAACAAACTCTAAATCGTTTCGAACACTTTCAGGAATATCGTCTAAGTCTTTTTCATTATCTTTTGGAACAATCACTTTTGTTAAGCCTGCTCGATGAGCACTCAGTGATTTTTCTTTTAATCCACCAATCGGTAGCACGCGACCTCTTAACGTAATTTCTCCAGTCATTCCTACTTCTTTGCGTACCGGGCGACCTGTTAAGGCCGAAATTAAAGCAGTAGCAATCGTAATTCCTGCAGACGGACCGTCCTTAGGCACTGCACCTTCTGGAACGTGAATGTGGATATCGTTTTTCTCATGAAAATCAGGATCAATCTTCAGCTCATCCGCTTTTGAACGTATATAGCTAAATGCAGCCTGTGCAGATTCCTTCATCACGTCACCTAATTTCCCAGTCAGGACAAGTTTCCCTTTACCCGGCGCTAGAGCCACTTCAATTGATAAGGTATCTCCACCAAATGCTGTATAAGCTAAGCCTGTTGAAACTCCAATTTGATCTTCAACCTCTGCTTGACCATAACGAAACTTTCGTTTACCTAAGAATTCTTCAAGGTTTTTATCGGTTATTACAATGCTCTTTCTATCCTCTGACACGATGATTTTAGCAGCTTTTCTACAGATTGTTGCAAGCTGACGTTCCAGCCCACGAACTCCTGCTTCACGTGTATAGTAGCGAATAAGTGCCTGAATGGCATCGTCTTGCATCTGTAATTTACCTTCTTCTAAACCATGCTCACCAATTTGCTTCTGAAGAAGATGGTCCTTGGCAATATGAATTTTCTCAAGCTCAGTATAACCCGCGATCGTAATAATTTCCATTCGATCTAACAACGGTCCAGGAATCGTTCCAAGATTATTCGCAGTTGCAATAAACATAACCTTTGAAAGATCATAAGGCTCTTCAATGAAATGATCACTGAACGAATTGTTTTGTTCAGGATCTAAAACCTCCAGTAAGGCAGCTGATGGATCACCACGGAAATCATTTGACATTTTATCGATCTCATCTAAAAGAAACACTGGGTTAATTGTGTTTGCCTTTTTCATGCCTTGGATGATTCGACCTGGCATCGCTCCGACATAAGTTCGGCGGTGTCCTCTTATTTCGGATTCATCCCTAACCCCACCTAAGGAAATTCGGACAAAGTTACGGCCTAACGATTTAGCAATTGATTTTGCTAATGACGTTTTACCAACTCCAGGAGGTCCTGCTAGACAAAGTATCGGTCCTTTTAACGATTGGGTTAGTTGTTGAACCGCTAAGTATTCAAGAACACGTTCTTTTACTTTTTCTAAACCATAGTGATCTTTCTCTAATACTTCTTCAGCATGACCAATATCTAATTGATCTTCGGTCATATTACTCCATGGAAGCACTAATAACCATTCAATATAATTGCGAATTACTGCACTCTCAGCTGACGTCTGTGGAATTTTCTCATATCGATCTAATTCCTTTAAAGCAATCTTCTCCACATTTTCAGGCATTCCAGCGGCTTCAATCTTTTCTTTAAGAGTTGTGACTTCACCTGTTTTACCTTCTTTATCACCAAGCTCTTTTTGAATCGCCTTCATTTGCTCACGGAGATAATATTCCTTTTGTGTTCTTTCCATGGACCGCTTTACACGTTGACCAATCTTTTTCTCTAATGTTAGGACTTCTTTTTCATTATTAATAATCGAGATAATCTTATTAACACGTTCTTTAACATCCAGTGTTTCTAAGATCTCCTGCTTTTCTTTTAACTTGAGCGGTAGGTGTGAGGCGATAATGTCCGCCATTCTGCCAGGCTCTTCAATATCTGTAACACTTGAATATGTTTCAGTAGAAACTTTTTTCGAAATTTTTATGTACTGTTCAAAATACTCAAGCATCGTTCTCATTAATGCTTCACTTTCAACATCTTTAGATGGATCATCTTCAAATGTTTTCACTTTAACAGACACATATTTTTCTTGCTCCTGAAATTCAGTGATTTCAGCTCTTGATAGACCCTCTACTAATACTCGAATCGTTCCGTTTGGAAGCTTGAGCATTTGCTTCACCTTTGTTAATGTACCTATTGGATAAATATCATCTTCACCAGGGTCATCCACTGATAAATCAGTTTGCGTGGTCAAAAAGATGATATGGTCTTCAATCATCGCTTTTTCTAATGCTTGTACAGACTTGTCACGTCCCACATCCAAGTGCAAAACCATTGTTGGGTATACCAGTAAGCCTCTAAGCGGTAAGAGAGGAACAATGATTTCATTTTCCATTGCAAACACCTCAAAAATTATATTTTATGTAATAACGAAAAGCGCAAGCGCCCCGTTGTAATGGGGCGCTACAGCTAGACTCCAACGCTAAGTAAACAATTGTTCATACACTCTTATTTTTGATAGAATGTCTAAATTTATTCGCCTTTGTATCATTCTATCTTATTTGACTATACGTGTCTATTAGCGTGCATGTTTCGAAAAGACCAATAGAAGACTATACAGACTCTTTATGTGATAGTGTTGACGTAGATGTTGATATTACCTCATCTTCTGTAAGTGAAATACTTGATTTGGATAATGCAAGCTCAAATACTTCTTCTAAATGGGTAACTGGGATAATTTCGATCCCTTCGATTTCTCTCAAGATATTTTGCATATTTTCTTGAGGGATGATCACTTTTTCAACTCCAGCCTGTTTGGCTGCTTTTACTTTTGCAACAACCCCACCTATCGGTTTTACGCCTCCATGAATACTAATTTCACCTGTCATCGCTATTTTATTATTGACTGGTAATTTATGAATAGCAGAGTATATTCCAGTTGCCATCGCAATTCCAGCAGACGGTCCATCGATTGGAACTCCGCCAGGAAAATTAACATGAATATCATAATTGGATGCTGGGACACCCATTGACCTAAGGACAGTTATAACATTTTCAATCGATCCTTTTGCCATACTTTTTCTTCTAATTGATTTACTACGATCCCCTATACTTTCCTCTTCAACAATCCCAGTAATATTAATCGACCCTTTATCTTTTTCAGTAGCAATAACAGTAACCTCGATATCAAGTAATGAACCAGTATTAGGTCCATAAACAGCTAATCCATTAACAAGCCCTACCTTTGATTGATCAGCAATTTTCTTCTCATTTCTTGGTGTTAATTGACTTGAATGAATAACCCATTCAATGTCATCCTCTTTAATATCAATGCGGTCTTCCGAAATAGCTAACCCAGCTGCAATTTGCACCATATTCACAACTTCTCGGCCATTACGACAATAACCAGCTAAAGTTTTAATCCCTTTCTCTGTTGCTGTCATTCCAACCTTGTCAAGCGCATTTTCTACAACCTTTGTTAGTTCATCCTGATCAAGTTCCCTGAAGAATACTTCCAAACACCTTGATCTTATAGCAGGTGGAATTTCATTTGGTGTTCTTGTGGTTGCACCAATCAAACGGAAATCTGCTGGTAAACCATTTTTAAAAATATCATGGATATGTGATGGGATTTGTGTGTTTTCTTCGTTATAATACGCACTTTCTAAAAATACTTTTCGATCTTCTAATACTTTAAGCATTTTGTTCATTTGTATCGGATGGAGTTCACCAATTTCATCGATAAATAATACTCCACCATGAGCATGTGTTACTGCTCCTTGTTTTGGTTGAGGAATACCCGCCTGCCCCATAGCCCCTGCACCTTGGTAGATGGGATCATGGACCGAACCAATTAATGGATCAGCGATTCCTCTTTCATCAAACCTGGCAGTTGTTGCATCTAATTCAACGAAAACTGCTGAATTTTTAAAGGGTGATTTCCCATTTCTTTTTGCTTCCTCTAGAACTAATCTTGCAGCGGCTGTTTTCCCAACACCTGGTGGGCCATAAATAATCACATGCTGTGGGTTAGGTCCACACAAAGCAGCCTTCAATGATTTAATTCCATCCTCTTGACCTACAATATCGTTAAAACTTCTAGGTCTTACTTTTTCAGCGAGAGGTTCAGTTAACGAAATTGCCCTCATTTTTCGTAACTGATCCATTTCTTTCCTTGATTCCTTATCGATAGAAACCTTTTGTGTTCTTTGATTTTTAAGTAAATTCCAAAAATAGAGACCAATAATAATCCCGAAAAACAGTTGTACAAATAAAGCAATGCCTGTCCAACTCATATAATACCTCCTGCACTCTGGTTGTGATAAGATTTTGCTCCTAGCAGAGTGAACCCTCTACCCTTTGGGAAGCTTTTTCTCTCTTCCGCCTTCCATTTCACCTAAAGTATGTATTCCTTGAAATTTGTTAATTTGGAAGTTCTATTCTCCTAGTATCTCCTGCCATGAGATGGAATAAACAAAAAAATGGGATTAACATTAGAAAAGCGAAAGCGACTTGTTCACCCTCAGGCAGGCATAAGGCGAATCACGCAGGAAATCTTGATTCCTGAAATGAATTGACTTATGACCTCGGGGGTTAGGAGCTGGAGCTAGACACTAAAACCGAGTTCAGAACTTATACTTTTCTATAACAAAAAAAAGCCCGATAATGATGGAAATTCCAATCACTATCGGGCTTTTTATAATTCTGTATTAAGCTGACTTTTCTGAATCGTCATCGCCTTTAATAATAGTACCGTCTTCAAGAAGAAGCTTAGGAGAACTATTATCAGCTACTGTTTCGCCTGTAATAATACATTTTTTAATATCATCTCTTGATGGTAAGTCAAACATCACATCAAGCATAATTGTTTCAATAATTGAGCGTAAACCACGCGCTCCAGTTTTTCGTTCAATTGCTTTTTTCGCAATTTCTAAAAGAGCACCATCTTCGAATTCTAATTCTACTTCATCCAATTCAAGCATCTTTTGATACTGTTTAACTAGGGCATTTTTAGGTTTCGTTAAAATTTCTACTAGCGCTTCTTCATCAAGCGGCTCTAAGCTCGCAATGACTGGTAACCGCCCGATAAATTCAGGAATTAATCCGAATTTTAATAAATCTTCTGGCAATGCTTTGGAAAGTAACTCTTTTTGAGTTAAGTCCTCTTGCTTAAGATCAGACCCAAAACCAATGACCTTTTTACCAAGACGACGCTTAACAATTTGTTCAATGCCATCAAATGCTCCACCAACAACGAAAAGAATATTCGTTGTATCAATCTGAATAAATTCTTGATGTGGATGCTTACGACCGCCCTGTGGAGGTACACTTGCTACCGTTCCTTCAAGAATCTTAAGCAATGCCTGCTGTACACCTTCACCTGAAACATCACGAGTAATAGAAGGGTTCTCAGACTTACGAGCTACTTTATCGATCTCATCGATATAGATGATTCCTTTTTCCGCTTTTTCAACATCATAATCAGCAGCTTGAATCAACTTAAGGAGAATATTTTCGACATCTTCACCAACATAACCAGCTTCAGTTAATGAAGTTGCATCAGCAATCGCAAACGGAACATTAAGAATACGAGCTAAAGTTTGTGCAAGTAACGTTTTACCACTACCAGTAGGGCCAATCATGACGATATTACTTTTTGAAAGTTCAACATCATCAATCTTGCTATTTGAATTGATGCGCTTGTAATGATTATATACTGCTACAGATAGAGACTTCTTCGCAGATTCTTGACCAATTACATATTCATCTAAAATTTCTAAAATTTCTTTTGGTTTTGGAACATCCTTGAATTCAACTTCTTCTTCTGTTCCAAGTTCTTCTTCAACGATTTCTGTACAAAGTTCGATACACTCATCACATATGTAAACACCAGGCCCGGCAACTAATTTGCGGACTTGATCTTGTGTTTTACCACAGAATGAACATTTAAGCTGTCCTTTTTCATCGTTAAATTTAAACATTTTGTCACCCCTTATTCTATCTTCTCTTTCTACCTTCACTCTTTTAAAACTAAGTATTAATGATTGAGTCTCTCCCTGAACCAATAATCACTCAATAGTTATGTACTGAATTGTATCATAGATTGAATTTAAACTGGTAATGATAAACCTTTGGTCAAATATGTAAGTATTTCAGGGTAAAACGAAAACAGTTATGTACTATGTGAAAAAAATTGAACGAAAATGCGCCCTACCTCTATCATTCCCATTAAATCGAGATTAAAACTTATCAATTAAAATTGAAGTTCCTAAACAATTCGGTATCCTTTTACTAAATGCTGTGGATGAGATGTATTATTTAAAATATGTAAATCTTTCATACAATATGTATACGAATAGAATGATGCGAATATTAATTAAATTTTGGTACAAAACAAGGCACGATAAAATCGCGCCTTATTCTAACTACTTATATTATGCAATACTTTTGCTGTTTTCTACAAGGAAATCAATTGCTTTTCTTACTTTTAAATCTTCTTTCAGACCTTCAACTCCACCTAACATTGTTTTAAGTTGATCTACTGGAGTTTGGTACATTTCAGCCATTTTTTCAAGCTCAGCATTTACATCTTCTTCAGACGCTTCAAGATTTTCAGCAATCGCAATAGCTTCTAATGTAAGATTAATGCGAACACGCTTTGCAGCATCCTCTGCCATTTGAGCACGTAACGCAGACTCATCTTGACCTGAGAATTGGAAGTATAACTCAAGGTTCATACCTTGCATTTGTAAACGTTGCTCGAATTCTTTAAGCATACGATCTAATTCAGTATTAACCATTGATTGTGGAACATCAATTTCAGCATTTTCAGCTGCCTTTTCAATTAATGTATCTTTCAATTGATTTTCTGAATCAGTTTTCTTTGTTTCTTCTAGACGAGTTCTAGTTTTAGCTTTTAACTCTTCTAAAGTTTCAACTTCATCATCAACATCTTTAGCGAACTCATCATCTAATTGTGGAAGTTCTTTTGATTTGATTTCATGAATTTTCACTTTGAATGTTGCTGGCTTTCCTGCTAAGTTTTCAGCATGGTATTCTTCTGGGAATGATACTTCAACATCCTTCTCATCACCATTGCTTAATCCAACTAGTTGCTCTTCAAAGCCTGGAATGAACGAACCAGAACCAATCTCTAATGAATAGTTATCAGCTTGTCCACCTTCAAATGCTTCTCCATCAACAAAGCCTTCGAAATCAAGAACTACTGTATCACCATTCTCAACTGTTCCTTCTTCTTTCACAACTAATTCAGCATTACGCTCTTGAAGTTGCTTTAACTCACTGTCAACATCTTCATCAGTTACAGTTGCATCAAGAACTTCAACTTCTAAGTTCTTGTATTCGCCTAATTTTACTTCTGGCTTAACAGTAACTTTTGCAGTGAAGATTAAACTTTTTCCTTTTTCGATTTGTTCAACATCTACTTCAGGACGATCAACTGGCTCGATTCCAGTTTCTTCAATAGCTTTTGAATATGCTTCTGGAAGAAGAATATCTAAAGCATCTTGATATAGTGATTCAACACCGAAGCGTTGTTCGAACATTCCACGAGGTACCTTCCCTTTACGGAAACCTGGAATATTAACTTTAGTTACAACCTTTTTAAATGCAGCGTCAAGACCTTCATTGACCTTTTCTGCATCTACCTCTATTGTTAGAACACCTTGATTACCTTCTAACTTTTCCCATTTTGCAGACATGTATATTTCCCTCCAACATCAATTAATGTAGAAAATAACGATTATGTATTTTTCTACTTTTACTTATTAAGATAACGAAATGCTATGTATTTGTAAAATCAAACAACCTTGCGGTGATCATTGTCAATTATTAACAAGTCATTATCTAGTTATACTGTCATGTGTCATGCTTATGTAGGTATTGCTTTGTTTTGTTAATCCTTACAAGCATTTTACAACCACTACATTATAACACACAATATAAAGCTTTCAACAGCTAGAATTTGTAAAAAATCTTGAAATACCGTTCAAGAAACGTTGGTTTAATTGAATATTACAACGATTGGTAAAATGTACTATTCATATAAGTAAGAAATTTCTTCAAGTTTTTGTATTTTATCGATTGCCTGCTTTAGTTCAAATATAGTGACACCATATAATTCTTCTAACTCACTATTCTCAATCTCGATGCCATGCAATTCATAACCATACAAATGAAGTGCTGCTGACCAAATAGAACTATTTTCCTCTTCAGGTATAAATGGAAAAAGAATAAAAAGAACTCTCATCCAGATCTCTTTAGTTACCTCATATAGCGTTGGATTCTCGTTTCCTAGCTGGTCTTCTAAAGTTCTAAGAACCCTCATTGAGTAATCGTCTGTTAATATATCGCCCATCTTTGCGGGGACTACCTCTACTGTTTGCCCAAATTTTTCAACTACCATCGTATTATGTATATTTTGTTCCATCATCAGTTGTAAGAGTAAGGTTTTAATCATGGGGTCTTTTGAGGGATTACCCAGAAATTCGTTAAGTAACTCTAGGTCCTTATGTAAACTATATTCTTTAATCCCATGCACAAATACTGCTTGCTCATTCCGATCCCCGCGGTCAAGTAAGACATCTTGAATTCGCTCTGTAAGAGTATACTCAACGACGCTCTCTTCATCTTCCACATCTAATTCATATAACTCATCACCTGAAATGATCATCTTCTTGCTTAATTCTAACAGTTGGTAAAAGCTTTCTGCATATTTTGAAGGGACTTGATCCTCCTCAAGCACTGCCTCTATTGTTTCTTTAACCTCCTGATATTGTCTTAACTGGATGAGAATCGTCAGGTAGACTTGTAAGACATTAAAGTAATCTCCAATATCATGATGTAACATTAACTTACAACGATCCTTCGCTTCTTCAAGATCTCCCAGTTCCAATAAGCAGAGAACAATTCCTAAATCTATTTCATCATGTTCTCCTGCGAGTTCCTTTGCCTGGTACAATAATGAAAGAGCATCTTTGTAATTCTTACTTTTTAATGCTTCTAAGCCCTTTTCAATGAGTCTTTCTTTAAGCTTCGGAAACTGAATAACTGTTGCTTTATGGTTTTCTTCATTATTTTGGTTACTCATTAAGTCAAATCAGCTCCATACATCTGTCATTCTCTAAGTGTAGCAATCAATGTATGAGAATACAATACCCACAAGACTAACTGAATAAAATTGAATCTAATTTATCAATAGACTTTTTTTCATATAAAAAAGGTGAGTAATCTCACCTTAGGCACGTACAGTTTGCTTCTCATATTCTTCTATTTTATCTTCATATGCTAGCGTTAAATCAATCTCATCCCATCCATTTACGAGCATCTCTCTCCAGTGATGATCAATGACAAACGATCTTACAAAACCATTGTTATCTTGAATCGTTTGCTCTTTTAAGTTAACTGTGCATTCATAATCTGCTGATTTAGATTGTTCAAGTAGATATTCAATATCTGCCTTATCTAAATAAATGGGTAGCATCCCATTTTTTAAACAGTTATTGTAAAAAATATCAGCGAAATTAGGTGAAATTATAATTTTGAACCCATAATCCTGAAGCGCCCATGGAGCATGCTCCCTTGAAGATCCACATCCAAAGTTCTCATTTGCAACAAGAATTGACGTCCCACTATTCTCAGGTTTGTTTAACTCAAAATCTGGGTTTAATGTTTCATCATCAAGATAACGCCAATCATAAAATAGAAAACGTCCAAATCCTGTTCTCTCAATTCTTTTTAAAAATTGCTTTGGAATAATTTGATCTGTATCAACATTAACACGATCTAACCCTGCAACTTTACCCGTATGGATGATAAATGGTTCCATTCCTACTCACTCCTTTACTAGACAGAGGCTGTCTCTAATTTTCGAATATCAACAAATTTACCGTAAAGTGCTGCAGCTGCCGCCATGGCAGGACTTACAAGATGTGTTCTAGCACCCTTACCTTGTCTTCCTTCAAAATTACGGTTTGATGTAGAAGCACATCTCTCTCCAGCTGGGACAACGTCTGGATTCATACTCAAGCACATACTACAGCCAGCATCTCTCCACTCAAAACCAGCTTCAATAAAGACTGCAGATAATCCTTCTTCTTCAGCTTGCTTTTTAACCTGTTGTGAACCTGGTACAACCATCGCGCGTACATTAGCTGCTACCTTTTTCCCTTTAACGACCTCTGCAGCTTCTCTTAAATCACTAATACGGGAATTTGTACAGGAACCGATGAAAACATGTTGAACCTCAACCTCACTAATTGGAGTACCTGGTGTCAATCCCATATATTCATAGGCACGGTGTGCGGCTTTTTTATCAACTTCAGCCTCATAATCATCAGGTGTTGGAATCGTATCCTCAATAGTAATACTCATTGATGGATTTGTTCCCCAAGTAACCGTTGGTGCAATTTCTTCTGCTTTAAGATGAACGACTCTGTCATACTCTGCACCCTCATCTGTTGCAAGACCTTTCCAGAATTCAACTGCTTCATCAAATTGTCTACCCTGAGGGCTATATTTTCTTCCCTTTAAATAGGAGAAAGTTGTTTCATCAGGAGCAATTAATCCTGCTTTAGCACCAGCTTCGATTGACATATTACAAACAGTCATACGCTCTTCCATTGACATATTACGAATTACGCTACCTGTAAATTCAATAACATAACCTGTTCCAAAATTTATCCCATACTTACGAATGACAGAAAGGATCACATCCTTAGCTGAAACTCCCTTAGCCAATGTACCAGAAATATCAACTTGTAAAGTCTTCGGTCGTTGTTGCCATAAGGTTTGTGTAGCTAATACGTGCTCTACCTCACTTGTTCCGATACCGAAAGCTAGCGCACCAAAAGCACCGTGTGTAGAGGTATGACTATCCCCACAAACAATCGTTTTGCCAGGAGAAGTTAATCCTAACTCTGGTCCAATTACATGGACTATTCCCTGTTCAGGACTATTTAAATCTGCTAATGGAATCCCAAAGTTTTTACAATTCTGTTCAAGTGTTGTCATTTGCAATGAAGCAATTTCATCTTGAACCACAAATCGATTTATTGTTGGTACGTTATGATCCATCGTTGCGAAGGTTAAATCGGGTCTTCTGACTTTACGGTTTTTCAAACGTAACCCTTCAAAAGCTTGAGGTGATGTAACTTCATGAACTAAATGTAAATCAATATATAATAGATCTGGCTTACCCTCTTCTCTATTAATTACATGATTTTCCCATACTTTTTCAATAATTGTTTTTGCCATATCAATTCCCCCTTCCTTAAAGCTAAAAGTTAAGGCTGAAAAGAGTAAAAAAATAGATTCTAGAACAAACCTATTTTTTTATTAAACTCTTGTTCATTCCTTTCCTTTTTCTATTAATCAATCACTTATGCATATGCAGACATAATGCTAGAAATTGCTCCATCCTCAATTAATGCCGCTTTAATTTGATCAATTATTTCTGTTGTTTGAACAGGTGATTTGCCAGCCCTTTGTATATCAGCTGTACGATGTCCTGCGGAAATCACTTGATCTACTGCTCTCTCTATCGCTTTGGCTTCCTTTTCCATGCCAAACGATAATCTTAGCATCATTGCAGCTGATAGAATTGTAGCAATTGGATTCGCAATATTCTTCCCTGCAATATCCGGCGCAGAACCATGAATTGGCTCATATAATGAAGGACCATCACTTGATAGACTAGCAGAAGGTAACATTCCCATTGACCCAGTTAGCATGGATGCTTCATCACTTAAAATATCGCCAAACATATTCTCTGTTACAACTACATCAAATTGTTTTGGATATCGGATTAATTGCATGGCTGCGTTGTCAACTAACATATGCTCAAGTTCCACTTCAGGAAATTCTTTTGAAATTCCCTCTGCCACTTCACGCCACATACGACTTGACTCTAGTACATTTGCTTTATCGACTGAAGTGACTTTTTTCCTGCGGGTTTGAGCCATTTCAAATGCTTTATAGATGATACGCTCCATTTCTGAGCGCTTATACTGAAGTGTGTCAACAACCGTCTCTTCCCCATTTTCGTCGACTGAACGTCCACTCGGTTTTCCGAAATATAATCCCCCTGTTAATTCACGCACAATGACGAAATCAACACCCTCGATAATATCCTGTTTCAATGGTGATATATCTGTTAAGGCATTATAAGTAGTTACAGGACGAATATTAGCAAATAAATTTAATGCTTTGCGGATTTGTAGAAGGCCTTTTTCAGGGCGTAAATATGCTGGGTTTTGATCCCACTTCGGTCCCCCAACAGCGCCTAATAATACCGCATCGCTTTGTTTACAAACGTCAACAGTTTCTTGTGGCAATGGAGTGCCTTCTGTGTCTATCGCTTCTCCGCCAATTAATCCATATTGAAAATGAAATTCATGACCAAATTGCTGACCAATCGTCTTTAATACTTCAATTGCACCTTTACTTACTTCTTTACCGACACCATCACCACGAAGCACCGCAATATTCTTTTTCATTTTTACGCCCTCCTTCTTGAAATTTGTTTCGATTTGTTGAAATGTCCTTCGCAATACTCTTCTTAATAATGGTTAATAAAAGGTACCATTAGTAGAACAGTAATACGAAGGACATCCTTGACCTTTTAGATCTATTAAGAAATGCTTATTTTTTCTTGGTTACTATTTTTAATGTTATACACACGATTTACTGCATTTATATAAGCTTTAGCGGAGGCTTCTAGAACGTCTTGCGCAGTTCCACGTCCACTTGAAACAATACCATCCAATTCAACCTTTACATATACTTGTGCAAGTGCATCACGGCCCGCACCAACTGATTGGATGCGATAATCCTCTAGTACAATTGGTGCCGCAATACATCGTTCCAGTGTGTTATATAGTGCTTCTACACTACCAGCACCAGTTGCTGCCTCTTGGATCGTTTCGCCATCTGCATTTGTTAATGTAATTGTTGCTGTTGGAACTTGGTTTGTACCATATTGCACTTGAAGTGCTGTAAGCACAAAATAGTCTTCATCGTTTGTTAACTGTTGTTCTACTAGTAAAGCACTAATATCTTCTTCAGTAATTTCTTTCTTTTTATCAGCAAGTTCCTTGAATAAAACAAATAGACGGTTAACATCGTCTTCCTCTAGTTGATACCCTAATTCCACTAAATGAGTTCTAAAGGCATGACGTCCTGAATGCTTTCCAAGTACCATAGAATTTGATTTAACACCTACAAGATCAGGTGAAATAATTTCATATGTCGTCTTTTCTTTTAGTACACCATCTTGATGGATACCAGATTCATGTGCAAATGCGTTTTTACCGACTATAGCTTTATTAGGTGGAATAACCATGCCAGTTAGCTTACTTACCAAATCACTTGTTCTCTTGATCTCATCAAGCTTTAAACGTGTGTTAGCTTGATAATAATCCTGGCGAATATGAAGAGCGACAGCTACTTCCTCAAGGGAAGCATTACCTGCACGTTCACCGATTCCATTAATAGTACCTTCTATTTGAGTAACCCCGTTTTCAATCGCAGCTAAAGAGTTTGATACAGCCATTCCTAAATCATCATGACAGTGTGCTGAAAGAACCGCTTTATGAATATTAGGGACATGTTCTTGTATATATGCGAACATTTGACCATATTCCTTTGGGTTAATATAACCAACTGTATCTGGTAAATTAATGACCGATGCTCCAGCATCAATAACCTTCGTAATGATTTTCACTAGGAAATCATAATCTGAGCGACATGCATCCTCAGCAGACCATTGAATGGTTGGAAATAATTTAGCCGCATATTTAACAGAAGAAACGGCTGTTTCAATTACTTCCTCAGGTGTTTGTTTAAGCTTATATTTCATATGAACTGGTGAAGTTGCAATGAAGGTGTGTAGGCGAGGACTAACCCCACCTTTCACAGCTTCCCACACAGCATCTATATCACTTTGTTTAGAGCGTGCAAGCCCAACAACAGATGCATTTTTAATGATATTTGCTACTTGCTTAACTGATTCAAAATCGCCTTTAGATGCAGCAGGAAAACCAGCTTCAATAATATCTACGTTTAGACGTTCTAATTGTCTAGCGATTTCTAGCTTCTCATGTAGGTTAAGATTCACACCTGCAGACTGCTCACCATCTCGTAACGTCGTATCAAAGATATTAATTTTTCGCACTAGCACCCACCACTTCTTTCTTTTGCTTCGATTTAACAAATGGCATCATAGCACGAAGCTTTCTTCCAACTTCTTCAATTTGGTGTTCATTTTCACGGTTATTGATTGCCGTAAATTCTGGACGGTTTGCTTGGTTTTCTAAGATCCAACCTTTAGCAAATTTACCATCTTGGATATCTTTTAATACTTCCTTCATTTCAGCTTTCACGCGATCATCAACGATTCTTGGTCCTGTTACAAAATCTCCCCATTGTGCTGTGTCAGAGATTGAATAACGCATTTCAGCCATTCCACCTTCGTACATTAAATCAACAATTAGTTTCAACTCATGTAAGCACTCGAAGTATGCAACTTCTGGCTGGTAACCAGCTTCTACTAACGTTTCAAATCCAGCTTTTACTAAAGCAGTTAAACCTCCACAAAGGACTGCTTGCTCACCGAATAAATCTGTTTCTGTTTCTTCTTTGAAAGTAGTTTCTAAGATACCTGCACGACCTGATCCAATTGCTTTCCCATATGCTAATGCAACTTCTTTCGCATTACCACTTACGTCTTGATAGATTGCAAATAACGCTGGAACACCTGCTCCTTCAACAAACGTACGACGAACTAAATGACCAGGACCCTTTGGTGCAACAAGGAAAACATCAACGAAATCTGGTGGAACGATTTGGTTGAAATGAATATTGAAACCATGAGCAAATACTAAAGAATTTCCTGGTTTTAATCCTGGCTCAATTTCTTCTTTGTAGATTTTCGGTTGATATTCGTCTGGTAATAACACCATCACTACATCTGCTTGCTCAGCTGCTTCTTTTACTGAATAAACATCTAATCCGTCATTCTTTGCTTGATCCCAAGACTTCCCTGGTCTTAATCCTACAATTACATCTATTCCACTTTCACGCATATTTAAAGTGTGTGCATGACCTTGAGAACCATAACCAATCACAGCTACCTTTTTATTTGTTAGTGCGAAATCATTTGCATCACCGTTATAATATACTTTTGTTGTCATAATTACTCTCTCCCCTAATTGTTTTCTTTTTTTGTTTTATAGTTTTATATTTTTAAAGCGAGTCCGTTTTATAACAGACTTGCAATTTAAACAATTGAATATGGCTTCAATGAAGCATGTTTTTGTGTACCACGTGTGAATGCTGTTGTTCCAGTTCTAGCAATCTCTTTTATTCCATATGACCTTAATAGATCTATTAAAGCTTCTACCTTTTCTGATTCTCCAGTTACCTGGACAACTACACTATCTTTACTAACATCAATAATTGTGGCGCGAAAAGGTTCAATCAATGTATAAATTTCATTTCGATTGGAAGGTGTTGAAACAACTTTGATCAACGCAAGTTCTCTTGCAACAATTGCTTGATCTGTAATATCCATTACTTTTAGAACATCAATTTGTTTATTTAACTGTTTCGTAATTTGTTCTACAACAGCTTCATCATCAGTATGAATAACAAATGTCATTCTAGAAACACCTTCTATCTCGGTGTGACCCACTGTGATACTTTCAATGTTATAGTGACGTTTTGTAAATAACCCTGTAATTCGATTTAATACTCCAGCACGATTATTAACTGTTAAAGTGATAATTCGCTTCAAAATTTAACACCTACCATTTCATGAAGACCTTTGCCTGGTGCTACCATTGGATACACATTCTCATCAGATGTAACCCGGAAATCCATTAGCACTGGACCATCAAATTCAATTGCTTCTTTTAACACCTGGTTTGCTTCTTCTTCAGTTTGTGCCCTAAATGCCTTAATTCCATATGCTTCAGCAAGCTTGATAAAATCTGGCTGATTAGGGATTAGAGAATGTGAATATCTTCCTTCATAGAAGATTTCCTGCCACTGTCTTACCATTCCTAATGATTGATTGTTTACAATCATCACTTTAATTGGAAGTTTTAGTTCATGAATAACCGATAATTCCTGTAAAGTCATTTGGAACCCGCCATCACCAACCAATGACACAACTGTTGCACTTCGATCTGCTAACTGAGCACCAATACTTGCTGGTAATCCGAAGCCCATCGTTCCTAGCCCACCTGATGTAACCCAGTGGTTAGGTTTTTTGAATTTATAATATTGTGCTGCCCACATTTGATGCTGACCAACATCTGTAGTGACGATTGCTTCTCCGTTTGTATATTCATAAACTAGTTCAATTAGTTTTTGCGGCTTTAATGTTTCACTAGATGCTTGATAACATAGTGGGAATTCTTGTTTCCAACCTGAGACCTTATCTCTCCACTCTTGATTATCACCAGGCTTACCGTCTTGATGAATAAGCTGACTCAAAACTTCCTTAGCATCTCCGACAACTGGAATTTTCGTTGTCACTACTTTACCAATCTCTGCGGGATCGATATCAATGTGTGCAATCGTTGCATTTGGAGCAAAATGAGCAAGATTTCCAGTTACACGGTCATCAAATCGTGCACCAATACTTATTAAAAGATCACTTTCGTAAATAGCCATATTAGCTGTATAGGTACCATGCATTCCTGCCATCCCTAAGAATAGAGGATGATCAGCTGGAAAACCGCCTAATCCAAGTAAAGTATGGATGACCGGTACGCTTTGTTGCTCAGCGTATTCTTTTAATTCCTCAGCTGCGTTCCCGTGTAGAATCCCTGCACCAGCTAATATTACTGGCTTTTTCGCGTGGCTTACAGCCTCCACTAACTTGCGAATTTGCAAATGATTAGGCAACACTGTTGGTTGATAACCAGGCAAATTAATTTCTTTGCTGTAATCAAATTCTCCCTCGATAATTGCCAAGTCTTTAGGAATATCGATTAGTACTGGACCTGGACGACCTGTTGTCGCGATATAAAATGCTTCTTTGATAATATTTGGTATCTCACTTACTTCTCGAACTTGATAACTATGCTTGGTTATTGGCATTGTGATTCCTAAAACATCTGCCTCTTGAAACGCATCAGTACCAATCACTGAAGATGCTACCTGCCCAGTAAATACTACTAATGGAAGGGAGTCTATCATTGCATCTGTTAACCCTGTAACAATATTTGTTGCTCCTGGGCCGGATGTAGCAATAACAACCCCTGGCTTCCCTGAAATTCTTGCATAACCTTCTGCAGCATGTATTCCACCTTGTTCATGTCTAGTTAATACATGAAAGATTCCTGCATCATAGATTTTGTCATAAATAGGTAGGACCGCTCCACCGGGATAGCCAAAGATGACTTCAACATTCTCTCTCTTTAGTGATTCTAAGAGCATTTCAGCCCCACTCATTTTAGTTGAAGCTTCTACTTTGCCTTCCACATTCGCTTTTATAGCCATTCCCCTTCTTCCCTTCCTTTGTTTATTTTTTCCAGTTAAAAAAACAAAAGTCTCCTCACCCATAAGACTTAAGTTTCCTTAAGTCAAAGGGGTGAAAAGACTTCATAACACTTTTCACGGTACCACCCTTGTTCATAGCTACATTACTGTAACTACCTTTAGAACAACATAATGTTGCTCGTTTTGATAACGGGTGAGATTACCGTAACACCCGGTCAGTTCTACTCGAACACTTTCAAACTGACACTCGGAGGTGAGTTCATCATTGGAGATATCACCGGCTTCCAGCAACCCGGCTCTCTGAAGATATCAAATCAAAGACTACTTATCCTCTTCTACGTTTTTAAATTTATAAGGCTACTTATCAGCCTATTTTTCAAGCTTTCGTTAAACAGCATTTACATTATCTTGTAGTTCATAGACTTTAACACCGTCTTGAACCACCTTTTCTCTAAATCCTTTTAGGAGTGTTTTAGTATGTTCACCAGGAACTCCTTCTCCTATTACTCTGCCATCCACCTTGATAACTGCAATCACTTCAGCTGCAGTTCCTGTAAGGAATACTTCTTCTGCAGTGTATACATCGTGTCTTGTAAATGGTTCTTCATACACTTCATAATTTAGCTCTCTAGCAATTTCCATGATTGCGTTACGAGTAATTCCTTCAAGTGCACCAACATAAGCTGGTGGAGTGTATAGCTTGCCGTTTTTAATAATAAATACGTTGTCAGCAGATCCTTCTGCAACATATCCTTGGTCATTTAACATTAGAGCTTCACTAACATTTGCTAGATGGGCCTCTATTCTAACTAATACGTTATTCAAATAATTCAGTGATTTTACTTGTGGACTTAGTACATCAGGACGATTTCTACGAGTAGCAACCGTAATAATTTCTAATCCAGTATCGTATAGGTGTTTAGGGAAAATTGCTAGTGGTTCGACAATGATGACCACATTTGCTTTTTTACACTTATTTGGATCTAACCCTAGGTCACCTACACCCCGTGAAATGACTACACGGATATAAGCATCTTTATGATTATTTTTCGCTACTGCTTCACAAATAATATTTGTCAATTCCTCTTGTGTATGAGGAATGGTTAATAAAATTGACTTTGCGGAATTATACAATCGTTTCATATGGTCTTCCATCTTAAATATGTTTCCATCGTAAACGCGTATTCCTTCGAAAACTCCGTCTCCGTATAGAAAACCATGGTCATAGACCGAAATTTTCGCATCTTCTTTTTTAACAAATTGGTCACCTAAGTAGATCCATTGATCACTCACTGATAGACACCCCTTTTTTCCCCTTCGCCGTTAAGACGCTTTAAACTATTGAATTATTAAGGTGCAAAAGATTAATCCTTAACCTATAGCGAACATCAATCATTTGATGTATGAAAAGCGATGGATCCTATTGGTTGCTTTTCGCTTGCTGTTTACCAATTTCTCTTTGCTTTTTTATTATTATTGAGCCTTATATTACGCTCATTTTTGATAAGAGTCAACACCATTTTTTTAATTATTTGATAATTTAGACGAATGGTACAATTTGTATCCGCTTACAATGTTGATTTGTTAGGATTTCTTACTAACAAAAAAATTTCATAATTTTTAAACACGGCTTAAAGCCTTGATGCATCTAGGTATTGAACTGATACGTTATAATTAAGTTCAGGAAATAATTTCTGAAAAAATCCTATTTGATCGAGGTGAATTTTTGAAAATTTCATGAAGGAAATGGTAAGTCTTGGAGTTAAAGTAAAAAATAAAAAAACCTTTCTTCAATTGAAGAAAGGATAGTGTATGTATGAATGGCGTCCCAGGAGAGATTCGAACTCCCGACCGTACGCTTAGAAGGCGTATGCTCTATCCGGCTGAGCTACTGGGACATTTTATGTTTTTATTTTCGCGTTGTTCCCTTAGCGACTTTTTAATTATATAAGCTTAACAACATAAAGTCAACACTATTTGTAAACTTTTTTTAAAAATATAAAAAACCCGATAATGTGTTGATTTTATTGAGGTTGAAGCCCTTTATAGATCAGTGTTCCCGGTCTGAAAAGGGCATATTAAGTAATCCTCACACAAAAAATAGCATTATTCTAACTTAAAATCAGCTGCTAATGTATCAATCAAAGTTCCGTCAAGCTCAAAAAAATCTACTTTCAGGCTATTATCATTCATCTCAAGTATGGCATATGTTCGTTCTTTTCTCATCCTAGGCAAACGTATACTCCCTGGATTAATAAATAATATTCCGTCGATTACCTCAGCCCCTGCTACGTGGGAATGGCCAAAACAAACAATAGTTGCCCCCAGTTCTTCTGCACGATATTTCAGATTCAATAAGGTCATCTTACAATTATAAAGATGTCCATGTGTAACAAACACCGTTCGATTACCAAAGGATTCTGTAATGTCTTCTGGAAAGTTTCGATCAAAATCACAATTTCCTCTTACTTTTGAAAATCCCTTTAATGGTTCAGAAGTATACTCTAATTCTGAATCACCACAATGAATCATTAAGTTAACTTGCTTTTGGTGACGCTCTTTGATCATATTCACTTCATTAGTGAAACCATGACTATCACTTACTATTAATGCTTTCATCCACAAAAACCTTCTTTACTTAAGTTTCCTACTATACATCTCTCAGTTGTTTTCTTAGGTATTAGTTAAACAAATCATTTATCGTTACTTGTAGTTTTTTTAATGCATTTGCACGATGACTAATCTTATTTTTCTCTTCACTCGATAGCTCTGCCATTGTTTTGTTTTGTTCAGGAATGTAGAAGATAGGGTCATATCCGAATCCATTCTTCCCTTCTGGCTTAGTCGTTATAACCCCTTCACATGTACCCTCAACTACATATGTTTCCTGATTTGGAACGGTTACTGAAAGTGCACAGTGAAATCTAGCTGTTCGTTTATCCTGTGGAACACCTTCGAGCCGGTCTAATACTTTTTCAATATTTGATCCATCATTTTTTTCCTCTCCTGCATACCTCGCGGAATATATGCCAGGTTCACCATTAAGAGCATCAATTGATAATCCAGAATCATCTGCAATTACGATACGATTAAATAATGTTGAGATTTGTTGAGATTTTAACTTTGCATTTTCAGCGAACGTTTCCCCAGTTTCCTCAACATCTGTTATTTCGGGGTAATCCAAAAGTGATTTAACAACAAATCCTTTTGTCTTAAAAAGCTGCTCAAAATCCTTTACTTTCCCTTTATTCTTTGTCGCAATTATAATCTCTTTCATGCCATCACCCTCTATTTATTAGCACTGATGAAATTCACCAAATCCCCTAGTGCTTCTTTTTGCTTTGTAACGATTTCAGCAATACCTTTTTCTCCTAAGTCTATCATTTGATCCAATTGGGCCCGTGAAAAGGTTGCTTCTTCACCGGTACCTTGAATTTCTACAAGATTACCTGTACCTGTCATCACAATATTCATATCTACAGCAGCTTTAGAATCCTCAATATAATTTAAATCTAAAATCGCGCCATGCTCTTCATCAATCCCAACAGAAATCGCTGCTAAGTAATTTTCTATGGGAAACTTTGAAATCTTTTGTGTATGATGTAATTTTCCACACGCTAGGACAAGCGCAACAAATGCACCGGTAATAGAAGCAGTTCGAGTCCCACCATCTGCCTGAATCACATCACAGTCTATCCAGATTGTTCTTTCTCCTAGATCCTCTAATTTTACGATTGAGCGAAGAGCACGTCCAATTAGACGTTGAATTTCCATTGTTCTTCCAGTAACCTTACCCTTACTTGATTCACGTATATTCCTCTGTTCAGTTGCTCTTGGAAGCATAGAGTACTCCGCATTAATCCAGCCTTTACCTTGTCCACGCATAAAAGGAGGGATCCGCTCTTCGATACTTGCATTGCAAATTACCTTTGTATCTCCGACATTCACTAATACAGAACCTTCAGGGTGTTTAACATAATTTATTTCAAAATGGATGGGTCTAAGCTCATCTTTTTTTCTTCCATCAACTCGCATACCATTCTCCTATCTTTGATTTTTTTGGTTCCTACAATAATAAAGAAGAGGTGGGCTATTATAGCCTACCTCTTTACCTTTACTTATAGTATATCAAATATGAAATTGATTAAAAACTACCAGTATTGACTTTTTCTGGGCGATTTACAGGCTCAGAAACTGATGTACCAGCTTCATTTACAATTCCTTTTTCACCTTCAACCGTAATCGATACACTTTCGATCCCAGTTTGCTCTGTAAGTGATAATACAATCGTATTTAATACATGTGTTGAAATCATCTTTTCTTCAAAGCTTCCAAAGATTGCCTCATTAAAATCAAGTGTTACTTTTCCATCTGCATAGGATGAACCTAACAATTCTACTTCTCCATGAATATCATTAAATAAATTTCCTGCTAAACCAGGTCCTTTTATCAATTCATTCACAGCTGCGACTACATTATCTTTCTCCGCTGTATCTATTCTTTTCGTAATTGGAACATAATACTCATTTCCATCACTTTCAGCAATAAAATAAACAGTTAGTGGTTTTGTGCTTGTGATGTCAGCTACATCTGAGTTGTCAATATTTATTCCATTTGCACGACTTAACTTTTCTGTAATCGGAGTACCATTTACAGGCATCTCTTCTAACTTATGACCATTTACGCTAATTTCTACATCTTCAATATTTTCAAACTGAGTTAATGTCCAAGTAATGGCTTCTAAAATCTTCTGCTCATCCTCTGCTTTATACTCTGTAAATTCTTTTGAAAAGTCAACAAGTACTGTTGTCCCTTCCATATTTACAGACACCTCAGTATCACGTGGAATTACCGCTCTGAAGCCAGTTGGTAGAATCTCACTGACAGGTCCTCCATCAACAAGGTATTCCACTACTTGTTTTGCTACCCCATCTGTTTTAGGAAGGTCGACCGCTTGAGAAACAACATAACCATTTGCATCGATTAAGTACAATTCTCTAGAAATCGTTTCTTGTGCGGCTTCTTCATCATTCGTTACATCAGTGTTTCCTTCTGTTTTTTCTTGATCAACTGTTTCTACATCATCTGTATAGGACTCATTTTGCGGGGGATCGATCTCCTCCATTGTTTGATCTCCACCAAACAATCCACATCCTGAGAGTAAGACAGAAGATGCGATTACCGTTGAAGCTATTGTATATTTTGTTTTATTACGCATACATATTCCCTCCTAAGCAAGTTTGTACTAATATGTATACGAGCTATTTTTGTTTTTTAGACCAACTTTCAATTTATTTAGGACAAATCCTTTTTTATTGCATTTATAATTACTTAACTTTAACAAGTAAACTTTATTGCCAATTAACTTATTTAGGTTGATCTGCACTCCAGGTGTGTGCTTTCCGCGGGGCAGGTGATGAGCCTCCTCAGAGCGATGCTCCTGCGGGGGTCTCATTCTCCCTGCACATCCCGCAGGAGTCACACATCTTCCGTTCCAATCAACGAACTATACCTATTAAAAATGCAAAAAATCTACTGCTCTCTCTTTGGTAAGAAAGCCAGTAGATTTAGATTTACAGAATAACAGATTTTATATTATTAATTGGTTGTTCGAACCATTTGCTTGCAATTTTGTGAAAAATTTCTTTATCACCTGTAGTTAAAAACAGATGATCTTTTGGTTCATGTGTTTCGTTTAATATAGAGCTATACGAAAGAATTGTACTTACCTCTCTTGCGGTTTCATCCCCAGAACAGATTAACTTGATTTGTCCTCCTAAATAATCCTGGATTGTTTCACGTAATAAAGGATAGTGAGTACAACCCAATATTAAGGTATCTAGTTTCTTTGCCTTAAGTATTACTAATGATTCCGCAACCACTTTGGCCGCTTCCTCTCCTTCGTATTCTCCACTTTCTACAAGAGGTACAAATTTAGGACATGCAAGGCTCTCTACGTTAATTCTTCGGTTAATTGCTTTTAAGGCTTGCTCATATGCACCACTATTTATGGTGCCTACAGTACCAATCACACCTACATGCTTATTTTGGGTGATTTTTAAAGCTGTTCTGGCACCAGGATTAATAACCCCAACCACTGGGATACTTAGCTCATTTTGTATTTCTTCCATTACAAATGCCGTGGCGGTATTACAAGCAATTACTAGCATTTTTATATCATAAGACAATAAATAGTTCGTCAATTCCCATGTGAATTGACGAACCTCTGATTTTGGTCTTGGTCCATATGGACATCTTGCTGTATCACCTAAGTATATAATTTCTTCATTTGGTAATTGTCTCATAATCTCTTTAGCTACAGTTAAACCACCAACACCAGAGTCAATTACTCCAATTGGTCTATCCAAGAAATCCCCTCATTCTTCCTTCATTTCATGATGTAATTTTGATAGGTATTTTTCAAACAGTTGAATATCCTCTTTGCTAAAATCAGTTAACACATCAGAAAGGTAGTCTTGTCGTTTTTTAATAACTTCTTCAATAATGCGCTCTCCTTCTTCAAGTAGATGAATTCTAACAACACGTCGATCATTCGGATCCTTAACTCTCATGACAAGAGTGTTTTTCTCCATACGGTCGACTAAATCTGTCGTAGTACTGCATGCTAAGTACATTTTATTAGATAATTCTCCAATTGTCATGTCTCCATCTTCTAACAACCACTGTAGAGCTATGAATTGAGGAGGTGTAATTGTATAATTACTTAGAATTTCTCGACCTTTTTGCTTAATAATAGCAGAAATATAACGCAATGATTTCTCGATATCTGCAACGACTTTTTTGTCATTTAATATTGTTTCTTCTTGTATCGACATAGCAACCACTCCTAGTTAAAAAATTCTTCTTTTGATGACGTAAGATCCGATGATTAGTACACCCAAGTTGAACGCAACTCACAATCTATTAATTGATCAACAATTGATGTGGAAGCCTCTCATGTGAAAAAAAATTAAATTCACGCCACTTTAATCAGGAGTAAAGAGAGTTTCACTTATCCAATAGGTATATTTACTTTTTAATCTGACCCTAGTTAAGTAATAATGACAAGTAAATAGATATATTATCTTATATTTTCTACTTTTTTCAACAAAATTGCAAGTTTTGTTTTCCTTCTCAAAAATAGTTTGTCTTACCACAACTCCCTTTGCATAGCCCTAGTGTCAAAAACCAGCCATCATTGAAAAGGCACTATAAATAAGCAACCGACTAGCCTAGAAAAAGGATAGTCGGTATAATTGCTTAAAGTTCAAGTTCTCCCATACGAAGGAGCTCTACAACTGCCTGAGAACGCCCCTTAACTCCCAGCTTTTGCATTGCATTCGATATGTGATTACGAACAGTTTTTTCGCTTATGAACAAATCACTTGCGATTTCTTTTGTTGTTTTGTCTTGGACAAGTAATTCGAACACTTCTCTTTCTCTTTTTGTTAGTAATGGTTTAGGTTGAAATTCTTTCTCCTTCAAGTATTGTAACCCTCCTTGCTAAGGTCCGAGCTGAACTACTGGATGGGTATATATTTAGTCAACATATAGTATGTAGCTACCGCTACTACTGTGACTGAAATCAAACACTTTCGGTAACTTATTTATAGTACCTCCAAGTAAAATCAATTCCCTCGGTCACTAAGATTCATCGCTACATGTATTGATATCATATTTAATCTTTAAGGAAATGTGACAAATCTTTAGGAAATCTAATTATTTAATTTATAACAAAAAAAGCATGAATCCCTAATAACGATTCATGCCTAATAAACGATTATTCTAACAAACAACTTATTTTTTAAACTCACCACTCCCATCACCTGATGTTTATTCGTTTATCCATTTTCTGAGTTAAAGCTGCTAGCTCTAAAGCCTTTTCTAATTCGCTTTCATAACATTGCTTTGTTTCTCTTGACCACTTGTAATATGACACCATATAACGTATCACAGGTTGTTTCCATTTTTGAACCCATTCATAATCGAAATAGATGGCTCCTGTTCTCCTTATAAAAAAGTCCACTGGTTTTATTGTCATTTCACATTCAATCGAATACCTAATCATCGCTATTATATATGGGGGCATTCCCACACCTCGTATTTTAGGTACTTCATCCATCATTCTTATAATTTCTGTTATATTGGAACCATACAAACGAACAAGCTTCATAGCAACCTCTTTATCAAGATTAAACTCGACCAATTTTGTGACTTGTTCCGTTTGGAAAGCGTTAAACCCTTGTGATCCTCCTACGTCACCGCCTGATATTGCCAAGTTCTTTGTTTGAGAGCGCTTGTTTATAATTTTAATCTCATCTTTAGATAATGACGCAAGTTGGTCAACCACCATTTCCGCCATTTTTCTGTATCCTGTTAACTTTCCTCCAGCAATCGTAATTAATCCTGAGTCTGATTTCCAGATCTCATCTTTTCTTGAGATTTCTGAAGGATCCTTTCCTTCCTCATGGATCAGTGGACGAAGTCCTGCCCAACTCGACTCAACCTCATCCTCACTAAGGCGAATGCTAGGAAACATATCATGGATCGTTTGAAGCAAATATGTGCAATCTTCTTTTGTAACAGTTGGAGTAGAGATATCCTCTTTGTAAAAAGTATCTGTTGTTCC
This sequence comes from Litchfieldia salsa, assembly GCF_900104555.1. Lineage (GTDB taxonomy): Bacteria > Bacillota > Bacilli > Bacillales > Bacillaceae_L > Litchfieldia > Litchfieldia salsa. Next base: position 69,060 of record NZ_FNJU01000001.1, read on the forward strand.
TACGTAAGTCTTACCATCCCTTGGAATCGCAAATACCATTCGACCATCCTTCGTATCATAATAGATTGCTTGTTTTAACGGAAAGTTTTTCTGATCAATAACAATGTGAACACCTTTCGTTAATCTTAACGTTTTCTTACGTAAGGATTGGTCTTGCTCTCTCAAAGCATCTCCCCATGGACCTGTTGCATTAACTACATTCTTTCCGTATACTGCGTATTGCTCTTGAGTCAACATGTCAATTACATTTACCCCTTTTACCTTCCCATTTTCATAAATTAAGGACTCTACCTTTGTATAATTTAGTGCAGTTACCCCCTTCTCGACACTTTTTTTTATCACTTCAATCGTGAGTCTTGCATCATCTGTACGATATTCAACATAATATCCTCCACCCAATAGTCCTTCACGCTTTATAAGTGGAGCCTTTTCAATCGTTTCTTTTACACTTAGCATCTTCCTTCGTTCTGTTTTCTTCACACCAGCTAAAAAATCATAAACTCTTAACCCAATAGATGTTGTAAATTTACCAAAACTACCACCCTTATGAATAGGTAATAACATCCACTCCGGGGATGTAACATGTGGACCATTTTCATAAACAATTGCTCTTTCTTTCCCTACCTCTGATACTAGTTTAATTTCGAATTGTTTAAGATATCGCAATCCACCATGAATGAGTTTTGTGGATCGACTTGATGTTCCTTCTGCAAAGTCTTGCATATCGAACAATACGGTTTCGAATCCTCTTGTCGTTGCATCTAATGCAATTCCTGCACCTGTAATCCCACCGCCTATAATGAGTAGATCAATTTCTTTTTTTTGAATGGATTTGATGATCTCTGAACGTTTTTTTCCCGAGAAATTCATATCAATCCCTCCTATTGTAGAAATGAAAGAGACCACAAATGACATATTTTTTTCTAGAATGTCGTGTGGCCTCGTTATTCTTTATTTAAATGCCATAGCTGCATTTACGGCTTTTTTCCACCCATTGTACAATTGATCTCTGTTTTCCTCGTCCATCCTAGGCTCAAATCGTTGATCTATATTTCGCTGTAAAGCTATTTCAGAAATATCATTCCAGTAACCAACTGCTAGACCAGCAAGATATGCGGCACCCAATGCCGTTGTTTCCTCAACAACAGGTCGCTCAACTGGCACATTTAGTAAATCACTTTGAAATTGCATTAGAAAGTTATTCTTAACAGCTCCACCATCGACACGTAAGTCTTTAAGAGTAATTCCTGAATCGGCTTCCATTGCCATCAATACATCCTTCGTTTGATATGCAAGGGCTTCTAGAGTCGCTCGAACAAAGTGCTCCTTTCGTGTGCCTCTTGTTAATCCAAAAACAGCTCCTCTAACATCACTATCCCAATATGGTGTACCTAAACCCACAAACGCAGGAACAACATAAACGCCCTCACTTGATTCAACAGCTGCTGCATATGTTTCACTATCACTCGCATGACGAAATAGTCTTAGTCCATCACGTAACCACTGTACAGCAGATCCAGCTACAAAAATGCTACCTTCAAGAGCATATGTTACTTTCCCATTTAATCCCCATGCAATCGTAGTTAATAATCCATGATTGGATGATACTGCTTTTTCACCTGTGTTCATTAACATAAAACATCCAGTACCATATGTATTTTTAGCCATACCTGGATCAAGACATACTTGCCCGAACATTGCAGCTTGCTGATCACCTGCAATCCCTGAAATTGGTATTTGATAGCCAAAAAAGTGTTGTTGCGCTGTTGTCGCATATATTTGAGAGGATGAATGAACCTCAGGAAGCATACTCTTAGGCACTGTCAAGTAGTCTAATAGCTCTTTATCCCATTCCAATTCATGAATATTAAATAATAATGTTCTAGAAGCATTGGAATAGTCAGTAACATGTGCCTTTCCTCCAGAAAGCTTCCAAACAATCCATGTATCAATCGTACCAAACATTAACTTTCCCTTTTCAGCCTTTTCTCTTGCTCCATCAACATGATCTAATATCCATTTTATTTTCGTACCTGAAAAGTATGCATCGATGAGCAAGCCAGTTTTTTTTCGGAAAATTTCATTCAACCCTTTTTCCTTTAAGTCTTCACATATTTTAGTTGTTTGGCGAGATTGCCAAACAATCGCATTATAGATAGGTTGCCCTGTTTCCTTGTCCCAGATTACCGCTGTTTCTCGTTGATTTGTGATACCAACTGCAGCAATTTGTTTTGGCTTCACATTTGCCTCATTTAGGACAGACGCAATCACAGAAAGAATCGAACCCCAAATTTCATTCGCATTGTGCTCGACCCATCCTGGCTTCGGAAAAATTTGCTTAAACTCCTTTTGAGCAGAGTGAACAATTTGTCCTCTCTTATTAAATATGATTGCTCTTGAACTAGTTGTTCCTTGGTCTAAAGATAAAATGAAATTCTCCACATCCATTCCCCCTATGTAGGTGATTTAAATCGTTTCTATGATAACGCTTTTATTTCCAATTCAATTCTACATATACTCTATGAGTCATTATACTTAGAATAGTATAAAAAAACGCTCGGTTCAATAAAATGAAACCGAGCATTTTCTATACTATTTATATGATTTATTACGCTTGATCACTACCAAAGAAATTTCTAAATGATTGAATGGTTGTGTCACGGTTAAGTGCTGCAATAGATGTAGTCAATGGAATACCTTTTGGACAGGATTGAACACAGTTTTGTGAGTTACCACAGTTCGTAAGTCCACCATCGTCCATAATTGCATCTAAGCGTTCAGCTTTATTCATAGCACCTGTTGGATGAGCATTGAATAATCTAACCTGCGATAACGGAGCAGGCCCAATGAAATCTGATTTGCTATTTACATTTGGACAGGCCTCTAAACATACACCACATGTCATACATTTTGAAAGTTCGTATGCCCACTGACGTTTTGTTTCAGGCATACGTGGTCCAGGACCTAAATCATAGGTTCCATCAATTGGAATCCAAGCCTTTACTTTCTTAAGTGAATCAAACATTCTCTTTCTGTCAACTTGAAGATCTCGGACAACAGGGAATGTCTTCATAGGCTCAAGACGAATTGGTTGTTCTAGTTGATCAATCAAAGCTGTACAGGATTGACGCGGTTTGCCATTTATCACCATCGAACAAGCTCCACATACCTCTTCAAGACAGTTCATATCCCAAGAAACTGGTGCAACCTTCTTTCCAGTAATATCAACTGGGTTTCTTCTAAATTCCATCAGTGCCGAGATAACATTCATATTCGCACGGTATGGGACTGCAAATTCAAGGGTGTAAGGGTCAGAATCCGGGCTGTCTTGACGAGTAATAATAAAACGTACTGTTTTATTTTCAGCCATAATTAATTTTCCCCCTTCTTCTTAGAATAGTCACGTTTACGTGGTTGAATAAGTGATGTGTCAACTTCTTCATAATGAAATGCTGGCGCTGTTTTCTCACCAGTAAATTTGGCCATCGTTGTTTTTAAGAAGTCTTCATCATTTCGATCTGGAAAATCTGGTTTATAGTGTGCACCACGGCTTTCATTACGATTTAATGCACCGATCGTTACCACACGTGATAAGTGAAGCATGTTTTTAAGCTGTCTTGTGAACACTGCACCCTGGTTACTCCATTTAGCAGTATCATTTATATTAATTTTACCAAATCTCTCTAACAGCTCTTCGATTTTTTGGTCTGTTTGTTTCAATTTTTCATTATAACGTACTACTGTTACATTATCAGTCATCCATTCTCCAAGCTCTTTATGAAGAACATATGCATTCTCTGTACCGTCTAATGTCATGATTGAATTCCATTTATCTTGCTCTTCTTTCACATGGCGATCAAAGACAGATGATGAAATTGAATCTACACTCTTCGATAGTCCGCTGATATATCTAACAGCATTTGGACCTGCAACCATTCCACCATAGATAGCTGATAATAATGAATTAGCCCCAAGTCGGTTTGCACCATGTTGAGAATAATCACACTCACCTGCAGCAAACAGTCCTGGAATATTTGTCATTTGATCATAATCAACCCATAGTCCACCCATTGAATAGTGAACAGCTGGGAAAATCTTCATTGGTACCTTACGTGGATCATCACCCATGAACTTCTCATAGATTTCAATAATTCCACCGAGCTTAATATCTAATTCCTTTGGATCTTTATGTGATAGATCTAGGTAAACCATATTTTCACCGTTAATACCTAGCTTCTGCTCTACACAGACATCAAAGATTTCACGTGTTGCAATATCACGCGGAACAAGGTTACCATATGCTGGATATTTCTCTTCTAAGAAATACCAAGGCTTCCCATCTTTATACGTCCAAACACGGCCACCCTCACCACGAGCAGATTCACTCATTAGACGAAGCTTATCATCCCCAGGAATTGCTGTAGGGTGAATCTGAATAAATTCTCCATTTGAATAATAGGCACCTTGTTGATACACAATCGATGCTGCCGAACCTGTGTTAATAACTGAGTTCGTTGATTTTCCGAAGATAATTCCTGGCCCACCTGTTGCCATAATAACAGCATCAGCAGGGAACGTTTTAATCTCCATTGTTGATAGGTCTTGTCCTGTTATTCCACGACAAACTCCTTCATCATCAACAACAGCTCCAAGGAATTCCCATCCCTCGTATTTCGTTACAAGTCCTGCTACTTCAAAGCGACGAACTTGCTCATCTAATGCATACAATAACTGTTGTCCAGTGGTCGCACCTGCAAAAGCTGTACGGTGATGTTGAGTACCACCAAAACGTCTAAAGTCAAGTAAACCTTCAGGGGTACGATTAAACATTACACCCATACGGTCTAATAAATGAATAATACCTGGCGCTGCTTCACACATCGCTTTTACAGGTGGTTGGTTTGCAAGGAAATCTCCCCCATATACAGTGTCATCAAAGTGCTCATATGGAGAGTCTCCTTCACCTTTTGTGTTAACTGCACCGTTAATTCCGCCCTGTGCGCAAACCGAATGAGATCGTTTTACTGGAACAAGTGAAAATAAATCAACCTGTACACCAGCTTCTGCTGCTTTAATAGTTGCCATTAAGCCGGCTAATCCACCACCGACAACAATAATTCTTCCATTACTCATGGTAAGTCACTCCCCTATAAAGTGAAACTATAAATAGTGGTTTCCCACGTTATCAATTAGTTTTAATTCAATTTTAATTAAACATATAAGTCTACTGGTAATTAAACAAACGCAAAAATTGCACGTACCCCTACAATTGTTAAAGCAACAAATATACCAAGTGTTACATATGTTGAGATCTGTTGTGAACGAGGTGAAACTGTAAGCCCCCAACTAACACCAAACGACCATAAACCATTTGCAAAGTGGAAGATCGTTGAAATAACACCTACCAAATAAAATCCTATCATAAATGGTGAAGCGAAAATATTAGCCATCATATCATAGTTAACTTCAGCACCAAATGCTGCAGCGATCCTAGTCTCCCAAACATGCCATGTAATAAAAATTAATGTAATTACTCCAGTAATACGTTGTAAGATGAACATCCAGTTACGGAAGAAACTATATTTGCTTACATTGTTTCTCGCTGTAAAAGCAATATAAAGTCCATAAATCGCATGAAATAAAATAGGAATAAAGATAATAAATGTTTCAAGTAAATAACGAAATGGAAGACTTTCCATAAAATGAGCAGCTTCATTAAACGCTTCAGGGCTCTTAGTTGCAAAATGGTTTACAACTAAATGCTGAACTAGGAAAATCCCTACTGGAATTACTCCTAATAACGAATGAAGTCTGCGGTAAAAAAACTCTCGATTTCTTGCCATTGTTTACCCCCCTTAATAATAACCAGTCCCAATTTTTGCCCATTAATATATTCATATTTTTGACTGATAAATGAAAACCTTTGCAAACCGAATTGGTAGTCTAGTAAAAACCATCTATTATACTTATATTCATTAAGACTAACAATCATGAGTTCACAATTTTTCTTTTATCAGTATAACGTAACAAGTTCATTTTACTCTCATAAGTTTTGAGCGTCAAGAAAACGCGTACACAAATTGTTCATTAAAATTTAAATTTTGCAACAATTTTCTTTTAGTCGTGTATTTTAACTACATACTCCTTATAAAATATTTTCCGAAAAATATAGTAAGAAATTCATGTGTTACCCTCTCATTGTTGTTATATAATATATAAATGGAAAGAGGGGATTGCCTTGAAACAAGTATTATCTGACGAATCTGCAACAGAAATTGAGAACCTAACCGTGTCCGCATTTGGGTACGAACTTATACGAGAAGACGTTCTAACTGATCTACTAGGTAAAAATGCCTCACAACTGCTTTATTGGGCAGGTAAGAACCTCGCAAGGAAGCATCCTTTACATTCGGTAGAGGATATTATCTCTTTCTTTGAAAAGGCTGGTTGGGGCTCACTTACAGTAGATCGAATTAAAAAAAATGAAATGGAGTTTCATTTAACAGGTGAACTTGTTGCAGTTCGAATGAAGAAAAAAGAAGAACATTCATTTCAACTTGAAGCTGGATTCTTGGCCCAACAAATTCAACAACAAACCGATCAATTAACAGAGTCATATGAGCAGCATAAGAAAAGAGCTTTTCAAGTCATATTCACTGTTAAATGGGATAAAGCATAGTATAAGTGTTTGTGAAAAAGGATGACTCAAACATAGTTTAACCTGCAACTCTTCTTACTATGAGACGCAAGAGATCTAGTGAGAGCCATCCTATCTTTGCAGATGAACGGCCAGACGGTCAATTTCAAATGGATTGACCGCTGAGTTATAGTTTAAACAGTTACTTCGTTATTTTCCACTACCGAAAGTTGGAAAGCATCGTGTAAAGCTTCAACAGCCTTTACCATACTACCTTTTTCTACTACAGTAGAAACTTTAATTTCCGACGTACTCACCATTTTCACATGAATGTCATGATCTGCTAGTACTTTGAACATCTCTGCTGCTACTCCTGGGTTTGAAATCATCCCGGAACCAACGATTGATACTTTTGCCAGTCCATCTTCCTTTTCAATTCTGTCAAACTTTAAAGCATCCTGATTCTCTTCCAAAACACGTACTGTATCATTTAAATCCGCTGTCTTCACTGAAAATGAGATATTTGTTGTATCCTGATCTGTAGTGCCTTGTATAATAATGTCCACATTTAGTCCATTACTAGCTAATGTTGTAAAAATAGTAGAAAGAGTACGAAGTCCGTTTGGTAGTCCACACACCGTTACCCTTGTCACTTGATCTTCAAACGCAATTCCTCTAACAACTAAATTCTTTTCCATTGATACTTCCTCCTCAATAATCGTTCCACGTTCATTTTCCATACTTGAACGAACTTCTAATGGCATTGAATAATTTTTGGCGAATTCAACCGCTCTTGGATGGAGAACACCGGCTCCAAGGTTAGCTAACTCAAGCATTTCATCATATGATACAGAGTGTAATTTTCTAGCCGTGTTCAGATAACGAGGATCCGTTGTAAACACACCTGTTACATCTGTATAGATATCACATTTATCAGCTTGTAATGCTGCAGCGATCGCAACTGCAGTTGTATCAGAGCCTCCACGACCAAGTGTTGTTATTTCTCCGTCAACTGTAGCGCCTTGAAATCCTGCAACTACAACAATCTTACCTTCATCAAGACTTGCTTTTAACTTAGTTGTTTCAATGTTCGTAATCCGAGCATTACTATGTATAGCCTCTGTCTGAATACCAGCTTGCCAGCCTGTATAGGAAATAGCATCATACCCTTTTTCTTTAATGGCTAACGAAAGTAATGCAATCGTCACTTGTTCACCAGTTGTTAATAACATATCCATTTCACGCTTACTAGGATTCGAGCTAATTTCTCCTGCAAGTCGAACAAGTTCATCAGTTGTTTTCCCCATTGCTGAAACAACAACGACTACTTGATTACCCGCTAGAACTTCTTGACTTACTCGATTAGCAACATTCATAATTCGTTCGACAGAACCTACCGATGTACCACCAAATTTTTGCACAATAATTCCCACGATAAACCACCCTTTTCATTCTATTCATGTGCTCATTCATTCCTGAGTTTAGATCACTATTCACTGTAAATTGGCATTAAAAAAAGCAATGAGAAAAATCTCATTGCTGTGATTAACGAAAATAAATTCATCATATTCACATCGTGAGATAGCTCTCCAAGATATAATACCTTGACAATTCTGCATTTCTTAAACACAGAACCAGCAAAGAATGTAGTGAGTCATCCTTTACTTCGGCAATCTCCCCTTTAGGCAATCGTCATCGGAGCTCATCCTCCTCATATTGCTTACTATTGAAGCTTGCACCTCTATCTTCACTTCAATAGTAATTGAAGTGTATTAAGTTGTTTAAAATTATAACGTGTTATTTTACATAGTGCAAGGATAATATTCTTACTCCTGTAGTTTATGATAAATAAGTTCTGCAGTTTGTCTAGGAATTTTTGCTTCTTGGATTTCCTCGATTGTTGCTTCTTTTAATTTCTTGACTGAACCAAAATATTTCAACAATGCCTTTTTTCGCTTTTCTCCTACTCCAGGGATATCATCAAGAACAGATTGAAAAACAGATTTACTTCGCAATTGGCGATGGAATGTAATCGCAAATCGGTGTACCTCGTCTTGAATACGTTGAAGTAAATAAAATTCCTGACTATTTCGCTCAAGACTTGCAACCATTAATGGTTCACCTATTAATAATTCAGAAGTTCGATGTTTTTCATCTTTTACTAACCCTGCTACTGGAATCTCTAAGCCTAGCTCGTCCTCCAGCACTTCCTTAACAGCAGCTAAGTGTCCTTTTCCCCCATCAATAATAATTAAGTCCGGAAGAGGAAGCTGCTCTTTTAATGCCCTACTATACCTACGCCGAACAACTTCACGCATTGAATCATAATCATCTGGACCGACAACTGTTTTGATTTTATACTTACGATAGTCATTCTTACTTGGCTTACCATCCACAAAAACGATCATTGCTGATACTGGGTCAGTTCCCTGAATATTAGAGTTGTCAAAGGCCTCAATTCTGTATGGTGTCGCAATACCAAGCTGTATTCCAAGATTTTCAGTCGCCTTTATCGTTCTTTCTTCATCACGCTCAATTAATGAAAATTTCTCAGTTAATGCAATCTTCGCATTCTTCGTAGCAAGTTCAATTAAGTCTTTCTTTTTTCCACGACTTGGTTGTGAAACATTAACTTCTAAAAGCTGTTCTGCTAGTTCCTTTTCAATTGAAGCTGGAAGCAAGATTTCCTTGGGCTTAAAATGATTCGTTTTCGTATAAAATTGACCTAAAAATGTTAAGAAATCTTCCTCTGGTTCATTATAAATGGGAAAAAGTGATACATCTCTTTCAATCAATTTTCCTTGGCGAATAAAAAAGACTTGTACACACATCCACCCTTTATCATATGAATACCCAAACACATCACGATCAATAAAATCTGTCATTGTCATCTTTTGTTTTTCCATCGTTGTTTCAATATGTGAAATTTGATCACGGTATTCTTTGGCCCGCTCAAAATCAAGTTCCTCTGAGGCTTTCAACATTTTTTCTGTTAACTCAACTTTAATATCCTTGTACCCACCATTTAAGAACTTGATAATATTATCAACAATTTGTTTATTTGTTTCATCGGTTACTGGTTGTATACACGGAGCAAGACACTGACCTATATGATAGTATAAACAAACCTTATCAGGTAAGGTTGTACATTTGCGCAATGGATAGACTCGATCTAGCAACTTTTTTGTTTCAGTTGCTGCTTGGGCATTCGGATATGGACCAAAGTATTTGCCTTTATCCTTTTTAACATTACGAGTAATGATTAAGCGTGGCTGTTTTTCTGCAGTCACTTTAATAAACGGATAGCTTTTATCATCTTTTAGCATGATATTATACTTCGGATCATACTTCTTGATTAGGTTCAACTCTAAAATAAGTGCTTCTATATTTGAGGAAGTTACAATATATTCAAAGTCAACAATCTCATTTACAAGTCGTAATGTTTTTCCATCATGTGAGCCTGTAAAATAAGATTTCACACGGTTTCTTAATACTTTTGCTTTACCAACATAAATAACTGTTCCTTGACGATCCTTCATTAAGTAACAGCCTGGCTGAGCAGGTAATATGGACAACTTTTCTTTGAGGTGATCATGCATAGTAACAACTCCTTACATCATCAAAATAGCTACCCTTGATTGTATCATGATTTAAGGGAAACTTCCCTGTAAAATAGTTCTATAATACAAAAACAAATCAATATATTATTTAGAAACGTTGTGAAAAAAAATCCAGAATTTATTCTTTAAATACCACCCAATTAACCCCTTTGTTAATAACTAAGCTATTTTTGAAGAAGGTATTATTTGTCTAACTAAAGTAAGTAACAGTAACCCATAATAAACTCGTCTACTTGAAGCTTCACCAGGTAGAACACATTGGAGGTGCATTACCATTAACGGAATGTTCTTCTTTCTGATCTTTATCTTGTTGGCTAGTATCGCATTAGTTTTCTTTGCTAGAGCTGCAAGAAAACCTGCTTATGTTAATGCCAATACAGATGCACTCAAAAAAAATCAATATATGGAGGAATTCGCTATGGAAAACAATTATGAAGAAATTCTAGAAACAGAAGTTGAAACTGCTGAGGAAACTACCCTTTCGAAATTAGCTGCACAAAAAGTAGAAGAGGAAATCGGGGAAGAATTAATGCCTTTAAGAAATCAATTAGAATCCATGCAAAATGCTTTAAACCAGATCCAATCAAGTGGTCAGCAGACTTCACAAACTGGATCTTCAATGAGCTATAATACACAAAGCTCTCAGGAGTTACTAAAACAGATGCAGGATTTTAGCAACCAAGCTCAACAACAGCAGCAAAAGACTTTCCAACAATTACAACAATCAATTCAACAGGCAACACAAATGTTAGGTGGCGTTGAGCAATCACTTCAATCATTTAATATGTTAAATCAGATTTCTCAACAAATTAATCAATCTCAACAACAAATGCAAAAACAAATGCAACAATCCCAATCACAACAGCAACAACAACAGCAAGGACAGGTTCAAGGACAGCAATACCAATCAAACCAAAACTACAGCAGCAGTCAGTATTACCAATAAGTTAAATCATTGTAACAGATGATGTGTTAGTCATCATCTGTTACTTTTTGTTAATAAGACTCCTGTAAACAGATTTTTTTATTTAATTAAAGAAAAAAGCCTAGCAATAGGCTAGACTTTTTGGTATTAACTATTAAACATGTTTAGTTAAAACTTCCGCTAGAGCATCTTTCGGTTGGAATCCAACAACCTTATCCACTACTTCACCATTTTTGAAAACAAGTAGAGTTGGGATACTCATAACACCGTATTTACCAGCTGTTTCTTGGTTTTCATCAACATCAAGCTTAACGATCTTTACTTTGTCGCCCATTTCTGAATCTAATTCTTCAAGAACTGGTGCAATCATTTTACAAGGTCCGCACCATGGTGCCCAAAAGTCAGCAAGTACTACACCTTCGCTTGTTTCTGTATTAAAATTTTGATCTGTTACATTTGAAATAGCCATTTTTATATTCCTCCTAATTACTACTTTGAAATTATAATCAAAGTATATCACCAATGTTTTTTAGATGCTAATTATTTGACTCAAAGGTCATTTTCCCCCATTTTCCAAGGTGATATGTAATAATTTTAATAAGTGCAAAAGCGAGCCATTATAGCCCGCTTTTTACATGATTTTATGAATGAACTTTTAGTTTTTTAAATTCTTCTGTAAGTAATGGTACGACTTCAAATAAGTCTCCCACGATTCCATAGTCAGCAATTTTGAAGATATTCGCTTCAGGGTCTTTGTTTATGGCGACGATGACTTTTGAATTGGACATTCCTGCTAAATGCTGGATTGCGCCTGATATCCCGCATGCTATATAGAGATCTGGGGTAATTACTTTCCCGGTTTGACCAATCTGTAAGGAGTAATCACAATAATCTGCATCACATGCTCCACGAGACGCTCCAACAGCCCCCCCTAAAACGGTAGCGAGCTCTTTAAGTGGTTCAAAACCATCCATACTTTTCACCCCTCTACCACCTGCAACAACAACCTTTGCCTCTGAAAGATCAACACCAGCCGAAGCTTTACGGACAACATCCTTTACAATTGTACGTAGGTCTTTAATTTCGACTGAAACCTCAGCTACCTCACCTGTTAGAGTTGAATCCGCCTCCAGTGGGGCAATATTGTTGGGGCGAATTGTAACAAAGGTGACGCCATCAGTCACTATTTTCTTCTCAAATGCTTTACCTGAATAGATTGGACGTGTGAATACAATATGGCCACCAGCAACTTCAATATCCGTTACATCTGAGATTAACCCTGATTGGAGTCTTGAAGCAATCTTAGGAGCTAAATCTTTACCTAATGCTGTATGTCCAATTACAATCCCTTCAGGTTTCTCTTCCTCAAGTACTGCTAAGAAGGCTTGTGAAAATCCATCAGGAGTATATGTTTTCAACTGATCATTGTCAATGACCCTTACACGATCTGCTCCATAATGGAAAAGTTGATCTGTAAGTGAGTTAACACCATGACCTAATAAAACAGCTACAACCTCTCCACCCTCAGCGACAACCTTTCCAGCTGCAATCGCTTCAAAAGATACATTGCGTAGCGTTTGATCTCGAACCTCTGAAAGTACGATTACCTTTCTTGACATATTCTATTCCCTCCTCGTCGCTATTGCTCCTTTGGTGTCTCACTTTGTCCACTGATCCCGCTGGAGTCTACGTGTATTCATCCTGCTTGTAACTACAATTTCAATGTGTTTAAACCGAGCTTTGTTATACTACTTTTGCTTCCTGATGCAGTAATGACACAAGTTCAACCACTTGGTCAGATATGTCTCCTGTTAATACCTTCCCCGCCTCTTTTTTAGGTGGAAGATAGACCTCAATCGTTTTTGTTTTTGCTGCAACATCTTCTTCTTCAAGATCAAGATCATCTAGTTCTATTTCATCTAATGGTTTTTTCTTGGCCTTCATAATACCAGGTAGTGATGTATATCTTGGCTCATTAAGTCCTTGTTGACATGTAACAAGCAGTGGGAGTGAGGTTTCGATTGTCTCAGAATCTCCCTCTACATCACGAACAACAGTAACCTTTTCACCTTCAATTTCTAGGTTTGTAATGGTTGTAACATAAGGAATACCTAAGCTTTCCGCCACTCGTGGACCTACTTGACCTGACCCACCATCAATTGCTACATTCCCTGATAAAATTAAATCTACTTCTAGCTCACGTAAGTACTCTGAGATAACTTTTGCAGTCGTATATTGATCAGCATCTTCAACATCATCTTCGATATTGATGAGGACTGCTTTATCTGCCCCCATTGCTAACGCTGTTCTAAGTTCTTTTTCAGATTCATCTGTCCCGACAGTGACAATCGTCACCTCTCCACCATGCTTGTCTCTAACCTGTATTGCTTCTTCAACCGCATATTCATCATAGGGATTAATAATAAACTCTGCACCATCCTTATCAATCTTACCTGTTGAAATGGTGATCCTTTCCTCTGTATCAAATGTTCTTTTTAATAAAACAATGATATTCATCCTTTTCCCTCCCAAAATTACAGATTGATAGACTGATAGAATCAAAAAAGCGCTTACAATTTATTTGCCTTTAAAAATCGGTTTTCTTTTTTCAAGAAAGGCTTGAATCCCTTCAACAGAGTCTTCTGTAGAAAAGACTTTGGAGAATAATTGTGCTTCTCGATCAACCACGCCATGGAAATTTTCTTTTTTTGCTAGATTTAGCAACTCAATAGTGGCAGCTAATGTAATCGGACTTTTTAATGCTATTTTTCTAGCAATCTTTAAAGTTTCTTCTAATAAATCTTCCTCATTAAAAGCATGATTAGCTAATCCAAGTCGAACAGCATCTAATCCTGAAATGTGATCACTCGTCCAGAACATTTCAGCGGCCTTTGCTACACCCACATATCTTGGTAATCTTACAGAACCACCAAACCCTGGAATAATGCCTAGTTGTAATTCTGGTAAGCCTAGCTTTGCATCTTCACTTACAATCCTGATGTGACAGCCTAATGCTAACTCTAAGCCACCACCCAATGCAGCCCCATGGATGCATGCAATGATAGGTTTTGGAAATTGTTCAAATCGTTCAAAAATGTCTTGACCACTCTTAGCTAGAGCGGCGTAATCACTTTCATCCCTAAGTGAGGTGAATTCCTTTATATCTGCACCAGCTGAGAAGAAGCGCCCCTCACCATGAATGACAATTACTCTGACTTCATCGTTATTCTCTATTTCATCCAACAGCTTGGTAAGCCCTTTCAAAACTTGAGATGACAATGCGTTAGCCGGAGGGCGATTAATACTAATCACAGCTATTTGATCTTCTATCTTTAATTGCAAATACTCCATCCTGTCAACCTCCCAAAAATGTATTATATATTCTAAGAAGGGAGCTCAGGCCCTATTTAACAGGCTGAGCTACTCCACATCCACTAATTAAAAGGTGATGAACTTGTTTTGACAAGCCAACTAAATCATACCTTTGTTCATTCATAACCCATGTAGTTACTGTTTCATCAATCGTACCGAAAATCATCTGTCGCGCCAGCCTAACATCTAATTCCTCTGAGAATTCGCCAGATTCAATTCCTGATTTAATGATTGAATCAACGACAACTAAATACCCTTTAAGTACATCGTTTATTCGATGCCTTAATTCTTTATTTGATTGACGTAGCTCAAGTTGTGTAACGACTGCTAAATGAAAGTCAGCTGCTAATTGTGAAAAGTGGTTCTCAATTAGAGTTAATAATTTGTCAGCAGCAAATGACTTACCATTAATTTCTTCTTGAATGGTCTCAATAAACGCACCTAGCTTTTCTTGAAACAAAGAAACTAGGATATCTTCTTTATTCTTAAAATAAAGATAGATTGTTCCATCTGCTACCCCTGCTTGTTTCGCAATTTTTGATACTTGTGATTGATGGTAACCATTTTCCGCAATAACAATAACAGCAGCATCAATAATTTGTTTGTACTTTGGCTTAGTTCGATTCATTTTATTATTCTTCCCTTCACATTTATGAATGAATAATCATTCATAAATTAATAATAAAGAGTTACTGTGCTGCTGTCAAGGAAAGACTTATAAGTTCTTAAGGTTAGCACTTGAAAATAGCATAGTGCTAACCACTTGTTGATTTCATATCGTAACATTAACTTCCTTTCTATTATCATAATCAAAACGGATAGTAATTATCAACCATATTATGCTTCTTTTTTCTGTTTTTCCCGTTCTTCATCAATTAAAGCTCTACGTAATATTTTTCCTACCGCCGTTTTCGGTAATTCTTTTCTGAATTCAAATATTCTTGGTACTTTATAAGAGGCTAAGTGCTTCCTTGCGAATTGATCTAGCTCTTCACTTGAGCATGTTACTCCTTCTTTTAGGACAATATAGGCTTTGACTGTTTCACCTCTATATGGATCTGGCACTCCTGCAACTACTACTTCTTGAACTTTCTCAAATTCATATAGCACCTCTTCAATTTCACGAGGATAGATGTTAAAACCTCCAGCGATAATCATGTCCTTTTTTCGGTCCACAACATAAAAATATCCCTCTTCATCCATATAGCCTAAATCTCCAGTTAGTAACCACCCTTCCTTTAATACTGCAGCTGTTTCTTCTGGTCTATTCCAATACCCTTTCATTACCTGTGGGCCCTTCACTACGATTTCACCTATCGTACCTGCTTCAACAGGTTCTCCAGTTTCAAGTGATAATACAATGGCATCTGTATCTGGCCAAGGAAGACCTACACTACCATTTATTCGCTCTCCCCAGAGTGAATTAGAATGAGTAACAGGAGATGCTTCAGTTAAACCATACCCTTCTACCAGTTTACCACCTGTTACCTTCTCAAATTGATCCTGTACCTCAACTGGAAGAGGGGCAGAACCACTAATACAGCAATCTATTGATGAAAGATCATATTTCCCAATATCAGGATGATTTAATAATCCAATGTAAATAGTAGGTGCACCTGGAAATAAGGTCGGCTTTTGTTTTTGAATCGTTTTTAATGTGTCTTGAATATCAAACTTAGGAAGTAATATCATTTTATAACCCTGTAAAACTGATAAATTCATCACAGTTGTCATCCCATACACATGGAAAAATGGCAAAATACCTAGAATTGATTCTTGCCCACGTTTCGACTGATACATCCATTTAGCGCACATTAACGTATTAGAAACTAAATTATAATGTGTTAACATGACCCCTTTCGGAAATCCTGTTGTTCCTCCAGTATATTGTAATAGAGCTAAATCTTCTTTAGCATCAATCTCCATTTCAATTTCATCTATTCTGCCCGTCTCAATAATTTTGGTAAATAGATGATTTGTTCCGCTATGTTCAACTTTAACGACCATTCCATGCTGTTTTTTCTGGATAAAGGGATAGATTAGATTTTTGGGGAATGGCAAGTAATCTTTTATGCCAGTAACAATAATATGTTTTAAAGACTTAATAAGAGGTTTTACTTTGGATACTCTTGGATAAAGTAAGTCTAGTGTAATAATAACCTTTGTACCACTGTCATTTAACTGATACTCAAGTTCTCTTTCCATATAGAGAGGATTGGTCTGGACAACGACTCCACCTGCTAATAGTACACCATAATAAGCAATAACGGCTTGTGGACAATTTGGTAGCATAATGGAGACTCGATCTCCCTTTTTTATACCAATCTCTTGTAAATAGTGAGCAATTTTACAAGCTTGAACGTAAACCTCTTGAAAGGTCAGTTCTTTACCAAGAAAGTAAATTGCTTTTTTATTCGGAAACTCAGTGGCTGCGTCTTTCAAAAACTGTGATAGAGGTTTATTATCATAATTGATTGTGTGAGGAATTTCTTTTGGGTACTGTTTTAACCAAGGCCTTACTACTTCCATATAGATTGCCTCCCTTTTCCCTTTTCTCGCCTACCTCAAGATTATATGCCTAAACTACCCTATAAAAGAATAAGATTTTAAAGCGCTTACATATTCTATATAAACATTATATGATATTGAAAATTCTGTGACAATTAATTCTTTTCAAAAATAAAGAGCCAGAAATGATTCCGGGCTCTTTAATCGTTCTTTATTTAAGTAAAAAACAGCATATATATAACACCAATTAAAACAAACACACCACAAAGGGCCATTAACACTTTAGCTAGTTTTTCCATCAACCTATTCCACCACCGATAACATATGAAAGCCCTACTGATATGACCATTGAAATAAATCCTACCGCACGATTGTCTTTTGCGATTTCCTCATCAATCTTATACTTTGGAGTTAAGAATTCAAATATAAAGTAACCAGAAAGTAACAATAGGAATCCGAACAAACCCCATCCCATCATCGTTAACAAGGAATCATGATTACTAATGGAATAACGGAAGATATTCGATAAACCAAATATTTTCCCACCTGTTGCCATCGCTACAGCCATATTCCCTTTTTTAATTTCATCCCAGTTATGATATTTTGTTACGAGTTCAAAAATAGATAAGAACACAATGATGCTTAAAACAACAACACTAAAATAGGCAGCCGTTTGTATAAATTCATTTTCCCAGAAATTCTCCATAAAATCCCCCAATTATTTCAGCTCTACTACAGTTACCCCTGTTCCACCTTCTCCAGCTTCACCAAAGCGTGCTGATTTGATCGATCGATGCTTTTTCAAGTATTCTTGAACACCCTGTCTCAGTGCACCTGTTCCTTTACCATGGATAATCGAAATTCTAGGGTAACCAGCAAGCAATGCATCATCTATGTACTTTTCTACTCTCATAAGTGCATCTTCAAATCGTTCACCACGAAGGTCGAGTTCAAGTCCGACATGGTAATCCCTTCCCTTAATCGTTGCTAAAGGCTTTGTTTCTACTACCTTAGGTCTACTCACATACTCCAGGTCCTTTTCCTTTACCTTCATCTTCATAATGCCCATTTGAACCTGCCATTCGTTAGATCCTACTTTTTCAATGAGATGTCCTTTTTGATTAAAACTGATCACCTTAACCTCGTCTCCTGATTGGAAACTCTGCCTCGTTTGCTTCTGCCCAGTTTTAGCTTGACTCTTCTCTAGGGAAGGTATGGCCTTTTCTAGTCGTTTCTTTGCATCAATTAGTTCATGTTCTTTTACGGCTGAACGTTGATTCAGCTGCATTTTTCTCAAATCTCGGATCACTTCTTCTGCTTCATTTGTCGCTTTTTCAATCGTCTCAGCAGCTTTTTTCTCTGCCTTTTCATAAAGTTTATCACGTTGTTGATTGAACTCTATGATTTGAGCTTGAAGCTCCTTATGAAGCTGTTCCGAATCTTTTCTGATTCGTTCGGCCTCGTCTAATTCTTCTTCCGCTTCTTTTCGTGATTGTTCTAATGAGGCAATCATATTTTCAACAGTATTACTTTCAATACTTACATGATCTCTAGCTTGATCAATGACTTCGATTTTCAAGCCTAATCTCTTTGAAATTTCAAAGGCATTGCTTCGGCCTGGTACACCGATTAATAATTTATAGGTTGGACTTAGTGTTTCTACATTAAATTCAACACTTGCGTTAATAACTCCATCTCGATTATATCCATATGCTTTGAGTTCCGGATAATGCGTTGTCGCAATAACAATCGCTCCACGTTGATATACCTCATCTAAAATAGAGATCGCTAATGCCGCACCTTCTTGCGGGTCAGTCCCTGCTCCTAATTCATCAAATAAAACTAAACTTTCATTGTCTACTGTGTTGATAATATCAACAATATTAACCATATGTGATGAAAATGTACTTAAGCTTTGTTCGATTGATTGTTCATCACCAATATCAGCATATACATGTTTGAAAACAGCCATTTCCGATCCATCAAGTGCAGGAATGTGTAGCCCAGATTGAGCCATAAGAGTAAAGAGACCTACTGTTTTTAGAGTAACTGTTTTCCCCCCTGTATTTGGACCTGTGATGACAATTGATCGATAATCTTTACCGATTTCTATACTGTTTGGTACAACTTCTGATGGATCAATAAGTGGATGACGTGCTTTTTCAATCCTAATATAGCCATGATCATTCATTTTGGGTTTAGACGCCTTTATTTTTTGACTATACCCCGCTTTTGTAAACATGAAATCAAGCTCAGCCAAAATGGTCACATTGTCTAATAATTCTTGACCGAACTCAGCAACAAATATGGAAAGTTCTTGAAGTATTCGTTCGATTTCTTGTTTTTCTCTTACCTTCGCCTCTGATAGTTGGTTATTCAAGTCTACCACTGATTGAGGCTCAATAAAAAGAGTTGCTCCAGAGGAAGATTGATCATGTACGATTCCACCATACGTACTTCGATATTCTTGCTTTACAGGAAGAACATATCGATCATTTCGTATTGTAATAATGGCATCCGAGAGTGTCTTTTGTGCAGATGATGACCGGATCATATTCTCTAATTTTTCCCGGATTCGTGACTCGCTGGTTCTTAATGTTTGACGAATTGAACGTAGTTTCTCACTTGCTCCATCTAATACATCGCCATTATCATCAATGCAGAACTTGATTTTTTGTTCAACATCAAATAATGGTGTGATTTGTCCAGCGAACTCATCTAAGATGGGGACTCCAATACCATCCTCAACCATGGTTTCAATGAATTTTTTCATATTTCTACCGGAATAAATAGTAGAAGCAATGTCTAATAATTCATTTGTTCCAAGTGTACTTCCAATCATTGTTCTTTTTACGCTTGCTCGTATATCGGTTAAACCACCTAGTGGCACGTTTCCTTTTAACCTTAGTACTTTTGCTGCTTCATCTGTTTGTTCTTGTAAAAGGACTACTTCTTCAAAGTTTGTTGAAGGTGCTAGTTTTTCTACTCTTTCTTTTCCGAGTGATGAAGCTACGTGCATGCTTAGCTGCTCTTTTACTTTGTTAAATTCTAATACTTTTAGTACTCTTTGTTGCATAAATAGAGAACCCCTTTCTGTTTAGCATTTCTCTACTTTGATTTCTTTGGCTACATATTGCTTGCATGGGAGTTACTCTTAAAATAGTTGTCGGAAGACTTTCCATTCGCTACGATCCAATCCCGGGATGCCGCGGGCGGCGCGGTGAGCCTCCTCGTCGCCTATCGGCTCCTGTGGGGTCTCACTCTGCCCCGTACATCCCGCAGGAGTTGAGTGGCTCTCCGCTCATTCCAAGTACCGATTGCTCAGTCATTGGTCATAGAGTTCATACTCCTACTCCCATTCCCTCAAAGGATAGGTACAGAGTAAGGAATGACATATTAGTCTAATTTCTTTTTAAATAAGTAATTAATTCTTCTGCTTCCCATGTGTTTATAACTTGTTCTTTTTTGACCCAGCCTTTTTTTGCTGTGGAGATTCCGTATTTCATGTGATCTAGCATGTCTATATTATGTGCATCTGTGTTAATTACAATTTTCACACCTGCTTCAGCCGCTTTTCTGATGTATTCTGCTGATAAGTCTAGGCGGTGGGGATTGGCGTTTAATTCAAGTGCTGTGTTTGTTTCTTTCGCTAGAGTAATTAATAAGTCAATATCTACATCATATCCTTCACGTCGACCGATGATTCTACCTGTTGGATGTGCAATAATGTCTACATGTAAATTCTCAAGTGCTGTTTTAAGACGATTCATGATTTTTTCACGAGAATGAGAGAAGCTTGAGTGAATTGAAGCAATCACAAGATCCATTTCTCGAATAATTTCATCATCATAATCTAATGAACCATCAGGCAGAATGTCCATTTCTACACCCGAAAGAATTGTAATATCATCATATTTTTCATTTAGATTAGCAATTTCTTGTTTCTGAGCTAATAACCGCTCTGGTGTAAGCCCATTTGCAACCCTCAAGTATTGAGAATGATCTGTGATAGCCATATATTTATATCCTTTTTTACGACACTCCTCAACCATCTCTTCAATCGAGAACGCTCCATCACTCCATGTAGAGTGCATATGAAGATCTCCTTTTATATCAGACAGTTCAACTAAACCGCTACCTGCTGTAAAATAATCAACCTCTGTTCCATCTTCTCTAAGTTCTGGAGGAATGAATGGGAGATTAAAATGTTCATAAAATTGTTCCTCGCTGTCAAATGTGTGGATTTCATTATTTTCTAGGTTTTCAACACCATATTCACTAATTTTCTCTCCACGCTCTTTTGCAAGTTGTCTCATTCTTACATTATGATCTTTACTACCAGTAAAATGATGCAGTGTTGTAATAAACTCATGTGGTTTGACTAACCTAAAATCTACTGATACATCATATAGATATTCTAGTTGAAGTGATACCTTTGTCTCTCCACTAGCAATAATTTCTTTCACACGTGGAAGTGCAAGAAGCTGATCTCTTACCTTTGATGGATCATTTGTACTAATAATAAAATCTAAATCTTTTATTGTGTCACGCATTCTTCTGAGGCTTCCCGCTCTAGAAAACTTTTCAATCCCGTCCATACCTTCTAGCGATTGCTCAAGCTCTAAAGCTAAATCTAGCATCATGCTAATCGGAAGTCGATCAGGTCGTTTTCCAACTTCGTCTATAACAGCTAGGATTTTCTCTTCCGTCTTCTTTCCAAAACCAGCAAGACCTTGTACTTTGTTTTCTAAACAGGCAATCTTTAATGATTCAATATCCTCTACCCCAAGCTCCTTATATAACTTTGCAATCTTTTTCCCACCTAAACCTTGCAGCTTTAATAGAGGAATTAAACCTTCTGGTACTTCCTGTTTCAGTTCCTCTAATACTGATGAGGATTCAGTCTTGATGTATTCTTCAATGACAGATGCTGTACCTTTTCCTATTCCCGCTAGGGTTGTAAAGTCTTCAATTGAAGTGAGACTTCGATCATCATTTTCAAGTGCTGCTGCAGCCTTTCTAAAAGCTGATATTTTAAATGGGTTATCCCCTTTTAGTTCCATATAAATCGCAATTGTTTCTAGTAATTTGATCACATCTTTTTTATTGATTTTCATGTTTGACACCTTCCTACCTTACATACGATTTTCTACTATAAATGATACATTTTTATTTAGATTTCTTCAATTTTCTAGAAGGTTGTTTTCGTTACATTGTAGCTATATAAACATGGTAGTCGATTTGCACTCTATACCATTAATTAATAGACACAGAAAAAAGCTGTCCTAAAGTGCCTAGACGGTTCACTTTTTAAGCTAGTTAGCTAGAGGTGAATACGTGCTTGGCACTAGTTTAGGAACAGCCTTATGATGCTAGATGTGTAAACCATAAATCTTTAATTTTGCCTGAAAAAATAGGTGTATGCTGTACGATTGCTTTAGCCATTGATGATTCGCTAATTGAAGCTTGTACTGCTTCGACTGGCATAAGCGCGCCAATGTAAAGTAAAATAAAGAGAATTAAGTACACTTCGACAAACCCTAATACTCCACCTGCCCAACCGTTCACCTGTTTTAAAATTGGTAGCTGTGCTAGGAAGTCCAACATAGATCCAAAAATTTGCATCAGAATTTTGGTTATAAAGAATAGTATTGCAAATGCAATTGAATGGTAATAGGCAGATTCAAGATCAGTGTTCTCCATTAAAAACTCTAATGGCTGGACACCTGATAATTCTGGATATGGAATCCAAAGCGTTAGCTTTGGTGCCAAATCACCTGAATATAAATAGGCGACAATGAAGGCAACAATAAATCCTGCTAAATGAACAATTTGTAAAATGAAACCTCTTTTCAGGCCAATCAAAAACCCCATCACAAGGATGATAAGTAATAAAATATTAAGCATTATTCGTCCAATCCTTTTCATTTTCTAAATAGTGTTTCAGCTCTTTTTCTACAAGCTCATAGTCTTCTTTTAGTTTTAAGTATTCATGTACGACATTGACTGCAGTAAGAACTGCTAACTTATTTATATCTAAATATGGATTCTTCGCACCAATATCTCGCATTTTATCATCGACCATTGATGCAACAAGGCGGATATGGCTTGTGCTTTCTGTTCCGACAATTGAATATTGTTGTCCATATATATCAACGGTTGTTCTGGTTTTTGGTGGTTGTTGTGACAACGGTTTGGCCTCCATTCATCTGCTGGAAAAACCATCATAGTAGACGATTTTATAAGAACAGATTTATTAAACTTTGATTGATAGTGTATACAATAATCATTAAGAGGTACTTTTGTAACTACTTAAAAACGATTATACTTTTCCTAATTTTAAAATCTATCCATTATGATAACATGAACTGTCCAATTATGGAAAGATATCTCTACATTAGTTATGATAGAAAGTAAGATTTTTTATTTAACATAACATTTCACCAGAAATCATTTTAACCATAGGAGTTGTTAGGATTGTCAAATAGTGTACTTAAAGTTGATATGAGCATGATGAAAAAAATCGAATCTCATTACTCTCAGTATAAAGGAGATAAGCTCCCACCAGGTAGTGTTTTTGTTGCAAAGTTACCGTCCTGTACAATTACAGGCTATAAATCAGGCAAAGTTCTTTTTCAAGGTGGTTCAGCTGAAGCTGAGTCTAGTAAATGGGCAGGTAGTCATTCTGAGCAAACGTCAAAAAGTTCAAAGAACGTAGCAGCAAAAGCTAGGGTAAAACATGAATTCTCTCCTCCTAAGGAAATCGCGACATTATCAATTATTGGTTCAGATGAAGTCGGGACAGGAGATTACTTCGGACCAATGACAGTTGTTGCTTCCTATGTATCTAAGGATCAGGTTCCTTTATTAACAGAATTAGGTGTAAAAGACTCGAAAAATCTAAATGATAAACAAATATGTGAGATTGCTAAAAATATCATCGAGGTAATTCCATATAGTTTGTTAATCCTACATAACCCAAAATATAACAAACTTCAAAGCAGTGGAATGACTCAAGGGAAAATCAAAGCACTTTTACATAATCAAGCCATTAATCATTTATTGGAAAAGATCGCACCTACTACCCCAGATGGGATCCTCATTGATCAGTTTGCTGAGCCTGGAGTTTATTTTAGACACCTCCAGGGTCAGGGAAAGATTGCAAAAGAAAATGTGTTTTTCAGCACAAAAGCTGAAGGTGTCCATCTGTCAGTTGCAGCCTCATCTATCATTGCAAGATATGCATTTGTAAAAGAGTTCGAAAAGTTAAGTAAAAAAGCAGGGGTCGAATTACCAAAAGGCGCAGGCGCAAAAGTAGATGTTGCAGCAGCAAAGCTTATTAAAAAGCTAGGTGTAGAAGCTTTAGGTGACTATACAAAGCTTCACTTCGCAAATACTGATAAGGCGAAAAAGATTGCAAATACATAAGAAAAAGCTGCCTATTAAGGCAGCTTCAGATTGTAACAAAAATCATACTTATGTCTTACACTTCAACTGCAAGAATATCCTCAATCTCGTCTTGGATTTCTTTACTAACTAGACTAAGACGTTTCTTTCTTAATTCAAGATCCGTTTCTTTGTCTATAAACTGATTCGTGTGTTTATCAAAGCAAGAGAAACAGATAGAATAGAAAAGCTTATTTTGTTTCTTTAAGAAATCAAATTCCCATGTTTCTAATTCTAAATAACTTACTCTTTCCTTCGTATCTTTGTTACATATTTCGCATTGTGCTGTCATGATATGGTCCCTCCTTACTGCCATGCTTTTATTTTTTAGCCTGTTGGCGTTCTTTAATCCGTTTTAAACGTCCGTGATATTTCATAATATTCGCTTGTGATTGCTTCGCTTCTTCAGAAGTAGGCTGGAGGTTTTCAATATCCCAGTATGTTACAACTACGTCTAATACTTGATCAAAATACTGTAATGGACCATAATTCGCTTCGAGGGCTATCGTTTTCATTCTCTCATTAAAGTCTGGCATGACAGCTCCAGGCATAGAGAAATTGATAATAACATCTTCGAAAAACACTAGGAAATTGGGATCAAGCTCCAAGTGCGCTTTTACCGTATCGCGATAGAATGCATAATGAAGAGCTTCGTCTTTTGCTAGCCTTCTAAGTAAGGTTGCTAAATCCTTGTCGTGAGGACTAGAAATTTTCGCGACATTGTTATAGAAAACTAAAGTAGCTAACTCTTGCAGGGAAGTATAAGCCATTGTTGCTAGTGGGTTCGTGAAGTCAGGGAACCACCCACTCTCAACCATTCGCTTTCTTAGTTCATGTAATCGTTTCGGATCCACGTTACGCGTCACCAATAAATAAGTTTCAAGTAAACTAGAGTGTTGGTCTTCTTCTGCCGTCCATGTGCGAACAAAATCATTAATGACTTCCATAGAGTTTTTAAACGTATAATCCAAATGAGATGTATACCAAGGTAAATTCACTTCTGTTAGTAACGCTGTTTCTATCGCTACTATCACTGCTTCTGGAAGCGTGACTTGACTCTTATCCCAAGGAACTCTCTTAAATGACATCGCCTTGTCCCACGGTATAAATTCATGGTAACTCCAGTCAACATTTGCTGAACGTTCCTTATGCAATCGATATAATTCCTTAATTTTTGGTTCCAATCGTGTATCCAATTCTGAATTTAACATTGATTAACCCCTTACATCTTTTACTTTCTAGCTTTAAAGAATAAATAGTTTCCATCTTTACTTTAACAGAATTTTTCGACAAGATAAAGAATTATGATACCCCTTGTCTAAATCCAACAAAAAACTGTAGACACAATGTAAAAAGTCTACAGTTTGAAGCTGCCTTTTCAAGGGCAGCTTTTTTAAAAAGATAAGAAAGGATATAATTTTGCACTCAGTTTTAGTGTCTAGCTCCAGCGCCTAGCCCCTCGGGGTCATAAGTCGAATCACTACGGAAAACAAGATTTCCTACGTGATTCGCCTTATGCCTGTCGGGGCTGAACAAGGCGCTTCCGCTTTTCTTGGTGTCTAGCTCCAGCGCCTAGCCCCTCGGGGTCATAAGTCGAATCACTACGGTAAACAAGATTTCCTACGTGATTCGACTTATGCCTGTCTGAGGCTTAACAAGGCGCTTCCGCTTTTCTTACATTATGAACGTAAACTTGCACCAAACTTCTCTTCAACAGAAGCCAGAACTTTACTATGTGCTTTTGTTACTTCTTCATCTGTTAGTGTTCGCTCTGGATCAAAATATCGTAGTGAATAAGCAACAGATTTCTTACCATCCTCCATACGTTCACCTTCATACAGGTCAAATATGGATACCTCTTTCAATAACTTTCCACCAGCTTCAATGATTGCTTCTTTAATAACACCTGCAGCAATCGTTTGATCTACAACCAATGCAATATCACGGGACATAGATGGGTATCTTGGAATGCTAGTGTATGTAGCATCCTCTACTTTTGCCTCAAGTAAATTCTTAAGTGATAATTCATAGACATAGGTTTCATTTAAGTCTAATTCTTTTTGAGCAGTTGGATGAATCTGGCCGACAAACCCAATAACTTCTTCATCTAAGATTACTTGAGCAGTTCGTCCTGGATGCATACCATCTAATTTTGCTTGTTTATATGAAATTCGATCTTGCAATCCCAATAATTCAAATAAGCCATCAAGCACACCTTTTACCACATAAAAATCGACAGACTTCTTTTCACCCTGCCATAGGTTTGATTGCCATAAACCTGTTGCAGCACCAGCTAAATGTTCTTTTTCAGTTGGTAGTCTACTTTCTTCATTTGAAAGGAATACAGAACCGATTTCATATAATGAAATATGATCTACTTTTCGAGCTAAATTATGCGATAGCACTTCTAATAAATGAGGAACAATACTTAAACGTAAGACGCTTCGATCCTCACTCATAGGCATAGATAACTTAATAGGTGCTGCTGTTTCAAGTGCATATTGGTTAACTTTACTACTGCTAGTCAAAGAGTAAGTTACAGCTTGATACGAACCTGTTCCTTCTAAATATCGGCGAATTTTGCGACGCTTCTCTTGGTAGTCCGTTAATTTCCCAGGGAAAGTTTGACCTACAGGCAATGTGGTAGGTAGGTTATCATACCCAAATAAACGAGCTACTTCTTCAACAAGATCCTCTTCAATTGTAATGTCGCCACGTCTCGATGGAACAGTTACAATAAAGGTTTCGTTATCCACTTCTGTTTCAAATTGAAGTCTTGAGAAGATAGTAGAAACCTCCTGAGATGAAATCGAGGTTCCCAGAACTTTATTAATCCGATCTAACGTGATGGTTACTTTAACTGGTTCTGCTGATAATGTATCAACCTCAACGACACCATCAAGAACCTCTCCCCCAGTATACTGTATCATTAATGCTGCAGCACGGTCTGCAGCTGCGCGAGTTCTGCTAGGGTCAATTCCCTTTTCATAGCGCGAACTTGCCTCACTGCGAAGTCCATGGTCCTTAGAAGCTGTACGAATTGTTGGACCTGTGAAATAAGCAGACTCAATTAAAACAGTCGTTGTGTCATTTTGCACCTCAGAGTTAGCTCCACCCATTACACCAGCTAATGCAACTGGCTCAGTTCCATTAGTAATGACTAGGTGTTCTGGTGTCAATGTTCTCTCTGTATCATCTAGTGTAGTCATTTTTTCACCTGATTTTGCACGGCGAACAAGAATTTCCCTTGAACCAAGACGATCATAATCAAATGCATGTAATGGTTGACCATATTCAAGCAAAATAAAGTTTGTGATATCCACAACATTATTATGTGGACGAATACCAGCGGCCATTAAGCGATTTTGCAACCATAATGGTGATGGTGCAATTTTGACATTCTTAACTACACGTGCAACATATAGTGGATTATCTTGATTCTCTTCTACTGAAACAGAAATATAATCTGATGCTTTTTCTGACCCTGTTGTTAGTTCAATCTTTGGAAGTTTTACCTCTCTTCCTAAAATGGCTGCTACCTCATATGCAACTCCAATCATACTTAAAGCATCAGCACGATTAGGAGTAATGCTTAGCTCTAATACTTCATCATCAAGATTTAATTGTTGCAATGCATCATCGCCAGGCTTTACTTCAGTAGGGAAGACAAAGATTCCTTCTGAATATTCCTTTGAAACTAACTTTGACTCAATCCCAAGCTCTTGAAGAGAGCAAATCATCCCGTGTGATTCTTGCCCACGAAGCTTCGCCTTTTTTATTTTGAAATTTCCAGGTAATACTGCTCCTACCTTTGCAACAACAACCTTTTGGCCTTTGCCTACGTTTGCTGCTCCACAAATAATTTGAACAGGCTCTTCGTCTCCAACATCTACTAAACACTTATTCAATTTATCTGCATCAGGATGTTGTTCACATTCTAGCACATGACCAACAACGACATTTTTTATGCCATCACCTAATACTTCAACACCTTCAACCTCTATCCCACTTTTTGTGATTAAATCAGCAAGTTCATTTGCTGAAACACCTGTTAAATCTACGTATTCACTAAGCCATTTATAAGATACAAACATGAAAAGTCACCCTCCTTATTACGCTCGTTTAAATTGTTGTACAAATCTTATATCATTTGTGTAGAAATGACGGATATCATCAATTCCATATTTCAACATGGCAATTCGCTCTGCACCCATTCCAAAAGCAAACCCTGTATACTTTTTCGAATCAAAGCCGGCCATTTCAAGTACATTTGGATGAACCATTCCAGCACCTAAAATTTCAATCCAGCCTGTTTTCTTACAAACATTACAACCTTTTCCTCCACAAATAAAGCATGAAATATCCATTTCAACAGATGGCTCTGTAAATGGGAAGAAGCTAGGACGTAATCGAATTTGGCGATCTTCACCAAACATCTTTTTCGCAAAAACCTCAAGTGTTCCCTTTAAGTCGCTCATTCGGATGTTCTCGTCAACTACTAAGCCTTCAATTTGCATGAATTGATGTGAGTGTGTAGCATCATCACTATCGCGGCGGTATACCTTTCCAGGACAAATAATTTTAACAGGACCTTTCCCTTTATGTTGCTCCATTGTTCTAGCTTGAACAGGTGAAGTATGTGTACGTAATAATGTCTCATCTGTAATATAGAAAGAATCTTGCATATCACGAGCAGGATGTCCTTTTGGAAGGTTCAATGCTTCAAAGTTATAATAATCTTCTTCCACTTCAAAACCTTCAGCGATTGAATATCCCATTCCCAAAAATAGATCTTCAATTTGTTCAACCACTGCTGTTAGTGGATGATGATTCCCTACTTTTACTGGTCTACCAGGTAGTGTAACGTCAATCGTTTCAGAAGCTAATTGTTGTTCAACTGCTGCTGCTTCTAATTTCTCTTGTTTTCCTGTTAATACTTCCGTAATTTTCTCTCTTACTACATTTACAAGCGCGCCCATTTTTGGACGTTCCTCAGCAGAAAGCTTCCCCATACCACGAAGAACCTCTGTTATTGGACCTTTTTTCCCTAAATATGCAACACGAATGTCATTTAATTCTTTTAAATCAACAGCTGCCTCAACCTTTGCTAGTGCTTCTTCTTGAAGCTCTTTTAAACGATCCTGCATCTTACATCCTCCTTAATGTGATCATTTCTCTTATCTTCTTACATATCCGGCGAAAGTTCTTGAAAACACAAAAACCCCGCCCCAAAAAAGGGACGAGGATATCATCGCGGTACCACCCTTGTTAACCGTCAAAATCACTATTTTCGAAAAAAAGACAGAAAATGACTGTTCACTTCATTTTGATAACGGTTCAACCGGAACACCTTTACATTCAATATAGAACGGTCCAAGTGCCAACTCAAGAGGTGAAATTTCACTAAAGTTCTACCATAAAAATGCTTTCAGTCATTGGCATTTTCTCCCTGGATGGAAACATTAAGCTACTCTTCTCTATCATCGTTTTTTAATATGTAAATAATAGATATTATTATAATATAAGAGCAACCTCCATGCAAACCCAATTATGCTCGTGAACGCCTTTTTTCCTCAACCACTGAAAAAGGTAGGTATAAGAGACAGAAAATACCCAGAGCTGCTACCTCTAACGAAAGCAGATACCAAGGATATGGTCCTAATAGGTCAATCAAACTTGGATTAGTTGGCTTCCTTGATAAGAACATATAATTCCCGCCAGTCATCTCATTTACAAAAAACACACCTACTGCAAGTATATTCAATGTAACAAATGCTTTCCAAACAGACCTCATTGTTGGACGATAGCCTTCAAACCAAATCATATAGAAGCTTGCTAATATGATCGCGATGTGAGCTAAGAAAAAATGGAAATATCGATAATGCGGGAAATCATAGACTAACTCTGGTGTTAACATCGCTTGCAAAGCCCCTCCAACACCAAGGAAAAAGGTAACTTCAAATAAGAAGAAATTCCTCCACAACAGCATGACAATACTTAGTATGAGGGAAATTGAGCATAGTTGAAATGGAAGCGAATCGACTGGATTCCATACATCTGTATAGCTATACCACATGTATAATGTTAGTTCACTTAAGATCAGAAATCCAGCTAAGAAATAACGAACAACACCTTTACCTTTTATAGATAATGAGTTACGGAGAAAATACAATGCAAACACTGTTCCAACCAGCAATAGAATCATTATCAAATGTGAAATTGAAAATAATTGAAATCGTTCATCAATTATTTTAAAGCCTGCATACTTTTCAAGCATCCCATCACACTTTCTATTTGTATTTATCGTAAATGATAGACCAAAATTGCAGCAGCGATCGCTACGTTTAGTGATTCACTTTTACCATAAATCGGAATATAAAGATTTTGAGTCGTTTCTACGAGTAAGTCCTTTGCTACTCCATTTCCCTCATTTCCAACAATAAGGGCGAAGGAGCCTTTAGATGAAACCTCTTGATATGGAACAGCATTTTGAAGAGCGGTCCCATAGACAGGGATATTACGTTCTTTTAATCTCCTAATCCACTCGTGTAAATTACCTTTTATGATAGGCAAGTGAAAAATAGCGCCCTGTGTTGATCGGACTACTTTTGAGTTATAAATATCAACTGTGCCTTCACCAATGAAAATTGCGTCAATTCCCGCTGCTTCGGCTGTTCGTATTATGGTACCTAGATTACCTGGATCTTGCACAGCATCTATTAATAGGAAGCGTGGTGATGGTTTGTCCATATTCAGATCATGGGAATCTACTTTCTTACAAACAGCCGCAATTCCTTGTGTTGTCTCCGTATCACAAATTTCTTTCATTATTTCATCTGTTACAACGATTATCGTTATATCGTTTAACTCCCAACGAGAAGGCATTTCAGCATTCTCACTGATGATGATTTGGGTAACTCTATCTGGATATCCTAGAGCCTCTTCTACTAAATGAAAACCTTCTATTAAAAATGATTGAGTTCGTTCTCTTTCCTTTCGTGTTTGAAGTTTTTTCCACTCCTTGACTAGTGGATTTTTAATGGATTCAATTTTTTTCAATGAAGTTTAACTCCTTTTAATAAATCTATGCAGTATATTGATTACTATACACTTACAGTTTCTTCATTATATCCCAATTTAAATACATAATAAAATGCAAACTAGTAAAAGATAGATATGAACAGTTACATAGGAAGGGTGATAATTATGGATTTAAATTTACGTCATGCAGTCATCACAAATGTTTCAGGCAACTCTCAAAGTGAATTACAGGATACAATTGTGGATGCAATCCAAAGTGGAGAAGAAAAAATGCTACCTGGGCTAGGCGTTCTATTTGAAATCATTTGGCAAAATGCTTCACAGGAAGAAAAACAAGAAATGCTTTCAACTTTAGAACAGGGGTTAAAAAAATAATTGCTTGTAAAGCTGCCGATCATTCTCGGCAGTTTTTTTGTGAGATAACAAAATGACTGTTTTCTCAAGGTTTATTGTTTAGAACATCAAACATTGAAATGGTACATACAAGCAGGCTGAATACACGTAGACTCCTGCGGGACCAGTGGCCAAAGTGAGACCCCACAGGAGCATTTGCGACGAGGAGGCTCACTAGTCACCCGCCGGACGCGGAGTGTATTCAGCCTGCGGCTTTAAAAGCAACAATCTATACGAAAAAAGCCTAAAAAAAAGGCGGATTCGAATCCACCTTTTTTTCAACTTTATCCAAATGTAATTTGATCCACTGTTTCACGATCCAAACGCTTAATCACTGCAACAATTAACTTAACTGCATTTTCATAATCATCACGATGAAGAATAGCAGCATGTGAATGAATGTAGCGTGTAGCAATCGTAATGGCTAATGATGGAACCCCTTTGAATGTTACATGAATTGCACCTGCATCTGTTCCTCCACCAGGTACAAAATCAAATTGATATGGAATCTCAAGCTCGTCAGCCACATTTGTTACATAGTCACGAAGCCCTTTGTGAGAAACCATCGATGCATCATAAAGGATAATTTGAGGACCTTTTCCCATTTTACTTAATGCCTCTTTCTCAGTAATACCTGGTGTATCTCCTGCAATTCCAACATCAACTGCAAAGCTTAAGTCTGGTTGAATAAGCTGAGCGGATGTTTTCGCACCTCTTAGCCCAATTTCCTCTTGAATCGTCCCCACACTATAAACCGTATTAGGATGTTCTTCCCCTTTTAATTGTCTCAACACATCGATTGCAATCGCACAACCAATCCGATTGTCCCAAGCTTTTGCCATTAGCATTTTTTCATTGTTCATGACAGTAAATTCAAAGTATGGAACCACTTGGTCTCCTGGACGAACACCAAATTCCATTGCTTCCTCACGACTTGATGCACCAATATCGATAAACATATCTTTAATCTCAACCGGCTTTTTTCGAGCTTCCGGTGATAAGATATGTGGTGGTTTAGAACCGATTACTCCAGTTACATCACCTTTACTTGTTACAACAGTCACACGTTGAGCTAGCATTACCTGTGACCACCATCCACCAATCGTTTGAAATTTCAAGAACCCTTTATCATCAATGTTTGTAACCATAAAACCTATTTCATCTAAATGAGCTGCGACCATGATTTTTGGACCGTCAGCACTACCAACCTTTTTCGCTACTAAGCTTCCTAGTCCATCTGTTGTTACTTCATCAGCGTATGGAGTGATGTATCTTCTCATTACTTCGCGAGGCTCACGCTCATTTCCTGAGACACCCTTTGCATCTGTTAGGTCTTTAAGCATTGTTAATGTTTCATCTAGCTTTGCCATATATCTCACTCCTATTATGTACAGTTATTTATACTCACCATAATTATACAAAAAGCCATGTTAAAAGTACAAAACGTACGTTTAGTAGCCTTGTTCTTGTCTTTCATGGTTTAATTTATTTTTTAATAGATAGGCTTCTTCGATCTCTTTATCACTGTAACCTAACATTTCTCCTAGTAATAAATAATTTGAAAACAATGCTTTATAATCTTCAGTAGCTCTAGTTTTACTGAATTGTAAAATAATATTATAAACAACAATAAACTGTTGTGTAAAATCATTCCCACTATTTATTGTAAATAAATTAATTGAGCTGTCAAAACCTAGATCTAGACCTAAAGACAATATAAAGTGAAAACCGTCTACATATTCTTCGAGAATTGTTTCTCTACTCGATGGTGGTTTAATACTCCAATATTTAAAGAAACGTATTTCATTTACAAGTTCACCAACTTCAACTAATAAAGCTAGCACTTTCTTATCAACAAGATCTTCTGAAATTAAATCATGTTTATTTTCAATTTCAAAATCTAACTCAGCTTGCAGATCAAAGAGTTTAGTTAAATTCATTGTTCCAACTCCTACAGGACGGATTTTAATCTTCTTTTTTAGAAATCCAGTCATAATAAACTATTATACAAAAATAAAGCCATTAGTTCTACTTTGTTTGTCTTTTTTCAACATACATCTACATTTTTTTACATTTTTACTTGTATTAACTTATTAGCCTAAATTATAATACATTTACACGATTCTGATTTGGAGGAAAACGATGATTCTTTCAGGGAATGAAATTAAAGCAAACATAAATAAAAGTATAATAATAACACCCTTTAAAGAAGAACAACTAAATCCTAATAGTTATAATCTAAAACTGCATAATGAATTACTAATTTATAATGAAACAATTTTAGATATGAAAAGGGAAAATAGAACTCAATTAATTATAATTCCCGAGGAAGGTTATATATTAGAGCCTGGGAAGTTATATCTTGCAAGGACCCAAGAGTACACAGAAACTTACAATTATATACCTACTATTGAAGGTAGGTCCTCTATTGGAAGATTAGGTATTTCAATTCACATATCTTCACCATATGGTAATGTAGGATACAAAGGATATTGGACATTAGAAATATCCTGCATACAACCTGTTAGAATATATTCCGGAGTGTCAATCGCTCAGATATATTATCAAACCATTCAAGGTAAATATGATAATTACAACAGTACCAAATACCAGAATAACACCGGTGTCCAAGCAAGCTTATTACATAAAGAATTTAATTTAGATTAATCTGAGGAGAAAGGTTGGCGTTCCAATGTCTATAGTACCGTTTGTACTTTCTGGAGTAAACAAGAGCATAGTTACAAAAACAGCTAATTTTAATCTTAATGGACAATGTATACTTATTAAGAATCTCGATGAAGAACAAATAAATAATGCAGATGACACAAATATATCCTATGATTTAAGAGTCGGGTGTGAATACCGGGATCATAGAGATTTAAATAAAACCGACTTAAATGAAGATGGAACTATTAAATTATTACCAGGAACAGCAGTTATTATTGAAACTCTTGAATACGTCCATTTTCCTGAACACCGATTCGGACAAATTCTTCCAAAAGTTGGTCTATTACAAGTAGGTATTTCAAACACTACTTCAAAAATTGATCCAGGTTATAACGGTAATCTTCTAATCACAGTTTTTAATTTAGGAAAAAGGACCGAATTCTTAAAAAGAAATCAAAAGTTTTGTAGTTTAATAGTTCAAGAAGTAGGTCCAGGAGTCAGAACATATGATAAAGACCCAAAGAAATTACCCGGGAGATCAAAAACCAGTATTATAAGAAATCTTAGAGATGGTATTGACAGTAATGCAGGGTCTATAGCCACTGGTGCACTTCTCATTTCAGCAATCTTGGCAGCTTTTACTTTATACCAAATAATCACAGGATAATTATTATTTTAACAAATATTACAGGACTAAGAAAATTTCCATTCTTTCTTAGCCTTTTTTTTTGGGATATAATGAAACCTTTTGACTTTTCATCCGTAAATTATAGGAATAAGACTGCCCTAGGAGGATTATAGAATGATTGTTATACTTTTAAGATTACTATTATTTGCAGCAATCTTCTTTATTATATTCACGATTATCAAATATTTATTAAGTCCAAGAAGGAAGCTAGAGCTTGCTCATGAGCAGAAAAAAACATACTTTCTAGATGATCAAAAGAATGTAAGAAAGAATTTTCTACTCACATATAAAGGGGTTTTATTCGAGGGAGAAAAGTATTTAGGAACGACAGACAGAGCTTTTGATGTTATTTCAATTTTTGTATGGACGAAAAACACCTCTGAATTAAAAGGACTAACATACGATGATTTTAATGTCATTGAACGCAAAATAAAAAGCGCTTATCCAAATGCAAAAATTGATTGGAAAAGTCCAATAAAAGAATTTCTTATCAAAAAACAGCGATGACTTAGTCTATCGCTGTTTTTGCAATGTTTTTTCAAGCTAATATGGGGTGTGTTGATTTACACCTAATTAAAGGTAATTATTAATTAATACTTAATACAACACTTAGAAAATAGCTTTTTATTCTATTTTAAGTTATTCTCCACTATACGCCTTCCCGACCTTCGGCTTAAAAAACTCATTCCATTTAATGATCACTTGTTTTTCCCTCAAAAGATAAAATAATAAAGTAAGTGAAAGTAGTATGACAAGGATCATCGTTGAAGTGAACTCACGAATAAATTGTCCGAATACCGTATAAAACAACGCAAGAGGAATGTTCGTTACTATTGAGCTTTTTAAATACTGTCTAAAGTTTCTAGTAATCTCGATGATACAAAGGGACAAAAGATGAAAGTTAATGATAGGGATTAATCGTAAAATAGCAATTTGCCCAATTGTAAAATTCACTTTATTCCCTAACCACTTTTCTTTTAAGTTGATCACCTTCTTAAAAGTAGATGGCATCTTCTTAAATAAAAAATAAAAAATAATACTTAAGCAGGAGAGCCCAATTAATGAATAAAGAGTTCCAAATAAAGCCCCAAACAAAATTCCTCCCACAATACAAATGACCTGAACAGGTATTAATAAGAACGGCCGTAAAAGATGTAATAAAATAAAAGCAGCTGGCGCAAGCACTCCAGTTGATTCAACAAATACAAATAACAATGTCATCGTATCATCCAAGTTGGATCACCTCTTCTGTTAGCAAAATGTCCCATTCATCTGTATTAGGTGAAAATCAGAACTTGTGACGCTACTTAAACATATACAATTTTAATCATGATTATGACAACTTTACTTTATAAGGGAGATTAGTATATACATATAGCCCGCTGCAGTAACCGTTGCTAGGACTGGCAAAAACACCCTAAATGACATGTGTTTTGTTTTGTGACGGAAGCGGAACATACCTATTGTTAATCCTAAGGCTCCACCTAAAATGGCTGTAAGCCAAATTTGTCTCTCGCTTATTCTCCATTCATTTCTTTTTGCTTTTTTCTTATCACTGTACATGACAGTATATCCGTAAAAATTAATAAGAATATAAATCATAACTAGTACCCAATTATTCAATTCATTTACCTCCAACATAAAAAAGATCATTCTCTAATGGTACTAGAGAATGATCTTTTGTTCTATCATTAAAAATTATTTAAGGTTGTTTTTTGCAACTGTTGCTAATTCAGCGAAAGCTTTTTCATCGCTAACAGCTAGTTCAGCAAGCATTTTACGGTTTACTTCGATACCAGCTTCTTTTAATCCGTGCATTAAACGGCTATAAGAAAGACCGTTAATACGAGCAGCTGCGTTGATACGAGTAATCCAAAGCTTACGGAATTCGCGTTTCTTTTGACGACGATCGCGATAAGCATACATTAAAGATTTCATTACTTGTTGATTTGCTACTTTATATAAAGTATGTTTTGAACCATAATAACCTTTAGCTAATTTTAATACCTTTTTACGACGTTTGCGTGTTACTGTACCGCCTTTTACTCTTGGCATTGTGTTTCCCTCCTAGATCTATCTTTCAATAATACGATTTATTTGATGTTGTCTAATAAGTGACGAATACGTTTGAAGTCGCCTTTGCTCACTACAGTAGATTTACGTAGCTTACGCTTTTGCTTTTGAGATTTATTACTGAATAAGTGGCTTGTGTATGCGTGTGAACGCTTAAGCTTACCTGATCCAGTTTTCTTAAAACGCTTTGCTGCGCCACGATGTGTTTTCATTTTTGGCATTGGGTGTTCCTCCTCAATTCATTACTTTTCGTTTTTTGGTGCTAACATTAAGAACATACTACGTCCGTCCATTTTCGGTGCAGATTCAACTGTACTCACCTCAGCACAAGCTGCTGAGAAACGGTCTAATACACGTTGACCAATTTCTTTATGTGTAATGGCACGGCCTTTAAAACGAATTGATGCTTTTACTTTATCGCCTTTTTCAAGGAATTTAATCGCGTTACGCAATTTCGTATTAAAGTCATGCTCATCAATTGTAGGACTTAAACGAACTTCTTTAACATTAATAATCTTTTGGTTTTTACGGGCTTCTTTTTCTTTCTTTTGTTGTTCAAAGCGGAATTTCCCATGATCCATAATTTTGCATACAGGCGGTTTCGCATTTGCAGCTACTACCACTAAATCAAGGTTTACTCTAGCAGCAATTTCAAGTGCCTCTTGCTTAGTTTTGATACCAAGTTGTTCACCGTTTTGATCAATCAAACGAACTTCACGTGCACGAATACCCTCATTAACCATCATGTCTTTGCTAATAATTAGCCACCTCCAAGGTAATTTGCCGAATCCCTTATTTGATATGCCGAACACGGCTTCTTCAACCAATGATTTTCATATTCAACCTAATATTCCAGGTTTACAAATAAAAAAGTGTGGATGCATATTACACCCACACTTTACGATTTCAATTAAATAATTAAAAGATATCTCGTAAACCTGTTAACTACATATCATGTGTCATCCAGGTGAGAAGCGGGTGCTTCTGCTTATTACCAAACAAGTATTCAGTTTCCTCAGTTACTATACCATGCATATGTAATGCACGTCAAGTACATCGCTTTTTTTAGCACAAAAATTATTGTAACAGAGTATTTATTTTATATCAAGGTTTTTTATCATATTAATTTTGAATGTTTTCGTAAACAGTGTTGCTATTTAACTAAGTTAGTCGATTTGCACTCCAGGTGTGTGCTTTCCGCGGGGCAGGTGATGAGCCTCCTCAAAGCAAAGCTTCTGCGGGGTCTCATCCTACCTGCACATCCCGCAGGAGTCACACACCTTACGTTCCAATCAACACATTCCACTTAATATTTAACCTAATATAATCTTTTTCTAACGATTTACTTCTTTCTTCAGAACTTCAGCAAATGAGTCAAAGCTGATTGTTTCTGATTTTTGTTCACCATACTTACGAACATTTACTGCATGTTCTTGTACTTCACTATCTCCGACAACCAGCATATATGGAATTTTTTGCATTTGAGCTTCTCTTATTTTATAACCAATCTTTTCATCGCGCTCATCAAGCTCAACTCTGAAACCTTGTGCTCTTAAGTCTTCTTGGACCTTTTTCGCATAATCCAAGTGAGCACCTGGTGATACTGGAATGACTTGAACTTGAATTGGTGCGATCCATGTTGGAAATGCCCCTTTGTATTCCTCGATCAGGAATGCAACAAAGCGTTCCATTGTTGATACAACACCACGGTGGATAACCACAGGTCTATGTTGCTTACCATCTTCACCAACATAAGTTAAATCAAAACGTTCTGGTAGTAAGAAATCTAATTGAACAGTTGAAAGAGTTTCATCTTTTCCTAATGCAGTACGAACTTGAACATCAAGCTTTGGACCATAAAATGCTGCTTCTCCTTCTGCTTCAAAGTAGTCAAGACCAAGATCGTCCATTGCTTCTTTCAACATACTTTGTGCCTTTTCCCACATTGCATCATCATCGAAGTATTTTTCCTTATCCTCAGGATCACGATAGGATAAACGGAAGCTATAGTCATTTAATCCAAAATCTTTATAAACTTCTTGGATTAGATTAACTACTCGGATAAATTCTTCTTTGATTTGATCTGGTCTAGCAAAGATATGAGCATCATTTAAAGTCATTCCTCGAACACGTTGAAGTCCTGATAGTGCTCCACTCATTTCATAACGGTGCATAAGACCAAGCTCAGCAATACGAATCGGTAGCTTACGGTAGCTGTGAATTTCATTTTTATAAACCATCATGTGATGTGGACAGTTCATTGGTCTTAATACTAGTTCTTCGTTGTCCATTTCCATTGTAGGGAACATTCCATCTTGATAATGGTCCCAGTGGCCAGATGTTTTATACAGATCAACACTAGCTAAGACTGGAGTATATACATGGTTATAGCCTAATCTTTCTTCTTTATCAACGATATAACGTTCAATAACACGACGAATTGTTGCGCCCTTTGGTAACCATAAAGGTAAGCCTTGACCAACCTTTTGTGAGTTTGTAAACAAGTTTAACTCTTTTCCTAGTTTACGGTGATCACGCTCTTTCGCTTCCTCTAACAAACGGAGATGTTCATCAAGTTCTGCTTTTTTGAAGAATGCAGTACCATAAATACGTTGTAGCATTTTGTTTTTGCTATCTCCACGCCAATAAGCCCCTGCAATACTTAACAATTTGAACTCTTTAATCTTTCCAGTAGAAGGAACATGTACTCCACGACATAAATCAAAGAAATCGCCTTGTTCATAGATTGATACAGCTTCACCTGTTGGTATAGCTTCGATTAGTTCCAACTTTAAGTTGTCACCTATTTCACTGTATAGCTTTATTGCATCTTCACGACTTATTTCTTTACGAACAATATCAATGTTTTCATTTACGATTTTCTTCATTTCTTTTTCAATCGCCTGTAAATCTTCTGGAGTTAATGAGCCCTCCATATCAATATCATAATAGAAGCCATTTTCAATAACTGGTCCAACACCTAATTTAACATCTTTATATAAACGTTTGATTGCCTGTGCCATTAAATGAGCAGTACTATGGCGCATAATTTCTAAACTTTCTGCACTATCTTGAGTGATAATGGCAATTTCTCCGTCTTCATGAATTTCTGAACGAAGATCTATTTGCTGTCCATTAAAAAGACCGGCAATCGATTTCTTTTTTAAGCCTGGGCTAATTGATCCAGCTATATCTTCAGTTGTCGTGCCTTTAGGAAACTCCTTCACTGCACCATCTGGAAATGTAATTTTTACTACATCTGACATGACATTCACTCCTTCAATAATTTGTTAAAAATAAGGCTATTTCTATTAACTTTTTTGCAATTTAAACTAAGTTACGTTGATTTCCACTCCAGGTGTGTGCTTTCCGCGGGGCAGGTGATGAGCCTCCTCGTGCCTGCGGGGTCTCATCCTTCCTGCGCATCCCGCAGGAGTCACACACCTTACGTTCCAATCAACCGGCCCACCTAAATGCAGCATTTAGAAAAAAGCCAAAATAAAAAAACTCGCCCCCTAAAAAAGGGACGAGTTATTATTTATAAGTTCGTGGTTCCACCCTTGTTCCCTTGTAAGAATCTAATAATCTTACACGGCTCAAGAAAACGATAACGGGTTTTCCCGTCAGTAATTACAGATAGGTATACCTATGTTCACTACTGAAGTTTAAAGGTGGTAAGTGTTGAATCGTGTTAGGAAGTTCTCAGCCTAGCCTTCCCTCTCTTTAAACCGTAAAGCAATCACCCATGTCCTTATCACTACTTTTCACACTATATAATTTCTTTGAAATATGAATATGCTAAGTATTATATTGCTTCTTCACAAAGAAATCAAGAGTGGAAAAGGAAGTTAAATCTTTTTTTGCAATTTTACTTGTTCAAAATAGTTCTTTGAATAGATTTGGACACGTTCTAAAAAAATATTTTGTATTGTTTGGACCATCCCATGATCCACTTCATTCGTATAGATCACGATCGATTTTGGTGAAATAGATACTAATGGAGCGATGATGGTTGAATCGATATACATGGGATGATTTAAAATTAGTTTACGATCAATATGTTTAGTGATATCAGAATACTTCAGTTCAATAAAGGACTCATTAAAGAAATAGAAATGATCATCATGAAAGATATGAAGTCGTTCTATTTTTGGTGAGCGATCAAATGAATAATCTCTTAAATTTTGAACAAAATTTTGATATTCCTGCTCTAACTTATATTCATCAATTGCTAGCTCTACAACCTTTAATAATTCCTCTGAATAGCTGTGTAATCTAAATTTGATAAATGATTCGAAAGAAAACGTAATTGTCGTCCTCAAAAACTCATGAAGGGCCTCTTCAATGACAAGTCTTCTTGACTTCAGTTCTTCTACTTGTGGCATATCATCATAATGCCCTTCTAGAATTCCGTGTGCAATTTGGAGAATTTGATTTTGCTCTTCGATGTCTGTAAAGTAAAAATCACTCTCAATAATCGATAATATCCAAGAGTCTTCAATACAATCAATGATATATTGGGTTAAAACTGGAATAATCAATTTACTAATCGCTACTTCTTTCTTCGCTTGAATTGAGATAAATAGTGTGTTAGTTTGTTCCAAATCATATGTAATGTGTATGTAATTTATAGAAAGAGCTAGCTTCGCCTTATTCAAGCGCTCGTATAATCTTTTTGCTTCTAAGCCTTCTTGAAAAGAAATTTCAATCAAGTTTGTCCCTCCTTTTGCCAGTACCCTGTTTCTATGTATATGAAGCTTGAACAAATTTAGAATGACTAAATAGAAACATTTTTAGATGTAGTTTTATTACCTGGTCCTTAACTAGAACTGGACAAAAAAAAAGTGAAATCAAGAGTGATTTCACTTTTTACTGGTTCATTGTAAGGTTCTTTGAGCGAAAACTATGTGGTGTGTTTATCTTTATAATATGTGTTTCGTCCATCTTATTCTTAATTCGGTCTGCAATTCGACCACCGTATCGATCTTCTAGTTCTTTCAAATCTAGGTTGGAGGTGTAAATTGTACTTTTTCCTTGGCGTTGATTAATTAATAAAAACATAACCTCTTCCACCCAGTCTGTTTTCCTTTCAACACCAATGTCATCAAGGATTAATAAGTCCACTTGCTCAATTGCTGAGAATAAATCATTCTCTGAAAAG
Source organism: Litchfieldia salsa (assembly GCF_900104555.1). Lineage (GTDB taxonomy): Bacteria > Bacillota > Bacilli > Bacillales > Bacillaceae_L > Litchfieldia > Litchfieldia salsa. The sequence continues at coordinate 111,591 of NZ_FNJU01000001.1, forward strand.
TCAACATCTTTTCTAATTATACTTCTAATCACATTTAATAATTTTGGTACATCAAAGAAAAGTGCTGTATAACCTAAGTTCTTCACAAACTTATAGGCAGAAACTGCCAAATGGCTTTTCCCACGACCCTTATCACCGTAAATATAAATGGATTCTTTTTTAGTGAAGGTCTCTAAATAGTGATAAATACGTTCAACTGCCTGATCAAGACTTTCATAATCAGCTTTAAAATTGGAAAACTCAGCGTTTTTCAAGTCATCGTTCAAGATGGAAAAACGTTCAAAGAACCTAATTTTAGCTTGCTTAGATGCTTCTACCGTTTCAGTAGCAAGACGGCAATCACATTCATTTTTTAAGATTTCCCATTCTCCTTTTCTTTCTCCACCAATAATTTTCATACGAACTGTTTTTACCTCTCGATTACACTTTGGGCAGGTATATAAATCGAGAATCTCCATATTTCCCATATCCCCAATTAGTTTTCCAATCCGTTCCATAGGGGTCACTCCTTCACCTACTTAATATTTGCTTAACAACTTCTATATCCACGCCAGACATTTTTGAGATTTTCGGTAATGAATAGGTACCTTTGTTATATAACGATTTTACAATAGCCTCCACATGTTGGAGTTTACCCTCGTCATATTTCCGTTTGTATGATTGATCACCGTTTTGCTTTTTATCCTTATCCGTAATCATTTTTTTAAACGGCACTTCTGATCTTTGCTCATTTGGCTTTGACTGAGCTAGCTTTTGTTCTTTAAGCTTTGATTCAAGATCTAGGAATCGTTTCGCCCATTTGTTATCAGCAGTTGCTTCTACAGTCTTCGTTTTTTCTGGTTGTTTAGGAGGCGCTGATGACAATTCAATTCTCTTACTTTCCTCTAACTCCTTGAATTTTGCAGTTCTCTCTTTCTCTTTTTCTTCTTGTTTCCGTGCCTTTTCTTCCTGTTTTCTTCTCATTCTAATTGCACCATGTTCAATTAATTGTTCTTCTAACAGAGCGAAGAATGATTTAACACTAGTCGTATGGTTAAAACAAAAATGGAGGATCGTAACATATTCTTTTTCTGTAAACAAATCCTTATAAACATCCTGATATTGTAAAATTCCATATAAAAAGTTACCATTTACACTTTCGTATAGCTTAACTTTATCTGAATGAAACTCAATTGCTCGTTCTAAGTATGATTTATGCTGGACCATATGACCCTCCCCTAAGAAAAGCGCAAGCGCCTTGTTCAGCCTCAGGCAGTCATAAGGCAAATCACGCAGGAAATCTTGATTTCTGAAGTGATTTGACTTATGACCCCGAGGGGCTAGGCGCTGGAGCTAAACACCAAAACTAAGTATAAACTTTTATACTTGCTTACCTTTTAAAGAAAGATGCTCACTATTCAGATGAACGAAGCATTTCTTTCAGCTTTGCCATGCGCTCTTGTAATTGATTTTTTTCTTCTGTTAAATCATCAGTAACCTCTTCACTTTTTTCTTCTGGACTTTTCTGCTTTTGATAATTAGTTTTGGATTTACTGCCTTGCTTTTTCTGGCTTGCCCAATTTTGATATTCCCGGGTTTCGTCTTTAGCCAAAAGCATTGCCTCTTTAACGGTCTTGACATTTTTTCTAGCCCAATGACTTGCAATTTTTTCTATATATGCTTTTGTCAATTTCATATCTGTTTTAAGCATGACATAATAAATCAATACATTTACTACACCAGGTAATAGCTTTTGGTGGAACATAATGTCTTCAATTATTTTTAAATCAACAACTGCCGGTTCAACTCCACCCGAAAGGTCTGTTAATAATTGCTTAGGCGATATTTGTTCGAGTTGTTGCATTAGTTCTTCTTCTTTTGTTTTTGGTTGTTGGTCGATCATCGAACGATACGGGATAGGTTGTGTTCGCTCAGTCAAAGTAGGCAGAACATGACCATTTTCAAATTGATACCAATCTCTTGCAGCTTTTCTAAGCCTTTCAATGTCAATATTCTCTGAATGATCAAATGCACTCATCACAATATTCTGCATTTCAATTGGATTAATTCCATAAAGAAAACTAAGCTTTTTTATGGCTTCTTTTACTTTAGATGTGATGGACTTACTTGGTATCATTACCTCTGACATTCCAGAAATTAATAAATCAAAATCAAATACATCATCACCCATTACAATCGATTGGCCTTGATTTCGGGCAAAAAACTCATTTCCGTGTTCAAGATTAAGCCCCTCTTTAGTTTCCTCTGAAATATTCGATACCATGTCCCTTGGATTCACTGATTTAAAAACATGTTCAAATGATTTTGTGACAGATTTAAAAGAACCAAGGTCTAACTCTTTATCAGAGAAAAACTTCTTTAGCTTTAAAAATTTATTCTTTCCAATTAGATGATATAAATAAATATTAAGCATACCATCACTGAAGAATTCCTGTGGAGTGAGCGGTGGTTGTAGTTCGTAAATAAACAATCTTGTTTCACTTTCATCATTTACGAATGTATTTAAGAGTCCAAGTGCTTCAAGCTTTATTCGTTCGTGGTAAATTTCTTTAAGGTTTAATTGTTGTAGGATCATGATACTATGATGAGTATTTTCATCACTCCATAATCGGTTTTGCCGCAATTCACTCCATAAAGTGAAATAAAGACTTAATGCCCTTGCTCCAATTAAAGGCTGGTATAGTAGTGTTAGAATATCTCGGTCATATTCATTATTTAAAATCCCTGCAGACCTCACAAGATATCGATCTACTGGGAGTAGTTCTTTCCAATGTTGCTCCATGCTAAATCATTGCCTTCCCTCTATAGTTACATCTCTTGCCTTAGAGTTTTAAAAGTAAGTTGTATCGCTATTAATTTCCCCTACTTATTGTAAAAGAATCGGACCCAAATGCAAAGTGCCAGGCACCACTTCACAAGTATCTAGTTGGAAAAGCAGAATTTACATCGACTAGATATTGAGGTTTTCGGTGGTGCCAGGCACTTATTGGGACAGCCTCTAACGTTCTTTCTTTATGAGCTCTTTTAGTTCGTCAATAAAAACATTTATGTCCTTAAACTGACGATATACAGAAGCAAATCTTACATAGGCCACTTCATCAATGACCGCTAACCGATCCATCACATGCTCACCGATCGATTCACTTTTCACCTCTGAAATTCCTAGGTTTCTTAGTTCTTTTTCAACTTCATGAGTAATATCTTCTAATTGCTTTAATGCAACAGGTCTCTTTTCACAAGCCTTTATTAAACCTCGGAGAACCTTTTCACGACTAAATTCTTCACGGGTTCCTTCTTTTTTCACAACGATAAGCGGGATTTCTTCCACTTTCTCAAATGTTGTAAAACGATATTGACATTCCTCACATTCACGCCTTCTTCTAATAGCTCGTCCATCATCAACTGGACGAGAATCTAAAACTCTTGTGCCATTATGTTGACATGTTGGGCATTTCATCGCAAACAGCTCCCATCTATTCCATAAGAAGAACATTATTTTCTTCAAGAGTTCATATACTTTTATCTTATAAGAAAGATGTCATAAGTACAAGCTTTTAAAAAGCAGTCCTGTAATTTATTGTGTTCCACCTGCATGAAGAAATGGTAACTTGCGATCAAGATTTTCATAGAGCCCTTTAATCGTTTTTTGACTATGTCCAAAATCAAACGGGATTAACACAGTATTGGTTGTTACAGAGAAATCAACTGATGTTTCAAATGGACGAACACCAATTACTGTAACGACAACAAATACTTTCTTTCCTTTAATACTCATTTCTCCCCGTTCTTCAGAAATAGAGCTTACTGAAAAACCATCCATTTGCTCCATCATTTCTTTAACCGCTTCCAAAGCTTTTTTTTGAGTCGTTTTATAATAATGACTACGTAAGGACTGATCTTGGTGATTGTCTCTTGTTTCATTGTGATTTGTAAAATAAGTCTTAAGTTTCCCCATCTTAGGCTGGCACTCCTCTAATATTTGATTTTAAATGGCTGTTTTCGTCTTAAAGCCGCAGGCTGAATACACTCCGCGTCCGGCGGGTGACCAGTGAGCCTCCTCGTCGCTAATGCTCCTGCGGGGTCTCACCTTGGCCACTGGTCTAAGCAGGAGTCTACGTGTATTCAGCCTGCTTGTAACCAACTAATGTTTATGTCTAAGACAACAAACTTAGAGAAAACAGCCTTTTGGATAGATTAATCGACGATTATTCGGAAAGTAAGTATGATAAAAAGAGGTGTATATGATACACCTCTTAATTTTAGTCTATTATTCAAAATTTTTAAAGAGCTTTTACTTGAGCTTTTTTCACTTGAACTGGACCCATACCACGAGGTAGTTCAATATTTTCACGTGTTTGTGCACCTAATGCTTCAGCAATAAAGTCTGCTGCAATATTAGGATCCAATTCGCCACAAGTATAAACATCAATGCTAGCATATCCATGTTCAGGGAAGCTGTGAATTGTTAAGTGAGATTCAGATATGATGACCACACCACTTACACCTTGTGGTGCAAATTTATGAAATGCCACCTCACGTACTTCAGCTCCAGATTTTAATGCTGCATTAACAAAAGTTCTTTCAATTTCCTGTACGTTATTTAATTTTTCAAAGTCGCATCCCCATAATTCAGAGATTACATGACGTCCCATTGTTTCCATTTTTATTTCCCCCTTTAACAAGTTTGATTCATGAACCCTTTGCAATGGCATGCAAGCTACCACGGGGGAAAGTTAGTCCTAGGAGGTCCTAACCCTTTAAGTAGTTACAAAACCTGCGAATGTAAGAAGTTCACGAAAGATAGTATACTTTGTTTAGTATCTTTTTGCAACCGGCACTACCAAAAATTATTTGATTGTAAAGGGGTGTTCAACCGCTTCAATTTCTGCAAGCGTTAACTAGCAATTGAATGTTTAAAAAAGGTCATTCAAACTAATTATATCCTTTACCAACTAAAATAATTCTGATAATTGTAACCAACTCGACAAAAAAAATAACTCATTTAGAGATCAACATTTACCAATGTTTTTCTCCTCAGAGCTATTTCCTTATTTACTATAAATAACGTTCCAATTAGTAAGTATTTTAAGAAGCTGCTTTTTTGTTTCTTCCATAGTCCCATTATTGTTAATAACTTCATCTGCTAAAGCTACTTTTTTCTTTAAAGGCATTTGTGATGAAATTCTTGATGTTGCCTCAACAAGTGTAAAGTGATTTCTTTTCATTAATCTTTCTACTTGTACCTCATCATCTACATAAACAACGATTGTTTTATCAACAAGGTGTGTTAAATCACTTTCAAAAAGTAATGGAATATCTAACACGATTGTTTCGTTCCCTTGTTCCACTAATTTCTTTTGTTCCTCAAGCATGTTTTTTCTTACAGCTGGATGAACGATTGCATTCAACTTTTGTCTTTGGACGTCATCATTAAAGATGATTGATCCTAATTTTGCTCGGTTTATCGATAGATCATCGTTTAAGACCTCTTCACCAAAAGTTTGAATAATTAACTCATATGAATGTTGACCAATTTCAACGATTCTCTTCGCTATTACATCTGCATCTATAACAGGAAGACCCATTTCTAGTAACATACGTGAAACAGTGCTTTTACCACTTGCGATTCCACCTGTCAGACCAATGACTAAAGTCATTTACCTTATCCTCCTATTAATTCAAAACTTCCAAATACCTAAGACAATTAGTAATACTCCTGGTAAGAATGTAAACTTCTCTACCCATTTCATTTCTGAAAAGAACCTTCCACATTTAATTCCACTTGTCACAAATAGAGAACTCATAACTGCAACAAATAGAGCCATAAGCCATGGTGAATAACCTAGTAAGGCCGCTCCAACCCCTGCACCAAACGCATCTAATGATAATGCTAACCCTAATAATAAAGCCTCTAAACCAGTTATCGTACCTGAATTATCAAAATCCGCTTTCATAGGTCTTCTCAAAATTTGAATCACTAGACCTAGAGACTTAATCTCAACCTTCACTAGTGTACTTTTTTGTTGAACTTTTTCATTACTGTCTGTTTGTGGTCGGAAAAATTGATATAAGATCCATCCACCGATGACTACTAGCACAAAGCCGCCAATCATTTCTGCGAACTCTGGTGAAAGAAAGGTTGACACGACATTACCGAAACCCATTGCAAGTAGTAAGGTAAACCCGGAACAGCAAGCAATCATAACGATTGATTTAAAAGGTAATTTCATCTTTCTTAACCCATAGGTAAAACCAACACTAAAGCTATCTATACTTACGGCAAATGCTAACACAAGTAGTGAGATATATTGAACCATCTGATAAAAGCTCCTCCCTCTAACAATCGCTTAGTTAGTGTATGAAAGGAGCCTATCTGATGTGAACTGTCCCACCTTAAATTAATATTCGCTATTTTTGGCATTTAGGGCAATAGTGGGTACCCCGACCACCTACAACCGTTTTCTCTATCTCAGTTCCACAGGTTTTACACGCCTCACCCTTTTGACCATAAACAAATAATTGAAGCTGAAACATCCCAATTTCTCCTTGTGAATTTACATAAGATCGGATTGTGCTGCCACCTTTATCAACAGCTTCCTGTAAAGTTAAAATGATCTCAGAATGAAGTTTTTTTATTTCTTTTGGTTTAAGTGAGTTAGCTTCCCGTTCTGGATGTATCCCAGCCCTGAACAAAGCCTCGTCTACATAAATATTCCCAAGTCCGACAACAATCTTTTGATCTAATAAGGCAACTTTGACTTTTCGGTTTGTTTTTTTTAAGTATTCCTTAAGCCGTTTTTCGGAAAACTCGTCTGAAAAAGGTTCTGGACCTAGCCCAGTCAGTGGTTGACTATGATCTTCTTCGCCTTTTATGAACAAGTGCATTGTCCCGAATTTGCGAACATCTCGGTATCGAAGCTCTGAACCATCTGTAAATGTTATTAAGACATGTGTATGTTTATCATATGGCTCATCACTTGGATACAATCCAAACCGGCCTTCCATCCTCAAATGCGACAGTAGAGTGTAGTCATCTAAAAAGAACTTAATAAACTTCCCTCTCCGCCCCACATCATGGATTGTCTGTCCTTTTAAAGCATCAATAAATTGGTCACTATTATCTGGTTTTTTGATCATTTTGGGCCAAAAAATTTTAACATTTCTAATGGTCTTGCCAGCTACTAGTCCAATTAATGTACGCCTTACAGTTTCTACCTCTGGTAATTCTGGCATACAATCACTTCCTTTATTTAGCGTCGTACCATGTCGGTCCAAATGAATAATCTACCTTTAATGGCACTTTTAACTCAACTGCATTTTCCATTACTTCTGGAACAATTTTTTCAAGGATCTGAATTTCATCTCTTGGCGCTTCAAATATTAATTCATCATGAACCTGCAAGAGCACTTTTGAATTTAGATTTTCTGATTTTAATCTTTCTGCCATATCAATCATTGCTTTTTTAATGATATCTGCGGCACTTCCTTGAATTGGTGTGTTCATGGCTGTTCTTTCGGCAAAGCTTCTCACATTAAAATTACGAGCAGTGATCTCTGGAATATATCGTCTTCGATGAAGTAAAGTTTCAACATACCCTTTTTGCTTTGCATCTTGAACAATTTCTTCCATATATTCTTTCACTCCAGGGAAACTCTCTAAATATCTTGCAATAAACTTACCTGCATCTTTTCGCGTTATATCCAAGCTCTGTGATAAACCATAATCACTAATTCCATAAACAATACCGAAATTCACGGCTTTGGCTTGTCTTCTCATGTTAGAAGTAACTTCATCTTCCTTCACGTGAAAAACATCCATTGCTGTTTTAGTGTGGATATCAAGATCATTGTTAAATGCATCAATTAAATTTGCATCATTTGCGATATGTGCTAAGACACGTAATTCAATTTGAGAATAATCTGCTGCGAAGATTACCCAGTCACTATGTGAAGGTACGAAAGCTTGTCTGATTTTGCGTCCTTCTTCTAATCTTATAGGTATATTTTGCAAATTAGGGTCTGTCGAGCTTAATCTACCTGTTTGTGTAAGTACTTGATTATAAATAGTATGAACCTTTGCTGTATCATTATGAACTACCTTTAATAGACCTTCAATATAGGTAGACTGCAATTTCCCAAGTTGTCGGTAATCTAAAATGTATTTAATAATGGGATGCTGGTCTGCTAACTTTTCTAGAATATCAGCCGATGTAGAATATCCTGTTTTTGTTTTCTTTACTACAGGTAAATTGAGTTTTTCAAATAAAATCACACCTAGTTGCTTGGGAGAATTAACATTAAACTCTTCACCCGCTAATTCATAGATGCTTTTCTCAAGTGATGCCAATTTCTCTCCAATTTCTTTCCCCATCGATTGAAGTCTAGGAATGTCGACTGTAATCCCCTCTGATTCCATATCAGCTAGGATGCGGGCAAGAGGCATCTCCAAGTCTGTAAATAATTCATATTGTTCATTTTGCTTCAAATCTTCAATATATAATTCTTTTAACTTATGTAAAGCGACTGCTTTTCGAACAAGATGCTCAGCCAGAATATTTTCATCAGGGCAACATCTTTTTGCTCCTTTTCCATAAACAATCTCATCGGATTGAACTTGATTCAAGCCCTTAGCTTTTGCGATTGTTGCAATATCTTCTGTCGATAATGCTGGATTGAGAATATAGCTAGCAATTAAACAGTCAAATTCTACACCATTCAAATCAATACCCTTCCAACCTAAAGCAACAATTGATCGTTTTCCATCATAAACAGTTTTCTTATTTCTCTCATTTGATGCCCATTCTTTAAAAAGCTCCGATTTTAGCGCGATTTCTGTAGGAATAAAGAAAGACCCATGTTCATTTACGATGGCAATGCCTTGGATTTCAGATTTATGATAATTGGCCTCCATCACTTCAATAATAATCGTTGAATCTGAAGCTAATACTTCTTCTGTAAATCCTTGAACAATTGTAAACTTAATTTCTTCTAAAATTTGTTCATCCGCACTTTCAGTAATATCCATTTTTTCAAGGAGTGAGTTAAACCCTAGCTCTTTAAATAATTCGTAGACTTTTTTCTCGTCATAGCCTTCATAAATTGTATCTTCTAAAGCAAATTTAACAGGTGCTTCTTTATGAATTGTAGCCAATTGCTTGCTTAGAATCGCTTGTTCCTTAAACTCTTCAAGCTTTTCTTGTAGCTTCTTGCCACTTACCTTATCCGTATTTTCAAGTAATTGTTCAAGTGTTCCAAATTCTTTTAGTAATTTTAACGCTGTTTTCTCTCCCACACCTGGAACACCTGGAATATTATCTGAGGTATCTCCCATCAGACCTTTCATATCTATAATACGTTCTGCAGGTATACCATACTTTTCCTCAATAAAGGCTGGTGTGTACGAATCTACATCAGTAATCCCTTTTTTTGTAATGTCTACTGTGATTTTGTCAGTGGCCAATTGGGTTAAATCTTTATCTCCAGAAATAACCTTAACTTCAAATCCTTCTTCCTCAGCTTTCACTGATAAAGTACCTATAATATCGTCAGCTTCATAGTTCTCAAGTTCATATCGAGGGACTTTATAAGCATCTAAAAGTTCACGAACAAATGCGAATTGTTCTGAAAGCTCTGGGGGAGTTTTTTGGCGTCCGCCTTTATACTCACTGAATGTAGAGTGACGAAAAGTTGTTTTCCCTGCATCAAATGCAACAAGCATATGTGTTGGTTTTTCTTGTTCGAGGATTCTCATAAGCATCATTGTAAACCCATATACAGCATTTGTATGGATTCCTTTATCATTATTAAGAAGAGGTAGTGCGAAGAATGCACGATAGGCTATACTGTTTCCATCTATTAAAACTAATTTTTTACTCAATTTAGATCCTCCCTATTTCTTTCAAGACTTTTTTATATTTTATCATGTTTAGAAAAAGAAAGGAAAATAAGAAAAGCGCAAGGCGACCGTTCATCAGCGACAGGCATAAGCCAATCCGTCTAGAAGGTTGCTCTTTAACCTTCTAGACGGATTGGCTTATGACCCAGAGCTGATGGCGCCTGGAGCTAGACACCATGAAAAGCGCAAGGCGCCCAGAGCGTTAACATTAAAAAAAACAGACTCTTAAAAGAGTCTGTTTTTGCTTATATAGATTAAGCTTTATTTACGTTAGCAGCTTGTGGTCCACGGTTACCATCAACGATTTCAAAAGTAACTGTTTGACCTTCTTCTAAAGATTTGAAACCTTCGCCTTGAATAGCTGAGAAGTGAACGAATACATCGTCTCCACCTTCGCGCTCGATAAATCCGAAACCTTTTTCTGCGTTAAACCATTTTACTTTACCTTCTAACATTTTGTTTCCTCCTTGTGTGTATGGACACAATGTAATACTATTCTTGCTCTTAGATATTTCAAGACGAAAAGCCATTTAGAACTGTTCTATCCAAACAATCCGAACAAAAATAATTCTCCTTAATTTTAACAGTTTGCCTAGAAATTTTCAAGCATTTATAACCAACATTTTCTATTTATCAGCTTAAATGAAAAGGGTTACATCACTCTACTCTTATTCCATATATCCCATTAGAATTCTTGCATAAGGAGAGTCTGATGGAAGAATAATGACTGTCTTTCCATTGATCGTCTTCTTATATGATTCTAACGTTCTATAGAGACTATAAAATTCCGGATCTTTAGAAAAGGAATCGTTATATATTCTCGCTGCTTCCCCTTCTCCAGCCCCTCGAATCACTTCTGCATCAGCTTGAGCTTTTGCCAACATTTCCGTTACTTCTCGGTCTGTTTCAGCGATGATTCGATTTTTTTGTGCATCCCCCATTGATAAATACTCTTGAGCTGTTGATTCACGCTCTGAAATCATTCTAGTGAAGACAGATTGTTCATTTGCTGTTGGTAAATCTGTTCTTTTCATTCTTATATCAGTAACAGAAATGCCATAGTTATCAAGTGCTAATAATTCATTCACTTTATCTGTTATCCGATCGTTCAAGCTACCTCTTGATGACTTCTCATCATTTATAATTTCATCATAGTTTAGTTGTCCTAATTCGGTTCTGATAGCCGAGTAGATAAACTCATCAAGCTTTGTCTCAGCTCCCACTACAGTTCTTGTTGTTGAAATCATTTTTATCGGATCATCGACCTTCCAAACTGCATAATTATCAATAATCATTCTTTTCTTATCTCTCGTATTGATTTCAGCTTCTTTCACATCATAAACCATTTGATATTTAGGTAATGTCTCAACCGTTTGAACGAAAGGGATTTTATAAGTGAGTCCTGGAGTATCTTTTATTCGAACAACCTCACCGAACTGACGAATAACCTTATATTCTCCTTCTTTAACTATCAACAAATTTGTTAAGATAATCCCTAACAAAACAAGAGTTACAACTAATAGAATTCCTACTCTTGTATACTTTTTCCACTCATTATTTCCACGATCTTTTAAATCGACGATGTTTTCATTACTCATTTGATCCACTACCTCCCTCTACAACTGCTGGTGTTTGTTTTTGTTCTTCTAGAGGACGAATCGGAAAGTATTTCATTGTATTTCCATCATCATTCATGATATAAATTTCAGCACCCGGCAATACCTGATCAAGCGTCTCTAAGACAAGACGTTGTCTAGTAATTTCAGGAGAATTTTTATATTCATTATACAATTCATTAAAGATCGCAACATCACCACGTGCAATTTCAATACGTGCTGCACGGTCTCCTTCTGCTCTAGAAATCATTGCGTCTTTTTCACCTTCTGCTTCTTGGCTCTTTTGATTCTTATACTTGTTAGCTTCGTTTATTTTTGTATTCATGGTTTCACGGGCATCTGTTACATTTGTAAAGGCTTTACGAACATCTTCATTAGGTAGTTCTACATCTTGAAGCTTTACCCCGACAATCGATATCCCAACATCATACTTCTCTATTAATGATGTTAATAAGTCACGTACTTCAGCTTCAATTTCCGCTTTTCCAGATGTTAATGCATCATCAATTTTTGAACTTCCGATAATGCTACGAAGTGAAGCTGATGTTGCATTATGAAGAATTTGCTCTGGATCTTCTGAATTAAATAAGTAGCTAGCAGGATCTGTGATTTTCCACTGAACAACTAAATCAGCAAGAACAATATTTTCATCACCAGTAATCATTTTTGTTTCATCATCATATTCAACAATTTCTCCGTCTTTTTCTTCATAGCCAAATTGCAAACTGAAGTTTACTTTTGGTAACACTTCCACTGTTTGAATCGGCCAAGGTAACTTAAATTTGAGGCCCGGTTCGACAATCGGATCTCCCGCTTCCCCAAATGTTAAAATAACAGCCTGCTCTGATTCGTCCACTGTATACCATGATGTTACCGCAACAACACCAAGGATTATTACAACAATCGATAGTCCAATGATTGTATAAATACGCTTGATACTAACCATGTAATTCCCCTCTTTCTATAATACTTTGTATCTATCTATTTACGAGTATATGGTGAAAAGGTTTCAAAAAGATTAATTTTCAACAAAAAAAAGAGTGAAGACAGTTGTCCTCACTAATGATCCTTCTTGGATGAAGGGGTTTCATAAACATCATACATTTCGTTTATGAAGGAAAAAATAATCTATTGTAAATATTTTGTAAAGATTTGTCTACATTCTTTTGAAAGCTAATCTAAAGGAAGTTCCCTCTTCAGGCTTACTAGTAACTGTTATTTCACCATGATGCGCTTCCACTAAATGCTTTACAATAGCTAATCCCAATCCTGTTCCACCAGAATTTCTACTTCTTGCTTTATCAACTCTGTAGAATCTCTCAAAAATTCTTGGAAGTTCTTTTTCATCGATACCAGTACCAGTATCGATCACAAACACTTCAACTACTTCTTTTTTCTTACGAATATCTACTTTTATTTTTCCATTAGGTGGAGTATAGGTAATTGCATTAGTAATTAAATTGATAAAAATTTGCTTTAACCGGTAAACATCCCCTGAAATAAAAATATTTTCATCATTGTAAATTAAGTCTAATCGTATCTCTTTTTCTTCTGCTTTTCCTTTTAGCATGATTAGTGTATCTTCAATTAGTTCGTTCATGTTTACTTGACCAAGATTAAGTTGAAACCCTTGCTGCTCCACCTTGCTCAATTCAAGTAAATCTTCAATTAACGATTGCAATCGTTCACTTTCCTTTAAAATAATTGATAAAAATGATTCCAGTGTTTCTCGATCCTCAAGAGCACCATCTAAAAGTGTCTCTGAAAAACCTTTTATCGATGTGATAGGTGTTTTCAATTCATGTGATACATTTGCTACAAAGTCCTTACGCATTTGCTCTAGCTTTTTCAGTTCAGAAATATCATGAAAAACTAGGACAATCCCTTTCCATTCATCATTCAATCCAATAATTGGTGCACCATATACTTCAAAATGCTTTCGATCAATAGGAAATTGGAGTAGAAGTTGTTTTTTGACGGTCTCTTCCGTCATAAAAATTTCTTCAATCAGTGCAACGATTTCTCTGTATTGAATTGATTCATGGTAAAGTTGATTAGAGTAATCAGCGCTTTTAACAGAAAATAACTCCTTATATGCACGGTTTGCCAAATTGATATACCCTTTACCATCAATTAATAAGAGGCCACTTCCCATATTTTCAATAAGTGTTCGGAGACGATCTTGCTGCATTTCATGATCTCTCGTAACGTTCTGTAAGTTTCTAGCTAGAATATTGATTGATTGACTAAGCATTCCAGTTTCATCAATACTTTCTTCATAGGTTCTAGCTTTATAGTTTCCTTTAGCTAACTCTATTGCTACTGCAGTTGCCGATTCTATTGGTTTTGTATATTGAGTAGTAATCTTAACACCTAGCATCACAATAACAATTAGAGCCAACCCCAAACTAGCGATAAGAATAACCCATATATGCTCGTATACCTCTTTTAGTGACTCGACAGGTGTACTTAAAATAACATAACCGTCAAATCCTCCGTTTTTAATAATTGGTGCACCATAGTAATAGACGTCATATTGGTCATCCGTTAGCTTGAAATTCTTCGTTTTTGATAAATACTGATGGATCATGTCCTCTACTTCCTTACCACTGTTAAGAGAGTCAAGAAAGAGGGAGCCATCTTTATTTAGTATTGTTATTCTAGAATCAAGTGATTCACTCATTAATTTTAGGTTTTCTAATAATTCTGGATGCTGTAATCCTTGATCACTTACATAAAACCCCACTAAGTTCGTTTCTTTTTCCATCCGCTCGTTATAAGTATTAAGATAAAAACCTTTGAACATTGCTCCTAGTAATATCCCGATACCTACTAAAACGATTGTAATTAAAGTAATAAATCCAAAAAGAAGACGGAAACGAAATTTATTCATTCCCCTTTGGCTCCTCAAGCTTATAGCCAAGGCCTCTGATAGTCTTGATATAAATTGGCTTTTTTGTATCTCGTTCAATTTTTTCTCTTAAATGGCTAATATGTACATCCACAATTCTAGTGTCACCTGCAAAATCGTAATTCCAAACTGCACTTAAAAGTTGATCACGAGTTAATACTCTACCTTTATGTTTAGCTAGATAGACAAGAAGTTCAAATTCCTTTGGTGTTAACTCTAGTCTATTCTCATTAAAGTACGCCTCATAATGCTCAGGTAGGATTAGCAAATCGGAAATAACCAACTTCTCTGATGTATCTTCTAGTTCAGTTTGAACTTCTACTTGAGTTATTCTTCTTAAAATAGCCTTCACTCTTGCTACTACTTCTCTCGGACTAAAAGGCTTTGTTAGGTAATCATCTGCACCTAATTCTAAACCGAGTACCTTATCGAATTCGTCATCCTTGGCTGTTAACATGAAAATGGGAGTCGCTATTCGTTTCTGTCTAAGCTCCTTACAAACTTCAATACCGTCCATTTTTGGAAGCATTAAATCAAGAATAATCAAATCGGGTTGTTCATGAATTGCAGCATTTAAACCTGCTTCTCCATCCATTGCTGTAATTACCTCAAACCCTGCTTGTTTAAGGTTATACTGAAGCAATGTTACAATTGACTGTTCATCATCAACAACTAATACTTTTTTGTTCATATGTTCCTCCAAAATAGTAGATTAAACCCCAGCATCTTCAAGAATTATGTTAAAAAATGTCCTCACATCCACACATGTAAAACAATGTAAGTAATTCTTTCCTAACACAAATCAACCTGCTTCTCTCTCTATCTACTTTTCATTATATTGGAACTTACAGAATAGACCAATCTTTTTGTTTAATAGTTGCTATACTTTTTTATGTATACGCTTTTATAATGTGAACTTAGCCATATTGTAAAACGTCACATAATTTAAGAGGCTCTTTTCTATAGGCTGTTTTCGTATAAATTGTTGCTTTTAAAGCCGCAGGCTGAATACACTCCGCGTCCAGTGGGTGACCAGTGAGCCTCCTCGTCGCTAAGCTCCTGTGGGGTCTCACTTTGGCCACTGGTCCCACAGGAGTCTACGTGTATTCAACCTGCTTGTATCTACCATTACAATACTTTATGTCTAAAACAAAAAACTTTGATAAAGAGCCTATTAAAAAAAGAAGCCAAAAAATTCAGCTTCTTTTTTAAAAGTTTTCTAATATTTTACCATCAAGCTGTACTAGCTTTTGTGGAGGTGAAACTGTTATGGTTCCCTCCACAACATGATCATCATTATCATCTACTGCAACTACGGTTATTTCTACAATTTTGGCAATCGAATCTACTTTTGTCACTTCAAACAAAAATTCAACAGTCGCATAATGATATACATGTTTAGGAAAAGATATTTCTTGTTTTAGAATGTGACTTCCCGGCCCAGGTAAATATTTAGATACTGCTGACGTAATAATACCAGTAAGCATAATACTTGGGACAATCGGTTTTTCAAAAGGTGTTTGGGATGCATAATCATGTTGAACATATAAAGGATTCGCATCGTTCGTTAAACCAAGGAAAAGCAACAAATCCTTATCCTCAATTTTTTCGGTTAACGATAGCTTTTCTCCTATTTTTATTTCATCCACCATTCGACCTAGCTTTCTCTTTTTTCCTAATAGCATGACATTAGCACCTCCGCAGGTTTAACCACACAGATATTTTTTAATAAACGAATTAAAAAGGCTGCTTCTAGAAGTGTATGCTTAAGCTCCCTTTAATAGTTCGTAACATATTGTTTATCTTACCAAATGAAGATACAATATACCAACTAATAGGAGCAACCTCTAGAAACAGCCTTCTATTATCGATTATTCTAAAATGTTCATAACACTTTTAACGGAATCTGCTGACTTTTGCAGTGCAGCTTGTTCCTCAGGTTCTAATTCAAGTTCAATAATCTTCTCAATACCATTTGCACCTAGAACAGTTGGTACACCAAGGTAAATCCCATCATACCCATATTCGCCCTCTAAGTATGCAATTGCAGGTATAACTCTTCTTTGGTCCTTAATAATTGATTCAACCATTTCCACTAAAGAAGCAGCAGGTGCATAGTATGCACTTCCATTTCCCAGTAAGTTAACAATTTCCCCGCCACCCTTACGAGTACGCTCTACAATGGCATCAAGACGATCTTGTGAGAGTAGTTTCTGTAGAGGAATACCACCCGCATATGAATAGCGTACTAATGGAACCATATCATCACCATGTCCGCCCAATACGAAACCTGTTACGTCTTTAACGGAAAGATTGAGCTCTCCTGCCACAAATGTTCTGAAACGAGCAGTATCTAAAACTCCTGATTGTCCTATTACGCGATTCTTTGGAAACCCGGACTCTTTGAATACTGTGTATGTCATTGCATCAACAGGATTAGTTAAAACAATAATATGACAGTTTGGAGAGTACTTCACCACTTCTTGTGTAACACTCTTCATGATTTTCTGATTGGTTTGTACAAGGTCATCCCGACTCATTCCAGGTTTACGAGCAATGCCAGCAGTAATCACAACAATATCGGAGTCTACTGTATCTCTGTAATCAGCAGTTCCAATAATATTTACATCAAAACCTTGAACTGGACTAGCCTCAAGCATGTCTAGAGCTTTCCCTTTTGTCGGATTTTCCATTTGTGGAATATCAACTAACACAACATCTGCTAGCTCTTTTTGTGCTGTTAAGAAAGCTGTCGTAGCACCTGTAAAGCCCCCACCTATAACAGAAACTTTTTTTCGTTTGAACTGTGACATTTTATTTCCTCCTAATCATATTATTTTCAAAAAGATATACAACAATCAAATGTAGCTATTCTTTAGAAAATACCCTTTTAACGAGAAAAAAATGTAAGGAGGTGTTATAAACACCTCCTTGTCACCTAATTAACCTAAGTTTTTGATTAGTTCATTTGCAAATTCTGAACAAGCAACTTCAGTTGCACCATCCATAAGACGTGCGAAGTCATATGTCACAACTTTAGAAGCAATTGTTTTTTCCATTGAATTAGTAATTAGTTGAGCAGCTTCATTCCATCCAAGGTGCTCAAGCATTAATACTCCTGAAAGTAAAACAGAAGATGGGTTTACTTTATCAAGACCAGCATATTTCGGTGCTGTACCATGTGTTGCTTCAAAGATTGCATGGCCAGTTTCATAGTTAATATTTGCTCCTGGAGCAATACCAATCCCACCAACCTGTGCAGCTAATGCATCAGAAATGTAGTCACCATTTAAATTCATTGTTGCAACAACATCAAATTCACGTGGTCTTGTTAAAATTTGTTGTAGGAAAATGTCAGCAATAGAATCTTTAATAATGATTTTCCCTGCAGCTTCAGCATCGCTTTGTGCTTTGTTTGCAACATCCTTACCTTCTGTCTCAACTAGGCGATCATATTCAGCCCATGTAAATACTTTATCTCCAAATTCCTTCTCAGCAAGCTCATAACCCCAGTTCTTAAATGCACCTTCAGTGAATTTCATAATATTCCCTTTATGCACTAAAGTGACTGATTTACGACCATGCTCAATTGCATAGTTAATCGCTGCACGGACTAGACGAGTTGTACCTTCTTGAGAGACTGGCTTGATTCCAATTCCTGAAGTTTCTGGGAAACGGATTTTATTAACACCCATTTCATTTTGTAAGAATGAAATTAGTTTCTCAACTTCTTCTGAACCCTTTGCATATTCAATTCCAGCATAAATATCTTCAGTATTTTCACGGAAGATTACCATATCAGTATCTTCAGGGCGTTTAATTGGAGAAGGAACTCCATTGAAATAACGCACAGGACGTAAGCATGTAAATAAATCTAGTTCCTGACGTAACGCAACATTTAATGAGCGGATTCCACCACCAATTGGAGTAGTTAAAGGCCCTTTAATCGCAATTATGTACTCACGTATAACATCTAAAGTTTCTGCTGGTAACCATTCACCTGTTTGGTTAAATGCCTTTTCTCCAGCTAATACTTCTTTCCATACAATTGACTTTTCGCCATTATATGCTTTTTCAACAGCAGCTTCTAAAACACGTGAAGCGGCAGCCCAAATATCAGGTCCAATTCCATCACCTTCAATATAAGGAATAATTGGATTGTTTGGTACGTTTAAAACCTCATTTGATACTGTAATTTTTTCACCTTTGCTCACAAAAAAAACCTCCCATAATTTAAATCAATATATAGAGGCCAAAAAAACTGACCTCTCTATTAACTACTATTCCATTCTATAAGAAAAGTAGAAAAATATCATGCATTATCCTCTTTTGTCTATTGGAACATATACTTGCTTACCTGGTCCACTATATTCAGCGCGTGGACGTATTAGTCTGTTATTATCATACTGTTCTAGGATATGCGCTAACCAGCCCGACACACGGCTTACCGCAAAAATAGGTGTAAACAAATCATGATCTATACCTAAGCTATGGTAAACAGATGCGGAATAAAAGTCTACATTAGGAGGAAGCGGTTTTGATGTCGTAACAATTTCCTCGATTCTAGTAGACATTTCATACCATTTTGGCTCACCTGTAAGATTTGTAAGTTTCTCAGACATAGCCTTTAAATGTTTGGCTCTAGGATCACCTTTGCGGTATACGCGATGACCAAACCCCATTATTTTTTCCTTATTATTCAATTTATCAAGGATATAAGGCTCAACATTTTCTACAGAACCTATTTCCGTTAACATTTTCATTACCGCTTCGTTCGCGCCTCCATGTAGAGGACCTTTCAATGCGCCAATAGCAGATGTGACACCAGAATACACATCAGATAGTGTAGCTACACACACACGAGCGGTGAATGTTGATGCATTTAACTCATGATCAGCATGCAGCACTAATGCCTTATTAAACGCTTCTTCTGCTATAGCAGTAGGTTCTTCTCCACTTAACATGTACAAAAAGTTAGAAGCAAAGCTTAAATCTTTACGTGGAGCAACAGGTTCTAAACCTTTTCTTACTCGAGAGAACGCTGTTACGATTGTTGGGATTTTTGCTTGAAGGCGAACTGCTTTTCGATAGTTAGCATCATTATTCATCACATCTGCTTCTTCATCATAAAGACTGAGCAATGAAACTGCAGATCTAAGTGCTGCCATTGGATGTACATTGTTAATTGGGTATGTTTTAAAATGATTAAGAACTTCCTCTGGTAGCGAAGCATTTTCACCTAATAATTCAACGAGTTCTGCAAGCTCCTTTTGATTAGGTAGCTTTCGATGCCATAATAAATAAATTACTTCTTCAAAACTTGCGTGTTCTGCAAGTTCATCAATGTTATAACCCGCATAGGTCAAGGTATCATCAATAATTGAGCTGACTGATGATGTTGTCGCCACAACCCCTTCAAGTCCCTTTGTTACTGTCATCTTAGATCTCCCCTTTTCTAAAAATCTCCCATTACCTTTTTACTTATTGATTTTCCATCTGAGCGGATGCTCAAAAATAAGCCACAATTTGTGTTTTTGAATATTCACTCAAAAGAAAATGCTTTCATTTCAGCCTAAAAAAAGAGAATAAAATCAAATTAATTAGGCTAATAATTGGAACCATAAGAAAATTATGTAGATGGATGCTCAATCTCAAAGTCTATTATATACAATTATCAGACTTTTGTGAATCAAAAGAGTAAAAATGAACTTTCAAGTTTCTCTATACTATTAAATATTAGGAGAAGTAATTCACGAATCTCATCACTACATAAGCAATACCAGCTCCAATTAATGGACCAACTGCCACTCCCTTAAAAAGAGATACAGCGATAATTGTACCAAATACTAGTGCCGTGGTAATATGAGGATCCTCTGCTAGAAGATTCACGCCACCTTTTGCTAATAGTGCCACGATAATTCCTGAACATAATGCAATCCATGCATATGCTGATTTCAAGGCATCTCCTAATTGTTTAAAACCAATTTCTCCAGTAGCTATGGGTACTAGTACAGCAATTGTTATAACTGTAACACCCCAGTGAATACCTTTGCTTTGTATATATGGAAAAATACGTGTGTCTAGGCCTGTAACTTTGACAATGAGCAGTGTTCCTACAGCAATCATTAATGATTGATTTTTACCAAAAAATCCAACTATTAATAAGATCAGTAAGAACAACGTTGATTGATTGAACAACCTCATATCATCCTTTCTTACACACCCACTTTATATGGTAACATATTTTAAATAATTTATCCAAGTTAACAACCTACCTTTCTAAAAATGTAATACTTTCCATATACATTACTACAATGTAAAATATGGATAATTAGGTTAGGAGGGAAGCTTTTGAAATTAGAACATCTTTATAGCATAATTCGCTTTCTAGTTGTACTTATTTCTATTATTCTTGGGGTTATTTTTGCTTATTATTTGTTAAGAGTAACTTATCCATTCTTAATTGCTTTCGCAATTTCATTTTTCATTCAACCTCTTGTTATATTTTTTCAAGAAAAAGCACGTTTACCAAAGTCATTGGCCGTTTTTCTATCCCTTGTTCTTGTATTCGGGAGCATAGCAGGTGTTTTAACACTATTAGTTGCAGAAATTATTTCTGGAGCAAATTACTTAGCTAACGTTGTGCCAAATCACTTTGAAAATCTAGTTGTACATATTGAACAGATCGTTGCCGGTCAATTAATACCTCTTTATAATCAACTAACTACCCTGTTTAATAATTTAGAGTCAGGGCAACAACAATCAATCATTACGAATATCGAGAGTGTCGGAAAGACTGTTGCGACAAATGTTGGTCAATTTATTCAAACATTCCTCTTAAAAATCCCTGATTTTCTTGGATGGTTACCAAATGCAGCGACCGTTATCATCTTTTCATTATTGGCTACATTTTTTATTAGTAAGGATTGGGAAAAAATCATTCGTTTTTCGCGAAAAATTATCCCCTCTAAAGCCCGAACTAGTAGTAAAACCGTGATTATTGATCTACAGCGTGCACTATTTGGTTTTATAAAAGCTCAAGCTACACTAATCTCGATTACAACCGTCATTGTCTTAATTGGCCTATTAATCCTTCGAGTAGATTATGCCATTACCATTGCATTACTTATTGGCCTAGTGGACATTTTGCCTTATTTAGGGACAGGGTTGGTGTTTGTCCCATGGATTATTTATACAGCACTTAGTGGCAATGTTGAATTTGCCATTGGTTTAGGAATATTATACATTATCATTTTGGTACAGAGACAACTAATGGAACCAAAGATATTATCATCAAGCATAGGTTTAGACCCTCTTGCTACATTGATTTCATTGTTTGTTGGTTTTAAACTAATCGGATTTTTAGGTCTAATAGTTGGTCCAGTTACTTTAGTGATCATAAAAACTTTGCACTCAGCTCGAGTGTTTGATGATTTATGGAATTACATTACCGGAAAAAACACCCTATAACAAGAAAAGCGCAAGCGCCTTGGTCAGCCCCGACAGGCATAAGGGGAATCACGCAGGAAATCTTGTTTTCCGTAGTGATTCGACTTATGACCCCGAGGGGCTAGGCGCTGGAGCTAGACACAAAAACTGGGTTAAAATTTTTTACTTTCCTATAATAAAATAAGAGGTTGACTACTATAGTGTGTACACTAAAAGTGGTCAACCTCTTATTTTATCTGATAATGGTAAAGTTACCTCGCTTAATGACACGTTGAATCCAGCGTCCGATCCACGGTTTAAATGCATTTCGTGTTGGTGGTAGTAATAATAAAAATCCAATTAAATCTGTTATAAAACCAGGAGTCAACAGAACTACTCCACCTACAAGAATACAAAGTCCATCAATGATCACATCGCTTGGCATTTGACCATATCGCATTTGATCTTGAAACCTTCTCAATGTTTCCATCCCTTGCCTCTTTGCAAGCCATGCTCCAAACACACCTGTCAAGATGATTAGAAGAATTGTTGGCCAAGGTCCAATAATATTACCTGAAAATACTAATAAGCCGATTTCTAATGCAGGTACGATAATAATTAAAGCCAATAACAAACGCATACTTATGGCCCCCTCACTCTTTTTAACAACATGCTTGTACCCAATATTGTATGTTAATGAAACAAAAGAGAGAAGGAAAACTCTCCTTCTCTCTTTAAAAAATCTTAAAGTACACTTGCATGTCCTTGATATACAATACCTCTAGATGAATCAACCGTAATATCTTGTCCATCATGTAAAACAGTTGTCGCATTTTCAACACCAACAATCACCGGGATCCCTAAGCTTAATCCTACGACTGCGGCATGACTAGTTAGTCCACCTTCTTCAGTAATAAGTGCAACCGCCTTTTCCATTGCACCAATCATATCACGATCTGTTCCTTTCGTTACTAAGACCGCTCCATCTTGCATTTTGTTAAGTGCATCATCGCTACTATCTGCAATAACTACTTTACCATATGCAGACTTCTGACCAATTCCTTGTCCCTTTACAATTACATCTCCTACAACATGAACTTTAATTAAGTTAGTTGTACCAGCTTCACCAGCAGGAACACCAGCTGTAATCACTACTAAATCTCCGTGATTAATAATTCCAGAACTTAATCCTTGTTCAACAGCAACATCTAACATTTCATCTGTTGATTTACACATTTTTCCTACTCTAGAATATACACCCCAAACAAGTGATAATTTTCTAGCAGTTGATTCATCAGCTGTTACTGCAATGATTGGTGCTTTCGGACGATATTTAGATATCATTTTAGCCGTATAACCACTTGCAGTTGATGCTAAGATTGAAGCAACATTCAAGTTAAGTGCTGTGTGAGCTACAGATTGACCAATCGCATCAGTGATTGTTGTACCAGATTGCTTGCTTCTTTTTGAAAGGATTTCACGATAATCAAGTGCTTGTTCAGCTCTTGAAGCAATATTATTCATTGTTTGAACAGCTTCAACTGGATAAATTCCCGCTGCAGTCTCTCCAGATAACATGATTGCATCTGTTCCATCAAAAATAGCGTTCGCAACATCACTAGCTTCTGCACGTGTTGGTCTAGGATTACGTTGCATTGAGTCAAGCATTTGAGTTGCAGTAATGACCGGCTTACCTGCAGCATTACACTTTTTAATTAAGTCCTTTTGAACTAGTGGTACTTCTTCAGCAGGGATTTCTACACCTAAATCACCACGAGCAACCATTAATCCATCTGACACTTCTAAAATTTCATTTATATTATCCACACCTTCTTGATTTTCAATCTTAGGGATAATTTGAATTTCTGAAGCTTTATGTTCTTCTAATAATTCACGGATTTCTAATACATCAGATGCGCGACGTACAAAAGATGCAGCAATGAAATCTACACCTTGTTCAATACCGAAAACAATATCTTTTGCATCCTTTTCAGTAATTCCAGGAAGGTTAACCTTTACACCAGGAACATTAACACCTTTTTTGTTCTTTAGTGTTCCACTGTTAAGAACTTTTGTTAAAATTTCATTTTTAGCTTTATCAACAGTGATTACTTCTAATCCAATTAATCCGTCATCCAATAGAATTTTAGAACCAGCTGACACATCATCCATCAAACCTGAATATGTAATTGAGAATTTCTCAGTTGTTCCAACTACCTCTTCCATTGAAACGATTACAGTTGAGCCTTCTTGTAACTCAATCGCCCCATTCTCCATTGTATTCGTACGAATCTCAGGACCTTTAGTATCTAAAAGAATCGCTACAGTTTTACCTGTGATCTTTGATGCTTCACGAATATTTTGGATTCTTGCACCATGCTCTTCAAAATCACCATGTGAAAAATTCAAGCGAGCAACATTCATTCCAGCCTTAATTAGTTCTGTTAATTTTTCAACACTTTCACTTGCTGGGCCAATTGTACAAACAATCTTCGTTTTACGCATTCTTTTGTCCTCCTATAACTCTACACCATAATTTATTATATTGTTTTGAAACCATTCGTTTAATCGCTCTAAAATTCTTTTGACAGAGGATTTACACTGTCAAAAGAATGAATGGGAGCGATACCATATAGACTAGATTGATAATTCTTGCGAAAGCAGGTACATGTTCTCATCGATTTTATGTGGTTGATTTAGAACTTCTAGTATATCATGATCTACTAACTCGTTCTTTTGGATACCAACAGCACGACCACCCTTACCTTCTAAAAGTAACTCAACAGCTCTTGCACCTAACCTACTTGCAAGTACTCGATCAAATGCTGTAGGAGATCCACCACGTTGAATATGACCTAACACACTCACACGAGTTTCTAGTTGTGTAGCTTCTTCAATTTTCTTACCGAATTCAACGCCACTTCCTACACCTTCAGCCACAATAATAATACTATGCTTTTTACCGCGCTCATGTCCTCGTTTCAAACGCTGTAGAACCTCATCCATATCATAATCAACCTCTGGGATTAAAATAGTTTCTGCTCCACCAGCTAAGCCTGCCCATAATGCGATATCTCCTGCATGTCTACCCATTACCTCAATTACATATGTACGTTCATGAGAAGTAGCTGTATCACGAATTTTGTCAATTGCATCAATGACTGTATTTAATGCTGTATCAAAACCAATTGTAAAGTCAGTTCCTGGAATATCGTTATCAATCGTTCCCGGAACTCCAACACATGGGAAACCGTGTTCAGTTAATTTCTGAGCACCGCGGTATGAACCGTCTCCACCAATTACGACAAGTCCTTCAATGCCTACCTTTTTCAGTTGTTCGATCCCTTTTTTCTGACCTTCAACTGTTTTAAACTCTTCACTTCTAGCAGTGTAAAGCTTGGTTCCACCTCTGTGAATAATATCCCCAACAGAGCCCAATTCAAGTTTTTTAATTTGTCCAGACATTAATCCTGAATACCCTTGATAAATACCATAAACTTCAATATTATGGTAAATAGCCTTTCTTACAACAGCACGGACTGCAGCATTCATACCAGGAGAATCTCCACCACTAGTTAAAACACCTATTTTTTTCATTTTTTTCACCTCATTATATATAGTTACAATTAGCAGAAGTTAAATACATGTTTTTAAATAAATATTCTTCACACCATTGTTCTACAATGTTTTTAACATACCATGAAGAAATTTTGAAAACAATAGAGATTATGTGAATAATTCATAGATATGAATAGAATGTATGAAGAACAGAGTAGATTTAACTATGCTAAAAATAAAAAAATCAATCTGCACATACGAAAACGTGCACCCTTATAAGGATACACGTTATCATCATTTAATTCCAACAAAATCATTATTTTTTTCATATTGACCAATTTTTTTAAACTTTTCGTAGCGATGTGTTACTAGCTCTGTCGGATCAAGCTTAAGGAGCCTTCCAAGACTTTCCTTTAATGTTAAATCCATACTGCGTGCTTGTTCCTTAATATTAAGATGTGCTCCACCTTTTACCTCTGGAATAATCTCATCTATTACTCCTAATTTCTTCAAATCAGGTGCAGTAATTTTCATTGTTTCAGCTGCCTTCTTTGCTAGACTTGCATCCTTCCAAAGAATAGAAGCTGCACCTTCTGGTGAAATAACAGAATAAGTAGAGTTTTCAAGCATGTGAATGTAATTCCCTACTCCAAGAGCAAGAGCACCTCCACTTCCTCCTTCACCAATCACGATACAAATGACAGGAACTGTTAACCCTGCCATTTCAAAAAGGTTTTTTGCAATAGCTTCACTTTGTCCTCGTTCCTCAGCAGCCTTACCTGGATAAGCACCCTTTGTATCGATAAAGCAGATAATTGGACGGTTGAATTTTTCCGCTTGCTTCATCAATCTGAGTGCTTTTCTGTATCCTTCTGGGTGAGGCATTCCAAAGTTTCTGCGAATGTTTTCCTTTGTATCTTTTCCGCGCTGGTGTCCAATTACAGTAACTGGAATTCCATGATACCTGGCAATACCACCAACGATTGCTTCATCATCACCAAAATAACGATCTCCATGAACTTCTATAAATTGAGTAAATAATTCGCCGATATAATCTAATGTTGTCGGACGTTCAGGGTGTCTAGCTAATTGAACACGATCCCACGGTTGCATATTGTTATAAATATCTTTTTCTAGCTTTTCTAATCTTGCTTCAAGCTTATCAATTTCATTCGTTAGATCAACATCAGTTGTTTTAGTGAATTCTTTTAATTCATGTATCTTACTTCTTAGTTCTTTAACTGGTTTCTCAAACTCTAATTCACCTATCATCAAACTCACCTCCCACTTGATGTAAGTCTAATATATTACCAAGTGTATCTTTCATCTCATGACGATGAATAACAGAATCTAACTGGCCATGCTTTAACAAAAACTCTGACGTTTGGAAATCATCAGGCAGCTCTTCTCTAATAGTCTGTTCAATGATTCTTCTACCCGCAAAACCAATAAGTGCCCGTGGTTCAGCAAAGTTATAGTCACCAAGTGATGCAAAGCTTGCGGAAACACCACCCGTTGTCGGGTGAGTCATTACAGAAATAATCAGACCCTTTTGATCACTGAACAGCTTTAGAGCCGAACTAGTTTTGGCCATTTGCATAAGACTTAATACCCCTTCTTGCATCCTTGCACCACCGCTAGCTGTAAAAATCAAAAAAGGCACTTTTAATTCTTTCGCTTTTTCAATCGCACGGGTAATTTTTTCTCCTACGACCGAACCCATACTTCCCATTCTGAAACTTGAATCCATAACAGCGATCACTAGTCTAATTCCGGAAATTTCACCTTCACCGGTTACAACAGCCTCATTTAGCTTTGTTTTTTGACGATCCTTTTCAAGTTTACTCACATAATCAGGAAAATCTAATGGATTCTTGGATATCATATCTTTATCGTATTCTATAAAAGTATCCTCGTCTAGTAAGCTTGAAATTCTCTCATATGCGGTCATTGGATGATGATGATCACAATTCATACATACTTTTAAATTTTTTATTAATTCTTTCGAATACATTATTTTTTTGCAGTTAGAGCACTTTGTCATGATTCCTTCGGGAACATCTTGCTTTGCATGCTCAGATGGGATTGCTGCATACTTTTTCTTTTTAACAAAAAGATCCTTTAACAAGCAGAAACCGCCTCACTTTCATTCCTTTTTACCATTTTGCGACCGTAAACTACAACCGCTTTGACCATTCAAAAATCAATTAATATATAAGTTAGAAATCATTTTCTACCAAACGACGTTTCTAGTCATTCGAAACAAACCGATGATATTCCTTCATAACACTTTCGACATCTCTGTCTCTTAGACCTTTTATTATATTTGCGAACTCAAACTTTTCCTGTGGAGTGAATGCAGTTTCGTGATACTCAGTAAGTACCTGCCAGATTCTTAACACAAGTAAATTATCTGTTGCTTCAACAATAACCTTAAAAAGGGATGTGAATGTAAGTTCACCTTGCTCATTTTTTAATTCAAGATATTCTACCTGTGATTCATTTATTCTAGCAATTGCTAGTTTAATACATTCGCACTCAATAATATATTTTGTTTCTAGTAGGTCACTTTTCTTCTTAACTCCTTGGAGTATGAAAGTTCCAAGTATTTGCACGAGTTGGTTTTCACCAAAATCCTTAATATAGGTTCCTTCACCACGTCTTGTTTCAATTAATCCTAGAAGTTCTAATGCTCTTAATGCCTCTCGAACTGAAGAACGACCTACATTTAATCGATCAGATAACTCTCTCTCTGAAGGGATTTTGTCTCCTGGAACTAAACCATCCTCGACTATAATTAGTTGCAGCTTTTTTACGATCTCGATATAGAGCTTTGAAGATGTCACTATTTATATTCACTCACCTTGTCCAATTATAGCTAATCGTTTCGTCTTTTCTAAGATATCATCCGGATTCACGGTGATTCTTGCCACACCCGTTTCCATCGCAGCTCTTGCTACTGAAGCTGCAACTGCAGGAGCTACTCTAGGATCAAATGGTCCTGGAATAACATATTCTGAAGATAGTTGGTCCTCTGTAATTAATGAGGCTATAGCCTCCACTGCTGCTATTTTCATTTGCTCATTTATATGTGTAGCTCTTACATCCAAAGCCCCGCGAAAAATCCCAGGAAATGCAAGAACATTGTTCACTTGATTTGGAAAATCAGAACGTCCTGTACCTACCACTTTCGCTCCAGCTGTTTTTGCATCGTCCGGCATAATTTCTGGGTTAGGATTAGCCATCGCAAAAATAATTGGATCGGGATTCATTGATTTGACCATCTCAGGAGTTAAAGCACCTTCTACAGACACCCCTATAAAAACATCAGTTTCTTTAATGACGTCTGCTAGGCTGCCTTCAAGTCGATTTCGGTTCGTATATTTTGCAACTTCATCTTTAACTGAATTCATTCCATACGAGCGACCATCAAATATAGCGCCCTTAGAATCACACATAATGATGTCCCTTACCCCATAGCTATTAAGTAATTTAATGATCGCAATCCCAGCAGCCCCTGCTCCATTTGCAACCACTTTTACTTCAGACATCGATTTGTTCACTAATTTTAATGCGTTAACTAACCCTGCAACCGTCACAATAGCAGTTCCATGTTGATCATCGTGGAAGATTGGGATATTTGTCTCTTTTTTTAAACGTTCTTCAATGATGAAGCAATTTGGTGCAGCAATATCTTCTAAGTTAACTCCGCCAAAAGTAGGTTCAAGTAATTTTACCGTTTCAATTATTTTTTCAATGTCAGTTGTATTTAAGCAAATTGGAAAGGCATCTACGCCAGCAAAACTTTTAAATAATACGGCTTTCCCTTCCATAACTGGTAGGGCAGCTTCTGGTCCAATGTTACCTAATCCGAGTACAGCCGTTCCGTCAGATACGACAGCTACCATGTTACCTTTCATCGTATAATCATATACTTTGTTTTTGTCATCATAAATATCTTTACAAGGCTCAGCAACACCTGGTGAATATGCAAGACTTAAATCCTTTGCATTTTTAACTGGAACCTTTGATTTTGTTTCAAGCTTCCCTTTATAAAATTCGTGCATATGTAATGCCTCTTCACGCAAAGTCATTGAAGTTCACTCCCCAAAATGATCACTCTGATTTTTCAATTCCACTACCTTTTAGAGTTCATATGTATGAGAACTCATCACCTTATAAAATGAGTAAATAGATAAATAACATAGTGGTCTGACCACGTTGACTCTTACAATATTAACATAATTTCGTCTGTTGTACATTGAATTTATTTAACGACAACATTTTTATCACCTAACAGATTTTTAAACTGTTGAATTGTTTTTTCCTCTATAGATACCCAATATTCTCGTTGAAGTGCAATCGTCTTCTGATCCTTTTCAAAATAAACAATAACTGCTACAGTACCATGATTTTTCTTTAAAATGGACTTTAAATCTTCCAATAAATCTTCTTGTTGATGGTTACTTTCTATTTTAAGAAAAAGCTTATTATTTGAATCATTTTCCTTTATAGGTTCAACTTCCTCAATCGTTTTAACTGATTTAATGATAAATTGAGTTCGATTATCCCTTTTTTCTACATTCCCTTCTAAGAATTGAATTTCACCTTTTTTAAGATTCTTAGAAAAACGAGTGTAGACAGCAGGAAATGCGACCGCATCCATATCACCCGTCTCATCACTCAACGTTAGAAAAGCCATTACTTCACCTTTCTTTGTCCGTATTGTTCTTTCTGTTGTAATTAACACACAGACCGTTTTTTTTAGATTAGATGACTCCTTGGTAACTATGTCTGCAATTTGAGTTATTACGTGTTGATTTACCTTATTAAGCAACGTACTTACGGGATGATTTGATAAATAAAAACCAAGTGCCTCTTTTTCAAATTGTAATTTTTCTTCCTGTGTGAAAGGTTCGATATTTACATACTTTGGTTTAATCATAAAATCATCATCATCAACAAATAAATCAATCTGATTCTTGTCCTTTGGGTGGACTAGCTCAGCATGTTCTATGGCGACGTCAACCGTTGCTAAAAGGGTTGCTCGATCTTCTTTGAATTCATCAAATGCACCAGAACATATAAGAGCTTCTAAGATTCTACGATTTACATGCCGCATGGAAACTCGAATACAAAAGTCAAATAAATCTCTGAAAGGCTTCTTTTTACGTTCTGCTAGAATATCCCGTAATGCAGCTACTCCAACTCCCTTCACCGCTGATAAACTAAACCTTATACCTGATTTTTCTACTAAAAAAGGGTATGTACTCTTATTAATAGATGGAGAAAGAATATTTATTCCTTTTTGTTTTGCTTCTCTGATATATTGTGCTAATTTTTCATCATTCCCAACCGCACTTGTCAGTAAAGCAGCAGTGAAGTATGTCCGGTAATTCGCTTTTAGATATGCCAATTGATAAGCAATCATACTATATGCAACCGCATGACTTCGATTGAAACCATAGTTTGCAAATCGAACAATTAGATCATAAATAGAGTCTGCAACAGCTCGGTCATAACCTCTATTAATACATCCTTGTACAAAATGGACTCTCTCTTGGTCAAGTACCTCTTTCTTTTTTTTGCTAACAGCTCTTCTTAACAAATCCGCTTCTCCTAAGGAAAAGCCTGCCATCATTGAAGCGATTTGCATAATCTGCTCCTGATAAACAATGACACCATATGTTTGTTTCAAGATAGGTTCAAGGTCAGGATGCGGATAAATTACATCTTCTTTTTTATGCTTTCTATCGATATAAACTGGGATATTTTCCATCGGACCTGGTCGATATAACGCATTAACCGCTACGATATCCTCTAACTCTGTTGGTCTTAATCTTTCTAACACATTTCTCATACCACTAGATTCAAGTTGAAAGATTCCTGTTGTATCCCCTGTACTCAGGAGTGAAAATGTGTTCGAATCATCAGTTGGGATCGTTGCAAGATCAATAGTCTTACTAGTGTTCTTACGTATAAGAGTAAGAATTTGATCAATCAATGTTAGATTCCTTAATCCAAGAAAGTCCATTTTTAATAGGCCAAGTTCTTCTAAGATTTCCATTGAAAATTGCGTTAAATAGACCTCCTGATGCCCTTCTTGAATGGGAATTAAATCGGTTAAAGGCTTCTCACTAATCACGACACCTGCAGCATGTGTAGACGTATGCCGTGGTAATCCCTCAAGCCTTAACGAAGTATCAAAGATTCTTTTTCCAACTTCAGATTTTTGTAGATATTCCTGTAATCCTTTAGATTCTTTTAATGCTTGCTGGAGAGTAATACCTAGTTTTGACGGTACTTGTTTTGCAATAAAGTCTGCTTCTTTAACCGAGATCCCCATTACTCTACCAACATCCCGTAAAACGGCACGTGCTGATAAAGTACCAAAAGTAATGATTTGTGCAACATGAAGTTGTCCATACTTGTTCGCAACATAAGCAATCAATTCATCCCGTCGATTATCCGGAAAATCAATATCAATATCAGGCATAGAAATTCTCTCGGGGTTTAAGAAACGCTCGAATAGTAATGAGTGTTTGATTGGATCAACATCTGTAATCTTCAGAACATAAGCAACGATTGAACCCGCTGCGGAACCACGACCAGGACCTGTTAAAATTCCTTGTTGATGGGCGTATTCCATAAAGTCCCACACAATTAAAAAGTAATCACTAAAATTCATTTTCGTGATTACACTTAGCTCATAGGTTAACCTGTCATAATGTTCTTCCTTTGGTTCAGGATATCTTTCCTTCAAGCCTTTTAAACACACTCGAGCTAAAAATTCATTTGCAGGCTCACCTTCAGGGACTGGGTATTTAGGGAGTGCCATCTTACCAAGTTCAATCTCTACATGGCACTTTGAAGCAATATTCATGGTTTGTTCTAATAACTCAGGAGAATCTGAAAAAAGGTCAACCATTTCATGGATCGTCTTGAAATAGGATTCTGAGCTTTCAAGCTGAAAACGGTCATTCTCAGATAATTTTGTTCCATTACGGATATTAACTAAACACTCAAAGGCAAGCTTGTCATCTTTATTTAGGTATTGTACGTGATTTGTCGCTACAACGGGAATTTTTTGGCCATGACTAAGGATTTTTAATTGTTTATGTAGTTCAGCTTCTTCATTCAACCCTAGTCTTTGGTAGCCTAAATAAAAATCACCTATCTCAAAACATTCTTTATAAAAGGTAATGGAGAGAATAGCATCTTCTAATTGATTGTTTAATAAAAGTTGTTCAATTTCCCCATCCATTCCCGGTGTTATACCTATTAGGCCTGTACTATAATGCTTAAGCCATTTCTTCGGCAAACCCGCCTTGGATTTTGTTTGAACAATGCTACTAATTTTCAGTAGATTACGATAACCTTGCTGATTTTTTGCTAGTAAAATCAAAGGACTGGATTGGTCATCTTCATCATTAGTTAATATAGATACGGTTAATCCGATAATAGGCTTAATTCCGTTTTTTCGGCATTCTTTATAGAAATGAACGGCTCCATACATAACATTATTGTCAGTTAGAGCCAGAGCTTTATATCCGAATTCTTTCGCTCTCTTTACTAATTCTTCAACACCCACCGAACTTGATAGTAGACTATACCCACTATTTACTTGAAGGTGTATAAACGACATATCGTTTCCCTCCTCTCAAAAGAGACGGTCTTTTCCTTATTATAGACTTTATAAAATCTACAGACAAATTTAGAATTTTGAAACGCTTTTGTAACACCTTGGATTTCAATTCATACTTACTCATGTTTGTCCATATACATTAGAAAAGCGCAAAGCGCTGGAGCTAGACACCAAAACTAAATGCGAATTTATATTCTTTTTATAAATCAAGAAGGGGTGATTACGGTTGGAAATAAAAGAAGCTTTTTTTCCAGCATTTATTCATAGTTATTTTATTGCATTAGGTGTGTTATTAGGAGGTTGCCTCATAGGTGGGATTGGTGCATTTATTGCGGGAGAACCTCCACTAACTGAAATATTCAGAATGGCGAATAAATTAAAAATATGGGCATTAGTTGCTGCTATTGGAGGTACCTTCGACGCGTTTAATAGTTTTGAAAGAGGCATCCTGAATGGACAGACAAAGGATTTATTTAAGCAATTTCTACTCATTGTATCCGCAATGGGTGGCGCACAATCTGGTTGGACCATTATTGTATGGCTTACACAGGAGCATATATCATAATGAGAATTCCGCCATTATATCAAAGACCTAGTTGGCAAAGATTTTTTGCAGGAGTTGTCGTCGGAGCATTAATTAGTTGGTTTGTATTTCTTTTTCAATATGGAGTATTTCAGGAAAAGCAAGTAAAAACTATTACAAAACAACAAGACCGCATTACAAATCTCGAACAACATTTAGATACACTAATGGAAAACAATACGAAATTAAATGAGGAAAATAAATCAAAACTTAAAATACAAGACTTTAAAGTGGAAATAGTCGATCATAAGAAATATAATTTAGCTCCTTTAACACTTCACAATTTGACTGATGAGGTTGTGAAAGATCTTAATCATTTAATAGCAATGGATGTTGAGAGCTTATCGAAAAATAAAGAACTTCTTCGAAAGGCAATTGAAAATAAACACTATCCGGCAGATGATAAGATATACAAACTTAAAATCTATGCGGTTTATTTTGATACAACTCTTGAACTATCACTTAAAATTGAATTAGTTCGATAAGTTGGAGTTAAGTATATCCTTCAATTGCCGTAAAAAAGCTTTTTAAAAAAAGTGC
Source organism: Litchfieldia salsa (assembly GCF_900104555.1). GTDB lineage: Bacteria > Bacillota > Bacilli > Bacillales > Bacillaceae_L > Litchfieldia > Litchfieldia salsa. The sequence continues at coordinate 145,767 of NZ_FNJU01000001.1, forward strand.
CGTTTCCTTTCTTAAAAGGGGAAACGGCACTTTAATCGGCATTTATTTTTGACAAAGCTTGTTCAAATCCTCAACTAAAGGATGAACCTCGTCCCATGAGTGGATAGATGCTCCTGCAGCAAGAGGATGCCCACCCCCACCATATTTCTGGGCAATTTTGTTAATAACAGGTCCTTTTGAACGGAGTCTTACTCTAATCTGATCTTCCTCCTCAACAAAGAATACCCATGCTTCAATACCATCTATGTTTCCTAAGATTCTAACTAGTTGTGATGCATCAGATGGACTGACATCAAATTTTTGTAGAATCTCATTAGAAATACTCATTGATGCCACACCATGTTCTGTAATGTTGAAATTTTGTAAAACATATCCGCTTAATCTTGAAACGTTTTGCTTCGTATTATATAAGTTCTCATAGATTTCTGGGAAAGAGAAATCATGGCTGACTAGTTCTCCAGCATATGTAAACGTCCTCGGGTTTGTACTCGGAAACAGGAATCTTCCAGTATCACCAATGATACCTGCATAGATCAATCTAGCTGCCTCTTTGGTTAGAGTAAGTCCATTGTCCTTCCCGTGTAAGTAAAGTTCATAAATCAATTCACTTGTTGAGCTTGAACTAGTATCAACCCACATTAAGTCTCCATAGGGGTCTTCATTTGGATGATGATCGATCTTAATCACTTTATCAGCCAATGTATATCGTTGGTCACAAACTCTCTCTTGATTTGCTGTATCACATACAATCGCCAAAGCACCCTTATAAGTAGAATCTGGAATAGTATCCATTTGATAGAGAAATTCTAGTGTTTCCTCCCCTTTCCCCACTACGAAAATACTTTTATTTGGAAAAGTTGCTTTTAAAAGCTCAGCCAAACCACACTGTGAACCGTAAGCATCAGGGTCTGGTCTTACATGACGATGAATTATCACCGTATTGTATTGCTTGATCAAACTAATTATTTGTTCCTTCAATGAGAGTCACCTTCTTGTTCTTTCTTTATTCAATATCTTTATATTATCATCATCAATCTTGAATTACTAAAGTAGAGTGTTGTTTCACTAGATTATTTCTACAATAATGAGTAAAATAGAATTATGTAATATGTAATGGAGGATTAAAAATGCCAGTACTTGTTGTGCTTATTGTTATTACTTTCGCTTTTTATATTTTTTATAAAGCAAGATATTTTCAAAGTAAACGACCAATCGAAAAACAATGGATTTCTTCAAAGTCTAGTATAGCTCTAGGACTTTTTGTTGCATTTTTTGCAATAAACACCGTTTTTCTACATCAATCAACCGTATCATATGTGATTAGTGCAGTTCTATTTCTTGTTGGTGGTGGAAGTGCATATGCTGGAATTAGAGCATATAAGTATTTTTTACCTTTGGTAATTGAAGAAGCAAAAGAATAATAAGTGGGGATGCCTCATGCATCCCCCTTTTTTACAAGATAAGAAAGTTTAAAAAATTGCACTCAGTTTTATTGTCTAGCTCCAGCGCCTAGCCCCTCGGGGTCATAAGTCAAATCACTTCAGAAATCAAGATTTCCTGCGTGATTCGTCTTATGCCTGTCGGGGGCTGAACGAGGCGCCTCCGCTTTTCTTATTGTCTAGCTCCAGCGCCTAGCCCCTCGGGGTCATAAGTCAAATCACTTCAGAAATCAAGATTTCCTGCGTGATTCGTCTTATGCCTGTCGGGGCTGAACGAGGCGCCTCCGCTTTTCTTATCGATCAATTAATTGAACCATCATCATTGCTTTTCCTACAACAATTCCTTCATTAAAAACCTCTACATCCACTTTACCGAACTTTCTACCAACTTCTAAGACTTTAGGTTTGATGTCAATTATACTATCAATTTGTACTGGTTTTATGAAATAGATGGTGATATTTTCTACCACTAAATCACCTTTTTTATAGGATCTAAGCACTCGGTTAGCGGCTTCTGTAACAATCGTCGTAAAAACTCCGTATGAAATGGTTCCCAAATAATTGGTCATTTGAGGAGTTACTCCACATCGATACAAAACTTCGCCTTTTATATCTGAATGTATTTCCTCAAACTGATTCGTAATGATATCTTCAATCGTATCACCAACCTGTGGTTGACGGCCGATCATTTGAAGCGCCTTTAATACATCTTGACGGCTAATAATGCCTTGCAATTTATTACTCTGATTGACAACAGGGAGAACTTCTATCCCCTCCCAAACCATCATATGTGATGCAGAGGCAACTGAAGTCTTTTCATTAACAGTCATGGGTTGTTTAGTCATTAGCTTATCAATAGGTAATGATCGTTCTCGACCCATTACATCTTTGGAAGTGACCATTCCGACTACTTTCATTTGAGAATCAACAACCGGAAATCTACTGTGGCCTGTCTCATAATTATGTTTATGCCACTCTTCTATTGTATCTGTGTTCTTAAGGTGAATCGTTCGATCTAGTGGTGTCAGAATATCTTCTACTAAAACAATTTCCTTTTTTATTAACTGATCATAGATGGCACGATTTATCATTGTTGCAACAGTAAAAGTATCATAGCTCGTTGAAATAATCGGGAGTTCAACTTCATTTGCTAGCTTCTTCACTTGCTCTTCTGTGTCAAATCCCCCGGTTATTAAAACAGCTGCTCCAGTATTTAAAGCATTTTCATGAGCTCTTATACGATTTCCGACAATTAGAAGATTTCCAGCACCAGTATATCTCATCATTGCATCAATCTTCATTGCGCCTATAACAAATTTATTTAGTGTTTTATGTAGACCTGTTCTACCACCTAGAACTTGGCCATCGACAATGTTGACTACTTCTGCATATGTTAACTTCTCAAAATTTTCTTTCTTTTTACGTTCTATACGAATTGTACCGACTCGTTCAATGGTACTAACGTAGCCTTTATTTTCCGCTTCTTTAATTGCTCGGTAAGCAGTTCCTTCACTAACTCCCATGTCCTTTGCAATTTGTCGAACTGATATTTTTTCACCAACAGGCAGTTCATCAATATATTGTAAAATTTGCTCATGCTTTGTTGCCAAGCGCTTCACCCTCTAGTCGTTCTATTTCACAAGACCTAATGTATATGTCCATTTTGATATAGTTCCTATTATAATGGTGAGCGTCGCTTTATTCAATCAAAGCTTCCCTTGGTATTATTGATACTGACGTATTCTACGTTTAATTTGTGACTTTTGTTCAATTGATTGCAAGTTAGTCTTTTTCTTTTGTTGAGTACTATATAATAACCCGACCAAATTTCCACCTACTACAATGGCCGCAAATCCTAGCCAAGCAATTGAAAAAACCCCCTGTAATCCACCAGCTTCAATCGATAAATTAGGTATACCGTAATACAATAACAATCCGCAAATTAATAAACATAGAATCATCCTATTTTTCATCATTATTCCTCCCTCAGATATCATAGCTTGGTTCATTTTATGCACAGAACAATCAAAACATACGTATCTAAGAGAATGCGTATAAAAGAAGGAGTAAAAACAACCCAACGGTAATTATACTAATTCTATTGAATCACCTGGCAGTAAAATTTTACCCACTCCCGGCTTCAACCTTTCAACAAACTCATTTGGATTCTGTTCGATGATTGGAAATGTATTGTAGTGGATAGGAACCACCATTTTCGCCCCTAGCCAATCTGCAGCAATACTTGCATCCACAGGTCCCATTGTATAATTATCGCCAATTGGTAAAAAGGCTAGGTCAATTGTATTAAGCTCACCAATTAATTTCATATCAGAGAATAACGCAGTATCACCTGCATGATAGATTGATTTCCCTTGGGCACTAAACAGGATTCCTGCCGGCATTCCTGTATAGATAATCTCCTTCGTTTCAGCTACAGTATAACTTGAACCATGGAAGGCTTGTGTTAACTTTACCGTCCCGAAATCAAACCTATGTGTACCACCAATATGCATTGGATGACACCTCACTCCTTGCCACCCTAAATAAGTGGCTAGCTCATCTGGAGCAACAACAAGTGCATCATTTCGTTTTGCAAGTGCTACGGTATCACCCACATGATCGTTGTGACCATGGGTCAATAAAATCACATCGACTTTTTCTTCTTCAGCTTTAAGATCTGTTTGTCCATTTCCAGTTATAAAAGGATCAATCATAATTGTCTTACCTGATGTAACGATTTTAACAACCGAATGTCCGTGAAAGGATACTTTCATATATAAATCACTCCCGTTTAAGATTTCTTTTTAGACTGTTTTCTCAAAGGTTGTTGTTTTAGACATATAATATTAAAACCGTAGTAACAAGCAGGATGAATACACGTAGACTCCTGTGGGACCAATGGCCAAAGTGAGACCCCACAGGAGCATTATCGACGAGGAGGCTCACTTGTCACCCACCGGACGCGGAGTGTATTCAGCCTGCGGCTTTTAAAAAGCAACAATCAATACGAAAACAGCTTATTTCTATGACTATTTTAAAAATAAGATAAACATTCGTTCTTCTTTACTCATCTTTTCCCATAAAAAAAATCTCCAAACATAAGGTGATAATGTTTACTTTATTAAGTAGAGTTGCTAATCTATCATTAAAAGAAAGGGTGAAACATTTGAATCATCGTTTAGAAAAAACTGCAGACTGGTTAAAAGAAAAAGACATATCTTTTTGTATGTTAACATCAACCCCAAATGTATTTTACTTATCTGGATTTTACACAGAACCTCATGAAAGGCTCTTGGCTATGTTTGTTTTTCCAGAAGAAGAACCATTTTTGGTTTGTCCAGCAATGGAAATTTCCCAAGCAAGAGCAAGCGGATGGGAATATGAGGTTGTTGGATTTAGTGATACGGATGACCCGTGGGAGTTAATTAAAATTGCACTCACAAAGAGGAACCTTAATGTTTCAACGATCGCGATCGAAAAAGAACATTTGAATATTGAAAGATATGAAAAACTCAAATCACTTTATGCTAATACTTCATTTGTGTCTGCTGAGGAAAAACTACATACGTTAAGAATGATAAAGGATGAGCAAGAAGCAGCGATTTTAAGAGAGGCAGCAAAATTAGCAGATTACGGAGTAGAGGTTGGAGTTAACGCACTCGCTAAAGGGAAAGCAGAACTAGATATTTTAGGTGAAATCGAATTTGAATTAAAGAGAAAAGGAATTCGCCAAATGTCATTTGATACAATGGTTTTGACAGGCCTTAAAACAGCAAGCCCCCACGGGAAACCTGGGCTAGAAAAAATTGCTGATGGACACTTAGTTTTGTTTGATCTGGGAGTGGTTTTAGATGGGTATTGTTCTGATATTACAAGAACTGTAGCATTCGGAAGAATTGATGAAAGACAAAAGGAAATCTACGATACCGTATTAAAGGCTCAGAAAAATGCGATTTCAACATGTAAACCTGGAATTGCAATAGGAGAAATTGATATTGCAGCACGTTCTATCATTACCCAAGCAGGGTTTGGGGACTATTTCACACACCGCGTAGGTCACGGACTTGGAATTAATGTACACGAGTTTCCATCATTAAATAGTACAAACGCCATGCTACTACAAACTGGAATGGCCTTTACAATAGAGCCAGGTATATATCTGGATGGAGTAGGTGGCGTTAGAATTGAAGACGATTTAATGATTACTAATTCTAGTGTCGAAGTTCTTACAAACTATCCAAAAGAATTACAAATTATTAAATAATATTGTCTTTTACAGAGTAGAACATATTCTTTAGCTTCTACTCTTTTTTCTATTTATTGAAGTCTTTTCGAATAAATCCCAACAGCAATGCTTTCAATATAAGGTTTAACTTTCCCATTACGTGATTGTATTCGGCTGAGTGATTCCACGATCTTTGCTTGCTCTTTATTACAAGCAACCAACTCCACCTCTGAGAATAAGGTTTTTATATCCGTCATATAAGTCGTCTTATCTATTTTAAATTTAATTTTTTCATCTTGGATTGGTTCAATTAAGCTCATGATCTCATGTTTCATTTCTAATAACCCCTTCATTGGTTGTTAAACACTTCTCTTCACTTATTATCCCTTACTTCCACGAAGATATATATCACCAATTTATCCTATATTATAATTTCCATCCTCTCCTGGATAGGAGTTAAGTACTATAAATCAATCATAAAATGAAATAGGTAATGAATGGGAAAGAATTTATTTACACTAATTTCCCTTATAATCCAGAAGTGAGAAAAACTACACATAGAGTTGAAGACAATAAGAAGAGTTTTGCTTTAAGAAATAAAGAGGAATTTTACTAATGATCGGAACACAAGATACGTACTTCCTGCGGAGGATATCCCTTAAAAGTTCGCATCTGTAGTTCCTTTCCTAGTAAATAGCAGTATTTACTAGGAAATACCTAATAAATCTTTCGTGTTTGAATATGATAATCCATGGGCATCAGCTACCGCTTTATAAGTCACAAATCCATTTAATGTATTTATACCTTTTAGAAGTGCATCATTCTCTGTACAAGCACGCTTATAACCTTTATTCGCAATTTGAATGGCATATGGAACAGTCACATTTGTTAAAGCAATCGTTGAAGTCCTAGGAACTGCTCCTGGCATATTCGCTACAGCATAATGAACCACATCAAACTTTAGATAAGTTGGATCATCATGAGTTGTTATTCGATCAGTTGTTTCAAAAATCCCACCTTGATCAATTGCAATATCTACTACAACTGATCCTGAGGACATTGTTTGAATCATTTCCTCTGTTACAAGCTTTGGAGCCTTAGCTCCTGGGATCAACACCGCACCAATGACTAAATCAGACTCCTTTACAGCCTGAGCAATATTTAATGGATTTGACATTAGGGTTGTAATATCGTTACCGAAAATGTCATCTAATTGACGTAGCCTTTCTGGATTAAGGTCGATAATCGTTACTTGTGCACCAAGACCAATAGCCATTTTCGCTGCGTTTGTGCCAGCGACCCCCCCACCAATAATGGTAACTTTACCTCGCCTTACACCTGGTACACCTGCAAGTAGAATTCCTTTTCCACCTTTTGGTTTTTCTAAATATTGCGCACCTAACTGTGATGCCATTCTCCCAGCAACTTCACTCATTGGTGTTAATAGAGGAAGGGACCCATTTGCTAATTGTACAGTTTCATACGCGATTCCAACTACCTTCTTCTCTGTAAGTGCTGCTGTTAATTCTGGCTCAGGTGCTAAGTGTAAATATGTAAACAAAATTAAATCCTCTTTAAAATAACGATATTCAGAAGCTAATGGCTCTTTTACTTTCATGACCATATCCATTTCCCAAGCTTCTGATGCAGTAGATACAATCTTTGCACCTGCTTCAATATATTGCTTATCTGAAAATCCAGATCCTTCCCCTGCGTTTGTTTCAATAAATACTTCATGACCGAAACGAATTAGGTTAACAACTCCAGCAGGAGTCATCGCAACACGATTTTCATTATTCTTTATTTCTTTGGGTATACCAATACGCATAATTAAAACCTCCTATATCCAACTACTATGTTATGTCGAGATCTAATTCAAACTACCCTTTTCAGGTAAACTATATCACCAAACAAATTGAGATTAAACTAAAATTTAGAGAATCATCCTTATTCAAATTTGTTTGAATTTTACGATTTTGGTAAGATGTATAAGACCTTCCAAATTATTTTAAAATCTTAATAAAACACTACTATCGAAAAGAGGAATTCTCTCATATGTCTTCAGATCTTGAATCTCCCACACCTATTAAAAATTCAGCAATAGAAACCTTCGGCCTAGAGCCCGTTCCTGTTGAATTAAGAAAAACATCTTGGAAAGAGTATTTTATTATACAAGCTGCTTTTTCTGTCAATTCAGGGAATTTCCTAGTACCTGCACTTGCAGTATTAGAAGGTGGTTTATCTTTCTTTGCTGCTATTATTAGTACTGTAATTGGGGCAGCGATAGCGTTTTTGTTTGTGTCAATCTTATCATTACCTGGAGCAAATAATGGCATACCTTCTCAATATGCGGTTCGCTCAATGCTCGGCCTTTATCCTGCAAGATACTTCGCATCACCAGTTAGAACCATTACCTCACTTTATTGGTTTGCAGTACAAACAATTGGTGGAACCTATGTTTTAATAGGTATTCTCGAAAGTCATTTTGAAATAAGATTACCATTTCTTCCAGTATCAATTATGTTTGCTATAATTATGTCTATATTAGCTTTAATTGGGTTTAATGCTGTAAAAAAAGCAACAAAACTGTTCTTACCATTCCTTTTATTAGGTCAGCTAACCATTTTATATTTATATTTATCATCAAACAAACATTCTCTCACACAGATTAATGAGCAAGGCTCTTGGAATACTGGGACAATGTGTTTTTTCGCTAGCCTTGCCTTTGTTCAATATATATCAGGGGTAAGTTCGTCTTCTGATATGACAAGATATGCTTCATCCTCAACCCATGCATTTTGGGGATTATACAGTGGTAATCTTATTGGGTTTATGATGACTTCAATTTTAGGAGCGTTTGCAGCTACTTACAGTAATGAATGGAACCCATTTATTACCTCCACCCAATTAACAAATTCGACCCCTGTTGTAATCCTTATACTTACTTGTGCGCTTGTTTCAATGTTATCGATAAATCTAAGTAATGCTTATACAGGTGGATATAGTTTATTAAATATCTTCCCTAAGCTTGGTAGAGTTAGGAGTGCCATAAGCTTTGGAGGAACTGCTATCTTATTAAGTGCCTTCCCTGCCTTCGTCGAGGAAGCTAAGCAGTTTATATCGCTACTCGGCGCGTTTATTATTCCCTTATCTGCAGTTTTGGTTATCGATTTTATCCTGATAAAAAAGCGCCAACTCACATCAGAGGACCTTGGAGGGTTATTGAACCATTCATATCTTTACAACAAAAGAGCGATGATATGTATAGTTATTGGGGTATTATTATACCTAATCATTCCAGAACAACAATCACCTGGATTCTTAGCGTTTATCATCACAGGATGCTGTTATTTAGGTATAAGCATCCATCCACTCAAACATCATTCATAAGCAATAAAAAGAGGGAATGTCGTTAAAGTGCTTTGAGCACTCTAACGACATTCCCTTTGTATTTGTTAATTATTTTCTTTAATTTTCGCTAACGCTTTTCGTACCTGGTCAAAACCTGTACCACCAGCACTGTTTCGTCTACCTACTGCGTTCGTCGGAAGTAAAACTTCATAAATATCCTCTGAAAATAAGTCAGAAGCTTCTTTGTAATCTTCCATCGATAGGTCAAGTAAATAAATTCCTCTTTCGATACAAGTTAACACTAGTTTTCCTACTACTTCATGTGCATCCCTAAATGGCAGTCCTTTTGAAGCAAGATAATCTGCAAGCTCGGTTGCATTTGAAAAGTCTTTTTTTACTGCTTCAGCCATTACTTCTGTTTTAACTTTCAAAGTGGATATCATGCCTGCAAAGATTTTCAAGGAACCTTTTATTGTTTGAACTGTGTCAAACATACCTTCCTTATCTTCCTGCATATCTTTATTATAAGCAAGTGGTGTCCCCTTAAGTACCGTTAACAAGCCAAATAAGTTACCGTATACTCTTCCGGTCTTACCTCTGATAAGTTCAGCCATATCTGGATTCTTTTTCTGTGGCATAATACTACTACCAGTTGCAAAAGCATCATCAATTTCTACAAATTGAAATTCTTGGCTTGACCAAAGAATTAGCTCCTCACAAAAACGTGATAAGTGCATCATAACAAGTGAACAGTTACTTAGAAATTCGACGATAAAATCACGATCACTTACAGCATCGATACTATTTTCATAAATTCCATCAAAGCCTAGCAATTCAGCACTATAATGACGGTCAATTGCAAAAGTAGTACCTGCTAACGCTCCAGCTCCTAAAGGTGATAGATTTATACGCTTCATCGAATCACTCAAACGCTCCGCATCTCGCTCAAACATTGAATGGTATGCTAGTAAATGATGTGCAAAAGAAATCGGTTGTGCTCTTTGTAAATGAGTATAACCAGGGACGATTGTTTCCACATGTTGCTCAGCTTGGCTAACAATTGCTCCTTGTACTTCCTTCACTAAGCCGATTATTTCATCGACTTGATTTCGTAAGTATAAATGCATATCTGTCGCAACTTGATCATTACGACTTCTACCAGTATGAAGCTTGCCACCAACAGGACCAATTTCATCGATTAACATTTTTTCTAAATTCAAATGGATATCTTCCTGAGCTACAGAGAACTGTAGCTCATTCTTTTTTGCCTTTTCTAATAAAGTCGATAAGCCATTCTTTATTTTTTCAACTTCTTCTACAGAAAGTATATCGCATTTTCCAAGCATGGTTACATGTGCAAGACTACCTTCAATATCTTCTTTAACTAGTTCTTGGTCAAAAGAGATCGAAGCACCGAATTCATCTACCCATTCTTCAGCGCTTTTTACAAATCGACCACCCCATAATTTTTTCACACATTCACCTTCTTGTTATTTACAATGCTATTAACTTTCGTTGGAAGTCCCCAAAGTGAAATGAATCCAACAGCAGCATTGTGGTCAAACTCATCATCTGATGTATATGTGGCTAATTTTTCATTATATAAAGAGTAATCTGATTTACGTCCCTCAACAATTGCATGACCTTTGAACAATTTAACACGTACAACACCTGTCACTGTTTTTTGAGTTTCATCAAGAAACGCAGTTAAAGCGTCTTTAAGTGGTGAGAACCATAAACCATTATAAATAAGTTCAGTTAATTTTTGACCAATGATTGGTTTAAAATGTGCCACTTCTTTTACAAGTGTAATATCTTCTAATTCCTTATGTGCTTTTAATAATGTAATCGCACCAGGGCATTCATAAACTTCACGTGACTTAATACCAACTAGGCGGTTTTCAACATGATCAATACGACCAACACCGTGTTTTCCAGCAACATAGTTAAGCTCAAGAATTAAGTCTGCTAATTTATATGACTTACCATTTATAGTCGTTGGAACACCCTTTTCAAATCCAATTTCAATGATTTCAGGTGTATCAGGTGTTTTATCAAGTGGTGTTGTCAAATCATAAGCTTCTTCTGGTGGAGCAACCCATGGATCTTCTAGAACTCCACACTCATTGCTTCTTCCCCATAAGTTTTGGTCAATTGAAAATGGACTATCCAAGTTGACTGGAATTGGAATGTCATGCTTTTTTGCGTAGTCAATTTCTTCTTCACGTGACCAACCCCACTCACGTACAGGAGCAATTACTTCTAGATTTGGATTTAACGCATTGATTGAAACTTCAAAACGTACTTGGTCGTTTCCTTTTCCAGTACAACCGTGAGCAACAGCTACTGCACCTTCTTTTTCAGCAACTTCAACAAGCTTCTTAGCTATAAGTGGGCGAGATAATGCAGAAACTAATGGATATTTACCTTCATATAATGCATGTGCTTTTAATGCATATAATGCATAATCATTCGCAAATTCATCTTTTGCATCAATCACATAAGAAGAAATCGCTCCGACCGTTAAAGCCTTTGATTTAACAAATTCTAAATCTTTACCTTCACCAACATCTAAACAACATGCTACAACTGCATATCCCTGTTCTTGTAACCATTTAATTGCAACACTTGTATCTAATCCACCAGAATAGGCTAGAATTACTTTTTTATTCATTTTCATATCCCCCAATTAGTATATTAATTCGTTTTACTTAATATTTATTCATTATCAATAGATATACTTTAGCAACATTTTTCTTTTTTTTCAATACTTATACAAAAAAAAGTATAAAAATAAATTTTTACATAAGATTATATGTTTTAATTCTTGATTGAGTGAAACAAGTGGGCATTCTTTTTTTCATAGTGTAAAATGAATGATAGATAGATTCTTGGGGGGACCAAACATTGAAGGACTATTTTAAATTTGATGAACGACTAGGTATTAGAATCCCAGTATTTTCTAAACCTTGGGATGAATATAGTGATAGTGAGCAGCAAGAAATCCTGATGCTTTGGGAAGGGATACGGGGGAGAATCCCTGATCGAATCGCTGAATTAGAGGACATCATTAATGAAAAGCAAGTTCAATTAGGTAATGAACTGGATTTTCCACGATCTTGTCAATTGAATTCAGAAATTTCCGAGCACGCTTCCATTATCAATGATTTATGGCTTTGGTATCGAACAAACCAAAAAGTTTCGCAAAAGGGACATTTTTAATTTTTTTAGAGGATAAATAGAGGTTAGCCTGTATCAGGCTAACCTCAGAGTGTAGACAAAGTATAATTTGTAAAACCCAGGCTGATTGAAAACGCTTGAAGTCGAGGCGCGAACCCTTGGGAGGAGCGGAGTTACCATGAGGGTAATGAGCACCGAGCGAGGGTTCGCAACGAAGAAGGCAAGCGTTTGTCAACAGCCTGAGGTTAGCCTGTATCAGGCTAACCTCTTTAACTTTTTAGATCTTTTTTAATTTCACCAACAACATGACCTAATTCTGGTAGGATTAACTTTTCCATGGCTAATCTAACTGCACCTGTTGATCCTGGTGTTGAAAATATAGCAGTGTCATTAGATACACCAGCCACTGCCCGGGACATGATTGCTGATGACCCAATATCTTCTGTATAGCTTAGCATCCTAAATATCTCCCCAAAACCAACGATTTCTTTATCTAGAAGAGATAATACCGTTTCGATTGTCACATCTCGCTTTGCAATACCAGTACCACCATTTGTTAAAACAGCATCAATTCCCTCTGTTTCACAGCCTTTAGTAACTTCATCATAAATAGCTCGTTTATCATCCTTAACAATCTTGTATTCAACCACTTCATGACCAACTTCTTTTAACAAAGAGGACATTAATTGACCACTTTTATCTGTTTCTTTCGTCCTTGTGTCACTTATAGTAATGATTTTACATTTAACGATACGTGGTGAGTCTTGCTTATGTTTAACTGAACTCACAAATCTGATCCTGCCTTTTCCTTTAAGTATCGATATTGATAAAACTTATGTGTAAACTCCGTTATTTGTCTGGTAAATTGATAGTTCATACTTGCGCCAATAGTCATGCCTATTAATGGCAACCCCTGAATTAGCTTCTTTCTAAACATGAAAATAACGAATCCCTTTAGAATTTGTTTTAAGGGCTGACCCATCCAAGTTTCATTTATCAATTGATCATTTCCTTCATACAAATAAAGATTCTCTTGCGTTAAATCGTTTAATTCCTCAATAAGCTCTATCCAACCTTGATGCTTTACATTTTTAGGTAAGGTTGCTGAATGAAAAACTTTTAGTGATAACATCATTTCGTATGGTGTACTTGTTTCATACCCGTAGGTCATAGCAATGAGTTGAACAGCTCTAAGGTTAATTGTAGTCATTGTTAGAATATCTGTACCCACTAACAAAAGACCACCTGTACCAACTAGCCCACCTTGAGCGAATGAATAGACTCGATGCTTTGCAATCTGATGTTCAGCTAAGTATGTAAGTTGATCTAAGGACAGTTTTTTTAAATCGGTTAATTGGTCTACTTCTTGAAATGCCCTAGCAGATGTGATAATTCTTTCTCTTGCATCCATCTGCAACTGTGTTCCTTGAATAACTGCATGAAGATGAAATAACCAGTTGTCAATTTTGGAAAAAAATTCACTTCTTATTTCTTCTGGAACTAACTGAAATGTTTGCTCCATTACTTTATCATATGTCATTTGAAAGTCAGTTTGTTCATATTCACACAATTGATCAGACCAATGATGGATTTGGTCGAGTACACTTCTCTCACGCTCAGACAAAGTCACGAGTTTAAGCCCCCTATCCTATAATTATTATCCAATTATATCATATTTGAATTATCTTTTATTAGTAAGACACTATGCAAAGGATCTTTGAGACAAAGGGGGATTGAGAGAGAGGCTTATCTTTTCACATAAAAAAAGTGTAGAGAAAAGTAATTTTCTACTACACTTTTGTTTGATTATTGTGCTAAACGTACAGCGTCACGCGCAATCATGACTTCTTCGTTTGTAGGTATAATAATAACCTTTACTGGTGAGTGTGGGTAGTTAATAAACGCTTCTTCCCCACGAACTTGGTTAAGCGCTGGATCCCAATAAATACCCATGAATTCTAACCCGCGAAGTACACGTGCACGAATTGTATCGCTATTTTCACCGATTCCAGCGGTAAAAATAATTGCATCAACTCCATACATTCTTGCAGCATATGAGCCAATATATTTATGGATACGACTAGCAAAGACTTCAAGTGCTAATTCAGCACGCTCGTTTCCTTTTCCAGCCTCCGCCTCGATGTCACGTAAATCACTTGAAAATCCTGATATCCCCAAGATTCCACTCTTTTTATTTAAGACATCTAGTACTTCATCTGCAGTTTGTCCCGTTTTTTCCATAATGTAAGGCATTAGAGAAGGGTCAATATTACCAGAACGTGTTCCCATAGCCACTCCAGCTAGTGGAGTAAAGCCCATTGAAGTATCGATTGATTTACCGCCTTCAATCGCTGCAATACTTGCACCATTTCCTAAGTGACAAGAAATTAAACGTAATTGTTCTAGTGGTCGTCCTAATAATTCTGCTGCACGTTCAGACACATACTTATGAGATGTTCCGTGGAAACCGTATTTACGAATTCCATATTTCTCATAATATTCATAAGGTAGACTATAAAGAAATGACTTTTCTGGCATAGTTTGATGAAATGCTGTATCAAAGACCGCTACAGCTGGTACATTCGGTAAAACCGCTTTGAAAGCCTTGATTCCAGTTATGTTTGCCGGATTATGAAGTGGCGCTAATTCTGCTAATTTGTCTAATTTCATTAAGATTTCGTCTGTAATTAGAACAGAGTCACTAAATTCCTCTCCACCATGTACAACACGATGACCTATTCCATCTATTTCATCTAATGATTTAATAATTCCTGTTTTTGTTAACTTGTCTAATAAAATCTTAACAGCAACTGAATGATCAGGAATTTCAGTTACTTCTGTTTGTTTCTCACCATTTACGCTAATATTAAAAATTGCATTATCAAGACCAATTCTTTCGACTAAGCCTTTAGTAACAACTTCTTCACTTGGCATTTCAAATAACTGAAATTTTAAAGATGAACTTCCTGCGTTTATTGCAATAATTTTTGACATTTCTCCCGCTCCTTTAAGTTTGAGTTCCCAAGTTGTATGTAACAGTATCATTCTCTACATTATTCTATGCAATTTGACACTTTTTATCTGCCTTTTCCATTTAAACATCGGGAACCTAACATTTCAAGAGTAAGAACTAATTGGTACCGTTTTCGCCACAAATTTATTAAATTCTGACAACTAATAGACTTATTTAATGCGTTTTTTCTACAGATTCCTTCTCATCCTCAAACCATTGATCTATTTGTTGGATCATTCTAGCCATCGAGTCTCTATTTGAAAAGGATGGAAGGCTCGCTAATAATGCTTGTTTAGGAGCAAGAACATTTTCTGCCTTTTTCTGTAAAATAAAGACACTTTTTGCAGCTTCTTTTTTCTTAAACATGGTTGATGGTAACTGAATTAAACCTTGAATGTGCATATTTTCTGTAATAAAAGTATTTAACTTGTTAGCTTCAGCACTTTCGAATAGCGCATTCGGGATAAGAAGTACAAGATAACCACCGGGCTTTATATATTTATAGCTCTGTTCAATGAACAAATGGTGTGCATAAGAATGACCAGTATCTGCCTTCATTTTATAATTTGAAGCATTTACATCGTTTGGGTAGTATCCATATGGTAAATCGCAAACAATTACGTCAACAGGGTCTACATATAATGGTTCGAGACTATCTTGGTTATATAGTTGAATGTTATGCTTCTGCAAGTTTGCATTTACATATGACAATTTTATTAACAAATCATCGATATCAGAGCCAAATGCATTTATTGTTTTCCCAGTGTTTTGATTCATGATTGCTGTTAATAAATTACCAGTTCCGATTGCTGGATCAAAAATCGCAACCTCTTCTTTATCATGACTAAGCTTTCTAACAAGATAACCCATAAATAGTGCCACAGCATCAGGAGTCATCTGATGATTTACTTGAGCTCCTTCGTGCATTCCCTTAAGTATGGCGAGTTGATACGCCTTTCTAATTTCTTCATTGGAATAATTTCTTTTTAAGATTGAGCTGTACTCTTTTTCTAGTCTCTTCTTATTTAGTTCACTTATGTTTTCTTGTAAAATGGATTGTTGAAATATATTTTCTCCAGTTTCTGCAACGGCTTCTATGTATGTACAAGATAGTTCTTCTTTTAATAGTGTGGCAGTTTCATCAATAATGGTGAACAATATTTCCACTTGTGATCTTTGTTCCATTGTGTCCTCCTATTAGACTCCTTATTGTTAAAAGCTCTTAAATGTAAAAGAGCCCTAAGTTTCCAGGGCTCTATACTGTTCATAAGCTTCTACGTATTTGATTATGTAGTATAATGATTTTTATTTTGCAGCTTTAGCAGCTTCGATTGCACCTTCGTAATTAGGGTGATCTGTTGCTTCGCTCACATACTCTACATACGTTACTTTATCACTGCTATCGATAACAAAGACTGCACGTGCAAGTAAACGTAATTCTTTAATCGCAACTCCAAATGCCTCACCAAATGAAAGATCACGATGGTCAGAAAGTGTTTGAACAGCCTCAATGCCATTAGATCCACACCAGCGTTTTTGCGCAAACGGTAAGTCAACACTTACTGTTAGTATTTTAACATTTTCAAGACTTGCTGCAGCTTCATTAAAACGTCGTGTTTGTGCATCACACACTCCTGTATCAATTGAAGGAACAACACTTACTAAACGTACTGACCCCTTAGAGCTTGCAAGTGTTACTGGAGATAAATCATTTGCTAATACAGTGAAATCTGGAGCAGTATCCCCAACCTTTACTTCTTGACCAAGTAATGTAACCGGATTACCTTTAAATGTTATATTTGCCATCCCAATTCCTCCTTTATTGTATGTACATGTAAATTCTAGCTATATCTCTCGAAGATTGCAACGTTTAGGATTGGTTATTTAGAAAATTTTACAATAAAGGCTTGCGAAGAAAAAAGGCTATTCCATAAGTGCCAGCGTTTTGCTGTGCATGATTCTTAGGGAAAAGCCCAATTCGTAAATCTTAAATATCAAAATCTTGATTATTTTGATTTTGTGATTGTTGTTGGTTATTACCTTGACCTTGACTTTTACTTTTAAACATTTGTTGCACTTTATCAACTGCTTGTGGTGCAAGTTCTAATAGTTTCTCGTATAGGTGTGTATTTTCATCAAGATGCAGCATTTTAACACCTTGAGCATTTACGATAAGGAAAGCGATTGGTGTAATAGATACTCCTCCACCACTTCCTCCACCAAATGGTAAGCTTGAAGATTCTCCATCTTTTGAAGGAGACCCACCAAATTCACTACCACCTGCTGCAAAACCAAATCCGACCTTTGATACTGTAAGAATCACACTTCCATCTGGTGTTTCAACAGGGTCACCAATGATTGTATTAACATCAATCATTTCCTTTAAGTTTTCCATTGCTGTAGTCATTAACCCTTTAATTGGATGATCAGCCATTACAATTCCTCCTAGCTTTTTACTGATTTTTTGAATTACTACCTGATAACATGGAAAGTGGTTTTGTTTTAAATTTCGGCAATCCACCCTTCCAATATTTAACCAGTCTAATTCCTGCTAACATAGCATTCCCTACTCTAAAATGAAACATACATTCAAATTTAGTCTCAGAGTTAAGCTGTTGGAATAGAGGAGTAATTGTAATATGAGGTTGACCTTTTAATCTCATATATTGGCTTATTACCCCCAAAAGACACCCCTTCACAGACCATCCTAGTCCAACAAAAATACCTGTATGTGCTGCATCTCCTATTCCAAAAACTGAATGCCATTCTAACTTTGATATTGTCACTTTTTTGAAAAACTTCTTAATTATTCTGTGTAGATTCGCTACATGTTCAATAATCTTTTCCGAATCCTTTATGGCACGGATAATTTCATCGGGAGAAAACTTTTCACTTTTATTTTTTGCATTTTCTTTTTTTAAATTACTTTTTTCTTCATGCTTAACAACAACACTCGCTGAATCATCATCAAGCTTCATTAGTGGTATATGAATGGTATACCTTATTAGCCCCAACCATGTACTGAGCTTAATTCTTACATCTTGGCTCTTAGGTGAGTGATTGATTTGGATTAATACTGTTAACTTACTAATAATGATTAAAAATAAAATGGCAATAATAACGAGAAAAATAATGAAGACCCATTTCACTACACTCACTCCCTTCAATCTTCCATTATCACCCTTCGCTAAATGTTATAAACATTATTTTCAAAAAAAGGTATCGGCCCTACAAAAGATAGATCCCCATGAAAAAGAACACCATTTCTGGTGTTCTTTTTCTTTAAGACTGCTTTATTAATTCCTTATGTTCATGTACAACCGTCGTTTCAGAAAACAAATCATGAATTCCCTGTTTCTTAGGCAGAAACGCAACGATTAAATAGCCTATATATGTTATCTTTGATATAAATCTTCCGATAAACTCACGAAATATGACAGTAGACCATGTAAGTTCTTTATTTGAAAGAGAAATCACCTTCAAACCAAATATCATTTTACCTAAGGTCTGCTTAAAATATTTAGTCATTAGCACAAAGTACAGAAAGTATGTGATGGCAGTTAAGATAGACACTGGCGCAAACATATTTGGGTCCCCAATAGGGATATCTAATAGCCTTAAAATTGGATAAATAATAATCCTATTAAGGCTGGCAATTACAATTAAATCGAGTAGATATGCCCAGAACCTCATCCAAAATCCTGCATATTGAACATATAAAACATTATTGTGAGAAGGGACAAGATCTTGAGATTTTTGTTCGGTCGAATCATATTGTATATCCATGAGCGCTCGCCTCCTTACTTAGCATATAAATACATCATTCTAGGTGAATTAGGTTGAGAAAGTAACTGTACAAGAGAAGCCATTTCAATATCATCTGTAAAGATCTTCTTAGCACTCATTGAAAATAGGGAACCAAAACCATAGTTAGCTTCATACTCAACAACACTAATGTCACCTAACTCATGATCTTTCTTCATTGCTTCCACAGCATCCTCAAAATAGCCTAACTCATCAACTAAATTTAATTCTTTAGCTTGCCTACCATCATAGATTCGACCATCAGCAATCTTTCTTACTTCTGCTTCCGATAAATTCCGTCCTTCTGCAATTACATCAACGAAACCTTCATAAGCGTTATTGACCATGTTCTGAAGAATTTCCCTTTCCTCAGGCGTCATGTCTCTTGATGCAGACATGATGTCTTTATACTCACCGCTTTTTATCGTTTCAAATGTAACTCCATATTTTTCTGCTAACCCACTATAATTAATACCTTGCATAATTACGCCCAAAGAACCAGTTAATGTGTCAGGCACTGCAAAAATCTTATCAGCTGGTGCTGAAATATAATAACCTCCCGATGCAGCCATTGTTCCCATTGATACATAAATTGGTTTCTCTGTTTCCTCTCTTAACTCAACCAGTCGATTATGAATCTCTGCACTTTCGACTACTCCACCACCAGGTGAATTAACTCGTAATATAATCCCTTTAACTGTGTTATCCTCTTTTGCCTGGTCAATCATTCTAAGAAATGCTTGATGTTGATATCCAATTGGACTAAATAACGAAGATACGTCATCACCAGTATCTTGTATGGCCCCATTTACTTCTAAAACTAAGATTTTATCTAATCCACCACCCTGTATGAGAGGCTTTTCAATAAATTCTGTATCAGCACCACCTAAAAACCCTTCAGTCCAACTTTCACCTTCTTTAAAAGCAATAGCCGAAGCAAAATTCATGATGATTGATATGATAAAAAGCCCTGCAGCAATTCCTAAGGCTGCCCATCGTTTTCCATTCATTAAATGTACAACTCCTTTTTTATCCTTTTTTTAAAACTACCAATGTTCTTTACGGTTCATTTTACTTTTAGTTTCAAAATCATGTAAACTAAAGATTATATTGTAACAGATATTCCTATTTATGGATAAAAATCTGCTATAATAATGCTGACTAAGAACGCTTAATGGAGGAATTAATTATGCCTAATCGAAGAAATGTTTACTTCTTTTACAAAAAAAGCGACGAAATAGTTCAAAAAGTGGATGAATTAAAAGATTTAGCAAAAGAACATAATTTTATTAATGTAACTGACCCCACCAAAGCAAATATTATTGTTAGCATTGGTGACGATGGGACCTTTTTACAAGCTGTTCGCAAGACGCACTTCAGACAAGACTGCCTTTATGTGGGAATCTCAACTACAGGTAGTTTAAGTATGTATTGCGACTTTGATATAAACAATATTGAAGGTTTAGTTGAGGCGATGACAAACGAACAAATAGAAGTTAGAAGATATCCTACTCTTGAAGTCAGTGTCGATAATGAAGCAGCATTTTATTGTTTAAATGAATGTTCTATTCGATCTCCTATTATCAAAACGTTTGTTATGGATGTTTATATTGATGACCTTCATTTCGAAACGTTTAGGGGAGATGGAATGATTGTTGCTACACCAACAGGTAGTACAGCCTATAACAAATCTGTTAGTGGGGCAGTGGTTGATCCTCTTTTACCATGCTTACAGGTCACTGAGTTAGCTTCTCTAAACAACAATTTATATCGCACATTAGGTTCATCTTTTATATTAAGTAATCAAAGGAAATTATCTTTAACCGTTGTTCAGGATGGTAATGATTTCCCAATTATCGGTATGGATAACGAGGCAGTAAGTATCCAACATGTTGAGCGATTGGACTTTACTTTAAGTGATCGCGTTATTAAAACGGTTAAATTAAAGGATAACTCGTACTGGGAAAAAGTAAAAAGATCATTCTTATAAAAATAAAAGAGCGGGATTAAAATCCCGCTCTGTAGCCACTTATATTTAATTATTGTTGTTGGAAAGAACCACTCATTTGTTGTTGAGCAAAAGATACTAAACGTTTAGTGATTTCTCCACCTACAGAACCGTTAGCGCGTGAAGTTGTATCTGCTCCAAGGTTTACACCAAATTCAGAAGCGATTTCATACTTCATTTGGTCGATTGCTTGTTGTGCACCTGATACTAAAAGTTGGTTTGAGCTGCTGTTGTTTGCCATGTGCTATCACCTCCTTGTGAGTATAGATTGTGTAAAAACCGTAGTAATCATACAACTTTTTTACTGGAAATTGTTCACAGGAGTGTCATATTATTCCCATTGCTTAAAACAACTCTTCTAGTTCCTTTTTGTTTACTCCACTTCCGATTCTAATCATTTCGGTATTCTCAACAGCTTTAATAATTAACTCGTTGAAATCAATAAAGCTTTCGTAATAGTCGACCTTCTCAGGTTTTGGCCTTGTTTTTGGTGCTGCTGGACTAAAGATCGTACAACAATCCTCATAGGGACGAATAGAAATGTCATGTGTATTGATAATTTTAGCCATATCGATAATCTCTGTTTTATCCATTGTAATCAATGGACGAATCATTGGAGTATTGGTAACTCCATTAATAGCAAACATGCTTTCCATTGTTTGACTTGCAACCTGCCCTAGACTCTCACCGGTAGTAATTGCTAGTCCTTTTCTTCTGTTCCTTAGTTCATCCGTAATTCTTAACATCATTCTTCTAGTCGATATAAGCGAATAGTTTTCAGGAACTTGCTTTTGGATCACTTCTTGAATTTCTGTAAATGGAACAATATGAAGGTTAATGTCAGATCCAAATTGGGTAAGGACTTCAGTTAAATCTAATACTTTTTGTTTCGATCGTTCATTTGTATAAGGTGGACTATAAAAATGAACCGCTTCGATTTCTAACCCTCTTTTCATTGCTAAATAGCCTGCTACAGGGCTATCTAATCCACCTGAGAGCATCAACATAGATTTTCCACTTGTCCCAACTGGTAACCCACCAGCACCCGGTATATCCTTACAAGTGATATATGAAGCTTCTTTCCTTACTTCCACTCGAACATTAATCATCGGCTTGTGCACATCTACGATTAAATTGCTTATATTTGTAAGAATATGACTACCTACCTGATAATTAATTTCGTTCGTTTCCAACGGAAATAGTTTGTCTGCTCTTCTCGTAGACACTTTAAAGGTTTTCCCTTCATATTCAAGTTCTTTGAACGCAAATAAAGCCGCAGCCTTTATTGCTTCAATTTCACTTTCTGTCTTAACGGCAACACTAAAAGAGTGAATACCAAAAATTGTTTTTAGTTTATTGCAAATCAAATCATGATTTTCCCCGTTTAAGACGATGTAAATCCGATCTCTTGTTGTTTCAATTTCAATGTTTTTAAAATCAATTAAGTTCAACAGGATATTTGTTTTTAGTTTTTCTATGAATCGTTTACGGTTACGTCCCTTTGTCGAGATTTCACCATAGCGTATAAGGATATGGTCGTATTGCATTTATTTCATTACCTTTCCTAATTGATTTATTGCCTTATCAATTGCGTTTAAGACAATAGAGACTTCTTGTAGTTCATTGGACTGAGACAAGCTAATTCTGATTGCACTATTTGCAATCTCTTTACTCTTTTTCATAGCAAGTAATGTTTTGCTTGGTGATTGTTTCTTCGAAGAACAAGCAGAAGTGGTCGATACAATAATTCCCTCTTCCTCTAACAGGTGTATAAAAACCTCTGACTTTAACCCATTAATCGAAAAATTTATGATATGTGGTGCACTTTGCTCTACTGGTGTATTAAGCGTGATATTACTATTTCTCTTAAGCCCATTGATGTATTCTGTCTTTATTTTATTTATTTTCTTTACGTTTTCTTCCATGTTCTCGATTGTTATTCTCAAAGCCTTAGTCATTGACACAATTCCCGCGACATTTTCTGTTCCAGAACGGAATTGCATCTCTTGTTCTCCACCTGAGATAAGAGGTGCGAGATTCACTCCTTGTTTTACATATAGGATACCTGTTCCCTTTAATCCATTAAATTTATGTGCAGATATCGTACAAAGATCGATTCCACTGTTATGTAATTTCAATGGTACCTTTCCAATACCTTGTACATGATCCACATGAAGCAGTATCTTTGGATACTGTTTCAGTAATCCACCTATATCTATAATTGGCTGTATTGTTCCTACTTCATTATTTACATGAATGACTGATACAAGAATGGTCGTTTCCCTTATCTCCCTCTTAATATCCTCAACATCCACTATACCATTATGATTAACAGGTACATAGGAAACTTCGAAACCTAGTTTCTTCATTTGTTGGAATGCTTCACTAACAGAAGGATGTTCTATCTCTGTGGTGATAATGTGATTTCCACGATTTTTATGCTGAAGTACTGTTCCTTTTATCGCAAGATTATTTCCTTCTGACCCGCCAGCAGTAAAGATGATTTCGCTAGGAGAAACTTCTAATAAATTCGCAGCTTGTTGTCTGGCCTGAGTTAATAACTTTTCAGCCTCACCACCAAGCCTATGCAAGGACGAAGGGTTTCCGAAATAGTCTTGTGATATCTTTACGAAAGAATTAATTACGTCATTAAACGGTTTAGTAGTAGCACTGTTATCAAGATAGATCATTGTAATCCTCCTTACACGTCTCATGCAAAAGGTATGATACCATATTCTGTTTGGAAAGGAAATCAAAAGAAAAACCCCCATAGATAGCTTCTGCTACTAAAAATGACGTAGTAGCCTTTTATCCATGAAGGTCCTAATTATTACTATTCAGATGCAATATGTTCTTCAATTCTTTTTAACACACCAGGCTCTAGCTCCTCAAGTGCTGTAGCTGCTTGTTCTAGCGCTTGCTGATATTCGAAACTACGGAATAAGCTCTCAGCTTCGTCTAGACTATTTGCTATTCTTTGATGGCGACTTCGATATCGATTTCCATATTGAATGACTTTTTCAGCAAGATATACCCTATCAATCATTTCTTCTGTTAATTCAAAGGTTTTGGTAACTAAGTCCTCTGCAAAATTAAGTGACTCACTAACAGCAACCATGTTAAGTGGTGTTTCATTTAACCTGATTAATACTTCTTCTACAGCTAGTTTCGTTTCATTTAATATTTCGCCATAACTGACAGGTAATCCTGGTATATTATTTTTTAAAAGCAATCTCTTAATGTCGTGTAACTTCTTTTGCATTTCAGCTACCTTTTCTCTAGCTGCTAGCTCATCTTTTCGTAAAGCTTGAATCATCTCACAATACTGAAGATGTTTTTCTTTTAGATCTTGAAGTGATGTATAAACTGTCTCAAGCTCTTCTTTAACAATCGAATATGCCACATGTTCTTCTGATAACTTGTCTCTAATAATCACAAATTGTTTAAACAATAGTGCCAGTTTCTTAATAATTTGACGATGTGCGTCAAGGTCCTTCTCTGTCAATTGATAACTTTGCTGCACTAATTGTGTCTCGTATTCAGACTCTTTGCTTTGTTCGATTAACGTTTGTAAGTTTTCTTCTATTTGTGCAAGTTCTGACTGAATAAATTGATTTGCTTCAACTTCCTTTTCAAGTAAGTCATATAAAGTTTCTATAGATTCTCTTACTTCCTCAATCCCTGTTTTAACTTCTTCTGTCTCAATTTTCTCAATTAATTCTATAAAGTAACTTAATTGTGTTCTAATTCTTTCAGTCTCTTTAACAACTTGGATATGATCTAGAATGTATCCTTGATTTCTCATTTCATCATGTCCATCTGAAATTTCATCAAGCTTCTTTGGTAATGATGTTTGACATTCTGCCAGTAAACCTGGAATATCATCCATCTTCTTTGTTAAGCTAGACAAAAGACTCTTGACAAATAGTACCATTTCTCGCGCTTGTAAATAGTTCCCCTGCTTTGTTGATTCGTCAAACTCTTTGAACTTTTGGTTGATCTCATCAAGCTTTAACTCAAGTTGTAATTCAGCCTGACCAAAAGTATGGCGGTGTGCTAGCAAAACCTTCTTTAATTCTCGGTGGGATTGCTTTAACTCTTCTACCTCAACACGGTTCTTCTCTTCGCTACCAATCAGCTCATTTAATTCATCTAATATACGATTAATGCTAGTATCGGTATGAGTTAAGTTATCTTCAATCTGCTGAAGCACCTTTTTTGCCTTTTTAAATTGATATTTGTCTGCGAATTCCTCTGCATCAAATAAATACTCCTCTACATTTGGAAGGTGTAAAGTGACAATTTCATCCCATTCTTTTCGCCACTGTTCAAAAAGGTCTTCCGTTTCCCCTGTCATGTTCAATTCTTTCACTTTAGAAATTTCATCAGTAACCGGCCGATTTGTAATCTCAATTTTCCATAATTCTAATCGATCAACTTCTTGATAAATCTTTTTCCGGAAATAAAAACCATAAATTGCTATGCTTATAATAATAATAAAAATTCCGATCAAGTATTCCATAAAAAGCCCCCTTGCTCCTATCGTATCCTTTATGTATAAACCTCTGTTTGTTAGAAGGCATTATAAAAATCAATTTAATGTTTTTTCAATGTTTTTATGATACCATGTAAACGACAATTTTTGAGCAAAAATTTATTTTTTTTTACAGAAATTTGCTAAAACATTCACGAAATTGGGAGGGGTCTACTTGAAAAGAGATGGTCATATCCACTCACCGTTTTGTCCACATGGTACAAAAGATGATTTTGAGGAATATATAGAAAGAGCAATCAGGCTCAATTACGATGAAATTTCTTTCACAGAACATGCGCCTCTTCCACATGGATTTGATGACCCAACCCCTGATAAAGACAGCGGGATGGATCCTACAAATTTAGAACCGTATATCGCTCGCTTAAGTGAACTGAAAAAAAAATACAAAACTCAAATCAGGATTAATATCGGTTTAGAAGTGGATTTTATTAAGGGGTACGAAAAAGAAATCACTCAATTTTTAAATGAGTATGGACCTTTTTTAGATGACAGCATCCTTTCAGTCCATTTTTTGGAGCACGAAGGGAAATATGATTGTGTCGATTTTTCTGCAAGTGTGTTTGAGGAAATGACAAAAAGATATTCCTCTGTAGACGCAATCTACGAACGATATTACAACACACTAAATCAATCAATTATAGCTGATCTTGGAACATTCAAACCAAGAAGAATCGGTCATATTACTTTAGTCCATAAATTTCAAAAATTATTTAAACCTGAGAAAGATTATTCCTCTATGCTTTTTACGATTCTTACTAATATAAAAGAATCAGGATTACAACTAGATTATAACGGAGCAGGTGTAAAAAAGGAGTATTGTGAGGAACCTTACCCACCTGAGTGGATTGTTAAAGAAGCAATCAAACAAAAAATCCCTCTAGTTTATGGGTCAGATGCCCACAGCGCGAAGGACTTAGAACAAGGTTTTGAATTTTTACATGCAACACATCTCTTTACTTCACCTACAAAGTTCTAAACTCTCGCTGTCTATTTCGTTGTTCTAGTTGAAATGAAAGATTTTTCAAGTGGTAGACAAATCGTTAGATTGACCCATCTTTCTAATTCTTTCACATATTGATCTGTAAAGTATGTCTCATTAGGCATTACGTGTAATACTTCTGTCATGTATTGCGGATGCAAATACGGCATTGTCAGCATCCCTTTAAGTTGCATAATTGTATGTGGGATTAGTAACTTTCTGAACTCCTGTTGATGAATACCTGTTTCCAGAATAGACTTAATGTAAAATTTCTCTTTCGTCATATATGTTGTTAAAACTTCGCGAATCAGCACTGAGTCTAATGTGATTTCTCTTAAAACACATCTCGCCAATTGATTATTATCTTTTTGGTAGTTCATAATATTCTTTATAAACATGAGTAAACACTCTCTTGCAGAACGACTGTCTAATTCCACATATGCATGCTCAATCACTGAAGTATACCCGTCTAAAAATGAAGAGACCAAGTATTCTAGCAAACCTGCTTTGTTATCAAAATAATAGGATATATTTGCAACATTCACGTCTGCTTTTCTTGCGATTTCTCTGACTGACGTTCCATCAAATCCTTTTGTATTAAATAAATAAGCTGCTGCATCAATGACTTTTTCTTTTGTTTTTGACGTCTTTTTTACTTTTACTGTCATTATTCATAACCACCTTTTTTATAAATGGTGTCAGACTTTTTTATTAGTCTGGTTAAATCTAGACTTTTACTTAGACCTTACTCTCTTTTATAAAATTCTAGAAACTAGGGTTAAATCCTTTAAGTTTCACTCGACAAATAAATGCGTTATTCATCGTATTTTGATAAGATAAAATCATATTTACGATTACCTAGGGGGGATTACAATGTTTCATGTCGAACAATACAACGAGAACCGTGTAGAAAATTACAAAATGGTCATAAAACAGTTATCTGCACTAATTGAGGGAGAATCAAATCCAATTGCTAATTTAGCGAATGCTGCTGCATTATTAAATCAATTTTTACAGGAAGTAAATTGGGTTGGGTTTTATTTAACTGAAAATAACCAGCTTGTTTTAGGTCCGTTTCAAGGCTTACCTGCCTGTGTAAGAATTCCTTTTGGCAGAGGTGTGTGTGGTACTGCTGCTGAAAACAAAAGAACTGAACGAGTTGAAGACGTTCATGCGTTTCCAGGTCACATTGCCTGTGATGCAGCATCACAATCGGAAATTGTCATTCCAATTATTAAAGATGGACTAGTGTATGGTGTGCTTGATATTGATAGTCCGATCAAAAATCGATTTGATGAAATCGATCAGGAATATCTTGAAGAATTTATTGGAGTGCTAAGTAAACATTTATAACAAGAAAAGCGCAAGGCGCCCGTTTATCGGCGACAGGCATAAGACAGGCCGGCTTGAAGGTTTGCTTTTTAACCTTCACGGCGGATTGGCTTATGACCCCGAGCCGATGGCGCCTGGAGCTAGACACTAAGAAAAGCGCAAGCGCCTTGTTCAGCCCCGACAGGCATAAGGCGAATCACGCAGGAAATCTTGATTTCTGAAGTGATTTGACTTATGACCCCGAGGGGCTAGGCGCTGGAGCTAGACACCATGAAAAGCGGAAGCGCCTGGTCAGCCCCGAAAAGTGCTAGAGGACCCTGACTAGGAAGCTCGCTTCCGACGGAAGGGTCTGAAGCAATCGAGGGGCTAGGCGCTGGAGCTAGACACCAAAACCAGGTTCGAAATTTATATACTTTCTTATCTTGTAAAAAAGCAGGAGCGCCTTAAACTAAAGGCACTCCTGCTTTTTTATTGTATTAATAAATCCTGTACGACCACTTTATTTTTGCCAGTATCTTTTGCAATGTATAGTGCTTGATCGGCTCTATGGAATAATTGTTGAACACTGTCTTTGTGTTCGGCTGACCAATGTGCAACCCCGCATGAAATCGTAACCTGTGGTGTTGTGTTATCTTGTACCTTTTTAACTAGCCGATTAGCAATTACAATCCCTATTTCTAGGTCCACACCAGGCAAATAAACCGCAAGCTCCTCGCCACCCCACCTTGCCCCAATATCATTATCACGAATATTAGCTTCTAATACATTAGCCACCTGAACGATCACTGAATCACCAATTTGATGCCCGAATGTATCATTGATCGCTTTAAAATTATCGATATCAATTAATAGAAAAGTTCCGAAACCGTCTCTTTCCATAGATAAATGAATTTGATCATCTAAAAAGTTTCTTGAATATAGTTTGGTCAAATGGTCTGTAATGACTAAATTCTCCAACTCTTCTCTTAAGGTTGAATTTGAAAAAGCTAAAGTTGAATGATGAATTAATGATTGAAACAACTTGAAAGTTTCAAAGGAAAAGAAATACGGATTACGATGAAGAACAATCGCAAAGCCTATCACTACACCGCTTTGAACCATCGGCACAGCCATAATAGAACGAAATACACTGGATTCCTGATCTGCATCATTATCGCTACCATAGTCAAAATCGCCTATAAACAATGTGTCACGTTCTTGAATTAATCGACTACGAACATATTCAATGATTTGTAGCGAATCATCTGAAGAAAAATAAACTGTACTTCCATCTAACACTTCAATCTGATTATCTTTTTTAATAAAAACAAAACCAACCTCATCACCAAGTAAATACCTGCTAATCTGACCTGACATAAAAGAGATTGTATCGTTTAGTCTCAAATTAGAATTTAACTTATGGGTAGTATCATTTATTAACTGTAAATCTGCGACAAGGCGCTTGGATTGTTGGTAAAGTTGAGCGTTCTCTAAAGCACTTCCAGCAGTATTGGCGAGTAGTTCAATAAAATTAATTTCTTGATTTGGAAACTTTATATTACCTGAAGCAATTACTTCAAGTACTCCATATACACCTTGCTTACCCTTTAGCGGGGCATATAGTATTGACTTTTGATCCACAACAATATCTTCTTTTTGAATATCACCTGTTACATAAGCCTGAATCGCAGGTGAGTTATCATAATTATTATATTGTAGGTCCTTAATAGGTAGATTTTCATTTTCAACATTATCATGTGATAAGAGTAAGTAATACTTAAAGGATGGATACACCTTCTGCAATGTTAAAATGACCTCACCTAATACCTCATCTATATCCATTGAAGAGTGAAATTTTGCTGTCAATCCGAATAGCTTTTCGTACCTCAATTCTTCATTCAAAAACTTCGTATATTTTTGCGACCGGTCAATCACTTTCGTGCATTCTTCATTAATTGTCGTGATTAGCTTCTTACTAGTGGTCTGATTTTCCTGTAAATCCAGTAAAAGAAAACCAATAATGTTTTCTTGGTTTTTCATTGGCACCAACACTTGATTGTTTTCATTCGGAGTATGGAATTCAAGTATATGAATTTCCTCTTTCGAAATCTTCGTTCGGCGAGGTTCGTTTTTATGTAAATCAAGTGTCGAAGAGGCTGGAACAAACTGTTCTTCCCATTCATCAAATAAATAAATTGTCACTGCTTTTAAAGTAAATTCGTTTTTTATTAAATCTAAAAGCTTTGGTATAATCGTTGTGTGTTCATTTTCTAGCATTAATATCTCATACAATTTACTTTTAAATAGTATAAGCTGCTGTACCTCTTTATCATGTAATTCCAATTTATCACCTACATTTATATTGCCGATCTACTTTTAACTAAAGATAATATATCTATTATAATTTAAAAATCTTCAGATTTCCCCAATTTATTCACTTATTTTTCAGAAAATGTGATTATTTTTTTACACTAATCTGTAGCTTTAAGTCAAATAACTAAATCAGCT
This sequence comes from Litchfieldia salsa, assembly GCF_900104555.1. Taxonomy (GTDB): domain Bacteria; phylum Bacillota; class Bacilli; order Bacillales; family Bacillaceae_L; genus Litchfieldia; species Litchfieldia salsa. Next base: position 176,140 of record NZ_FNJU01000001.1, read on the forward strand.
TGACTTAATGTATAAAAAATCATATAATGGTCGTTGTGTAAAATATTGCAGCATTTGTGGTCACTTTGTGTCATCATTTTGTTCCTCTTAAAGCTTAAGAAGGTGTATCGTGTAACTCTTTGCTGCTAGAGCGAGGATACATGAAAACAAAATGAGCATAATGAAAAGTCACATCTGTTTTTATTTTACAACAAAATAAAAACATTGAAGGAGGAGTCATTCATGGCTCGTTATACAGGTCCAAGCTGGAAATTATCCCGTCGTCTTGGCATTTCATTAAGTGGTACAGGTAAAGAATTAGAAAAGCGTCCATACGCTCCAGGACAACATGGTCCAAACCAACGTAAAAAGCTTTCTGAGTATGGTTTACAATTACAAGAAAAGCAAAAATTACGTCATATGTTCGGAGTTAATGAGCGTCAATTCCGTAACTTATTTGATGCTGCTGGTAAATTACAAGGTAAGCACGGTGAAAACTTCATGATTCTTTTAGAATCTCGTCTTGATAACCTAGTTTATCGTTCAGGTTTAGCTCGTACTCGTCGTCAAGCTCGTCAATTAGTTAACCACGGTCACATTTTAGTTGATGGAAGCCGTCTTGATATTCCATCATACCGCGTGAAGCTTGGTCAAACTATTTCTTTACGTGAAAAATCACGTAATCTTGACGTTGTTAAAGAAGCTGTTGAAACAAACAACTTCACACCTGATTACTTAACTTTTGATGCTGACAAATTAGAAGCAACATTCACTCGCTTACCAGAGCGTTCTGAATTACCTGCTGAAATTAACGAAGCACTTATCGTTGAGTTCTACTCTCGTTAAAACAAGCAACCCCAGGATTTATCCCGGGGTTTTTGTTTTGGTCTTTTTACCAAAAAACCACCAATTCCAATCCCCAAATAGCTTCATTAATGCTGGTACTAACACCATTCTAATAATAGATGCATCGATAAAGATCGCAATAGCAATACCCACTCCAACCTGCTTAACTGGCATGACACCGGTAAAGCCAAATGCTCCTGTTACAACAATCATAATTGCAGCTGCAGATGTAATGATTTTACTTGTTGCAGCAAGACCATCAATTGTTGCTGAATCATTATCAAGTGTTAGTTGATAATTTTCATATATACGAGAAATTAGAAAAACTTCGTAATCCATGCTTAATCCAAAAACTAAGCTAAAAACAAAAACCGGAACCATCAAACTAATATCAGTCGCTTCAAACCCTAAGTGACCTTGTTGAAAAACCCATACAATTATTCCAAATGCTGCAATTAAACTTAACATATTCATCATTATTGCTTTAATTGGAATTAATAAAGACTTAAAAGCAAACATCAAAATAAAAAATGTCGTTACCAAAATTAAGGTTAGTCCATAGGGAGATTTGTGATAAATTTCATCAAATATCTCTTGCTCAAAAGTTGGAGTACCACCATAATATAACTTTAGTTGAGATTGATGATTCTCTTTTTCCTTTTCCTTTCTTACCCAATCCTTTGCTTTCGTTTTATTTTCAAAGTAAAGATTAAATAACATCATATCCTTAGTCGTGTACTGATCAAGAATCTGTTTTACTTGTGGCGAATTGGATTGAAAAGCAAGGACATTCAATAATTCATCAGCACTGTCTACCTCCAATATTGTAAATAAAGATTCAATTTCGAGGGTGCCTCCTCCCTCTGCTTCCATCTTATTAATGGTATTTTCTAGCTTTGTAAGGTCTTCTTTCTCCATCACATTGCCACCAACTACCTCAGCAATCATAATAACCTTATGATCATCTTGCTTTTGCTCATCTACAAAGGTTTCGTTGAAAGTTTCAATTGCAGTTCTTGCTTCATAATTAGTTGGTAGTGCCTCAATACCTGGTATGTCTAACTTCATATCACGGACAGGCAAAGAACTAACCGTTAGAATGATAATGGCAATCAGCATCATTATAATGGGCTTTTTCATTACAAATGTGGCAAAAGACTTCCACATTCCATTTGTGTTATTTTGAACTTTTAAAATACTAAAAGTGTTCACTTTCGCCCCTAATATAGATAATAAGGATGGTAGTAAGGTTATCGCTGATATGACAGAAACCAAAACAACCAGCATTCCACCTACTGCAACATTCATAAATAAATCGATTTTTATAAAAAGTAACCCTAAAAGCCCAATAAATACACACACTCCTGAAAAGATTACAGATCGCCCAGCTGTTGCCAGGGTAATACAAATCGCATCATGAACGTCTTTGCTTTTAATTTCGTCTTTAAATCTGTTAATAAATAGTAGGGCAAAATCAATGCTTAAAGCCAGTCCAATCATCGGGACAATATTCAGAATAAAAATAGAGAAATCTAAATGATAACTAAACAGATAAAGAAGACCCATTGTAATGATGATCGAAATGACTCCTATTAACAGTGGAATACTTGCTGCAACAAGACTACCAAACGCTAATACTAAGACTAGAAGTGCGATAGGTAATCCAATCATCTCTGCTTTGGCCAAATCTTTCTGACTAGCTTCATTTAAGTCTTTTACAATAACTGGCTCGCCTGTAATCGTTACTTTCAATCCGCTTTCATTTCTCAAAAGTGCTCTTATCTCTTCAATTTTCTCACTCATTGACTCTGATTCTTCATTGAATAAAAGAATTCCATAGGCTACATTTTTCTTAATCATACCTTCTTGATCAAAGGGTGTGATAAACCCTTCGAGGTTTTCAATTCCATTAATTTGACTAAATGTTTCTTGAATATACTGTTTCCATTTACCTTCTGAAATAACATCTTCTTTTTCAAATAGTAAAATAATTGATGATTCTGCTTGATTAAATTCATCCTTTAGCAAGTTCGTAGTCTGCTGATAAGAACCTTCAAATTCAAACCCATTTCCACTTAAAACTGAAGGAAGCTTGAAAGCGCACATGCTAAATATGATAATTAAAATGACCCAAAGGAATACAATCGTTTTCCGAAATCGGTACAGATAATCTCCTAGCTTATTCACGCTTTAACCTCCAATACGTCATAAAGATAGCATTTGTTAATATGAGTTACCGTAATCATGTTTATTAAAAAAACAAAAAGAGAAGTGGTTTAAACCACCTCTCCTCTTTTGTACTTAGTATTTAATTAAGTAGTATTTTTTCTTTCCTCTTCTAATGACTGTAAATTGACCTTCGATTCGGTCGTTCTCTGTAATTATACGATCTAGAGCCTGTTCTCTCTCTCCATTAATATAAATGGCACCATTTGTAATATCTTCTCTAGCTTGGCGTTTCGAAGGGGTAATTTTACTATTTACTAATAATTCAACTAAAGCTATCTCAGTTTCTCCCTCTACTTGGTATGACGGGACATCTTTAAACCCCTGAATAATTTCAGCAGCAGAAAGATCACGAATCTCTCCACTAAATAAACTTTCTGATATCTTAACCGCTTGAAGAAATGCCTCTTCACCATGAACTAGCTTTGTAACTTCTTCTGCTAAAGCTTTTTGAGCTAATCTCTTTTCTGGTGCATTTTTTATTTCCTCTTCAAATTGATTAATTTCTTCTTTCGTAAAGAATGTGAAGTATTTAAGGTATCTTATTACATCACGATCATCTGTATTAATCCAGAACTGGTAAAACTCATATGGAGAGGTCTTTTCTTTATCTAACCAAATCGTACCTCCCTCAGTTTTTCCAAACTTCGTACCATCTGATTTTGTAACAAGAGGAATCGTTAAACCAAATGCCTTTGAATCATCCACTGTTTTTCTAATTAATTCAAGTCCAGCGGTAATATTCCCCCACTGATCACTACCACCAATTTGTAATTTACAGTTTTGAGTTTCATATAGTTTCAAGAAATCATATGACTGTAATATCATGTAACTAAACTCTGTGAATGATATACCTGCATCAAGTCTTGATGAAACAGAATCCTTTGCAAGCATGTAGTTTAAACCAAAGCTTTTTCCAATATCACGTAAAAATGTGATTAAGTCTAGTTGGCCAATCCAATCATAGTTATTAGCGATTTGCGCTGGATTTCCTTCTTTTTCAAAATCTAGAAATTGAGAAAGTTGATTCTTTATACTTTGGCTAAAGCCTTCTACCACATCTTGTGTATTTAATGTTCTTTCAGCCTTCTTACCACTTGGGTCACCGATTAGTCCGGTAGCTCCTCCTACTAATGCAATCGGCTGATGACCAGCCATTTGGAATCTTTTAAGCGCCAGAACTCCCACTAAATGACCTATGTGTAAGCTATCTGCAGTAGGATCAAAACCACAATATAATTTAACACTTTCTTGACTTAATAATTTCTTTAAACCTTCTTCATCAGTAATTTGATTAATTAAACCTCTAAATTGTAAATCATCCAATATTTGCATTAAAATCGTCTCCTTTTTATCTTTTAGACAATAAAAAAACCCGCTCCTTCGTAAACGAAGGGGCGAGTATTATATCGCGGTACCACCCTACTTAAAAACAAAAATAATTGTTCTTATCTCAATTTTCTATAACGGGAAAAAACCGTCTTTTGCTACTAACACAAATGTTATGTTCACAAAAGATGCTCAAGGTGGTAATTCATGTTAACCTATGTACTGATTCACACCAACCATCAGCTCTCTGGGACATGGAAGTTATACACTACTTTGACCTCTCATTGCATAATCATATTAATGTCTTTTTATCATAAAAGGTAAGTTTATGTCAAATAAAATAATGGAAATTGCGAAAAATATAATACTTCCTTCCCTCTTTATGCTATAATGTACATGATTTTAGGGGGCTGATGATATGAATTTTAATAAATCTCAGTGGAAGGAACGACTACAATCGTTCGGACAAGTTCTTACAAATAAACAAGCCTGGAAAGGAATAAGAATTACATATAACGTGATTTGGAACTTATTCTTAATTTTCCTCATTATAGGTTTAATAGGACTATCTTTTGCTGGTGGTGTTGGCGCAGGATATTTCGCTTCACTAGTGAAAACAGAACCTGTTAGAGCTTATGAAAGTATGCAAAAAGATATTTACAACTATGAAGAAACAACAGAAGTTTACTTTGATCATGATATTTATTTAGGTACATTACGAACTGACCTCGAACGTGAGGAAGTTGACTTAAGTGAAATTTCCCCTCATTTAATTAACGCTGTAATTGCGACAGAGGACGAGTATTTTTATGAGCATAATGGGGTAGTACCTAAAGCGATTATGCGTGCCCTCCTACAGGAAGTCACAAATTCTCCAATGCAAAGTGGGGGAAGTACACTTACCCAACAATTAATTAAAAATCAAATATTAACAAATGAAGTATCGTTTGATCGAAAAGCAAAAGAAATTCTACTAGCAATGCGTTTAGAGAAATTCTTTGAAAAAGATGATATTTTAGAAGCTTATCTAAATATCGTTTCTTTCGGAAGAAACTCAAATGGTCGAAATATTGCTGGTGTACAAGCAGCAGCTAAAGGACTTTTTGGTGTAGAAGCAAAGGATTTAACAATTGCTCAAGCGGCTTTTATAGCAGGCATTCCACAAAATCCATATGCACACACTCCATTTTATAATAAACCTAACGCAGAAGGTCTTTACGTAAAAGATAATCTAGAACCTGGTTTAGAAAGAATGAATACTGTCTTAAGGAGAATGCTATCAGCAAAATTTATTACCCAAGAGCAATATGAAGAAGCTTTGGCGTTTGATTTAAGATCACAATTAATAAAACCTTTGAACTCATCACGTGATGATTATCCTTGGTTAACTGCAGAAGTCGAAGAAAGAGCTGCAAATATCTTAATCTATAAAATTGCCGAAGAAGATGGATATGAACAGAGTGACCTAGACGCTGATGAAGAGCTAAAAAGCTATTACAATTCCGAAGCTCTTAAGCAACTACGTCAAAATGGGTATCGTATTTACACCACAATTGATAAAAACATTTATGATTCTTTTCAAAAAGTGGTCGATGAATTTGCTTACTATGGCAACGATAAGAAAAATAAAAAGCCAGATCCAGAAACTGGTGAAGCCGTTTTTGAACCACTTGAAACTGGTGCAGTTTTAATTGAAAATAAAACTGGAAAGATTATTAGCTTTGTTGGAGGTCGTGATTTTAATAGAGAAGAATTAAATCACGCAACAAAGGCAATTCGTCCAAATGGTTCAACAATGAAGCCTTTACTTGATTATGCCCCAGCATTTGAATACGGGACACTTCAACCTGGCTCAGTACTAGCAGATGTTCCTTATAAATACCCTGGTAGCCCAAAACAAGTTCACAACTATGGGGGAGCATATGATTATAAGGGATTAATGTCTGTACGACATGCGTTAAAATTATCTCGAAATGTTCCAGCTGTTAAAGCTTATGTTGATAACTTTAACCGAAGACCACTTACCTTCTTAGAAAAAATGGGCTTTACATCATTAGTTGATGAAGATGAACATGCTTATGCAGTTTCATTAGGTGGATTAACTTATGGGGTATCGGTTGAAGAAAATGTCAATGCATATGCGACATTTGCGAATGAAGGAAAATTCATTGATGGATATATGATTGAGAAAATCACGACTAAAGATGGGGATATTGTCTATGAACACAAAGTTGAAGCAGTAGACGTATTCTCGCCACAAACAGCTTATTTAACGATTGATACGATGAGAGACGTTATAAGAAGTGGAACTGCTACATCATTATACAGCCATCTTAAATTCAATTCTGATTGGGCTGGTAAAACAGGAACTGGTCAAGATTTGAAAGATGTTTGGTTCGTTGCTACCAATCCAAATGTATCATTTGGTACTTGGATGGGTTATGACACACCAAAACCAGTTGATAACACTTATAAAGGTGTTGGCTACTCACAACGTAATATCATGCTATGGGCGAAATTAATGAATGCTGCCTATGACATCCGACCAGACCTCGTCGATCCTGAGGCGTCATTTAAAATGCCTGGAGGGATTGTTCGACGCTCATATTGTGTTTTATCAGGATTAATTCCTTCTGCGTTATGTAGCGAAGCAGGACTAGTAGAATCAGACATCTTCAATGCGAAATTCGTACCAACTAAGGTCGATGATAGTTTAACAAAAGGAAAATATATAGTAGTTGATGATAAAGCATATCGTGTACCAGCTAATGCTCCTGCAGAGTTTGTACAAGAAGGCGTAATGATTAAGAAGGAATTCTTAGAGTATCACAAATTAACAGATACAAAAGCGATAGAGAAGATTTTACCTAACACTGCAAAGTGGAAAAATTTAGTTATCACAGAAGATAAAGAAGTAACTGACAATGGCGCTGTCCCTTCGACAGTTAATGCATCAATTGCTGGTAGTACTTTATGGTGGAAAAAGCATGATCATAATGATGTGCTCGGATATCGTATTTATCGTGCGAACAATTTCACGACAGATTTCAAGCGAATTGGCAGTGTTCCTGCTAGAGATACACTTCAATTTAATGTCGGTAATTCAATTGCTGCCTATTATGTAACAGCAGTTGATGTAAACGGAAATGAGACACCATTATCACAAAGTACACTTGTTAAATCTGGTGATTATCAACAAGAAAAACCCAAAGTGGAGGCTCCACCTGAGCCTCCACCAGTGGAACCAGCCCCTCCTGAAGAGGTCAATCCTCCTGAGGAGAAGCCTCAACCTCCGAAACCTGAGGGTCAAGGCGAACAAGATCAAAACTAAAAACACCGGATTTTCTTAAGAGGTAGACACATTCGTCTACCTCTTTTTGATATAACAAAGAGGCTGACCCGTGCATTCTCTGCTTTGGATCAGCCTCTTTGTACTTAATCTTCCATCGTTGATAAGTCCCCTGTTGGTAAGTCTAATTCCCATGCCTTTAAGACACGTCTCATAATTTTACCACTTCTTGTTTTAGGTAGCTTATCCCGGAATTCTATTTCACGTGGTGCAGCATGTGCTGCAAGTCCTTTCTTCACAAAGTTACGAATGTCATCTTTCAATTCCTCTGATACCTCATAACCATCACGAAGCGCTACAAACGCTTTAATAATTTCTCCTCGTACAGGGTCTGGTTTCCCGATAACACCCGCTTCTGCGACCGCTGGATGCTCCACAAGCTTACTCTCAACTTCAAAAGGCCCTACTCTTTCACCACTTGTCATAATGACATCATCAATACGTCCCTGGAACCAGAAGTAACCTTCCTCATCCATATAAGCTGAATCTCCAGATACATACCAATCACCCGGCATAAAATAAGATTCATATTTTGCTTGATTATTCCAAATTGTATACATCATTGATGGCCAGCCTCGTTTAATGGCTAAATTACCCATACGATATGGCGGAAGCTCCTGACCTTGATCATCGACAATCGCTGCTTTTATTCCTGGAATTGGTTTGCCCATGGATCCAGGCTTTATTTCCATACATGGGTAATTACAAATGGTCTGTCCACCAGTTTCTGTCATCCACCACGTATCATGAACTCTTAAGTTAAAAACCTTCATTCCCCAGCGGATTACTTCAGGATTCAAAGGTTCTCCAACGCTTAATATATGTCGTAATGAACTCATATCAAATTGTTTAACTAATTCATCTCCCGCTCCCATTAACATGCGAAAAGCAGTTGGAGCACTATACCAAACCGTTACTCCATATTCTTCAATTGTTTGATACCAAGTTTCCGGCTTAAAACGACCCCCTAAAATCACATTGGACACACCTGATAACCACGGTCCAAATATTCCATAAGAAGTTCCTGTAACCCACCCAGGATCTGCAGTACACCAATATACATCATCATCTTTTAGGTCTAGTACCCACTTAGCTGTTTGATAATGCTGTACCATTGCATTGTGTACATGTAAGACTCCCTTTGGTTTCCCTGTAGAGCCTGAAGTGTAATGAAGGATTAAGCCATCATTTCGATCTACCCACTCAATCTCAAGGTCTTTACTAGCACTTTTCATTCTTGTATAAAAATCTATGATAGGTCCTTCTTCTTTTATGTTTTCACCCACGAGTACCACATGCTTTAAAGCAGGAAGATCTTCTAACGGTACTCTTTCTAATAGTTCGGGAGTTGTTACAATCACTTTGGCCGCACTATCTTCTAACCGGTCTTTTACTGCGCCTTCCATAAAAGCTTCAAACAATGGTCCCACGATTGCACCCAATTTTATTGCACCTAATATTGTAAAGTAACACTCAGGAGATCTTGGCATGAACACAAAAACACGGTCCCCTTTTTCCACATCCGCAGCCTGTTTTAATAGATTTCCAACTCGATTGGACATCTCCTTCATTTCTTTAAATGTATACTTTTCTTCCCTTGAAGGATCACGGTAGTATAATGCCACCTTGTTTTTTCGCTCTCCTTGTGCATGGCGATCAATTGCTTCATACGCCATATTCACCTTTCCAGTTTCAGACCATGAAAATTGTTTTTCAATTTCTCCCCAATTGAATTCACGATACATTTCATCATAGTTCTTTAAATTAAAATCCCCTTTAATTACTGGTAGCGCTTCCACTTTCATACATAAATCCCCCTTATGTAAGTCTTTACCCTTCTATTATAGTACAAATGGATTTTTTTCTCAATTTTTAAAATTCTTTTATTAGAACCTAGCAGGCTGAATACACGTAGACTCCTGCTCAGACCAGTGGCCAAAGTGAGACCCCACAGGAGCACTAGCGACGAGGAGGCTCACTAGTCACCCGCCGGACGCGGAGTGTATACAGCCTGCGGCTTTTAAAGCAACAAGCTAAACAGTCAAAGATTTTTCAGAAAATATCATGAAAACGCTTTATTCACCTTATTTTCATGTATAATAGGAACAAGTACTTTTACATGGTGGTGATGTGATGGAACATCGAAAAACGTATAATGCAAAGGAAATAAAGACGCCTAGTGGAAACTTAATCATTGAAGGCCCAATTTCAGGAAAAAAGCTAGAAAGCTATGAGTTTCACCATGACCTTGTTGCTTTTCGTCCACCTGAACAACAAAAAAAGGCATTGGTTGAGATTGCTGATTTACCAGAAGGTAGAATCATTATCGCAAGAGATCGAGATAAAATAATTGGCTATGTTACATATCTCTACCCAGATCCATTGGAAAGATGGTCAGAGGGTAAAATGGACAATTTAATAGAACTAGGTGCAATTGAAGTGGTTCCAGACTTCCGTGGCTATTCTGTGGGTAAGAATCTGCTACAGGTTTCGATGATGGACGATGCAATGAATGATTATATTATTATTACAACTGAATACTACTGGCATTGGGATTTAAAAGGTACCGGTTTAAATGTATGGGAATATCGAAAAGTGATGGAAAAGATGATGAATGCTGGTGGCCTTGTATGGTTTGCTACTGACGATCCAGAAATCAGTTCACACCCCGCAAACTGCTTAATGGCTAAGATTGGCACACGAATTGATAATGAATCGATCCAAAGATTTGATCAATTAAGATTTAAGAATCGTTTTATGTATTAACAAAGGAGGATTATACCATGATATTAGAAGATATTATGAAAAAAAGCGTGATAGCCGTCTCTCCTTTGGAACCGATAAAATCTGCTCTTTCTCTCATGAATCAGCATCATATAAGACACATCCCTATTATTGATAGTAATCAGAAGATTGTAGGGATAATCAGTGACCGTGATATCCGGGATGTCAGTCCCTCTATTTTCCATCAGGATGAGCACTTGGAAGACCTTGAAAAACCTGTTCAAACGATAATGACTAAAGATGTAATCACAGGTCATCCAATGGATTTTGTTGAAGAAGCAGCTGTCATCTTTTTTGACCATAAAATTGGTTGCCTACCTATAGAAAAGGATAATAAGCTCGTTGGAATCGTGACAGAAACAGACATATTGTATACACTTGTTCAGCTTACCGGAGCACATCAGCCAAGTTCACACTTAGAAATTAGAGTGGCAAATCAAACTGGAGTGCTTGCTGACGTTGCGGTCATTTTAAAAAAATTCAATATTAATATTGCAAGTGTGCTTATTTATCCTGAACAAGACGTCCGATATAAGATTCTAGTGTTCAGGGTTCAAACAATGGATACAACCAGAATCGTTTCAGAATTGAAAAAGAATGGCTATACTGTTTTATGGCCTAGTGACCAGGAGTTTTTACATGAGTAAGTCTTCCGTTTTTATTTATTCAGAACTTTTTTCAACGTATAAATTTAACGATACACATCCGTTTAATCAATTGAGAGTTCAATTAACCTATGACCTTCTAAAAAGCGTGGATGCACTGAATGATTCTATGATCGTTACTCCCCGTATTGCCAACGATGATGAGCTTTCACTTTTACATGATCCGAAATATATTGAGGCAGTGAAACTCGCAAGTAAAGGGGATTTAGCTTTAGATATTGCTGCAAATTATGGACTTGGAACTGAAGATACACCTATTTTCCCCAACATGCATGAAGCAAGTTCCTTACTAGTAGGTGCAACACTAACTGCAGTTGACTTTGTGATGAATGGCAATGCAACTCATGCTCTAAGTATTGGCGGTGGACTTCATCATGGATTTCGCGGAAAAGCGTCAGGCTTTTGTATTTATAATGACAGTGCAGTGGCCATCAAGTATATTCAACAAAAATATCAAGCTCGGGTGTTATATGTAGATACAGATGCTCATCACGGAGATGGTGTTCAGTGGGCTTTTTATGATGACCCTACCGTTTGTACCTTCTCGATTCATGAAACTGGCAGATACCTTTTTCCTGGAACAGGCAATGTAAATGAACGGGGATCAGGTAAAGGGTATGGCTATTCTTTTAATATTCCTTTGGATGCATTTACTGAGGATGAGTCATGGTTAGATGCTTATACTACCGGTCTAACAGAAGTAATAAAATTCTTTAAGCCTGATGTAATTCTAACTCAAAATGGAGTTGATTCACATTACTACGACCCCTTAACACATCTATCTACAACAATGAAAATATATCGTGAAATCCCTAGACTCGCACATCAATTAGCACATGAATACTGTAATGGGAGATGGATTGCTGTTGGTGGGGGTGGCTATGACATATGGAGAGTTGTCCCAAGAGCTTGGTCATTAATTTGGCTTGAGATGACAGAACAAATGACTAAAATTGAAAGTCAGCTACCAGAGGATTGGATTAACAAATGGCAAAGCCAAGCTCCAGTCACTATTCCAAAATTTTGGGATGACCCAATCAATTTATATCAACCTATCCCACGCAAACAAGAAATCACTGAAAAAAATGCGAATACAGTTTCGAAAGCACTATTTACTATAAGAAATAATTAAAGTGTCGTAGTGTTTTGATATGTATAAAAAGGAGGCTATCCCAATGGTTAATGGGTAGCCTCCTGATTTTACAAAGCATTTGTATTATTCCTTTTCAATCATTGATTGACGATATTCAATTCGATGAGGTAACTCGACGATATGATTTTCAACGATTTCTTTGTTCATAAACTTTGTTAATAGTCTCATGGCTACTGCCCCGATATCATACATTGGTTGAACAACCGTTGTAAGACGTGGTCGCACCATAGTTGCAAGTCGAGTATTATCAAAGCCTATAATTTCAACATCCCCAGGAACAGAAATTCCCATATCTGTTGCACCATGGATTACACCAAGAGCCATTTCATCTGTGCTAACAAAAACAGCAGAAGGCCTATCAGAAAGTTCTTGAATCTTTTCGAATGCTTCCATTCCAGATTCATAACTATAATCACCTTCAACCACAAACTCTTCAACAAACGTTAAACCAGCTTCCTCAAGGGCGCGACGATATCCAGCAAATTTTTCCACACCCACTTGTTCCTCAACTGGTCCAGAAACAAATGCAATCTTCTTATGGCCCTTTTGAATTAACGCTGCTATAGCGTCATATGCTGCTTGCTCATAATTTATTGTAACAGAAGGAATCTTTTTACTACCTTCTATTGACGCAGCTAACACAATTGGAGCTGGTGATCTTTCAAACTCATATACATGCTCTTCAGTTATATTACCGCCCATAAACACAATTCCATCTACCTGTTTACCAAGCATTGTATTTAAAAGATGTAATTCCTTTTCTTTATTTTGATCAGAATTACTTAGGATAATATTATATTTATACATGGTTGCAATATCTTCGATTCCACGTGCTAATTCTGAATAAAAGATACTTGAAATATCCGGAATAATAACACCAACAGTTGTTGTTTTTTTGCTAGCTAAGCCACGTGCTACCGCATTTGGACGATATCCTAATCGATCAATCGCCTCTAACACTTTTTTCCTTGTTGTCGGTTTAACATTTGGATTTCCGTTAACTACGCGTGAAACAGTTGCCATGGAAACATTGGCTTCTCTTGCTACATCATATATTGTGACATTCATCGACAACACTCCTTATACGTACATTCAATATTTATTAGTATGAGTATATATAGTCATAATCATTACTTATTTGGCCTACTTGTTGATTTTATTCATAAAGAAACTTTACCTTTATGTCAAATTTTCATACTTTATGTATGTAATCATACGACACAATACCCGTTATCGCAACGACTTTACATACATTTTGTGAAAAACTTTCAATATATTGGGCTATTTTTTAGTGTAAGCGTTTAATCACACTCTTTTAAAAGTAGAAGCTCATTACTACTCAGTTTCCAGATTGATTATTTACATGAGACCTCTCGTCATCTTAATTCTTTGAGATTTTTGATTTTCTCCACAAAAAAAAGCTGACATTTGATTGTCAGCTTTTTACTGTTATGCTTTAACAGCAGCTAATTTTTTTAATTGAGTAATGTATTCATTGAATTGATCAAAATCCATTTGCTGTGCAGAATCTGAAAGAGCTACCGCTGGATCTGGATGAACCTCTGCCATAACGCCGTCTGCACCAATCGCAAGTGCTGCTTTTGCACACGGAATTAATAGATCACGTCTACCAGTTGAATGTGTAACATCAACCATAACCGGTAAATGTGTTTCTTGCTTTAAGATCGGAACAGCAGAAATATCAAGCGTGTTTCTTGTCGCTCTTTCATATGTTCTAATTCCACGTTCACAAAGAATAATTTGACCATTTCCTTGTGAGATAATATATTCAGCTGCATTAATAAATTCATCAAGTGTTGCAGCTAAACCTCTTTTTAATAATACTGGTTTGTTAACCTGACCTGCAGCTTTAAGTAAATCAAAGTTTTGCATATTCCGAGCACCAATTTGAATGACATCAATATAGTCAATTGCCTTTTCAATGTCTGCAGGGTTGACGATTTCACTAATCGTAGCCATATCATACTCATCAGCTACACGCTTTAGTATTTTTAATCCTTCTAAACCAAGTCCTTGGAAATCATATGGTGAAGTTCTAGGTTTATATGCACCACCACGAAGTAGCTTTAACCCTTGAGATTTAGCAACAGCTGCTACTGCTGCAACTTGTTCATAGCTTTCCACAGCACATGGGCCAACTACAAAGTATTGACTTCCGTCCCCAATTTTTTCACCTTTAATGTCTACAATCGTATTTTCAGGCTTTTTCTTCCTAGATACTAGAAGAGCCTTTCGGTGATCATCCTTTTGAAGCTCAAGACCTGCTTTGAAAATTTCTTTAAAAATATGTTGTAATGTAGATGTTTCAAACGGTCCATTATTATTTTCATTGATTAAATTTAACATATGACGTTCACGCACTGGGTCGTATTGATTAACACCCTGTACCTCTTTAGCTTTACCGATTTCTTGAACTAGGTGTGCTCGCTCATTGATTAAATCTAATAATTTTAAATTAATTTCATCTACTTTGTCACGAAGTATATCAAGTTCCGCGTTACTCATCTCTCTCATCCTCTCTCAACTTTAAAACATGTGATTATCTTTGATTAGGCTTATTATAAAACATAAAGTAATGATTGTCACTAAGAAACTTTAACATTTAAACGCTTTTAAGCGATAAAGTATTATAAATGATTCTAAATCATTAAAAATATTAGTGTATTTTGAATATAGTACATGATAAAGCCTATGTAAGCAAGGAGAATATGTCTATTAGATCTTGTTAGTTTACTCAGTATATAGAAAAACGTGCAAAAAAACTGTTCCCTTTATATGCCCGGCGTTGCACAGTAAGGAACAGTTCTTTTTATTATGCCATTATTTCTGCTAAAGAAGTTTTCGTTATTTTCCAATGTGAAGCATTCCAAGAAACTGAATTATTTTCAAACACTAAAGCCTGTGGTGATTCATGTTTAACTCCATATTCATCGGCTATGTAGTTTGATAATGGTCTAGCTTCTTGAACATATAAATAATATGATTTCACTTCAGGATTTTCCTTCATAAATGCTTCATATTCATCAAATGCTGCCAGACTAACCGGACAAGTTAAACTATGTTTGATCAACAAAACTTTTTCATTTTGCTGCACAACTTCTGCAAATTCTTCAACTGTTTCAATTTTCACTTGTGTCATTTTACTTCTCCTTTGTACGAAAAAAGAGAGGTGAAGTAAATTCCACCTCCTTCTCGTCTTAGTGATTATTTATTTTCAGCATCTTCCAACGCTTTTTGTGTTTCTGCTAGTTTTCGTTGAAATTCCTCTGTCCCACTGATTGTAGAATTAACTGCTTCTTCAGTAGCCTCCTGGACAGTTTCTTGAGCAGTGTCAACTGCCTCTTTTGCTTCCTCAGCTGTTTTATTACTATAATCTTTCACCTTATTATAAATCTGTGACGATTGCTCTGATACAACATTAGTCAGGTGTGCTGATTTTTCTTTCGCCACTTCTGTTAAGTGTGCCGTTTTCTCTTTAGCCACCTCAGCAATGCCTGTTCCTTTGTCAATTGCGGTATTTTTTAATTGGTCAGTTTTTTCTTTGACTACACTCGCCTGTTCAGTTAAATTTTCACGAAGCTCTTTTCCAGATTTTGGAGTTAAAAATAACGCAGTTGCTGCTCCAATAACTCCACCAATAATTGAACCGGTTAGAAAATCCTTGCCACTCATACCTTTTTTACCCATTGTTGTTCATCCCCCTTAAAAATTTTAATTATATAAGTAATCTAGACCTGTATATTAATGGTCTACATCATTCTTATGCATTAATGGTTGTTTCTGTTTTTTATCTTTCCACATATCCCAAATATCTATTACAACATTCCCCCATTGAACGACCTGTGATACTTTCTCCTGATTTTTATGAAGCTGATATGTAACTGATTCTGAAACCTCTTGAATCGAACCGTTGAACTTTTGAATTGAGACACCAACATCTTTGACAGCGTCAACTACAGGATTTAAACTTTCAGATTTCTTTTGTAAATCGTCAGCTAGAAGGTTTGTTTTTTGTAAAAGAACTGCTGTTTCCGATGTAATGCCTTTCATTTGTTGTTCAAGACCTGATAAGGTACCAGCAACTTGATTTAAAGTTAGCTGCAACGATTTCAATGTTTTTCCTAAGTATATGACAAGGACCAAGAATGCCAAAGCAACAATGGCCACACTTATGTATACGATTATGATCATGATTTACACCCCCTCTTTAATGATACATTAATTCTTTACCCTAGAAAATGCAATTCAAAACCTATAGCCTTCAATATTTTTTAATTCTTTTTTCTTTGTGAGTATTTTGATTCATTTTATATGATTTGACTAAACAGGTTTATATTTAACTTCGACATAAGTTCTATCAACTCCTCCCCTCTATTTAAATGTCTTGTTACTAGCCTATAAATCCGACCTATTATTAAACAATTATCACAGATTAGGTTACAATATACAGGTATCTTATTTTAGTAGATGGAGGCTTTTTGATGAAAGATAATCGCATAGAAACTTTGGCAAGAAATTTAATAAATTATTCTGTACGCCTACAAAAAGGGGAAAAAGTATTAATTGAGAATTTCGGTCTACAGCGTGAGCTAGTAACGGCATTAGTAAATGAAGCATACAAAGCAGGGGGCTATCCCTTTGTGTTACTGAAAGACCATCAGGTAGACCGCGCATTACTTCTCGGGGCTCAGGAAGAACAATTTAATATGATTGCTGAGTATGAAGCAAATGTAATGAGTAATATGGATGCATACATTGGGTTACGTTCAGGTGATAACATTAATGAACTTGCAGATGTACCAGATGATAAAATGAAGATTTCTGGAAATACCATTGGTAAAAAGGTACATAGGGATATAAGAGTTCCAAAAACAAAATGGGTTGTGTTACGTTATCCAACTTCTTCAATGGCTCAATTGGCAAAGATGAGTACAGAAGGGTTTGAAGATTTCTACTTTAATGTATGTAATTTAGATTATGGAAAAATGAGTGAGGCAATGGATTCACTTGTTGAACTTATGAATAAAACTGATAAAGTTCGGATTACTGGTCCTGGTACTGATTTACAGTTTTCAATTAAGGACATTCCAGCAATCAAGTGTGCTGGCCAAATGAATATTCCAGATGGAGAGGTTTATACAGCACCAGTTAGAGATTCTGTTAACGGGACAATTACTTATAACACTCCATCACCATATCAAGGATTTACATTTGAGAACGTGAAGCTCACTTTCAAAGATGGAAAAATTATTGAAGCAACAGCCAACGATACTGAAAGAATCACAAAGATATTTGATACGGATGAAGGCGCAAGATTTATTGGAGAATTCGCAATTGGAGTAAATCCTTATATTCTTCACCCAATGCAAGATATTCTTTTCGATGAAAAAATTGATGGTAGTTTCCACTTTACACCTGGCCAGTGCTATGACGATGCATTTAACGGTAACTCGTCAAATATTCACTGGGATATGGTAAACATCCAACGTCCTGAGTATGGTGGCGGAGAAATGTATTTTGATGATGTCTTAATTCGAAAAGATGGCAGATTTGTCATAAGTGAATTAGAAAAGTTAAATCCTGAAAACTTAAAATAATTTGGGGGTGCCAGGCACCGCAAACGGGACAGAATTTGTCCCACAAAAAAAAGAGGATTAAGTCGATTTTCAACCGATTTAATCCTCTTCTTGTTTTCACTATATTAATACATTTTCATAAGCTTCTTGAAACTTTTGAATATCTCCTGCACCCATAAAGATTAATACACTGTTATCATGCTGCTTAAGCACAGCAGTGTCAGCTTCATCAATAAGTGATGCATTTCCAATCTTATCTTTTAAATCTTGAATTGAAAGTTTGCCATGGTTTTCTCTTGCTGAACCGAATATATCACAAAGATACACTTTATCAGCATTACTCAAGCTTGAAGCAAATTCATTTAAGAATGTAAGAGTTCTCGTAAAAGTATGGGGTTGAAACACGGCGACAATTTCTCTTTCTGGATACTTTTGTCTAGCAGCTTCTATTGTAGCGTTAATCTCAGTAGGATGATGGGCATAATCATCTATTAAGATTTGTCCCCCTATCTTCTTCTCAGAGAACCTTCTCTTTACACCTTGGAATGTGTCTAGTCGTTCTTGAATAATCGATACATCAATATTTTCATATTGACATAATGCAATGACAGCTAATGCATTCAATACATTATGATCTCCATAGCCTCTAATTGAGAACGAAGCATAAAAAGTATTACGAACAAAAACATCAAAAGTTGAACCTTCAGTTGTTTTATTTACGTTTCTTGCTTGAAAGTCATTATCTTCAGCAAATCCATAAAAAACAACTGGAACATTTGCACGGATACTTTGAAGATGTTCATCATCACCACATGCAATAATTCCTTTTTTAACTTGTAATGCCATTTCTTGAAACGCACTAAAAACATCTTCAACATTTGCGAAATAATCAGGATGATCAAAATCAATATTGGTCATAATCGCATAATCAGGATGGTAGCTTAGAAAGTGGCGTCGGTATTCACAAGCTTCAAAAACAAAGTACTTATTATTTTCCGCACCTTGACCTGAACCATCTCCGATTAAATATGAAGTTGGTTCCGCTCCTTGCATAACATGAGCTAAAAGGCCGGTTGTTGATGTTTTTCCATGTGAACCAGTTACGCCGATACTTGTATATTTTTGCATGAAATCACCTAAGAAACGGTGATATCTTACCACTGGAATTCCTAGCTCTGTAGCAGCGCTTATTTCTTCATGTGTATCTGGGAAAGCATTACCTGCAATAACAATTTGATTTGATGTAATATTGTCTTTGCTAAATGGAAGGATTCGTATGCCACGTTCCTCTAAAGGTTTTTGGGTAAAGAAGCGCTTTTCTACATCTGATCCTTGTACTTCAAAATTCATATCATGAAGTACTTGAGCTAAAGAACTCATGCCAGTGCCCTTAATGCCAACAAAATGGTAAACTGTCATATAAAGAACCTCCAACAATCGTCTATCTGTAAACAGTATATGATATTCATCTATTTTTGCTAATTTGAACTCATATGATGGGGATGATTACATAAAATGCTAGTTGTTATGTTATTGTTACTGTTGGCTTATTACTCAACGATTATGTATTCATTTTCCAACAGCCAAAACTAATAAAAATCACTAAAAAGATAAGGCATCAATCAACCCGCATTTTTTCATTATAGCATTAATTAAATCTGGTGACTACGTATATTATAACTAGGTAAAATTTCTTAAAGACACTCTGTGATACAATGGGGATTTTCATTCGCTGAGCCGCAGGCTGAATACACTCCGCGTTCGGCGGGTGACCAGTGAGCCTACTCGTCGCTCATGCTCCTGTGGTCTCACTTTGGCCACTGGTCCCGCTGGAGTCTACGTGTATTCAGCCTGCTTGTATAACTTCCATTTCAATGTTTTATGACCTAAACAAAAACTATGAGAAAACAGCCTTTACAAAAAGGCCTTATAAAAAAAACTGGTGGAATGTTTCCACCAGTAGTTTCTCCCTATTTGCTGTATTGTATTAATTCATGTTCAACTATTTCTAGTTTTGGATTGGGACGGTATTTCCTTCCGGCTTTGGCACTTGGTTGACCATTTAATATGACATTGTCACCTGTGAAACCGATATTTATCTTTAATAAGCTACCACCTACACCATACATATCTACTGGTGCATGTGCTTCTTCAAATTCTGTAATACGTTTTTCATTAAAGCCACCACTCACCACTATTTTTACATGAGAAAAACCTTCTGAATCCAAAGCTTCTCTCAAGGCAAAAATAAGCTGAGCGTTTACTCCTCTTGGATCAAATGTTCCCATAAGTTCAGGATGACGAATAAAATGCTGATCAATCATGGTTCTTGATGTATCTACACGGACCGCCTTAAGCTTATCACCGAATTCTCTAGCAACTTTTAGGGCATCTTCTATACAATCGTTATTATAATCAACAAGAACGATTAACTCATCTTCTGGGAATCTTGCATGATATGCCTTAGCAGCTTCAACAATATCACCATCAAACAGTTGAATTAAAGCATGTGGCATTGTGCCCATCCCCTTCTTGCCCCACCATTCACTCATAGCATGAGTTGCCTGCGCAGTGGAGCCTCCTATAAATGCAGCATATCCGTCACCAGCTTGTTGAGTGTAATGATCATCACGATCCCCCATAAAAATAACTGGCTTCTGAACACCAGATACTTTTGCTGCCTTGACCACATTATAGACATTGGTTGAAACCGAGGTTCTTCTTGAAAAGATCCCATCAATAATTCCTTCTAAATATCCGAAGTTTTGATAAGGTCCTGTAATAGTCAAAACTGTTTCAAATGGAGTAATCTTGTCTCCATCCTTTAACGAATGAATTTCTAATTTCTCAGGTTCATCTGCAAAGGTATGAATTAATGCAATTACTTCATCTGTACCACATAATACAGCATGCTCTTTTTGAAAAAATTGCATCGTAATAATATTATCAGCCTTGAAGGCTTTTGTGATTTCTTTCGTTTTAAGGAAATATACGGCTGAAAACCATCCATCCTTAATTCTTTCATCGAATTTAAACGTTTCGTTTGTTAAACGTTTAATGTGTCCCTTGAGCTTTAATTCAATCTCTTTCATCAAAACAGTTCCCTTCTTATGTCCATGTAAATCTTAATTCTCTTGTAAACTATTCAATTCATCCTCTGAAATAAGAATTTCTCTTGGCTTACTTCCACGTGCCTCTGATATTATCCCTTGATCTTCCATCATATCAATTAATCTCGCGGCTCTATTATAGCCGATTCTAAATCTTCTTTGTACACTTGATGTGGATGCTCCACCTTGTTCAAAAACAAATTCGCATGCTTCTGGAAATAACTCATCATCATCACCTGACATATTCGAGTGTTTCTTAATTAATTCATCCTGTTCAAATAAATAAGACGGTTTTACCTCTTTTTTTACATGTGAGACAACCAGCTCAATTTCTTCGTCAGAAACGAAATTCCCTTGCACTCGCTTAGGTTTTGATGACCCATTCTCAAGAAATAGCATATCACCTTTTCCTAATAGTTTTTCAGCACCACTAGAATCAATAATGGTTCTAGAATCTACTTGTGAGGAAACTGAGAACGCTATTCTAGTAGGAATATTAGCTTTTATTAATCCAGTAATGACATCAACAGAAGGCCTCTGGGTTGCAAGAATTAAATGAATACCGCAAGCCCTAGCTTTCTGAGCAATACGACAGATCGCTTCTTCAACATCTCCAGGTGCAACCATCATTAAATCAGCAAGTTCATCAATAATGATTACTAGATATGGTAGTCTGCCACTTAGCTCCTGATGCTTGTCCACCAATTCGTTATAACGGGAAATGTCACGTACACCTGAGTGTGCAAACAGTTCATATCTTCTTTCCATTTCCTCAACTGCCCATTTTAACGCCGCAGTCGCAGCCTTTACATCTGTAATAACTGGACTAACTAGATGTGGAATGTGGTTATAAGGTGCCAATTCTACCATTTTAGGATCAATTAATAATAACTTGACTTCATGTGGGGCAGCTTTGTACATCAAACTTACAAGCATTGTATTTATACAAACACTTTTCCCTGAGCCTGTTGCTCCAGCGATAAGTCCGTGAGGCATTTTATTTAAATCAGTAATGATTGGATTTCCAGAGATATCAAGACCTAATGCAACAGTTAATGGTGAAGAACTATTTCTAAACTCCTGGCTATTAACAATTTCATGAAGGAATACTGGTTTGCTTACCTTATTTGGCACTTCGATTCCGATTGTGTTCTTACCTGGAATCGGTGCTTCAATTCGAATTTCTTTAGCTGATAAATTTAACTTAATATCGTCAGACAGATTCGTAATCTTATTAACTTTAACTCCAGGTTCAGGCTGTACTTCAAATCTCGTTACAGCAGGACCTTGGGTCACATTTACAACTTGCGCTCTCACTTTAAAGCTCTTTAATGCTTCATCTAAAAGCTCTCGCTGGTCTTCTACCCAATTTTCATCTTCTTCATGACCGACAATTTGTTGATTCAAATAAGATAAGGAAGGGAATGTATATCCTGAATGATTATCCGGAGTATCCGTTAACGCTTTTTGAGTAGATTCATTATTCTTAGCAATACCCTGCTGGACATTTGTATCTTCTCTGGACAGAGGACCTACACTTCTCTGGACTTGCTGTGTTTGCACAGCCTGTTCAGTCGTTTCTTGATATTCTGACTGAAATACTGGTGCTTCCTGATCTCTTACTTCTTGTTGTTTTTTTCGATCCTGCTTTAACATCAGTACATTGAATGGAATCGGTCTTCCACTTCTTACATTTCTAGGAGGATCGCTTTGTTCTACTTCCTCAGCTATATTGTCCTCATTTTCTATTTCAACTACAGACTCCGTTACCAGCTCTTGATCTACTGCTTGTGCACGTTCATCTTCATTTCGTATAGGGATAAGTGGTTGATCTTCAACGAATTTGTGAACATTTATATTCTCTTGAGCTTCCGGCGGTTCCATTTCAATAGGAAGTTCATCCTCTTGCTCTTTTATATCTTCATCTATTTGAAGTTTATTTAATAAATCACTTATGTCTACTGTCTTAGCAGATTCGTTAGTTGAAATGAGGGTCTCAGCTTGAGCATCCTGGTGGGCATTTTCAAATTCTTTTTCGATAGTAACCGATGTTTCCTCCAATCCATTTCTAAACACTGGTAATTGTTGTCTAAGATTACTATTATCTATTGAGGGAAGTTCAAATTCGATTACACTTTCCTCTTTCGCTAATCTAGTAACCGGTGGTTTAAAGCCATGTACCGCCGAAGGAATCTCAGTAGGACGGAATGGTTTCTTCTTCTTCTCTTGTTCACTAGTTGAATGTTGTTTCTCTTGTTTAGGTTTGAGACGGATTGGCTGCTGGCCAACTGTATGTTCTTGTCGACTAGTTCTTTTTGATTTAGTGCGGTCATCGTTCCCGTCAGGTATGATAGGGAATTTAAATTGACCTTTTGGATACTGATATGTGACCTTTGTATCAATATTTTTATGAGGTATTCTCTTGTTTTGATGTGTGGTATTTGTTAAGGGTACATCATCATTCTCAATTTCTTCCTCGTTAAACAATCCCTTTAATTTCTTAAACCATTTCATGTAATCACTCTTTCATTTCTTCTACTTCGTCACTTACTATCTTATTGTAACAATAAATCATAGAATTTGAAGTAAAAATTAAATAAGAAAAGCGCAGACGCCGAAAACTGCGCTAAAACTCTTATCCTTTCATAAAAACGGAAAAATACCAGGTACGCTTATTTAATATCTAGCACCTAGAACTAAGTCTAGAATTCTAAATACTTGATAAACGTAACTGGTATATTTATTAATTGTTCCTTTGACCTCTGCTTACCGGTCTATTTTTTCCAAGGATGAAAATGGGCTCAAGCTTACCATTCTCATAAATAAATGATAGGGCAGTAATTGGCACTCTACCATTTGCAAAGAAACTCATCGTCATTTGTGCGAGAACATCATAGCCCGTATCATTTCGTATATCTGCTATAATTAGCACATCTTGATGTGGAACAGCTACTGCCATATTGCCTTCTATTTGTTGGCTTATCTTTTGTAGAAAATGATCATTTAGAATTCGACTCGCATCATATCCATCATTTTTATTTAAAAAATAAAACGTATTGCCAGCGACAATATCTTCTTTCAACGTATAGTCTAATGACCTCATATTAAACTGAGCAATTTCTTTTATACGATCAAGTTCCCATTTTTCTTTTTCAATAATGTTTTGATCGATTAACCGGTAAGTTGTCCCCAAATCTAAAGCATAATAGATTCGTGTTTCCGCGGTATGCTCTTCGAATATGAGGGCAATCCCCTCATTTGATTCGGTTGGAAACGAGGTGGATCGGATGACAGGAAATATTTGTTTCTCCTTGCCTCTTAACTCCAACTCTTTATTCATAACCGTTAAGGATTCTTCAATATAATAGACGATCTCATCAATGGCTTTTTCCTTTTCAACATGCCATTTTGAAATAACACTTGGTATCGTTAAGTTCATTCCTTTTTTTGTTGTGCGGTCCTCAATTCTCAAAGAGTCCTTTTCACGATCATAGGTGAACGACCACTCATCTCTTTTGAGTCGGTCTTCTAAAATCATTCTCATTTTTTTACTGTCCATCTTCATTTTCTTACCCTCCCATTCTAAAGAAATGATCGTTTGTTGTACAAACCTTTTAAAAACTCAACGATTTCTTCTTTTGTTTTTCTGTCTTTACTTACAAATCTCCCCAACTCCTGCCCTTTATCAAAGGCAACAAAACTTGGGATTCCATAGATTTCTAGGCTTTGACAAAGTTCAATAAATTGATCACGATCTACATAATAAAATTGAAACTCATTAAACTCTTCCTCAATCTCAGGTAAGATTGGTTCAATTACTCTGCAATCCGGGCACCAGTCAGCCGAAAACATAAGGACTACTTTTTCGGTTTGTAACAATTCTTCATATTGTGAAAGATTCTCAAGTTTTTTCATATCATTTAGCCCCCAGTTTTTATTTTCATATCACCATATTTTATCCAACCTTTTTTTCTCATCCACTCGGATAATACCAAACTTATCACTGCAGGGCTAATAATATGCAACAAAAGGACTTTCCAAAAAATATCAAATGTAAATCCATTGCTTGTAAATGTCATGATTTGCCCTACAAGACCACTGGTCCCCATACCTGCTCCTTCAGCAACATTCGTTAATTCGAAGTAAACTGTACTGAATGGAGCCAAAATCATCCCAGCTATTGTAGGAGGAATCAAAATGAGAGGATTTTTGATGATATTCGCTACTTGAAGCATCGAAGTTCCAATACCTTGAGCAATAAATCCACCAAATCCGTTTTCCCGATAACTACTTACTGCAAATCCTATCATTTGAGCACAGCATCCAATTGTAGCTGCACCTGCAGCAATACCGTGCAAATCAAGCATCAATGCAATGGCTGCACTTGATATTGGAGCAGTTAATGCCCATCCCATTAGTACAGCCACTAGTATACCCATCACAAATGGTCGCTGTTCTGTGGACCACATGATCACTTCTCCAAAACTTTTTAAAACGAATTGAATGGAAGGACCGAGTGTTTTCGCTGTAAGAAAACCAATAAATATGGTCGTGAAAGGAGTAACAATAATATCAATTTTGGTTTCATTGCTAATCGCTTTACCTACTTCTGTCGAAATCAAAGCCGCAAGATAACTACCAGCTGGACCACCAAGTGATGCACCAGCTGCACCACTAATGATTGCTGAAAACAGGACAAGTGGTGGAGCCTTCAAGCCATATGCAACTGCTGCACCTATTGCAGGACCAACCAAACTCATTGCAAGACTTCCCATATCAGTAAGAAACACAAAACCTAATTGCTTTCCAATTGTATTAATAATTAAACCTATGATTAAGGATGAAAATAATCCTAAAGCCATAAAGCTTAATGCTTCAATAAAATAAACCTTTGGTGAAAGCGTTACTCCCTTTTTATTAAGAAATGATCTCACTATTAATCCCTACCTCTTAAAAGACTTTTTTTCAATTCTTCTACTATTATGTACGGTAATACATTTATTAAAGCAAATAGCGCTAACTGATCTAAGAATCTAGAACCTTCTAGACAATTATTAATCAGGAAGCGCTATTATGTTAATAATCAACAGATGAAACAATTTGCATCATTTTCTCTGCATTTTCTTCTATCTTGTTAAGTTTAGTAACGGTTGTCATTTTCACTCCACCGATCCCAATCGATAGCTGGTAGCTATCCTCCTCAACCTCTTCAACTTTTATATAGCCAAATCGCTTATCATCTTTAAAGGTTTCATTTAATAAGTCACTCTCTGTTTGTGCAACAGTTGACTGATATAGCTCTTCACTGCTTTTTTCTTCATTAGGGTTCACAAAAAGAATAAATAATTGCTTGCCTTTTTGAAGAATAAGATTATTTTCTTCTACAGTTTCTTCTTTCATATCACTCGGTAAGAAATATGAAAATGTTGTTTCGGTTTGATTTGGTTCAATTGGATCTGCTTTAAAAGCTTCCTCAGTTGTTGTTTCTGTTTCTTTGATCACTTCATCAACCGAAGCAGAGCAACCTACCAAAAGTCCTATTAAGATCATATAGGAAATTATACCTTTTTTCACCATTTTCTCACTTTCCCCTTTGCAATTAAGGAAGTTTTTTTGGATTAATCTCTATAATAATATACCTAAGTATTGTACTATGACAACCTTTTCTATGTAATTTCACTGATTTTACTAATTTAAAAACCTTTTGGTAAACTATGGTACAAAAGATGTGTTTCTAGTTTTTATAAGAATACTGCCCAACTAACAGCCTTGTAACATGAGTAAACATTTCTGTACGATCAATATATCCATTCGTAAAAATACCAATCGCTCCCTCTTTTGTTCTTACATTATTTTTCTTCGTAAACTCATCCATGATTTCACCTAATTCTCTCCCCTTTCTTAAATCTTCTTTAAAGTCTTCAGGGAGTAAAATACGAGCTCCTCCAGCAAGGATTGGGGAATCTTCCATATGATATACTAATGCTCCCCAATTACATAAAAATAATCCATAATCTGTTTCAATTACTCCACCTTCAAGCCCAATACCGATATCTGCATTTTTCTGTAGTCTAGATTCACGAGCCCTATTAATCGCTCCTTGAATTGTTTCTTGGTCTGACATAGGTTGAGCTGAAACACCTGAAGAAACCGAACATGGATGGAAGCTAACTTCTAATCCCTCAAACCCTTCTTTCACAGCACTGACCTTTGTAGGGTTCGTTGTTCCAATTGCAATACGCATAAATCTAATCCCTCCTTTTATCATAGAGAAGAGGTTTCCCTTGACATGGAAAACCTCTCTTAGTCTTAACTTTTCTTAGCTATTTTGACGAATAGATTCCACTGTAGATCGATCAGATGACTTAACAAGTCTTACTAATAGTTCTTTTGCTGCTGCATAATCATCAACATGCACAATTGATGCGGCTGTGTGAATATAACGAGAACAAATTCCAATTACTCCAGAAGGTACACCTTCATTTGAGAGATGAACCCGTCCAGCATCAGTCCCACCTTGTGAGATAAAATATTGGTATGGAATGTTATTAGTTTCTGCTGTATCTAAGATAAATTCTCTCATTCCTCTATGTGTCACCATTGAACGATCATAAATACGAAGTAATGCACCTTTTCCTAATTGTCCAAACGAATTCTTATCACCTGACATATCATTGGCCGGACTTGCGTCTAATGCAAAGAAAATATCTGGTTTAATCATATTAGCAGCTGTTTGAGCTCCTCTTAAACCAACCTCTTCTTGAACGGTTGCACCAGAATATAACAGGTTAGGGAGATTCTCATCCTTTAGTTCTTTTAATAATTCAATAGAGAGCCCACAACCATAACGGTTATCCCATGCTTTTGCTAGAATTTTCTTTTCATTAGCCATTGGTGTAAATGGACAGATTGGTACGATTTGTTGCCCAGGCTTTACTCCAATTTTCTTAACATCTTCACGGTCATCTGCACCAATATCAATCATCATATTTTTAATGTCCATTGGCTTATTTCGTTGTGCTTCCTCTAATAAATGAGGTGGAATGGAGCTAATCACTCCAATAACAGGACCATTGTCTGTAATGATTTGTACTCGTTGAGCTAGTAATACTTGACTCCACCAGCCACCAAGTGTTTGAAAGCGAATTAAGCCTTGATCTGTAATAGATGTAACCATAAAGCCAACTTCATCCATATGTCCCGCAACCATTACAGTCGGACCAGATTCATCTCCTCTTTTAACACCAAATATACTTCCAAGTCCGTCTTGGACTACTTCATCTGAATATTTTTCAAGTTCACTCTTCATAAACTGACGTACAAGGTGTTCATTACCAGATGCACCTGGTAGCTCAGTTAGTGTCTTAAACATTGATAATGTATCTTGATTCATATTCTCTCTCCTTTAGAAACCTATGTATTATTTATTTAGTATAACGAAGTTATTACCCTCTTTCCACTTTTAATCCCCCTTAACATAGCCTATTAAAATTTGTATACTATATAGAGAGAGAATAAATTTGAGGAAAGTCGGTGACTTATCCAATGAAATGGCAAAAGTTTTTCCTTGGTGTGGGTGTAGGCTTTGCAAGTGCCTATTTTTTAAATAAAACCATTACAGAAAAAGGAGTTTCAGCTGAAAAAGCACTGGGTAATGTAAAGGATGCCTTTAAACAAGATGGTCCTATTAATGGCTCATGGATTCAAATGGTACAAGAGGAATACAAAAAAAACCACATCCTCTATAAAGTTTATAAAGGTGGAATTTCAAGAGAAATAAATGGTATGTTAGAACAATACGAGTTCATCGTTGATGCAACAACCGGGACTATTATTGAAATTAATCCTTTAAATTGATAAAAAAGAAGAGGTTTTCCTATTTAACCAATATAGGGGAACCTCTTCATATTTATTAGTTAGTTTCTTTTTAAATGTTCACTAATATCACCATGTTGATCAAACTTTACCGCTCGATAAATGGCATCATGGTAAAAACTAAACCAGGCTTGTTTTTTCTGCATCAAATTCATAAACTTCTGCTTCATCTCAATTGATCTCATTGGATAATCATCATATGCCATAACCCATAAGACATGTTTATGAGCATGTGTAGGCATGAGATCTGCTAAGTGAATTAATGTCTCATTCCCACTTTCAATCATAATGATTGAATGCCCTTGACTATGCCCCCCCGTATGCACCATCGTTAATCCAGGTACAATCTCAATATCGGTTTGAAAGGTTTCCACCATTTCTTCAATAGCTTCCCAATTTTCTCTCCAATACGTATTTTTAGAACGTATATTGGGAGATCTCATCTCTATCCATTCAATTTGTTGAGTATATATTTTCGCCCTAGGAAAAGTAGGTACTAACTGATCTGACTCCCATGAAGTTAGTCCACAAGCATGATCAAAATGCATATGGGTCATTAACACATAATCAATGTCAGTCGTACTTAGGCCTAATTGATTTAATGATTGCTGAATTTTAGACTCTTCAGTTACTCCATAGTTTCTTCTTTGCTTATCTGACATTTTATTATTTCCAATACCTGCTTCAACAACTATATTTTTTCCATTTGTTTGAATGAGGATGGGATCAGTTCTTAATTCAATTTGATTCTGTTCATTATATGGGTATTTTTTGGACCATAATGCACGTGGGACTACACCAAACATCGCTCCGCCGTCTAAATGGGTCACTCCTCCATTTAACCAAGTTAATGTAAAATCACCAATTTTCAACGTTTCCACATCATCACCTCATCGTATTATTCTTCTATTCTTAACCCGAGAATAACCAAATCTCTTTCATCCTGATCAAGTAAAGCTACCCTTGGCAATAGAGCCATTTGCGTGAACCCAAATCGTTCAAATAGTTTTAAACTAGGTTCATTATGACCGAAAATAAACGCCAATAAGGTTTTGATCTTTAACTTCGGACATTCATTAATCGCGCGCTGAACCAATTCTTTACCAATGCCTTTTCCTCTATAGTGTGGATGTATGTAGATACTGATTTCTGCGGTTTGATTATAGGCTGGGCGTCCATAGAATTTTTCAAAGCTGACCCAGGCACAAATCTCTCCATCTATTTCAGCAACCCACAAAGGTCTGAAACCAGGAGAATGATTGAAAAACCATGGTTCTCGGTCTGATACCGAAACAGGTTGAAGATCTGCTGTCACCATGCGACTTTCGATCGTCGAATTATAAATGTCAACAATAGTTGGAAGGTCCTCTTTAACAGCATCTCGAATAAACATTGGATTTTCCATAGGTAAATCTCCTCACTTATATAGATATGTTTCAATAAAGTCTTTTCAACCTAAAATTACTAAACGGAGAAAAAAATCCGCTTAAGTAGACAGTACAATGGATTAATTATACTGTCCACTTTATAGCGGAAATTTTTTATAAATTTAGGATGTATTCGTATGGAGTGTTGCTCTTTAAATAAAGCCGCAGGCTGAATACACTCCGCGTCCGGCGGGTGACCAGTGAGCCTCCTCGTCGCTTATGCTCCTGCGGGGTCTAACTTTGGCCACTGTTCCCGCAGGAGTCTACGTGTATTCAGCCTGCTTGTACCATTCCAAGTTTTATGTCTAAACAGCTAACTTTGAGAAAACAGCCTAAATCAATGATTTATTTTGTTTTAAAACGGGACTCACTTCGATAAATAGGATGTCCTAATTTTGAGAACTTTTCTTCATACTCCGTCATAATGTTTCCTTTGAAATCACTTTTGTGTAAGTCGAGACTTACATAGGTTAACAGCATTCCATAGTCGGAAAAGCTCATAAGAGATGATTCAAATAATCCTCGGTTATCCGTTTTAAAATGAATCTCGCCTTGATCGACTAAAATGTTTTCATACATTTCAAGAAAGGTTCGGAAAGTAAGCCTTCTTTTTGCATGTCTTTTTTTCGGCCAAGGATCTGAAAAGTTTAAGTAGACTCGATCCACTTCACCTTCTTCAAAGAAGTTCAATAACCCCTCTGCTTTAACGTTCATTAACTTTAAATTTGAAATATCTGCCTCAATTGCTAAATCAAGTGCAGAAACAATTACACTTTCTTGTAACTCAATTCCAATAAAATTAATTGAGGGATGAGCCTTTGCCATTCCAGTAATAAATTGGCCTTTTCCAGTACCAACTTCTATATAGATTGGTTGTTGGTTATTGAATATAGTATGCCATTTTCCCTTGCATTCCTCGGGATTAGCTATTACATACTGTGGATAAGCTGCGAGCTTATCTTTTGCCCAAGGTTTATTTCGTAATCTCATGATGCCACCTCTTTTTAATACAATTGATATTTTTAAAAAACAATATCGTAAAATGATGATTGGGTAAGGTGTTATGCTAAATTCTATAGATGAATTGGGTAAAGCCTTACGCATAAATTAACCCTTCATTACACACTTTAATATCAGGCACTACACTTATAAAGGAGTGAAATTGATGTCTTTAAATCATACAGATCAAATGCATATTCTAAAAGACATATTAACGAATCACCAAGATGATTGTTCTGGAACTGTTGCTGAATGCGAACAAATGGAACGATTAGTTAAATCTCTTATGGTTAATTCAAATGTTGACCAAGACATAAAAACGTTATTAACAGATATCTATTCCTATAGTCAACAAGGGAAATACACTCAACATTTAGATGCTCATATAAATGAACACCAGGATCAATTATCACAGTGGATTTCAGAGATTGACCAATTCTCTTAATTTTTAATTAATAAGTGATGAAGATATTGTAGCCAGTGCTTAATTTCTTTGTCACTATTTTTAGATGTATACCATATAATTTGCATGATTGTCTGGGAAGTTACATACCATTTCATTCGTCTATATAAATGTTCAGATGGTTCAATTCCATAACGGGTAAGCCATTCGGTCCACTCTTCCTCGTTGATATACCAATATAGTAGCATTCCAATATCAATAGCCGGGTCAGCAATCATTGCTCCATCCCAATCAATTAGATAAAGCTGGTTTGTTTCAGTTAACAGCCAATTATTATGATTGATGTCACAATGACAAACAACCATTTCTTCATATTGGACCTGCATTAATTCTTGTTCTAACAAGTCGATTGCTTTCCGAATCTCCGATATTTCCGCTAAATGTGCAAAATCAGTAAGAGACTGTTTAAGATCGAATAAGATGGCCTCTGGCTTTAAGGGTTGTTTTCCAAGACGCTTTAGCATAGATAAGAGCTCTTCTGACCGGTGTATTTTGTGAAGGAGCTCTGCTACATTTTGACCATTCATATCCTTAGGTTTCAGCTCTACACCACTTAACCAATGTTGAGCTGTAATTACATCACCGTTTTCAAGACGCTTTGTCCAAATAAGCTTTGGAACAATTCCTTCTGCTGATAGTACTGCAAGAAAAGGCGAAGAATTCCTTTTTAAGAATAGCTTTCTTTCATTAAATTGTGCAAAGTAAGCATCCCCTGTAGCACCACCTGCAGGAGAAATTACCCACTCATTACCTAATACATCTTCCAACCATTTCACCTTCAAATTCAACACAACATTTCATTTAGGGATTAAAATTCTATATAAGAAAAGCGGAAGCGCCTGTTTAGCCTCGGGCAGGCATAAGGCAGAGCACGTAGGAAATCTTGTTTTCCGTAGTGATTTGACTTATGACCCCGAGGGGCTAGGCGCTGGAGCTAGACACTAAATCTGAGTACGAAGTTTTATACTTTCTTATCTTTTAAGAAAAGCGCAAGACGCCTTGATCAAAACTGAGTCGAACAACATCATCACTTTACATGATATTTATATTTAAACTACATATTAGTTTTAGCAAATAAAAAGATAGCTATTGATTTAGCTTTCTAAACAATAGCTATCTTATAAATTTTAGCTTCTTTCTCTTTTGAAATCAAGAGAAACTATATCATTCTCCATTGTTTTCATATAAAACAATGGTACTAATAGGTGAAAGCTTGATCGCTTCCCCCCGAACTGTGTAAAGACTCCTAATTCCTGCATTTTCATTGTCACAAATTACCTCCCATATTCCTGCAGTTGGTAATTCTACTAGAGTCTCTTCATGAAGATTACTGTGCATAACGACTAAGTGATTCCAGGGCCCGTAATGCTTCACCTGATTTAATGAGTAAAGGATGATTCCATCTTGAGATTTATGGAAAGTTAAATGCTTTCTTATAAGAGCAGCGGTAGGAAGTCTGAATGCTCCGTGTGTTTTCCTAAGCGTAATCAACCCTTTGACATAATTTACTTCGTCTATATTTTCTTCTTTACGCTTCCAGTCCATCCAGTTTATCTCATCAGGTGATTTGTAACTATTTTCAACACCCTGCTTTGTTCTATAAAACTCTTGGCCACTATGAATAAACGGAACTCCTTGTGAAAGCAAAACAAGCGAAGAGGCTAACCGTTGTCTCTTTTTACGGGTTGTAACACTTTCATTCGAGTTACATTCTTCCATTTTATCCCACAATGTATGATTATCATGGGACTCCACATAGTTAATCGTCTGTGAAGGCTCATAAAAAAGACCCTTTTCTCCTTTTCCTAATGAAATACTGCCAGCAATTGATTGTTTCACATCATATTCCTTATGCATATTGCCTAGGGCATATCCACGATCATACAAATTAAATGTACTTCCCTTAACTACATCACGAAAACGATCATTAAATTGTCCAATCCCTGGAAGATGTCTTGCATTCTTAATAACCGCTTTTTTATCAAATGGAAGAGGTGTATTTAAATCCCAACCTTCCCCAAACATGATGATGGTAGGATCAATCTCATCAACAACTCTTCTGATTGTATTCATTGTATCAATATCTAAAATCCCCATTAAATCAAAGCGCAAACCATCAATCCCATATTCTTTAATCCAGAATACAACAGAATCTAAAATGAACTTTCGTACCATTTTCCGTTCAGAGGCAATATCATTTCCCACCCCTGTTCCATTAGATGGCATCCCATGTTCATCATGTCGGAAATAATAACCTGGAACAATTTTTTCAAAAGACGAATCTTCTCGGATATAAACATGGTTATAGACGACATCCATAATGACTCTAATCCCATGTTGATTTAATACATCGATGGCCTTCTTCAATTCAATGATTCGGGAATATGGATCAGACGGTTTTGTCGCATAACTCCCTTCTGGTGCGTTAAAATGCAGAGGATTATATCCCCAGTTATAACTTTTATCCGGCTCTCTTTCATCAACACCACCAAAATCATTGAAAGGTAACAACTCAACATGTGTAATACCAAGTTCCTTCAAATACGATAGTCCTGTTGAAGTATGATTATTTCTTCTGGTTCCTAATTCAGTTAAACCTAAGTATTTGCCTTTGTGATGAATACCACTCTCTGGGTGGATCGTAAAATCTCGAATATGTGTCTCGTAAATAACCGCATCTGTCATATGTTGAAAGTAAGGTAATATCCTTTTTGTTGTACGTGTTTTCCGTAGATCAACGACGATTCCATACTCTCCATTAAGCGACAGAGCTACCGTATACGGGTCTACCGCTTCACGCCATACCAAATTGACACAGACCTTATATTTATAATAAAAGCCATCAAGATCTCCCGGAATTGATAGCACCCATACACCGTTATTTTCTCTTGACATCTGATGAATTTCTTCACGATTAGATTGTTTTTGATAGAGCACTAACATTACTTCAGAAGCTGTAGGTGCCCATAATTTAAATTGAGAAGAAGTAGACTGGTAAGTTACACCTAAGTCATCTCCCTCATAATAGTAGGCTTCATCAAATTCCTTTGTTCGAATGACAGCACCAATCTGAAGGTCTGTTTCTGCTTGATATTCATCTCTAATTACATAGGAGGAACCAATATCTAAAAATGCATTTACCGTACATTGGTATTTATTATATCCGTCAATCACAGCTACTTCTTTAATTTCAAGTTCCCATAAATGATGCTGTTGATCATACAATGTAAAGGTGGTTGACTGTCCATTGTTATATGAATGAGGCATTAAAATGGTAATGACATTAAGTCGATCGAGATACGCTTCAAACACTCGTGAAATCTCCGCCAATTTTTGCACCTCCTATTCAACAGGATTATCTCTTACTTCTACAGATTAATCTTACCTTTTTAGGTTCAATCGAAATGGAAACTGGAGAACTTCCAATAAACTCTCCATCTGCATGAAGTGGTAACTTTGTCTCTGGTAATATTCGAATCTCTTTTCCCTTAAAACTGTCTACACCTTTAAATAGAGTGTGTTTACCCATATAGACGGTTCCTAATAAAAGTAATAACTTAAAGGGTGAAAAATGATGTACAACAGTCACATTTAATAATCCATCAAAAGGACTTGCTTGTGGTGAGATTCTCATACCTCCACCATAAAACCGTTGGTTTGAAACCGTGACGAACCACACATTTTTATAGTGATGGATGCTTCCATCAATCTCAACATCCATGCTACATGGTTTGTAATTAAATAATTGATTCAAAATCGCCCCTAGATATACAAAAGGACCTAACTTTAGTTTATTAAAATACCTTTTCATTTTAGACTGATTTACTTTTTTTGATACCTCTGCATCAAAACCAACCCCTAAACTATTCACAAAATAAAGAGGCTTTGATCGTTCTCCTAACTTAAAACGACCTACATCTATCTTCGTAATAGACTTTCTTTTCATTAAGATGTTGCGAAGTGCGACTTTCGGGGATGTAGGTATATGAAATCCACGACAAAAATCATTAGCAGAACCCGCAGGAATATACCCGATGGTTACACTTGAACCACACACACCATTTATCACCTCAGAAATCGTGCCGTCACAACCTACAGCAACGATTGCCTCGATTTGTTCCTCATGAATGGCTGCAATTTGCTTTCCAAGTTCTACTGCATGCTTTTCACTATTCGTAAAAAAAGAGCGATAATTAACCTGCTGCAGGTCCAATTCTTTTTTTACTTTATCCCAAACTTTTAATGATGCTCCATTTGCTGCAACAGTATTAACGATAAAGAAATATTTTTTCATAGAAGGTTCCTTCGATTGATAAGATTTTATCTATTATTCTACAAAAAAATGAAAAATAAACAAATAGATTTATCAAAATGGTAAAGATTATTAATTTTCAACCGAAATATATACTATGGTATCTTACACGACTAATACTCAGAATAGGAGTGCTCATCTATGTTTCATACTAACCCCTGTGTAGAGTGTGGTATTCCAATGGTTATCCATGACACTGGATATATATTAATTAAAGGGAACTCAGTATCTACTCTATTTGATCAAATGAACATCGAATATGAAGTCAAACAAGATAAAGTTATCTATTATTATTCAAGTCGAGATGTTCTTAAGACCTTAATGGACAACCTTTTTCATCATGTTGATAACATGAGTCATTTTCAGGCAAGTATTCACCAATCTAAAGATAGCCTAAAGTACAATTTAATCCCACTTCTTCATTTATATGAAAGAATTGTCAATGAAAGAATCGTTACTTTTATTCAGAAGGGTGAGTTCATCAGTTATATTCAGCCAATTATTGACTTAAATAAACATCACCAACTTTATGGTTATGAGTCATTATTACGTTCAGCAGATCCATCTGAGAATATATATCCTAGCGAAATCTTTTCTGTAGCAGAGAAAACCGGCTTAAAATCAATGCTCGATCAACGAGCAAGAGAAGAAGCCATCAAGTCGCGATTGAACAAAATTAGCCCTGGTGTTAAGAGTTTTATTAACTTTCTTCCGTCAACTATCTATAATCCTGAATACTGCCTACGACACACTTTTGCGATTGTTGAAAAATACAATGTGAATCCGTCTGACCTTGTATTCGAAGTAGTAGAAACCGAAAAAATCGATGATGTTGAGCATCTTAAGAACATCTTAAGAACCTACAAAAATTCAGGAATGAAAGTAGCCTTAGACGATGTTGGAGCAGGCTATTCTACGATTAATATGTTAACTGAATTAAAGCCTGATTATGTTAAAATTGATCGAGAATATATTTCATTTTGTGATCAAGACTCAAGAAAACAAGCCTTTTTAGATCAAGTTATTTCAATTACAAAACAATTGGGGATTATTGTATTAGGAGAAGGAATTGAGCGAAAAGAAGAGCTTGATTACTGCAAACACATTGGGATGGACTTAGCTCAAGGCTATTACATTGGAAAACCAAGCCCAGAAGCAGCAAATATCCCTTCAATGATTTAGAACACAAATTAGGTCGTCTGTTTACAATGTAAAGGTTTAATCTCGGGTAACGAGATTCCTTATTGTAAACAAACGACCTTTTTTATAACTATCCCTGACGTTTTATATAAGTGGCATGGCAATGCGTAAGTAGTGATTGCGCGGCCTTTATTTGAACAAATTTCAATGGTGATGTAACTGCTCTCATACTATTAAACCATTCTTCATAAGCCTTTTTATCCACAAACGTAATGTCATACGGTGCGAATGGATAGTCAAAAAAGCCACTTCGATTTAATATAATCTTTTTAATTGGTAACTCAATTCCATTTAACTGGTAAATTTGGCGAATAACCTTTTCAGTTCGATTTAATCCAATCAGTGGGGAAAGTACTTTCTTTTCTTCTTTCCCGTTTTTTTCTATCCAAAAGCGTTCCTTAGATCCCATGAACACACTATTTTCTTCACCTTCCAAAAAGCTTATACACAATGTAGCAATGGGAGTAATTAGAATGATTTCAAGCTCTACAGGTGCCTGCTTTAAAAGAAATACAGGTTTATATAATACAAAATAAGTATCCGGGAATCTTTGTAAGAAATATTTTAAATAAGGATCATCATAAAAATGGTCATCAACAAATGACCTCTCTCGAATCGTCGAGCTAGCCCATTTCATTTGAAATGAAAAAATAGAATCTAAAAAAGATTGCTTCATTTCTTGAATCGAATCTGGTCTTTTGGAAAATGAGAATAAAAGAGTTGACTCCTCATCGCCTTGGCTCATTTCCTCAAATTCGTCGGACTCATCTCCAGAGAAAAGTTTTCTTCTCATCTTAGTAAAAGGATTAAACAAGTTTCTCTTCTGACCATCTATATTTTTTTGTTCTTTTTCCTCATCAATTTTGGATAACTCGTTCTCCCACTCGGTTCTCACCTTATCCCACTGCTGTTTCTTTAACCGAATAAACTGACTAGGATATCGGTACATATCCATTTCATAACGTGAGATATAATCCTGAAGCTTTATTAATTGACCCAGTTATAACAACCCCCTTTCCAAGAAAAGCGCAAGTGGCCCGTTTATGTTCAATAAAGTAACCTTAAAGAACAACACTAATTAAAATTGGACAAACAACAGCTGCAAATATCGCACTTAAAATCATTGAGATTGAACTAATTGCTGCCTCTTTTTGACCTATTTCTAATGCTCTAGCAGTTCCAATCCCATGAGATGCTGTACCAAATCCAACACCTACCCCAATATAGTGATGAATACGACATAGTTTCAAGATTGTCGGACCAAACATTGCTCCACCAACTCCAGCAATCGTTACATAAACAGCAGCCAACGTAGGTATCCCTCCAGACATTGAGGCGATATCCATTGCGATTGGTGTCGTTACATTTTTAGGGATAAGAGAAATTAGTACCTCTTTATCTATATTTAATAATGATGCAAAAGTCAATCCAGACAAAATCCCAATAGATGCCCCTATAAGGACCCCGACGACTACTGGAGCAAAGTATTTTTTTAAGATTTCTTTATTTTTATAAAGTGGAAATGCTAACGCTACAACCGCAGGACCTAACAACTCCCCAATCCAACTTCCACCTTGTAAATATGTATCGTATGGAATATTGAAAAGAAGTAACAAGACAATGATTACTGTTGTTGAAGTTGCAACTGGCACTAATAAAGGATAGTTATACTTTTGGTATAGTGCCTTCATCAATTGAAAAATTAAAATGGTGAATACACAAGTTCCAAATGCCCACAAGATACTCAAGCCTCAAATCCCCTCTCATTAGCAACTTGCTTCTTTTCCTCATGAGTAGAAATGGTTTGAGCAATTAGACCTGAAATTGTCATGACCATTACAGTACTAATAAAAGCTACAACAACCGTTAAGAATCCCCATCCGGAAAAAAAAGAAAAATACTCCATTACCCCAACTGTAGCTGGGACAAATAAAATGGCTAAATGATTTAATAAGAAGGTGCTTCCTTGAGCCAACCACTTCTCTTTAACAATTTTCAATTGCAATAATATGAATAAAAGCAGCATTCCAATTATACTCCCTGGAATACTAATGTTTAATAATTTCTGAATTAAACATCCGATATAATAAATTCCATATAAGCTACCCATTTGAACAATCGTGAGTAGTATTTTCATAAATTCCCCAATCCTTCCTATTCGATAAACCTAAACCTTGAAATCTTTTCATACTTAGGTGTCCGTTTTAGATGTGTTTGATATAAGACTATTTCTTCACACCGAAAAGAAGTATTTTCTTGTGATTGATTAAACAGATCTATTTGTAATTTCTTATAGTCCTCTTGCCCCTTCCACCTTCTGGCTAAGGTAATATGTGGGTTATATGGTCGATTATCTAATGAGAAGCCAATTTCTGTACATACACTATGAACCTTTTTCTGCAAAGCATTTAATTCTTCCGACCCTTCTACTCCTGCCCAAAAAATTCTGGGTGCTTCCTCTCGGCCGAAAATACCAATTCCGTTCATCGTTAGATCAAATGTATTGGTTTGATCCGAAATGATTTGCATTTCCTCTTGAATCCTTTCAAGTATCACTTCTTCTGTCTGTCCAAGAAAAGCTAATGTTAGATGAAAATCCTCTGGATGCACCCATGATTTGAAAGGGAATTGATCCTTTAAACGATTACACCAATCACTTAACATCTCCCTAATATGCCCAGGAATTGGTACTGCAAGAAAGTAATGAGTTTGTTCAGCCATTTTTCTTGCTCCTTTACAAAGTAATAGTACATATTGTACACCATTATAGGCTCGTTATTAAATTAGATTTATCACATAATTTCAACAAACAATAGTCAAACTACTTTGACTTATTAGTATGGCAAGTTCACTATGTATATTTTATTGATTGTCATATGATAAAATATAAAAAAACCTTACTCAAGTATAAAGAAATAAGGAAGTGAAATTATGAAGGTTGTTTCTAGTTTATCAGAATTAATTGGGGATACCCCCCTATTAAAATTACGTAAATTAAACCCTGAAAATGGAGCTCAAATTTATTTAAAGTTAGAGTTCTTTAACCCAAGTGGAAGTGTAAAGGATCGCGCTGCATTAAATATGATTATTGAGGCCGAAAAGGCGGGTTTAATTAAACCGGGTTCCACGATCATAGAACCTACAAGTGGCAACACAGGTATTGGATTAGCCATGAACGCCGCTGCAAGAGGCTATAAAGCCATTCTTGTAATGCCTGATACGATGACAAAGGAACGGATTAACTTATTAAAAGCGTATGGTGCAGATGTTGTTTTAACACCTGGTCAGGAAAGAATGCCTGGTTCAATACGGAAGGCACAGGAATTAGCTGAACAAATCCCTGATAGTTTTATTCCAATGCAATTTGAGAATAACGCAAATCCAGATGCTCATCGTCATTCAACTGCTGTTGAAATCATCGAAGCCATGAAAAGTATCGGCAAACCGTTATCAGCTTTTGTGGCAACTGCGGGTACCGGCGGAACGATTACTGGAACTGGTGAGGCATTGAAAGAATATGATAAAAACATCTCTGTTCATGTCGTTGAACCAGCAGGTTCACCTGTCCTTTCTGGAGGACAACCTGGCAATCACAAATTAGTTGGAACAAGTCCTGGATTCATTCCAGATATTCTTAATCAAGATGTGTATGATGAAATTTTTAAAATTGAAGATGACGATGCATATGATATCACTAGAAGATTAGCAATTGAAGAGGGAATCCTTGTTGGTCCGTCCTCTGGTGCTGCTTGCTATGCTGCAATTCAAGTAGCAAAACGCTTAACACCAGACGATATTGTTGTTTGTATCGCCTGTGATACAGGTGAACGTTATTTATCAAGTGATTTATTTCAATTTTAATTGATTTGGTTCACATCTAAATAAATTACGCTTGGGAGTTTATCCTAAGCGTAATTTTTTAATCTTTTCTTACATTTTCATTTACTGCCCAATCACATTAGGCGAATTTCCATATAATGCCTTTGTTATAAATCAATTTTGGGAGGATTTAGAATGTACTACGGTTATGAGATGCCACGTCAGCAGGGTACTACTAACAATCTAAATACGCAATATCAAACAATGGTGGATCCATTTGTTGTTCAAACATTCAACAAATTGTCTGAATTATGCCAGACAATTAAGCCCTTCTTTTAAAACACGTATCATATTTGTCATACTGGGAAGACTCCAAGTATGACATTTGATGTACTCGCAATAAGAAGGGGATTTTTTTGAAATGAACGATGTTAAACTTTCCACCTCAGAAATCGCACATCTATGGACCACATATATGAATGATACTTTAGCCTATACTGTCCTTCCACATTTTTCACAAAATGTAGAAGACGAAAAAACAAAAGAACTGTTAGAGTTTGCACTATCAACTTCACAAGAACACTTGAAATTTTTGACAAGTCTTTTTGAACAAACTCAATTCCCTATCCCAACCGGATTTACGAAAAATGATGTAAGTCAGACAGCACCTAGATTATACAGTGATGTATTTTACTTATGCTATTTAAAAAACATGTCATTTATAGGTGGAAACGGTTATAGCCTTGCTTTAGGTAATTCTGCCAGACAAGATGTCCGAAAGTTCTTTATGGGAGCCATTGATAAATCAGCTCAGTTATATGACCGATCTGCAGAAGTGATGTTAGAGAAAGGTGTTTTCTTAAGACCATCTCAAATCAATTTTCCTGATAAGGTAGGCTTTGTTGATAAACAAACCTTTCTTAGCGGTTGGTTTGGTGATAGAAGACCCTTAACCTCGATCGAAGTCATGAATCTTACGTTTAATATTGAAAGAAATGAATTAGGTAGATCACTGTTAACAGGCTTCCAACAGGTTGCTAAATCCAAGGCTGTTAAGGATTTCTTATCTAAGGGAATAAAAATCGCTTCAAAACACGTTGAAATATTTGGATCTATTCTTAGTGAATCAGGCTTACCTACTCCTATGATTTGGAATACACTTCCTACTGAGTCTACCGAATATACTTTTTCTGATAAATTGATTATGTTTCATTCAGCCGCCTTAACAGCAGCTAGTACTAGCCATTATGGTACAAGTTTAGGCTCTAGCCCAAGACGAGATATCGGTCTTCATTACACAAGGCTCATACTAGAGGTAACAAAGTTTGGGGAAGATGGAGCTAATATCATGATTGATAATGGATGGCTAGAGCAACCTCCTTCAGCTTCTGATCGAGAGGCATTGAAGAATAAAAATTTATCTAAATAATGTCCCACTAATAAAATAGACTCTCACTGGAAAAGTGAGGGCCTATTTTTTCTTCGCCCGAAGATACATAATAGCTGTTGCAAATATAAGAGATTGTCCAATCAGTAGGATGTAGCCTCCTATTTTCTGTTCTTTTAAAGGGGGATATGGTAGTAAATCATTAAAGAAATCCTCTGGTATTGATTCAACCGATACCCCTGGTGGTAGGCAGACTTCAAGTGATGATTTAATTAAATCAGGATCCATATACAAGGAATATAGGATGTTATTTGACATCAAGAGATAGAGACTGACTGGAATGAAAAGGGCAAGATTTAACACACAATATTTCATCTTTTGTTGACATGATATATGAGTTAATTCTTTCTCGTTTATCATAATAGGTGCCCATAGCAAAAGCGCTGCAATAAACAAGCATAGCAAGTAGAAATAATTTAGAAAATAGTTAACTCTAATAAAATCAAATAAGCTAGGTACATGATAACCAATAAATAAAACATGAAAAACAGGAATCGTTAATCTTGGATCAACTACTATTTTGAAAAAACTATTTATTCTAGGAAAGGTCATTGCCTTTTTTATGATTTCTGTTTTGAAGCCTAACAGCAATAATGGTGCAGCAATTAAAAGTAAGATAACCATCTGAATCATGTGTCCTCTAAACACAATTCTGCCCAGTAGATTTAACGGACTTCCCACTGTAAGAAAGATTAAAAACAACCCACTTATAAATATAATCGTCTTCCATATAGGATGCTTATTAGATGATGGTAAAAGAAATAAATAAAAAACAGTTCCTAATAAAACCATTAACAAGATCCCAGCATTCCATTGTGTATGAAACGTAAAATTTTTTAATAAATCGAGCATTAGTACATCTCATCCCTCAGCTAGTCTTTCCTTCTATTGTAAAATCAAGTGAGAGAAAGAGATGTGACAAAAATC
Organism: Litchfieldia salsa; assembly: GCF_900104555.1. Lineage (GTDB taxonomy): Bacteria > Bacillota > Bacilli > Bacillales > Bacillaceae_L > Litchfieldia > Litchfieldia salsa. Next base: position 219,647 of record NZ_FNJU01000001.1, read on the forward strand.
ACCATACAGGCTTTATATTAGCAACTCAAAATGTAATTATAATCGGTACCTTGATAAATACTCCAAAAATTCGAGCTGAAGAGAATGCTCGTATTTAATGACAGCAAAGGTTGAGGCTTCAGGTAATTGAATCGAATGACAATTCACTTCCATTAATCTCCCTTCTAGTAGTTCTCTTCTAACAACAGACTCAGGGAGAAACGATACACCTAATCCTTCTACAATGAACCTTTTCGTAATATGAGTCTGCGATACTTTCATCATTCGAATACTAGGAAATTTTTGTTTAATAATCGTTGTAAGTTCATCCCAGTAACCAGGATGGTTATGCGTTAGTACATAGTTATTGGTGAGAACCTCTTCCTCGTCTAATGGAATTGCTGACTCACTATCCATGCCATCATGTGAACAAACAAGTATAACGGGATCCTTACTTAATATACGACTAATCGTTTCTGGATGATTTCCTTTAAGACATGATAAGCCTATATCTACATTTTCATCTAGAACAGCCTTTTCAATTTCTGTTGACTCTAGAATCATTACTGAAATTTCTACATGCGGATAATCATTCAAATAACGCTTTAACACATGTGGAAGAATGGTTTCTGCAATTAATGGCGAAATCGCAATTGACAAGGTTCTCGTGAAGCCTTGATTACTTCTATTCATCTCTTCCAAGCTTTGTTGGTAGCTACTAATTAGTTTTCTTGCATGTTTTAAAAAAGTTCTCCCTTCTTCTGTTAGTTTAATTTTCTTGCCCTCTCGATTAAATAAAGAAACTCCTATTGCTTTTTCTAATTGTTTTATATGAAAAGTCACTGACGGCTGAGAAATATACAATAATTCAGATGCACGTCTAAAATTCTCTGTTTCAGCCGCAACCACGAATGTTTGGAGCCAATTAAAATCCATATCAACACACCTTATTAATTTTTTTAATTAATATCTTTTAAAATATTTAATTTTCCTTATCAATTATATTTTATAAAATAAAAGCAGGTATTGAAAGGGGAAAAAAATGATGTTTTCAAAGGGACTAAAAGGAATTATCGCAGCAGAAACAATGATCTCACAGGTTGATGGTGAGAATGGGGAATTACTATATAGAGGTTATGAAATAAAAGACTTAGTAAAAGGGAAATCATTTGAGGAGATTGCTTATCTTTTGTGGTATGGGGAGCTTCCATCCTCAGAACAGCTTGATGAGTTAAAAAATACTTTAATAAAAAATCGCTATTTACCTGAGCATATGATAAAGATTTTAACGACGCTTCCTGCTGAAATGGATTTAATGAGTGTTATTAGAACCTGTATTTCAGCTGAAGGATTACAAGAATATGGTTGGAAACCTACTGTTGAACAGGCCATTCGTTTAACTTCTATCATTCCAATCATTATTAGTTATCGAACTAGAATAGTAAGGGGTCAAGAGATTATTACTCCAAGTCTAGAGTTAGGACATGTCGCTAATTACTTATACATGCTCGAAGGGAAGCTGCCAAATGCTGCACACTGTGAGGCATTAGAGATGTATATGATTTTAACACTAGAGCATGGGATGAATGCTTCAACCTTTTCAGCAAGAGTAACAGCGTCTACTGAATCAGAAATGATATCAGGCATTACTTCAGCCATTGGTACGATGAAAGGTCCACTTCATGGTGGTGCACCTGCAGGTGTTCTTGCTTTCCTTGAAGAGATTGATGAAAGCGAAGATTCAACGATAGAATGTATTCGCAAGAAGATTATCAAAGGTGAGCGATTGATGGGCTTTGGCCACAGAGTTTATAAAACACTAGACCCTAGAGCAGCAGCATTAAAAGCAAAGCTTATGGAACTAGTTGGCGAAGATCGTTGGCTAGATCTTGCGATAGAAGTAGAAGAGCTTTCAATTAAAGCTTTAGAAGAATTAAAACCAGGTCGTTCTCTATATACGAATGTTGAATTTTACGCAGCAGCCATTATGAAGGCCATTCATTTTGATCCTGCATTGTTCACTCCGACATTTACGGCAAGTAGAGTCGTTGGTTGGTCTGCTCATGTATTAGAGCAAGCAGAAGATAACACGATTTATCGTCCTGAATCCACTTATATTGGGCCGAAATATTGAGCTTGAAGTGAGCTTGATAATACGGTTAAACAGGTAGTTTCTAGCAGGCTGAATACACGTAGACCCTTCTCTGACTAGTGGCCAAAGTGAGACCCTACAGGAGCTGTGCTGTGAGGAGGCTCATTGGTCACCAGCCGGACGCGGAGTGGATTCAGCCTGCAGTTTTAAAAGCAACAATCTAAACAAAACAGGAAAAAAAAGACTCCCCTCCATTAAAATGGGAAAGGCAGCCTATTAAAGTATATGTATTTATGATTATGATTGGACTTGTTTTACACTAGGTCCTTTTGATGTTTTTACCTCATATTTTCCATGACTTACATCAATGATATGATCTGGCTTTGGTTGACCTGCTTTTTGACGATGACCCGCAATATGCTCTGGACTCTTTTCCCATTGTTTCCAGTGGTCTTCTGATTCCCAACGTGTCATAACAATTACTTCCTCATCGCCACGTCTAACTTTTTTAACTAAGACACTTAGGTCAATAAATCCTTCTGATTTCTCGATGATGCCTTCACCTTTAAACCGATTGACAACAATATCTGACGTACCTTCTTTTACAGTAATGGTCTTTGTCTCAATAAACATTTTCCAAACACCCCTTTTCAACTATTCATACTAATTCTAATGATAAAGATTCTCATTGTCAATTAATTGATCATAATATTTCAACAATTCCCATCCAACTAACAAAACCTTTTAACTGGAAATAACAACCTTGCTTTGGAGTTTTTACAATATTTTATGATCCACTTTAAGGGGAATCTAAGAATGTGTAAAACCAAAGGAGGAAACTTTAGTGCCGGTTAGTACATTTTTTATAAAAGATATAAATGGGGAAAAACAAATTCAAGACCTTGAAGTGTTCTTAACTAAGGTGAATGGAGTCGAACGTGCACTATTTGACACCGACGATCATGAAATCAAAATTGAATATAATGAAAAAGAAATTGAATTAAAAAAGATTGTCGAAAATATAGAAGGTCAAGGATTTCAAATCCAGTAAATCCCCTAAAATATATGGAGGCTGATTCTTTCAGCCTCTTCTTTAGAGTGGAATTATTTCCCGGGACGAACAGCATTCGACACATGGTGCCAGGCACCAAAACGAAAAAGCAGCTCCTAGTACCACCAGTTCAATAGGTAGCCACCGACAAAAAAGGTTAAAACGATAACAAAGACAAACATTAACCAATATGTTTTTGTTTCTGAATTAATCGGATTCCGCCATTTATTAGGAACGATTCTTCGACTAATGAAATCAAACAAACGTGAATATAGCCAGTAAAGCGAATACGAATCTCAAAAATCCCAGCCGCCTCTAAATTCAATAAAACCGACAGCATCTTTTAGTATTATTTCCATTGAAAAAGTAACGTTCAATGTCATAAAGAAAAAGGGAAACGTGTATGTTTCAGGACGAAACCGAGTAATAAAAAGAATGAGAAAACCAAAGCTTAAAATTACCGCTGGGAGAATCACAGGAAGGGGATAAACAAACCGATAAAGGTTATTATAGTAGAAAAATACGCATAATAACGAACTAGATATAGCGCTTAGACAAAATAAGACTCCATATCGCAATACATTCTTACGAATAAGATAAATACAACCAATTCCACTCACTATAATGACTAGGCATAAGATTATTAAATGTATTTCTATCATTCTTTTTCTCCAATCGTCGATTACAAGAGTTTCATATTGCTATTCCTTTTTCTATTTTTCACATTAATCGAGTGATTATGTTACATCAATGGAATTGGGGATATTAACCAATTATTACGAGAGAAACCCGCCGGACGCGAAATGTATTTAGCCTGTGATTTAAATGGAACAATTTATACAAAAAAAGATTAAAAACAGTCACATGCTTATGCAACGTTTTTAACCTCTTTTTTTTTTTGATCCAAATACCTAATGATGAACAAAGTTAATATCCCTATAAGAGTTAACGATGTGAAAAACAAATAAACATTTAATATGCCTGAAGTTTCCAAAATAACCCCACCTACATACGTGCAAAACCAACTACCTAAGCCATTTCCAATTGCTGCGTATAAAGAAACAGCCGTTGCTCTTACGGAATTCGGGGATATATCCCGAACATATTGAAGTGCAGCAGGGATAAATAAACCAACAGATACTCCTTGTGCAATGGTCGTTGCATACACAAGCATTAAGGACGGTTCCACAAAGTAAAAAGCCCATCTTAAGCATGAGATGATTCCGGCAATCAAAAGAATATGCAGCATTCCGAGTCGCTGAATCCAGTTTCCTGCCACCTTCATAAATGGTGCCTCACTACCAGCGCTAAGCAAAAACGCAATTCCAACCCCAGTTAATGTGCCACCCATATCTGTAATAAAGATTCCAAAATAGACATTATTAGCCGCTATGGGTCCAAAGATCATAAAAGTAGTTAATAAGAATAAGACAAATCGAGGCATTCTAAATAAGGTTGTGACCCCTTTTTTTAGGTCTACTTGAGCACTTGATCGCTCATTTGGCATTTTCCAAGCAATAATAGCAGTTATGAATAATGTGATAGAAAAGATATAAAAGATGACTGACAGACTTACTATTTCTGATAGCCGTCCTGAGAATAAGACAGCAATGGCGAAACCAATTGCTCCCCATAGACGGAGTGCCCCATAGTTTCCCTTTACCCTTTGTACATAAGAAATTGTAAGGCTATCTGAAATAGGAATAACTGCACTTTGAAAAAAAGAAAGCATTGCTGCTATGAATATTAATATGGAAAAAGTATTGACTGAAGAATAAATCAAGCCAATTACAGCCGCCGTAATTAGCGTACCAGTTAATACTAATCTTGGCTTTTGTGTATAATCAGTAATCATTCCCCACATTGGTTGAGCAATAATCATCACAATCGGCGTAATCGACATGACCGTTCCTATCTGGGTACCTGATAATCCCATCTCATTTAAATAAACGGATAACAACGGAGTGAATGAGCCGAGTCCAAAGAAAAAGAAAAAATAGAATATGCTAATCGTTAAATTTGTTTTACTCTCTTGTTGACCATTAGTTTGTTTTAGTGACACTTCCATTAAGTGACTACTTCCTTCCAGATGACTACGAAGTAGATATTTAGTAGTAAGTTTAAATGGTAACTGTTCAATTTTTGAACAGTCACCCAATTGTTACTAAGAATATCTCTCCATAATTATTACTTTGCTAACTCAGAGATTGCTTGAGCATAAATCGCGGTTGCTTTTAACAAATCATCGATAAAAATATGCTCATCCTTTTGATGTGCAACATCCTCTCTTCCAGGAAATAATGGTCCAAATGCGACACCGTTTTTTAATGAACGTGCATATGTGCCCCCACCAATTGATATGAGGTCTGCATCTTGACCAGTTTGTTCAACATATACTTTTTGTAACGTTTGTATAAGTGGATGATCCTTAGCTACATGATGTGGTGGTGAGTCACTGAAATTGTGCAAGCTAAAAGAATGCTCTTCACATACTTTTTGAATTTGTTCTCTTGTCTTAGTGATGTCATTTGTTACAGGATAACGCATATTTAACCCTATAACACCATCACTATGATTAGAATAACTAACTTTCCCTACATTAAGGGTAAGTGCTCCACTTATATCATCTTCAAATCCAATCCCAAGACATTTCCCTCGTGAATCTTCTGAAAAATAGCTTACTATAAATGATAGAAATTCATCTGCTTTTTGATCCCACTTATATTGATTTAAAAAGCCAGCTAAACAAATCGCTGCGTTCTTTCCTAAATTAGGTTCCATTGCATGTGCTGATTTACCTTCAACCTGTAAGATACATAGGGTATCTAATAAGATAGCCTTACCTATATATCCATTTACAGATAAATACTCATTAAATTGCTCCACAAACGAAGTGTGAATACCTGCAACCTTCATTTTAGCTTCTGCAAAATCGGGGACCATATTGTATCGTCGACCTGACTGAAAAGAAATTAACTTGGACTCTTGTTCCTCTTTAAGCACTTCATGATTCTGAACTAAGTCAAAATCAACGATTCCTTTCTCTGCATAAATGATTGGGAAGTCTGCATCTGGTGCAAACCCCACCGCTGGCATCTCTTCATGCTTGAAATAGTGGGCCACACATTGCCAATCACTTTCTTCATCAGTGCCAATAATCATACGAACACGTTTAGACAAAGGTAGGTTCATTTCCTTCACAATTTTCATTGCATAAAAAGCCGCTATTGTCGGCCCTTTATCATCAATTGCTCCTCTTGCAAAAATTTTCCCCTCTCGAATTTCAGCTCCAAACGGATCACTAGTCCAACCATCGCCTTCAGGTACAACATCAACATGACAAAGAATTCCGACGATCTCTTCACCTTGCCCCATTTCGATATGACCTGCATAACCGTCTACATTTTTCACTTGAAATCCTTCAGAGGAACCCTTCTTCAGTAAAAATTCAAGCGCTTCGTTTATTCCGTTACCAAAGGGAGCAGTGACTGATGCTTCGCTTTCATCTAATACACTCTTTATTCGCAAGAAGTTTTGCGTATCCTCAATGATTTCTTTTCTATATTTAGATACTTGCTCCATCCATTCATTCATGTTTGTCACATACTCCTTTTAAGACTTATGTATTTGAAATTTTTTCATACGAGGTTTTGTCACAAATAATATAAAGTTCCATGTCCCGTTCGATCGGATCATCTAATCTTCGACTAATATTAATTCCTTCTCTGTTTGCAATTAATGTTGCACCTTCAAGTATTAAAGCATTAAATGCATCACGGTAGGTTTTCCAATCTGGCCTAGGTGTAATTTGGTACAAATCGTCACCATATTTATGACTCATAAGTTGGGAATACACGTAAGAAACACCTTTTGTGAAGGCTGAACGAACCGCCATTCTAGAAACGGTTTCGTGAGTAACAACAAACTCATCTACATGGACATGAACGAAATTTTCAATATGTTCCTCATGCAAGACTTCAACGGTAGTGTGAGCGTTTTTGGCAAGTCTTTCAACAGCAGTAGCAATTAGTAATGTCTTTCCATCAGCTAGCAATGAATCTTCAATTTTATGATCTGCAAAAATAATAACAGCTCTACTCCCTATAATATTCGCTTTTTCTAAAATGATATGATTTGTAGCACTACCTTTTACATAAAATACCCGATTATTCGCACATGGAGTCTTTTCTAGTAGGTCTATCAGTACAATTTCCATGCTCGGATCTGTTTGAAGGATCTCTTCAACCGCATACTCAGCCTTTTTTGACCATCCAATAATGACAATATGATTCTTACCCTTATAGTCCAATTTGCCCTCCTCCCTCATTTTGCGTAACACACCAAATGAGTCTATTATTTTTCCGATGACCACCCCAATTAATCCAATACCGAAGATATATAAGAAGATCGCATATATTCTTCCAGTGATTGTAACAGGATAATAGTCCCCATATCCAACTGTTGTTACAGTTGTCATCACCCACCAAAAGGAGTCAAACAAGGTCGGAAATGTTTCTGGCTCAAGTGCTACCATCATAATGGTACTCACTAGAAGTAAGGTCGTACTTGACCAAAATAAGATCCAATTATTTAAATGAACTAATTTTAAAAGGATTCTATGAAGTGAAAACAATACATAACCTCCTTTCGATTTCTAGTAATTATTCTTTTCCTTCCATTACATTATAGCTAAAAAAAATGTCAATTTCTAAAGTTTTCCTATTTTTAAAACATTAATAAATCTGTAATGTGTTTGTTACTTAAGAATAATAGAAATAAATTATGATAATAATAGAATTAATGAAGGATTTTGACAATTTATGTAGAAATAGTCATACTATTCAGAACCAGTTACATATAGATAAGTAAAAGCTACCGTCCACAACCCTTGGACACGCAAATCCTTTATTCTTACAACTTATTAAATTGTGATAAGTAGTGATTGAAAGGAGCGATGCCAATATTAAAAATTTTACCAACAAGAGGTTAAAGGTGTAAAAAAGGAATCTCTAGTATTATTAAACTAATTTGTGTAAAATGTTAAGAAACATCAGATAATTTCATTTCCTGTAAACGAACATGCCATGCGAAAAAAATATGAGGAGTGGTTCTTTGAAACCTTCAACAGACCGTATGCTAAATCGTATCAAATCCGTCTACATGTTTATCAGTGAAAAAGGAACTGTTTCAACACAGGAGCTTGTTGACGAATTTGGAATAACACCAAGAACCATTCAACGTGATTTAAACGTGTTAGCATACAACGATTTAGTTCGCAGCCCTAGTCGCGGCAAATGGACAACAACAAGGAAGAAAGTAAAGATGACATCATAACAATTACTGCGCTAACTATGAAGAGGAATCGATAAAATCACTCAATCTTAGACATTACATATAGAACCTAAAATGAAAAAGCAAGGTGGGACACTCGAATCCCCCTTGCTTTTTTTTAGTTTTTAAAGATGATGATTTTTTAGTTCTGTTAGTTCTTCATCAGTTAGTTCCCGATACTCTCCTAATTCTAATGATTCGTCCAATTGAAGCGGTCCCATGCTTAATCTTTTTAAATACTTTACACGCTTTCCAACCGCTTCAAACATCCTCTTTACTTGATGAAACTTGCCTTCCATAATGGTTACCTCGATATCTGAAGTTATTCCACTTTTTAAAACATCAAGGTGCGCAGCCATTGTCTTATAACCATCATCTAATACAACGCCCTCTTTAAATGCATCCACATCCTCTGATGTTACCTCACCTTCAATTACCGCAAAATAGGTTTTGGGTACATGCTTTTTAGGTGATAGCAATTGGTGTGATAATCCACCATCATTGGTGATCAAGAGCAATCCCTCTGTATCTTTATCTAATCGACCAACTGGAAAAGGATTAAAAACCGCATCATCAACCTCTAGTAAATCTATTACCGTTTCATGTAGAGAATCCTCGGTGGCGGATATCACCCCTGGTGGTTTATTCAACATTAAGTAAATAAACTCCTTATATTCAATTACATCACCATGAATAGTGACAATATCTTCTCCAGGTTTAAAATGAGCACTTGCATCTTTTACAGGTTTTTCATTTATCTTAACAAACCCGGATTTAAGCAGTTTCTTTACTTCCTTCCTACTTCCATACCCTCTATTTGCTAATAACTTATCTATTCTCAAAAATCATACCACCTTTCATTTGTACGCGGGACAGCAACCGTCCCACTTTCGGTGCCTGGCACCAAAAAAAGAAAAAATTTGTTGTTTGGGCATTTTCCTTATACCGTTTTGCACACCCATCATAGACTACTATCATGTTACAAATACCTAACAAAATCTAATTCTAAAAGGAGTGTTTTATATGTATCAGCATCGTCAACAAGTACCACAAAGTGGAATTTATCTTCCAATCCCTGGATTTCCTGGAGGAGGTTATCCTGGTGACGGCTATCCTGGTGATGGCTATCCAGGAGGCGGGAGCATCTATCGTCAATTAGAAAGATTAGAACGTCAAGTTGAAAGAAACTCTCGTCAAATCCAACGATTAGATCGCAGAATTGATCGATTAGAACGCCGTCTTGGAGCATATGGACAGCAATACTAAAAGAACAAAAGGTGCCAGTACCGCAAAGCGATGCTTGGCACCTTTTACTGTTATTGTTCTTTGACTTGCTTTCTTTTAAACCTACTTAAAATTTTCTCCAACTGATTTCCCATTAGTCTTTCTAACAAATGGGAGCGATAAGTCAGAAATAGGTAAATACCTGCCCCTACTCCGACACCTACCAACAATAAAATAACAGAATAAATTTTTCCATCTTCATAGGTAAACACATTTGAAAACAAATAATTAACCAATAAAATACTCACCATCATCACTCCAGCAAAAATGCTCATTAGGAAGGAGCGTCTAGCAAATAATTTGAATTTATAATGAGCATGTCTTGAAATCATCCAAAAACTATAAAGAATCGATAATGTGAAACCAAGAGCCGTCGCAAGGATTGCTCCGATTTCGCCAAACCAAAGAATAAATGGAACATTAAAGATCATCTTTACAATAAAACCAAAAAATAAGCTAATGACAGCAAACTTTTGTTTGTTTATTCCTTGCAGGATTGCAGCAGTAATCGTAAAGAATGAAAATAAAATCGCTACTGGTGCATACCACTGTAAAATCCTACCCCCAGCCTCACTTATTTCATAAAACGAAGCATATGCTGGATAAGCTAACACTGATAATCCTACAACTGCAGGTAAAACAAGAAGCACACAGATTTGAAAGGTTTTATCGATTTGCCTTCTAAGTATAGTAAAATCACCTGAAGTAAAAGAATTTGTAATTGTTGGCACAAGCGTTAAACTAAACGCGGTTGCCAATGAAACAGGAATCATCACAAGCTTGGGCACAAAAAGATTAATCATACCGAATAACTCTTCTGCAATAGCCCCTTTTCCGATTTCCACCATTGCCCGATTAAAGGTTAATTGATCGACATATTGATATAACGGAATTGCTAAACCGACTAAAACAAATGGTCCTGCATAAGAGAATAATTCCTTGTACATCTCTTTCGTCGTCATTACCGCTGCAGGTCGACTTTTTTCAAGCATTTCATCTAAATGAGGCTTTCGTTTGATCCAATACCAAATCAACACCCCTAATCCACCAAGTGCACCGATAAAGGCTGAAAAGGTTGAGAACGCCACTGCAGTTGCAATCTCTCCTTCTAATACTCTCATAATGATAAAACTTGATCCTAACAGAAAAGCAATCCTGACTACTTGCTCCACAACTTGTGAAACAGCTGTCGGTCCCATTGATTGATATCCTTGGAAAAAGCCACGTAATAAACTCATGATAGGAACAACAATGAGCGCTACACTAACCATCCTCATGACTAGCACAACGTCTTCCACCTTGTTTCCGTGTTGATCACCACTACCACCAAGTACAATTTCCGCTAAGATCGGAGCGAAGGAGAATAAAACTAAAAATCCTAAACCTCCCATTAATGTCATAACAAGTAAACCTGATTTTAATATCCTTCTACCTGTATAGTAGTCACCTAGAGAATTGTATTTGGAGACAAACTTTGAAACTGCAAGTGGAAAACCTAGAGTCGATATAAACAAAAAAATCGTATACTGCCCATATCCATATGAATATAATGCCCCACCAATTTCACTGACTAAAGCATAAAACGGAATAACATAAATCATTCCTAAAATACGAGAAATATAAGTCCCCAATGTCAGCACAAATGTGCCACGAAGTAATTTAGATTCAGACATAAAAATCCCCATTCTTCTATAAAATGTCTTCTCATTAGAAGACCATCTTTTTCTATGTATTACATTATTTAACTAATCTATTTTAACATAAACAAACAACTTGTCATTTTATTTGTGTACTATATGTGAGAATAATTTGTGAAGATATAATCAATCGCTTTTTTTCTTTTCACTCTTTTACTATATAATAGTTGTTGGACAAAAGAAAATTTCAAGGTTGGTGTATGATTTGAGATATGATGTAGTCGTAATAGGTGGAGGGCCTTCTGGCTTAATGGCAGCCATTGGTGCTGGTGAAAAAGGTGCAAAGGTATTACTTATAGATAAAGGAGACAAATTAGGGCGTAAATTAGCGATTTCAGGTGGCGGACGTTGTAATGTAACAAACCGCCTTCCCATTGATGAAATCATCAAACATATTCCTGGGAATGGCCGCTTTCTTTATAGTGCGTTTTCGTTATTCAGTAATGAGGATATCATACGTTTCTTTGAAAACCTTGGTATTAAATTAAAAGAGGAAGATCATGGGAGAATGTTTCCAGTAAACGATAAGGCCCAATCAGTAGTTGAAGCACTAATTGAACAATTAAAAAAACTAAAAGTGACAGTGAGAACTAACACACCTGTGAAAAAAGTGAATTATCAAGATTCAACAGTAAAAGGTGTAGAACTCAAAGATGGTACATATATCGAAACGACTTGTGTTGTGATCGCCGTTGGAGGAAAATCTGTTCCACATACAGGGTCAACCGGTGATGGGTATGCTTGGGCAAAAGCTGCGGGTCACACGATTACAGATTTATTCCCAACAGAAGTACCCGTGACATCAAACGAACCTTTTATTAAAAACAAAACACTTCAAGGGCTGTCTTTAAGAGATGCTGCACTTAGTGTATTGAATCCAAAAGGAAAAACGGTAAAAACTCATACGATGGATTTGATCTTCACTCACTTCGGCATCTCTGGACCGGCAGTCCTAAGATGTAGTCAATATGTGGTTCAAACAATGAAGAAGTTCAATGTGAAAGAAGTGACAATGAGTCTTGATGTTCTTCCACATATGACAGAAGAACAGATTTTCCAAAGCATTATAAAAATGGCCAAGGAAGAACCGAAGAAAGCGCTAAAAAACCTATTAAAAGGTTTCCTGCCTGAACGTTATTTATTATTTTTATTAGAAAAAAATACGATTGATCCACTTGTTACTGCTTCAAATCTTACACATGAAAACATTAGAGGATTTGCAAAGGACTGTAAGCAATTTCAATTCAATGTACACGGAACATTGCCGATTGAAAAGGCTTTTGTAACAGGTGGAGGTGTTTCTGTGAAAGAAATTCATCCAAAGGAAATGGAATCAAAACTAACGAGTGGTCTTTTCTTTTGTGGAGAAATCCTTGATATACATGGATATACAGGTGGCTATAACATAACGTCTGCCCTTGTAACAGGACGCCTCGCAGGAATCAATGCAGGATTAAAATCGAAAAATTACTATAAATAAAAACAAAAGAAGGCTGGGACAAAACTAAAGTTTTAACAGAACTTCCGAACAAATCATTGCCTTAGCGGATGAAATATACGTAGACTCCTGCGGGATGAAAAGCAACGGTGAGACCCCGCAGTGCGAAGCCGAGGAGGCTCACCAGCTTCCCGCGGAAAGCGAAGTATATTTCAGGAGCGGTGTTTCTACTGCACCTTTGATTGTTCGAATTTTCATTTAGTTAAAACTTATTTGTCCCTGCCTCTTTATAGATGATACAAGCCGAAAAACAATAAATTTGTTCATCCTCTTCTGATACCGAACATGCTACCTGATACTTGATATCAATAACCTCATCTTCTTCTAATCCATCTAAAAATCGATTTACAACCTCTTCTAAATCTCTTTCATGACATTCGTCAAACACCTTAATTCGAATAGCCATTTCATCACCTCCTTACCATTATTAACAAGGCTCTGTATTTTTTAGACTGAATTAGTTTCCGATTAAAATAAGAATCAGTATAAGTCTAATGTTTTTATTCATACTAGAAACATATGCGAGGATAAGGAGTATAATCATGAAAAAAAAATCAGTAGTTGCTTTTTTCCTTATTGTAATAGGTGGCTTATTGGCGGTTCGGTTTATTGGTTTTGAGTATGCATTTGTACCTTTAGATGATAAAATTATAAACTCTAACCAGGTTGGACCAGCCATTCAAGGTTCAAATCCAGTTAACGAGGAACAAATTAATCTCGGGAAGGAAATGTTTTTTAAAGAAACGTTCGGGAATGAGGTTTTCTTCACAGACATCCTTGGGATGTTTAATGGTCCCTTTACGCTTGGAAATCTTGCAGAGGCAATTATCAAGTTAAAAGGCGAAGGGACATCAAATTTACAAGTAGAAGCTGCAGATTCTTTTTCAGCTGGTGATGTACATATAAAAAAAGGTGGTCTCATAGATACTGGTCTAGATGTTGCAAAAGGCTCATTAACCCCACTTGGCATCAAAATTTCAATGGATGAAGGAAGACCAAAGGTTGGAATAAGCTGTGCGGCTTGTCATGCTTCTGTTGATCGAAAAGGTAATGTGGTAGCAGGCATTCCTAATGCAGATTTAAATGTCGGACTTGCATTGGCGATGGGAACAAATACAGCCTCCTACTTTACCCATACCGAAATGGAAGGCTTAAAGGAATATCTACAAAAACATGAAACAAGCACACTTAAAGTAAAAGGCGAAGAAATGAAAATCCCAGATATGAAAACATTTGAGGAATTCGTGGATTCACAAGTTGTTCAATGGCCATTGGGGAGCAATGATACGACAATTGACTTTAAGAATAACCCGGTTCAAATTCCTGATACCTTTACAAAAGGAGATCACCCATATGGTTGGAGTGGTCAAGGTCAACTTGGTCCTTTTAAAGGATTAAGTGCAGCAATCAATAATGCACATTCACAAAATATGGATGCTGTTTCACAGTCACATATTAGTAAAATAGTTTTTGATATTGAGGAAGATGTTTATCTAGGTACCTTACTACAAAACGCTGCCAACCCTAAATATCGGTACAATCTAAAAAGTGGTGCATCACCCACTGACTTTTTCAAAGAAGTTGACCCAACCCCTGAAGTACCTGGTGTGAACGAATTAATCCCAAGTCCAACCTATCCAAAGATGAACTATTTAACAAGTATAGGTCTATTATCAAGTTCACCAGGATTCAATGCATGGGAACAAATTAATGCAATGAGCGCTTATATGAATACATTACATCCACCAACCACAGGATTAGAACAAGACAAAGCAAAAATGGAAGAGGGTCAGATGGTCTTTTCAAAAGCTGGTTGTATTTCATGTCATGGTGGACAATATTTCACAGAGAATAAAGTAATTCCATCTGAGGAAATTGAAACAAACCCTTCAAGAGCAAAAGCATTCAAAAAAACGGAGCTATTTTATGCTGACCCTAAAACATATTCAGAAGATACACCTGTACCATTACCTAAAGATCCTAAAACAGAAAAATTAACAATAACAGAAAAACAACAACAACAATTAAATTTAGCGTGGGCACATAATAATACAAATGGGGGCTATAAAACGATTAGCTTATATGGTCTACATTGGAGTGCTCCCTACTTAAATGATGGCGGAGTTGCTGTCGGACCAAACCACGAAATGGGGGTCACTAATACATTGTCTAAAAATATTCAGCCAGACCCGACTCTGAGTTTAAAAGCTCTTATCGACTCTAGCATGCGTAAAAAGGTGATCGACGCCAACCAAACAAAAGACCCATCTTCAACAGTAAGAGTTACAGGAGAAGGACACGAGTTTTGGGTCGATCAAACAACAGGATTTACCGACAAAGAACAAGAAGCTTTACTGTATTATTTACTCCGTTTGACAGATAAATAATTAACCAAAAGTAGCTGGAATATCTTCTTCGGCTACTTTATTTTTTTGTATGTTTTCTGAAAGGCTGTTTTCGTATAGATTGTTACTTTTAAAACCGCAGGCTGAATACACTCCGCGTCCGGCGGGTGACCAGTGAGCCTCGTCGCTAGCGCTCCTGTGGGGTCTCACTTTGGCCACTGATCCCGCAGGAGTCTACGTGTATTCAGCCTGCTTGTAACACCGTTTGAATGTTTTATAGGAAAACAACCATCTTTTAAAAACAGCATTTCTAAAAGATTGTTGTTTTAAGCCTTATTTAATGTGGTAGAGCTCGTTGATTGGAACGGAAGGTATGTGACTCCAGCGGGATGCGCAGGAAGGATGAGACCCCACAGGAGCTTGGCGACGAGGAGGCTCATCACCTGCCCCGCGGAAAGCACATACCTGTAGTGCAAATCAACACAACCTAGTCAAATAGCAACAAAAATTTACGAAAACAGCTATTCCCAAAAAAACTTAGGAATATTCACCAAAATAACTAACACTTCATCCCTTGTAATCCAACCTATCCCCCTGTATAATTATATATTGTATTTTTTGCAATTAACACTTCAGAACCATTCTAAAGCTTTCGCATAAACTACTTAAAACTAAGCAAGTGTACGTTCTGAAAACACCGAAGAAGGGAGCCTTTAGATCATTGCTTTTTAATAGACTACAAGAGGATGAGTATCAGAGAAAAGACCCATTACAAGTAAGAAAAGAACTAGTGGATCTTGAATTCCAAGTATTCCGAATGCAGGAAAACATAAAAGAAATATCTAAAAAGAATCAAATCATAGGAATTGACCAGACGAAGGATGATAAATGGGTCATCGTTTCAGCAGAGGATAATGGCAATCAATGTAAAATCATGATTAATGATTGTGAGAATCCATATCGAGGAAAATGGGATTTTTCCATTCATGCCGAGTATGCGGACGAAAATAAGATTCATATAGGTGATATTAGAGGCCCTGCCAATAAAGGCTACGGCTCAATCTGTATGAACTATCTTAAAGAGCTTGCTCGTGATCAAAACATCCCCTATATTACTGGTGATATAGCGGAAAGAGATTGGGATCATGTTGAACGTCTTGTCCATTTCTATGAAAAACACAACTTTTCAGTTGAAATTGATTATGAAGAAAAATCTGGAGAGATTGTGTGGAGTGAATAAAAAAGCATTCCTAAAAGACACGGAGTCGTTTTAGGAATGCTTTTTTTATCATGGTTTGCTAATCGTTATGAAATTCTTCTTCACCTATTTTAATCACAGCTGCAAAAACATTTTTCTCACTATTAACCCGAAACGAAACATAAAATGTTTTTGGTTCAATGCCATCTCCTTCATACCAAGGTCGTAAGGACTCGTATAAAAGTGTGCTTTTCAAATTATAAACGACCACTGCCCCATCCTTTTTACTAACCGTTTCCGACACTTCCATATCAATAGGAAGATGTTCCTTCAAATGTTCAAAAGCTTGCTCGTGTGTTTCTATTCCATCATCAAAATAGAGGGTTGCCCCTAAACAGAGCTGACGATCAGTCTGCATACATTGCATTTTAAATAAGGGAGTGTGGAGACTACCTTGAGAATACTCGTTACCTTCCTCTTTACCTTCTGCTCTAATGAAATCCATTGGATCACCAATTCCACCTTTTAATGTAATTGGCTCTGGATTTTTCTCCACTGTATCTTCAGGTTTTTCATTAGGTTGAGATGATTGCACTTCCTCCGTCACAATGGCTGGTCTTGATTCATCTAAGGCATATTCCATAAATAGAAACACCACAATTGCAAAAATAAGATAGCCAACCAATACATTAATGATCTTCCTTATTTTAATCACCTCACTTGCTTCAATTAATTCGGTATGAACCTATGCCTTAACCCACCTTTTCCGTAAACCTTCACCTAATATGTTAAAGGTGAAAATCACATATGTAATCGCCAAAGCCGGAAATAACGGAATCCAAGTCGCATTTAAAATATCATTCTTCGTATCTCCTAATAGAGAGCCCCAATTATAGCTTGTATTTACAAGTGGTGGCGTCCCCCCTATAAAAATAGCATAATCAATAAATACCTTGAACACCCCAAGCTGTCCTATAAGTAACGCCATCCTCCCTAAATCCATAATAAAATGAATGAAGATTTGTGGGCCTAGAACAGGCAGGTAGTGGCCAAACATAATAGAAGTCGGTCTACTTCCAATGGTGATGGCAGCATCGATATAAGGCTTATTTGAAAGTGAGTGTGCTTGCTGTTGGAAAACCATCCCTACCTTACCAACCTCTAGCATCGCAACCGTAAAAACGATGAGCAAAAACCGTTCACCTGAATAGTTAAAGAGCGGCAAATTAAATAAAATAACTGCCATAAAAATGAGCGGTATACCTGATAAAACAGAATTCCAGGTTGAAAGAATAAAATACACAAACCCCTTACCCTTACTTGCTAACAGCCCTAAAGGCACAGCTAGTAAATGTTTGATAAATGTACAAGAAATCATAAATAATAGAGTATCTTTTGCACCTAAAACCATTAAACTTAATAAATCTCTGCCATCACGATCCGTCCCTAACCAGTCTTCACTTGATGGAGGATGGGGAGCTTTTGAAAATTTCCCAGTCCCTTCATAAAATCTCATTCTACCTTCCTCAAACTCTGTATCAATAAATGGAAGATAAGGACCGATGAATGTCACGAGAAGAAGCGATGATAATAACACTAGACCTAAAGTTAATTCTTTATTCCTCATGAGGCACTCCTTTCTCTCGGATCAAAATAATACCGGAGTAGATAGGATA
The DNA here is from genome assembly GCF_900104555.1 of Litchfieldia salsa. Taxonomy (GTDB): domain Bacteria; phylum Bacillota; class Bacilli; order Bacillales; family Bacillaceae_L; genus Litchfieldia; species Litchfieldia salsa. Next base: position 237,798 of record NZ_FNJU01000001.1, read on the forward strand.
CAATTTGTGTAATGAACACAATTGTCATAAACAACCATGCAAGAGCAATTATCAGCTCTCTCTCTTCAGGAATTGCCATAAACAATCGATAGGCAGCCCCCTTATAATCTAGAAACAATTCTAAGACTAATAGATTAGATAATAAAAGCAGCATAATCGATGGTAGATGACTAAAAACAGTACCTAAGGAGTTATGTAACATATGATTCGTCACAACAAAACGCTGTTTGAACCCTTTTGCGAAAGATACTTGTACATACTGTTCTCCTTGCTCATCCAAAAGTGCATTCATGGTAATCTTTGAAACATAGGTTAGTGGATACACAGAAACAATAAGCGAAGGTAAAATAAATCCGTACCATTCCTCATATGCAAAAACATCAACAAAAGGAAAGTAAAATAATAAGATCCAAATCAACGCAAGAATAAAAAAGAAGTCAGGAAATGACTGTGCCAATGATGTAAAACGGTTACCCAACAGGTTCGTCCAACGAAATTGGTGTCGATAATCAAATACCCCTTTTAATACCCCTAATACGACAATTAAGAAAAATGAAGTTAATATAATCTTCACTGTTCTAGGAAATACCCGCTCTACCTCATCAGTTACTAGCGTATTTGACCTCGTTAAACCGAAAAAACCGTCTGTTACTACTTGTTTTACAAAAGTAGTGATTTCAGGAATATAGGTATCCCATGAACCATGAAAAACTGGGACGATTTTACCAGGTTCCTGCATGATCACGGCATCCTTCGGAAAATAGACAATGAATACAATAAGTAATGCAGCCAGAATATAGATAAATACCGTTCGAATCAAAAAGCGTGCAAGCAATGACATCCCCCCTGAATTCTGATAATTCTCTATTTTAATATATTAACAGAACCTTACATATTTTGGTAGATTGGTTTTCTTTACCGACAATCTTTTGATACTACTTCCTAAATACGAAAAAAACTGGCAAGTGAATAACCAGTTTTAATGATAAAATTTCTTAATCATAGTATTGAAATAACAATTAATATGGACCTCTAATATAATCTGCTACATGCTCACGGTAAAATGCATTCAACTTACCAAGTTCCTCATCTGTAAAGGTTGGAACATTCGCAGCCTCCAAATTAGCTAATACTTGCTTTTCTGTTTTAAAACCAGGGATTACACAAGTAATTCCTTTTTGGTCAAGGCACCATCTTAGAGCAGCCGTGGCCATTGAGGTTCTTCCTTCTTGAATCCAATTTACCTTCTCACTTAACTCAACACCACGATTGAATTCTAAGCCAGCAAACGTTTCACCTACATTAAATGATTCTCCGTCCTTATTGAAATGACGATGATCATCTGACTCAAACGTTGTTTCTTTTGTGAATTTGCCTGTTAGTAATCCACTAGCAAGTGGGACACGAGACAAAATACCTACTCCTTTTGCTTCTGCTTTCGGAAATAACTCATCTAATGGCTTTTGTCTAAATAGATTAAAGATCACTTGAAGAGCACTAACATTAGGTTGATCTAAACAGAATAAACCTTCTTCTACAGATTCAACACTTACTCCATAATATCGAATTTTTCCTTCTTGCTTTAGCTGGTCAAGGACTTCAAAAACACTTCCGTCTTTTAGAATCTCAAAAGCAGGACAATGAATTTGATATAAATCCACAGCTTCACGGTTAAGGCGTTTTAAACTAGCTTCCAAATATGTACGAACTTGTTCTTTTGAATATGTTTTAGGGTCGTGAATATCTCCTGCTCGACAAAATTTTGTCGCAATGTGAATACGATCTTCTTTCCCTTTTGTTGCTGTAGCTAGGAGCTCTTCCGCATGTCCGTCACCGTATACATCTGCAGTATCGAAAAAGTTAACACCATGTTCCATCGCTGTTCCAAGTGCTCTAAGCGATTCCTTGTCATCTGTTTTCCCCCATGAACCACCTATAGCCCAAGTACCAAAGCTAATTTCACTTACCTTTAAATCCGTGTTTCCTAGTTGACGATATTTCATAAGTAGTGCCTCCCTTTTCAGAACGATATGTGCTAAGAATAACAAACTAGAATGGATACGTTTTCAAAGTTAATTCTATCTTTTTTGTTTCAGAAAGTAAAACAATTAAACCATTAGAAAAGGCTGACCAGGAAAGAGCCATCGACTCCTCTATTTAAGAAGAACAGTCTGATTCTATCATAGTCAACCTACCTAATTCATTGATATATACTACCATTTTGCTCCCGCTGGATTTGGGCACTTTTTATAACCCAATCTAGCTCTAAATTCCACAAAGCATCCACAGTGAGTACATGTTGTTTGAGACGATAATGATGAACAGCTTTTACATTGATGAAGTCTGCTTTCATATAATTCATCAGATACAAGATTCGTTTCTAATTGTAACTGCTCCTCAACAAGCTGTCTAACTTGTTCATCCGACATAAGTGGCGATCGAAAACAGCCTTTACACTTTGATTCTGTCTGCTGATTACTCATCACTTTATCCTTTTATTGTGCAGCTGTTAACAATAGCACTGACATTGGTGGCATTTCAACAGTTAAAACATTATTTTCAATTGTGAAGTTTGTGAATTCAACTGGTTTAACAACGTCTGGATTTTCGAAATCATTATGAGCATTCATAGAAGTAGCTGTTAATACAGTTCCTTTAACATTAGCTACACCATTTGTTAATCCTCTTAATTCAACATTTACAGTTGAACCTGTGTTGTAATCTAGATTACATAGAGTAATATTTACATCACCATTAGCTGCTTTAGATGCTGATGCTTGAACAGCCGGAAGCTTATCATCATTGTTTTCATAGCTAGCAACATTCGCATCAGTCGGAAGTAATGTTGCATCTTGGTGAACTTTGTACATATTAAACACGTGATATGTTGGTGTTTTAATCATCTTGTCACCTTCAGTTAATATCATTGACTGAAGTACATTAACGGTTTGAGCGATATTTGTCATTTGTACACGATCTGCATGATTATTGAAGATGTTCAAATGTAGACCAGCAACTAGTGCGTCACGAATCGTGTTTTGTTGATATAAGAATCCAGGATTTGTACCAGGCTCAACATCAAACCATGTACCCCACTCATCAATAATCATACCTACGCGTTTTTCTGGGTCAAATCTATCCATAATCGTACCGTGCTTTTCAATTAACTCTTCCATGAACAGTGATTTTTTCATTGTGATAAACCACTCATCTGTTGTGAAATCTGTTGCAGAACCTTTTCCTAACCAGAAATCACCTGGAATTGTGTAATAGTGAAGACTTAAACCATCCATCATTTTTCCTGCTTCACGCATAAGAACTTCTGTCCAGTTATAATCGTCAATATTCGCTCCACCAGCAATCTTGTAAATCTTATTGTCACCATAATTTCTTACATAGGTTTGGAAGCGACGGTATAGGTCAGCGTAATATTCTGGACGCATATTACCACCACAACCCCAGTTTTCATTTCCAACACCAAAGTACTTAAGTTTCCATGGTTCTTCTTTACCATTTTCAGCACGCCAGTTTGCCATCGGTGACTCACCATTAAATGTCATGTATTCAACCCACTCAGACATTTCTTGAACTGTACCGCTTCCTACGTTTCCACAAATATATGGCTCTGCCCCAAGAAGTTCACATAGCATCATGAACTCATGTGTACCGAAGTGATTATTTTCTACAACGCCGCCCCAATGGGTATTAACCATTCTTTTACGAGATTCTCTAGGACCTACGCCATCTTTCCAATGATACTCATCAGCAAAACAGCCACCTGGCCAACGTAATAGAGGAATTTGAATTTCCTTAAGCGCTTCCAATACGTCATTTCGAATTCCATTTGTATTCGGAATTGGAGAATCCTCACCTACCCATAGTCCTTCATAAATACAACGTCCTAAGTGTTCAGCAAAATGCCCATAAATATTTTTGTTGATTTTACCTTTATCAATATCAGTATTTACAATGATCGTGTTCTTTGTCATTTTTACACCTTCTTAGCATTAGTATTTTGTTCATAGTTTGATTGATTAACTAAAATATTAATCAATAATAAAACCATTAACACTTTATAGTGTAAGTATATTTATTAATAGAATACATGTCAATGTGTTTTCAATAAAAAGGATGAACTTATTTCGGACAATTTTCGCCTTCTTTCATGGAGACGTTTTACTTGACTTATCAATATTGTTTACGCTTTCTTAAATTACCATATTAATTAACCATTAGAGGACTTCTTGATCATGCCTTAATACTGTGTAATCTTCTTGTGAATATACTAACTAGAGTGTATAGTAAATTTACTAACCAATTTATTTTTTCTTATGGAGGATCCCCATGAATATAGATATATCGAACGAACATTTACCAGTTTACGAAGCACTTGCTAGTGCTGTTCGTTTAAAAATGATTCAATTACTTGCTCACCGACCAATGAATATTAGAGAACTAGCTGAAGCGACGGAATTAAGTAGTGCGATTATGACCATGCATGTTAAAAAACTTGAAAAAGCTGGCATTATTTATACGGATATGATACCAGGAAAAGCAGGCGTACAAAAATTATGTGTACTTGATGTAGAAAAAATTGAGATTGCCTTTCCTGCTAATCTGAGTCAAATTAAGGATTTTCACCAATTTGATGTGTCTGTTGGTCACTATACCGATTTTCAAATAGAGCCAACCTGTGGACTAGCTACAAGAGAGAAGATTATTGGTGAATTTGATGAGCCTCGCTATTTCCTTGATCATGATCGTGTAAATGCAAGTATACTCTGGTTCGGCCAAGGGTATGTTGAATATAAGATCCCTAATTTCTTACTTTCTAGTAACAAGCCTGAGGAGTTAGAGATTTCAATGGAACTTTCTTCGGAGGCACCTGATTCAAACAGTAATTGGCCCTCTGATATAAGCTTTTACCTAAATAATATCCTTTTAGGACAATGGACAAGTCCTGGTGACTTTGCAGATAACAAAGGAAAATATACACCTTCATGGTGGCCGAGTATTATCAATCAGTACGGTCTATTAAAGTTTCTTCGTGTTACTTCGACTGGCACATACATGGATGGCAACAAAATTTCTGATGTGACGATTGGAGATATAGGAATCCGTGATAAACAATGGACATTCCGAGTTGCTGTCAACAAAGATAGCGAGCATGTTGGAGGAGCTACATTATTTGGTGCTGGATTTGGAAACTATAATCAGGATATTATTTTCAGATTGTATTATACAAAAGAGCAAAAACAAAGCTAACCATTCGCCACCCTAAGGGAAGTAATTGCTGAACTTACCTAGGGTGGTTTTTATTGTTAATAGATTTATTATTGATTAATATTGTTATATATATGATAATGTAATCTATAGGTTAAAAGTAGCAGAGTTTTATTAATTGTAAATGAAAGGGTTTTCTACCTATATTGTGTTCTCTCTACTAACAACCTCTACAACAACACTAGTTTTACGATCTTAGGAGGTTTTTTATGAAAATGATTAAGAACTTAACCATTGTTGGGTGCTTATCTCTATTTTTAAGTGCTTGTAGTGGTAATGATTCAACACCAATGACTGAACCTAGCTTCTCAAACGTAACGGTTCATGATCCATCAATCATTAAAGCAGATGACACCTTTTATGTCTTTGGTTCACATCTTGCTTCTGCAAAATCAGAAAACTTAATGGATTGGACACAAGTCTCAAATGGTGTGCAAAAAGGGAATCCATTAATACCAGATGCACGTGAAGAAATGAAAGAAACATTTGAATGGGCTCAAACTGACACTTTTTGGGCAGCCGATGTGATCCAATTAGAAGATGGAAAATATTATATGTACTATAATGCATGTAAAGGCGATTCTCCAAGGTCTGCAATGGGACTTGCTGTATCTGACAATATAGAGGGCCCTTATGAAGATTTAGGGATTTTCATGAAATCTGGAATGTGGGACCAGCCTAGTGAGGATGGAACCATTTATGATGCGACGGTTCATCCTAATGCAGTCGATCCTGACACCTTCTATGATAATGAAGGAAAGTTATGGATGGTATATGGCTCATATTCAGGAGGAATTTATATTCTTGAAATGGACCCTGTAACAGGATTCCCGCTTGAAGGTCAAGGTTACGGTAAAAAATTATTAGGTGCAAATCATAGCCGTATTGAAGCACCATATATGATGTACAACCCTGATACAAAATATTACTATCTATTTCTTTCGTATGGTGGTCTAGATGCGATTGGTGGGTATAATATCCGTGTATCACGTTCAGAAAATCCTGATGGACCTTTCTATGATGTTGAAGATCAAGATATGATTCATGCACATGGAAAATCAGGAACAGTTTTTGATGATCTCTCAATCGAGCCTTATGGTGCGAAATTAGTTGGAAACTTTGACTTCGTTCAACTTGAAAGTGAAGAGAATACAATTAAAGAAACCGGATATGTCTCACCAGGACATAATTCCGCTTATTATGATGAAGAAACAGGAAAGTATTTCAATATCTTTCATACACGTTTCCCTAATTCTGGCGAACATCATGAGGTAAGGGTTCATCAAATGTTCTTTAATGAAGACGGTTGGCCGGTCATGGCCCCACATCGTTATGGTGGAGAAACGATTGAAGCTTATGATAAAAAAGAGGTTGTTGGTGAGTACAAATTTATTAATCACGGAAAAGATATTTCGTCATTAATCAAAGAGTCAGAGCTTATCACTCTTGAGAAAAATGGAAAAGTAACTGGTTATGTTAGTGGTGAATGGAAACAAACCGGTGAGAATTCAGTACAATTAGAAATCGATGGAGTCACATATGATGGTGTATTTTTACGCCAGTGGGATGAAGTAAACTCTAAAGAAGTAATGACATTCACAGCTTTATCTAATGATGGAACAGCTATTTGGGGAAGCCAGGTAGTAGAATAATAAGAAAAGCGCAAGGCGCCCGCTTATCGGCGACAGGCATAAGACGAGCCGGCTTGAAGGTTGCTTTTTAACCTTCTAGTCGGATTGGCTTATGACCCCGAGCCGATGGCGCCTGGAGCTAGACACTACGAAAAGCGCAAGCGCCTTGTTCAGCCCCGACAGGCATAAGGAGAATCACGCAGGAAATCCTGATTTCTGAAGTGATTTGACTTATGACCCCGAGGGGCTAGGCGCTGGAGCTAGACACTATGACTAATTACAAATTTAAATTTCTATTTTTAAACTAGGAGGCCTTTTCGACATAGGCCTCCTATTATTTTAAAGTGTAAAGTAGTTGATTTAACATTAGCTGCAATCAACTACTTATCTAAATGATTTACTATACTTTCAAAAATTATTAGCCATAGTACACTGAAACGATAGTAACAAAAGCAGGCTGAATACACGTAGACTCCTGCGGGATCAGTGGCCGAAGTGAGACCCCACAGGAGCAGTAGCGACGAGGAGGCTCACTGGTCACCCGCCGGACGCGGAGTGTATTTAGCCTGCGGCTTTAAAAGCAACAATTTATTCTAAAAAGCCTTAACTAATTTGAACTATTGAATCCGTCTTGATCGATTGATAACAAGCTTCAATCACCTTCATGTTTAACACAGCTTTTTCTCCTGGGTAAAGTAGTTCTAATGTTTCATCTAAAACAGCAGCAGAGAAATGTTCTACTTGAAGTACATATTGTTCTCCGATATAACTTTCCTCTCTTTTCACTGAACCTTTTTCGATGATCACTTTTCCGACATTTCCATTCACATCAGGACGAAATGCTGCTGGAACCTTAATGGTGCCTTCTGTTCCGATAATCTCATATTCTTGGCGAGAAGCCATATTAAAACTTGAATCAAAAACAACATCAACTCCGTTGTCCATCTTCATCTTAACAAACGATGTCGTTTCAACCTTGTATGTATCATCCACTATCGCATCTACCATGACTGATACTGGTTCGCTATCAAGCAGGTATCTGGAAGAGTGAATACAATAGCAGCCTACATCAAATATACTTCCTCCACCCATATTCGCGTCCATTCGAATGTTTGATTCACGGGAAACTGGATCCATAAAATATGAAAAACTAGATTTCATCAATTTCACTTCACCTATTTCACCCGATTTAAGGATTTCCTTTACTCGAGTATGCTGTGGATGAAATTGGTACATAAACGCTTCCATAAAACGTACACCATATTGTTTACAAACAGTAACCATGTCAAGCGTATCAGCAGCCGTAAGCGATGCTGGTTTTTCACATAATATGTGCTTTCCTTTTTGTGCAGCTTTTATGACCCATTCCTTATGTAAAAGGTTAGGAAGTGGAATGTAAACGGCATCAATTTCCTGATCATCGAGTAACTCTTCATAACTTGTATAAGCTTTAGGAATTTGTAAACTTTTTGCTACTTCAATTGCTTTTTCTCCTCGGCTAGCTATTGCAACAACTTCTGCATTCTTTGCACCTTTTATTGCCGGTATTAATTGTGTTAGTCCAATATTCGCTGTACTTAAAATTCCCCATTTTACTGTTGTCATCTTATCGCCTCCACTATTTATTATACTAATGATTGAATACTAGAAACAATCATTGAATTTAGATCCTACTAAAAATGCCTAACACCATTAAACCACATTGGAGTTAGGCATCCTTTCTTTCTCTTACTTTCTAAATTCTTTAAGGCCTTCATTTATTTCTTTCGTTTGCTGATAAATCATTTTATAGAGATCGAATAGCTTTTTATAAGCAGCCACATTTTCCTCAATAGGCGTAAATTTCTGAGCAGGCTCGGTGAACACATCTGCACATTCTTGAAGCGTGTTGAACCACCCAGAACCATAGGCAGCTAAAATCGCTGCTCCCATTCCAGGACCTTGCTCACTTTTCAGCTTAACAATTTCCGCCTGAAAGATATCTGCTTGAATTTGTAACCATGTATTATTTTTCGCTCCTCCGCCAATAGAGATAATGGTGTCAATTGTCTTCCCATTTTCACGGAAAATTTCAATTGACTCATTTAAGGAGAACGTAATTCCTTCTATGACAGAGCGAACAAAGTCAGGACGTGTATGTGATGTATCCCCACCAACAAAGCTTGCTCGAATAACCGAATCTGCATGTGGTGTTCTTTCACCAACGACATAAGGAGTAAACAATAGTCCATTTGATCCAACCGGTACTGTCTCTACTCCTTCTACAAAACTCTCGAAACTTTCATTAGCTGCAAATACATCCTTAAACCAACTAAGACTGTATCCTGCAGCAAGCGTCACGCCCATTGTATAGAACGCATCTTCTTTACCATGATTGAAATAGTGAACCTTACCTTCAAAATCAAGATCCCTATTAGATTCATACGATAAAATAACACCTGAGGTACCGATGCTACATAATGTCTTCCCTTCAGATAAAATCCCTGCCCCGATTGCTCCACAAGCATTGTCTGCTCCGCCTGCAAACACCTTTGTGCTTGCAGATAATCCAGTTGCATTTGCAAACACTGAATCAATCGTTCCAACACATTCATGTGACTCTACCAGTGGTGGGCATAAATCAACCGGTATATCAACTAAACGACAGATTTCTTCACTCCAACTTTTTTCAGCCACATTTAATAAAAGTGTTCCAGCAGCATCCGAATATTCACTATGTAACATACCTGTTATTCGGTAGCGCAAATAATCCTTTGGTAACAAAAAGACTGAAGCTTCAGCAAATACTTCTGGTTCATTTTCCTTAACCCATAATAGTTTTGGTAAAGTGAATCCCTCAAGTGCTGGATTTTTTGTAATGTGAAGTAACTTTTCTTTTCCAACTAGATTATAGATGTCTTGACATTGCTTTGTAGTTCTTGTGTCATTCCAAAGAATCGCTTGACGGAGGACTTGGTTAGAATTATTTAGTAAGACTAATCCATGCATCTGACCAGAGAAGCTAATCCCTTCGATGTCTTCTACATTCCCTTTAAATTGATGGAGGATGTCAGTAATAGCAACGGTCGTTTTTTCTACCCACTCCTCAGGATCTTGTTCACTGTATCCTGATCTTTCTTGAATGAGTGGATATGATTTTGATGTTTCGTGGGTGACATCACCTTGTTGATTGACTAGTAAGACTTTAACCGCACTTGTTCCTAAGTCGACACCAAGTACATATTTCATTGTGTTCTTCATCTCCTATAAAAAAGGATGTGCTATGGTCACTAACACATCCTTTTGTTAATTTTGCTATTTTGATAGTAGGTCTGTTGTAGTTACCATTCGCTACAGTCCGTTCGCGCCGCGGGCAGTGCTGAAAGTTTAAAAAATATTAAACAGTTACACCTGCTGATACGTTTAGGATATAGCGGTTGATTGTTGCTTTTAGTAGTTCTTGACGGCCTGATTTGTTTTGGATTTCTGGTAAGTCTAATGCGTATGCTTCAAGTTTATGAAGATCTGTTTTTCCTTCGACAATATCAAGGCCAATTCCTTGTGTGAAGCTACTGTAACGATCTGCAACGAAATCATCTAACACCTTATCATCAATTAACTTCTGTGCTACTTTTAACCCGATTGCAAAGCTGTCCATACCAGCAATATGAGCATGGAATAAGTCGTCAGTATCAAATGAGCCTCTACGAACCTTTGCATCAAAGTTTAGCCCACCTTTACCAAGTCCACCGTTTTTAATAATTTCATACATTGCTAGTGTTGTTGTATAAAGGTCTGTTGGGAATTCATCTGTATCCCACCCAAGTAGTGTATTTCCTTGATTTGCATCGACTGAACCTAGCATTCCATTAATTCTGGCAAGATGTAATTCATGCTCAAAAGTGTGTCCTGCAAGTGTAGCGTGGTTAGCTTCAATATTAAATTTGAAAGAATCTGTTAGATCATATTTTTGTAAGAATGCTAGACCAGTTGCCACATCAAAATCGTATTGATGAGTTGATGGCTCTTTTGGTTTTGGCTCAATTAAGAATGGTGCGTCAAAGCCAATTTCCTTCGCATAATCCACAGCTAAGTGGAAGAAACGAGCTAAGTTATCTAACTCAAGACCCATATCTGTATTTAGTAGTGTTTCATAGCCTTCACGGCCACCCCAGAATACATAGTTTTCCGCTCCTAATTCTTTCCCTACCTCAAGTCCTTTCTTTACTTTTGCGGCTGAATAGGCGAAAACATCCGCATTACAAGAAGTTGCTGCTCCATGAACATAACGAGGGTTTGAGAACATATTTGCCGTGTTCCATAATAATTTCGTGTTGCTAGTTTTCATATATTCTTTAATCATCGAGATAATTACATCGAGATTTTTATTCGTTTCTCTTAACGTACTTCCTTCTGGTGCTACGTCCACATCATGGAAGCAAAAGAATGGTGCGTTCATCTTTTCAAAAAATTCAAAAGCAGCCTCAACACGTGCTTTAGCCAAATCCAAACCAGTCAAATGATTCCATGGACGAAGTGCTGTGCCTACACCAAATGGGTCAGAACCGTCACCTGTAAATGTATGCCAGTAAGCAATCGAATAACGAAGATATTCTTTCATTGATTGACCGCCCACGATCTCCTCTGGGTTGTAGTATTTAAATGCAAATGGATTGTTTGAATCAGAACCTTCAAATTTAATTTGGTTAACATTCGGGAAATAAGTCATTATACGTTCCTCCTAAAGATTATTGGTTAAAAACTAATAAACTAGCATTTAATTAAAACTAAGGTTGTAAGCGTTTTTATGTAACAACTTAATCTGAGTATATCACCAGAAACTTACTTTGTCTATCCAATAAACAAAGTTTATGGTAAAATTATTTTATCAAAAGTCTATTTCTACAGGAGCGAAAACGATGCAATTAACATGGAATCAACAGGTTGTTAAACGTAATAATAAATCTCTAGTTCTACAAATGATTAAAGAACAAACTCCTCTTTCCCGTGCAGAGATCTCACAGCGCACCGGTTTAAATAAGTCAACTGTGTCTTCATTAGTAACTGAATTATTGGATGATGAACTCGTATATGAAACTGGACCAGGTGAATCGAGTGGTGGTAGACGTCCTGTGATGCTTTTATTTAATCATATTGCAGGCTATTCAATTGGCATTGATATAGGAGTGAATTATCTATTAGGAATTCTGACTGATCTTCAAGGAAAAATTATTTCTGAAAAGAACATTCCTTTACATGAGCTTGATTATAAAAAAGTAATGAATCAAGTAAATCAAATGATTACTCATTTAATAGATATGGCTCCAACCAGTAGATACGGTGTAGTTGGTATTGGAATTGGTGTCCCCGGTATAGTGGATGAAAAAGGAGAAATCTTACTAGCACCTAATCTTGGTTGGAAAGATACTTTGATTAAGGAAGAACTTGAAGAAACGTTTCAGCTCCCAGTCATTATAGAAAATGAAGCAAATGCTGGGGCATATGGTGAAATGAGATTTGGTGCAGGCCAACTTTTTGAAAATATTACTTATATAAGTGCAAGTATCGGGATTGGTGTTGGCTTTATTTTAAAAAGTGAATTATATCGTGGGAAGAATGGCTTCTCCGGAGAATCTGGTCACATGATGATTGATATGAACGGTAGAAAATGTAGCTGTGGTAGAAATGGCTGCTGGGAAGCATATGCCTCAGAGCACGCACTTCTTAATGAAGCAAAACAGCTATTAAAAGTAGATCTCACTTTAGAACAATTGATTGATGAGGGTAAAAAGGCAAACCCAGAAGTCATTGCTCTATTTAAAAGAGTGGGACAATATTTAGGAATTGGGATTACTAATTTAGTTAATACACTTAACCCACAACAAGTGATCATTGGAAATCGAATGTCAATGGCAAAGGAATATCTTCAGGAAACAGTAAATTATACAATTCTTGAGCAATCTCTGCCTTTTCATCATAAAAACCTATCGATTCAATTTTCAGAGTTAACGATTTACTCTGCAGCGCTCGGGGTTTCAGCGTTTGTCGTTGAAAACTTTTTTATAACAGAGGAATTAGTTGAGCAAACATAAATTCTGTTTGATGATTGACAAATAATTGTCTAATTCTCATAATTTAAGTTTGGTGCATTTGTTAAAAAGGAGCTATTCTATGACGATAAAAAAAGCGGTTAAACCCATTCATCCATTATATGACCCGTGGGAAGCATACTTAGATTTCGAGGAATATCAACAGCTTTCCTTGACAAATATTGAATTCACAACCACAACTCTTTGTAACATGAGATGTGAACATTGTGCAGTTGGCTACACATTACAAACAATAGATCCAAATGCATTACCTATTGAGCTAATTTTAAAGAGACTGGATGAAATCCCTGCACTTCGCACCTTAAGTATCACAGGTGGTGAACCGATGCTGTCTCTTCAATCAGTAAATAATTATGTAGTTCCTATTTTAAAATATGCTCACGAACGTGGAGTTCGTACACAAATTAATTCAAACCTAACATTAGAACTTTCACGGTATGAGAAAATTATTCCGTATCTTGACGTACTCCACATCTCACATAATTGGGGAACGGTTAACGATTTTGTAGAGGGTGGCTTTGAGATGATGGAAAAAAAGCCATCCTTTGAACAACGTGTGAAATATTTTGACCGGATGATTGAAAATGCGAAAAGCTTAAGCAACTCTGGTATTCTAGTATCTGCAGAAACGATGCTTAATAAACGAACACTCCCTTATATGAAAGAAATACATGAGCAAATAGTTGGTGAAATGCAATGTGCAAGACATGAGATTCATCCAATGTACCCAAGTGATTTTGCTAGTAAACTCGAAACTCTTTCACTTTCAGAAATTAGAGAAGCAATTCATCAATTACTTGATATTAGAGATGAAAATACATGGATGCTCTTTGGAACTCTTCCGTTTTATGCTTGCAGCACGAATGAAGATGATCTTCAATTATTAAAAAGACTTTATACTAGCAAAAATGTGACAGTTAGGAATGACCCTGATGGACGTTCAAGATTAAACGTGAATATATTCACTGGGGAAATCATAGTTACAGATTTTGGAGATGCACCACCATTAGGGAATATTAAAGACACTCCCCTTCCGAATGCGTATAAGAATTGGAACCACTCCAAACTTGCACGTTCAATCAATTGTCAGTGTCATGAAGTTAAATGTTTAGGACCAAACCTTCTCGTAAAAGATGCATACTATAACGAGATTGACTTTACGAAAAATAAAGCCGCACTTACATTTGAGTAGTGTAAATTCTTTAGTAGGGCTGTCCCATAAGTGCCTAGCACTTTGCTTCTGGGACAGCCCCTTTATATATATTATTCCTTCGGCATCCAAATACGATAATTCCCACTTAAAGCCAGCATACTAAACAAGTACAAACAGTTATCATAATACCTTCTCACACCTGTTCTTACTGGTGTATTCCAAAATAGTTCAACTGATTCACGAGCATGTGGACCATCAACAGTAGCTAATGCAGCCATCGCATTTGTTGAAATTAATCCAACAGGATGCAAAGATTTTTCTTCAAATGCCGCGCCATCGATTTTATATCGACGATAATCCTCAGGCTGTTTATCAGCAAAAAAAGCTTGAATTTTATCTGCTTGCTCAGTTTGCCACGGGTCTTCTCTAAACCACTCATAATCCAAACCGATATTAGCTGCAACACGATAAGAATCACTGAAAAAATGACCATATCCTTTCTCATCATTTGGCGTTCCATCATAAAATGCATACTCTGGTGCCAACCCTGTTTCGGGATGACACGAGATTTTCAAATAATCTCGACTTTCTTTCGCCGCTTCCTTCCAAAATGGACGATCCTCTGGGTTAGCCCATAATGCAAACAGCTCATAGAAATGTGGGAGATGATATGATGGGTCTGAGTATTCTACCTCAGGAACAAACTTAATCAATTTATTATTAGGATTCCACATTGGATAACCGTCATTATTTTCTCCCTTATGAATACAATCACTCAAAAGCTGTCTTGCTTGAGCACTGTAGTTGTATGGCTCTTCCCCATCTCCCCACCGATGTGATGCGAAAAACAAAGCTAGTGCGAAAAACTCTTCTCCATCAGGAGCAGGACCATATGCATTTTTCGTTCCATCAGGTTTACAAGACCAAGCAAAATAACCTGCATGCAACCCTTCAGTCATATACATATTTTTCTTTGTCCAATACCATATACGATCAAATACATCCTTCTTATCAAGCTGAACGGCCATCATCATCCCATAGGACATGCCTTCTGTTCTGACATCTAGATTCCCTGTATCTAGTAAATAGCCACTCTTTTCATTTGATTCATAATAAATCTTTGTATCTTCATCACCATAAAAAATTTTATCCCAGCTATCCTCAAGTCTAGCCTGAATCTCTTCTTCAGAATATCCATATTCCTTAAATAAGTTTCGATAAACACCCGTATAAAATGAACCCTTGTTTGTCAAAGTCGTCATTTGTATTCCTCCCTTATTTTTAATAGGCTGTTTTCGTAAACTTTGTTGCTATTTTATTAAAGGTAGTAGTTGATTTCCCAGGTACGAGCTTTCCGCGGGGCGGGCGCTGAGCCGCAAATCCCGCAGGAGTCTCGCACCCGTTCCAATCAACCAGTACCATATAATGCATAATAAATCTTACTATAAACAACAATCTTTTAGAAAAGAGCCTTTTAATAAGAAGTTATCCTTGGCTTTCTTTCACCTTTTTTTGTCTCTAGTAGATTTTTCTATTTAAATCATCGTTAATTCCGGATTTACGATAAAAATACGTATTAATTTGGTCACGCCACTCGCGGGAGTGTTTTGCTTGCTCTTGTAGACGATTTAGAATTCCTCCAAATCTAGTATAATCAATTTTTCCTTCAAGCTGCTTCCAGTCTTCAACAAGCTTATCTGCTTGTTCTACCCCTTCAAAATGTGTATTGTAAATATGTTGAATGACAGTAACACCGGATTTTAACCTGTGAGTATATGGAACATAGTGGAAGAAGAGTAGTAGCTCATCAGGACAAGTTTCAACAGATTCATATTGATCTTTATTTTCTTTAAAGTACTGGCCCGTGTAACCTGTTCCGTCCTTCAAGGTACGATTCACACCAATCCCGTGGCAATCCGCAAAATGATAGGTTCCCCATACGGAGTACTCATATCCATCTACGTTTGGTCCGTAATGATGATCTGTATTCACCATCCATCCTACACCAAGTGGCGCTGTATAATTTTCATAGATTTCCCAAGATTTTAATAGCATAGAAGAAACGGAAGCTACTACCTCTGAATCATTACCAAAGGTTAAACGAATCCATTCCTCTGTTATTTCTTCGGCGGTTAAATCAGGATTCCAAATCAAACGCCCATAGCCATAAAAGTTGGCTTGTGCAAGAGAATGACCAGTCCAGTTTCGATCATTACCTATATTTGATACAGCAGTAATTCCACTATTTTGATAGTTATAAAGCTCTCCATTAACAATTCGTTTTACAGTTGCGCCTTCTCCTACAGCATATGTATCAAAGTCAAGTACTCCCTTCCATTGAGGAACCAGGTAGCAAAGATGCTTTTGCTGTCCTGTATATTCCTGAGAAACTTGGAACTCAAGAACCTGGTTGGTATTTGGCATAGAACCGAATAGCGGTGAAACAGGCTCCCTCACTTGGAAATCCATTGGACCATTCTTTATTTGGAGGACCACATTATCAAGGAACTCTCCATCAAGTGGTTTAAAATGGTCATATGCCGCTTTAGCCCGATCTGTACTTCGGTCACGCCAGTCTTGTAAGCAGTTATAGACGAAACATCTCCAAAATACAATTCCTCCAAATGGCTTTAATGCTCTTGCAAGCATATTAGCTCCATCTGCATGATTTCGGTTGTACGTAAACGGACCTGGACGATGTTCAGAATCAGCCTTGACCACAAATCCTCCAAAGTCAGGGATATAGCTATAAATCTCTTTTACTTTTTCAATCCAACATTCTTGCACATTTTTGTCTAAAGGATCTGCCGTATCAAGCCCGCCTAGCTGAATCGAGCTCGCGTAGTTTGCACTTAGGAACGTTTTAATCCCGTACGCTCTAAAGATTTCAGCCACACGAGCAACATCTGGTAGAAACCTAGAGGTAATTAGATTTGTTTCGATTTCATGTACATTCACATTATTAATCGAGACCCCATTAATACCTACAGATGAAAGAAGACGAGCATAATCTTTAAGTCGGTCAACGTCTCCCGTAAACCGGTTATTCTCATAATAGATGGAATCCCCTGCATATCCTCTTTCAATTGATCCGTCCATATTATCCCATTCATTGATCATTCTTATTTGATTTTTAGGAGATTCAACGATGTATAAGTCATCTAGATTCTCTTCCATTTTAATCAAGCGGAGCAGATGAAATGTTGCATATAAAACACCTATATCAGTTTTACCGACTATTAATAATTGACGCTGACTACCGCTATGAAAAGAGGTAATTATATACCCTTCTTCATTCAAGTTCTGAAACTCTTCACTACTTAAATGGTCTGTCAGAGAAGGATGATCCTTATAAGTCGCTAAGACAATACCATATTGACTCGTCAGCTCATTCGAAAGAGTCGGAGTTATCCCAGCCATTGATTTAATGGCTTCAAAAAGTTCTTGTTTAGCTGATTTAACGACCATGGAACCATTCAAAACTATTATCTGTGATAAGAGAGACTGATGATGTTCAACCCACTCTCGATTACTAATACTTGTATATTGTAACCAGCATGAATAATCGTCATATTCAGTGCGTCTTAATCGGTCAACTTGAATGTCTATCCCCTGATTTTCCATTGGATTCCTCCTCCGATTTTTTCGTTCATCATTCTAAGTAGCATCCTCTTATTTGTTTACGATGCTCCAAAACGATGACTTAGGTTGATGTTTTGTATCAAAGAGAAATGGCCAATTCTTTCTACCTACAACCGGAAAATCATCTAGCCATGTATAATCATCTGCAATTCCCCAGAACGTGACATTACTAATTACCTCTTTATATTCCTTGAAAATGGAGAAAAATTGCTCATAGCGTTGTTGATGTAACGCTACCATTTCCTCTGTTGGCTCGGTTAGATCTATTCTTTGATCCTCGAAATTAAACATCGAAACGTCCATCTCTGTGATATGTAGCTGTAAACCCAAAGAAGCATAACGTTCAATTGCACAACGGATATCATCCAGTGATGGATTATAGAGATTCCAGTGAGCTTGAAGTCCAATACCATGGATGGGTACACCTTGTTCAACAAGTCCTTTCACAAGTGTATAAATTTTCTCCCGCTTTTCAGGGTTTGATTCGTTATAATCGTTGTAAAAGAGTGTAGCATCTGGATCAGCCATGTGTGCAAAATGAAATGCCTTGCTAATGTAATCTTCTCCAATTGTTTGTAGCCATTTCGAATCTCTTAATAGATCAGGACCACTATCTGTGACCGCTTCATTCACCACATCCCAAGCATGGATTTTCCCTTTATATCTTCCGACAACAGTTGAAATATGCTTACTCATACGCTCAAGAACCTGCTCACGTGATGCTTGCTCCCCACAATCATTCTTAAAAACCCAATCTGGTGTTTGATTATGCCATACCAATGTATGTCCACGAACAAGCTTGTCATTTGCTGCTGCAAAATCGATTATTTGATCAGCGTTTTCAAAAGTGTATACACCTTCTTGTGGCTGAATATTCTCAAACTTCATATGGTTTTCTGATGTTAAACTTTTAAATTGCTTAACTAGTAAATCGTTTCCACTTACTAATGTACTTGGATTTACTGCAGCACCAATTGGAAAGAACTCCTGTAAAGCCTTGTAAAATGAAGGAACATCTTTTTGAATTTGTGTCTGTTTCATGGTTCTCCACCTTTTCTATAGTAGTCTCAAACTATAAGGATGATGGTTGATCATCCTTTTACTCCACCAATCGTTAATCCCTTTACAAAATACTTTTGTAGGAAAGGATAAACGAGAATAATTGGAACACTTGCAATAATCGTCATCGTTGCTCTAATTGAGGTTGGTGTGACGACATTGGCACTGGCGTTTGCATTAGCAAATGCATCTGCTGCTGTTTTACCAGACATCGAAGCATTTGAGTTTTGTAAAATTTTCATAAGCTCATATTGCAATGTGCTTAAATTCGGAACCGAGCCATTATAGAGAAAGACATCAAACCAAGAATTCCATTGATACACCGCTACGAATAGTGACACAGTTGCTAAAACTGGTAACGATAGTGGTAAAACAATTTTGAAGAAGGTTGTAAAATCTCCAGCTCCATCCATTTTTGCTGATTCCATTAAACTATCTGGAAGCCCTTCAATGAATGAACGAATAACAATTAAATTAAAGACACCAATAATTCCTGGTAAGATATATACCCAAAAACTTCCGATTAATTCAAGGTCTCTCATTAATAAAAAGTTAGGAATTAATCCTCCATTAAAATACATTGTTAAAATAAAGGCGATTGTTGTAAACTTCCTTAAAACAAATTCACGACGGCTAATTGTATAAGCAACCATTGCTGTACAGAGAACAGAAACGAACGTACCGACAACCGTTCTTGAAACTGACATAAAGAAAGAACGAACTAAACTTGCTTCCCCAAAGACATGTTCATAATTATAGAGAGTAAACTCCCGCGGCCAGAGGAAGATTCCACCTTTGATCGAATCTGTTGCATCATTTAAAGAGATAGCCAATGTGTTAATCATTGGATAAATCATCACTATGCATAATAAAATCATAAAAGTATAGTTACTGATATCGAAGATGCGATCTCCTAAAGAGGAATGGCGCGCACTGACCTTGAATAATTTTTTCATAGGAACGCCTCCTAAAATAATCTTGCTTGGCCAAGTCTCTTGGCAATAGAATTGGCAGTAAATAAGAAGATAAAACTAACAACTGTTTTAAAGATCCCAGCTGCAGTAGCTAATGAGAAATTCCCCATTGAAATCCCGTATTTTAGAACAAAAATCTCAAGCACCTCTGAATAATCAAGGTTCATTGGGTTTCCTAATAAATATTGAGCTTCAAAACCAGCCTCAAGGATATGTCCTAGATTCATAATTAATAAGATAACGATAGTAGGTTTCAATGCTGGTAGTGTGATGAACATCATTCGTTGCAATCTAGATGCACCATCAATTTCTGCCGCTTCATATTGTTCTTGGTCAATCATAGTAATTGCAGCTAAATAAATAATGGTATTCCAACCAAGATTTTTCCAAACTTCACTTGTTCCGAGTATTCCCCAGAAATACTCACCAATTCCTAACCAAAGGATCGGTTCATCAATAAATCCGAACTTCATTAATGCAATGTTAATAATTCCATTTTCCAATGAAAGTGTATAAGAGATGATACTTGCTGCTACTACCCATGAAAGGAAATGTGGCATATAGCTGATTGTTTGCACAACCTTTTTAAAGGCAATATGCCTTAGCTCATTTAAAAGCAGAGCAAGAAAAATAGCTGTTACAAATCCGAGGATCAAATTAATTGCACTCATAGCAAATGTATTTCGAAGTACACGGAGGAACGCTTCATCACCAAATAGAAAGGTAAAGTGCTCGAGTCCTACCCATTCTTGTTCACTAAAACTCTTGGCTGGTTTAAAATCCTGGAAAGCCATCGACCAACCCCAAAGTGGGACATATTTAAAAATAAACAACCAGATTAAAAACGGTACACTCATGGCTAAAAGTGCTTTTTGCTGTCCACATTTTTTAAAAAACAGCTTGAGTCCAGTAGGTCTATTCGGTTCTGGTGATAAGACTACAGGTACTGGTTCACTTTTTATACTCATGACTAACCCTCCTTTTTCTCATCTTAATAAATGCTAAATTTAGAAGCGGATCCTGTTATAAGAAAAAAGGAGGAAAGGACACATCAAACCTATGTTAGGCTGTTGGCCTTCTCTCTCCTTCAAAGAAACACGTTCTTATTTGTTATCTTCGATTCTTTGTTTAACAATTTCAGTCAGTGTTTTTTCATACTCTTTAACATCTAGCTTATTGTATTCATTTAAATATTCTTCCCAAATAGCTTCAAAGTTGGCTTCTAATACTAGCTTAGGAAAATATTTTCTCTGTAAATCAGTTTTCTTTTGAATATAAATTTGTGCAGGTGAGCCTTGCTCTAATTCTGCACTCCATGCTGGATACCATGGGCGATCATCTGGATCAGAAAACAAATCAGCAAACACTTCAGCTTCATATTTCGCTAGAATTTCTTTATCTCCATCTGTATAGGAAGCTTGAGCAACTTCTGGTTGTCTACGTGGCTCCCAAGCATTTCCATCAGAGAACAAACCATTTCCACGAGGCCAGTACCATTCAAATTGTTGGAACCCAAATTCTTCACGGAACTCTTGATTTGAAGTTGTTGCAATTTGTTCGTCAGTTCTAATATAACGACCATTATCATTCACAAATGTTTCTCCTTCAATTCCCCACATAATCAGTTTTTGATTTTCTTCTTTTGCCATATTATCTAAGAATTTCATGATACGAACTGGGTCCTTTGCACTTACCGTAATACCAATTCCACGATTGTTTACAAATGACGGTGGTTCAATATACTGATCTTTAATATTTTCATCAAATACGATTGGTAGTGGCATGTAACGCTTATCTTCGTCACCAGCTTCTTTTAAAGCATTTTCCGCTTGGCTAATTTGCCATCCGTAATCAAAGAAACCTAGTACTCTACCAGACGTTAATTTTGCTAGATACTCATCATAGTTTGCAACAAATGCCTCTTTATCAAACAGGCCTTTTGTGTTTGCGTCATTGAGTTTCTCGAGCCATCTTTTTGTATATTCACTATTTCCATACACCTTTGCCTCATGTGTCTCCATATCAACAATGACTTCTCCATCATTTGGATAACCAGCTAAATGTGCAGGTGTGTTAGTCGTTGAAAAGAATCTCCAGTCATAAGTTAAGGCTGTGAAACCAATCGTACTAGCACCATCAACTTCTGGATATTTTGCTTGATATTGCTCTATTAATTCAAAATATTGATCAAGAGTTTTGATTTTTGGATATCCAAATTCCTTTAATACTCCACGTTGAATAAAAAATGCACCTTGATCAATGTTAGGGTTAGGAAGGTGTCCTTGACTTGCACCAAATGGGATAAAGTAAATGTTTCCGTCTTCAGCTTTCATTCGGTCTAAGTATGGCTCATATAGTTTCTTAAGATTAGGAGCATGCTCATCGATTAATTCATTTAATGGAATAAATGCCTCTGCTTCTAAGACTTTATCGATTGCGATATCTGGGTTTAACACATCAGGATATTGACCACTTGCAATCATTGTCCCAATCTTTGTGTTAATATCACCTACAAGAAATTCCATCTTTACGTTTGTACCGGTTTGCTCTTCAAAAATCTTTCCGATTTTCGTTTTATTTGAATCAATGTCTTTACCAGGTGAACCTGCGTTAAAATAAGTAAATGTAAATGGTGATGTGTCATTCTCTGATGTTGCACCATCATTATCTTTTTCATCTGTTGATGCACTATCATTCTTACAACCTACTAAAGCTAAAAATAAAATGAGAGATAAGAAACCAATTAGAAACTTTTTGCTCAAAACCATTTTGAAGCCCCCTTATCCTTTTTTGTAAGCACTTTCATTGTAAAACGCTTTCATTTTTTTGGTTACCCAATAAAGTATAGATTTTACTTAAAATAATTAACATGAAAGAGATTATCTTATAAAAGATGATTTCTTTGGAGAGGTAAATGGACAGAAACAATCGTCCCTTCATCTGAATGACTCTTTATTTTAAATTTGAAATCAGAACCATAATACATTTTTAATCGATAGTACACATTTTTAATTCCTACATTATCACCAATCGCCTCTTCTACTTGTAGCGATTCTAGCATTCTAGCTAATATTTCCTCTTCCATACCTGGCCCATTATCCTTAATTTCGCAGATGAGGTATTCTGAATTGCATTTAATATAAATCTCAATGATCCCTTTTTCCTTCTTAGGCTCAATCCCATGAATACTTGCATTTTCAACAAATGGCAAAAGGATCATATTGGGGATTATTACCTCATATGCATTTTCATCAATCGATATCTCATAATCTAGCTTTTCATCAAAGCGATACTTTTGAATTTCTAAAAAGCTAAGTACAATGGTCATTTCTTCTTTAACTGTGACCCAATCTCTTCCCCATGTGAACGATTTTCTTAACATTTTTGCCATGTTTTGAATAATCTTAGCGGTTTCATTTTCTTGCTTAATAATACTTCGCATTCGAATGGTTTCTAGTGCATTAAATAAGAAATGTGGGTTGATTTGACTTTGTAAAGCACTAAGCTGTGCTTGTTTTCTTTGTAAATCCAAGTCTTTTTTTTGAATATTAACTACATATACATCATTGATTAACTCATTTATTCTTTTAGACATTCGATTAAACTCACTGGTTAGTTGACCTATTTCATCCTTATATTTAATACCCTCAATTATCTCAAAATGTTGGTTTTTCATTTTTTTCATATATTTTAATACTTCATTTAACCTTACATTTAATGATTGAGAAATTAACACAATGATGGCTGTGGGCACTATAAAATTAAAGAAAGCTAAATAGAAAATGAATTTTCTTGAATCTGAAACATTATCTAGTAATTGTGATTCATCCAAAACCGCGATAATTTTCCAGTTTGTTAAATAGTTGTTAATGTCATAGTTTTCTTCAAGAGTAATAACCTTTTCAGGTTTCGTTACTTCTTGAAAGCTAACAACCTCCTCTTTCCAGTTAATTAAGGAATTTGTTGTATATTCAATCCCCCCATTTTCATTAAGGAGATATAATTCACCCTGTAAATTGGCATTCTCAAAAATATGGTCAATCATGTCTTGATCAATATCGATTTTCACGATTTTTGTAGCATTTTCATAAACCCTAAAAAAGTTTAATTCCCGAATGACGCTTATCGTATCCCGACTATGATTACTACTTGTCTTTGTAACAAGAGGGATTGAATCTGATTTTTCAAGAAGGGCCTGATACCACTCTTCTTCTTTCGTTAAGGTTGAAATTGGATTAACCCCTCCTGAAAAAACAACAGTAGGATTATCTGTATAAAAATGAATCGATTGTATCGCTGAAAATACCGGAGTATATTTATTAAATCCTCTTAAATAGGTATCATATGCCTCAATGTATTCTGAAGAGGATTGATATTCTTTTTCTAGGAATTCATTCATTTTGTTATCTGTGTAGAGTGCAGATGAAATACCAACGGCATGCTCGATGCTTTCTAAGAATTCACTTTTTATCTGATTCAGCACCTTTGAAAGATCATTCATTTTTTGCTCTTTTACATTATTAGTAGTTACTTGATAGAAAATAATATTTGTTAAAATGATGGGGAGAAACACTGAAAAGATATAAAGAATGACTACTTTATTTCGTAATTTAAGGTTGTTAAAGTAATTCTTCAATGATTCTACCTACTTTCTATGAGTTGAGAATATGATTTCGATATTCGGTAGGAGTAGTTCCCTCATGTTTTTCAAATTGAGTTACAAAATAATCAGTACTCCCAAATCCAACCTCTTCAGCAATTTCATAGACTCTCTTATT
This sequence comes from Litchfieldia salsa, assembly GCF_900104555.1. Lineage (GTDB taxonomy): Bacteria > Bacillota > Bacilli > Bacillales > Bacillaceae_L > Litchfieldia > Litchfieldia salsa. Next base: position 262,407 of record NZ_FNJU01000001.1, read on the forward strand.
GGTTTGACGAAGTAGTTTCTTTGCTTCAGTTAACCGTAAGTTTAATAAATATTCCTTAAAGTACATCCCATACGTCTTCTTAAAAAGCTGCCCCATATATACTGGATTCAAAAAAAAGGTATTGGCAATTGTTTTAAGACTAATATTTTCACGAAAGTTCGATTCTATGTAACTTTTAATTTTATAAATATCTCCTTTTGAATTTTCCTTTCGCAGCTTGATAATGAGATTAGCTGATTCAATCATAAAATGTTTAAACTTCATTTTTAGTTGAGCTGTGGACCAATTATATGATTTCCAATTGATTATTTCCTCTAATGTTTGAAGCGATGATTCATCACCGTCAAATTCTTTTATTTTTCCAATCACACTATGTATACATCGGTTAATTGATGTACTAACAGCCTCTGGTGCAAATGTCCTCGTTTGAAATTCGATGAAAATCTTATCAATAATTGAACAAAATCCATCAGAGTTATTCTCTTCGAGCTGCTCCATTAACTGATTAAAAAGGTTTAAATCCAATTCAACATATTTTAATTCTAGATTTTCTACATTTCTATAAAAAATGGGTTTAGAAGTTGATTGGGTATATTTAAATTTCATCACATCATTTGCTGTTGTAAATGCAGATTTCAACTCTGCTATATGTGTGATTTCTTTTCCTATATATATCGTAATCTCTTCTTTTGTTTTACGTTGAAGTTCTTCTATCATTTTCTCTACAAAAAGAGTTAAATTACTCTGATAGTGTACTATATCATTTGAATTTATAATCACTCCAAACACACCTTCTCGTAATTCATAGAGGTAAATACGATAGTTTGTTCGACAAACAAACTTAATAGTCTCATATATCTGATTCTTAATCACCTCAGTCTTCTTTGAATTCTTCTCTATACCATTAAGCTCCATAATCATATAACAATAAAATGTATGTCTTGGATCGATTCGAAGAATTTTTTTCTGTTGAGGCGTTAAATTAGGAGTATTATAATCAAGTAATAAATCTTGTAACATCAGATTGATCGAAAATTGATTTTGAATGTCAGCTTCTTTCTTTTCTTGTGTGATAAAAGCTTCTAGTTTAATCAATGTCTCTTCTAATTCATCTTTGTCGATTGGTTTTAAGATAAAGTCTCTCACTCCAAACCTTAAAGCTTGCTGTGCATACTTAAAGTCATTAAATCCGCTTATTATAATGAATTTACTCATAAAAGTTGTCGACTCGGTGACATTCTGTATTAATTTCAGACCATCTAACACAGGCATTCGAATATCTGTAATGACTAAATCTGGTTGACACTCATTGATTAAATGAAGTGCATCCTCACCATTACCTGCCTCAGCAATGACCTCAAAGCCACAGCCTGCCCAATCAATTAAACTCATTAACCCTTTTCTAACAAATTGCTCATCATCAACTAAAAGAACCTTATACAGTATAATCTCCCCCTATGAATAAACATATTGCTAGTTGAAAGCCACACTGGAAGCGTTATCATCTATCATTATTCTAGTAGAATTTTCAATAATCTCAACTTAGACTTTGATACCGTTGGTCAAAGAACGGTTATGGGGCTTCAACAATCAGTGATATTGTTGATAAACATCTAGGGTATTAAGATCAAAACGGTGAGGAACAATCCAATAATCTGGATCGCTCTCCTTTTTATTTATTCCACTCACTAGCTAGCATCCCGTACACAACATGGTCGACATAATGATCATATAACCACTCTGCCTGGCGGATAACTCCCTCTTCCTGAAAGCCTAATCTTGTTGGAACTCCCCAACTTTTATCATTACCAACAGCAGCACGAATTTCAACCTTATTTAGATCTAATTCTCTTAAAGCATAATCTGTTAATGCTTTGCTAACCCGTGTAATAATACCTTTTCCTTGATAGGCTTCACCTAGCCAATAACCGATATAGGCAATTTTATTTGTCCAATCGATTGAATTGTATGAAGCCACTCCAACAATTTCTCCTTGAAAGGAGATAACTGTAGTCACACCTTTATTCTCAGCATATTGTTTTAATACCATTTGAATAAATCCCTTCGTATCCTCTACACTTGTTGTTGAATCCAACCATGGTAACCAATTCTTAAGATAAGCTCTTGATTCCTCTGTAAGCTGAAATACTCTCTCTGCATCTTTTAGTTCGATCAATTTCAATGATAACTCTTGGTCTATTTTATGAAAGAACATGTTATTGCCCCCTAAATTTAGCTTATACTTTTCTGGAAATTCCTTGCTATAAATGTTAACACATTTCTCCTTTTATCATGCATTTATTTTACTTGTTGTTGATAAAAATAAATGCATACTTCTAATCAATATTATGAAAAATAAGTACAAAGAAATCAGAGGTGATATTCCATTGAATCATAGAAGATTAAGGAAATCAAAAGAGAAGGACCATTGTCCGGAATGTCGTGGTAAAGGGTTCCACGCATTTGCAGGCAGTGATTTTTTTGTTTCTGATCCAGCACATTGCTCTGGCTGTAACGGAAGTGGCTTATTCGACATTTGGCAAAAACGAAATCCATTTTAAAAATGAAAAGCGGAATGCGCCCGTTTATCGGCTTATGACCCGAGCCGATGGCGCGTGAAGCTAGAAACAAAGATTGAGTTCAAAAAAGCAGTAATCTATATGGATTAATGATGTCCACGAGATTACTGCTGTATCCTTTTATTGGTTTAAGAAGCGTTTTTTCTTATTCTCTTCCTCGTTTAAAAAATCAATAAAAGTATTCAACGCGATAAACGGTTGTTCATCCACCCATCGAATGTACTCTTTTTTTCTACCGTCTGTTAAATAATCACTACGATTAATTCGTTCGTTAATATATTGATTAGCTATTCTTTTAATTTCAATATTAAAAAAACGCGTTTCTTTAACAAGAGCCATTCCAAACGCACCAAATACTGCTAATGCGAAAATCATAAAAAGAGTTTGATCACTTGAAGGTGCATAAAAAACAAGAAAGTAAAGATTCGTCAATGAAATCATTAATAGAAACATCGAGATAAACATATAAACAGAGCTCTTTTTCATTAATGGAGATACACACTGTTTGATTTGCTCTAACTCTTCTTGTGCATAGTCAGGCACATTATCCGACATAAACGTTTTCACTTATCTTCCTCCTTTTGTCATCTTTAAACGATTCATCAGCTAAAAATTCTCTTTATCTATATATAGTATAAATTCCACTTCAACATTCAACAAAACATATGCTTCCATCTATCTTCTCCAGAGTGTTCTCACTTAAACATTTATAGCATATCACGAACTAAAATTTACCATTTTCTCTTTTTATTCGTTTTTTCAAAATAAAGGGTTCCAATTATCGTCTATTTCCGATATAATCACTTTCATACACAAACTATATAACAACTCGTATAATCTTGGGAATATGGCCCATAAGTTTCTACCAAGTTACCGCAAATGACTTGACTACGAGTGATACACTGACATTTGTATTGGACCATATTTTTGTGGACCAAAGAATACTTGGGCATCTTATAAATGGAACCCGAATGTCAAGGCATCACTTTTAGTCAAAAAGTGGCCTTGATGTTCGGGTTTTTTGTATGTTTTAGTATCTCCGCACACACTTTATATACAAATTTAAGGAGGCAATAAATTGGAACAATTAAAAAATGCCATTATTGAAAGAGGATCTGTTGTTTCTGATGGAGTCCTAAAGGTTGATACCTTTCTGAACCATCAAATCGATACGAACCTCATGATTCATATAGGAAAGGAATTCGCCAATCGATTCAAAGAATCGAAGATCACAAAAATCTTAACAATTGAGACATCTGGTATTGCACCAAGCTTTATGGCAGCAAACGATTTAGACGTTCCTCTTGTGTTTGCTCGGAAAAAGAAATCGTTAACGATGAACAATGATGTTTTCACAAGTAGTGTTTATTCATTTACAAAACAAGAAACGACCGAAATAGCAGTCTCTAAGAACTTTTTACAGGAAAATGATCAAGTGCTTATTATTGATGATTTCCTTGCAAATGGACAAGCGGCTCTTGGATTAGCAGCTATTGTTGAACAAGCAGGTGCTACAGTAGCTGGAATTGGGATTGTCATTGAGAAGTCGTTCCAAAATGGAAGAAGCTTACTTGAAGAAGCAGGATACCGAGTAGAATCACTGGCACGTATTGAATCATTAAAAAATGGAAAAGTCACCTTTTTGGCGGATAAAACCGTACAAACTATCTAATTGGGGGAAGACAACATGAATAAAACGGTAAACTATCCTTGGTATAAAAAAGAAGATACTGACGCATTTTTTGCATTGTTTCAAAACAACCTAGCAAACTTCGTCCTAATAGCAGTGACTATGCTTGGTATGGGCTTTCCAACTAGTATCGTGTTTGGAAAAGTAATTCCTGGTGCTGCAGTAGCAGTTATGGTGGGTAATCTCTATTATGCCTATATGGCAAATCGCCTTGCTCAAAAAGAAGGTCGTACAGATGTGACCGCACTTTCTTATGGAATTAGTACACCGGTTATGTTCGTGTTCTTATTCGGAGTTTTAGCACCAGCAAAGGCTCTAACAAATGACCCTGAGCTAGCTTGGAAAATTGCTGTTGGTGCTGCATTCTTGAGTGGTCTGATTGAAACACTTGTTAGCTTCACAGGAAACTGGGTTCGTAACCACCTTCCTCGTGCAGCCATGCTTGGTGCTCTTGCTGGGGTAGCAATAACATTTATTGCTGGGGAAATGTTATTTAATACATTCTCAATTCCAGTTGTTGGACTTGTATCTCTTATCATTATTATTGTTGGTGTTGTTGGAAAAATGGCGATGCCTTTTAAAATCCCTACTTCCTTATTTGCAGTGCTAATTGGTACGATTTTAGCATTTGTGCTTGGTTATCAGTCACCTGAAAAAATCTCAGAAGGTCTTGCTAATGTTGGATTTTATCCTATTTTACCAAGCCTTGCAGCTTTTGAAGGGATGACCTATTTATTCGGTTCATTAATTGGACTTCTTGCTGTTATATTACCTATCACGATCTACAATGCGATTGAAACGATGAACAATGTCGATGCAATGGCAGCCGTTGGTGATTCTTATGATGTTCGTGAAAGTCAGGCAGTTGATGGTGTTGGAACAATGATCGGAGCTGTTTTCGGTGGTTTATTCCCAACAACTGTTTATATTGCAACAGTTGGGTCAAAAGCAATGGGCGCTGGTCGTGGATATAGCATTTTAAATGCGATTGTATTTGGAATTGCCGCTATGACTGGTGTCATTGCAGCATTCTCTGCAATCATTCCGTTAGCTGCTGTTGCACCGATCCTTGTATTTGTTGGAATGTCGATGGTGGTTACAGCATTCCAAAACAATGAAACGAAGTACTTCCCTGCAGTCGGTATCGCAATGCTTCCTTATTTCGCAAACTATGTAATGACACGTTTTAACAATGCTGCTGGAGAAGTCGTTGAGAAGATCTCTGGTGGAATTGTACCACTTGGCCAAGGGGCAATGTTTACTGCCATTATTTTAGGAGCCATTACAGTAGCGATCATTGATAAAGAGTTTGTAAAAGCGAGTATCTTCTCATTAGTCGGTGCATTCCTCTCATTTGTCGGGTTTATGCATGCACCAAAATTAGCATTTAACGCAGCACAAGACTTTTCAATCGCTTACTGTTTAGTAGCTGTATTTTTAGGATATTGTGCATATCAACAAGCAAAAATCTCTCAAAAAGAGAATAAGGATATTCAAAGAAATTTATCAAAAGTTTCATAAGAAAAGAGAGTCAGCTAATAATGGCTGACTCTCTATTTCTATTATACTACCTCTACCTCATTCAATACGTTCGTTTTAAATTTACTTCTCCGCTGAACATAAATTAATCTAGCCGTTAATCCGATTCCTGCGGCAAGTAACCCGGCTGTTAAACCAATCCAGTATCCTGGTGCACCAATCGATGTATGGTTAGCCAATAGATACCCTACTGGTAAGCAGATCAACCAATAGGCAATCAATGTCATAATAAATGCGAGATTCACATCTTTATATCCTCTTAATGCAGCAAGTGCGGTCGCCTGAATGGCATCCGAGATTTGAAAGAATAACGCATAGATCAAGAAATGTGCCGTTAATGTGATAACCGCTTCTTCATTTGAATAAAAACCTGCCACCTGATACCGAAATATCACGACTAATAGTCCTGTAACTAATGCAATCAAAATTGATAAATTAATTCCAATCCAGCTATAAGAGCGTGCATCCTTATACCTTTTTGCTCCGACTTCATACCCAACCAACACAGTTAGTGCCATTGAAATACTAATTGGAATCATATATAAAAACGAAACAATATTTAATGCAGACTGGTAAGCTGCAATGGTCGTGATATTAAATCGACTGATTAAAATCGTCACAACCGCAAACATACTTGTTTCAAAGAATATAGAAAGCCCCATTGGTACCCCAATTTTCAAGATTTCCAGACATTTGCTAAATGAAAACTCTTTAATACTAGCTAATGTAATAAACGTCGAAAAGGGTTGCTGTGTTTTGATCACAAATGCAGTTAATAGAGCAATCATCCAATAAGTAATCGCAGTCGCATAGCCAGCCCCGGCCCCACCTAATTCAGGAAAGCCCCAATGACCAAAGATCAGCACATAATTTAAAAAGAAATTAAGTGGCAATGCCGCTAACAGGATTACCATCACCACACGCGTTTTTCCTAATGCATAGAAAAAGGATCTTAGTACATTGAATATAAATAGTGGAATGATTCCAAAACTTAGTCCAACCAAATAATCATGTGCCGTTTCTTGTACACTTGGTGGTAAATCCATGATGGTGAGAATGGGATTAAGCAAGAAGGTCCCAAGCAGGATGACTGTAACTCCAATCATCAACGCTAGATAGATTCCATTTGCAACAATGGATGAAACTTCCCGTTCCTTTTTCTCACCAAAATATTGAGCCACAATGGGGGAAACCGCAAGCAGGATTCCACTTAAGCCTGTGAAAATTGGATTCCAGATTGAAGAACCAATCGCAACACCCGCTAAATCAGATGGGTTATATTTACCTGACATGATCGTATTAAAAAAGACCATTGAGAACATACCAAGCTGGGTAATAAGAATCGGAATTAATAAGATAAAAATCTGCTTAACCTTTTCCTTCATTGTAAAAGTTTGATTCATAAGTGAAGACTCCCTGGAAGTTTTATAGAGTAATAGCAAACCTATTATAAACGATAATTACATTTTTTATAAAACACCTACCCTAAACGTTTATTAACTATTTCAAAATAGTGGTTGATTTCCACTCCAGGTGCGATCTTTCCTTGGTGCAGGGATGCACCTCTCGTCGCTAAGCTCCTGCGGGGTCTCATCTGTCCTGCACATCCCGCAGGAGTCTCGCACCCTCCGTTCCAATCAACTAGTAGTTTCATTTAGTATAGTAAATCTTCCAAAAAACACACTTTTCGGCCTCATAAAAATAAACTTAACCCTATTTTCTAGGGTTAAGTTTATTCATATACCTTACTTATAAAACACTTTATCAATATTGTACTTTGATTGAAGTTCGTTAATGATATATGTTTCGTAAATTTCTCGGTCCATCGGGTCTTCTACATAACTAATATCGATTCGATATACTTCGTCTCTGTATTTTTTCATTGGTGATACGTTGTCTTCAAAATGCTTTTTAATTCTTTGTCTTAACTTACGTGCTTTTCCAACGAATAAAAGCTCGTCATTTATGTTAAAGAACATGAAGATTCCACCTTTATCTCTTGGAATCTGATGGAAATCAATGAAGCCGTATATATCTTTAATTTCTGGCTCATTTTCTCTTCGAATTTGTTCTCTTTGAGTAATGCTAAGATCTGTGTTTGGAATGTCAATTTTAATCAAATGGTTCACGTCCTTTATTGTATAGTGTTTAATCGTATCATAAGAGTAACAAAAAAGCTATTACACCTTTCCAAGTAATGCTCCAGCTACATCATAATGACTAAGGTCAATCTCAAGCTCTTCACCTAAAACAAGATTTGCTAACTCCCTACCTAAGTATGGACCAACTGTTAATCCAGAAGCACCTAATCCGTTAGCGACAACTATTCCTGAATAGCCTGGCAACGGCCCAATCACAGGTAGAAATCCTGGTGTAAACGGTCTGAAACCAACTCGTGTCTCAAGGATCGTACTATTCGCTAATTCTGGTGCGACCGAGAGAGCTTTATCCAACACTTCATGAATTCCACCAGCAGTTACTCTATGATCAAATCCGGTATCATTTTCATGGGTAGCTCCAATCACCACTCGTCCATCTTCAAAGGTCAATATATATTGATCACTTGGTGGCATGACTACTGGCCATTTCTCTGTATCATATTCCTGTACATGAAGGTGGATAATCTGCGCTTTTTGAAACGATACTTGAAATTGAACACCTAGTGGATCTAAGACTTCATTCGCCCATGCACCTGCTGTCACAATCACCTGATTTGCCTCAACGCTCTTTTCATCAATCTTTACACCTGTTATTTTCTTATCATTAAACAATAACGAAGCATTGCCTTTCACTACGTTTACCCCGTATTTACCTGCTGCATGAATTAATGCATTCCTCAGGGCTCTTCCATTTACCCGTGCAGCTCCACTAATATGTACAGATCCAAACTCCTCAGATAATACTGGAAAAAGGGCCTTCGTTTCCTTTGGTGATAATCTCGTGATTTCGCCAATTTCAGGAGCATCTTCACGCCGTTTATAAGCACGTTCTTCCATTTTATCTAGCTTACTATCATCATGATGTAAACTGATCGCACCTACTTTTTTATAGCCTGTTTCAACTTCACCATCTTGTTCTAGTTGGGTAATGAGTGTACCGTAATATTTTGCCCCATTTTTCGCTAAATTGTACCATGCTTTATTTCTCCGTTGAGAAAGCCAAGGGCAAACAATTCCCGCTGCTGCATCTGTTGCTTGTCCTAGGTCCTCTCGGTCGACAAGGGTCACATGAACCCCTGTTTTTGAAAGATGGTAAGCTGTTGAGGCACCTAATATTCCTGCTCCAATAATAATGACTGATTTCATGTTAACAAACACCTTTTCAAACTGATTTTAACTAACTGCCTCATTCGAACTAAATTGGCTATAATAAAGGTCTGCATAAAAGCCTTTTTGTTCAAGAAGTTCGTGATGGGTTCCTTTTTCAATAATATCTCCTTCATTCATCACTAAGATTAGATCGGCATCTCGAATGGTTGATAGGCGATGTGCAATGACGAAGCTTGTGCGGCCTTTCATAAGAACATTCATCGCTTTTTGGATATTCATCTCTGTTCTAGTATCAACACTACTTGTTGCTTCATCCAAAATCAAGATTTTCGGATCTGCTAAAATCGCTCTTGCGATGGTGATTAATTGTCGTTGACCTTGAGAAATATTCGTTGCATCTTCACCAAGCACAGTGTCATATCCTTCAGGCAATGTTCTTATAAAATCATCAGCATACGCACTTTTCGCGGCTGACATGATTTCTTTTTCAGATGCTCCCTCACGTCCATAAGCGATATTATCTCGAATCGCCCCATTGAAAAGCCATGTATCTTGAAGCACCATAGCAAACATTGATCTTGCTTGTTCACGTGTTAAATCATTTAAATCTACCCCATCAATGATAATACGACCACTATCTAACTGGTAAAACCTCATTAATAAGTTGATAATTGTCGACTTTCCAGCACCCGTAGGGCCTACGATGGCAACTGTTTGTCCTTCAGTGACTTCCAAACTTAAGTCTTTTATAACAGGTGTTCCTTGCTCATAGCCAAAGCGAACATGTTCAAATGTAAGGTTGCCTTTAAGCTTTTCTAGATCAACCTGTCTTTCCTGTTCTAGCTCTTGTTCTTCTTCATCCAATAATACAAAAATACGCTCTGCTGATGCCATTGCTGCTTGAATCATATTTGCAATACCTGCAGCTTGGGCCATTGGCTGTGACAACTGCTGGGAATATTGAATAAAGGCTTGAACATCCCCAATTCTTATACTTCCATTTAACACAAGCAGTCCACCTGCAATACTCACAAACACATAGCTTAAATTACCGACAAATGTCATCATTGGCATCATCATACCAGAAATAAACTGTGCCCTCCAACCAGAATGATAAAGTCGGTCATTAATCTCATCAAATTCCTTGATTGCTTCCTCTTCATGTCCAAACGCTTTGACAACTTGATGTCCAGTAAACATCTCTTCAATATGTCCATTAATGTGACCAAGTTCATTTTGCTGGGTAACAAAGTGTTTTTGTGAAAATGAAGTAAAAACACGTATGACAACTCCACTTAAGGGAATCGAAATTAATGCTACTAACGTTAACCATGGACTAATCACTAACATCATGATGATGATCCCAATAATTGAAATAAAAGAAGTAATTAATTGAGAAAGTGCCTGCTGCAATGAATTATTAATATTATCGATATCATTTACTGCCCTACTCAAAATATCACCATGTGGATGCTGATCAAAATACTTTAGTGGTAATCTTGTTAACTTTTCATTTACCTCTTGCCTAATTTTTGCACTTGTTCGTTGTGATACGCTTGCCATAATGTATTGCTGAATAAAAGCAAACAGTGCTGAAAGTAGATAAAGACTAATTAAAAGCATCAGAATTTGTCCGATAAAATCAAAATCCACTCCGACTTTAGCAGTGAAACTCGCAAACAATGAAGTTGTTGCATCTCCTAATAATTTAGGGCTTATCACATTAAATAAAGTGGAAAAAATCGCTGCAATCATAACAAAGGTTAGTTTAATCTTTTGTGGTTTCAAATAAGCAAGCAAACGTCGGAACGTTTTCTTAAACTCTTTTGGTTTTTCGACTGGACCAAAACTAGGTCCACCTTTTTTTGGAGTTGGAGTAGTTGAAGAACCAATTCCTTTTTTCACCTGTTTTTTCATGCGCTCTCCTCCTCTGTTTGTTGAGAAGAAACAATTTCTTGATAAATTCTATTATCACGAAGCAATTCCTGATGTTTACCAATACCAGCTATTTTTCCTTCATTTAGGACGATAATTTGATCAGCATCAATCACTGTATTCACTCGCTGTGCCACAAGAATTATCGTTGCTTCTTCTGTTTCATTTTTTAGCGCATGCCTTAGCTTTGCATCGGTTTTATAGTCTAAGGCAGAAAAACTATCATCAAAAATATAAATCTCAGGCTTTCTGACAAGTGCTCGTGCAATTGATAATCTTTGCTTTTGTCCACCTGATAAATTTGCACCTGCTTGTTCGATGATTGTATGAACTCCATCTTCTTTACTATTAACGAAGTCTATTGCCTGTGCTGTTTCAAGTGCCTGTTTGATCTCTAATTCTGTTGCATCCTTTTTACCATAACGGATATTTTCAGCAATCGTTCCACTAAATAAAGATGCTTTTTGAGGAACATAGCCAATCACTTCTCTTAATTTTTGTTGCGTAAGCTTTTTTATATCCACACCATTAACTAAGATAATTCCACTTTCGATATCATAAAACCTAGGAATTAACTTTACTAGAGTTGATTTACCTGAGCCAGTACTTCCAATAATCGCTGTCGTTTGTCCAGGTTTGGCTTGAAAACTAATATGTTCTAATGCTGGACGTTCCGCACCTACATAACGAAAGGTGACATCTCTAAATTCAACATACCCATGATCCTGGACTTGTTCTGAATGTTCAGGGTCCACGATATCAGGTTGTAGCATCAATAGTTCATTGATTCTTTTGGCAGAAGCTTGGGCACGCGGAATCATAATGAATCCCATTGAAAGCATGATAAGAGACATTAAAATCATCATTGCATATTGCAAAAATGCCATTAAGTTCCCTACTTGCATTAATCCTTGGTCGATCCGAATTGCTCCAAACCAAATAATTGCTATATTCGTGAAGTTCATCATAATCATCAGAATTGGGAAAAGGGAAGCCATGATTTTATTTACTTTAATACCTGTATCCCTGAAATCCTCATTTGCAGTATTAAATCGCTTTTTCTCATAATCAACGCGATTGAATGCTCTAACAACTCGAATTCCTATTAACCCTTCGCGTAATAATAAATTTAACCGATCTGTTTTCTTTTGTAGGGATACAAATAAAGGAATAGCCTTTCGTGTAACGAAAACAATTAACCCTGCCAAGACTGGTAAGGCCCCAAGAAAGATGAGAGAAAGAGTCGAATCACGTGATACCGCTAAAATAACTCCCCCGACCAACATTAAAGGTGCTCTTGTCATCATTCGGAGCATCATATTTATGACATCCTGAACTTGTTTGATATCGTTAGTTGTTCGTGTAATTAAGGAGGAAGGACCTATTTTATCAAACGCTTGTAGTGAAAAGTTCTCTACATTAATAAATAATTTCCTCCTAATATCTCTCCCAAATCCTAGTGCAACTTTTGAAGCAAAATAGGAAACTGCAACAGTAAGTAGTACAGCAAAAATAGCACTGACAATCATCAAGCCACCAGTTCTTAGAATAAAAGGAATATCCTGATTTACAATCCCTATATCAACAACATCTGCCATCAAGGTCGGCAAAAAAAGCTCCAACATGCTCCCCGCTAGTGTAAAAACAATAACAAAAAAGATTTGCAAACCATAAGATTTTAAGTGTTTCATCAAATCCAGCATTAATCAATCACTTCCTGAAATTTAGTTAAGTTAGTGAACCATTTATCATGTTATCTATTTTTTCATTTTATATAGAAGAAAGTCAAATTCTAGTAATCAGAAAAAGAAAATTATGTTTACCACTAACCAAAATCGGCTAAATATTAGTAAATAGTATATAGAAGGAGCGATTAGATGGGATTTCATAAAACGATTAAAAAGCTTGAACATACACAAACAATGAAACCAGACAAAGTTTTAACAATGTATTTAAATACAGATTTAAGTGATCAGGATCAGCAGGGTGGCGAATGGGAGATTGCACTCAAGAACGGCTTTAACCGGCTCGAGGAATACTTAGATGTAAGCTCTAAAGAAGAACTAAAAAAATTGAAACAGCTACGAAAAAAAATTGATGATTATGTTTATAGCTTAAAACGAAGTCTGCCTCGTAGTATCGTTGTGTTTGCTTCTGTTGATGATGCTCTTTGGGAGACCTTTGAACTTCACGTCCCAGTTGAAACGTTTTTCTACTGGGAAGAGAAACCGATGCTAGATCAATTAAAAGCTCTACACGCGAAGCACCCTTTAACTGCTTTAGTATTAATGCAACAAAATCAAGTGAAAATTATCGAAACTAGCTTCGGTGCGATTCATGGATCCAAAATGTATGAATTTGATTTAGATAATGAAGACTGGAGAATTCACTCAGGTCCACATCCTACAGGACCTAGCAATGGGACGCAAATCACACAGCATGATCATTATGACCAACGTGTTAAAGTGCATCAACAAAGATGGTGGAAAAGCTTTGGAAGCAAATTAGATCAGAAAGCAGCTAAACAGCAGTGGGAGAGAATTATCCTTATTGGGGATAAAGAAGAATCTGATGTTCTTGAAGACGTGATGAACAAAAAAGTAGATGCTAAGATCCATAAGAACTTATTAAATGAGAATGAACATAAGGTACTAAAAGAGTTAGTAGGTTAACATCTTGTTCATATAAGGCAAAGCAAATTTCGATTGATTTTGCTTTGCTCTTTTTTATCCTTTCTCTTTGTTTGTTAAGCAACAAAGTGGACTAAATGATCGTTCAATAGGTATACTATTGATGAAAAATGAAGGAGGAAATAACATGCTTATTGAAATGTGGACAGACTTTGCTTGACCATTTTGCTATATCGGCAAAAAGCGTCTGGAAGATGCTATCAAACAAATTAATCACCCGATTGAAGTTGTATATAAGAGCTTTGAGCTAGACCCTACATCAGATCGAGACATTCCATATAATATTTATGAGGCTCTTGCTAAAAAGTATGGAATGAGCATTGAACAAGCAAAAAGTAATTGTAACAATATGGTTCAGATGGCAAAAGGAGTGGGAGTAGAATTCAACTTTGATACTCAAATTCTAACGAATACATTTGATGCACATCGCCTAACCATGTTTGCTAAAACGCAAGGACTTATGCACGAAATGACAGAACGTATTTTACGTGCTTACTATACAGAATCAAAGCATATTGGAGATCACTCAACATTAATTGAGTTAGCAGTTGAAGTTGGGCTAAATCGTGAAGAAGTTACGAAGATGCTTGCTAGTACTAGCATGAGTAATGAGGTTCGGGCTGATGAGCAGGAAGCTTCGGAATACGGTATTAGAAGTATCCCATTTTTCCTCGTTAACAAAAAATATGCAATATCAGGTGCTCAAGCAACAGAGGTTTTTGTGGAATCAATGAATTCAATCATTGATCAAGATGGTCTATCTAAGGAACTAACTGAAGATGGTCAAGCTTGTGATGAAGATGGATGCGAGATACCGAAAAGATAAGAAAAGCGCAAGCGCCTTGCTCAGCCTCAGGCAGGCATAAGGCGAAGCACGTAGGAAATCTTGTTTTCCGTAGTGATTCGACTTATGACCCCGAGGGGCTAGGCGCTGAAGCTAGACACCAACACCGGGGCAGTAAAAACAGACATCAATAAACAGTCCAATGTAAAAGTTGGACTGTTTTTTAATTATATTCCTCATTATGTTCCAACGAGAGTGGTAATTGAATCGTGAAAGTAGTCCCTTGGTTGACAACACTTTCTACCGAAATGAATCCTTTATGGTTATTTTTAATGATATTCTCTGTCATCATAATCCCCAATCCAGTCCCAGTTTGCTTTGTTGAATGAAAAGGAGTACCTAATTTCTTTAGTTCCTCTTCTGTCATTCCCTTCCCACTATCTTGAATGATTAGATTGAGAAAATTATTGCGCTTGCTAATTTTTATAAGAATGTGTCCGCCATTTTCAATTGCTTCCGTCCCGTTTTTTAATAGATTAATAATAACCTGTTTAATTTGGTGTGGTATACAATAGAAAAGAATATTCTCCTCTTCAAACTGAGTGATCATCTCAACATTATTTAAGGTAGCCTGTGGTTGCATCAAAAATACTACCTGTTCAATCAATTCCACAATATTACAATGAAGATATTGCTCTTGTTGAGGTTTTGAAAAGACAAGTAAGTCTTTAATGATAGATTCAATTCGATCGAATTCTGAATCTAAAATAGAGAGATATTCTTTGTTAATTGTAGGGTTATCAGCAATTAATTGTAAGAACCCTTTTATAGAGGTCAAAGGATTTCGTATTTCATGAGCAATACCAGCAGCTATTTTACCAACCGACGATAATTTCTCCGATTGTAAAAGTAGTTCCTCTGTCTTCATTTTTTCTGTCATATCTCGAAAAGTAATAACAGTCCCAGCATATGTACCATTTTCATACATTGGATTGATCGTATATTCGACTGGAAAGCTAGTTCCATCTTTTTTCCAAAAGATATCATCTTCAACAAAAAGCTTATTTCCATTATTTAATGCATGATAAACAGGGCATTGAGTAAGTGGCACATGCTCCCCATTCTTATTGGTATGGTGTGTTAAATCATGAAGATTCTGTGTTTCGAAGTCTTGTTGAGTAAACCCTGTTAGCTCTTCTGCCGATTTGTTCCAAAAGATCACATTCGCATTAAGGTCAATCCCATAGATTCCTTCTGCAACTGAATCAAGGATTAATTGATTAATATGATTTGCTCTTTGCAACTCAAGGGTAATATCTTTTAGATTTTCATTCATGTCTGCTATTCCTTTATCTTTAATTTAATTAAGATTAATATTATTTTGAAGATAATTCCATTATTACAGTGGAATAATACCTTCTAACATTTTTTCTTAGATCAGACTATATCAAGTAAAAAGTAGCCCAATTTTATATGAATTGGGCTGCTTTTTAGTTTGGAGTGAAGATTGTAACAATAATCCTTCCACCAGATATTCGCGGTCTATTGATTCTTCGTTGTACCAGGAATGATACACCCTTCTGGACCACAATCAACTTGGGATTCTTCCGCTCGTTCCTTTTCTAACTGTTTCTGTTGCCATTCTATATCAATAGTGGGAGCAAACTTTTCTGGAAAACGGATATACCAGCGCTGCTTCCGAATTAAGAAATTATCGGTATCAAGTTGGAGTGCCTGATCCAGTTCATTTAGTGCTTCCTCTATTTTCCCACTCTTTGCATACTCCATCCCAAGCCTAAACTTTGTTTCAGAAAGTTGTTTTTCAATACTAATGACTTTTGTTTTTGGTGAATAATACTCATCATCTAATAGGACTTGTTCCACTTTGCCCTCGATTAAGTTCTTTAAGGCATGAATATGATCATTATTTGTCACATGAAAGCCTTGTTTTAACAGGCGGATGGTGCCTTCCTTATCAATGAAGATTCCATTAGGAACAATTTTGAATCCAAAAAAGTTAGCCAATTCATTTTCTGAATCAACAACAGTTGTAAAAGATGTGCCCTCTGTATAAGGTTTACATACCTCAGGTCCTTGTATATCCACTGAAACAGATAGCAATTCAAAATCTTGGTCCTTGTATTCATTGTAAAAATCCTGCCAACCTGGCAGTTGTTCTCGACAACGTCACCAAGACGCCCACATAAAGATCAATGTGTTTTTTCCTTCAAAATCACTGATAGATACAGGATTACCATTTAAATCTGGAAGTGTAATGTTCTTCATTTTGGTTAATAACATACAAAAACCTCCTTTTGTTTAATTGTACAATGGTTTCATGAGAATTCAACTAATCCGATTTCTTATGATCGTTAGGAGAGTTTCCCCTTCTTCATAGCATATATTTTTCGGTAAAGTCCATTCATCATGATTTCTTCATCTTTTATGATTTCTAATTGTATCTCAACATTTCGATATAAATCATAAAAGTCCAAACCGATATCGGTTCCTAGCCATTTTATGATAGGTCTAAGTACTTTTTGCTTAAGGGTGCTTTGTTTATTCTTCGGAATAAATTTATCAAAAACAATTAATGAACCATTCTGCTTTAAAACTCTCACACCCTCATTTAGCGCCTTGATCGGATCTGGCACAACACTGACTACTAAGCTAGCAACAACGAAATCAAATGATTGATCATTAAACTCTAGCTGTTGAGCGTCCATTTTATAAAAAGTAACAGACTTATTTTCAAATTTCCTCTTTGCTACATTTAACATTTCTGTTGAAAAATCAATTGCTGTGATTTCATAGCCTTTATTTATAAAATAAGGAAGATCTGCCCCTGTTCCTACACCTATAAAAAGGATTCTACTCCCCTTTTCTATGGGTAAATCTTCAAATACCTTTTGCCTCGCTTTTAAAAACATACCAGAATTAAAGATTCTCTCATAAACCGGTGCCCAGCATTTATAAATCCATTGATTCCAACTATTTTTCATCCTCAGGTCCCCTATGATATGGTATTATAATTTATATATATATATCTCCTAGCGGTGTAGGCTCTTAATCTTTCCAAATTCAGTTTCATAGAGTTTTTCAAAAATCTCAATTCCCTGAAAAAATGAATGTTTGCAGTTTCCATCATCATCTACGCTCCACGAGGTTGCTAATACCGAGTGACAATATCCCCATAATAATAGTCGTTCTTTGTTCAGGTTTAGTTTCTCTGTAAAAATGTCAACTCTTCTCTTTATTATACTAAATGCCCCTGTCTCAGGGAGTTGATTTAACATAAATTGAATGAAGTCATACTCGATTTCACCAATTAACCCTTTTGGGTCAATCGCAGTCCATTTTCTGTCACCAGAAGAGATGATATTGTCATGATGTAAGTCTCCATGAAGAAGCAATTCATGTTCTTTTGTATGATTTAAATAAACAAATACATTTAATGCTTGTTCTAATACTTGAACAGGAATTGGCCCAAGCCCGTCCGGATTCTTTATCACAATCTGACGAAGACTTTCTTCCCTTGTACAAGTAGTTGGAAAATTAGCTGATTCTGATGGTATAACCAAATTGCTGATTACCTCCGCAGCGATTTCACATGCTTTCTCTTCATCGTTAATGTCTGCCAATGATTTTCCTGGGGATAGCTTTTCAAGAATGAGGATTCCATTGTCTTCATCTGAATCAAGCAGTTTGACAATCTTATTCTGCCCCAGTAGCCGTAATGCCTCTTTTTCTTGAAGAAACTCTTTTCCTGGGATACAAATCTTAACAACTACCTCTCTTCCATCCGCCATAACGGCAGGAGCAACATAGTTAACAGAAAGAGAATAAGGTTCTTCCATTTTTAGTGACCATTTCTCTTCACAAAATTTTATGATGGTTGGTAATTTCTGTAGCCAAACCTCTCCTTGTTCTTTGAAGTATAAACGAACTGAATGAACAAACCGTTTTTGTAGGTTCATAGGGTTTCTCCTTTTTTAGCTGTTCTATATCTATTTATAGTTCCATATCCCCTAATTTTAGTCAATTCTGTTCTATTTTATCTATTACTTAGTTTGCTGGTTACTGTGTTTTATAAGTTATTAGCCTACACTAAGAGATGTCCTTATTTTCTGATATAAAAAAGATTACTGTTCCAACCTTAATTCTGCATGGAATGCATGATCAAATCATGCTTACCTCCATTAGCAACTGCCCTTCATCAAACAATTAAAACATCAAAATTAGTTTGGTTTGCTCACAGTGGTCATGGGTTGTTCTGGGAAGAGAAGAATAAGTTTAATAGAGATTGGAGTTTATCGGGTAATTCACTTGGTAACATATATTTTAGAAAAAATAAAAAAAACGAAGTGTAGAGGGACATCCAAAAAATGCTAGCCCTAGGTATAGAACACTTCGTTTTCTTATTTAAAAGTCTATATAAACAATAACTTAAAAGATTAACATTTTTGCTTCGCTTTTTCCAAATGATCCATATGAACAAGAATTGTATTAACTACTGATGAATGCCGCTCAGTCAATTCACAGTTCCCATTTTCATATATCCAAAGAATTACATAATTTTTAAACTCATAAAGAACATTATCACCTATTTTAAACAAATTAACCCTCCTGCAATGCCTAGGGCTAACTTTCTAACTATAACTTAACAACCATTCAAAAGATATATAAATATAATATACTTAGACATTCAATCAATATGAAACCCATAAAAAACGGCATAGAGTCAACTCTATGCCATTTCACTTACTTTAAAGGAGTTATATACATATATTTATTTCCCTAAACGAATCACATTCCAAGAAAGCTTTGGAAGATGCGCTGTTAATTGACCACCATCAACAGATGCGTCTCCATTACTATGTGGGACAACATTTGAACGGTTAATTTGGTTTGTTGCTTTTACATCATCGTTTTCAAGAACAATATGTTCAACAACTTTATAACCTTCGAAGCTTCTAATGTCTGCTTGTAGTGAAAGTGTATCAGTTTGGTGTCGATTCACTGCAAAGATTGTTACTGTATCGTTTTCTTCATTATATACAGAAACCGTATCAAGATATGGAACATCAGTGAAATCCTTACTATCATACTTAGGTGAGGAAACAATCGAATTCAATGCAACCCCTCTTCCTAAGACTGAAGCATGCATATAAGGATAGAAGATTGGTTGTTTCCAAGCTTCTCCACCTTTTTCCGTCATAATAGGAGCGATTACGTTAACTAGTTGTGCAAGACAAGCAATCTTCACGCGATCTGCACGCTTAATCATCGAAATTAACATGCTTCCTACTAATAGGGCATCCTCAAATGTATAAATATCTTCTAGCTGTGGTGGAGCTATAGACCATGGCTCAATCTGCTTATCTGCATCATTTGAATGGAACCATACATTCCACTCATCAAATGAAAGATTTATTGTTTTCTTGCTACGTTTCTTCGCTTTAATATAATCAGCAGTTGCAATGACTGAATAAATAAATTGATCCATATCTAATGATTGTGCTAAATAGTTTCCAAGATCATTGTCGCGGTTTCCATAGTAAGTGTGAAGAGAAATGAAATCGACATGGTCATATGTATGCTCTAATACAGTAGCTTCCCACTCTGCAAATGTCTTCATATGACGATTCGAGCTTCCACATGCGACTAATTCAATTGTTGGATCTACCCATCTCATCGATTTAGCAGTTTCAGCAGCTAGTCGACCATACTCTGTAGCAGTTTTATGGCCGATTTGCCAAGGTCCATCCATTTCATTTCCTAAACACCAGGTTTTAATTTTATGAGGATCCTTATATCCATGGGAGATACGCAGGTCACTCCAATAAGAGCCTGAAGGATGATTGCAATATTCAACTAGATTACGAGCAGCGTCAATTCCTCTTGTTCCAAGGTTAACCGCCATATTTACTTCGGCATTAATTTTCTTTGCCCAATCCATAAATTCATTCGTACCAATTTCGTTCGTTTCGGTTGTTCTCCATGCAAGATCCAACCTGCGTGGACGATTGGCAACTGGCCCTACTCCATCTTCCCAATTGTATCCTGAAACAAAGTTACCACCTGGATACCTTACTAGTGGTACTTGTAATTGTTTAACTAACTCAATAACATCTGTGCGGAAGCCTTGTTCATCAGCTGAAGGATGACCTGGCTCATAAATCCCTTCATAAACAGCTCTACCTAAATGTTCGATAAAAGATCCATATATACGATTATCAATTTCACCGATTTTAAATTCTTTATCAAGTGTCATTGTTGCTTTAATTGTCAATGTAATCTCTCCTTTTATTAGAAAATAACCATAAAATTCAAGGAAAGGGCCATACTCTTAAAAAGAGCTGGACCCTTACTCCTACTTATAATTCTAATTAGTCTATTTACTGCATATTTGCTTCAACTGTTTTTTGAGCTTGATCTAACGCTTCTTTTGGCGTTTGCTTATTCTCTCTTAATACATTAATAAGTGTGTTTGTATTAATTTCAGTTGCAACATCTGGAGTGTACTCTGTAATGTTGACTGCATTAATTTCATCTTTAACTGATAATAATGTATCAAAGATATCTGTTCCGAAGAATTGATAGAATTTGTTATCTTCTTTAACAGCAGGATCTTCCCAAACATCCCAACGTGGAGGATCAAATCCTAAAACGTTCCAAAGCTTGATGTTTGCTTCTTTTGACAACTTTGCAAATGCTAAGAATTCCTTAGCAAGTTCTGGATGTTCTGTTTGGTTTGTTACAACTGTACCAGTTCCACCCATTCCAGCTGAACGCTTTCCGCCCTCTTCCCATGCAGGCATTGGACGAACAACCATCTTACCTTTAAGATCTGTCATGTAGTCTGTGAAACGACCCATATACCACATTGGCATTGAAACTGAAGCTGCTTTCCCTTCATTCATCCAAGCGTAAAACTCTTCAGCATGTGGTGCACCACCAGGCATTACTTCAGCTACCTTATGCTTATAAACCATATCTTGTAAAAATTGAAGTGTGTCAATATTTGCTTGATTATTTAATGTTAAGTTTCCATCAGCATCAAACCAGTCAGAGTCACGTTGACTAATCATTTGCCAAACTGGTAAGAAGTCACCAGTTGGAACACCAGTCAAAACAGCGTCAGTATTTTCTACTACTTTCTTACCTGCTTCTACATAGTCATCCCAAGTTTTAATTGAATCGATATCTACACCAGCAGCGTCCATAATTTCTTTATTGTAGTACATAACAGATGCCCCAACATGTGTTGGCATACCATAGTAATTTCCATCTTTTGAGTAGATATCAAAACGTGATTTAATGAAATTATCAATTTCAGGCTCTACATAATCGTTCATTGGTAATAATTGAGGTTCACCCTGTAAGTAGTTAGGGAAACGTCCAACTTCGATATCTGAAATATCAGGAGCTCCTGTACCTGATTGTAGTGCTAATAATAAGTTATTATGCATGTTGTCGTACGGGAATGTTTCAGCAACCAACTTAATTGGACGATCTGGATTTTGTTCATTCCAACGAAGTGCAGCGTCCTTAAAGAATTCCATGTGTAACTCAACAAATGTCCAATACTTTAATTCTGTAGCGTTCTCAACATCTCCACCAGTAACTTCCGACTCTGTCGCTTCGTCACCAGCAGCCTCATCACTACCACCAGCACAAGCCATAAGCATAACAGCCATGAATCCGAATACAAAAGCAAGTAAATACTTCTTCATTCTTTTTTCCCCCTGTCTTTTTTTGAAAATGACTTTAAGAGTTTAAAGCAAAATGTCCTAAATGAATATTCACCCCCTTAAAGTTTGAAAACGAACAATAAGTAAACGTTTTCAATTACTTAAATGAAATACATTTATTCAGCCATGTAGAGAACACTTCACAATACTTATGTAGTTTCGCTTAGAAGTAATAAAGAGATTGTTTTAGTTGAAGTGTTTCATCTACAAAAACTAGCTAAGAATCAACCTTTCACTCCACCAACAGTTAAACCTGCAACGAAATAGCGTTGGAAGAAAATGAATAGAATGATAATCGGAACAATGGTCATCAAAGATCCGGTAATTAATACATCATAGTTATTTCCATAAGGTGTTAACATTGTTGCTAATCCTAAAGGTAAAGTAAACATCGAATTTGATCTTAATACAACTAATGGCCATAAGAAGTTATTCCAAGCTCCTAATCCTTGAAGGATAGCCATTGCCGCAAGAGATGGTGTCATTAATGGCAACATAATTTTAAAGTAGATTCCATATTCAGTTGCTCCATCCATTCTCGCAGAATCCATAAGCTCCTTTGGTAGACCAAGTGCATATTGTCTAAAGAAGAAAACGGCAATAGGCGCAACGACTGCTGGTAAAATAACAGCTGTATAGGTATTTACTAATTGCATTTTAATCATCATTTGAAACAAAGGTAGCATTAAAATCTCAAAAGGAACCATTAAGATGAAAAGTACAAAACCAAAAACTACGTTTCTTCCTTTAAAATCATATAAAGCTAGTGCATATCCTACCATTGCAGAGAAAAATAATGATAAAACAACGGTAATAAGTGCAATGATAAGACTATTACCATACCAACCCCAATAAGTAGAAGCCTCTGTAAAGATAAACTTATAGTTATTAAGATTTAACGAACTTGGATCAAACACTAAGCTAATTCCATTACGCATGATCTCAGATGCTGGTCTAAATGAAGATAGAACTAAATTTAAGATTGGGAAAAGCGCAATAAAAGAAATAATGACAAATGCTATGTTTATAATCCATTTTAAGGCGGTTGAATTTTGTTTTTTCATTTATTGCCCCTCCTTCTTAAATGCTCCAGTAAGAATTAATTGAATAAAGCTAACAATAAAGATAATTAGCATTAAGACCACACCGATTGCGGCACCAAAGCCCATATCGTTTTGTTGAATACCTTGTTGATATAAGTAACCGACAACAGTTAAACCAATATTACCTGGTGACCCTGCTTCCCAGAATACGAAGCTTTCTTCAAACATTCTAAAACCATTAATGACTGAGATTGTTGCAACGAAAATAGTAACCGGCTTTAAAAATGGAAGTGTTACAAACACAAACTTTTTAAATGCACTAGCTCCATCAATTTCAGCTGCCTCGTATAATTCCTTTGGCACATTTTGAAGTGCTGCTAAGAAATAAAGAATATTAACTCCCATCCACTTCCAAGAGCAAAGTAATACTAATAAGAACATTCCTGACCATGCATTATATCTCCAGTCGACAGATTCTAATCCGATCCAATTTAAAATTTGGTTCGCTGTTGCAGTATCTGTTTCACCAAACATCAAGCGGAATACCATCCCTGAAACGATTGTTGATGCTAATGCTGGCATAAAAAGAGATGCACGGAATATAGTCTTGAACTTCACAATCTTTGAATCTAGTAACACAGCTAAAATAATTGGCAGTATGAGCAAGATCACAACTGTAAAGATGACATATATAGATGTATTTGAAAGCGCTTTATAAAATGTTGGATTAAATACCCTTGTATAGTTTCTAAGTCCAATGAATTCAATTTGTCCAGGTAATACACTTTGAAAACTCATGATGATTGCTTGTATAGCTGGATAAACAGTGAAAATTAGAAAAGAAATAATGAATGGCGAGACAAACAGATAAGGAACGACTTTCTTCGAATTTAAAAACTTAAATAGTTTATTCGGTTCTTTACTGGGTGGTACTGAAAGATTCGCTGTTGTTTCATTCCTTGACGTTGGTAACATAAGAAAACCCCCTTCGGTTAAACTAGCTTTAGATGAGACCAGTGAAAATTGACTAAATTAGTACATAATTGAAGAAGCCTCTGAACTTACATTAACAGAAATTTCTAATAACTAACGATACAAAGCTAGATTATTCTGTAACTACCAGCTTAAAACTAAGTGTCTTATTATTCATTTTTCATAGTGTTTTGTAGAAAGTGATGGTTTGTCTAAGGGTGTATTGTTTGATGTTAGTGATAGAAATTATGAAAAGTAAAACAACTCTTAAAAATTTGTTCTTTACCAAAATTATCACATAGTTGTTGGAAAGTCTGAGGAGTTTAAAATTGGAATGTTGTTTGTTTGAAAATCATGATGATCATTGACTTGTTTCGATGCCCTCCTTATTTCTTAATTTGGTGAATGATTTCTTAAGTATAAGTAGTCAACTGTGTTATCGCTTACAATTAAGATTTTTAAATAAATCATTTTAAAATTCCGATTAAAGTAAGCGGCGATGTTATACGAACGTATTTGGCATATTTGCTAATATTTGGATTAAACGTCCGTAAGTGTTCTATAAGTTGATTATATGAGACTATCTTGAATTTGACAATAGTAAATTTACAATTTTATTAATATTTTACATATTTACCAACATTGTGAAATTTTGATCAGCTTTATTTGGTCGTTTCTTATGATCATTTATTAAATTCGACTGCGTTACTACTATGCTTAATCTCTTTCGTTGAACTCCTAACAATAAGCTTTGGATCAAAGACAACTGATTGAACTTGTTCACCTGTCTTTTTTGAATGACCATTTGTTTCATTGATTTTTTCTACGATGAGCTTTGCTGCAAGCTCACCCATTTTACTCTGTGGATGATTAATTGTTGTTAATTTCACTTCTGTTACTTTTACCATGAAAGAATCATCGAACCCAACTATTGATAAGTCCTCTGGCACCTGAATATTCTTTTCGCGCAGAATCTCTAATAAATTGATTGCAAGTTCATCATTATAACAAACAATACCAGTTGGCTTTTTCTGGTTACCTTTAGACAGTTGTATACGTAGTTCTTCCATAGGAATTGAATGCTTTTCATTTGATCGATAAGTGATGATGCTATTAGGATTTATGGCTAAACCATAATTACGATGAGCTTTTATAAACCCTTTCATCCTTTTTAACCCTTGAACATCATCTGATTTAAAGAAACCTACAATCTCTCTGTGTCCAAGCTGGATAAGGTGCTCAGTCTGAATATATCCACCTTTTTCATCATCCATTGTAATGCTTAGTGGTTCCAATTGGTCGTAATAGGCATTGATCATGATATATGGAGTATTTTGCCTTTCTAGATTTAGATAATAATTAATATTTGGGTTAGGTAATGCGCTTTTTGTTGGTTCAATAATGACACCATCGAAAGGTTGACTCAATATTTTTTCAAGAGCCCTCTTTTCATTCTTATGATCATTGTTCGTACTAAACAGACTGACATTATAACCATTTTCACTTAAATACGACTCTGCACCTCTAATGATGGATGGGAAGATATAATCTGAAATATAGGTTGTAATAATAGCAATGTTCTTCTGAGTAATTGCATTTGATATCTTCTGATTATTCGTCCGATCTGCGCAGAATGTTCCAGCGCCTTGTTCTCTGTAAAGCCAACCTTTGTTTACAAGCTCCCCGAGTGCAGCGCGAACAGTGTGCCTGCTAACTCCAAACTGCTTCATCAACTCACTCTCTGATGAAATTTTCTGATGAGGTTGAAACGTACCATCAAGTATTTTTGATACAATTGATTGTTTAACAATGCTAAATTTAGTCTCCATTCTGTCACCTCTATATCCATTTGTCTATGTACCTTAATTAAACTTGCAGAACATCACGGAAACGCTTACAAAATAAAGTCGTTAAACAAGTGAATTTTCTTTACTTGTTAACTTATACGGATGTCTTATTTCATATATTAATGATATTACAAATTGTCCGTATACTCAATCAGTTTTTTTCCTTTTTTTGATAATATTTGGATTTAAAATGGATTTAGGACAATAGTAGGGGCTGACATGGTGGGTTTTGTATAGTTCATCTCTCCTATTGGACAAAGATAGTGCTAGCGCGGGCTCTTTTGTCTAGTTGAGTCTTCTTCTCTCTCTCTTTATAACAATCAACCCGCTCAATACTAACCCATACAACACATGTCCAATTAGCCAGAAGAAAATGGCTGGAATGGAAGTAAGTTCTGGAGTTCGACTAGATAAAGCTGTAGTTGGATAGAGTGCTATTCCTATTATTAAGGAAATGACAGTGACCCTTACAACTATTTGACAATTATTCCAATCATAAAACCTGATAATAAATAAAATGACAACCGCAAGAATAAGCGATATGATCAGATGCAAAATAAACTCAATAAGTTCAGATAGAGTAAAATCTTTTAATAGTGGGATATAATCTACGTTTAATAGCAATGTGTAAACTTTGACCCCAAATAGAGTTTCAATTAATTTTAAAAACAAGCCTAAAATGATTCCCGAAATTGTGCCAATTACAATACCTTTATAAATTAAATGATTACGTTTCATTTTTCATTCCTCTTTCATGTAGTTTAGTGGACAATAGGAGCCTTCTATATAAAAGTCTTTCCAGACCACATGGACTTTCCAACTTTTTTTGGTACAATAGTAAAGATTCTGTAAAAGGGAGAAATTTATGTTACACACTATTCTAGATGCATTTACTGCAAACGTATCGTTAATTATTGCTTTTATGTATGTTGGACTTAAACTAAAGGAAGTCTTAGTTGCGAAGGTGAGAGATTTCTCTAAGCACATCTATGTCGTACCTTTTGCAATTAGTATGTTGAGTATATGGGTCATGCATCACCCCCTATTATATGCAGGTATGAGAATTGATTTAAGAAGTGTACCTATATTTTTCATCTCCTATTTAGGAGGCTGGAGACTAGGCTCTATTGCTATTCTTCTACCACTTTGGTATCGATTTGAACTTGGTGGGCCAACTGTTTTCCAAGGTATGATGCAAGTGATTCTTTTGCCTGCATTAATTGGGGCTCTATTCCACAGGAAAAAGTCATTCAAGCCACCGTACACCTTGTTGAACATTAAGCACATGGTGGTCGTCTTTATTATATATGAAGTGATTAAGTCAGTCTTAATGTTTTTTACAACGCCAGCCACATTTATTACGATTATACTAATGTTTATTTTTGAACTAATGGCACTACTAATCATTGCATGGATTAATAATGACAGCAATCGAAATATGATTAACAAAAAGGAATTAGAAATACAGTCCCGAATTGACAATATGACCAATCTCTATAATCTTCGTTATTTCAAAAGTAAAATCAATGATTTGATAACGAATAAGACACCATTTGTGATCGCCATGTTTGATGTTGATTATTTTAAAAATTATAATGATACACACGGACATCCCGCAGGCGATGCAGTTCTAAGGACAATTGGTCAACTTTTAAAAGATAGTATGAGGGAAGGCGATTTATTCGCAAGATATGGCGGAGAGGAGTTTATTATTTGCTTCTCTAATGTCACAAACCTTCAAACGGCTAATGTAATTGCCGAACGTTTTCGAAACTTAGTGGAAACCTATCCATTCTATGGAGAAGATCAACAACCAGATGGGCAATTAACAATATCCATCGGAATAAGTAGTGTCTCTGCTGACAAAGATCTTGATCACCTAATTGAAGAAGCAGACAAAGCGCTATACAGTGCAAAAAGCCAAGGAAGAAATAGGGTTCGTATATTCGATATGATTCATTAAAAAGTAGTAGAGTCAGTCAATTTAATAAATTGTATAGGCTGGGACATAACTAAATTATTTAACTGGGTTTCCCAATTGAAATGGTAATTACAAGCAGGCTGAATACACGGAGACTCCTGCGGGACCAGTGGCCAAAGTGAGACCCCACAGGAGCGTCAGCGACGAGGAGGCTCACTGGTCACCCGCCGGACGCGGAGTGTATTCAGCCTGCGGCTTTATAAACAACAATCTATACGAAAACAGCCTTTAGTTAAATCTCATTTATCCTGGCCTCTCTTTTTTCCATCTCCCTAGATAGATCCTATAAAATTCTAAAGATTAATGGAATCCTATATGTTTGCCCCTCATATGCTTTAATCGCTCCAACGATTGTAAAGACAACCCCCATAACACCTACAATAGGTAATAATAGAAAGCCTACAATCACAAACACTAAGATTCCACTTATTATGCTATAAATAATATAAGATATAAAAAAGTTGAAATATTCTCTCCCATGATAATCAATAAAACTTGAATCATCCTTTTTTATTAACCAGATAACAAGTGGACCAATAAACACAGTAAAAAAGCTTATTAGATATATCGCTGCAGCCATTAATCTCTCTTCATTGCTTGGCATATCATTCTCTCCTTTCATTTCCTTACTTAACTTACGAATAGCACTACCTTAAAGTTTCGTTCCAACATGATTAAGTTAGAGCAACTAAGCCCATATTAAAGATATATTAAATTGTTCAAAGGAGATTTTCACATGGAGAAGGATCCACATTTAAAAGATCAAGTGCTTTTCATTACAAATTCTGCCTATGAGGAAGTTCAATCGTTGAACATAGCAGAAGAAGGATCAAGTCACAGTGTACAAAACCAAAAAGAATCAGAAACTGATTAAAAGGATAAAGCTCTACTTCCATAGTCCGACCAAATCTCTTCAAAGTAGCTCTTGCTTATTCTTACATCTTTTTCCCCTGTCCATGGGTCATTAAAATAGAAATAATTTGGATCAAATCCTGTAAGTGTCAAAGCATGAACTGTAAAACCATGCATGGATGATACCAACACAACAATTGGTTTATTGTTTAACAGTTGCTCTTCAAGCAATTCCTTAGTTGTGTTTGTTAAATTCGTGGCTTGCCCTGAATATTTACGTACTAATTCCACTAATGCTGAAGGATAGATGGTCCATCCTTCAGTTGTAAAAGGATCACCCACATACCCTATGCTTGGGTCTTCTAGGTGTTTTGGCATTTCTCTTGCTAAAGCAACCTTATCCACATTTAATCCCTTGTACCTAAGCATCATTGTAATGGCCGTGATTTCACACCCAGTTGGAAGCTCGGGTAATTGACTAATGATTGGTACATTTAATTGGACGTTAGCCACGTTTTCTTTCACATGATCCCCTACCATTCTATTTAATTTCACGTATGTCTATTTTACTCTATATCCTAAAACAGGATAATATTCTTAGTTTCTAGCATTTCATTCAAACAATACAATATATCTATTAATATTTAACAAAAACATTTACGAAGGTAAGGAAATTGTGTATCCTTTCATTAAGAGCATACAACATCTGTATTTCTAAAATAGATGAGATGAGGGGTATTATGCAGACAGTTACAACCTGGTATATAAGATTTGGCGACTGGGCCCTTAAGTTATTTTTATTGAATCTATTATGGATTCTCTTTTCTTTCGTCGGGTTATTCATAGGTGGAATTTTCCCAGCAACAGTTGCACTTTTCGCAGTTATGAGAAAATTACTTATGTCAGATGAAAATGAAAACATACCTCTGTTTAAGTTGTTTTGGACCACGTATAAGAAAGACTTCTTTAAAGCGAATTTCTTAGGTTATCCATTGTTAATTGGAGGGTTGATTTTATTTGTAAATTTAAGAGTCTTACAGCAATTAGACTCTAGTCCGATAAATATGTTACTAAACGGAGCTACATTGATCATCGCTTTTCTATACTTAATGACTTTGTTAAACCTATTCCCTGTTTTTGTTCATTTTAATTTAAGGAACTTTCAATATTTTAAATATGCTTTTGTTCTTTCAGTTGGTAAGCCCTTACAATCAATTTTATTAATCGCAGGAGTAATTATAACGATTTTCGTCCTTTTACAAGTACCTGGACTTATTCCAGTCTTTGGAGTAAGTGTACTAAGCTTAGTTGTTATGAAAATTGCATTAAGCTCGTTTCCAGAGCGAGATAATACGATATAAAAAAACCTATTGATCTTTTTAGATCGATAGGTTCTTTTTTAGCGTTTAAGTAAGTATGTAATTTTGAACTCAGTTTTAGTGTCTAGCTCCAGGCGCCATCGGCTCGGGGTCATAAGCCAATCCGTCTAGAAGGTTAAAAAGCAACCTTCAAGCCGGCTCGTCTTATGCCTGTCGCTGATAGGCGGGCGCCTTGCGCTTTTCTTAGGTTATATCAGCCTTTAACCGAGCCAATCATTACTCCTTTTTCAAAATACTTTTGTAAGAACGGATATACAACTAAAATCGGAAGAGTTGAGACAATGATGACGCCGTATTTAATTTGATCCGCATATCTTTGTGCATAACCACTACCAGTACTTCCAGCACCTTCAGCAAATACTTGATTTGAAATTAAGATATCCCTCAGAACAATTTGGAGTGGTTGTAAGCTATAATCCCGAATATAAATCAACCCAGTAAAGAAGTCATTCCAATGCCACACTAAATAGTAGAGACCGATAACAGAGATGACAGCCTTTGATAATGGAACGACAATTTTTGAGAAAAAGGTAAAATGGTTACAACCATCCATAATGGCCGCTTCGTACATTTCTTGCGGAATGGTGCTTTCAAAAAACGTTCTCGCAATAATAAGATTAAAGACATTGACTGTGACAGGATTAAAGATGAAGACCCACATCGTATCAATCATGCTCAAATCCTTCATTAATAGATAAGTAGGAATTAATCCACCATTAAAGAACATAGTGAAAACAAAGAAAAACATTAATGGTCGACGGGCTCTAAATTCATGTCGTGATAACGCATAGGCTGCTGGTAATGTGAATAATAGGTTCACAATCGTACCACCTAAAGCATAAATCATCGTATTCTTATAACCAACCCAGATTCTTGAATCCTGAAAGATTTCTTGATAACCGAAAAGACTAAATCCTTTTGGGAATAGCAATACCTGACCTGTTGAAACAAGAGTTGAATCACTTACAGATGCGATGATGACAAAATATAAAGGGTAAGCAACCACTAAAAACACAAAACCACAAATAGCATATACAATAATATCAAAAATCTTGTCCGAGTATTGATTTATTTTGAATGTTCTAGTACTACTCATGACGTTCCCTCCTATCAGCTAAGACAATTACCACAAACTAATCTTGGATGTTCTCTTGGCAATATAGTTCATCGTTAACAGTAATGCGAAATTAATTACAGTGTTAAACAAACCAATCGCTGCCGCATAGCTAAATTGATTCGATATAATCCCTATTTTATAGACATAGGTTTCAATAACCTCAGAGACTGGTAAATTGAGCGAATTCTGCATTAGGAATATCTTTTCAAAACCAGTACTAATAATACTGCCCATATTAAGAATCATTAGAATGATGATTGTTGGGATAATTGCAGGAATCTCCACATTTCGGATAATCTGCCAACGATTGGCTCCATCAATTTTAGCTGCGTCATATAATTGTGGATCAACACTTGCTAGAGCGGCCAAATAAATGATACTGTTCCACCCAACATGTTGCCAAATATCTGAAAGAACATATACAGGTACAAATGTACTTGTCGAAGCTAATAGATTCACATCAAATCCTAAGTTTTTCGCTAAAAGTCCGATGATTCCTGTACTTGGTGAAAGAAGGACATTTAATAAACCAACTAAAACAACAATTGAAATAAAATGTGGTAAATAGACGGTTGTTTGGAGGATTTTCTTTCCTCTTTTCCATCTAATTTGATTGATTAGCAACGCTAAAATAATTGGGGCTGGGAATCCGATCACAATCGTAGTAATACTCAATGTTAGTGTATTTCTCAATAAATCACTAAACATGTGGCTATTAATAAATTGTTCGAAATACTTAAAGCCGACCCATTCTCCACCTGTTAGACCAGCTGTAAAGTCATACTCACGAAACGCTAATTGAATCCCGTACATTGGAATATAATTAAAAATAATGACACATATAACAGCCGGAAGAACGAGTAACCATAGCTGGTAATCTCGCTTAAACGTATTTACAATTGTTTTCTTTTTTTGAACAGGCAAATCAACCAAAGGTTCACTTTTCTTCGTTTGAGTGTTCATAAAGGCCATAACTTAATTCTCCTTTATTTATAGAAGATGCTATACCACAAAATAGAATGGTATAGCCTCTTCAAGATTTCTAACTGCTTGGCAGTCCTAAGTACAACAACGATCTTTTATTTGTCTTTATTGCATTTGCTTTTGATACTCATCATAATATTCTTGAATGATCTCTAAGTTTGTTGGTAGGCCAATGTTATTTACTTGCTCAACATATCCATCCCACTCAGAATCAATGCCGCCTTCTGTAACCCATTTAGAGAAGCTAGACATTGCAAGGTTCATAAATTCTGTATTAATTAAACTCATTGTATTGTTGTCTTCTTCTGTATACTTTAAGAATGTTCCAGGTAATACATCGTTCTTTGTATCAACAGCATCTAATGCTGGTTGAAGAGCTTCTGTTTGACTACCAACGTTTTGCATATCTGTTCCTAATGTTAATTCTAAATCATCAGAAATATAGAATGCTCCGTTATCTGCCCATGAAGAAGTCCACTTCCATGTACCAGGATCCATTTTCTCATCTGCTGGCGGTAAAATGCTATATGAACCATCACCATTATCCTTGATGTTAGGCCCAATTGATCCAAATAGAACCTGCATTCCAACGATTGGATCATATAATTGATCAATGAATTTCATCGCTGCAGCTTTATCTTTCGTCTTAGATGACATTTGAACCATATTCACACCATAATTTAGAACATCATAATCATATGTCCAAGATGTCTGAACATCCGAGCTTGCATCTACCTTAAGTGGAGCAATTGAAGCATATTGATCAGAAATTTCAGTACCAAATCGGTCTGTTAATTCCCATCCGTACGTATATCCAACTTTTGCATTTGTTCCTTCTCCACGAGCTACTGACTGATATTTTGTATAATCTTGTGTGAATGCTTCTTCACTAATTAATCCTTCACTATATAGCTTGTTTAAGAATGTAACAAATTCCTTATAGCGCTCATCAACAAAGAAGTTTTTCACTTCACCATCTTCAGCGATGTAACCTTGACCACCGCCACCAACAATCGTCATACCCATACTTCCAAGTAAGACTGTCGGATGGAAGAAGCCGAATCCACCAGTACCAATTGGTGCAAAGTCCATTGGAATTTCATCGTTTGGATCGCCATTTCCATTTGCATCTTCTTCTTTAAATGCTTTCAATACTTCATATAATTCATCCCAGTTTGTTGGTTGCTCAAGCCCTAAATTTTCTAACCATTGCTGATTAATAAATTGCCTTGTAGCTGTACCTGGCCAATATCTTTGATACTTCGGTAAACCAAATACCTCACCATTAAGCTGAGTAGAAATCACTTTTAATTCAGGCTTTTCTTCAAACATCTTTTTAATGTTTGTACCATGCTCCTCAATAAGTGGGTTCAAATCTTCAAACAAACCTTTAAACTTTGAAAAGTCTGCATCTGTTATTGCATTAGGTCCGACAATAATATCTGGAATATCACCACCAGCAAGCATTGCTCCTTTTTTCTGATCCCAGTCAGCTGTTACTTGCTCCCATTTAATATCAACACCAGCAGCCTTCTCTGCTTCTTCTAACCATTCCATCTCTTCAAGATCTTTTGTTAGTGGATGTTTTGTAATGAGACCTGTTAACTTGACTCGTCCATCTTCTGTTACCTCAGGTTCTTTACTAGCACTATCACTTTTACAACCTGCTAAAATAGCTGTAAACAAACTTAAAACTAGTAAAATGCTTAACACCTTTTTCATTCAATTTCCCCCTGTTTGATTGTTTTTATCGAAACAGTTTTCAGACTTCAACTTTTACTCTTGTGCTGAAAACTATTGTTTCCAAAATAATTCAAAAATTGTTCACAAAAGCATTAACTTATTTGTTAAGATAATAAAAAGGTAGTAAATTGGTTTGAATGTAAATGTAAGTGTTTTCATTTGTTAATATCATAATATCACTACCAATATTTTCTGTCGGTAGTCAAAAATAGATAAAAAGTGGATAAATCACACTACATTTAGTTAATATTTATATTAACTAAATGTATAAGGAAAAATTTCCATTTTGTAATAAAAGGATAATCTAAAGCAATTTAATTATTAAACTAGTACACTTTGTGATGTTCAATTGATGAACCTTTAAATACATGACTTTAAATAGGTGGGGGATAAATTGAGAGAATTTGTTAAAATACAAGCTAAATCACCTGTTGAATTCCATTTAGGTGGTCATTTCATATCAAAAGTTCCTTGGATTCACGCAAAGCGTACATTACATGATCATGAAGTGATTGTTGGCATTGAAGGTGCTTTATATATGGAGATCGAAGAAATTCAATATGAAGTGCGTCCAGGAGATATTTTAATTATGCCGGCTAATATGGTGCATACAGGCTATAAGCACTGTTCACCAGGTTTATCTTTCTATTGGTTTCATTTCTCAGCGGAAAGCGATTTAGAATTCATTGATGAAAACAAGTTAAAAAGCGAGATTACGTTGCTTAAAAGCAATCGATTTTCAGATCTTAATCAATCAGATATCTTGCTACCCATTTACTCGAAACCAAAGGATATTAATCGAATTCACATTTTATTTCACCAATTACTTGATATCGCTAATTCCAATTATTTTAACCGATTTGCAATTAATTATTTGGCAACTTCTTTACTAATAGAGCTCTCTGAACAATTTATTACGAAGTATAATGCGATTCAAGAAACGTCTTTAACAGATAAGAATTTATTAAAAGTAATGGAATGGATTCGGTTGAACGCATCAGATGAAATCAATGTTAGCTCTGTTGCAGACTATTTCAACTATAATCCTAATTATCTATCAAGAATGTTCAAGGAAAAAACCGGAAAAAATATAAAAGATTACATACAATCATTAAAAATAGTCCGAGCTAAGGATTTACTTATACGAACAAATGAGAGCATAAGAGATATTTCTAATGCTGTTGGAATTTCTGATGAAAAATACTTTATGAGGCTCTTTAAAAAATTCGAAAATCTAACTCCGACTGAATTTAGAAAGGCCTATTGTAGGAAGACGTTGAATAAAGAATAGAAAGGCGGAGGCGCCTCGTTCAGCCCCGACAGGCATAAGACGAATCACGCAGGAAATCTTGTTTTCCGGAGTGATTTGACTTATGACCCCGAGGGGCTAGGCGCTGGAGCTAGACAATAAAACTGAGTGCGACGTTCATACTTTCTTATTTTCAAAAAAGGGAAGCTTCTCGAGCTTCCCTTAATTACTTGAATTACTACTAGATAGTGTTAATTCGATACTGATTTTCTCTCCATCTCGATAAACATCTAGGGTTACTTTGTCGCCAACTTCAAGTTCGGTATATAAATACTTTCGTAATTCATCCGAACTTGTAATTTGTTCACCATTCATCGCTACAATGACATCTTCTGTTTTCAGACCAGCTTGAGCGGCAGCTGAATTTACCTCTATATTGGTGATCATAGCGCCTCCTTCAAGGTCTTGTGGGAGATTTTGCAAGTACATAGATGGAATCTCTTCCAAACTCGCTAATCCAACACCAAGATATGGTCGTTCAACTTGTCCAGTTTCAATCATTTCATTAATGATAGGGACTAAATCATTACTAGGAATTGCAAAGCCTAATCCTTCTACTCCATCGACTGAGATTTTCAAGCTATTGATACCAATTAATTGACCCGCTGTATTAATCAGTGCCCCACCACTATTTCCAGGGTTAATCGCAGCATCTGTTTGTATAACATTTAAATCCCAATTTCCAGCAGATGTTGATACACTAATGGTTCTGTCTACCGCACTAACAATTCCCTGTGTGACCGTATTGGAAAATTCAAGACCAAGAGGATTTCCAATTGCTAATACAGTTTCTCCAGCTCTTAGCTTACTTGAGTCACCGAAATTGAGTTGATTTGTCGCATAGTTTGCATCAATTTTTAACACAGCTAAGTCTGTTAATGGGTCTGCTCCAATTAACTCAGCAGTTGTTTTTTCTCCTCCATGAACCGTAATTTCAAGTTCAGTTGCATGTTCAATCACATGATTGTTCGTAACCACGTATGCATTCTTTTCATCAATTTTAAATATAACACCAGTACCAGTTCCGCTTTCGACGGCTTCAGAACTGCTTGAATTAGGGTAGAACCTACCTTGTGTTTGAGGTTGTAAATTCACAATACCAACAATTGCTTTGGAAGCTTCCTCTACTATGTCTGCCATTGATCCGGATGAAGGCGATGTTGTCGTTGTGACTGCAGTTTCTTTTATAGTTACTGCTTCAGTCTCATTACTACTATTGCTGTTCTCAGTCGTTGTCGAAAACTGTGATACCTTTGATTCCACCGAAGAATATAAATCCTCGACATACCCTGAAATAGGTATAAGTGAGAGAGTTAGCATCGAACCAATGACTCCACCACCGACCAATGTCAGTAGTCCTCTTCTGCTCTTTTTTTCCTTTTTAGGTTTTGTTTCTTCTATATCATTTTGATGATCATTAAAATATTCATTCATGTTACTAGCCTCCTCATTTTCACCAACTCTATTAATAGCTTTTGGCGTTAATCAAATGATAGCGTGAAAATATGAAAGAATTGTTAACAAATCTGTAAGATAGAGAGAAGTTTTTCAGACATATTATCCGATTTCTCAATTGAAAATGGACCGCCAACTGACGATCCATTCCACTCCACACTCTTGTTATTCATGATTCTCGTTATTACTCTTTATGACCGTGGAAAAAATGAATCCCTTTTTTATGTGGAAACAGATTTAATTCTTCTAGCTTCTCTCCATGATTTGTCATCATCTCATCTAGAAGTTCAAAGGTAGACTTACCTTCTGTTTTCATTCCTAGTTTTTCTGCTGCTTGCAAAATCCTTTTTTCTCGTACTTCATGAGCTACTTGATGATGATCCTTATTATCAGTTGTTATTCCTAATTCTTTTGCTTCTTTAATAATTTGAGCTTTGTGTACTTCCTTACCCAATTCTTTTAAATCCTTACCCTTAAGCGATATTCCTAATTCTTGTGCAGCTTTTTTAACCGATGTTTCATGAACTTCTTTGGCTAACGCTTTGAGTTCTTTTCCTTCCGTCGAAATCCCCAATTTCTTGGCTGACTTTTGTAGTTCTATATTACGGATCTCATTTACAATAGAATCAATATCTTTCCCTTCTGTTTCAAGACCAAGTCCCTTAGCTCTTTTCTTAATCATGTTTTCTCGTATCTCTTTTACAATTGTCTCTGTGTCTTTTCCTTCTGTCTCAATACCTAGTGCTTCGGCATGTTTTTTTATAACCTCCGGATCGTGTTTAAAATGTTTGTGATGGCTATGTACCTCAGTTGATTTACCTTCTACTTTGTCATCTGCTGCAAAGACTTGACCCACGCTAAGCAATCCAAGAACCAATGCAATGGAAAATAAGTAAGAAATCTTCAGTTTGTTCATTCTAAAATCCTCCTAAAAAATGATTGGTTGATCATGTGTTAGGATGTCCGAAAGATATGACCAAATTATGAACAAATTATTAAATGTTATGTATTGCGATGATAAATGGAAAGTTTCGTTGAAAATATTTAAAAATGTGAAATGAAGAAAAGATAAAATTACTATTCTATCTCTATTTTAAGAAGGAACGACTGTGTATTTTCCTGTCACAAAGAAAACGGAGATTCCTACTATTTGAGAATAGCCGGTATCTTTTATAAAACAGTTCGATCATTTTCTACATCATCCGTTCTTAACAAAGGCAACTGATAGCTAAAGAAAAAAATAATGCATATATTTGAAAATGTATCAAAAACTAAAAAAACTACATATATGAAAAGAGCTGATAGATTTGGAACAAGAAGAAAAATTGAAAACTGCTGCAACTGCAATGATGAGTGATTTCAAGGTGCAAACTTTTGGAGGTGCTGAGAAAACAACTGATACTGTGGTTGCTATGGACACTGTTTCAAGTATTATCGATGATTGGAACGCTATGTCTAAAAAGGCAGCTAATCTTACAATTAAACAATACGGTCCTCCAAACGAAGCAACACAAAGTAGGTTAATTTGGTATAACAACGGACCTTGGAAACGAACAATTGTTTATCGTGATGAAATTCCACACGATTTTCCACAACCACACACTGATGTTATCGAGAATTATATTAACTATTCCGTTCCTCCTGAAATGTTTAGTGAGATTGCAAAATTTGATGGAAGTGTAGTCGTTGAACGGACAAAAGGAGAAGTATCTTCACGATGTGATATGGAAGCCGCTAATATCCTTGCTCTAAACTTAATGAATGATATTGTAACAGGTAAATTAAGCGTTGAAGAAGCCCGTGATAAGTATTGTGAAGTGACGTCTACTTTTATGATGAATAGACCAGCTCCTTATGCCGAGAAACTTCAATTCGATGTAAGAAAAGACGAAAAGTATGATACGGACATTGTTATGATTGCTGATGAAATGGTGGAACAAGCCATAGAAAAAGTTAACGATATAGTTGGTGATAGTATGGGTAATAACAGGCTTCATTGAAAAATTGATTGATTCTCTATAAACTGTCTTTCCAGACAGTTTTTTTATTGAACTACACTGAGCCGAAAAACTTTATATTAAATAATAGGACTTTAATTAAAACATCTTTTTATAGGCTGTTTCTCAAAGTTTGTTATTTTAAACATAAAAAACATTTGGATGGTAGTTACAAGCAGGTGGAATACACGTAGACTCCTGGGGAGCAGTGAACAAAGTGAAACCCAACCCCACCGGAGCATGGGCTACGAGGAGGCTCACTGGTCACCCGCCGGACGCGGAGTGTATTCAGTCTGCGGCTTTAAAAGCAACAATCTATACAACAGCCTTTATAAAACCATTTTATGGACTTATTTATCTATAGCCTGTTTGCTAAGATAACTGATTACAGTTCCGATTAATGCACTTCTG
Organism: Litchfieldia salsa; assembly: GCF_900104555.1. GTDB lineage: Bacteria > Bacillota > Bacilli > Bacillales > Bacillaceae_L > Litchfieldia > Litchfieldia salsa. The sequence goes on from NZ_FNJU01000001.1 coordinate 301,737, forward strand.
ATCACATCATATGGGTAGTGTGCAGCTGTCCATACTCTTGAAATTCCAGTTAAGGTTGATAATAAGAACATGATAATCCCTAATTTTTTGTGATAAATATAGATGATTGTTGAGCTAGCAAAGGTTAATAATGTGTGTTTACTCGTATAAGTGGAATCCTTTTTCACTGGGATTAGAACCTTTGCTTTTTGAACCAAGAAAGGCCTTGGCTTAAATTTAAAATAATTTACAAAGGTATTGATCATTATATTGACCATGATAGAAAGAACTGACACAATGAATACTTTCTTTTTTGAACGATTTCGCAAAAAGATAAAGAGTAGAGCAATGGCATAGATGTAACGTAACTTATTTGACGCAAAAACCATTATAGAATCGACAATAGAATTTCTACCTGCTAATTGATTGATCTTTTTAAATAACATTTGATTCATCACAATATCCCCTAGATTTTATTTCTATCTATCCTTCCTCTAGTTATTGAAAAGTATGTATAAAACCAATTAAAGTTCAGCAAGTATCATAGCTATAGCAGTCTTAACAGACAAAATATCAGTATAGAACTATATTAAAAAGTAATATTAATCTAGTATAATATGAGTTATGATAAGAGAAAATAATCTTACAAGACACATAAAAGTTATATTGTTATAGAATTATCCGATTTTAGAGTAAAAGAAAAGGAGACTTAACTGAATGAAGAAGAAACCATTAATCATTTCAGCAATTATTGTCCTATTACTAATGAGTGCTTATGTTGCTGTCGGTAATTATTTTTACAATTTCGCTCTTGTAGTAGATCAAGAAAAAGAATTTATGGAGGATAATCCTCATTTAAAGGAAAGTGAAGCAGTTATAGCTGAGGTGGCTAAAGAAGACAGTCTAGCCAACGCGGAATTTGAAAGTCAGCACACACCTTCACCCCTACCTGTTGTATCAAATGACAAGCTGAAGTTAAAGCTGCATGCAGATGTATATCATAACGGGGAGAAAAATCATAACTGGGCCATTGTTGTTCACGGGTATACAGGTGAAGCCTCTGATATGACAAGATGGATTCGTAACTTTTACGATAAAGGGTACAATGTCCTTGCCCCTGATCTTCGTGGTCATGGAAATAGTGAGGGCGATTATATTGGGATGGGATGGCATGACCGTAAAGATGTTTTATTATGGATTGATGAGATCATTAAAATGGACCCTGAAGCAGAAATCGCGTTATATGGAATCTCTATGGGGGGTGCGACAGTCATGATGACGGCTGGGGAAGATCTACCTTCCAATGTAAAGGTCATTGTCGAGGATTGTGGATATTCTTCTGTTAGTGGTGTGTTCAAGTATCAACTTGATGATTTATTCGGATTACCTGAGTTTCCTATACTGAACGCTGCAAACACTATCACCCAATTACGTGCAGGATATGATTTATACGAGGCTTCGGCCGTCAATCAGGTTGCGAAAAGTAAAGTACCGATCTTGTTTATCCATGGCGACCAAGACTCGTTTGTACCATATGAAATGTTAGATGAAGTGTATGAGGCAGCAAAGGTTGAAAAAGAACGGCTAGTAATACCTGGGGCAGGGCATGGTGAAGCAGCAAAAGTAGACCCTGAATTATACTGGAATACAGTTTGGGGATTTGTTGATCGTTATATTGAATAGCAGTTTTCAAAAAAGAGGAGATCAGCAAACATGTTGATTTCCTCTTTTTTTAGGCTGTTATCGACTTCTTCTACCTCTAGTCGATGATGTTGACTTACTTTGTGGTCGACGATCATCTGTACTTCTTCTTGATGAAGGACCAGTACCTCTTCGTCGATCATCTCCTCTACCTTGAGGACGACGTGTCTTGTTTATTTGTTCAGTACGTTCTTGTTGGTAATCTTCACGATCAGGAATGCTGATTCCTTTAATGACTTGTTTATCTAAGGTTTGATTAATTCCTTTTTCGATCATACGTAAGAAATCCAAGTCTTTAGGAGCAACTAGTGTAATGGCAATACCATCTCCACCTGCACGACCTGTTCGACCTATTCGGTGAACATAGCTTTCAACATCATGTGGAATATCATAGTTGTATACATGTGTTACACCTTCTACATCAAGACCCCTTGCAGCTACATCTGTCGCAACTAGAAATTGAACCTTTGCTTCTCTAAACCGTTTCATCGCTTTTTCGCGTTTAGCCTGTGTTAAATCACCATGTAGCTCATCTGCTTCATACCCATTGCTAATAAGGGCATCATACAATTTTTTCGCTCGTATTTTGGTACGACAAAAGATGATTGCTAAAAACGGACGATGCTCTTCAATTAAATGAAACAATGTCGCTTGTTTTCTACGATCCGTTGTTTCAATCACCACTTGTTTAATCTCTTCAACTGTTACTTTTTTAGCTTTAACTTCTATTATTTCTGGTTCAACCATATATTTTTTCGCAAGCGATTTAATTTCATTTGGCATGGTTGCTGAGAACAGCATGGTCTGGCGACTAGAAAAGGTTTCATAAATGATGTCATCTACTTCTGGAAGAAAACCCATATGTAACATTTGATCTGCTTCATCTAGCACAAGCATTTCAACTGTTGAAAGATCAATCGTTCCACGGCGAATGTGATCAAGTAATCGGCCTGGAGTTGCAACTACAATATGTTGAGCACCTTTTAACTTTTTCAACTGATGTGTAACGTCCTGACCACCATAGACTGCTAACACATTAACGCCTTCGATATTCTCAATCATTTTCTTTATTTCTTTTGTAATTTGCTGAGCCAATTCACGGGTGGGTGTCAAAATCAATGCTTGAACATCAGATTTGTTAATATCAATTTTTTCAAGGATCGGTAGTACAAACGCAAGTGTCTTACCCGTTCCCGTTTGCGCTTGTGCAATGACATCCTTCCCCTCAAGTGCAGTAGGAATGGTCCGTTCCTGTATCGGAGTTGGTGTCACAAGTCCTAATGACTTTAATGTATGATGTATTTCTTTTCGAATTCCAAGTTGTAAAAAATCAGTCAACGGTCATCACTTCTCTTTTCTTATTTTGATACTCTATTGGATAACTTAATAACTATAGCATATTGGTTAGTATTATACAGAGAGAATTTAATTATTTATACTTTGGGTGTTAATCTAAACTCAAAAAAATAGTACAACCGATGAAGGTTGTACTACTTTTTTTATTATTTATAGATTGGAAACTCGAGATAAATCGTATAAGGTTCCATTTTGTAGACTTCATACATCGTGTTGATTTGTTTAGCAGCCCAGCCAATGTCTGTTGCATATTGGTGTCCGGCTACTTTATTAGTAGACATGACCTCAGGATTCCAACGCATTTCATATAACGTATTTTGAACAGATTTATACCAATTATTCCCACGTAAGTATTCGTCACTAATAAATGCAGCTCCACCTACGATGGCTTTATATGGAGAATCCCATCCTTCTTCATAAGCTCTTTTCACTCCACAATCAAGCGGACAAGAGTCATATGCACCTATTCCATACATGTTATATACTTTTACACCGTTGTAGACGACTCCATTTGCTAGAGTAGATTTCCCGTGTCCTGTTTCTAGTAGAGTATGAGCCATTAAGTAGACTTCATTAATTCCGTATATTCTTCCGGCATCAATAAATGCTTGACCTTGACCAGCTAGAATACCTTTTCCAGTAAGATATTGATCTAGTGTCCCTACTGGCACATCACTAGATTTCGTTAAGTTCATGAATTGTAATCTTTGCTTTTCATCGTTGATAAACGTAGTAGGGTCCAAATAGGCTTGTACATCTGAAGCTTTTGCATTCCGCCAAGCTCCAAGCTTTATGCTGTACCAACCACTTGAATCTTCTGCTAAAACATGTAAAAGTGAACCTGACTTTGCATATCCATAAATATGACTAGTTGCATTTTGTTCAGCACGAATACTTAGACTAGTACTTGCAGTAACTTGACCTACCCTTAAGCTGCTACTAGCAAGACTACTATGGACATACATTTCTTTGTTATCATATTTAATCTTATACCATAATGTACTTCCAGAGACCGACTCACCCGTCACATTTTTATCAAGCAATATAAACAGAGTATCCTTACCAACAGTCGCCGCTATAGTGGCTTTTGTAGTTGGAGATGTTCTTAAGTTGACAGTACTTCCAGTGATAGCACCCCCATTAAACATCTGTAGATATTGACTGCTTACATATGCTGGGTCATTTCTATATTTATCTGTTTGAGGAGAAACCTTCATTTGCATAGCTAATGCTTCACTTAAGGTTATATTATAGGTGCTAGTTGCACTAATTAAACTTGGTTTAATAAAAGGTTTAGCTGTTGGTCCTGGTGCATTCCCACCTTTAGCTACTAAACGGATCTCAATAGCTTCCAAGCGTTTTGAAACAGCTTCGGTACCTGCAGATTGTCCGTTTTTAGCCCAGTCTAACCAACCATATGATTGTGCGTGAACACGATAGTAAATATCGTAATGTTGCGCCATTTCACCTGTTAAGTTCATTTGGATTGCTTCCAAGCGCTTGCCTTCTCCATATGTTCCTGATAGAGCACCGTTCGATACTGGGTTTAACCAACCATAGGTTTCTACGTGGGTTTTGTATGAAACAGCTCCTGAATATGGCAGATCCTTTAGGGTAATCTTGATTGCTTCCAAGCGCTTTGATTCTCCAAGAGTTCCTGACATAGCCCCATTAGATACTTGACTTAACCAGCCGTTACCTTGGACATGAGTGGTATACATGACAGATGGATCCATAATCAAAGGGTTGTTTGTTTTCCCAGGAGCGGCTCCTCCTTTTTCAACTATGACTACCTCAATAGCTTCTAACCGTTTGGACAATCCTTGTGTACCTGAAGATTGACCATTTTTAGCCCAGTCTAACCAGCCATAGGTTTGTGCATGTGCACGATAATAAATATCATAATGCACGGCCATTTCACCTGTTAAATTGATTTGAATGGCTTCCATCCTTTTACTTTCCCCTGATGTACCAGAGAGAGCACCATTATATACATTGCTCATCCAGCCGTAGCTTTCGACATGGGTTCTATACGTGATGTCCCCTTTATAAGGGGTGTTTTTCAATGAAATCTTAACGGCTTCCATGCGTTTTGATTTTCCAATGGTTCCTGATGACTTTCCATCAGAAACAGTGCTTAACCAACCGTAATCTTGAACATGTGTTGTATAAGACACTGATGGATCAAGAACAAATGGCTTGGAGGTAGATCCTGGAGCAGCAGCACCCTTTGGAACTAGAACGATTTCTAATGCCTCCAAACGTTTTGACAGTCCTTGTGTACCGGCATTTTGTCCGTTTTTAGCCCAACCTAGCCAACCATAATCTTGTGCATGAACACGATAATAAATATCGTAATGTTGGGAAATATCACCCGTTAAATTGATTTTGATCGCTTCCATACGTTTCGATTCTTTAGAAGTACCTGACATTGCACCATCTGATACCGGATTTAACCAGCCATGTGTCTGTACATGTGTACTGTAAGTAACAGATCCGGTATATGGAGAGTTTGCTAATGAAATCTTAATAGCTTCCATGCGTTTCGATTCCCCAGAGGTACCTGACATTTTACCATCTGAAACTACAGGTAACCAACCGTAGTCTTGTACATGTGTTGAATACACAACAGATGGCACTGAAGTTGCACTAACCGATTGAGTTTGAACTGGTGTTGAATCAGCTTCTACTTGACTCTCTGTTTCTTCAGTAGCTGGTGCTTCAACATCAGCGGTTGTTTCTTCAGTTGTTGGCTCAACAACTGTATTTAAAGAATCATATTCTTCTTTCGTAATGACTGTTTTTTGATCAATTCCATCGATAAAGAAATAAATTAATTCTTTACTTTTAATCAAAGTACCATATTCATCAATCGTACTTTTTTCTTCAATAGATGTACCATTGTCGTTTTCCTCAACAACAGTCAGTTGTTCGTTAAGCTCTAGGGGTGTCACTTTTTCAGCACTAAATGTATCTGAATTAGTTACCCGATAATATACACTCTTACTTTCTGTTATATACAGTTCATTTAACCCTTCACTAACCTGCAAACTTGTTTCTATTGTTTGGTTATTAGAATCAGTTACTGAGCTGCTAACAGCTGACTTATCTTCATCTATCCATCCACTTAATTTTAATGATACTTCTTCATCAATTACTACTTCTTGTTCTTCACCATTATAGTGAATGAAATAATAACTAGATTCTTCAACGGAACCTGTTGTTTCTAAGTTTTCCGAAGCAAATCCAATACTTATGTTAGAAAGAAAAGATAAACTTATTAATAGAGTACTAATTAATAATACAAAGCTTTTTTGTACCATCTTCAATTTTTCTCAGACCTCCTATAAAAATAAAATAGAATAAACATATTATATAATTATTATAATAGTAGATGATCGAAAAGCTATAATTATAAAATCATATAATAGTCCCTATCATTACAAAAAAGTTTCTTGTTCAACTATGTAATAGTTGCTGCAGTCAATTAAATAAAAGGCCAATAAACACGAACCACTCTCCTTATGCTTTAATAAAGTTAGATTGTTCCTAATCTATTAATTTCATAGATTAATTCTTTTAATTATAAACAAAAAATATAAAAAGGAATAGATGTAGATTGCACTATTCTACATTTTTCGAGAATTTTCATAATTCAACATGATAATAAAAAAAGTAGAACAACTAGATTAGTTGTTCTACTCAGATAAGACTCTATTAAACTTTTATTTATAAACAGGAATTTCGAGATAGATTGTATATGGTTCCAATTTGTATAGTTCATACATTGTGTTAACTTGTTTAGCAGCCCAGCCAATGTCTGTTGCATATTGGTGTCCGGCTACTTTATTAGTAGACAACATTTCAGGATTCCAACGCATCTCATATAATGTGTTTTGAACGATATTATAACTGTTATTTCCACGTAAATATTTATCGCTGATAAAAGCAGCACCACCTACAATGGCTTGATATGGTGTGAACCAGCCTTTTTCATATGCTGTTTTTGCCCCACATTCAAGTGGACATGCATCATATGCACCAATACCGTACATATTATACACCGTTTTACCATTATATAAGACTCCTTTGGCAAGTGTTGAAGTCCCATGTCCTGTTTCTAATAATGTATGTGCCATTAAATAGACTTCATTAATGCCATAGATGTTACCCGCGTCGATAAATGCTTTTCCTTGATTAGCTAAGATCCCTTTTCCTGAAAGATATTTATCTAATGTCGAAACTGGTACATCACTAGGTTTTGTTAAATTCATGAATTGTAATCTTTGCTTTTCATCATTGATGAAATTAATTGGATTTAGAAAGGCTTGTACATCTGCAGCTTTTGCGTTACGCCAAGCACCAACACCTACTCTGAACCAACCAATTGGATCTTCCTCTAAGACAGTTAATAAGGTACCCTTCGGTGCGGAACCATACACATGACTCGTTGCATTCTTTTCCGCTCGAATCACTAGTTGATCTGCGGTAACTCTACCAACTCTTGAATGAATCTTCGAAAGACTACTATGAACATATAGTACTTGACCTTTGTATTCAATCTTGTACCACAATGTACTATCAGAGAACACATCACCTGTCACATTTTTATCAAGTACGAGAAATGCTGTCCCTAATCCAACATTCACTGCGATATTATCATCGGAAGTTAAAATTGGAGATGTTCTTAAATTCACACTCGTTCCAGTTATTGAACCGCCGTCATACATCTCTAAATACTGACTACTTACATATCCAGGATCATTTCTGTATTTATCAGTCTGTGGAGCTGTAGAAGCTTTCATTTGCATATTTAACGCTTCATTTAACGTAAGATTATAGTGAATATTAGTACTAATTAAGCTTGGTTTCACAAAAGGTCTAGTTGTAGCTCCTGGTGCAGTTCCGCCTTTTTCAACTAAAACAATCTCAATCGCTTCTAAGCGTTTTGATAGTGCTTCAGTACCTGCAGATTGACCGTTCTTGGCCCAGTCTAACCAGCCATAAGTCTGTGCATGTACACGATAATAGATATCGTAATACTTTGCCATTTCACCTGTTAAGCTTAGTTGAATGGCTTCCATCCTTTTACTTTCACCAGATGTACCAGATAAAGCACCGTTTGAAACTGCATGTAACCAGCCATATTTTTCGATATGCGTTTTGTAAGTGATTGCACCGGAATACGGCAGATTTTTAAGTGAAATCTTGATCGCTTCCAAGCGTTTTGACTGTCCGGATGTTCCTGACATTTTGCCATCTGAAACTGGCTTTAACCAACCATATCCTTGGACATGTGTGGTATAAGAAACCGATGGATCCAATATAAATGCTTGATCAGTCGCCCCTGGAGCAGATGCTCCTTTTTGAACCAAAACGACTTCGATCGCTTCTAAGCGCTTCGATAGTCCTTGAGTACCAGCAGATTGGCCATTTTTTGCCCATCCTAACCAGCCATAGGTTTGTGCATGAACACGATAGTAAATATCATAATACTGAGCCATGTCACCTGTTAGGTTTATTTGGATGGCTTCCATCCTTTTACTTTCACCAGAAGTACCTGATAATGCTCCATTTGACACAGGACTTAACCATCCATAGTTTTGAACATGTGTCTTATAGGTAATGTCCCCAGAATATGGACTATTCTTCAATGAAATTTTAATTGCTTCCATTCGTTTACTTTCGCCAGATGTACCTGACATTTTACCATCAGAAACTGTAGATAACCAACCGTAGTTTTGTACATGTGTTGAATACACAACTGAAGGCATTGCAGTAGCTTTAATGGATTCAGTATCTACTGATGATTGATTTACAGCAGGAACACTGGTTGTTTCTTTAACCGCATTTATTACATCATATTCTTCACTTGTAATCATTATTTTTTGACTATTTTCATCTGTTACGTAATATACTAACTCATGATTCTTAATTAATGTATCATATTGATCAATTGTATATTGTTCTTCAATCGACGTTCCATTTTCGTTCTTCTCTATTACAGTTGAGTGTTCATTTAACTCGAGTGATGTTACCAGTTCTGTTTTATATTCACCTGATACAATGACACGATAATAAATACTCATGTTTTCTGTAATTGGAAGTTCATTTAAACCTTGACTTACTTGAAGGATTTTCTCTTCTTGGTCATTAGTTATCCCAGAAATAGCACCGCTGACAGTGGACTTAGCATCATCTGCCCATCCAGTAAGTAACAATTTTGTTTCTTCATTAAAGCCTATTTCTTGCTTTTCACCATTATAGTGAATAAGATAGTAACTAGACTCTGCGTTTGTTTCATTTGTTTGTGAGTTTTCTGATGCATAACCCATTTGAATATTGGAAAGAAAAGATAAACTCATTAATAGTGAACAAATAAGTAGTGGAAAGATTTTTTGCACCATTTTCAATTTTTCTTTAGCCCTCCTAATCTAATCATATATAATAGAAGTTAACGATTTTTTTAGTTGAAAATAAATTCATCCCTAAATCGAACTATTACTCTTGGATTATACTAAAGTAGCTAGTTCATGTATTCAGGTAATATATGAGAATTCAAGATTTGTAGGGTTTAAAAAAGTTTTTTTGATTTTAGAAGAAAAATATCGAAATTTGTCTTTTGCTATAATAGAGGATGTGCTATTATAAAAAGTGCGATTGGAAAGCTCCTATTCGAAATATTGACTCTTTCCTAGCAGATAATTTTTGACCCCTTCCTTTTACAAGGAATGTGAAGGCCATACGGACAGCCAGGTCAAATGCCGATTGGCAACATTGTTGCCCTATTGATTGAGTTAGAAGCTCAAATTTTATAAGTTGGTTACTTTATAACCAGTGCATTGCACATCAACTTGTGAAACGGTCAATAAGAGTGGTAAAAGTAAATTATTTGCTATTTAGACTCTGATCCTTTTAAGGTATATTTCGAATATTGAAAAGCTCCTATAATAAGTCCTTTCATGTTTTTACATATTTTTGCCTGGACTTACTCATGCTATTTAATATTGAAAATTATATCTGAAGCAAGTGTGATACACGTGTATGCGTGTTTGCACTTGCTTTTTATTTTTCAGGAGTGATGACAGTCTCCTGTCAGACCTTCCACCATAGTTGAAGTGTTATGTATGATTTAAAAAAATTCATTGAATGAGGGGATAACAAAATGGGAAAAGCTCTTGTTATTGGTTGTGGTGGAGTGGCATCTGTAGCCATTCAAAAATGTGTTCAAAATAGCGATGTATTTGAAGAAATTTGTATTGCAAGCCGTACAAAATCTAAATGCGATGATTTAAAAGCGAAACTTGACGGTGGGAAAACTAAAATTACAACTGCACAAGTGGATGCAGATAATGTGGATGAACTAATTGCTTTGATCGAAGAAGTGAAACCAGATATCGTCATGAATCTTGCGTTACCATACCAAGACCTAACTATCATGGATGCATGCCTTGCGACGAAAACACATTATATGGATACAGCGAACTATGAACCAGAAGATACTGCAAAGTTTGAATATAAATGGCAATGGGACTACCGTGAGCGCTTTGAAAAAGCTGGAATTACCGCTCTATTAGGCAGTGGATTTGATCCAGGTGTTACGGGTGTATTCTCGGCTTATGCTCTAAAGCATTATTTTGATGAAATCGAATATATCGATATCCTTGATTGCAATGGTGGAGATCATGGCTATCCGTTCGCAACGAATTTTAACCCTGAAATCAATATCCGTGAAGTATCTGCTAACGGAAGATACTGGGAAAACGGTGAATGGGTTGAAACAGAACCAATGGAAATCAAACGCGTATATAACTTCCCAGAAGTTGGCGAGAAGGATATGTACTTACTTTACCATGAAGAACTGGAATCTCTTGCTCAAAACATCCCAGGACTTAAGCGAATTCGTTTCTTCATGACATTTGGTCAAAGTTATATTACACATCTAAAGGCATTAGAAAATGTTGGAATGACTTCTATTGAACCAATTGAATTTGAAGGGAAACAAATTATTCCACTTCAATTCTTAAAAGCAGTATTACCTGATCCAGCAACATTAGGACCACGTACTGTTGGTAAAACGAATATCGGGTGTATCTTCAAAGGGAAAAAAGATGGCAAAGAAAAAACATACTATGTATACAATGTATGTGACCACCAAGAATGCTATAGAGAAGTTGGTTCACAAGCAATTTCCTATACAACAGGTGTACCTGCAATGATCGGAGCTGCAATGATCTTGACTGGTAAGTGGAATAAACCAGGTGTATATAATATAGAAGAATTTAATCCAGATCCATTCATGGAAGAATTGAACAAATGGGGACTTCCATGGGTTGAAGATTTTAATCCTGTGCTTGTTGACGAAGAAACGTCAGAAACAAAAGTACCGGAGTTTGTTCGATAAGATGAGGTTCGAAGAATTACCAACACCATGTTATGTCGTAGATGAAAAGCTGATCGTAAGAAATCTAGAGATCCTAAACGGTGTTATGCAACGAACAGGTGCTAAAATTGTTTTGGCTCAAAAAGCTTTTTCAATGACGAGTATGTATCCCCTAATCGGAAAGTATTTAAGTGGCACAACCGCGAGTGGTTTGTACGAGGCTCGCCTTGGTAATGAAGAAATGGGCAAAGAAACACATGTCTTTGCCCCAGCTTACCGGGAAGATGAAATTGATGAAATCGTATCTATTTGCGATCACATCATTTTTAATTCGTTCTCACAGTTAGAAAAGTTTAAAAGCAAAGCACTTCAAGGTGGCAGAAAAATAGGCTTGCGTATCAACCCTGAATGTTCTACACAAGATGGACATGAAATCTATGATCCTTGTTCACCAGGTTCTAGATTTGGGGTAAAACGAGAAGATTTCCGCCCTGATTTGCTTGATGGTGTCACAGGATTACATTTCCATACCTTATGCCAACAAAACTCAGATGATTTAAAAACAACATTAGATGCGGTGGAAGAGAAATTTGGGGAATGGCTATCACAAATGGAATGGATCAATTTTGGTGGTGGACATCATATCACAAGAGAAGATTACGATCTCGCTACCCTCGAATCTTGTATTAAGAGAATGCAAGACAAGTATGGTTTAGAAGTTTATCTTGAACCAGGGGAAGCAATTGCTCTTAATGCAGGCTACTTGGTTACTTCAGTTCTAGATCTCCACAAGAATGGAATTGATATTGCGATTATGGACACATCTGCAACATGCCACATGCCTGATGTGTTGGAAATGCCGTATCGCCCTCCTCTATTTGGTTCTGGAGAATCAGGCGAGAAAGAATTCACTTATCGACTTGGTGGACAGACTTGTCTTACTGGTGATGTAATTGGAGATTATTCGTTTGATCAACCATTAAAGACTGGCGATCGTTTAGTCTTTGGTGACATGGCCATTTATACGATGGTTAAAACCAACACATTCAATGGGATGCCATTACCAGCAATTGCTGTACAGGATCGAGATGGTGATTGTAAGGTCGTTCGTACTTTTGGGTATGAAGATTTTAAAGGTCGATTAGCATAGAGTGACAGTAATATAGAAGATAGTAGAAACCAGACTCGATATTGAGTCTGGTTTTTTAGTGGGAAAATATAGATGGTGCACTTTCCATTCGCTACGAGCCACTCCCTTTCCGCGGGGCAGGCGATGAGCCTCCTCGTCGCTAGCTCCTGTGGGGTCTCATCTGTCCTGCAAATCCCGCAGGAGTCTCGTGGCTCTTCGCTCATTCCAAGGAACTTAGTTTTATCATTCCATCACTAAACTATTAATTTAATCCGACTATTTCGATATTTTTTATTATATTTTAATAAATATTTTGACTATTACAAATTAAAATGAGGTATAATAGAGAAAAATCAAATAGAGAAGATGATACCTGTGCTGTATAAAAGTATTGAATTCAAAAATGTTGATGGACAGAGAGTAAAAGTGAGTGAAATTCCTGTTTTGGCAAATCATCACCGTTATTACTTTATGGTAGATATTCGTTTACAAAGCTTAATTTCATCACTGTATAATCAATTACAAGGCAAGACCCATGTTTCTTTTCGGGAGTATTTGAAGCAAAAAATCAAATGGTCAGAGTACAAGGAATTATTTGATATTGAATCTTATCGAAATAATGCTTAACGATCAAAAACAACCAGCAGGTTTAACTGCTGGTTGTTTCAGAGTGAAGACAAAGTATAATTTGTAAAACCCAGGCTGATTGAAAACGCTTGAAGTCGAGGCGCGAACCCTTGGGAGGAGCGGAGTTACCATGAGGGTAATGAGCACCGAGCGAGGGTTCACAACGAAGAATGCGAGCGTTTGTCAACAGCCTGAAATAACCAGCAGGTTCATCTGCTGGTTGTTTTCTTATTTATAGTAGATTATATCGAACCGAAGTTAATTCTTCCGATAGATCCCACAGCTTCTTCATGGTCTCTTTGTTATAGACGTTTTTACGCGGAGTTTCGATTGTTGGGTTTCCTTTACGGTTCCCTGCACCATCTGGACCTATATACTCTCCCCCAACTAACGTTTTATCAGTCGCTGCCATAATGGTGGGTAAAACCCCTTTTTCGGCAGGCTGGGCGATTAGCTTAATTAGTGGTTTAATATACCATGGAGTGCTTTCTTTCCCAATTCTAAAAAGATTGGTCGCTGAAATTCCTGGGTGTGCAGCTAAGCTAATGGTCTTATAACCATTACGTTTTAAACGTTCATCCAACTCTTTTGCAAACATAAGATTGGCTAGCTTGCTTTGACTATAAAACTTCATCGCTTTATATCCTTTTGTACCATCTAAATTATCAAAATCGATCACACCATTTCGATGGGCAATTGAGCTAAGCGTTACAACACGAGGCTGTTCTCCTTTTTCTAAGAAAGGAAGCAATAAGCCAGTTAACGCAAAGTGACCTAAATGATTGCTCCCAAATTGAAGTTCATATCCTTCTTCTGTTTTCGAATAAGGCGGTGTCATAACTCCTGCATTATTAATTAGTAAATCAAGTCTCGTATAGTTTTTTGAGAATGTTTCAACAAATTGATGGACGCTTGTTAAACTTGCTAAATCAAGATGCAGGGCGTCTATCTTTGCTTCCGGGAATGATTTCAATAACGCCGCTTTCGCCTCTTCACCTTTGTTTTTATTCCTCACTGCCATCACGACAATATTTCCTGAATCTACAAAATGTTTGGCTGTTTCGAGACCTAAACCACTGTTAGCACCTGTTATAATGATTACTTTATCAGACATGTTTTATCCATTCCTTTTTTGTCTACTTTTTAATGTCTATTGTACAATCATTATAGCTCAACGTTAAGGAATAGCATACATATTCACAAAGCTTCTGTATAATCAAAATTGTTTACTCAAAGTTTGTTGTTTTAGACATAAAACATTGAAACGCTAGATACAGCAGGCTGAATACACGTAGACTCCTGCGGGATCAGTGGCCAAAGTGAGACCCCACAGGAGCATTGCGACGAGGAGGCTCACTGGTCACCCGCCGGACGCGGAGTGTATTCAGCCTGCGTCTTTAAAAGGAACAATCTATACGAAAAACAGCCAATCATAAAAACAAAAAAGATGATTCCCCTTTTATCAGGAATCATCTCTTTAAAGTGTACTTATTTTACATCCAACACAAGAATAGTAACTGAATTTGGAGCTAATGTCACGACTGCATGATTGTCCTGTAACTCAAGTTCTGCTTCAATTGGTGTGACTCTTTCATCGTTCTTTTTATTCACATTCGGGACATTAAGAAGCGATTCATCGCCAGTTACTGTCACCATTTTTCCTGTTGAAGCAACATTTAGGTCCTTCAATGTAATCTTTGTTGTTTTTTCAACAGAGTCTGCATTAACAAGCTTCACATACACATGTTGATCATCTTTAGTTACTGAGTTAAAGATTTCATTGTTGTAAGCTTCTAATTTGTAATCTAATACCTTACTTGTTGTCTTTCCGTCTGTGTAAGAGCAGATCAGACGATCACCTGTCCCACCACCATAATTGACTGAAATGTTATAAGGGGTATCGTTTTCTAATTCTTCATAGCAGCTTGCACGAAGGTTTCCGGCTGCTGTACTCGATGAATAGTCTCCTAACGTATAGCCTTGAATTCCCTGCTTATACACCTTCACACCGGTTGCGTTTCCGTTATATCCGATGCTATATTCATGAACATCCTTCTTCTCTGGTGATATATCAGTTAACCCAACACCTACATAGAAGCCGTCTTCACCTGCTATTTTTGTTGCTTCCACTTCGACCTTATAGTTCGTCCAAGCATCGCTCGGGATATATAGACCGTTTAATCCACCGTTTTGTGCTTGTAAAATCAACCCTTTTTCCGGATCAATTTTGTATCCTGTTGAACCTGGGATTACCTCCCAAGACGAATCTAATTCCTTCGTGAAATCTTGGTCAAGTAATACACGCTCACTTTGATTATCCGTTACTTTTACACGCTTCACATGGATTTCTGCATTGCCTGTTGCAATTTCGATTCCTCCACGAGGAGTAAGCTCTGTCAGCTGTCCCTTACGGTAAGTTGAAAACGAAGTCCCCAATAGCTTGGATCCTAAGTATTTAGCAAATAGATGCTGAACATAGTAGTTAGGAGTGTACCAAACTGTTTCATCGTCAAACCAAATTAAATCTGGTGTCCAACGATACGTGCCGTCTGTTAAAACTTTATTAAAAAGTGGCGCATATGCAGCTAATCTTACCACATCCGAATTGCGTTCAAAACCAGTCATCAAAGCTGCTTCCGCAATCGCTCCCGCTAGTGTGTTCTTATCAGTTGAAGCAAATTCACCAACGAAAACCTTCGAGATTTCAGTTTCATTTTTACTGCCATCAGGCTGGTATGCGCGGTCATAATAATTGTACCTGTCAACATTGTTTAACAAATACTCGTTTGAGCGGTAATAATGCTCATCAGCTATTGTATCCATGTAATTTGGTTGTTTTTCATACCAAGTTACCGTTTCTTCCATTACATTTTTTCCGTCCGTAAAAGTTACGGTTTCTGATCCTTCTAGATTACCACTTAAGAACTTCCAACCTTGTTGATATGCATCATCATCAGCTTGTGCACCAACAGTCGAAATGATATGCAATTCATGATCTGGATAATGCTTTACCATATATTCATCAATCGCTGCTTTAAAGTATTCAAAGTTTGCAAAGAATTCAGTGCCCCAATTTTCATTACCAACACCTAAATAGCGAAGGTCGAATGGTGCCTCATGTCCCATCTGCTTTCTTAGTGCAGCCCATTCGTTTTGTTCAAAGTCTGTATTGATGGCAAAATCGATTAAATCAGTGAAGCTCTTAACATAAAACTCTCTTAGCTCTCCGCCTGCAGGATGGACATAGTCAGATCGCGCCTGACAAAGTACACCACAAGCCATGACTGGTAGAGGGATTGCATTTAGGTCCTCAGCTAATTGGAAGTATTCCATATAACCTAATCCCATTGTCATCATATAACCCCATACATTAAAGTTTTCTTTACGTATTTCAATATCACCAACTGAATCCTTCCATTCATACACATTTTCCCAAATAAATGATCCTTCAGATATACATCCTCCAGGGAAACGAAGGAAGGTCGGATGTAAGTCAACCAACGCATTGACTAAGTCCTTTCGTAAACGGTAGTTAGGATTTCCTCGGAAATTAGTATGAGCCGTTTGAGATCTTTCTTCCTCATCAGCACCCCATACATCACGCGGCATTAGTGAAACCATATCGATTGAAATGTCACCATTAAAGGTTAATGCTAGCTGACCAAGTAAAGTTTTAGCTCCAGTTAACGTAATCTTTGAATCAACACCATATTTCTTCCAAGTGTTTCCACCTTCAACTTGTACTGTTACTGTATCACTAACTGATTCTCCATCTTGGTTTTGAAGCTGTACTGTGATGGTTCCTGGGTTTTCTGCTTTGGCCCAGATTGTTAAATCATATTGATCGCCTTTAATAATACTCATTGCACAATGATGATTAGAGTCTGTGAAGCCTTTATTAATGATTGTTGCTCCTGATGTTGCCGTTACATAATGAGAATTAACATCCTGATCAGTAATACCAAAGTGGGTGTTCAATCCACCACTATTTTGAACGGTTACTTTGTCTAGATCGCCAAACCAAGCATGTAGAGGTTTGTGATCTCTCCCTGTCGAGCAACCACACTCACCTGATGCATGTGAATACGTGTCAAATGCGAACGATTCAAATGAACGGTTTTGAACAAGCTCCGCGTAAATACCTCCATCTGCCGCATTATTTATATCTTCATAAAATAAGCCATATAGAGTTTTACTTATATCTAATACTTCATTATTTCCATCAATGGTTAACTCGTGCGTTGGTACCCCTTTAGGGAGAACGGAAATCTCAAATTCCTTTTGCAGTGTGCATTCGCCTTTGCTTAAGGAAGCCGTGTAGGTTAATCCCTTTGGTTCATTCATTTCACCTAGTAAGCCTTCATTTGATAGTGCTTCAGGATTGCTTGATTTCCAAGACACCTTCACCTTCCCGCCCATTAGTGAAGAAGGCAGTGAAAGATCCTTTGACACAATCGTTGTTGGGAATGTTAAATATTTATCCCTAGCAAGCTGAACGATTTCTTCATCTGTCAACGATTCACACATTACCTCAATCACATCGTCTTGTGATAATCCCGCTTTAAAAATGCGGAAATCAGTAAGTGAACCAGAAAAATCATCATCTGCTTCGTGCTGTGATTTACCAATATAATTGTGAATATAGTTATCAGAGTTTGTAAAGCTATCAAACCACTCGCGAAGTTTTGCATAGGTTCCACTAGAGGTTTGACTAATCGAACCATCAGCAACTACTTCACCATTTACATAGATAATAGGTCCAGCACTACTTAATGTACCACCTTCTGTGCCTATTACCGACATTGCAACATGAAGCCATTCTCCGTCAGCATAGGTTCTACTTGCATCTGCAACAAGATCTCCACCTAAAAAACAAACCCCTCTTAAACTTCTAGTCAAGAAAAGGTATGGTCCTGTTGGCCCTTTGCCGAAATCAAAAATTCGTTCCCATACGTTTGTGCCTTTTCTTAAGTAAACCCATGTACTAATCGTAATACCTGTATGGTCACCGATATCCTTAAGCAATTCTTGTGGAAGTTTCAGAAAAGAAGTGCCGGTTTTTCCACCTTTAAGTGTTACAGCAGATCGACCACCAACGGTTTCAATAATAGGTTTGTTAACGCCTTCTGCCGTCGCATCGCTTCCATTTCCAGAGCTATCCTTCCCTATATGTTCAGGGTCATTAAAATAATAATGTGCAATGATGTTTTCACTGTTATGTTTCATTTTTTCTCTCCTTGAAAAGAATTAGCTTTTTTGATAATAAAAGTATGAAAGATTAATATATTTATTAATAACTAACATAATCATAACTTTTATTATCCTACTTTTCAACAGATTTACTCAATTTTTGTTTTTTCTAAAGGCTGCGCTTATAGCCACAGGCGAATACACTCCGCGTCCGGCGGGTGACCAGTGAGCCTCCTCGTCGCTTATGCTCCTGTGGGGTCTCACTTTGGCCATTGGTCCCGCAGGAGTCTACGTGTATTCAGCCTGCTAGAAACGTCCTTTTAATGTTATGTCGAAAACAACTAATTTTAATGAAATAGCATACAAAAAGACCCTGATGATTGCTCAGGGTCTAATTTCTTACATTTATATTTTCATTAATGATCAATCGTTGTTACACATCTGCTAGCTTAACCTTCACTTCACTAGCTACCTCTTTTGTCGCACTCTTCCAATAAAATGTTAAAGTGATTCCTAAAGCGATGATTACAGACGCAAAATAGTAAGGATAGTTAATATCGATATCAAATAACATCCCACCGAGAATCGGTCCTATAATGTTTGCTAAACTTGTAAACATCGAGTTCATTCCTCCAACAAAGCCTTGTTCATTGCCAGCGATATTGGAGAGATAAGATGTAACTGCTGGGCGAAATAAATCGAACCCTACAAAAACAATAAACGTGACAAGCAAAATAGAAAAATAGGAATGAACGACTGTCATTAGAAATACTAGTACACCTGATAATAGTAAACTATAGCGAATCAGCTTAATTTCTCCCCACATTCGAGTAAGTCGCTCAAATAAAATGACTTGTGCAATTGCACCGAAGATTGCGCCACCTGTAATCACAATCGCGATATCAGTTGGTTTAAATTGAAACTTGTGATCAACAAACAAGCTAAAAAACGATTCAAATGCTGCCAAGCCGAATGATGCTATGAAAATTAAAACAAACGCAAAGAAATACCTTGGGACAAACATTCGTTTGAATCCTTTCTTCATTTCTGCTCCCAGTTCAGTTGTTTCTGCTACTCGTTTAGGCTCAGACAATAAAATAATCGAAAGAATCGCTGAAACCGTACCAAGTACTCCTGCGAAATAAAATGGTACACGGGTTCCAAAGTCTGCTAGAAAACCACCAATTCCTGGTCCAATGATAAATCCTGTACTAATTGCCGCTGACATATAACCAAGTGCTTTTGGACGAGTTTCCGTATTTGTTATATCTGCAATATACGCTGTAACAGCTGGCATAATGAAAGCCGCACTTATACCACCTAGAATACGCGATATAAATAATGTTTCAATCTCTTTCCCCATACCAAATAAAAATTCTGACAAGCCGAAAATAAATAACCCTATAACAATCATAATCTTTCGACCAAACTTATCTACTGCTTTCCCTGCAATTGGAGAAAAAATCAACTGTGCAAAAGCAAAAGCTGCTGTTAAATAACCGATTGTTGTTCCTGTGATTCCTAATTCATTCATTAAAGTAGGCAAAACTGGAATGACTAGTCCTATTCCTAAAAATGCAATGAATAAGTTCATTAATAATAAACCCAAGGTAACTTTATATGATTTCATCTTTTCTCATTCTCCTTAACTAAACGAATAACCGTACGATAAAAACACCTTTAATTATCTCGCTCTAATGTAAATATCATTGGGTACTCTTATAAAAGAATTGTAATTTTTCTTTAACAGAATCTCGGTATGACGATTCCTTCCTTTTTTACAATAAACGATGGTGTTACACTATAGTCAAGAGGTGAATGTGAAAATGGATATGAACTTACAAAAAACTCATTTAACAACAGGACAGTTCGCCAAGCTAATGGGGGTAAGCAAGGATACTTTATTTCACTATGATAAAATTGGAATTTTTTCTCCAGAAATGAAGGCAACAAATGGCTACAGGTATTATTCGATCAATCAGTTAGATGTTTTCATTGTGATATCGACTCTTAAAGAATTAGGAATGCCTTTAATAGAAATAAAGAATTACTTGATCAAGAGATCTCCCCATGAATTAATTAATCTCCTTGAAAAAGAAACGAAAAATCTTGATGAAAAAATGAACAAACTACAACGGATGAAATATGTGATGGAAGAGAAAGCAAGACAGACTAAAGCTGCCATCAATACCAACACCTCTGACATCATTCTGGAAGAAAGAGAAGAAGAACGATTCATCTTAACAGAAGCATTACCTTTCACAGGAGAAAAGAGCATATATGATTCAATGATCAAGCACTATGAATTTCTAACAATCCATCATATCGAAACACTTCATTCAGCAGGATGGATGATTGATATTAATCATCTATCGACAAGAGAAAACCCCCGGTATGATTATCTATACACAAGAGTGACAAATACATCGAATCATTATAATTTTATTAAAAAGAAAGGTTCCTATTTAGTTGCTTATCACAATCATGGATATTCAAATATATTCGATACATATGAAGCATTGATAAAGTGTGCTACTAATCGCAACCTTCAACCCCAAGGATATTTCTATGAGGAAGTACTGTTGGATGAGCTTTCCATCAAGGGATATGAGGATTATTTGATTGAGGTTTCTGTTCAGGTTTTACAATAGAGGTGTTTTAAAAAAATCATTGATCACCAAAATAGCTTATCCAAAATAACCAACAAGAAAAATTTTATAAACCTTTCAACTTTGTAGGCTTTCTTCATACAATGCTTTTAGAGGTGATAAAATTGGTTAGAGTAAAATACACAGACAAGGATATCGATTTAGTAGCCAGAATGATGAGGGCGGAAGCCGAAGGTGAAGGAAAACAAGGGATGTTAATGGTTGGAAATGTAATTGTAAACCGACTTAAAGCAGATTGTTTAGACTTCAGAGATTTAAAAACAATCTCCCATGTTATTTATCAAATACAAGGGGGAAATTACTCTTTTGAAGCTGTACAAAAAGGAAATGTCTTTTACAACAGAGCAAGAGAAGTAGAAAAAAGGTTAGCTAAACAGACCTTAGACTACTGGAGGGAACATCCTTCTAAATATTCTCTCTGGTACTTCAATCCAAGTGGAGAATGCCCACCAACATGGTACAATCAACCATTTACAGGACAATATAAACAACATTGCTATTATGAACCAATACCTAATACATGTGAAGGTGCTTATCGATACTAAACGAATAGTAAGAAAAGCGCAAGCGCCTTGTTCAGCCCCGACAGGCATAAGGCGAATCACGCAGGAAATCCTGATTTCTGGAGTGATTTGACTTATGACCCCGAGGGGCTAGGCGCTGGAGCTAGACACTAAAACTAAGTTCGAAATTTTATACTTTCTTATCCATGAACAAAGGGACGGTTCTCACGTATCATTATGATACGTGAGAACCGTCCCTTTGTTTTATTTTTTGTATCTTCCTGGTATATACTTTTCACTTGCTTTGAAGTTGTATACTGGTTTGATTACGCATGAAATGTCGGCGGTTTCTTCGATTTTTTCTAAGATTTCATTCATTGGCTTGTAGGCCATTGGGGCTTCATCAAGGGTTTCTTCAGACACTGATGTCGTCCAAATCCCCTCCATCGTTTTAACAAACTCATTCATATCTAACGTTTTCATTGCCTTTGACCGACTCAATACACGTCCTGCTCCGTGTGGTGCTGAATAATTCCAATCCTCATTCCCTTTACCAACTGCCAAAATTGAACCATCTCTCATGTTCATCGGAATGATAAGCCTTTCTCCTTTTTGTGCAGAAACTGCCCCTTTTCGTAAAATCAAGTTCTCTGTATCAATATAATTGTGAACTGTATCGAAACGGTCCAGTTCCTCAAATCTCATATTCTCAGTAATAGATCTTGCGATTTCTTCACGGTTCGCTTTTGCAAATGCTTGTGCTAACCTCATGTCATGCATATAATGATGGAAGTCCTCTCCTTCCAAATATGCTAAATCATCTGGAATGACTGGATTCTTATCCTTATACCTTTGAATCGCTGGTTGGATTTCTCTTTCTCGTCCTTCGGCTTTTAATCGTTGGATCAAATCAGTTAACCCATGTGTACGAAGCTTTGAGATAGCTACTTTTTGATAGTAGTTTGCGATCTTTGCCCCAACATAACGGCTTCCCGTATGGATAGTTAAGTAATGATGTTCTTCAGAATCAACAGACACTTCAATAAAGTGATTTCCCCCACCTAACGTTCCCAAACTGTACAGACTTTTATCTTGGTTCAATATGTGCTTAGCTTTAAACTCTTCTCTGGCTGGGAAATCGGTATTTATAAAAGATACAGTTTCCTCTGTATGAAGCTCATGTCCACTTGGGACATATGTTCGAATAACATGATCAAGCTTGTTAAAATCAACTTTTTTATCTTGCAGCTTAACGGTCAAGACACCGCAGCCGACATCGACCCCAACCAAGTTAGGTACAACCTTATCCTTTAGCTCAATAGTCGTTCCAATCACACAGCCTTTTCCAGCATGATAGTCTGGCATAATACGAATCTTTGAATCCTTTAAAAAAGGTTGATTACATAACTCTTGTATTTGCTCAACCGCCGTCTCCTGTGAATAATTCGAAAATACCTTAGCTTCTGTTTGCGATCCCTTTACTTTAATCACTTTACTTACCTCCTTGAAAAGGGGGGACGGTTCTCGTGTTTCAAACACTCTTATTTCCCCTTTCGTTCATTTTGTATTTTTCTTATTTACTATTCCACTAGTATAATGACACACTAGATTTATTATCGACGGTCCTGTACCTCGTCTCAAAAAATAACTATAATCCTGTGTTACTCCATTTATTCCTTATGGATATATTACATTACATATTCTGTTAATTCTATACAATTATTTCAAATATAATTGAAACAAGGGGGGCGGTTCTTACGTTTAAAATGAAACGTGAGAACCGTCCCCTTTTCCCTTGTCAATAGACTTACAAGTACATATAATGAATGGAACTAGTAAGAGCTGTAAGTGTTCCTACTTTGTCTTTAAATACAACATTAATGGAGGATTTAGGTCTTCTATCAATGTCTATTAAGTACTAACAATATGTTTAAGTGAGGTTTACTAGAATTATGGTTAAAATCAACTATAAAAAAAGATGGCATAAGTTTTTCATATTGGGTCTATTATTTGTCATTCTTGTCATAGTAGCGGTTTTTATATACGTAAATGCTGTTACTTACCAACCATCTCCACAAGCTCATACCGCCTTTCAAAGTGATAAACAGGTCCTTGTTACCGAGGTGAATGATGGGTATAAATTCGAACCAGTTATTGGAGAAAGTAAAGAGCCCAATATCATTTTTTATCCTGGAGGGTTAGTCGAGCCAGTCAGTTATTCCCCATTAGCAAGAGAACTAGCAAAGGCTGGGCATCGGGTTTATATTGCTGACATGCCATTAAACCTTGCCATATTTGGTCAAAATAAGGCGGACTCTTTTCTTAGAGAATATCCTGAGGAATCATTTGTAATTGGCGGACATTCGTTAGGGGGAGTATTTGCAGCAAGATATGCTTTAGAACATAAGGAGAACTTTAAGGGAGTCTTCTTCCTCGCCTCATATGCAGATGAAGGTGGATCAATTAAAGATACAGAGTTATCAGTACTCCAAATTACGGGATCAAACGATGCTGTTCTGAATAAGGAAAAATGGGAAAGCTTAAAAAGTAATTTACCTACGAATACCACTTATATGACGATAGATGGTGGAAATCATGGACAGTTCGGGTCGTATGGCATGCAGGCTAATGACAATAAACCAACTATCTCAGAAAGCATACAAATAGAAAGAACTGTTAAGGCAATGGAAGATTGGTTTTCTCAAATGAACTTAACACAATAAGTAGCCGCTCTTTTGAATGAAGGGGCACTTACTTCCTAATGGACGAAATCATTACGGCACCACGGTTTGTCTAATACAGGCTTTCTATTGGACAAAATCACTTCACGGTACCGGCGGTTTGTCTGATATAGGCTTCCTATTGGACAAAATCGCTTCACGGCACTGGCGGTTTGTCTAATACAGGCTTCCTATTGGACAAAATCGCTTCACGGCACTGGCGGTTTGTCTAATACAGGCTCCCTATTGGACAAAATCGCTTCACGGCACTGGCGGTTTGTCTAATACAGGCTTCCTATTGGACAAAATCACTTCACGGCACCACCGGTTGTCTGATACAAACTTTCTATTGGACAAAATCGCTTCACGGCACCGGCGGTTTGTCTAATACAGGCTTCCTATTGGACAAAATCACTTCACGATACCACCTGTTTGTCTGATACTTGTCTGATGCTGGACCTCTTCTACTTATAATAAAAAGACGATTGCTCAATTGAACAACCGCTTTCTGCAGCTACTTACTTTTTTCAACAACTTGAAGACGCGTTTCAGTTTGAGTTGATTTGATGTACTTCACAAAGATGAAACGTACAAGAGGTCCCATAATTAGAATTTGTAGTGGTAATGCCATCAATAGATTTTTACCAAGCACAGACAGGTAATCACCAATGATAAAGTTAGAAGTATAACCAGTGTGAATGATTTGTGTAGCTAACCCAAATATAGACATGAACGAAGCCATTCCGACCACCATGAAGGTTGAAATTGCTAAAATCGTATATAGTTTATTAGTAGATTTTGCCGTTAATTTCAAAGCTATTTTTTTTGCATTCGGACCCACAAGAAACAGATCAAGTAGTAGTGCAATGATAAATGCAAAAATTAAATCGGTCACTACTGCAATGAATGTCATCTCACCAAACATTCCATTTAAGTATAAATTATAAAACGTCATCACTACTACCATTCCAAAACACATAATCGTTCCAAAATAAAAACTTTCTTTCTTCGTTGTTGGCATTTTCATCATCCCTTCTTTGATACTTAGCTATTATAGCTATCATATAAAAAGGCATGTAAGTGAACATTTTGTGAACTTTTTGTAAAAACCTATCAAAATGGTGCCTGGCACCATCAATGATTATTCGCTCTCTTCTTCACGTTGGTATTCTAAAAGGTCTCCGGGTTGACAGTCTAACGCCTTACAAATCGCTTCTAAGGTAGAGAGTCGAACCGCTTTTGCCTTCCCATTTTTCAAGATTGAAAGGTTCGCCATCGTGATACCTACTCTCTCGGAAAGCTCTGTTACGCTCATTTTCCTTTTCGCTAACATTACATCAATATTAATAATAATTGCCATAGTTTTTCACCTCAGACTATTAAGTCATTCTCTGATTTTATATCGATGGCTTCTTGTAGGAGTCTTTGAAGAACAGCAGCGAATACCGCAATTACCATGGGAGCAAAGATCATCGCCATTCCAACGAGGATCAGACCTGGTGCGTCATCAACCTCTGCTAAAACATAGACGAATGGGATTGCTACTACATATAAACCACTGATTATAAGTGCACAATTCTTGATTTTCTTTAAAGCTGTTACAGATAAATCTGAGAAAGCCTGATTTTTATCGATATAGCTTAACAGGTTAAAAGATTGATACAAAGCGAAGTAAAATGGTACCGCTGAAACATACATCACCATTAAAATCGCATAAATAGCAAAAGCTAAATCTGAACCTCTTGCTGCTGCTTCATTTGCTTCCTCCGTGATTTGAGGTAATAAAAATAAACACAGAGCAAGCACAGGAATACCAATACAAATAACAGCTATCCTCAAAAATAGGGTTGAACTTCGTTTCATATGAACACCTCATTTATTTTTTGTCATTATGAATTTACCACACTTTTTATTGTTTTACAATAAAACATTATTGTTTTTTATGTTATTGTTATTGAAATTGAATTATTCATGCAAATGACCAGAAGCAAGCTAAGATGAATTTTATCATAAAAAAGCCGATTCCCTAAACGTAGGAATCGACTTTTAAATATGACTTGAAAACTACTAACCTAAGATCAGTCGCTCTCCTTAACTCCACCAGAAAGTAAATTATACTTGAGTTTTTTCTTGAAAATTAATTCTCTCCCCACATACACTCTACAATTTAAGCTGATGAGTCCACCCAGTTTAACCTTTATTACTTGAGGTTGATTTTGTACGACAATCGTACCTTTCAACGTTTGAGATGGAGCAAGCCAAGTTGACACACCATTTCTTTTTTTCTCTGACACTAGTTCACCATTTATGAACAATTGTTCATGATTATAACGATTTACGATTTGAATCTCATTATTTTCATAAGTTAAATTCCACGTTTTCTCGAAATCCTTCGTTGCACTTGCTATCATTTCATCCCATGTTTCATGATCCTGCTCTTTAGATTCCTTTTCTTCAGTGTTTTTATTTTTCTTAAATCGACTAGCAATCCATTCAACTAAGAAAATAAAAATAAACATAGATATGATCATAGCAAAAAAGTTATCAAACATAGTACCTTCTGTAATTTTTCCGTAGGAATAGCCGATTATAACAAATACAACTAAATAAAAAATAAATTTAAACAATAATGTCACTCTCCTATAAATCTAAAACATTCTGTGTTTATTATACCATTTATTGTTTTTATAATATTACTTTGTCTTACATATATGTAATCTATTGGTGCTACTACCCTTAAAATGCTAGCCTTCGATTTATTGGTTTCTTATTGATTAGATTCAATGAAAAGAACCAAGTTTTTCTAAACATTCACATATTCATTCCACTTATTGGTGAAATTAAAGTAACAATACGATTATGGAGAATAGAGATGAAACTTACTTCCCCACCGTTTTTTAAAAAGAAGAAACAAAAGAAGTCTCAAGAGAGTCCTTCTGATTCGAATTCTGAACAGAAGGTAACCATGTTTGAAAATCTAGATGAAAGCATGACCTTTATTAAACAAGCATTTTCAAATACAGACGATCTAATCGTAAAAAAGATTCAAAATAGAGATACAAACGGGTTTCTCGTTTATTTAGATACGATGACAGACAGTGAGAAGATACAGAAGAATATTCTAAAACCTCTGATGGAGGCAAGCAATGATCACTTAACTAATGTTCTTTTTTCTACTTTTAAAAGTTTGAATTTCTTAAATAAAGCACATATAGAGCTTCTGAATGGATCTTGTCTCTTCTTTTTGGAGGGTGAACAACAATTCTATAGCCTAAATGTGGCGTTATCAAAAGATCGTTCAGTCGAGGAACCGTCCAATGAACAAGTTATTTCGGGATCTCATGAAGGCTTTGTCGAAACTCATATTACAAATCTTCACTTAGTACGGAAAGCACTTAAAACACCAGCCTTAAAATTAGAACATGTAACCGTAGGGGACCAAATTCCTTCAAAGTTAACACTTGTTTATCGGGAGGATCTTGCCAATAAAGAAATCATTGAAGAGTTTAAAAAAAGAGTGGAAAACACCTCAATCGACCATATACCTAGCTTTGGATTTCTCCAAGAACTAATTGAAGATTCAACATGGTCACCCTTTCCACAGATCTTGTATACAGAAAGAGTGGATCGTGTAGTAGGTCATATAAATGAAGGGAGAGTTTCCGTTCTTATTGAGGGTAGTCCCTCTTGTCTCATTATTCCAGTTACCTTTTTTGCCTTTTTCCAATCCCCAGATGATTATAATTCTCGGTGGATGATCGGTTCTTTTGTTCGTACCTTGAGATTATTAAGTATTGCAATCGCTGTAAATCTTCCTGCAGTTTATATTGCGATTATCGGTTTTCATTTTGAAGTTCTGCCAGATGAATTAGTTCTCCCTGTTATCAGTTCGATTCGAAATATACCTTTCCCCCCTTTAATCGAAGCTCTTATTATGGAATTGACGATTGAGCTAATTCGTGAAGCTGGGGTAAGGCTTCCTTCGAGAATCGGTCAAACCATTGGTATTGTAGGAGGACTTGTTATTGGGGACGCGGTTGTACGTGCGGGTTTAATTTCCAACACGATGATTGTTGTCGTTGCCATCACTGCCGTTGCAGCCTATAGCATTCCAACAACTCCAATGAGTGATGCTGTTCGATTTTTACGCTTTCCTCTTATGCTCTTATCATCAACATTTGGATTTGTAGGAATTGTTATTGGGACCATCTTTATCTTAGCTCATTTATGTAGACTAGAATCGTTTGGAACCCCTTACTTTGCTCCCTGGGCACCATTTCAGCTACAAGATATTAAAGACACCTTTATCCGTCTGCCTGTTTGGAAGTTCAATACCCGTCCATTAGAAACAAAAGCGCAGTCACTAGGAAAACAATCTTCAGCAAGGGAGTGGAAAACGAATGAAAGGCGACATAAATAAAATCACGAATAATCAACTGATTTTTATGATTATCCAAGCTCAAATTGGGGTAGGAATTCTTTCCTTGCCCCATGATGTCGCCGTAGTTGCTAAACAGGATGGATGGATTTCCACTCTTATCGCTGGATTGATTTCACAAGCCATTATTATCATCCTTTGGTTACTATGTAGAAGATTCCCCTCTCTTTCTTTATATAAAATCCTTCCTAAATTACTAGGAAAGATTATAGGAAACATCATCATTCTCTTCTACTCTCTTTACTTTATGATTACGGGTTCTCTAGTGTTGGCTCGATATAATGATATTATCGATAAATGGATACTGCCTCAAACTCCCAATTGGGTAACCATGGTATTAATTCTACTCACTTGTATTTATATTGTGAGTGCTGGTTTAACAAGTATTGCAAGATTTTATACCCTTGTTTCACCGGTCTTACTTCTATTGTTTATTTTGATTATGTATAGTATGAAAGATGCGAATTTCCTCTATATTTTACCTATAGGCGATCAGGGCATCCCGACTTTATTTCAAGGTTCAAAAGAAGCAGCTTTCTCCATGTTAGGGTTTGAGTTATTTCTATTTATTCACCCACATGTACAATCGTCAATGAAGGACAAACTTAAAGCCATGACGATCGCAAATACATTTGTGACTCTATTTTATACATTTATGGTGTTTGCAGCATTAGTCTATTTTGAAACAAATGCAGATATTGCACTCACACCAGAGCCATTATTATATATGATTAAAGCCTATTCGTTTCAAATCTTAGAACGAACAGACCTTTTTTTCTTATCCTTATGGTTAATGGTCGTTGCTACTTCAATCGCGAACTGGTTATTATTATCTTCCATGGGACTATCAAGCTTAGTAAAAAAAAGTTACGCACCCTTTCTCCCACTAGTAGCCGGATTTTATCTAGTTTTAGCACTTATTCCAGACCGTGATAAAGATTTCGAAAGCTTTAATCAATTTCTTGGACCGAGCCATTATATTTTTATTATCTTGATTCCTTTATTACTATTAATCAGTTCAATCGTCTTTTCCAAGAAAGATGAGGTGGAAGAAACATGAGAGTTAAACAACTATTTATCATTCTCCTTTGTGTCCTACTAACAGGATGTTGGGACCAACATTTAATGAAGAATGCGATACTCGTACAAGTATTAACTTATGATCTCTCAGAAAAGGACGAATTTTTATTAGGGATTTCAATTCCTATCATTGAAGGGGGTTCTGGAGGTTCCGAACTTTCTGTTACAAGTGAAACATTCTCCGCTACCGGTTTCACACCAAGGGACTCCAGAAAAAAGATAGCTCGTGAAATATCCGGAGTATTAGATACCTCTAAAAATAAATTAATTCTCTTTGGTGACAGGATGGCCACAAACGATATTTATCCTACATTAGATGTCATTTGGCGTGATTCAAGAAATTCATTAGGTGCTACTCTTGCCATTGTAGACGGCAAGGCCCTTGAGATTCTAGAAATCGAACCAAAACATAAACCTAACGTAAGTGAATATTTTCACGATGCCCTTACAAGTGCAGAAACAAATACCATTATTCCACCTGAAACCATTCAAACACTTGCATCAGAAATACTTGATCCAGGTGAAGATGTTGTTCTCCCCTACTTGAAGGCAAATAGTAAGAAGAGTGCAATTGTAGTTGGACTTGCTCTAATGGATGATCGAAAATATGTTGGAAATTTATCACCTCAAGATTCAACACTTCTCCTTTTAATGAATAATAAAAAAGGAAAGTTCGCGCGTTTTACTAAGAAAGTAAACGAAAAAGAGAAATACGATTATAATAACTATCTTTCTTTCAATGTGGAAAAGAATAAACGTGACTTTAAGGTAGAAGTGAACGAAGGACAGGTTATGGTTTCACTTAACCTAAAGATGATGATCAATGTTGATGAATATCCTAAAGGAAATGTACCAGAGGAGATAGATAGACTTAATAAGGTCTTAACCGAAGAGCTTACAAAGGATGCGAATGATCTTATTGCCACATTACAAGAAAAGAATTGTGATGTGTTTGGAATTGGCAGAAGATTGATGGCCTTTTATCCTGACACTTGGGAAAAGCTTGATCAAAAGGAGTATTTTAAAGATATTACATTTAATACGAAGGTGGATGTAACGATAGTCTCGCATGGTATTGTTATGTAAAGCAAGGCTGTTTTAAAAGATCAATATTCTTTTATCTCTCCAGTTACAGTACAATGGATTTATAATCTAAGATATTTGCTGGCACTCTGAAGAGAGGAAGATAAGATGTCACTTGAATTAGACTTATCTCTTTTAATTATTTTAATTGTCTTTGGATTTTTAGCTTCGTTTATTGATTCAGTTGTTGGGGGCGGTGGACTAATCGCTTTACCTGCACTATTGTTTACAGGTCTTAGCCCAGCATCAGCAGTTGCAACAAATAAATTAGTTGGGACAATGGGCTCTTTAACTAGTACATTGATGTTTTATCGTTCTGGAAAGTTAGAATTGAAATCAGTCTATAAGTTCTTCCCACTTGTATTTATTGGGTCAATGGTAGGTGCGTGGACTGTTTCCTTGATGAATCCTGAAGTACTTAAACCATTGATGTTGATTATGCTCGCTACTGTTGCGATTTACACCATTTTCAAGAAGGATTGGGGAAGCATCTCAACCTACAAAAAATTATCCTCGCGCAACTTCATTGTTTTTATGGTGATCATCACTGCCATTGGTTTTTATGATGGCTTTCTTGGTCCTGGAACAGGTTCATTTTTAATGTTTGCTTTCTTAATGATTGGATTTGATTTTATAAAAGCAGCTGGGAATGCAAAATTTCTGAACTTCGGCAGTAATATAGCCGGCTTATTAATGTTCATGTATTTAGGAGAAGTGAATTATACATACGGCTTACCTATGGCAATAGCTGGGATTGCTGGTTCAATTTGTGGCTCGATGTTCGCGATTAAAAAGGGCAGTGGATATGTTCGAACATTGTTCATTACAGTAACCTTTTTACTACTTGCTAAGAATCTATATGACCTATTCTTTTGATACATGGGGACGGTTCTCACGTTCTAAATGAAACGTGAGAACCGTCCCCGTGTTATTCTACTTTTACAACAATTGTATAAGATACTTCGTTGTTGTTCCAACGGGATATTATTTCATATATATATTCTCCCTGTTCAACAGGTGCTATGAATTCGTTATCTTCTAGTTTAACTTCCTTTTCTGGTTCTTTATCATTCCACTGAATGGCAGTTATGTTTGACTCTTTTATATCAGTTTTAAATGCAAGAGTACTATTTGGTGCTACTTTTATAGGTTCTAATGTTTCTGCTATTTGGTTAGGACTCGCGCTATCTGTTGTGACCACTTCTGTTTCTAGCCCTACCTTTCTTTCTAGATGAAATCCTCCTGTCTGCAATTTTGCTTTGTGATGATCAATGATGATATATCCATTTGGAATTTTCAACTCTTCGTCAGTAGCGTTTCCTTGCAAAGAACAACCCGAGATATAGATAATGAACGAACATACCAATATACTGAAATGTTTCATCATACCCCCTCCTTCTCTTATTTAGACGACAAAAGAAGTAAATGGTTACAACAATTATTTGGGTACATATTTGAATACGCTATTACTTTATAAAAACAAAAAGTGAAACATTAACTGTGCGTGAAACGTAGACTACTATATGAGGTGATGATAAATGGAGACCACGATTAGAAGAATAGATATGCAAGATGCCTGGACAATTCGGCATCATGTAATGTGGCCTGATCAGCCATTTGACTTCATTAAATTAGAAGACGATCCTTCAGGTATCCATTTTGGATTATTTAGTGATAAGGATCTCGTTTCTGTGATTTCTCTGTTCATTTCTAATGAAGAAGCGCAATTCCGTAAATTTGCGACTGTTGAACATGAACAAGGTAAGGGTTATGGTAGTGTATTATTAAGCTATTTATTAAAGGAAGCAAAATCATACGAAGTTAAGCGAATTTGGTGTAATGCTAGAGAAAATAAGATCAATTTTTATAAAAAAGCAGGGCTCCAAGAAACAAAAGATCGTTTTGTAAAGGCAGGGAAAGCATACATCATTATGGAGAAGAATTTAGACACATAGGGACACATAGGGACGGTTCTCACGTTCAAAATGAACCGTGAGAACCGTCCCCATGTTTTAACTTATGTGTATATATTCCTTCTCTAATTCTACTTCTTTTTCTCTAATTAAATCATATGTAATACACATCGGTCTTCCTGTTCTTGGATCACGTCCGACTTCAGCATCAATATTGAATACCTCTTTCAATATGTCCTTTTGTATCACGTCTTCACATTTGCCTGATTTAATAAGGCTACCATCTTTTAATGCGATAAGATTATGCGAAAAACGGGCTGCATGGTTTAAGTCATGTAAAACCATGATGATTGTTCTATTTTGAGTTTCATTTAAGGTTTTCAATAATTCAAGTATTTCTAATTGATGTGCCATGTCAAGATATGTGGTTGGTTCGTCTAAAAAGATAATTTCCGTTTCTTGAGCAAGGGCCATCGCAATCCATACACGTTGCCTTTGACCTCCTGAAAGTGAATCAACTGACCGATGCTTATAATCAATTGTATTTGTAACCTCCATTGCCCAATTAATGACCTCATAATCGCGAGAGGACAATTTACCAAAACCATTTTGATATGGAAATCTACCATATGATACTAACTCACCTACGGTTAACCCGCTTATATGATCATGGGTTTGAGGGAGAATCGCCATTTTCTGTGCCAATCTTTTCGTGTTTTCCTTTGCAATTGATTGGCCGTCTAATAAGACCGTTCCTTTTGAGTGTGGGATGATTCTGGTAATAGCCTTTAGCAAGGTCGACTTCCCACAACCATTCGAACCAATAATCGTCGTAATTTCATTGTTCTCAAAAAAGAGATTCATATTTTTCAGTATCGTATGTTCATCATAACCTACATATAAATCGTTCGTTAACAAACGTGTCACGTCATAGCCTTCCTTCCCGTAAACTTTAATCTTATATTTAAATAATTCCATATGAAGTATTGAAGTGGATCTTTCTAATTTCTCTTGTTGGGTAATAGCGAGATAAATAGACATTTTATTAAAAATCTCACTCAATTGAAAATGATTCTCGTTATTAATTAAAGTATAGTATGAATTATTTGTCAATTAAATATAAATTTCATTTCTCAAAATGTCTCTGTTGTTTAGCAACCCTTGGTAAATAGGCTAGTTAATTGATTAATCATTCTCTGACATGTAAAATAAATACGTCATAAACTAATTAGAATAGAGGGAATATCTATGATTCAACGTACTGTACTTGTAAAGTTTGCTGAAACAACGACACAGGACCAATTGGTAGAGGTTGTTAACCGTTTCAAAGCACTACAAAATGTTTTAACTGGAATTGTTGAAATTCAAGCAGGCCTTAATATAGCTGAAAAAAGCAAGGAATTCCAAGTGATGCTGATGGTTCGCTTTGAGAATCAAGCTGCATTGGATGCATATGCTGTAAATGAAGATCATCAAGCTGTTGCAGCATTCATTCGTGAGGTTGGACGTGTTGATAGCATTGGAGTAGATATTGAGCTTTAAGAGGCAAATAGGATTAGATTAACTAGGCATTGCAGCTTGCAATGTCTTTTCACTTTTTCCTAACTAACAAATCTAAGAGTAACCTTACATTTTCATCTTAAGAGAACGCTCTACAATATACCCAACTATTAATCCAGTAACAATAGGAAGAAATGAAATATCTGCACTAAAAAAAAATCCTTCATTTAATTGCTCGTTTAGAACAATTGAAAACCTTAGAAGTGATAAATCAAAGGTGTTACCAATCAAATATAATAGAGCCATTGTACCGACTGATGTTAGTAGTGGAAACCATTTACCTTTTTTCATGAAACTCCCCCTTTTTCCATCTAAAGTACATCTATATTACGCTTCAGAAGTGAATATACATATGTATCATATGCCTCTCCATTTTGATACATGTAATCTCTCAAAATGCCCTCTTTTTGAAATCCAACCTTGGTTAGCAATTTTATAGATGCTTCATTATCAATGAAAACAACTGCACCTATGCGAGTAAGACCAAAGTCGGTAAATCCGTATTCAATGACTTTCGTAACAGCTTCAGAGGTAAAGCCCTTTCTCCAATGGTCAGGGTGAATCTCATAACCTAGTTCTGCCCTTTTATGTTTAGGAGACCACGCATTAAATCCGATGGTTCCTATTATTCCTGGTAATCCTTTTACTTCAATCCCCCATCGAATACCTCGCTTCTCCTTATAACTTTTTGCAAAAAAATCGACAAATGCTTCTGCTTGTTCCATACTCTCTAGTGTTTCTTGTCCATAAAAACGAGTTACAAGTTCATTAGAAAAACAAGAATAAACGCCTTTCACATCATCCTTAGATATCTCTCTTAAAATCAATCTTTCAGTTTCTAATGTTGGAAACATCTCTTCCCTCTTTTCTGTCTTTGTATATGCAATAGCACCATCTGGAAAAAATTGATAGTCTTATTTTATCATAGGTTACTTACTATTGAATAGATTCCCTCTTTCATCTAAGTTTAATAAACAACAATAAGTAAATAATAAAATTCAATAATGTTTTATTGTAATTCGATAAATTATTTGTTACTATAAATTGAATAATAAATAAGTGAGGTGCTTTTTATGAAACGAGGATCAACCCTCTTTTTAAAGTTAGCTGTTATTTTGATTGGACTTCCAGTTCTTGCTTTGTGTATCTTTTTGGTGCCTGAAATCGCACGTTTTGCTGCAGAATTGTACCCGGATATGGCTTCTATTAAATATTTAGTCTTTATTGATTTGTATGCAGCTGCAATTCCATTTTATTTTGCTCTGTACCAAGCATTTAACCTTTTAGGTTATATTGATCGTAACAATGCGTTCTCAGAGTTATCTGTAAGAGCTTTAAAAAAGATCAAATTTTGTGCAATCACAATTAGCTCTATTTTTGTATTAGGTATGCCACTCTTCTTTCTGATCGCTGATAAAGATGATGCACCAGGAATTATCCTAATTGGAATGGTTCTGATTCTAGCTTCAATGGTGATTGCAGTCTTTGCGGCAGTTCTTCAAAGACTTTTACAAGAAGCAATTCGTATAAAATCAGAAAATGATTTAACAGTCTGAGGTGAGATAATGGCGATTATCATTAATATTGATGTAATGTTGGCTAAAAGAAAAATGAGTGTAACCGAGCTATCAGAGAGAGTTGGAATCACAATGGCGAATTTATCCATTTTGAAAAATGGAAAAGCGAAAGCGGTTCGGTTATCAACCTTAGAAGCAATTTGTAAAGCATTAGACTGTCAGCCTGGTGATATCCTTGAATACAGAGGTGACTCCGAATAAAAATTTGAAATAAAAGGGATGAGTAGATGAGGAAATTATGCTTGTACTTACTTTTAATTTTTTTATTATCAGCTTGTTCAGAGGAAACAGTGACTCCTCCTATTGAACCAAATGAGAATACAATGATTATCACGTTCAAAAACAACGCAAATTTTGATTTTTATTCGATTGAAATGAGTGTCAATTCTCATACTGGAGGTATAAGTAATGCCGATGGTTCTTCCATTGAAAAAGGGAGCTCACTTACCTTTGAGTATATTGATCAGGTAGATTTAGATCTTGAAGGAAACCAATCTTTTGAGGTTGTACTTGTAGGGAAAGAACCAACTCGAGTTCCTTTGGAGGACTTCACCATTGAATTAGAAGTGAACAAGAAATACTCCTTTGAAATTACAGGAAATTCTATAGAAGATGCAGAATTGAAAAGAGTTAACTAGGAGATGCAAGGGGACGGTTCTCACGTGTCATTTAGAACATGTTAATAGGTGCCAGGCACCACCAAAACTTAACAATCCACGATAAAAGCTGACCAATTTAGTTGTGAATTGGTCTGCTTTTTCCTATGCTCTTCTATTACTCCGCAATTTGTATCACTAGAACGTTGCTATAAAAAAGTTGTCGAAAAATGTAGATATTCACTAATGACGTTGAATATCATTCTTATCTGAGTGATATCCTATTGAATAAAATGACTATGGAGGATGAAATGAACTTTGTTGTATTTTTCTTTATTTCATGGCTTGTGGTTTTATTCTATGGTGTAATGAAAAAAAAATTAAATTTAATAGAGAGTACATTAATTTTCTTAATCAGCCTTGTAATAAGTATTAACTTTTCATGGATTGTTATCAATGAATGGAATTTAATAACCCTTACTAACAAGGGATTGCCCTATTCAGCATTTCTTTTAAATCGTAGTATCATTATCCCTTTTATCATCTTAATACTCCTTAATTTTGTCATGATGACGAACAAACTTTTAAACAAATTAATGATATTAATGGCTGGTGTCTTGTTATTAGTAGGTATAAGTTTCTTATCAACCTCTCTTAACGTAACGGACTTTAACAAATGGAGTCTTTGGTATGAATCGATATATTTTCTAAGTCTGGGGCTCATTGCAATAATCGCGTACGAATTGTTCAATAAAGCCTTTAGAAATGTGGTGAGAGACAAATGATACTTTGGGAAAGCTATGATAAAAATGAAGCTTACGTCATCGTTATGTTACTTATTGCTTACGCAGCTGTTTTTGGCCTTCCAAAAAAACTCCCTCCACAAATAGCCATATTGTTTTTAGTCTGGGGGGTTGCAAGTGCTACACTTTTTGACTTTACCATTGGAGGAGGCATGCTTGATTTTTACAAAGTAAATGATTCTAATAAATATGAGCTAACAGATTTATTGACGTACTTTTTATTTGCTACCTTCAGTTACTTTTTTGTTTATTTTTATCAAGTCTTACGTATACGGAAGAAAACCCTTATTCCTTATATCTTAGCCTGGACCATCATAGGTTTATCGATGGAAAAGATATCTTCAATTATGGGAGTGACACAATACCAAAATGGATATCAAATGCACTTTTCAATCATTGTTTTTCTAGTTATTCAAACAACAACTGCATTATACTTTGAGTTAATTAAACGCAAATTTAAAATGACAGCCTAAGAATTGGGTGCAAGGGGACGGTTCTCATGTTCTAAATGAAACATGAGAACCGTCCCCTTGCACCCATTTTCTTGCTCAAATGGAGCAATTTGAATATAGGTGAGTATACTGTAGTGAAAATCACTATATAGAAAGGAAGTTGATCATGGACGCTAATGTTAATGCTTCACCTTATATGGGAGCGAATGTAAATATGTCACCTGTAATGGGGGCTAACGTAAACGCAGCACCTTATATGGGAGCGAATATGAATGCGGCACCTATTATGGGAGCTTACGAAAACATGGCACCTGTAATGGGAGAAAATATCCCACCACAACCTACTCAAATTGCCCCTAGTTATGGATATACGGCTCCTAGTTACGGATATGCTGCTCCTAGTTATGGTTACGCTTGTCCCACACCTACTAATGATAGCTTTGTATTAATTGTTGTATTATTTATCTTACTAATTATCATAGGCACTTGCTACTTTCCTAAATGCTAATTAAGAAAAGAGTAAGCTACCACTCATCGGGTCAGGCCTAAGACGAGTCGGCTTGAAGGTTGCTTATTAACCTTCAAGGGCCGATTGGCTTATGCCTGACCCGCTTTAGTTACCTTACTTGATCACTCCACCATCATTTCGGGAACTTATCTCCGCTTTAGTTACCTTTTTCATCGTTCCACCACAATTCCGAGAACTAATCTCCCCTTTAGTTACCTTGCTTGGGCATTCCACCACCTTTTCGGGAACCTACCTCCACTTTAGTAACCAATCTCTTCTCTCCACCACCATTCTGGCAACATATCTCCACTAAAAAAATATAAAAGCTCATAGTCCAAAGACTACAAGCTTTCTACTATTACATTCATTTACAATCCTGGTAAAATCCCAGAGAACAAGCTCAAGATTAAAACTGTAGTAATAGCAGTTAATCCTGCGATAAATCCACCTAGTGTCCAAGCTTTCAATGTTTGTACGACAGTCAATTTACCAAAGCGGTTCACTACCCAGAATCCTGAATCGTTTGGAAGAGATAGACCAATTCCCCCAGCACAAATTGCCAGACCTAAAAGGATTGGTGAAACACCTAAGTCAACTGCCATTGGCCCAAGAATACTTGATGTTGTAACAAGTGCAACTGTTGCAGATCCCAGCGATGCACGTAGAATTTGAGAAAAGATGAATGCTAGCAATAAGACTGGAATACTCCAACTTTGCATCGTTGCGATCAAATGATCACCAATACCACTTTTATTAATAACTGCACCAAAAGCTCCACCTGCACCAGTAATCAAAATGATGATTCCAGCAGAGTTAATCGCTTCTGAGTAAAGTCTGCTGTTAGGTATAGAAATATAAGGAGCAAGCAAGATAATCCCAGCAATTACACTGATAAATAATGCAATGTTTTTATCTCCAATGA
Organism: Litchfieldia salsa; assembly: GCF_900104555.1. GTDB lineage: Bacteria > Bacillota > Bacilli > Bacillales > Bacillaceae_L > Litchfieldia > Litchfieldia salsa. Next base: position 340,926 of record NZ_FNJU01000001.1, read on the forward strand.
AACCTAACACACTAGCAAAGCCAGTACCAGGGAAAAGCAATTGAGAAACAGTGTTTGCCAAAATTAAGACAATCGGTAATGCTAGCATGAAGAAACTTAATCCTGTGCTAATTTCTTTTTTAGGTGCATCTTCTAAACTAACTGCTACTTCTTCAATTGCACCAGAGTGCTTGATGCGCTTTCCAATAAACAATCCGTAAATGTATCCACCAACAAGTGTCGCTGGAATCGAAACTAAAATTCCGTAGATGATAAACAATCCAAGCTCTGCCCCAGTGTTTTCTGCAACAACAAGTGGGCCAGGTGTAGGAGCAATCATGTTATGAGAAACAATTAATCCGACACCAAGAGCTGTAACAAAGGATACTACTGAAATACCTGTTTTATTTGATAAACTTTTAATTAATCCACTTAAGATCACAAATGCAGCGTCAAAGAAAACAGGAATCGAAACGGCAGTTCCTGTTAAAGCAAGACCAGCAGGTGATTTGTTAATTCCGAACACTTTTAATACAGCTGCAGCAATTTTTTCAACAGCTCCTGATGCTCCTAAGAACTGACCAAAGATCACGCCAAGTCCAATCAAAATACCTACACCGGTTAATGTATTTCCGAATCCTTGCGTAACGGTAGAAGCAATTTCATTTAGCGGCATACCAATTACTAAAGCTGTTGCGAAAGCGATTCCAATCAATGATAAAAATGGTTCAACCTTCAATTTTAAAATTAAGAAAAAGAGTCCTGCTAATGCTAAAAAGAAAACCAAAATCAACATATTCCCCGTAATCATCCCCGATTACCCCCTTGTTTGTGTCAAACATTTATCGATAAGAGCAATATAGTCCCTTCATAATAACAGAACTATAACGCCTCTTATACCCCTTAGTAACAGATTCTACTATCCTTCTAAAGTTAAAACCACATCTTTTAATGTACCATCAGCGCCTACATTCCCTGGAAAAATCACATAAGGAATATATGGAAATGTACTTTCTTCTCCCGTTTTCCAAACAGGAATCCCTGGCGCAATTTGCCCTGCAACGGTGGCACGCTTCACACACAATCCTTTCGTCCCAACATCACTTGAGGTAATACCACCTTTTGCAATTAAATAGTTAGGTCGAACCGAGAAATCTCGAACAATGCTAGTCACCGCATCAGAAATCTCAACAGAAAGCTGTAACTCCTGCTCCTCCATCCCATCCCCGAGATCAAGTCGCTTACGCTTTGTGAAGATGACGGTCGTTGTACCATCCGCCACTTTATTCTCTGCTTCAAGTCTGACACGTTCTACTTCCTGTTTGAACGCTTCCTTGTTTAACACTAAATGCGCATCAAATTCGATAAAATGTAAGGAAGACAACGTTTGCAATTCTATTAATTGGTTCGTTGTTTTTTGAACATGAGAACCTACAATAACCAATCCACCATGTGCTTGTTCCTCTGTAATTAACTCTTCTCTTTGTAGCAATGGTCGTGAAGAAATATCCCCAATCACCTTCGTGAATGCCGCAGCTGTTCGGAAAATGAAGCTCTTCCCAGATTGAATGGCCAAAATAAGTGCCGTTGAAAAAATTCTCACATCATCTTCATCCATTGCATTAACGACTACCTTACCGAAGTCATTCACTTGAAGTAATTGTTCAACAATTCCATCAAAGTCCATTTTTCGAAGCGATTCTAAAGAAATGTATGTCACACTTTCTTTCGAGAAAGCACCCTTGGTCTTCTCTTCAATCCACTCACCCAAATGGCTCGCAGCATAACCAAACGTTCGATCCTTTGCAAATTCCGTTTCTCCCGCTGGCACTAATACGTCATCCTGTTTGACAAAATGAGTATTATCAACTGTTAAACGTCCACCTTCTTTGAAGAATGGTAGAATCACTTCACCGTCTACCTTGCTTTCGCTGTTTTTTTCAATTGCTTGACGGAGGACCTCAGTTTCAAGAGGATAATGCCCTCTAAGCGTAGAATCGCCTCGACTAATAATGAGATAAGCCTTTCCTTGCTCTTTAGAAATCTTTTCTACTCGTTCGGCGATATCACGGTGTACTCGTTCTGTCTCTTGAGCTGTAAACGCTCTAGAATTTGTTAAAATGAAGAAGATCTGTTGCTCATCCAAGAACCCTGCTTCAATCGTTTCTTCATTCCAATCCGTATAAACAGAAACACCATGGACTGTTTGAACTCCAGTTGGATCATCGTCTAAGACAATGATTTTATGTGTAAAAGAAGATCTAACTTCCTTCCATTTACTTTGTACTTTTTCCACATCTATTGGCAGGTAGGATTCAATGATTTCATTCGCATTGTACGTTTTAATCACTCTTTCTCACCCTTTACCTCGAAATTCGCAAGCTTTTCGTAGAACTGAATTAATCCACCATGATCATCTGCTGCTTTCCCGTCTGCCATAAGAGAATGGTACATCTCCAGAACCTGACTTGTTAAAGGAAGTGGGACACCAATTGAATCAGCTGTATCCATGACATTTGTTAAATCCTTTGCATTAATATCAATTCGTCCACCAGCAACGAAATTACGTTCAAGAATTAACGGAACCTTTGCATCAAGTACCGCACTTCCAGCTAGGCCACCACGAATCGCATCATACATTTTACTAATATTAATTCCTGCCTTTGATGCTAAAATAAGTGCTTCTGACATCGCAGCAATGTGAACATTCACAAGAATTTGGTTTGCTAGCTTAGCGGTTGTTCCACATCCGTTATCACCAACAAGGGTAATATCTCGACCCATACTTTGTAAGACAGGCTTTACTTTTTCATAGACATCTTCTTTACCACCAACCATGATTGCGAGTGTTCCATCAATTGCTTTAGGTTCCCCACCACTTACCGGAGCATCTAACATTTCGATTCCCTTCGTTTCAAGAGCATCCGCAATTTCCTTAGATTGAACAGGTGAGATTGAGCTCATGTCTACAACAATCGCTCCTCCTTTCGCCCCTTCAATAACACCGCTTTCATTAAACAAAACACTTTTTACATGTTCGCCTTTTGGAAGCATTGTGAAAATGATATCACTGTTTTCTCCTACTTCTTTTGGAGACTTCGCACCATGTGCTCCTTTGCCAACTAACTCTTCAATTGCTAACTGATTAATATCAAAGACGGTTACATCATAACCACTATTTAATAGATTGATTGACATGGGTTTTCCCATAATTCCTAGACCAATAAAACCAAGTTTCATATGATTCCCTCCATTGTAAAACGTTTTCATTTCCTTCTTGTCACCAATTGTACACAATTTAAATAATTTTGGATACAGTTTTTTATAAAATGTATACAAAAATTTATTCTTTCTAAAATAAACTTTTAAAATTCCCTATCTCGTTCTATACTTTTAGAAAAGGGTTTCAATTTGGGAAACCGAATAATGTTGAGGACTGCAAGATGTCTCAACCTTCAATTGGAGTCGATACGATGGAAAAGAAAACACAGCAATCAGCCTATCAAAAATCATATGAATATATCCGAGATCAAATCTTAAATGGTGAACTTGAACGAGGGACAAAATTAATTGAAGAAAAACTCGCAGAAGAAATTGGAGTAAGTCGAACTCCCATTCGCGAAGCAATCCGTAAGCTTGAACAAGAAGGCCTTGTTCAACAAAAAAGAGTCGTAAATCCAACAGAAACAGAGTTGCGTAATTATTTTCAAGTTAGAATTCTGCTTGAAGGATTTGCAGCACGGTCCGCCGCTACCTATATGAACGAAGAAGACTTAAGCAAATTAAAGGAATGTGTTCATATCGGACGAACTGGCACACCTGAGGAAATTATGGAGGCCAATGAAAAGTTTCATGACTTAATTGTCCGATCTACCAATAACCCTGTCATGGTCGACACGATTGAACGAATGCAATCAATTATTTACTTATTCCGTAAAACCGTTGTTTATCATAAACGACCGTTTCTAATTGATGAGCATCAGGATATTTATGAAGCCATTCTCTCACGCCAACCAGATGAGGCCGAAAAGCTGATGAAGGAACATATACAAGCTGACCTGGACTTTTGCTTGCATGTGATGAAGTAGTGATTATACTAAATAACAAAAAAGATTTAATGAGACTTCTTTCAAACCACTTTTTAGCCATAAAAAAACTGCACCTTATTGTTAGAATAAGGTGCAGTTCACTTTAGGTTATTCTATATAATCGTTATTTCACGTAAGGCCAACCTTCACTATCCCAATATAAAGGTCGAATTTGCAAGGTTGGTTTTCCTTCTTCTAAGGCATCATAAGCATGATTGACGAGTAGAGACGAGTCACCTGATAAGTATACCGCACAATGTCCAGGTCCTATCCAACGGTCATCTCCAGTATCAATCGATGTTCCGCCTCCCTGCATCATGGAGACTCCTTCTTTATCAACATATGTCCCTGTGATATCCTTCGAGCGTCCAACCACAATATTGTATGTGCTTTCTACACCACGGCAGCAAAAATCAAATGAGACAAATTGATAATAATAGCCGTTACGATAGATGATGAAAGGTGCTTCAATTGTATTAGGCTGTTCTGTTCGGCTAGATATACCTAGTAGTTCTGCCCCCGCTTGAGGCTTCATCGTTTCTGGATCCAATTTAATCAATTTGTTTCCTGACCAGAAGGAACCAAAGTTTAACCAAGGCTGACCTTGTTGATCAACAATCAAATTAGGATCAATCGCATTATAATCATCGTTCTCTGTCGAATGAATCACATGCCCTTTGTCTACCCACTTATAATCAGGATTGTTTGGATCAAGAGTTGTATTTGTGACTAAGCCAATTGCAGATGTATTTTTTCCGAATGTAGAGACTGAATAATATAAATAGTAAATGCCGTTATAATAAGAGATATCTGGAGCCCACAGACTATCCTCTTCTTTTTCCGGTACAAATTCTTTACTCCATTCTGGTAGGCTTTCGAAAATGGACCCTATCGCCTTCCAATTCGAACCATCTGTGGAAGTTTTGATTTGTACTCCTCTACCTGTATGAAACACATACCAGCAATCCCCTTCTCTAGAAATAACGGGATCATGTGCCCATAATTGACCTTTCAAATTCCAATCTATTTCATAAAAATTAATTCCCTCAAAGGGTTTAGAATTAAACATTAGAGTAACTCCTTCATCTTTTTTATAGACACCTGTTCGTTCAATTGTCTTTTTCTATAAAAAACCTTGAAACTAGTTTTTCACAGGTTTTCCATCTGCTACTGGAACACCGAATACAGGGTAACCATGATCATCCCAAGTAAGGATTTGAGCTCTAGTATGACGGTTTGGGTCATAAAGAGGGTCACCTTCTATTTCCTTATAGTTTCTTGCATGATAGATAAACACATCATGTTCTCCATCTTCAGAAACAGTAAAACTATTATGTCCTGGTCCATATTGACCATTTTCTTCATTTGTAGTAAATACTGGTTCTGGGTGTTTTTCCCATGACTTAGGATCTAATAAATCACTATTTTCATCAGCTATCAAAAGTCCCATACAATAGTGATGATCAGTTGCACTTGCAGAGAAACTAATGAAAACCTTTCCATTCTTTTTCAAAACGGCAGGACCTTCATTTACTAAGAAACCAATTCTCTCCCAATCGTATTCAGGAGTCGTGATCATCACTTGTTCACCTTTTATAGTCCATGGATTTTCCATTTCAGCAATATAGATATTTGAATTCCCCTCAATATCAGGATCTTTTTGAGGCCAAACTAAATAATGTACACCGTTATGCTCAAATTGTGTAGCATCAAGAGCAAAGGATTCCCATTTTGTTTTAATTTGTCCCTTTTCTACCCATTCTCCCTCAAGTGGATTTTCTGAAGCGTTTTCAAGTACAAACATACGATGGTCGAATAATCCATTATTCGTTTCTGTTGTTCTAGCAGCAGCATAATAGATATACCATTTACCCTTTATGAAATGAATTTCAGGTGCCCAAATATTTGCACTCATGGGCCCAGTTTCATATTTTCTCCATGCAACGACTGGTGTTGCATCATTTAGACCTTCAATCGTTTTTGATCTTCTCACTTCAATAAGGTCATACTTTGGTACAGACGCAGTGAAATAATAATAACCGTCTGTATGCTTATATACCCATGGATCTGCACGTTGTTCTACTATTGGATTTACATATTCTATTAGTTTACTCATATACATTCTCCTTATTTAAAAATAGATTAAATGCCTATGATTAATTTTAACATTAACTACTTTATAATCCAATTAATAATTTTGTTACATATCAAAAAATTCAAAGATTGATTATCTTTAGAACTTATTTTAACTCTAGCAAAACAGAACTATTTTGTGTTGGTGTCTTCTGTTTCCTCCCAACAAAAGTTTTTTTATAAAAGGCTCTTTTCCTATGTTGCTATTTGACTAGGTTAGTTGATTTACACTCCAGGTATGTGCTTTCCGCGGGGCAGGTGATGAGCCTCCTCAGAGCAAAGCTCCTGCGGGTTCTCATCCTTCCTGCGCATCCCGCAGGAGTCACATACCTTCAGTTCCAATCACCGAGCTCTACCACATTAAATAAGTCTTTAAACAATAATCTCTTAGAAAAGAAGCCCAGGACCATCCCCGCGCTTCTCTATTAGATATTATAATCGACGATCGGTCAGACAAAAATAAAGGATGTTCATACCTTAATTTTACGACCCTTCCAACTTACAGAGTGGAAAATATTCACCCTGATGAAGGAATATAGATAGATCCCGACGAAAAACAAAAACAGTATCGGATAAAAGGGGAAAACCGCCCATCTGAAATTGCCGACTCTGCTAGCAAACCATGCTGTTTGAATCGTATATAAGATATACAAGATTCCACTGAACAACATTGCGGCAGGGTTCCATTCTGTAATGGAAGAGATCAATGCTCCCGAAGCAATGAAACTGCCGGAAATCCAGAGGATCACCATCAGCATGACAACAGAATGAGTTGACTTGGAACCGACAGCAAAACTTTTACACCAACCCTCGATCAGACTTCCCACGCCTTCTGGGTACATGCGCAGTGATATAATTCCTTTACCGCCAAGGCAGTGAACAGGGAGATCTTGTTCAAGAAATGCCTCGCCAAGTGCCAGATCATCCATGATGGCTCCCTCGATTTTTTGATGCCCTCCAGACAAAAAGTAATCATCTCGATTACATAGTATGCATGGACCGAACGAACCAGCGGTCTTAAACCACGATCCCCATATCGTAAATAGATTCATCCCTACCACGACGATGATGTTGAATACAACGGAAATGTGTTCATACAAGCGCTCAACTGTATGAAAAGGCTGTAATGCTGTAATACCTTTTGCTCCCTTTCTCTGATAGAAATGAAGCAGATTGCTTAACCCATCCACACTGGTGAATCTTGTATCTGCATCTAAAAATAATAACCAGCTCCCTTTGGCCTGTTCGGCACCATGCCAGCAGGCTGATGATTTTCCTGCCCCTGTATTCTGCAGAACCTTTGCACCATAGCTTCGCGCGACAGCCGTAGTATTGTCGGATGAATCGTCATCAACAACCAGAATTTCAAATTGGCTGAAACTCTGCTCCTGCAATGATTGCAATAACGGTGTGATCCTGCCTTCTTCATTCCTAGCTGGAATAATGATGGACAGAAACGGAAGAGCCACCTTAGGTCTGGAGGAGAAAACAGGAATCGGCAAAGACCAGAACATGATGAAGCCAATCACAACTGCCACAAATCCAATCGCGAGATTAATCACTTCTAAAGCAGTCATAGTACCTGCCTCCTTCCGTTGCGTGTAAACACATAGCTTTTATCTTTATAATCCTTAAAAAAAGTCTTCATTTTACTGAGTAATCAAACAAATTGCCTGTATCGTCTTGTATCAGTTCCTGTGCGGTAATTCTGGCTGATAATAGCACGATTGGGACACCAGCGCCGGGATGTGTACTGCTTCCGGTAAAGTACAAATTTTCACAATGGCTCGCCTTGCTTTGCGGACGATAGTGATTGCTTTGTTTCAAAATTGGCTGCAAACCAAATGTGGCACCATTATAGGCATTGAATTTCGAGCTAAAATCTAAGGGTGTTGTATGCGTTTCGGTAACAATCTCCTCATCAATGTTTTCAAAACCACGAATTTTCTTTAATTCATTTAAAATGTAGCTGCGATAATAAGAAATGGTTTCCTCGTCCCATTCATAGTTTGCTGTCGCTATATCCGACACGGGCATCAAAATATACAATCCATCCTTTCCCTCAGGCGCAAGGGAAGGATCCATTTTTGAAGCGATATATACATAAAAAGAGGCATTCGTCAGTTTCTTCCCATCAAAAATGTCTTTAAGATTCTGATCAAGGTTTTCGTTGAAAATAAAATTATGTACATGGTCTATTTCTTCATATTTCCGGTCCATACCGAGATATAACAGAAAACATGAACAAGAGTATTTCATACTGTCGATTTTCTTATCGGTATATTTCCCTTTGGCAGTTTCGTCTTTTACTAAGTGCTTCATCGCATATGGAAAATCTGCATTACAAACCACATAATCCGAAGAGATTTTCTGTCCATCCACAACAATCCCTTCCGCTTTGCGATTGTCAATGCTGATCTCCTGCACATCCTTCCCATAGTGAATGGTTCCTCCAAGTTCCGTGAAGAGCCTCTCCATCGCCAAAGCCATCGTATACATTCCACCTTTTATAAACCATACTCCATATAAAAATTGAATCATAGGAATCATGGTGTAAAAAGAAGGACTGTTAAGAGGGGAAATACCTATGTATAACGTTTGAAAACTGATTAATTGTTTGAGCCTTTCATTCTTAATATATTTTCCGATAAACTTATCTGCCGTGTCGTAAGGTTTCAGTTTCAATGCTTTCTTCAACATCGGGAGGTTATAAAAATCTTTCCTTTTTCGAAAAGGTCTTTGAAGAATGTGATGCTTTGCAATGACAAATCGTTTGTAAATCTCATGCAGATATTGAAAAAAACCTGCCGTGTCCTCTTCGCTAATTGATTCAATCGTCTTAGTCAATTTGGTAAGGTCAGAGGAGATATCAAAAGGCTTGTCGGGAATATCACTGAAATAAGCCCGGTAAATGGGGTCCAGTTTTTCCATTGGAATGTAATCATCAGGATCGCGGCCGCATAGTTCAAATAATTCCCGATACAATTCTGGCATCATAACGATGCTGGGCCCCAAATCAAATCTGTACCCCCCATCGAGTTCAATACGATTCATTTTGCCTCCAGGTGTTAAACCTTTTTCATAGATTTCTACCTGATAGCCCGCATGCTGCAGTCTTATGGCACTGGCAAGCCCTGCAACACCCGCCCCAACGACAATCACCTTCTTCTTCATGTAAATTCCCTCGCTTCCAAAAAATATTCTACGTTGACATAATTCCCCGGAATTTTCCCAGAGGAAGTAAAACAATCATGATTCCTTATAAAAAGGCACAACCCGTGTTCAATACTCCTATTACAGCAGCCACTTTCTTAACTTTTTCAATGCTTGCATATTTCGGTCAGAATACGGCGGAAATTTACCTTGAAAACGCAGATAATGATACGTTTTGTACTCTGTTTTTTCATAACTAAAAGCTAGAAAACCAGATTTGCCGTGATAAGCACCGTATCCGCTTCTTCCAACTCCTCCAAAAGCGATATGGGGGCTTGCGGCATGGTGGATCACTTGATTGACACTGATGGTTGGTGAACGCATATGGTCCTTGAACTGTTGAATTTGATGCTCATCTTTACTGAATATATAACCCGTAAGTGTATCGCGCTGAAGCCTGCCACTGGCTAATAACGTTTTTAAGTCTGTATAGGGAATGACCGGAAGTACCGGACCGAAAATTTCTTCTTCCAGAATCGGACTTCCCGGTTTGATATCAGTTACCACGGTTGGGCTGATGAACCGATCGTTTCGATCATGCTCACCTCCAAGCCGGACATTCCCCTGCCCGATAAACTCAACCATCTTTTGAAAATGAGCATCGGTACAGATTCTGCCATAATCCCTACTTGCCTGTGGTCGATCTCCGTAGAAAGCGGAAATCGAAGCAGAAATTTCATTCAGCGCTTTTTCATAAATGGAATGATGGACAAAAAGGGTATCTGGTGCAATACAGGTTTGTCCAGCATTAAGAAATTTACCCCAGACAATTTCCCTAATGGCGCCTTTTGAATAGCCTGTTTCATCCATCATACATGGGTTTTTCCCGCCGAGTTCCAGTATCACCGGTGTTAGCTGTTTCGCTGCTTGCTCTGCCACGACTTTCCCAATCTTTCCACTGCCTGTAAAAAAAATCAGGTCAAAAGGGGCTGAAGTCAACAGACTTGCGGTTTGGCCATCTCCTGTCACAACATGTAATTGTTCGAGTGAAAATGCGTGATTGATGATTTTTTTTAGCAGTTCAGCCGTTGCTGGTGCATGTTCAGATGGTTTAATTACGCACCGGTTTCCGGCGGCAATTGCACCAATGGCAGGCATCAAGGAAAGCTGAACCGGATAATTCCACGAACCGATGATGAGTATACTCCCATAAGGATGCCTCACTTTTTTGAGTGCTTCCACATATCCCAATTTAAGGTGACGGGACCGGACAGGCCGGTTCCATTTTACTAGATGCTTGCATACATACTCGATTTCATTCAATAGAATAGCGATTTCAGATGAATAGGATTCGAATGCAGGTTTTCCCAAATCTGAATGAAGGGCCTCGATCAATGCTGCTTCGTGCTCCAAAAGAATGGTTTTCAGCTTCAAAAGCTGTTTTTTACGCGCTTCAAGTGAAGGCCTTCCCGTGGACAAAAGTTCCTCCCTCTGTATTACCGGTAATGTCTTAAGGAAATGATTGTCGTGATCAGGCATGAGATGAGTCCCTCTGAACGATTTTCTTGCTTACGAGCTGGCCGCTTAAGGTGACCATCGGCATTCCGCCGCCGGGGTTTACGGTTCCACCGACAAAATATAGATTGTCATAGCGTTCACTTTGTTTCGGATGCTTGAATCCTTTATTTTTCTTGCGGTCTGACACTGTTCCATAAATGGCACCCCGGTCAGAGCCGTACATCTGCCTAATATCCTCCGGTGTCCATACATCTTTTGTCACGATATGATCCCGCAAATCATGTAAACCCATTTTTTCTAATTTGATCAAGACCCGTTCAGCGAATTGTTCATAATCCTGCTTTGTGAAAGGCTTCTGATCCCGAATATAAGGAATATGAGGCAGTACTTTTATATTTTCATGTCCTGCAGGAGCCTGCGTCGGATCTGTTTTATTGACGTTGACCAAATATATGACCGGATCGTCCGGCAATTCATGACGATGGAAGATCGATTGCATTTGCTCTTTTATATTTTCTGCGAAAAAGAAATTATGATGGCGCAGCTGCGGATAGCTCTTTTTCACGCCCAAATGCATCACAAGACCGGAGCTTGCAGGTTCGAATTTCTTCTTTAATTTTTTCACAAAATGGCTATCTTCCTCCAGTAATCGTTCGTAAACCGGGATAACTTCCATATTGGAAACATAATAATCTGCTGTTAGCTTTGTTCCGTCTTCCAAAACGGCTCCTGTGATTTGGCCGTTCTTTTTTTCAAGCTTGACAATCTTTCTGCCCAGGTGGAAGTGAACACCCACTTCGTTAGCAAGCTTCACAAGTCCTTCCGACAGTTTATGCAAACCACCGGGTACATACCAGACACCTTGGTCATGCTGCATGTAGATCATCATGTTCAAGACAGCCGGTGCATCGTAAGGGGACGAACCCACGTACTTAATAAAATAGGAAAGCATATCACGGAACTGGTCATTACTTATCCGTTTATCAATGGCTCCATGAACGGTAGAAAACAAATCAAAGTTCTTTAAAGCAGTGAAAAGGCCCGTATGTTTCATGATTTCTCTCGTCTTATCAACGCCATGCTGAAAATAGGTTTTATCCGTCATATCATATAGTCTTTTCGAATACTGAAGCAGATTTTGATATTCACTCATATCCTTTTCACTCAAAGATGGGTTCTTTTCTTGCATTTCCTTCAAATCTTCATATAAATCTATGATCTTTCCATCAGGGAAAAAGGAGCGCCATTGATGGTCAAGCTTTTCAATCGGGACATAGTCCTTCATGGATTTTCCACTAGCAGCAAATAACTTTTCAAAGATCTGGGGCATCGTCAGGATAGATGGGCCCAAATCAAAACCGAAACCATCCTGTTCTAGTCGGTTCAGCTTTCCTCCAATATGATCATTTTTTTCATATAAGGAGACATCGTATCCGGCCTGCGCAAGTGAAATCGCAGCCGACAGTCCACCGAGTCCGCCTCCGATAACTAGTACGTTTTTATTTTTCACTGTTAATACAACTCCTTCGCAAATCAAAAATGTTGTTCACGCACAGCGTCCATTATGCTCTGTAAACATGAGCAGACAAATAGACGGGGAATTGACGATCTCCATCCTGTAGCTCTATGTAAAAACTTTCTATCTAATAATTCGGCCGATAGAAGTTCTTCAATTACCATGGGATTCGGCCGTTGCCTTGATTTTCCAAGCGACAAGCTTCCAAGCCTCTTCTGCTTTTTCTTTTGGGCCTAGATGGGTAAACGCATGTTTACAGTCTCTGAATAGTTCTTCTTGAACGTTTACTCCAGATGCTTTTAATTTCTCAGAATAAGATTCGGCTTCTGGCCTGAATGCGTCGTACTCCGCTATCAGAAAAAGGGCAGAAGCTAAGCGGCTACTCACCTCAGCACGAACTGGGGAAGCGAGAGGATTCTCTGCTTGTCCTTTGTCAGGTACGTAGCACATGTTCAAAAAATGTGCTACTTGAGGATATCGGGCACGCCATTTATCCGGTTCCGGTTTATCTGAATAAGGGGTGGCAAAATCCAGCATCGGGCAAGACAGCACTTGGAGCAGCGGCTGATTTTCCCCTTTCTCTTCCAGATAGAGACAGAGGGCTGCCGCTATATTCCCCCCTGAACTTTGTCCGCCAACCATCATTTTTTCCGCATCGATATTCAACTCATCAGCTCTACTCTTTATCCATTGAAAAATATCATAACTCTGTTCAATCGGCTTGGGAAAAGGGTACTCTGGCGCTTTCACATAATCGATATTAACAACTACACATTCAGCCTGATTGGCCAGGTAGCGGCAATAAGGATCATCCATCTCCTTTTCATGCATGATGAACGCTCCACCATGAAAATTAAGATAAACAGGGAGCTTTTTCTGTCCTGCTTCCAAGGGATAGTATAAGGAAATGGTAGTAGGTTGAACAGATGTTTCAACGACCATATCTTTTTTCATTTTCACTTTCTGCAAGGAGATCATAGGTGTCTTTTTTGCTTGATTAGGTAGGAGACGAAGTAATTTTGCAATCATAACAGTGAACATTCGTGTACCCTCACTTTTTTACCATTTTAACTTTAATGAAACACATTTATACGCCAACAATCACGACTATTATCCAGGAAGTACAAATGGGAATGGCGACACTCCCCCATTGTTTTTGATCGATTATATGGTCTGTCCGCCCAAAAAATCATTTGATTTCTAATATATGATTCAAAGACTGAGAGAGTGTAATGAACTCTAGATTTATTTTCATTTTTGACATATATTCCACTGCCCCAGGTCCTCCTAGGTAGAAGTCTGTTTTCTTGCAGGTTCCTGCAAACTGGTCTAACCTGAGCAGGGCATTAGGATCCTCTTCGAACGGAGTCGTGGTGGTTGCTGATAAAATGACACGATCTGGGAGGAGCTTCTGCACGGTGTTTTCAATAGACCCTTGGGCGGGCGATGCTCCGATTAACACGGTTTTCCATCCCTTTACCATTGCCTTCAAAAGAATGAGCATGACCGGAATTTCATGTTTTTCGTATGGAAGACATGCCCCTAATAGGGTTGGCGCTTCTTTTCGAACAATGAAGTTTCTACGAAGCCCAATCAGAAAATCTCTCAATGCCATACTCGCGCCCGCTTCCTGATACTCCTCCCATTCGCCTGTTTCCCATCGTTTTCCGATCTCAAATAAAAAAGGAAGGGCGACTGAATGAATAAAATACTCTAGTCCTTTCTCGTGATATGCGCGTTGAAAAATATAGTTCATACCGGCTTCATGACAATTTGCGCCTTCTTTTATTAGTTCATTTACATATTCATTGGACGCTTGAGGTAGAGACTTCATTTGTCCATCAGGAGTTACCGGTGTTGGTTCTGGTGTTGGTTCTGGTTTCGTTTCGATTTTGTTAATGAAAGAGGCAGCCTGCTTCACTGAGTACCCTTGGTCGGTTAAACCTTTTACTGCAAGAATTTTGTTTACATCCTCTTCTGTATAGACTCTGTATCCATTTTCAAGTCGGTTAGGAATGACAATTTGATACCGTTCCTCCCATTTTCGAATGACAAGCTTGGACAAACCTGTTATTTCAGAAACTTGCTGAATGAAATATAAAGGTTTTTCTATCTTCATGGTTAACATACCTTTCTTTTCTTTAGAGCATGGGAAAGGATCTTTTACTTGTATAAACCATCCCTTTCGTTGCACCCGACATCTTGCTTTTTAAGGCTGTTTTCGTATAGATAGTTACTTTTAAATCCGCAGGCTGAATACACTCCGCGTCCGGCGGGTGACCAGTGAGCCTCCTCCGCCCAAATGCCCCTATGGGCTCTCACTTTGGCCACTGGTCTGAGCAGGAGTCTACGTGTATTCAGCCTGCTTGTTACTACAATTTCAAAGTTATATGTCAAACAACAAAGTTTGAGAAAATAGCCTTTTTTAAACACCCTAAAAACTTCTAGACAGAGGTCTTTTAACACTAATATCCCACTTGCTTGATGGATGGTGTGTTCTTCAACTTGTTTATGGATGCAGCTCCAATGCTAAACATCGCAGCCTTTAATTCATACTCTGTTTGAGTGAAGCGCTCGATTAATGCCTTTTCCGATGTTACGGCTTCTGCAAGAATGGATCGACCAAAGCCAGCAAGATCGGCACCTAGCGCAATAGCCTTTGCTGCCTCTACTCCATTGTTGAGCCCGCCACTAGCAATGATCGTTCCGGACCCTTCATTTTGTTTTAAATCAAGAAGACACTCTGACGTTGGAATGCCTAAGCCACTAATCGCATCAGCTACTGCTCGTTTTAACGGATCCGTAGAGCGAAGTTTTTCGACCTGACTCCAGTTCGTCCCGCCAGCACCAGCCACGTCTATAAATGAAATGCCCACATCAACTAATCGCCTAGCCAATTTACTATTGATTCCCCACCCAACCTCTTTCACACCGATTGGCAAGTGGAATGATTTACACAGCTCTTCAATTTTTTGAAATAACCCACGGAAGTTTGTATTTCCTTCAGGCTGAATTAATTCCTGCAGACTGTTTAAATGTAGAACTAAAGCATCAGCTTCCACTAAATCTACAATTTTTTTGCATTCATCCACACCGAAGCCATAATTAAGTTGCACAGCCCCCACATTCGCAATAATCGGAATGCTTGGTGCGTACTTTCGTATTCGAAAGGTATAAGCTCTTTCAGGGTCTTCGACTGCCGCTCTTCCTGATCCTACAGCAAATGACCACCCTTTTTCTTCTGCTGCGATGGCAAGGTTTTGGTTAATTGTCATCGCCTTTTCGGTTCCTCCGGTCATCGAGCTAATGAGAAATGGAGTAGCCACTTTCTTTTTAAGAAAAGAGGTCTCCACATTAATTTCTGCAAAATCCACCTCAGGAAGAGCTTGGTGGATAAATGAAAATTTCTCGAAGCCTGTTGTCATTCCTCTTCCGTTCACATCGTCATTAAGACAAATTTGGATATGATCTGCTTTTCTCTTGTTCACATCATCACGTCGATTCAAAGATTTCCCCTCCTTCTCACTATGATTGAATAATTACGCTTCAATCGATTGAACACCATCCTCTAAAGCGCTTTGTAACGTTGTTAAGTAGATTGCTTTTTTCTTTTTATCACTCACGACGGCTCGTTTTGTATAAACTTGATAGTCATTCATTTTGACAGCTTCCATAATGGCAGCATAGTAGTTGGATGCTAGTTTAATTGAGAACGCACTTTCAGTTGGGTAGGATTCAATGTCTGCCAGTCCTTTTTTAAACCAACAGCTAGCAAGGTCCATCAGACCATTGATCATCTTCTTAAACCTAAAATTGACCGTCATCTCGTCAAATTCAGTATGGGTATATTGATATGTAGCCAACCATTCATCCGGAATATATCGGCGTCCTCTGTTTGAATCCTCTCCGACATCCCTGATAATGTTGACAATCTGCATCGCTTTCCCGAGCTGAATTCCTGCCATTTGCACATCTAGTGTCGGCGAATCATGAAGAACAGGTAGAAGCATTTCTCCAACAGATCCGGCTACCTTTTCACAATAAACTTCTAATTGCTTCATTGATTGATAGTGTGTTAACGATAAGTCCATTCGTTGACCCGATATTTGCTTTAAAAATGGTTCTTTATCAATAGGAAAGTTGTCAAACAACCACCTTAAGGAAGGCCAAATAAAGTGTCCCTCTGATGACTCAATCTGTTTAAATTGCTCTTCTAGTTCTTCAAGTGTAAAAGGTGAATGTTCAGGCTCGTCAACAGAATCATCGATTAATCTACAAAATGCATAAATGACAAACACGGCTTCTTTTCTTGGGGAAGGAAGAAAACGAAAAGCCTCGTAAAAACTAGCAGAGCCTTTCTTCATCATTTTTTCACACTCTAGTATCAAGTTAGAATCAATCATGCACCCAACTCCTTTTTAATTAATTCGCTTAAAATACGTGCCCCTTGTAGCACAATTGGAACCCCACCTCCAGGGTGAACAGAGGCACCGACACTATACAGGCGTTCAATGTTGTATGGAGATAGTTGGGGTCTGAATCCTCCTGACTGAAAAAGAGTCGGCGCTATACCAAAGCTTCCGCCTTGAAATAGACCATCTTTTATGGCATCTTTTGGCGTACGAATCTCCATCCACCTGATCGATTCTCGTAACCCGTTAAAATGTCTCTCTTCAGCCTTTTGCAGCACCTTTTCGACAAGAGCTGGTGCTGCCGTTTCCCAATCAATGTCATCGCCAGAAGGTACAGGAATGAGAAAGTAAAGGACACTTTCTCCAGGAGGTGCTGCCTTTTCATCTAAGGCGACAGGGTTAAAGATATAAAAGGAAGGATCATCAGGAAGCTGTTTTGTTTTAAATACTTGTTTCATATTTTTTTCAAAGTGTTCCGGTAAGTAAAATTGATGAGCTTTCATCTCCTGAAACCGTTTCTCCACTCCTAGATAAACGAGGACACAGCCCGATGAAGACTTATAGCTTTTCTTCCGTTCATGCGTATTAATCATAGGATGTAAATTCGGGAAATCACCATTGAATACGACTGCGTCAAAACGGCAATCTTCATTGTTCACAACTAACCCTTTGCACACATTCTGTTCAATTTGAAGGCGCTCTACCTTTGCTTTGACATGAATCGTGATCCCCATTCTTTTACAGGCTTTCTCTAATACTGGTATTAGACTATAATAACCTCCTTTTAAATACCATATACCAAAAGCATGCTCACTATAGGAGACTAATCCATACAGACCTGGTACCTCTAGCGGAGACCCACCAATGTATAGGGATTGTAAGGAGTATGCCTCTTGAAGCTTTGATGGTGAAAAGTAGGAAGCATTAAAGCTCTTCAAATCTTTATAGGCTTTTGAATCAATTAATAGCTTCATGTTTTCAAAGGTAAGAAAGTCTCGTTTTCTTTTAAAGGTCTTGCTTAGAAAAGCTTTCATTCCTAGACGATAAACACGAGACATGTCAGAGAGATAACGAAGAAAGTGATCAGACTCCCCAGGAAACAGTCGCTCTATTTCGGCGAGCTGGGTAGGCAAATCTCTAAACTTGGTATACGTAGTTCCATCATTAAAATGAATATCGTAAAGTGGGTCACACGGAATGAGCTCCAATTCTTCTTCTGGTATCCCAGCCTCCTGAAGGATTTCCTTCAATAAATCTGGTAAAAGGACAATGGTTGGTCCTTGATCAATTCGATACCGTTCATTTCCTTGAGACGTGAGTCTACCTCCTAAGAAAGCTTCTTTCTCAAATATGGTGACAGAGTTTCCTTGTTTAGCAAGCAATAGGGCCGTTACAAGTCCGCCCACTCCTGCTCCTACAATTCCTATTTCCATAATGCGTTCTCCTCTTTTAATAACCCATCATCTTGTGTGAAGTAGACTTCTTTCTTTCCATATTGCTTGTTTACAAGGTTTGCGCTAATTCGTGCTGATTCAAAAATCGTCGGCAAACCGCTACCTGGGTGGGTTCCTCCTCCAACTAAAAAACAATGACCGACATCTTCAAATTGATTATGGGGTCGGAAATACATCATTTGATCAAGGCTGTGGGCTAAATTAAACGTCGCTCCCTTGTAAACATACACTTCGTTTTGCCATTCAAGAGGAGAAATTACTTTTTCAACTTCAATATGTGAACGAATGTCTTGTAGCTCTGGCTCTTGCTCCAAGATTGATAGCATTTGCTCTCGTACCCTCTCTTTTTCAATGTTCCAATCAATTTCAGCCGTTAAGTTCGGCACTGGCATTAATACGTAGAGAGAGGATTTCCCTTTTGGAGCCAGGGTTGGATCGGATATAGAAGGATTGTGAACATAAATGGATGGATTCTCCGATAATTTCATCGTTTTCGTCATTTCTTCCACGTTTTTCTTATAATCATCTGCAAACACAATCATATGATGTGGAAGATTTAGCGGTTTGTTCACACCTAAGTACAGCATAAATGTAGAACAAGATAGCTTCTTTTTTTCTACATTTTCCTTTCGATATTTCTTCAAATCTGATTGATCAAAAAGGGTCGTAACTGCATGACCAAAATCGGCATTTATGATAACATCATCACTAATCACCGTTTCTCCATTTTCCAACCTAACTCCTACCGCTTTTCCTCTTTTAACTAGCACTCTTTGTACACCTGTTTCTGTATAAATCTTCCCTCCATATTCTTCGATAACGGAAGCCATTGCCTTACATAGCTGATTGACTCCACCAATTGGGTGGAAAAGCCCGTACCGATGCTCAAGATAGGAAAGAATGGTGAATGTGCCTGGACATTCCCACGGGGACATCCCCAAATATTTGGCTTGGAAGGAAAACGCCCATTTAAGTCGTTCGTCTTTAAAATATGTAGATAAACGGTTATACACTGTATCAACCGCATTTAACTTAGGTAAAGCTCTAACCATATTTCTTGTGATAAGATCAGTCAGCTTCGTAAAGGGCTGCTGAAGTAATGGGGTAACACGGTCAAACTTCTCTCCTTCTACCTTCATAAATTTCTCATAACCAGAGAAGCTTCCCGGGAACTTTTCTTCCATTTCTGCTCTCATCTTGTCCTTGTTTCTCGATGGAGAAAAGGTCAAGTCACCAAATTTCAATGTATATAACGGATCAATTTCCTGTAGTTCCATATAATCCTGAAAACGACGTCCACTCATCTGAAATAATTCTTCAAGGATGGAAGGCATCATAAAGAAAGTGGGACCTAAATCAAAGGTGTAATCACCTAGTGTGAGTTTTGACGTCCTGCCGCCGATGATTGGTTGCTTTTCATACACAGTCACCTCATAGCCCTGTGCGGAAAGAAGCATAGAAACAGCTAGCCCACCAGGACCTGCACCAATCACTGTGACCTTTTTCCTCTTTGTCAAATTAATCAATCCCTCCATCATCATTATACAAACATTATACACATCTGTATAATGTTTGTATAATTCTTTCTTCTGAGCATTTGATATTTTTTTATTTTAGGCTGTTTTCGTATAGATTGTTGCTTTTAAAGCCGCAGGCTGAATACACTCCGCGTCCGGCGGGTGACCATGAGCCTCCTCGTCGCTTATGCTCCTGTGGTCTCACTTTGCCCACTGATCCCGCAGGAGTCTACGTGTATTCAGCCTGCTTATATAACGAACATTTCAACGTGTTTTATCTTAAATAACAAAATTTGAGAAAACAGCCTTTAGAAAAGAGCCTTATTTTAATAAATTATCCAGTTATAACAACATATTTCTACGAATTTTTGAATAGAACTAGATCTTTGTACAACCTTCGTATAGCCTGTTTCAAATACTTAGACAACCTTAGATACAAGGGTAACTCCCAGGGGACAGAGACTTGGAAAGGAGTTGATGTGTTATCGAGAAAATAAAAAAGAACTCTATGAAATCTGGAATACAAAAAAACGACTGCTCATATTGAACACTCGTGACACTTAATTAAGATACATTTCAGCTAATCCGAATTACTTAGACTGAGTAGGATTACAAGCTTACCAGTGTGCTTGAAGTTTATTACCATTTGGATCATAAAAGTGGAAATAGGCATGACCATTATCTTCTTGTATATCCTCGACCTTCACTTGATTATTAATTAAGTGTTGATGAAATTTAGATAATTCTGGGCTTGTAAAGCCGATACTAAAAGCTGATTCATTATTAATTGTAAAATGCGAAAATGTTTCATCGTCTGTAGGAACTAAGATAAGTAAAAAAGGTCCCTCATTTACTTTAATAATCGCAAATGGATCATCAGTACCGGTTAATAACTGTAACCCTAATACATCTCTATACCACCCGGCAGACTGTTCTAAATCTTTTACAGGAATTCTAATATAATGCACTTGTTCAATAAATGATTTACTCATAATTTACCTCTCTTTTATAAAATCTGGTATATTAAGTAATTCTCGTTTTATATACCTTTTCCCTTCCAATATATTGAATTCACCTTCCCTTTACTGCATAAAAAAAGCCATTCTTATATTGAAGAATTAGCCCCGTTAGTTGAATTAAAAGGTATGCTTTATCTTTATTAAAACTAAATAGGTTATATCTTTATCTTTTCTCTAACTATGATGAGAGTTTAGACAAGTTATTTTCCTTTTCATATATTGTGATTGAGTTCAAATAAAAGGAGGTGTTTTTATGACTCACAATCCACAACACAACCCAAACCAAGTAAACGACGACCAACAGCAAAACCAATGTCCTGAAGGTTGTTGCGAAGGTAATGAACTACTTTGTGTTTCTATCCCATGTCCAATTACAATTGTACTTCTGGGACTTGAACTTCAACTAGAATTACCTTGTATTAGATTAACTTCTCAAGATAATTTAACTCCAGACCAAGTACAACAACTTTTAGGTTTCCTTTCTAACCTAATTGGTAACCTTGGGACTAACATCACATCTCAATAAGAAGTATTAAGGCTGCGTTTATTACGTAGCCTTTTTACTTAAACTATCTTGCACCGTTAGCTTAAGTGTTCAAGAAATAATCTACGATTGCGATATCGGACGCTATATAGACGCACTTCAACGTTATTTTTCTTTATTTCGTTGAAAAAAAGGTGCAAATTAGTTTCCTAATCGCACCTCTAAAGGATATGTTATAACTGTTCTCCTATCAACCAATCGGATTACACTTTTTTCATAAGGCTTATTCAAACGAACGATTAATCAATAAGTTAAATCAAACCACCCATTTTCAAGTGTTTGTTTGTACCAATAATAGCTATCTTTCTTCGTTCTAACTAATGTACGGAAGTCGACATGAACGATTCCGAATCTCATGCTATAGCCAAATGCCCATTCAAAGTTATCCATGAGTGACCATGTTAAGTAGCCTTTTATATTTACGCCAGAATCCATACTGCGTTTTAGGGCAGCTAGATGTAGCTGTAAATAGGTGATGCGACGTTGATCTTTTACACGTCCATTTTCCGCCTCATCATTGTAACAAGCTCCATTTTCAGTAATATAGATTGGAACCTGTCCATAAAGTTCTGTTATATAAGTTAGTACTTTATAAAATCCCTCTGGATAGATTGGCCAACCGATATCGGTACGCTCGTAATTCATATCTAGGTCTTCTGAGTCAAATAGCCCACTATTTTCTTTGTACCTTGCAACATTCCCGGTATAATAATTGATTCCTAGGAAATCGATTGGTTGACTAATATCTTGTAAATCCCCATCTTGAATATTCATCTTAACACCCTTTGATTCAAACCAGTCTACCATAAATTGTGGATAGCTTCCTTTGAATACTGGATCCATGAACCATTCTACAAACCAGCCTACTTCTCGTTTACATGCATCAATGTCTTCCTGCTTATTACTGAAAGGCTCTTTCCATGTAACATTTGGAGCATAGCCGATTTGTCCATCGATCTTAAGAGTTCTGAATGCTTTTACTGATCTGCCGTGAGCAACCATTAAATGATGAGAAATATCTGTTGCTAACTGTAAGTCCTTATTTCCTGGAGCGTGCTCACCTATAAAGTTAGATAAAAATGATACACACCAAGGCTCATTAAGGGTAATCCAGTTTTTTATCTTTCCTTGAAACTCCTTGAACATAAATTCAGAGTACTCTACAAAGGCATCAATGGTCGAACGGTTTGCCCAACCACCTTCATCTTGAAGTGCTTGAGGTAAGTCCCAATGATATAGGGTACACATTGGTTCAATACCATTCTCAAGAAGTGTGTCAACGAAACGATGATAGAAATCAACACCAGGTTGATTCACTTCTCCTCTCCCATTTGGAAAAATACGTGGCCATGCAACAGAGAATCTGTATGAATCAATCCCTAATTCCTTCATCAATTTTATATCTTCTTCATAACGATGATACGTATCACATGCTACATCTCCGTTATCTCCATTCAGAACTTTTCCTGGTGTTCTTGAGAAAGTATCCCAGATGGAAGCACCTCTTCCATCCTCAAATGCTCCACCTTCTACCTGATAAGAAGCAGTTGCTGCTCCCCATTTCATATCTTTTGGAAATTCTATAATAGCCATTCGAAAGCCTCCCCTGTCTTAGATCTCTGTATTATTGATTACGATTCTTACTACCGCATGATTCCCTGATCATTAGCTCGGAATCGATGAACATTGGCTTTAACTCTGAAACCCCGTTAATTAAATCATTTAGCATATTTGCACCTAATTTACCGAGGCGGTCCTTATCTTGCTTGATCGTTGTTAATTTAGGATCACTATAACGACATGCATCAATGTCATCACAGCCTACAATCCGAATATCCTCAGGAACATTTAAACCACTTTCCTTTATCGCCCTTAAGGCACCGAAAGCCATCATATCTGAAGCTGCAAAAATGGCCTGTGGATACGGCTTTTGCTGCAAGATTTCCTTCATTGCCGTGTATCCACTTTCTTCATGAAAGTCTCCGTACTTCATCCAGCTTTCATTTATCTTTAGACCTAACTGACTCATTATATCTATAAATCCTTTTTCCCTAAGTGAAGCGATGGCAGAATCCTTCTTCCCCCCAATAAATCCAATTTCTCTAATGTTATCGAGGTAAAAGTGTTGGATGACCTTTCTGGAAAGATTCACATTATCGGTCATCACGTAACTTGCCTTGGGGCCATTTAATTCAATGTCGATTCCCACACAGGGAACTCCATTCTCGACTAGTTCATAGATATGATCTTCAATTTCCTCACCAGCTATAATGAGACAACCATCTACATGAAAATGTCTACATCTAGCAAGGTAGCTTCCATTATCTTTAGAGAATTGTTCATTTGAAAACATCAGAATATCATACCCTAACTTTCCGATCGTCTTTTTAAAAGAAGTCACAACTTCATTAAAAAAAGGATGTGTAAACTCAACATTTACTTTTCCAGCATAAATCAAACCAATCAAATTAGACTTTTTAGTGGCAAGTACTTTTGCAGAAAAAGTAGGTTGATAATCATGCTCTACAATCACATCCATTACTTTTTTCTTTGTTTCCTCACTAACGCCGCCATAATTGTTCATGATTTTAGATACTGTTGATGGAGCCACACCAGCTAACTTAGCAATATCTTTTATCGTTAAATTCATTGTGATCCCTCTATGCCTTAAGAATAATTTTAATATCGTACTGATAGAATACTAAGCTTCTCATTAATAAGTAAAGAACGATTCATAAAACTTACTTGACTGCTCCCTCTGTGATACTCGAAATAAATAATCGATTAAATAAAAGGAAGATAATAATTAAAGGTACAGTTGCCCAAAATACGCCTGACATAATCATACCAAAATCAATATTAAAGGTATTACTTAATGTTGCAAGTGCAACCTGAATCGTATACATTTCTGGATCTCTAAGAATCGTAAACTGCCATAAGAATTCTCCCCATACTGCTGTGAAAACAATAATTCCAAGAGTTGCGAACGCTGGTAAAATGATTGGCAGGGCAATACTTCGATAAATTTTAAAATTTGAAGCACCATCTAATTTAGCCGCTTCGATTAGTTCATCAGGCACCGAGTTGCTCACATACTGTCTCATTAGAAAGATCCCTAATGGATTTAAAAAGAACAGAATCGCTACCCCTTGTAACGTATCTAATAATCCAGCTTTAGATATTAAATAATATTGCGGAATTAATCCCAGCTGTGGTGGGATCACCATTGTTAACAAGATTGCTACGAACAGAGCGTTTTTGCCAGGAAATTTAAATTTAGCAAAAGCATACCCAGCTAATGAACTAATAATAAGGACAACAAGTGTAACCGAGATACATAAAATGACTGTATTCCCCATTGCTCTGAAGAAATCAATCGCTCCTAACACTTTCTGGAAGTTCGTTACCAATAAATCCCCCGGTGTGATGGTCGGTGGAATTGAATTATACGCAGCACTTGGCCGTGTCGCCATCACAAACATCCAGTAAAATGGGAATAACGACAGTAGAGATGCTAATGAAAGAAACAAATAAATAAATATTCTTCCTGGTGAAAACTTTTTTGTTCCCGCTTCCTGACTCATTAGTATGCTCCTTTCTTCTTTCTGCCAAATCCTGATGTAACTAAAGTGTTAATAGCAGAGAATATGATAATAATCACTAATAAAATAATGGCTGTAGCAGATGCTGTACCAAAGGATTGTAATTTAAATGCATCTCGATATAGATACATAACAACCGTCATGGCTTCATCTCTCGTAAATGCAGAGGCACCTAGGAATACGGTTGGTTCTGCAAAAAGCTGTAATGAACCGACTGTAGAGAAAAAGACAGTTAAAATAATAAAAGGTTTTAATAAAGGCATGGTGATGTGTATAAGCTGTTGGAATTTGTTTGCTCCATCAATTGTTGCTGCTTCATACAAATCATTTGAGATACTTTGGATTCCAGCAAGATAAATGATCGTATTATATCCGACCCATCTCCAAAACACCATAATCGAAATCGCAATTTTTGTTCCCCATTCTGATGCTCCCCAGTTAACTGGATCAAAACCAAGTAATCCTAACGTATAATTGGCTAAGGATGATTCATGATTACTAAATAACACGCTAAAAATCAGGGCTACTGCAACCATTGACGTAATATAAGGCATGAAGATCGTAACTCGGAAGAAATTTTTAAAACGGAGAAACGATAGGTTTAATAAAAAAGCAAGAATAATCCCTATAATTAATTGTGGTGCTGTTCCCATTAACCCAATGATGATTGTGTTATACAAGGACTTCCAAAATAACGGGTCCATTAAAACAACCCTAAAGTTATTTAATCCAACGAATTCCATTGGAGCTAAACCATTCCATTTTTGAAAGGCTAAAAACGTACTGAATAGTGCTGGATACAAACCAATTACGGCAAATATGATAAAGAATGGTGCGATGTATAAGTATGCTGAAATCATATCCTTTTTTTCTTCAGACATTGATTTCTTAGTTTTTGAAGTCTTTTTAGCTGAAGCTATTTTCACTGAAGCCATTTTCACTCCCCGTCCTTCTTTAAACCTATAATATGGTGTCCAAGCAGGACACCATATAAAGGTTAATAATAATGTTTACCCTTATCGACTTACTAAATCCTTCGCACGTTTAACAGCTGCTTCCCATTCTTCTTCTGGGTCTCCACCATTAACTACGTTTTTAAGACCATCAACAATTTGTTGGTGAACTGGGAAGTACTTTTCACCTTTATAGACGATTCCATCGATATCTTGTGCTGCTTGAGCAAATACTGCAGAGGATACTTGACCACCAAAGAACTCGTCTTCGTTCGCAGTAAATTCAGGCATTTCATACACAGATGGTGCTGATGGGAATAATCCATGACTTTGGAATGACTTTAATTGATTTTCTGGTGATACTAACCATTCGATAAAGTCATATGCTTCTTGTGCATGTTCAGTTTCGCTAGGAACAGAGATGTATGAACCACCCCAGTTTGCTGCAAATTCTGTTGGTAATGTTGCAACTCTAAATAAACCTACAGCATCAGGAGCATTTCCTTCCATCCAACCCTTTAACCATCCAGCTCCTAATTCAGCAGCAAAGTCACCTGTATTAACAGCACTTGCCCACTCAGGAGTCCACATATCATATTTTCCTACAAGTCCAGCTTCATGTAGCTCAACTGCATAATCCCATGCAGCTTTTACAGCACTACCTTCTTGATCAAGAATTAATTCCCCTTCAGGGTTCAAATACGTTTCAACCGCTGGATCAAGCTTTGCTCTGAAAGCCATTTCAATACTGTCTACGAACGGTTTACCTGTAGCTTCCTTCACCTTTATTCCAGCTTCTTTAAAAGCTTCTGGAGAATTGATAAGAGCTGTAACTTCTTCTGGATCAGTCGGTAATCCTGCAGCTTCAAATACATCTGTACGATAGTAAAGTGCTTTAGGACCGATGTCTGTTGGCATTCCTAGTAGGAAATCTTCACCAGTGATTTCACCAGTATTCCATTTCCAATCAAGGTATTGATCTTGAACATCTTTTGCCCCGTATTCATATAAGTTAGCAAAACGATCTTGAGCCGCTTTAAAACGATCAAGCTGATCAACCTCTAACATCGCGATATCAGGTGCACCACTTCCTGCTGATAGTGCAGTAAATAACGCATCATGGTGCTCAGCCGTTTCAGCAGATCTAAATTTTATCTTAACATCAGGATTTTCACTTTCATATTGCTTCACTAAGTCTTCATATCCAGTAGACCCGAATGCCCAAAAGCTTAGTTCTACCTTTTCTTTTCCACCTTCATTATCCGAAGCACCTTCATCATTATTGCCATTACATGCTGCAAGCGAGAATGCTAGGAGTGATGCCATACCTAAAGTCATTAACTTTTTCATACTCTTCATCTTCATTTCCCCCTTAATGTTTGAATAAACAATAGAATAACTACAAATAAAGCACAGTTCCTACTTTAGTTTGCATTTACCTCCCTAGATTACTAGATTACTAGAATCGGAAACCGGTTTCCATATCTGGTTTGTTTTATCTGCGGAAAACGCTTTCTTAATCAGATTGTAACCCCGTATATTAGATAAATCAACTGTTTTTTTGAAAAATATTGATATTTATAAAAATAAAGATTAATTTAAGAAAACCGGTTTCCATGAAACGCTTTATTATCAATACTGAAATCGATCTCAAGTACTTATTCATTTATTCATACTTTATGCCTGTCTCCGGTGTCTGAATCTTACTTGACTTCGGACAGGATCAGACAGGTCTAACCTAGACGAGTCCGAACATGATCGGACTTCAGACAGATTGGCAATTTCAAATCCACCCGTGTCCGAACTCAGCCTACCTTCGGACAGGTTCAGCGATTTTAAATCCAATCGTGTCCGAACCTATCCTGACTTCAGACTGGATTAGCGATTTCATATCCAAGCGTGTTCGAACCTGGCCTGACTTCAGACAGGGATAGTGAATACAATTCCAAGCGAGTCTGAACACACCCTAACTTCAGACAGGATCACGAGGTCAAATCCAGACGTGTCCGAACCCGCCCTGACTTCAGACAGGATCAGTGATCTCAAATCCAGTCGTGTCCGAACCTCACCTACCTTCAGACAGGATCAGCGATTGCATATCTAGACGTATCCGAACCTGATCGGGCTTAAGATAAGATTCGTGATTTAATTGATTGTGACGTTATAATTCGAATTTTTCTTTGATGATCATTGCCACTTCTTCTGCATTCAAGTTTGTATTATTTATCTTTAGATAGTTTGAAAAGGTAATTTCACCTTCTAAAGAATTCAATCTGTATTTCTCCATCGACTTTTTTAATCGATCTTCTGACGATTTAATAACCCTCTTTGATGGCTTGTGTTCAAGTCTATTAGCACTTTTATTTCGCTCAAGTCTTTCTTCTAAATCTGCCTCAAGCTCAACATAATAAACAGTAGCTCCTCTTGATTCGAACAACCTAGAGACATGATGAACATAATCCCAGTCCTCTTGCATATCAAATGCCCAGAGGTAAGTAAAAATCATTCCATACAAATTGCTCTTTGATACTTCTTCAAAGATCTCTTGACGGAACAGATTGACTAATCTACGACCTTCTTTAGTGCCGTAATCAAAGAAATGACCAACTAAATCTATCGTCATATGATTATGAAAAAGTTTTAAATCCGTTATTTTGGCTAATTCTTGTCCAACTGTCATTTTCCCAACGGCTTGAGGTCCAAATACTAGAACAAATCTCATAAGCTCCCTCCTTTCTGAAATTTTAACATATATTTACAATAAAAAGACTGACTTAGTCTTTTTTTCTATTAGTTACAGTAAACTAAAAAACTGGTAAAATCCGTCTCTTATTATTGGAAAGTGTCATCCTTTCTTGATAATAGTCAGTTCCTGTTTAGCTAGGGTTAAAAGTTAGATATACAAAACATATTTCACTTTTATCGCCCCTCCTTTTTTTGTTGCAAATGCAACAATTTTACATTACATTATATATAGAGAATATTTATTGCATTTACAACATTTTTTAACAAAGGAGCTTATTATGAAGGAAATTCTTCGTGAAATTGGAATGATTGCAAGAGCTTTAGATTCTATCAGTAATATCGAATTTAAAGAATATGACCTTACAAAAGGGCAGTATTTGTATCTTATGCGAATATGTGAAAACCCTGGAATCATTCAAGAAAAGCTAGCTGAGATGATTAAAGTCGATCGAACAACTGCAGCTCGAGCTATAAAAAAGCTTGAAATAAATGGGTTTGTTGAGAAGAAAGCTGATGAACATAACCAAAAAATTAAAAAACTCTTTCCTGCAGAGAAAGCGAGAAATGTTTATCCTTTCATAAAAAGAGAAAATGATCATTCCAATAAGGTTGCGTTAGAAGGGTTTTCTGAACTGGAAATGGAAACTATTTTAAATCTTCTGCAACGAGTTAGGAAAAATGTAGAAGTCGATTGGGAATTCGTTAAGAAAGGCAACAAGCGAATTTATTGATTAAATAATAGGAGTGACATATTAAAATGACGAAAATAACTATTAAAAAATGCAGTCTTGAAGATCTAAGAACACTACAAGAAATTAGTTATGACACTTTTAACGAGACATTCAAGGATCAGAACTCATCAGAAAATATGAACGCCTATTTGGAAAAAGCATTTAACATCAAACAATTAGAAACAGAACTATCAAACAGTTCTTCGGAATTCTTTTTTGTTTACTTTAATCATGAAATTGCCGGATATATAAAGATTAATACTAGTGATGCTCAGACTGAAGAAATGGGTGATGATTCACTTGAGATCGAGAGGATTTATATAAAGAGCAAATTTCAAAAACACGGACTTGGTAAAATACTGCTAAATAAAGCGATTGAAATTGCGACGGAACGCCATAAGAAGAAGATTTGGCTTGGTGTTTGGGAGAAGAACGAAAATGCGATTGCGTTTTATCATAAAATGGGGTTTGTTCAAACTGGAGCCCACTCCTTTTATATGGGTGATGAAGAACAAAAAGACTTTATATTGACCAAAGCACTCTACTAACATTTTTGAGAGGTGGATATTATGTACATACCTAAGGATTTTCAAATTGATGAAGAAGAAGAAATCTATGATTTTATCGAAAAGTTTAGCTTTGCAACCTTATTTTCTCAGCATCATGGTGAACCCTATGCTACTCACCTTCCATTAATGGTTAATAAATCTGAACATGCTTTATATGGTCATTTTGCACGTCCGAACGAGCAATGGAAGGATGCTGAGAACCAACAAGTGCTCGCGGTTTTCCACGGTCCCCATTGTTATATTTCACCTACTTGGTATGAAACACCTAAAGCAGTACCTACTTGGAATTATGTGTCTATCCATTTATATGGAAAGTTGGAAATTATCGAAGATCGTAAAGTAATAGTTGATTCTTTAAATGACTTGGTAACTAAATATGAACAACCTGATAGTCCATACAATTTAAATGATGTTGAACCTAGTTATATCGAAGGAATGAGTAAAGGAATTGTGGCGTTTAAAATAAAAATCTCAAAAATAGAAGCAAAAGCTAAATTAAGCCAAAACCATCCTGTGGAACGCCAAGAGTTAATAATTAAAAACCTAGAAAACACTATTAATCACGATCACATACAAGTGGCAGCTCTTATGAGGAAAAATCTAGAAAAGTAGAATTTTTGACAATGGGAAGAGCTTTTTTATATTGTAGCTTTGAAATAAAGTTTGATTAGATGACCTCTAATAACCTTGATAAAATAGTAAATAGACAAAGCGTGTTTTTGAAAAAAGATTGATCAAAACACGCTTTAAATGTATTCAATTAAACCATTCGTTATAAATAAATTTGTTTATTCTTGATCTTCCAGACTAGTCTGCACAAAAGGGCATGAATAAGTATTCTAACAAGATATGTTTAGGATCGTACTGAATAGATTTGATTAATAATGGTAACAACATTCCTTGTTCTTCCGGGCTTATATTTAAAGGAACGTTACCCTTTACTGTACTATTGAAAAGATGTTTGATCCCTTGGAAATAGAAGCCGATACTTCTTGAAATGGCCATATCGTTTAGAATTTGATCGTAAACCTGATTTAAAATTTCGGGATGATTGTCTACAAAAGAAAGAGACGATGGTAGTTCAGGTAATTCGAAGATAGACTTCATATTTTTCTTAATCTGTTCGATGGAAAGATCATGATTACTCTGCTGTTCCATGCTTTTATAATCAATGGTATTTTCATAGTTAAGCTGGGAAAGGTATCCAGGTAGGAGATCGTTTATGAGATTAATAACTACTACTAATGTCTTCGCCTGCAATTCGATTGAATCAGCTAAATGATTACATATTTGTGGATCTAAAGGAGTATGTGAGGAAGGACTAGGATGAATGGCTAAATCATTTAACAGCTTTAAGATGTTTTCATAAAACAAGGTAAAGTCATGATTAGATTCCCATTTTTTATTTATGTAGTGTTTTCTTCCCTTTCCAAAAAGACCACCTTCCTTAATAATAATCAATTTTTTTATTGTTCACTTTAATGATAATACTTTCCGGTTCTGGTTCTGTTTTTGGCTCTTTTTTCGGTTGAGATGAATGATGAATAGAGGCGAGGTTTTTCTCCTTTTTCACCTCCTTCTTTACTTCTTTTTTTTCCTCCTCTTTTAACCCGAAATTATTACCAAAGTTTATATTTCCCTTATTTTCTTTTACATCTACTTTATCAAAATGAAAATTAACAGGGATTTCATGCAATGAATCAATAATAAGATTAACCCGCTCTACATTTAGGGTTATGTTTAATTGCTCATATTTAAGGTTCGAGTCTTCCAGGAGTTTTTTTAATTGTTCAAGATCAAGGGTAATGTTTGCTTCTTTGCTCATGGTTTTTGTTTAATCAATTTATTATGTGTATGAGAGACAGTGTTTTTATCCCCACTTATTTCACCGAGTCCTTCATTTTTGCTTGAAGAACCCTTGAAATGATGCAGTTTATTATCGCCATAGAAAATACCACTGCTATTTGATATAGAATGAACAGATAATTTTTTCAACTCTATACTAGGCTTCATATGTTTGACCCCTCCTACCTACACGTTTATGTAAAGAGGAATCTTCTTATGTCTAATCATAATAACAAATTAGTTTGTTTTCCTTCTTTTACTATTTATAAAATGATCTATACAATCATGGTCCGTTATGGAGTTAATATTTTGACAGAAGGATGATTGTCCCTCCTCATTAATATGGTTAGGACCTAAACCCACGTTTTGCTTTTCTTTTATTCTCCACCCATGACACTGACTTCCCCCTATAAAAACCCCTGAATTGGAGCTTTGTCCGTTGATATTAATAGTTCTAAAGGTGATACATCCGTCGTTTTTATCCATATTATCAACTCCCAGAAATAGTTTGATTGATTGTACTTGGTGAATCGATTGTATCAGGATCTATCACAATATTAACGTTCCTGAAGGTCTTGTTTCCATTACCAGAAATAGATCCTAGGCCATGATTTGCCTTAGAATGAGTAGACCAGTAGGATTGACGATTGGTTCCAATGAAAATACCTGCATTTGTTTGAATGACATTTACATTTATATCTTGTAAGGTAACATAAGGGTTCTTGATGTCAGTCACACTCCTTTGTTAAGTGTATGCTAATTTGTTTTTATACTATGTTCCGTTGGTGTCTAAAGTGCCTAACCCATTAGAGAATTCACATTCATACCTCTTTATACATACACTACGTTATGGAAGAATGGAGGGAACGTTATGACTGCACCCATTGTCTTTAATATGGTCAATGTGAATGGAATTGAAAGTTTAGGTGGGGTTTTTATTGGAGATACATCTGCAAATGGATGGGAAGTAAATGAAAAACTAAACCAATCGATGGGTATGAATTTTGCTGCATTTGGTGGGAGCACACCAATGGGAGGTAACATCAATTTAATTAGTGATCCAGATGCGATTGACCATCCACTGAGCCAATTGGACAATAATCCAGCATCCACTATTTAATGGGGGACGTCCTATGAAACATAATAATAAGATTGACTGGACCAAATTTGAAGAATCGTTTTCGAACTTTAACCCTTATCAGTTTGGAGAGGATTTCCATGCAAAAGATAGACAATCCTTTCTTCATGAATTAATGAAAGGAAATCTATATGTACATTCACAGGAAAAAGAGGATTCGTATTTAGTAGATATCGAACTGCCGGATAGCATTGATTATAACCATATACATTACAAAGTTACAACTACTACAAAACCATCTGGGAAAAAATATAAAAACCTTACTATAGTCATTCCTAAAAAATAGACAGTTTTTCAAATCCCCACGAACGGTTCATTTAATAGGGTCTTTATGAGGAAAATAAAGAAGAGGCTGGGGCTCACCTAAAGTGTTATCAGAATATCCGAACAGATTATTAACTTAGAGGATGAAATATACGTAGACTCCTGCGGGATGAAAAGCAACGGTGAGACCCCGCAGTGCGAAGCGCGAGGAGGCTCACCAGCTTCCCGCGGAAAGCGAAGTATATTTCAGGAGCGGTGTTTCTCCACCATCTATAATTGTTCGGCTTTCATTTAGATAATTCACATTTGTCCCGGTCTCTTTTTATAGAATTCAATTAGTGAAGCTTGAGGATTTTTTCGATTACATTAAACTAAAAAATTGGTAAAATACGAGTAGATGTAAATTTTTGTCTCTTATTATTTAGGAGGTATCACTCATGATCGTAGTCAGTTCCTGTTTAGCCGGGTTAAAGGTTCGATATAACGGTACACATAGTCTAGATGAAAAGATTAATAAATTAGTTGCCGAAAACAAAGCCGTCACCATCTGCCCTGAACTACTTGGCGGATTTTCAACACCAAGGGAGCCTGCTGAAATAGTAGGCGGAACCGGAGAAGATGTACTAGATGGAAATGCTATAGTGGTTGATCGATCTGGTAACGATGTTACAGAACTATACATAAAAGGAGCCTACGCTACTTTAGCAACAGTGAAACAAATACACGCAACAACTATTGTTCTTAAGGAGAATAGTCCATCCTGTGGAAGTTCAATGATTTATAATGGTGAATTTAACGGCACGAAAATGGCTGGAAATGGAGTTACTTCTGCCTTACTTAAAAGAAATGGGTTGCAAGTCATTTCAGAGGACCAATTACCTGAGGATTTGTAGTAGTTATTCTAGTTACAGATTAGTAGGCCGTTGTCTTTTTCATAAAGGAGGAAAGCTCGGGTTATGCCTTTGATTCAGGATTTTAGAAAAATAGATAAATCGAAACTCATGACAAAACAACGAACCATACAATTCATTGCTTGTTTTCTTTTGGTGGTTTATAACTTAATAGGAAGTTTGGCCTTACGAAATGGAAGTAGAGACTATTTTTAAACTTAACACCGGTAAAGGGGAATATTACTTTATGTAGTTTAATCGCTCAAATTAACTAGGCTGTATAAGAAGATAGCGAATCCCTTTGTTGAATATTAGCCGCCCCCGTTCGTTAAAGCACGTTTTGTATTTTTAAAAAATAAAAAGGCTTCAGATTCTTTAAAAACCTAAGCCTTTACATATTTTAATATCGATCATTTTCCATAATCGAATAGCTCCGTTTAACACATCTTCTTTCATACTCCAATGAATCGCGTTTTCTGTTACGACATCGACTTTAATATCGAGTAGGTCTTCAACCTCTTGTTTAAATTGAATCAAATCAAATAAACTTCTGCCTTCCTCAAATTCTACAT
Source organism: Litchfieldia salsa (assembly GCF_900104555.1). Classification (GTDB taxonomy): domain Bacteria; phylum Bacillota; class Bacilli; order Bacillales; family Bacillaceae_L; genus Litchfieldia; species Litchfieldia salsa. Next base: position 375,568 of record NZ_FNJU01000001.1, read on the forward strand.
TACTCTAATTAGCATTATATCATGTCTTTGTCTTTAACTATTTCAACTTTATTAAAATTTATATGTGAAAATGCATAGCCGCTGATTAAAGGTAAGCAACCAATTCTTGCAGCAAGAAATGAAAGATTTTTTAACCACTGCTCATTCCATTGAAAATATAATTCATTATTTTCCCTTTGTAAAAAAATGAAATTATTCCTCTTTCACATCAACTGCTTTATAAAAATGATCAACAATAGGGTGAATATCAGGTTCAGTATAATAATAAGTATCATTTACTGTCGTTAACTCAAACTGAAAAGTATATTCATCATCTTGGGAAAGAGTAATTGAGTAACGCCAACCATCTCTGGCTTCTTGATTATCTTCTGGAATAAACTTTATATCCTTTACCTTACCTAAAAATTCCTCAATAACGGCATGATCAGCTATTGTTTTCTTATATCCTGTACTTCCGTCTACTATTACAATCTTAGTTACATTTTGTAAGTCCTTTTCGTAAAATTCAATTAGTGTCTTTGTATCTAAACGATTTGTGGTTAAATTATTACATCCAACAAACATCAAAACTAAAAACAAAAGACTAACATTTTTCATTTTCCCACCAGCCTACCTATTAGACATTAAAACTGGAATACAGCAGTTAGTACAAAAAAACAAAAAAGCGATATAACTTCTTAGATTATCGCCCCTGGTAGCACAAAACATTATGTCTATTTATTTTCCTTAACTGATAGAAGTTTATCTAATTTATCTTCGACACGTTTTAGTCTGCTCATTCCTTTTCTATATGTAACAACTAATATGATAATTCCCAGTGGAATAGCTAGAACCATCACAAACGCTATTAATTGAAAAATAATATCACCAATGTTTGGTCTTAATGCTGCGGCTAATAAGTACACAAAAATCACTCCATACTCGAGATTTTTCCATAAAACCCAGGCAAGAAAGTGGCAACTACTTTTTGTGCTAAACACTCATAAAAGCCATATATGAAATAACGATTAAAAATATGGCAAGCACAATTCCGAATATGCTACATACGATTCCTGAAATTGCCATTCTTCTTCCTTCTTGGTCAAAACGCTTAATTTCTTTAAGTGCAATAATACCAAGTATTAGGCCGACTACACCGCAAATAACTCCAATACCGCCGAAAATAATAGTCACTATTGATAGAACACCTAATATTAAAGAAGCAATTGCTTTACCATTTGTTTTCCTATTTAAGTCAATGTTATGATCCAAACTAAAAACTCCCTCTATTAACTTTCTTATTGACTAGTAATATAGTGGAAATACACATCTCGAACATTCCTTTGTCTTCATTTCAACATTTTAATTGTATCATTTTACCAATTGGAAGTTTAATTATTTTTATATTATTACTAAAAAGTTCATACCTCTGTTGTTTTCGGCTACAACACTTAATAACTAATCATGTAAGATTAATGTGTATTTACTTCTTCAAACATTAGATGAATGAATATAATCTTTAAAATGCTAATTAAATGGTAACATAATAATAGAAACTATTACCTCACGAAAAAAACAGATTAAAAGAGTTTATCAAAAATACAGAAACAGCACAAAAGATACTATTCGGGTTGTTGCTTTCACAAAAGAGGCGACCCATTTTTTCTGTTGAAAGAAAAAACTATAAACGTGTATTCATCCTGCTTGTATCTACCATTTCAATACTAATGTCTAAAACAACAAAGTTTACGAAAATAGCCATCTATTAATAAAAGGCACAATCATCATTTTTAATCATGGTGGTTGGTGCCTTTTTATCGTTTCCATCCTTAGTTGTCATACTCTCTTCTTACAAAAAGTCCTTTTTATATCGAATGGCCATATAAATTCCACTAGCTAAAATGGCTAGCGCATATTTGATCATGAAAAAAATGTTCCACATATACTCTTTGGGAAAACGATGTCACATAGTATAATGGTCAACAGCATAAAGTAACTGCTCTTCAATATCGTTCTGGTGTAATTCACTCCTTAAGTTTCTGAGTTAGACCCTAAGAACATGACAAAAGGCATGAAGAATAATGTTATTCAACATGCCTTTTGTGTACAATTTGTATTTTAATGAAGTAAGAGTTTTTTTATTTTACTATTCGTTTGTCTCTTCTTCAACTTCTTCAGCTTGTTCTGAAGGTTCTTCATCAAGGTCTGGTTCTTCTTCGTCACCAACAGGTGCGTTAAGTTCTTCTTCAACTTCTTCAGCTTGTTCTGATGGTTCTTCATCAAGATCTGGTTCATGTTCGTCATTTACACCTTCATTAATCTCTTCTAGTGGTTCTTCATCCAGATCCGGCTCTTGTGAGTCCATGCTACTACAACCAACAACCAAACCAAATGAGAGAATAGCTGAAGATACCTTAAATAGATTTTTTTTCATTTTTTTATCCCTCCATTATTTCTTGCTTATAAGGTTTATTCCCGATATTTTAACTTTAAAACATGAAACTTGTTTTTTTCTTTTTGACTATCTTAAAGGTCATTGTTGATTTAGTAGAAGACCCCTGACTCTAGCGGTCTTTTATAAGTGGTTTGGAATTATACTCAAAGCAGACGAGTTCTGTCTTTCAATCTAAGCCTGCTTCTTCAAAATAAACCTACAGTTAGGATAATTACTACACCCTGTGAAGCCTCCATACTTCCCTGATCGTTGTACGAGGACTCCCCCACATTTCGGACAAGTATTTGAAGTGATTTTCTGTTGCTCTACTCGCAGTGTTGATTTTATCTTTGTGACATGCTCTTTTCGTTTATTCATGTCTGGTTTATGTACAAATGATAGTCTTGTCACAATTCGTTGTACCTGTTGCTGGGTTAAGATCGGTTTGTTAAAGCCGTGGATTGTCTTAAGTAGATCCTGAGTATAAACAACCTTCACTCGTTCACTTTGAACATTCATTTCTTTTAACGTTGCTCTTGGACTAAAGGCAATAATTGAATGAAAGATTGAATCATCATCATTATCCAAGAATCCTTGTATAGCTTTAATATGACCATAGTTTTGATGGATTGGGTTGTAGAACTGACTTTTCTTATTAAAAATGGTTTGTGTCCAATACTTATTTCGTTCGCATCCAAAAATCCAACCTTTGTAGTTCTTTGTCTCAATCACAAAAATCCCATACACCGAGACGATGACATGGTCAATTTGACTCGTCTTGCTACCTTTTGTGTGAAGCATGAAATCGTTTTTGGTTTTGTACACTCCTTTATCCAGTTTACTTAGAATAAGACTTACTGATTTCTCTCCGATGAAGCCCTTCACACTTGGAAATCGGGAGAGGATGGCTAGTGCAATTAGTAATAGGATGATTAGTTCCATTTCTTCACTTCATTTCTTTTATTATTAGGCAGTTTACGTATAGTTGCTATTTAACCATAGTTGTTGATTTCCACTCCAGATGCGATCTTTCCGCGGGGCAGGCGTTGAGCCTCCTCGTCGCTTTGCTCCTTTGGGGTCTCACCTGTCCTGCGCATCCCGCAGGAGTCTCGCATCTTCCGTTCCAATCAACTGAAATCATATCATGTCACAAAAACAAAATTCCCTTAGTATAGAGCCTCTATTTATAAGTTCAATTGCATCTCATGTTAAGCACGATTAGAATCACTATCAATCTCTTTTTCTTAGTTTCGCATTATATCTTAATAAGTATTTAATAGTGAAAAATAAAGCAATAGGAATTCCTATCATGAATACCATCGAAAATATAATTGCAATAGCGATGCCTGTCATTTTATCTAACCTCCTATTGCCTTTATTTTAAACGTGTAATCTTGATCATGTTAAAATTTTACATTACTTTTTCACAAAAATAAATGTATATATTTTTAAAGGATGTCGCGTTCGAAATGTAACAAACAAATACCAATGAAATTCAATTCGAAACACTTCCAAATGATCCTCCAGCAGGGGCTTGCACTTTAATTCTAAAACTTAACAACTATTGATGATAAATGCTTCATATATTAAAAGCAGAAACTGGATATTTTTAACAAAAAGGAGTGATGAAGTGTGGGACTATACCATAAAATCTTTAAAGAGTATTGGAACCCCTACCTTGCTATCAGTATTGCTGGGGTAATTAGTGCTTTGTATTTTGGTATTACTGGAACAGTTTGGGCTGTAACTGGAGAGTTTACTAGATTTGGCGGACATGTCTTACAATGGTTTGGAATTGATGTTTCACAATGGGATTATTTTAAACTAGTTGGTCTACAAGGAACTTCAATTACTCGAACAGATGGTTGGATTGTTATCGGGATGCTAGTTGGAGCACTCATTACCGTTTTACTGAGCAACAGTTTTAAAATACGTGTTCCAAAGCAAAAGCGTCGTCTTGTTCAAGGCTTTACCGGTGGCATAATTGCTGGTTTTGGTGCGAGACTTGCACTTGGTTGTAATTTAGCTGCCTTTTTTACTGGTGTTCCGCAGTTTTCCTTTCATGCATGGATTTTCATGTTGACTACTGCAATTGGAACATATTTTGGTGTAAAGGTCGTCAATACAAAATGGTGGCGGGGAAAACCCAAGTTATTGAAGGGAGCCATCACTCCTCCTGTTACAGAAAACGTACATAGCAGAAACATTCAACCATTACTAGGGCTATTATTTGCATGTGTTTATGCTGGCGTCATTGTTTATTTTTTTATAACGGATAAGCCCTTATTAGCTGTAGCTTGTATTGCCGGGGCGCTTTTCGGAATTCTCATTGAACGTGGGCAAATTTGCTTCACATCTGCTTTTCGAGATTTATGGGTTAGCGGACGGGCAATTATGTCAAAAGCCATTGCTGTTGGGATGCTAATTAGCGTTGTCCTTACTTTCTTCTATATTCAAAGTGGTTCACTAGCACTGATCAAAATAGCTGCACCAAGTACAGTAATAGGTGGTCTTTTGTTTGGTTTTGGAATTGTTCTTGCAGGAGGCTGCGAGACTGGGATGATGTACCGTGCAATGGAAGGGCAAATTCTATATTGGGTAGTTGGAGCAGGCAATATCGTTGGCGCTACTGTATTAGCGTATGGATGGGATCATCTAGGGATCTTTGATATGTTGGCAAAAGATTGGCCAGCTGTGAACTTAATTGTACATTGGGGTCCATATACCGCTCTTATTGTAACCATCATGATGCTACTCTTGTGGTTTTTCCTCTCAGGCTGGTGGGAAAAACGTTTCCGCTATGGTACCGGATTTAAACAAGTTAAACAAAGTCAAATTGTTATAACAAAGGAGGTGTAAACCTTGTCACAAGTAATGGATGTTAATTACACGTTAGACATTCGGGGCGAACCTTGACCATACCCCGTCATTTATGCGCTGGATGCGCTAAAAACGATGAAAATAGGGGAAGTCTTACAAATTATTGCTGACTGTCCTCAATCATTTCAAAGTGTACCTGAGGAGACTGTCAAACATGGCTATGAGCTTGTCATAAATCCTAAGAAGATCACCCAAGACATTTATTTCTATATAAGAGTAATAAAATAATAAGTCAATACAATTAGATGAATCCTCTCTTAAATTCATCTATACCTATTAAACTGAAACAAGAAGTGATCAGTATGTATCACTTCTTGTTTGATTCTCAATATATTACTTTGTTTGATGAGGTAATTGAAAAGTCCGCCATAATTCCCCTGTATGCCTCTGTCCCCACGAAAAGAGAGCCAAAGCTCCAAGATTGATGAATGTCAGCGATGTAATCCCGTGAAAAGAGACGGGAATCCCGCGAAATTTCGAGATAATCCCACGAAAGGTCAGTGTAATCCACGAAGTTCCAAACTGACGAAGGTGTGGCGCGGATTATTTTATTATTTACAATCATTTACAAACACTTAACATGAGACTTACCCCAAATTAATAGTTTCTTTTTATGATAAAAAAAGTGAGTTTAATAGTTTAGTTTAAAGGGGGATTATGATGAAGAACAATTTGAGAAAAAAGGTCGTTGGAGTATCAATGGCTGCTGCAGTTGCTTTTTCTTCATTAAGTTTTGCTGTAAATAACGAATTAGCGGAAGCACAGGACAAAAAAAACCAACCTACTAATGTTATTATGATGGTCATGGATGGGACAAGTGCCGGTGCTACTAGTCTAGCTAGATGGTATAAGGGTGAAAACCTTGCGATGGATGAAATCGTTATTGGAGCGGTTCGTACCCATTCGGCTGAATCTGCAATTACTGATTCCGCACCAGCAGCAACTGCTCTAGCAACTGGGTATAAGAGTAATGACAAGGTTATTGGACTTCTTCCACAAGAGGTGAATACACCAGGCGTTGACGCGATCAATCCTAAAGATGCATATAAGCCAGTTGCGAATGTACTAGAGGGAGCACAACTTGCTGGGAAGTCAACAGGAATCATCTCTACTTCTGAAATTCAACATGCAACACCTGCTGGTTTCTCTGCACATGCAGCACACCGTAGTAATTATCAAGACATTGCTGAACAACAAGTATACCAAGGGATTGATGTTGTACTAGGTGGAGGGAAAGAATCTCTAGCACCAGGGACAACAAGAAATGCACGTGTTGATGGTGAAAATCTATTAGACGTGATTGATGAAAATGGCTATGATTTTGTTGAGACAAGGGATGCACTATTAAATTCAACATCAGAGAAAATTTGGGGATCGTTTGCTCCTTCTGCTCTAGCATACGACTTTGATCGTCAAGCGAAGAAAAATAGTGAACCATCCATTGCTGAAATGACAAAGAAGGCAATTGATACTCTTTCTAAAAATGATAAGGGCTTCTTCCTATTTGTAGAAGGAAGTAAAGTTGACTGGGCAGCACATGGGAACGATACAGTTGGAATCATCAGTGATGTACTAGCTTTTGATGATGCAGTAAAAGAGGCACTTGATTTTGCCAAAAAAGATGGTAACACAATGGTTATTGCCGTGAGTGACCACGGAAATAGCGGAATCACAATGGGGAATGTGAATACAAACTCAACATATCCCGCCATTCCAGTTTCAGATTACATCGAACCTTTAAAGAAAGCATCAATGACCCTTGAAGGTGCTTTAAGCCAATTAAATTCAGATCGATCAAATATGAAAGAAGTTGCAGAGCTTTATGGTTTAGATGGACTAACACCAGAAGAAGTTAATTCTTTAAAAGCATCAAAAACGGTACATACCGATATGGCAAAAATGCTAGCAAATCGTGCTAACATTGGATATAGTACTGGTGGTCATACTGGTGAAGATGTATTCCTCTACGCATATGGTCCATCAAAACCTTATGGATTAGTAGATAATACTGACATCGCAAAGACAATGGCAAGCTTTATGGGAGTTGACCTTGATTCAACAACGGACAAGCTTTTTGTAAATGCAAAAGAGTCCTTTGAGAAGAAAGGCTACACGACTCGAATTGATGTAACAGATGCAAAAAATCCTGTTTTTGTTGCGGAGAAGAAGAACTTAAAAATCGAACTACCTATTAATAAAAACATTGCAGAAGTTACTCAAAATAAAAAAACATTCACAAAGCAACTTGATGGTGTAACAGTATACAACGGAAAAGATTTCTATGTTGCACAAAATGCATTAAATCTATCTAAATAAGGAAAAAAGGGATCCCCTATTCTCGTGGGGATCCCTCTTTTCCTTTATTATCTAGATTAACGTTTGACATACCTATAAATTAAACCAATAAGGCCACCTAAAATACTTGGCAACAACCAACCTACTCCCTCTGAATATAAAGGTAGATACGCTAGCGCATTAGAAATATAGACAGACTCAAGCCCTGCTAAAACGAATCCATCATAAACACTCACAATACTCGCACCCGCTATTGCCCCAATATAAATAGAGCTTGAAATCGATTTGATTGATTCTAGTAGTGATAAAACAATCAATACAATCGTAATCGGATAAATAGCGATCAGTAGAGGTAATGAAAATGAAATTAACTGTGATAACCCTAGGTTAGCCATGGTAAAACTAAACAAACATAAAATCGCAATAATGACTGGATATGATACACGACTAAAACGCTTGGCTAGAAACTCTCCACACGCAGAAACTAAACCAATAGAAGTTGTCAAACATGCCCCAACGATGACTAAAGCAAGCAAAAGTGAACCCATTCTACCAAATAATAGAGAAGTAACAGATGTAAGAATGGCTCCCCCATTATCCTGGATACCAACAGCATCTACACTAGTGGCACCAATATAAGCGAGTGAAAGATATACAAACGAAAGACCAGCACCGGCAATCATACCCGCTTTAATTGTATAAGAGCGGATCTCTCTTACTTGATTAACACCTTTTTCTTGAATCCGATTAATAATGACAATTCCAAAAACGAGTGCTGCAATGGCGTCCATCGTTAGAAAGCCTTCTAGAAAACCGCTAAAAAACGCTCCCTCTTTGAAAGATTCCACTGGTTCGCGCATAACACCCAAGGGTGAAACAAACCCTTTAATCGAGATCACCACAATGAGGATAAAAAGAATAGGAGTTAGTATTTTTCCAACACGGTCAACGAGTTTTGCTGGATTAAGAGCAAGCCAGAACGTAACCGAGAAAAAGATGAGTGTCGAAAGAAATAAACTTAATTGACTCGGGCTATCTAGAAAAGGAACAACCCCAACTTCATAAGCCACTGTTCCTGTTCGAGGGATTCCAAAAAACGGACCAATTGTTAAATAAATAACGACTGGAAAAACTAGAGCAAATCTCTTATGTACCCTTTTTGAAAGGACGTCTAAATCTCCTTCAACATTCGAAATCGCAATAATTGCTAGAAGAGGAAGACCCACTCCTGTAGCTAAAAACCCGATCACCGCAGGCCAAACAGACTCACCCGCCTTTTGTCCAAGCAATGGCGGAAAGATTAAATTCCCCGCTCCTAAAAATAAAGCAAACATAAAAAAGCCTAAAGCAATAATTTCCTTTGTTGGTAACTTACTTCTCATAAAAAATAGATCCTCCAAAAATGATCATTTGAATAATCTTTGAAAATGATGACCAATTATATCGATAACATTCAGGTTACGTTTATCAAAGATTCAAATTGTGTTTTTAAAAATTCGACATATTTCAACATTAATTATGACAAATCCGTTTATAGTTTACCATTAATTATCGAAATTCGTACCTAAAGTTTCGAAATACTTAAATTGTTCATTATTTCCAGTAAGAAAAACCGTCTGAAGTCATGCCTAGTTAAGACTCTGGTGCATTTGCAATCACTTCTCTTGTCTGAAGTCGACCCTAGTTCGGACTCTGGTGCACTTGCAATCACTTCTCTTGTCTGAAGTCAGCCCAACTTCGGACCCTGGTGCATTTGCAATCACTTCTCTTGTCTGAAGTCATCCCAACTTCGGACTCTGCCGCACTTGCAAATCACTTCTCTTGTCTGAAGTCAGCCCAACTTCGGACCCTGATGCATTTGCAATCACTTCTCCTGTCTGAAGTCGACCCTAGTTCGGACTCTTTAAACTTGCAACCACTACTCCTTGTCTGAAGTTGATCCTGGTTCAGACTCTGGTGCACTTGCCATCACTACTCTTGTCTGAAGTCGAACCTAGTTCGGACTCTGATAAACTTACAATAACTTCTCTTGTCTGAAGTCGACCCTAGTTCGAGACTTAGGTACATTCATCTTCACAACGCCTGTCCGAAGTCATCCCAACCCCAGACTCTCTGCACAAGATAAATCTCCCACAATTATTAGACTGAGACAAAAATAAAAAACCTTCTTTTGCACCTGTTAAGAGTGCAAAAGAAGGTTTAATTCCTTACCCTATTACTTTATTTCTTTTTCTAATGATGAAGAGGATGCTAGCACCTACAACCATTAATAACGCACCAAATGTTAATAAATTGAATACATTCGTTGCTGTTTCAGGTAGCTTCTCTCCATTGCCTGTTTTTTCTTTGACTGGATCCTTTGTTTCTGGATCTTTTGCTACTGGTTCTTCCTTAGCTGGATCCTTTGTTTCTGGATCTGTTACTGGCTCTGCTGGACTTGAAGCAATTTCAAATACCCCATAAATACTGAAATGCGTAACCTCAGCGGTCAACGTATTAGTTTCAGCATCAAAAGTTCCTTTGAATACTTCGTCCGTTTTATTACCATCTTTATCAATATAAACCACTTTTAAATCAGCCGTATTCTTAACCTTTTTTGGATCGATTTTAAATGATAATGTGACTGGAGTGTTACCAAACTCCGATATTTTACTTCCATCACCATTTAAGATATTAAAATCAAATAACTCACTAACAGCGTTATTGTTTTTATCTACGACCGCTTTTGATACTTCACCAAACTTAAATGTAATGTCTGCACCTGTTTTTAAAAGAGCGACAGGGACAGCTGCTGTTACACCTTTATAAGTCATTTCAATCGAAGCATCATCTTCCAATTGGTCAAGGACTTCTTTTGTAATTGATGTTTCACTTGAAGCTTTTTTCGTTTTATACACTTTACCTTCTTTTACTAGCTCTTTCTTATCTTTTACTACATCTTTCACCGGATCTTTGACTGGATCTTTCACTGGATCTTTCACAGGATCTTTTACAGGATCTTTCACTGGGTCAGTCCCTGGATCTGTTCCTGGGTCTGTTCCTGGATCAGTTCCTGGGTCTGTTCCTGGGTCTGTTCCTGGATCTGTTCCTGGGTCAGTCCCTGGATCTGTTCCTGGGTCTGTTCCTGGATCTGTTCCTGGATCTGTTCCTGGATCTGTTCCTGGATCTGTTCCTGGATCTGTTCCTGGATCTGTTCCTGGGTCTGTTCCTGGGTCTGTTCCTGGATCGCCTACTACACTATCATAATAAGCTTTAACTTCTGCACTAGTAAGAGCAGTGTTTCCATAGATTAATAGGTCATCCATTAATCCTTTATATGGAGTATCCCAATAGTTAACACCTAATGAAAATACACCATCAGTCGTTGTAAATAGGTCTGTAAATCCTTCTCCTGCAAATGCTTCCTCACCATTTACATACACAGTGATTTGGCCATTATCAACAGTAAACGCTACGTTTGTCCATTCATTTACTGGGATCTGCATGCCTGTAGTTGCATCATACCACTGAGTACCAGACCATACCATTGTATCTCCTACACCTGGTCCAAATGGTACTAGACTTAACCAGCTCTCATTTGTTCTTGCTCCAAAGAAGGTTGTTGTATGCTGTGTTAACTCCTCTGGCTTTAACCAAACAGATACAGAATAAGAGTTGCTTGAAATAAGCCCATTTGGTAATTGGATACCTGAAGCTCCGTTAAATACTGCAGCTTTACCTTTAATACCTTCAGCAAATGAAATCTCGCCACCAGTACTATCAATAAAGTTACCAGTAATCGTTCCATCTGTATTGTTTGCAGTAAGATCAACTAAATCATCTTCAAACGCATAATTAGCAGTTAAGCCATCTGGATTTTCATATAATGATAGTACTTCTTCAGCTGGAAGAGCTACACCATTATATACACGAACCTCATCCATCAATCCTTTGAAAGGAGTATCCCAATAGTTAACCCCTAAACCAAACGCTGCATCTAATGTGTCAAACACATGTGGGAAGCCAGTTCCTTCAAACTTAGCCTGACCATTAATATAAAACTCAACATTACCTTTGTTAACCGTTAACGTTACATGGCTCCATTCATCTACAGGTATCGTCATATCTGTATTTGCATCATACCATTCGCCACCGTTATTTGACCAAACCATTGTGTTACCCCATGATGTATATGGTACAACACTTAGCCAATTCGCATCTGTTTTCGCACCGAAGAATGCGGTTGTGAATTCAGTAATAGCCTCTGGTTTTAACCATAATGAGATTGAATAAGTATCACCTGAAACTAACCCGTCAGCAAGACGTAGTCCAGAGTTACCATCAAATTTAGCGGCTTGTCCTACTACACCATCGACTAGTGTAATTTCTCCACCCTCATTATTAATTCTGTTACCAGTTACAGTCGCAGCAGCTTGATTTCCAGAACGGTCATTAAAGCCATCACTGAAATCATAATAAGCAGCAAGTCCACCTTGTTCCTCTGCAAGCACAGTCACTGTAATTGTTAGCGTCTCTGTTACGTCACCTAATGTAATCGTTGCTGTTAAATCTACTACTGCATCTTCTGCTCCAAAGGTTGGTCTTACAACCACTCCGTCAGTTGAAACGACTTCTGGATGAGAAGATTCCCAAGAGATTGCAGTTCCTCTTGTTGCTAGCGTTGGAAGGTTTAAATCACTAATCACAGTAGCTGGATACATCGTACTCATTTCAGCCTTAATTGCTTGTACGAGTTCTGCATCTGAAGAAGCTTCCACATGACTACCCCAAATAACAACTCCGTCACCTGACATTGCACTAAAAGTCATTACCCAGCTCTTTGAAGTAGGGTCATATTGACGAATGAATACACCATCATACGTACCTTCATTATCAATTGTTAACTCAGCTTTGTAGTTGTCATATAGTCTCCATGTACCAGTAACAGATCCAGAGATTGTTTGGTCAGCATTTAATTTCACCCATGTTGACTCTGTTAAATCACCAGTAATTTCTTTACCATGATTAATATATTTATAATCACCTAGTACATCTGTATTCGAAACTGTTTCGATCGTCTCACCAGCATAGTGGTATGGTGTTGGTACTGGCCATTGACTACTATTTTTAAATGCCTGGTGTACACGAACCTCATGCATTTCTCCTTGTTGTGGGAAACGTGTATGAGTAACGAAAAATTCCTTACCAGCCTCTTCATCAATATAATAAGAGTTATGTCCTGGAGATAGGTAACCTGTTCCAATTCCTGTACCAGCTTCTCCTAGATCTCTTTTAAATAAGAAGTTTCCGATCATTTTATTTCCAATTTCTTTATGATCATCATTTCCTGGGAAGTTTCCTACCCCAAGATCAAATGATTCTGGATGTACAGCTTGAGTTCCGTCTGCATCTACATAAGGACCCTCGATATTTTTCGATCTGAACTGTCTCATTTGATAACCACCATCAGACGCTAATCCGCCGTAAGTGATATATAAGTAATAATAGTCTGTTTGCGCATCATATAATGCATATGTTGCTTCTGCAGATCTACCATATCCATTTGCAATCTTCGTACCGAAATATCGATCAATCATTCTACCATCTTCTGTTTGTCCATCTACTCCAGGATAATATGGTAAGCCTGTTTGTTTATCTAATTCTAAAACGAATGTACCACCAGACCATGATCCGTATGTCATCCATAGCTTGCCATCTCTACCATATAGAATGTTTGCATCAATTGCATTTGTATAAAGCTTATTATTATAAGCACCAGTTGAAGTAAACCATGCTGGATTTACCTCTTTGATCGTACCATTATCGATTAGTTTTGATAGATTCGTGTTTGACCAGTGTTTATTTACTTGACTGTTATTATCATAGGCTTCTACGTTCGTAAAGCCTGAGTACATAATTGTATCTACATATTTATAAGGACCTTCAATATTCTTCGAAGACGCAATCCCTATCGCAGAACGAATATAAGTAGAAGAAACACTGTAATACATCGTATATGCACCAGTCGTTCCATCTTCATTCACAAAATCCTTATTCCAAATAATATCTGGAGCCCAAACTGCGAACCCATTTTTACTATCTGAATCATTTTCTCCTGCCCACTTAAATGACTCTGCTAGATTTGCAGATAAATCGCCATAAAGAGTGTTATTTGGAGTGCTATATCCATTTGTGAAGTTTTCCCAATTAATTAAATCGGTCGACTTAGCAGCAGCAATATGTGAACCAAACACATAATATGTACCGCTTTCATTATCTTTTATAATTGAAGGATCATGTACAGATGCCCTTTCAAAGGTCAGTTCAGGTGATTCTGTATTAGTTGTTGTTGGTTCCGCAGCAAAACTAGCACCTGGGAACAATAAAATCACTGCTAAAAAAACAAGTGTCATTCTTTTTAAGAATCGTTTATTCACTTAGCCTACACCTTCTCTTCTTATTATTATGATAGCGCAATCATTCTTTCGTTTTGAAAAAGCGACAAAGAAGCGACATTCTTTTTACTCAACTTTCTAAGTGACATATCCATACAAAAGCTCAAAAGTCGGTAAAATGGCTTACATAAACCCCCTCCTTCTCCCACACATGTACTTATAAGTGGTGAAACGCTTACAACAAAAAACTCAAATAAGTCACTTCAAAATTAACAATACTATAATTCTAGTAAAATCTCAATAAAATTAAGAAAAATATTACCATTTATAGTACATTATACTAAAAACAGCATTCAGCTTGTGCATACAACCAATTATTTTTTAAAAAAAATAAACAAGTCACACCATCTACACAATTATTCATACGTACAAATTGACAAAAAAACATAAATTCCTACAACTAGTTCTCCGTATGAATTAGCCATTCCCCCCAATTGTTATAGTAGCCTACAGCATGCAAATAAGTTTGCGGTGAAGATCTAGTAAAGTTGTATGAAAAAACTAGATTTTAAGTGGAATCTAACAGATTACTAGCCCAAATTCGACAACGATTCCCTATAAAATCTCAATTGTTTTATTTAAACAGAATATGTGGTATCCTTATCAATGGTAAATTATTCTATTTTTACCAACTAACAGGAATGTAAAGAACCCTGATTTTTTTTCGATTGTAAAAGGAGTAATAATAAATGAATCTGTTAACAATCTTAGTGCCTGCCTATAATGAAGAGGATGTCCTACAGCAACTATATGATCGATTAAATAAAGTGATAAGTAGTGTACCTTCCTACCAATTTGAAATTTTATTTGTGAATGATGGTAGTAAAGATCATACCTTATCGATTATAAAAAAAATAAGAGAACGAGATAAAGGAGTTTCTTATCTGAATCTGTCTCGTAATTTCGGGAAAGAGATTGCTATGATTGCAGGCTTAGACCATGCCAAAGGTGATGCTGTTATCATAATCGATGCTGATTTGCAGGATCCTCCAGAGTTAATCCCTGAAATGATTAAGTATTGGGAAATGGGATATGATGATGTTTACGCCAAGAGAAAGTCTCGGTCTGGTGAATCATGGTTTAAAAAATGGTCATCCTCCACTTTTTATAAGCTGCTTCAAAAAATAACAAAGATTCCGATTCAAGAAAATACTGGTGATTTTCGCCTCCTTGATAGGCGATGTGTGGAAGCACTTAAGCAAATCCGTGAGACTCAAAGGTACACAAAAGGAATGTTTAGCTGGATTGGCTATCATAAAATGGAGCTATTATTTGACCGTGATTCAAGAGCTGCTGGTGAAACAAAATGGAATTATGCTAGATTAGTAGACTTAGCCATCGAGGGAATTACTTCGTTTACAACGGCTCCATTGAGATTATCAGCTTTATTTGGTTGTGTAGTATCCTTTTTTTCTTTTATCTATATTATTTGGATTGTAACAAACACACTTTTATTCGGGGCATCTGTTGCTGGATATCCTTCTTTAATGACAGTCGTTTTATTTTTAGGTGGAATTCAACTGCTCTCATTAGGAATTATCGGAGAGTATTTGGGGAGAATCTTCAATGAGACGAAACGTCGACCACTTTATTTAATAGATGAATATAATAATCAAAAGGCTTTAAACCGAAACACAGATATAGCTGAAGTTAAAACATTTGTGCATCACTGAAACAGAGGGAGACTATGAACAATAAGAAAGAAATCATAAACTATCTAATCTTTGGGGTACTAACAACTGCTATTAATATTATCAGCTTTTGGATCCTTGATCGTCTGGTTGGGTTGGATTACCGACTAGCAACCAGCATTGCCTGGATTTTATCCGTCATTTTTGCTTTTGTGACAAATAAATTGTATGTGTTTAATAGTATTGGTAAAGATGTCTATTCCGTTATAAAAGAGTTTTCTTCTTTTATCTTTTTTCGCTTGCTGTCCTACGCATTAGACCTTATCACCATGATTATGCTGGTGGAATCCATTCAAATGGACAGCTTGTATGCAAAGGTACTAGCAAACGTATTGGTTGTTATTTTCAACTATTTCGCTAGTAAATTTATTATCTTTAAGACCTTAGAAAAATAGTAGAAAAAGTATACTTTGAGAACCCAGGCTGATTGAAAACGCTTGAAGTCGAGGCGCACCCCCTTGAGAGGAGCGGAGTTACCAAGAGGGTAATGAGCACCGAGCGAGGGGTTGCAACGAAGAATACGAGCGTTTGTCAACAGCCTGACTCATGAGAAATTGAAAGGATATTAGTTCATGAACAAAACAAAAGATGTACTGAAGCTCTTGGGGTTATTTATCACCCCTATTTTTATATTATTAACTGTACTTATAAAATTAAAAATAGCTCCGTTTGGTGAGGAATCGATTTGGTATATTGATCTCCCAGCTCAAATGACGATGTTTTATCATCATTTATATGATGTCTTTCAAGGAGACAGCAGCGCGATTTATACATGGAATTATGGAATGGGCACCTCTTTTTGGGCCACCATCTGTTATTATTTATCATCACCATTATCGATTTTAATCCTGCTATTCCCAGAATCTTATATGCCTTATTCTATCTTAATGATTTGGCTAGCGAAAATCGGGCTCAGTTCTGTGACCATGTCGTATTTATTAAAAAAGCATTTTACAAAACAAGGATTCATCATTTTTATCTTTTCAATCAGCTATGCACTGATTTCATTTTCGATTACCTATTACTTCTTACCAATGTGGTTAGATGCGATTTATTTACTACCACTGATCATTGCAGGCGTTCATGATCTATTAAAATCTGAAAAGCACTCTTTATTCTTAATCAGCTTAACGATCTTATTCTTTGCAAATTTCTATATTGCGTATATGGTTGGAATTTTTGTCTTTCTCTATTTTGTTGCTGAATGCATTGTACATCAATTTAACAAAAAAGAGCTGATAAATAGAGTCGTACTCTTTTTCAAGAGCGTCTTTTTCGCCTTTTTATTCACGTCATTCATCACTATTCCTACATACCTTGAACTAAGAAGTAATAAGTATACGTCTGAAGCAATTGAGTTAACTACCTATCTATTAAACCCGCTAGAGCTATATTCTTATTTTTTCAATGGTACGACTCCCATTCAAAATATAAGTATTTATGCGGGGCTCGTGGTTCTTTTATTAGTGCCTTTATATTTCTTTAATGATAAATACCATGTTAGAGAACGGGTTGTTTACGGATTGTTAGTAGCGTTTGTTTTATTCAGTATGACAAGCACTTTATTAAACATGGCTTGGCATGTTTTTGAAATGCCAAATGGTGCTTATTATCGCTATGCATTTATTGTGTCATTCTTAATGATCATCTTTTCTGTAAAAGCACTCACTAAGTTGGAATTCTCGACAATAAAGCCATTGATGATTGTGCTTATTTTTAACATAGTGATCTTAAGTTTAGCAAACAAGCTATTTAATCAGACGGTCTTTAATTTAGATTTAATTAATCGAAATATAGTGTTATTGGCTTTGTTTACCGTAATACTTGTTATTTTAATGAATAAGAAAATGTCTAGTAAGGTACATACTCTTGCTAAAATCGGCCTATGCCTTCTGATCTTTATTGATCTTGGGCTGAATATCCAAGCTGTTTTAGTAAACTATATGAAGGTTTCTCGACCATATAACTGGTATAACACCCATAACCCTTCATACTCAAACGCCATTGACCGATTGCATGAGATGGATGATTCGTTTTTCCGAACGAAGGTTGAACCGAGCCTATCACAATCAAAAAATGAATCCCTAAGATATAAATATAAAGGCATGTCCATCTATACCTCTACTGGTCAGGCAGAGCATAATCTATTTTTAAATCAGCTTGGTTACCCTGCTAATACTCGGGCAGCTGGGATGGAGAATGGAATCTTTTTGAGTGATACCTTATTAGGATTTAAATATGTCGTAACCACCCAAGAATTAGATGATAGAATCTATACGAAGATGTTTGAAGAAGAAGAGATTAATGTATATAAAATCAATACGAATCTTCCATTAGGATACATGGTGAATGAAGGATTTATGACTCACATCGGTGAAACAGACCTATTCAGCATACAAAACAGTCTAATTAATGGTCATAACAGCGATGCTTTCTATTATGAACAGCAAGACCCTCAACTAACATTAAACGGATTAGTGAGTCAATTAGATGCTGAGGGAAATAGTCTGCTACAAAGACAGACAGCAACTTCAACTCCTTCTATAGAAGCAAACATAAGCATCAATGAAACAAGAGAATTATATATGAAGGTGGACAGTGAGACTTATAAGAATGTTGAAGATAAGATCGAAATCTTCATAAACAACACACCTATTGTTGCGTTAAAGACGGAAATATCAAACTTACTTCATTTAGGTACTTACCAAGATGAAAAACTAACGATCAACATTAAGCTAAAAGATAGCCTACAAAGTCTTCAAACGCCTGTTTTTTATACATTAAATCATTCAATGTTAGAAAAGCAGATAAATGAGTTAAAAGGTGAATCTCTTGTCATTAAGGATTATTCTGATACGAATGTACGTGGAGAGCTCACGGTCAATCAAGACGAAGAGATGTTATTTATGAGTATTCCTTATGATGACAATTGGAAGGTTACAGTTGATGGTGTGACTACCGAATACACTAAAATAGGTAATTTTATTGGGATTCCGTTGGAGAAAGGGACGCATGAGATTCATTTAGAGTATATTCCTAGAATTTTGTATATTTGTATGGGAGTTTCGGCGGTATCATTGTTAGGTTATTTGGTTCTTGTTTTTGGGGGTAGGAAAAAGGATCGAAAGCGTAGTGGAGCATGAATGGTTAAGGCTGAGTCAAAGGGTTGTTGATTAACTTCCTTTTGACTTTTTCTATCTCGTTACTTAACTTGTGATTTTTCGTAAAAATTACTATATGAATAGCGAGTATGATAAGACCTTAAGTACTGATTTCAATGAGAATTTGTCAATCTTGATAGTTCGTCAACATACTATCTCTGCGATGTAAATGCCATCTCGCCTCGCCCATTTCTCTGTCTAACTCACTTTCACCTCCGCCTTCTTGTATCGATTTTTGTGCATGGAGGAGAATAGGAGGAGAATTTACCGCTATTGTTTATGGGAAGCTTAAAAAAGGAAGATTAAGGGGAAATATTACCGTTAACGGCTCTAAATTATTAGAAATCCAAGGATTTTCACTAAATAAGGGAAAAAACTCCTCTTATTATTAAGAAAATAGGGCTATTTCCATAAATAGGGGGAATTTTTCCGCTTATTTTTCATCTATGAAATTGAAAACTCCAGATTCAACGGTACCTGTTAGGAGCTCCACTCCATACTCTTGCTATACTGCCTTATCTTTCTACCAATTCAAGCTTCTCACCATTCGGACCTTCGAAAAACGCAATCTTCACTGTACCATTAAAAATGTTTCGAGGTTCCTCATCTACTAATTTGACACCAGCTTCTTTTAAGCGTACGAGTTCAGCTTCAATGTTGCCCACAGTAAATGCCAAGTGGTTTACAATTCCTTCGCTTTCAACCTTGACTCCATAGACAAGCTCAACCTCTGCACTCGGCTGCTCTGGGAAAAATAAAAACGCAAGCTCAACCGTGTCATTTAACCACTCTCTCTTTCTTAATTCTAAACCGAGGATATTTTGATAGAACGCTAAAGACTCGTCCATATCTTTGACCATAATTCCCACATGTTCGATTTTCACTGGGCATTCCTCCTACCAAAAATTAGTATGTATTGTACTCTTATATTATAATCTGAGGATGATTGTTCCGATAGCCAAAGATGTTTAAAATTATATCTTTCTACTTTCCCCTAAATCATACCATAACATATGAAATATAGAGTGCTTAACTGGTAGCTTTTCATCCCTCTTATCAGCCCATTTTTTTGGATGATAATCAGAAATCAGAGGCGTTCGCTCATCCTAAATTTCACAAAGGAAAAAGAGCGATTCCCATGATATCGCCCTAGTACAGTTATTTTATCGACCTAGCGATCTCAATCATTTCTTCCTTAGTAATCCGATGACTAGTCATTTCGATATAGGTCCCATCCTGCTTCCAGCAAAGAATCCCACCTAATGGTTCATTCTCCCATGCTTGAAAATAGGCTGGTTGCTTATTAATAATAAGATCATCCATACCATTATAGGATCGAAACGGATCAATTGAACCTCTTTGTTCGATCCCTACTTGCAGGAATTCATCATTAGCATCCATATAATGCAGACTAAAGGTTTTCACCACATTTGAATCAGGATAGGTTTTAATTTCTAACGTCCAACTCTCTGGAAATTCTTCAGGAACTAATACCATAAAGGATACCTTCTCCTGAATCTCTTCAATCGTTAAACTATCATGATTATACTTGATTTCTCTCGCATCGATGTTTGCCGGGAAACAAATGACTACTAGCATAATAGCACTGATAAAATAAACCTTAAAAGACATCTCACAACCTCATTTCTATCGCAACATTTGAGCTTAGTATTTCCGTCTTTTGATACACTTATCAAAAATGAATAGAAATCTATTTTGTTGATTAAAATGATGCTATCATGATAACCATGGTGGTGCTAAAAAATGAAGATTCCCGCTAGAGAACTCTATTATTTGGACGTCATTCAGAAATTACCTCATCGAACAAAGACTATTTTAGGAGAATTGATTTTTCGAGGATCAAAGGATGGTTTCATTGTTTTGAAAAAGAGGACACGGGAGATTCAACAATTAATAGAGTTAGGCTTAATTGTAGATAACCCGATTTATCGTGGAAAAGGATTTAGCATATCAATCCTCCCCACTGCGCCTCATCTTCACCGAGCTTATAAAAGGAAGTTTCAACGAGAAGGTGGAGTTGTGATTGAGAAGGAGTCTAGTTGAACAATCATATTGACTAGACTCCTTTTTTGTATTCTTTGTTTACTTTTTTCCTACATCATTTTTTTACAAGCTATGGTGTATAAATACTTGGCATAGACGGTGTTTTCATTCCACTTCCTAAGTAGAAGCTTGTATGAGGTGGTTGATTATAGCCAGTATTTTGAGAAGCGATACTTGTACGGTACAGAGCATCATGCATAAGTGTGAAAATTCTCTGAGTGGTAACATGAGTAGTGGTATAAATTCGTAAAGCACTGCTATCTTCTGTTCTCCAAATTACTTCTTCTCTCCAGTCACCAAATAAGTCAACTTGTAGACTAGGGTTTCCTTTAGTCCCATTATTAGAAAAAGTCCCTGATGCTGTTAAAAGGGTGTCTAGCTTATTTTGTTGATAATTCCATTTATAGATTGTACCAACACCAAACGATCCACTCCATTTATGATCAAGGAGCTCCCGAGAAAGGTCTCCGTCCCACCATATAGTAGAATTCATAGAAGAAGGAGGTGTGCTACTAATTTGGGAACCTGTAACAGAATATAATGCTTGACCGGAAGCCCAAAGCTCAGTACCTGCATAACGAGGATCAATGTCCGCAGCTACACCTCGACCAGTATCTTTACCTGTTTTAATTCCCCATAGTAGTTGGCCTGAATCTCCATCGCGAATTCCCATACCGATAGGAGAATTAGCATTTTCATGTACTTGATAAATCTCGATTCCTGAGTGATTAGGATTTAAATCACCAACATGATGAGCATCACCATGCCCCCAACCTGTTGTATGTAGGCCTCGACCATTATCATCAATAGCCATTGCACCATAAACGATTTCATCTTTTCCGTCTCCATCAAGATCTGCGGCGGAAAGACTATGATTTCCCTGTCCTGCATAATTTTCATTTCCTGAATCATCACTATCAAATGTCCATAACTCTGTTACATCACCATTTCTATAATTATAAGCAGTAAGCATCGTTTTATTATAATATCCACGGCCCATGATCAAGCTTGGTCTCTGACCATCAAGGTAGGCAACACCAGCAAGGAAGCGGTCGACTCTGTTACCATAACAATCTCCCCAATCACATACATTCCCTCGTTCTGGTTTAAAACGAATATTTTCCAACGCACGACCAGAGCCTCCGCTAAAAATAGTTAAATATTCAGGCCCTGATAACACCCTTCCCTTTGTATCACGATAATCAGCATTAGCACTTCCTATCACAGATCCTTGGCCATCTACGGTACCATCAGCTGTTTTCATAGCTACTTCAGATCTTCCATCTCCATCTAGATCATATACGACAAATTGGGTGTAGTGTGCTCCTGCTCGTATATTTTTACCTAGATTTATTCTCCATAGTCGAGTACCATCTAGATGGTATGCATCTACGTAAACATTTCCTGTATATCCATCTTGAGAATTATCCTTTGAATTTGAAGGGTCCCATTTTACGATAATTTCATAATCACCATCTCCATCTAAATCTCCTACACTGGCATCATTTGCACTATAAGAGTAACTTACTCCATCAGGTGTCGTACCTCCACTTGGTTTTTGTATAGGTAGGTTTAAATAGTTTTGACCCCAAACTTTAACTGATTCAGATGCCGCTTGTTCTGTATTATTTATGACTGCCTTTATATAATAGGTTGAATCTGTGGATCCATTTGCATCTAAATAATTTGTACTTGATGAAATTGGATTAGAATTTACTTTCTGACCATTTCTATAGAGGTTAAATGAAACATTACTAGGTTCTGTTCCAAATAGCCTCCAGCTTATAAACACACCTTCAAACGTTTTTACAGCTGTTAAACCTCGATCTAAGGATTCCATTTGTCGTGATGAAGCCGCTTGAACATTGTTTTGTGTAGTTAGTGGTATTACAAGTGAAGAAACCACTAGAGTACCTATTACAATACCTTTTGCCATCTTAAGGTATGCCCAATTCTTTGCCAAAATTCACCAACTCCTATACAAAAGTTTAAATATGCTTGTTCTTGGTTGCATTGCTTTATTTCTAGGATTTATTGTGAATAGTAGCTGTATATTAGAGGGAATAAATGAGGAGTAATAGAAAAAATTCACAAAAGAGAAACTTATTTTTAAATGCTTTATGAATCATACTTAAAATTAATTAACCATTAATCACCCCATCCTAAAAATGGTAAACATTCACAATTATTATCAACCTTCTTTTTCTAAATTCATATATAAAAAACAGATATTATTGTTTAAAAAACAGATTAAAAATCTTCTGGAGTTATCCCCTCTTAACCTGTTTAAAGTAGCTACGAGTTCAACCTTATTAGTCGCCACATCCCTCCCACAAGACGTGTTAATAACACTTTTCGTTCATTCCCAATAACATAAAAAACGTCTTACCCTCTATATATCAAGGGTCTAGACGTTTTTTTGACTCTAGTTTAGATATGTTAATAGATTTTTTAACGGTTAAGATTTCAAGTGTTATTCCCCAATCTTGTATTAGTAGGTTGGCCATCCTTGAGAATCCCAGTTTAAATCATTGATTAATAAAGTTGGCAGACCATTGTTTTCAGCATCATACGCATGTCGGACGATAACATTATTATTATATACATCTTGGTGACCAGGTCCCTTCCAACGGTCATTACCAGCATCTAGAATCGTTCCGCCACCGTTCATCATGCTTACTCCATTTTTATCAAGATATGGTCCTGTTATATTCTTTGATCTACCATAAGCGATTTTGTACGTACTATTCACACCTTGGCAACATCTATCAAATGATACAAATAAATAATAGTAACCATCTTTATAGGTAATACTAGGAGCCTCTACTGGATTGTTTGGTATGTTGGGTCTTGATACAATCGAATAGACACTTCCAGTTGGCTTCATCGTGTTTTTATCTAATCTAGTTAGTTTAATTCCACTCCAAAAAGAACCATATGACAACCACGGGTTACCATCTTTATCAATAACAAGGTCACCGTCAATTGCATTAAAATTACTTGAGCTTGTTGAACGTACAACTAGACCATCATCCCTCCACTGACCAGAATTTATACTGTGTGTAGATAAAAGTCCAATAAGTGATGTATTTGAACCAAAGCTAGAAACTGAATAGTAAAGCCAATACCTTCCATTATAATATTGAATATCAGGAGCCCACTGATTTGTTTCATGGTTTGGTACATATGTTTTCCACCAAGATAGAGCAGTAGGAAAAATGACAGGTGTTGTGTACCAGTTTGTTCCATTATCAGATTTTAAAACTCTAATTCCATTTTTTCCAGCTTCACCAGTCCCAAAAACATACCAAGAGTTTCCTTCTTTAATAATTGAAGGATCATGTATCATTTTTTCTCCTGTTACATTCCAAAATGCGGCACTTGCAGTTAATTGAATGTTTAATAGGCACACGATAACAAATAACATAGATATTTTCTTCACTTTCTTCATCAAACTAATCTCCTCCTAACATATTATTATTAAAAATTTAGACCTTACAAATCTATCAATCACCTCCTTAATGCACACTTAATTCTTCATAAAAAAAAGATATACGATATCAGGATGATTTTCTTTCTCATAAATCGTATATTATTATGCTTTTTTGGATCATAAGCACTAATTGAGTGACCACGAGCACCTATTTCATAAGAACTATTAATTACATCTCCATTAGAAGAGATGAAGATTTTGGGATGTTTACCATTTGTTTGATCAAATAACGTTTGGCTGGCGTGTACTGCTACATACCCCATGACTATTTGCGATCATCATCACAAATTCACCATATCCCCCATTTTTCTTAATTACTAGATAGACATCCTCTAAATCATTTTCATGCCTGTCAGATGGAATCAAAGCATCATCAATTGCATGATAATATTGATATCCTAGAAAATAGTGAGTGGATGTTTCAACGAATGAAGTATATGCGTATGCAGGTAATGCTCCATACTTATCCTGCTCGTCACGAATTCGATCCCAGCTGTTGCCTAAGTCCCAATCATTATCAAAATTTGCTTTTGTAATATGATCACATGCAACACTATTTACAAGAGTAAACAGTTTGTATTGAGGTCTTATTACTAAGAAGTAAATAACGTGTTAAAAAATATATAATTTGTTATAGTTTGTAAATGAGTTTTAGAGACTAATAAACTAAATTTCTTATCAGAAGCTCTATATAAAACAGAACAAATCGAAAATGATATTCAATATTAATATAGTCCGCACCCATATAGGATCGAAACGGATCAACTGAACCTCTTTGATCGATTCCTACTAGCATGACCTCGTCATTGCTTAGGTGGATTTTGAATACTGAAGAATTTTCTAGATATTTTTCCACAAAAGGCTAACATAATCCAAACTGGTTGAATATCCTAGGGAGGAATGAAGGGAGAGTGTTCAAATGAATACTTACAATCAAATGGATCCTCAGGACCAGCGTAATCAAATGAAAAACCTTTGTAAAAGCTATATGAACTATCATGTTATCGGGCAACTGAGTGATGGTTCCCAGTTTGAGGGAATTATTGATAGCATGGATGAGGAAAGTGTGACCATGTTAGTTCCAGAAGAAGTGGAAGAACAACAGATGACTAGGTATGGATATGGCAATGGATATAATGGCTACGACGATGATTACTATCCTCCTCGCAGAAGAAGATATCGTCGATTCCGAAGACGTCGTTACCCATATGGGAATTTACTAGGACTCCTACTTTATCCTTATTTTGCTCCGGCTTATCCACCATACCCATACCCATACTACTAGGTAAGCGATGATCGATAATAGTCAGATGTAACTTGATGATTGATGGGCAGCTACATAGTTGCCTGTTTTTTTCTGCCCTTTTTGAGCAAACTATACATTCAGTTTCATACTCACATGGTTTCATGCTTGTTTGTACACCTCATTTACAACACATGTGAAACTACAAAATGGTACGTTTTTTATCCATAACCCGATTTATCGTGGAGTCCCTCTATTTTAAACCTTTAATAGTTAAGTAGTTAGTTTTTAATCTATCAATCCTTCTATATTGAAATCTGCAGAATATATTTCAACATAAAGAACTCCCCAAAAGATAAAACAGATTATTTATTTGATCTGTCTACCTTATGGAGAGATTTTATCATGTACTGGGGGCTCTGGACCTATTCGATTTTGTGCAAACTTCCTTTTTCCAGTGTTTCACCTACAGCATTTTGAGAGTTTTCACCAACTACTTTTAAGTAGACTCGGTTTTGGTAATAGCCTGTTGAATTCGCTATATTCAATAATTTTTGAGGCCATTCTCCTGCCCATCGGTAACCATCTCTTCTTTCCTTCTCAATTTCATGAATCGTATGCTTGATCACACCATCTCTTCCTGAAAAAATGGGTTGATTGGTACTAATGTCATAGAAGCGGTACCATGTGTTTGTGGATGAATCTGGATAAAAATATTGACCAGCAGGATCTCCTGAAACATATTTTACCCCATCTACTTTAGCTTCTTCAAACCAAGTTAAAGCACCATCGATGGCAGCCTGTACTTCAGTCGAAGGATTAGGCAATGACATGAGATATGCCACGACTCCTACTGACTCTGAACCTGAAATAGACGGATGTTCGTATGAACGAGCTTCCTTCGGTTCATAGGTGACAGGATCATGTTGAGCACACCATGCCGTTAATAAACCGTTCACTGTAATTTGAGAGTTCAAAATATAATCTAACCCAAGACCTAGTGACTTGTTAATCTGGTTTGAAAGATCATCTGCAACGATATCTGTATTGAATGGATACTTCTTTTCCGACGCCATTGTTAATACATTCATCACGCGTATCATCGCATTATCGTTAAATGTCACATAGTCAGAATAATTCCCCCTTGCAGGGTATACCTGTGGCCAGCCACCAGTATCATATTGAGCCTCTACTAAATAGTTAATACCTTTTAAAACAGAATCTTTATATCTAGTATCACCTGTTTCTTTGTACATGAGAGCTAAAAAGAGAATTTCATTTGTTGTTGCGTTATTATCGATGACTCCCAGTTCTCCAGCTTCAGGAGTATACATTTCGGATTTAGGTTCTTGTCCGTTCCATGGACGAATATATTTATCCTCCATGTTTTTATACCATCCGCCATGATCCATTTGCCATGAGAGTAGCGCATCAGCTTGCTTTATATCATTCGCACTATTTCCACTATAATAAGGGGCATTTAAATATGGAATATGATGCGGATCTTCTTCAATTGGTTTATTTATTGTTCCATCTTCATTAAATGTCTCCTTTGTTTTTATCACCACAATTGTTTGTTTTTCTTGGTTCACTTTTGTAGTCATACTTTCTATGTTTAAATTTGGTGTAAGACCAGGGTCAAGTGCTGTCCAATCGTTTGTTGCCGACAGCAATTCAAGATCGCTAGGATCAAAGTTTTTTAGCTTACTATTAAATGTAACTTCAATCGTATTTGAACCGGTTACTACACTTTTTACAATATTGATTGGACCGGGTGGTACAGCATTCCCTTTTGGGACAATGTTGAGAATGATAGGTTTGGATTCATTTCCTGCTCGATCAACTGCCGAAATGATTACTTTATTTAATCCAGGCTTCAGATTTACTTCAGAACTAAATGTATAATCAACTGCAGATGTTACTTCCTCCCCATTAATCTTTACAATCCCTGCTTCGTTAAGCTTACCGGAAATCTGAAAAGGGTTGTTCATCACATTATAGTGATTCCCGACTTTCTTTCCTACAAGTTCATCTAGTGTCACAACTGGTATCTTATGATCATATTCAACCCTTAAGACTGCAGAAACTGACTCATTACCTTCAGAATCAACGGCTTTCAAATTGAACGTGTTCAGTCCTGATTCAAGCTCAACGGTTGTACTAAAACTAAAATCCTTGTTTACTGGAATTTCTTTGGTATTTACAGTAACAGTCGCCTCTTTGTCGACTTTACCTGAAATCGTAAAGGTTGGTTTATTTACAATGGTGTCTTGTTGATCAAGCGTAATGATTGGTCTTGATTTTTCCGTTATTGGGATAATTCCAAGTCTAGTTGGATCCCAACCATCAGAACCTTTTAGTATATTTTGAACGGTGTATTGATTTGCTTCTTTAGCTGTTAGTTGCTTAGTCCATGGATCCCGTTCTTTTGAATTTGCTCCAGGTCCTTTACTATTGTATTCTGAATATCTTGCGGTCTCTTCGTTTGCCTGTTTCCCCCAGTTATCCCATCCATCAGGAGCAATAGATGCATCAATGTCAGTATTGATAAAGGAAACAGCTGAATATGGACGCCAAGGTCTGCCAAAGCGTACCCCTTCTATTCCTTCGTCAGACGTAATTTTTGAATTTAGGAAGACATAGCCAAACTGACTCTCTTCTGGTGTGCTTGCAGCTGTTAACATTCCCCCGTCACGATTACTGTGAATCTGACATTCATCAAAAACAGCTGTCGCAGCGCCAAAAATGAAATCAACATCACCTTCGATATAGCAGCCTTTATAATACTCTCTTCCAGAATGTGTATACAACGTATCCTGATAACCTAAAAACATGACGTTTTCAAAGTATGCACGGTCACCTGCAACATAAGCGGCTACCGCTTGTCCTGTACCTTGACCGGAATCATTTTCAATCGTTATATTTTTTGCAATAAAATCATCAGCATAAATAAATAGGCTCGAACTTTTTGAAGTCCCTAAGGGTTTGCCATCCTGTCCTAATGTGTTTGCATTGTCACTATATACTAGGACAGTGCCTTCTTTACTTTCCCCTACAAAACTAAGATTTGTTTTGCTTGCTGGTATTGTTAACTTTTCACGATACTCTCCATCTTTAATGAAAATCACATGACGCTTTGAACTGTTATCCGGTGCAGCATCAATCGCTTCTTGAACCGTTTTAAAGTCGCCGCCTTCTTTTGCTACAACCGTCACTTTGGCAGGTGTAACTGCTATTGGTTCAGAGTTGAAGCTCTCACCATTTTCGTTAACTGCGGAAATCACATAATCATAGGTGTCACCATTCGTTACTCCTGTGTCTTGATAGCTTGTAAGCTGAACATCCGTCGCAATAACTTCATATTCTCCACTATTAAATGAACCTCGTTTAATCGTATATGTGTCAGCTCCATTAACAGAAGGCCATGTTAAGATAACTTGCCCATCGCCAGCAGTCGCTTCCATTCCCGTTGGAATCGCAGGAACTCCATTATCTGGAGCAGGAATTGCAAGTATTGGCTTGGAATTTGCACTCTGAGCATTTTCATTGTTGGCAGATATCACATAATAATACCTATCACCATTTGTTAAGCCCGTATCCGTATATTCCGTTTCAGTTAATCCATCTTTAATTACCTCATAGCCGATCCCCTTTTCTTTACTGCGAAGGACTTGGTAAGTGGTAGCTTCATTAACTGGTTCCCATTTAAGTGTGATCTTTTCATTTCCATTACTTGCTGACAAGCCGGTTGGTGCTTGCAATGGGGATGTAGGCACCGCACTTATTACCTCTGAGGGTTTACTTTCCCCACCAATATTTTTTGCTGAGATAACATAATAATAATTCGTGCTATTATCTAACCCTGTGTCACGGAATGTCATTTTCTCATGAGTATCAGCAATCGTCTCAAAAGGACCTTCCTTTGTTGTACTACGTTTTACATGATAGGTTACTTTATGAGGATTCTCCTCATCCATGCCAAGCGCCCATTTTACGGAAGCATCAATCAACATCCAACCCTCTTCCGTCATGCTATCCTCTAGTCCGGCAAATAAAAATGTAGATACTCGTCGCGCAGGAACAGGGTCTCCATTTACATTTTTTGCGCCCTTTTCATATGCAAAAATGGTTGCTTTACTATTATCATCTGCTGCAGTAGCAATAATGATTGCTTCTTCACCAGGCTTCCCAAAATTGACTTTTCCTGTCTGATTATATACTTTAATCGTCCCATTTAATCCAGCAGCTAGTGTGTGGTTGCTATCATGAACGGTAAGAGAGTCTTGATTTTCATAACTTCCAAATGATCCAGAAGCAGCTTCACTTAAATGAACATCATCAAGTGCATAAGGTTCCGCATAGACAACAGGAACTGGTGAAGTCATGAATTTTTTGCCAATATAGGCGGATCCTGAAGATTCACCAATAAACACTAAATCATAGGAAAGCGCATCCTCACTGGTTACTTCATTATCTTTCTTAAAAGCTACCGAGTAACCAAGCGATTCTAAATGATCGATTGTTTTTTCATCAGCAGGGATTCCTGTACCAACAAATAAAATCTTTTTTTGATCACCAGAATTCCAACTTAAATCTACCTGACTCTCTCTCGAAAGAACGTTTAATCCTGTTGGTGTTGATGGAGGGTCCGGAATTTCAATAGGTGTCACGCTGACTTGCTTCGAATTGTTGCTTTCTCCTATAGAATTCACAGCAGAAATAACATAATAGTAAGGTGTACCATTCGTTAATCCGGTATCGACATAACGAGTTTCAGTTACATCTGTTGAGATTACTTCATAAGGTCCCCCGTCTTTTGTGCTTCGCTTTATTGTATATGTTTCTGTCTGCTCCTTTTTATTTTCAAGTCCTAACGCCCACATAACAGATTGGTCTATCAACTTCCAGCCTTCTCCAGTCATATATTCCTCTTGCCCAGAAAATAAAAACGTAGATACTTGACGAGCTGGCACTGGATCTCCATTTACATTTTTAGACCCTTTTTCATAAGCAAAAATGGTTGCTTTGGTTTCATCATCTGCTGCAGTGGCAATGATGATTGCCTCTTCACCAGGAGTACCATAATTGATTTTCCCAGCTTTATCGTAAACCTTGATGGTACCACTTAAACCAGCAGCTAAAGGATGATCTTTTGTATTGATATTGAGAGAATCCTGACCTTCATAGCTTCCGAACATTCCAGAAGTAGATTGGCTTAAATAAACATCATCAAGCGCAAATGGCTCGGCATATACAACAGGAACAGAAACATTCATAAATTTCTTCCCTATATTTCCTGAGCTTGATGATTCGCCGACAAATACTAAATCAAAGGATCCTGCATCTTCTCCAATTACGTCTTTATCTTGCTTGAACGTTACCGAAAATCCAAGTGATTTTAGATGGCTCATGGTCATTTCATCAGCAACGTTCCCTGAACCAACATACAGAATATGTTTTCCTTGACCAGCCATCCAAGTTAACTCAACCTGCTGACTGTCATGTGGAACAGCCATCAATTCGATTGGCTCTGACGGTAGTGTTTCATATTCTCCTAACTCTGCTGCTCTCACGACTGGAATAACGCTACTCTGAAAAATTGAAAGAAATAACAGTAAGCTTAAAAAAACGTTTATAACCTTCTTCATTCTTTTCCTCCTCGTAACCTTCTTTTACAACAGTTCCACATCAATATGTAGGTCTGGATGAAAGATCATGCACCTTAAATAAAATCACCTCCTTAAAGTAAGCAAAAAAACTTAATCAGAATGATCATATATAATGAAGCTTGTACGATTAAGGACAGTTAAACCTATTACTAGCGCGTCTTGACACGATATCCAACTAATGAAAGCACTTTCATTTTGATCCTAAAAAAAAGCAACAACTTCTGAAAAATTAACAAAAATCTTTCATTTCCATTTCGATTACTACTATTGCAAAGCTTGGTAGGATACACTTCGAATCATAAACAAAAGGTTCTTTTTCATATATAATCAATTTCTAATAACTAAGAAAAAAGCCTTATAAATTAACATGAATAGTCAAGTAATGAGCATGATTCACAATGAAGATTATGTCTAAATTCACATTCTAAAAGAACTATAAAAAGCTAAAGCTCTTGGTGAAATAATGCTTTTAACTAAACAAAATCAATTTGACATCAGCATCCTGTTTAGTTTGACTTTAATCCTGGGGAAAATTCTTGAATACAAAAGGACATCCCGTTTTGAGGATGTCCTATTTTCATGGTCTATAATTTCTTTTTTGAGCGTCTTTCTATCATTCTAAAAATAGACCAAAGGTACTTTTTTCTGTAATCTTAAAACATTTTCACCCTACTTTTTTTCTGTATATTCAATTGACGGGAATGCTTTCTTAATTATAATGCTTATCTCTTTCCTCACAGTTGTTAAACTATCAAAAAAACTAGCATATTGTTACAATTACCTCAACACCCACTTATTAAAAGGAGTTTCATTCATATGATTGAACTTAAAAGTAATGTAAATGCTGATAAGCTTTTCAAGCAATTATTAGTAGTTGTAAAAACAAATGGTCATCAATTTGATAGAGAATATACAATTGAAGAAATTGGGAGTCTAATCCCTAAATCAACTTCTGGCATTGAAAAATATGAATCTTATAATTACTCAATGACAATTATGTTTAGTGAACAAAAAGGGCGAGATTATTTTCTGTTTATGAATCCAGACATGAAGACTATTATTACGGATCTAGCGAATACTCGAAATCGAAATAATCGAGCGTGGAATACCATTTATGGACATGAAAGAGTAAGAATCAATCCAAAATATCTTACTTCAAATATAGTATGGCCATATCAAGATGTTGAAGAGATTCGTATCTTACCAATGTCAGAGAGTGATCCAGAATTTGATGGATATTCTATTCATGATATACAGGCCTGGTTTAGTGATGTATTACCTGGTACAGATTTTAATTTTACAAAGGGAATGAATGTCGAGGCAGGGACTCTCGTTTTATTCCAATACAAAGCTCATATTATCGCTTCAGCCATCTTAGATAAAAAGGTTGTATTTGAGGAAAAGTCGGAAGATACATATCGTGGATGTTATAAATTCAAGGCCAACACCATCGCTATCTTCCAACCATTGAATCGTGAGGTAATGAATAGTTGTTGGCCAAGTTTCAAAGGATTTAACCAAACACAACAGAGGTTAGATGTATTCGGTTATCAAAGGTTTTCTAAGATATTACTAGAGAAAGAACTAAGATTTGTCCTCGATATAGAGAATGAAGCGGCATTTCAGTCCGGCATTGAAAATATCAATATTACCTTACCCTCAGTATCTGATATACCGGTAGATCCAGTAAATCTTTCCACTTCTAGCCAATCTCAAAGGTGGACAAGAAACCAAGTGACTGCCAAGAGAGCCATCCTTCGATCAGGATACACCTGTGAATATAATCCTTCACACTCATCATTTAAATCGAAGGTGACTGGTCAAACATATGTAGAAGCTCATCATTTAATTCCAATGGAACAGCAAGAGAACTTCAATAAAAGCTTAGATGTTGAAGCAAACATCGTATCATTATGTCCTTTATGCCATAAGACGGTTCATCACGCAGACACAGATGAGGTTGAACCAATCATTACGAGTTTGTTTTCCAAAAGACAAGCTCGCCTTCAGACATGTGAGATTGAGTTAGATTTGGCAACCTTGATGTCGTATTATGAGTAAAATAAGATGTAGAAAAATTGAATTTTGAATCACTCTAGGTGCGGCTTTTTGTAACTTAATAGTTCAGAATACACCACTATCTAAGAAGTTTAATTAGCTGAGGCTATATCGCTGAAATATTAAAAGAAGCTTGTAGTGCAAAACTACAAGCTTAAATATGGCTTTAACCATTTTGGGGATAGGATGGGACGGTTCACTCGTTTACCAATTCTTGTTTAGATATAAAGCCTTGAGACACGAGAATGAACTGAGCCGTTGTCTCCTATCGAAATAAACTTTTCACTCGTCTGATTTGTCCGATATGGGTATCAATATGTTCAATAGAATGTTCAAAGATCTCTTTAAACGTAAGTTGGCCATCTTGGTTATGTGTGCCAATTCGTAAATAGTCCTGATCAGTTAATTGAAGAAGAATAGGTTGAAAGCTTTCACGCATCGTTTTGAAAAGTTCAAGATATAATTGATGATCAACTTGTTGGGATTTTAAACGAGTCGTCCATAAATCCTGATCAAAGGCAGTTAGGACAGGATTGTTCTCAGATAATACAGCTTTCATTCGGTGAATATGTACTAGTTCAGCATCCGAAATATGAATGATAATTTCCCTAATACTCCAATCTTTTTCAGATGGCTTAAACAAAAATTGCTCTTCTGTAAGTCCTTCTATTTCTTTAAGAATCATAGAGTATCCCTGTTTGTATTGTTCAATTAATAATTCCATTCAAAATCACTCCCTTTCGAATTATATCAAACATTGTTTTCAGCACGTTAACTCTTTTAGAAAAAAATGGATTTTTTAACAGAGATATAATAAATGGTATTTTGACGTCATTCAGAAATTACCTCATCAAACAAAGACTATTTTAGGAATTGATTTTTCGAGGATCAAAGGATGGATTCATTGTTTTGAAAAAGAGGACACGGGAGATTCAGCAATTAATAGAGTTAGGCTTAATTGTAGACAACCCGATTTATCGTGGAAAAGGATTTAGTATATCGATTCCTCCCACTGCTCCTTATCTTCACCGGGCTTATAAAAGGAAGTTTCAACGAGAAGGTGGAGAATATGCTTGAGAAGGAGTTTAGTTGAATAATCTGTTTTTCCTAGACTCCATTTTATATTAAGATGAATGCGTGTAGCTATCTATTTTCGAAAGAGTATGGACGTAGCGATTGAAGAAAGTCCTAGTCCTACCACAATAGCTAATGGAACTGACCGAGCTAAAATACAAAAAGCCACCCATTATGAGTGACTACTACCTATATGTTCTAACTGTGTTCTCCATCTATTAATATGTGAACCTGGATACTGAAAATAGCTAACTTTCAGCTTAACGTTATGCTTATTAGCAATTGACTCCATAGCTTCTTTTTGACTTGAACCAGAATCGACCATTTCTAATACGTCTCTTTTAAAACGATCGTCTGGTTTATAATCTGTATTGGCTCCATCATTTTTTGCCCTTATGAACTTCGGAACTTCATTAGATGCCAAACCTTTTATCCATTTACCGAAACTCCAAAGAGCTGCATCAGCAATTTTTATAGTTACTAAAGAGGTTTCTTTACTGTAATTATTATAAAATTCATAAAAAAACGTTTGATATTCCTTATAGCTTTCTATATTCAGTTGATTTGGCTTAACATCTATCTCTTGTCCGCATAACGCACGTTTTCCCCGCTCCACGTGCTGATCATAAAGTGGATAAAAGATTGGCGATATGATGTGTAAGATAAAAGAGGGAATGACAACTGCGTTAG
Organism: Litchfieldia salsa; assembly: GCF_900104555.1. GTDB lineage: Bacteria > Bacillota > Bacilli > Bacillales > Bacillaceae_L > Litchfieldia > Litchfieldia salsa. The sequence continues at coordinate 410,733 of NZ_FNJU01000001.1, forward strand.
AATTATATAATTGGAATCTTGAAGAAAACTCATATAATAACTCCTCCTCAAATTGCCTGATCTTCATGACAGACTTTGCCCAATTGAAAAACTCCTGTGAACACAAGATGTCATAATGCTTTTTAGGATTATATGTATTAGTTTAGGGTTTAAAAGTCTGTAGGTATAACCCGATACACAAAAGTCACCTTGTTCATCTTCCCTAACTTTTCCGTCCTTCCAATGTAGCATCCCTATTACCAATTCTCCTAACCTATTAGGGTCATTCGTTTTCTGGATTTCTTCTAAACAAGAATAGTAAAACTCAAGTGAATACTTATCAAATGAAAATCTGTCTTTCCACGCATCTACAAATGATTTCATTTTTACAACTCCCAACCTATTGAGTCCATAAATTAATGCAATAAACCTACTTTACTACATCCTGTAATAGAGATATTCTGTTGATTGTTAAACAAGATCCCAATCAGATCTCAGGCAAGTATTCGCAGTTATTTGTTGTTGAGATATTCAATTACCTTCATTTTTATCTATTCTGACTTATCTCTTCCATCCATTTGATAAAGCGAGTTTTATTTTTGTCATACCACTGGCTGCACATTAAATAACGTTCATCATTAAAATTAATTGGATTTTTCCAGTAACGATTATACCCATTAAAAATTCCTTGTTGATCTAATGGTATTCCTTGTTTAATTTTAATTAAAAATGGATAGTTGATGTCAAAGGTTCTTTTAGAGTACTTAGAGTCACATAAGAATTGAACTTTTTCTTGTGATAATTTATTTTCTCTAGCGTAATTATGCATAGTTTTTTGAACAAGCTCTCCTACTTTTATCTCTTCAAGTTCTTCTAAATCAAGAACAGGTTTTGGAGAGGATTTTAATGTACTAGTAGTTCTAGTTGATTCTTCCTTGTTTGTATTAAACATGTTATACATTTGAATACTTCTCATAAATAGTTCAGAAGTATCCGCAACAGATGATGCAACATCTAATACTGGCTGAAGAACTAAACTATCAAATGACTCATTAGCATATAGGATAAAATCAAAATCAAGGGATAGTGATTGGAATAATCCTTTCAAATCTATTATACAAGAATTAATTAAATCAATTTGTGATTTATGTATTTTGGGTGATGCAAAGATTATTTTACCTGATGTAACATTGAAATACGCGTAAAGCATCATTGCCGTCCTGATCATTTTCTTCATTATTTTTTCAACCGTCTGAGTACTACCACCATAATTCAAACCATTTTCATGGAATGCAATATCCACTCCATAAATAGTGGCAATATCTCCATTACTAATTTCTATTCCTAGCACATCAATCTCGCCTTGTTTAAGGAGTTGGGTATGTGATTTGGTATTTTTAAAGATATTAAGATTATGCTTATCGCTAAAATATCTACTTGATTGTTCCATAATATATTTAATGCGATCTTCTTTTTGAATACTCCATGCAGAAGATGGTTTCCAATTGGTTTGTACTGATTGACACACCCTAACATGTCGTAACCATGAGGAAATTAGCGATTCTCCCATTTCTATTTTCATGTTATCACTCCTAATTACAAGGTTTTTTTATCCTTTACTATATCTACCTCATCTATTTTTTGAATAGCTTCAAGGTAATGAGTAAATTCAGACTCACCCGAATACGAAAGACACAGATACTGCTTCGCTCTTGTCATTCCTATGTATAGTAACGAAACTTCCCGCTCTTTATCTTCTTCTAAAGGAAACGGCATGTTATCAATATTTACAATGAACACTGCCTGAAAATCTAATCCCTTGCTGCTATCAATTGTGCTTATCTTGACGGTGTTATCCTCTTTTTCAAATGTACGCTTCGAGTTCTCATTTTCAGTAATCCAATAAAAAGGGACATTTTCATTCGTAAGTGATCGTTGGATAACATCAATTACGTTTATCTTATGTGTTCTCTTCACTCTGTAAAGAATCAGCATTTCTGAATAAGGAACCTTCTTGTCTATATTTAACTTCTGTATTTGCTTAGCAATGATGGCCATTTCTCGATAGAAGCTATCGGCTTTTAGAATGGCTGGTTCAGGTCCTTTTCTTCTAGTACTTTGAGGTGCAATGATTTCTCCCTCGAATTCACGGTCAACTACCTTGTTTTTCAACATCGAGTTCTTCTGGAAAAACTCCCATGCAAATTTAACAATTTGCGCGGTGTTACGGTAATTGATGGTCAATACCTTTGAACGCCCCTGGAAACTAAGTCCTGTATCTTGAACGTAACTCCGTCTTCTTTTATAAATAGATTGAGCACGATCCTCTACTAACAAAAGCGATTGTGTTTCTTCATTTAAAAGTATGCTTACTAACGCTAACCACTCAGGTTCAAAGTCCTGCCCCTCATCGATTAAAATCGCATCATATGTTGGGAGAATTGCTTCTTTTTGAGTTAACTTGTACAAAATAGTTGGGATTTGTTTTTCATTAATCCTCAAGTCATGTTTCAACCACGAATGAAAGTTCCGTACAATCACACTGTCATTATTTGCAACCGAGAGATCTTCACTTTCATTTGTAAAATCAAAATCAAATAAACTATCAGGTTCATTCATCATATGATTAACCATTTGACGGATACTTTGAGCTAGCGAGATGTTATAGCATAGAATTAACACTTTCCAGTCCGGGTTTTCTTTTAACAGAAGCTTAGCTCTACTTGCTAAAATGAGTGTTTTGCCACTACCAGCAACTCCTCTAATCAATCGGTTCTTATCTCCAATTTGTTTCGCCATGTTTTCCTGATGGAGGTCCATTGCCTTAATATCATGTAATGACAACAAGAGTTGGTCCTGGTACGGTACTGGTGGCCTAAATTCCGCACTAATACGAACCTCTGGAAACAAGTGATAACGGATAGCATTGATATCCTCTATTTCAAGTGGATCTCTTAATCGAAAGGGAACGACGAACATATTAAGAATCTTCTCAACTAGATTCTCCTCTGAAAATGATTCCTTCTCAGGATCAATTTCATCACGAGTCAGACAAAGGTCAGCGTCCATAATGCTGTACAAGCTATCTTTAATAAAATCCTTTTGTTGTAGTCGTGTAAAAACGACTCCATACCCATAAGGAAACTTTAAATTAAATTGGTATTTTCCTTCTGTTTGAATTAAATTCTTATCTTTCTTTAACATATCAACAATATGAAAAACATTATCTCGAGCCTGTTTCAAAGGACTTTTCGTTGTCGTTTGTTCACCATTGGAATTAACGATTGTCCATTCATCATGATTTAATTGAAATAACGTATTCCTTGTATAATCCTTCACTTCCAACACAACTAACCCCAAATCTGGTCCGATCACGACAAAATCAGGACGCCTACCATGGATTTCGGGTTCGTAATAGACAATATAATCGTCTGGTAAATACGTTTTTAACGTACGAAAAAGCAACCGTTCTCCTGCTGTTGCAGAGGAACGAATCGTTTCAGGGACAGACTGAGCCAAATCTACCACTCCATCGTTCTACATTTTTCTAAATTATACCACAACATTTGACATATATTAGACACTAACTGGTAGATTTATGTATTTTATGCTCTAATCAGACTATTACTTTTGGATTATGAAATGGAAAAATATTAGGTAGGAAGATAGAGTAGTAAACTGGCAAACTGATTCCCCATTCAAAATATTCATCCAAAAATAGGACATCTTTTTGGGATGTCCTATTTTCATTACTTGTTAAACTTCTGTTTTTTTGAATAACACCAATTAACTTTCTTTTAATTATCTTAAATTGCTTACTTGTTTTTCTAAGTAGTTTTTAAACTTCAAAAAAGTATTATTGTATTGGGATATACGCTCTTCGAAGGATTGATTATCATTATATGTTAATTTCACATTTAACTTATACAGTTCTGTATTCTTAACCCCTCGGAGTAATTCAACTTCGATACCTATTTCTTTAGTAAACTCTTGAAGCTTATTTTCGTAGATCTCCTTTATCAACTCAACTGCTTGCGGCTTGTCAGATTCAATAAATATAGAAGCCCAGTTTTCCTTCTTCTTATATACAAACACAAACTTCCAAGGAAGATTTAAAAATTGTCGACCTACAAAGTAATCTCGTTTTCCACTGTATCGAGCTCTGTAATCCGTTTTTGAATTTATATAATTTGAAACTTCTTGTAAGAACTCTGAAACATTCTCATCAATCTGAATTTTGCGTTCTTTTGCCACAGTTTTCTTGCTTATGTAGTAATTTTCCAACTTATACGGAGGGATTATTTGATTAGTATCAATAATAATCTCGTTTTCCATTTTATATGGTTTAATCGTTATACATTTAACATCAATGTTATTTTCATATAACCAAGTACAGACTGAAAGAATACGTTTATCAATTTCCTTTCCGACTATAATTATGCGCTGACTAGTGTTGAGTATAGTGTTGAGTTCTTCTTCGTTTTCTATATTTAAAAATTCTATCAAACTTTCTTTAGCATCAACTTCTAAACCACAGTCCTTTAGATAATCAGAATATAGTTCAAGAATATCCTGCGGACTTAACCGTGCACAATAGGATGCGTATTTTAGTGCTTGAAAGTCTACATAACCTCCAGTAACATCCCTTTTGACTTCAATTACTACTATGTTGCCTTCTTTATCTAATGCGAGTAAGTCAAGGCGCTCATTAATTTCAAACTTGTCGTACTCATGCCCAATAATGAGCAAGTCCTCTTCAAGAACCTCTGGACTTTTGCGAATCCACTCTTCAATATGCTCTCTCTCTTTTAAGTCATTTTCAAAAAAAGTTGTCTCTTGTATTTCTTCAAGTTGATTACTAACTGGGTTTAATTTATACATGTTACCCCTCTATTCTTACTAATTTGTTTAAATACCTTCCCCATTAATGAGGGAAGCCTACAATCAATTATTCTTTATTTTCCAAGGAGTATCAAGACATTACAATAAAAGACATACCATAGTTAATTTATAAAAAGGGCATCCATTTTGAAGGATGCACTAATCAGTCTACCTATTCTCTTTCCTCTCAAAATGCCAATGCAACCGATACTCACAAATTTCGTTCATCCAATTATATAAAATATCACGTTCCTCTGAATCCACATCAACATTAAAGAAAAATCGGTTGTCTTCAAAAAACACTAGCCCTTTTGAACTTCCACTCCATTTAGTCATTGGCATCTTCACGATGAGTTTACTTACCTTTTCCTCATCATACTCCCAAAGTCGCATTGAATCTTTATCAGAGAAATCGATTTTTTTTCTATATTCTTTCTCTGTTAAGTATTGATGAAAGAATGGTGCTACATCTTCTGGTTGAATTGGTTTATACCATTCAGAAGCACCTTTATTTAACATAGCTAGTAACACAACCATTTTATAGCTTTTAGCCATACCTGTTTTTTCGACTTCTACTATTAGTTCTTCAAAGCTTTTATAAACTTCACTCTCAGGTTCGGATAATTCCTCAGCCCAATATAAGAATGAAAGATATGATTTGAATTCTTGTCTATACTGGCTTGATTCAGAATGACCTTTAAGATGTAGCTCAAGATATGTTGGCCTACGACCTAATTCTAACTTCAAATCAAGGTAATCTTGAAGCAACTTCTCTTTCCGTGGTTGCCTTTTACGAGCCATTTCTTTAAGCAGATTAATCACATTGGTTTCAAGATTAAACGAACAAATCTCTGGCACACTAGGTTGAATATTTTTTCCAGGTCCTTCACCATGTTCCGTATCAAATAAGGATAATTTTATATCTGCATTGCGATAGTTACCAATCAAATCAATGATTACACAATAGTCTTTATGGTCATTTAAACGTAATCCTCTACCAACCTGTTGAGTAAAGACTGTTAAGGATTCAGTTGGTCGTACAAAGAGCAGCGTGTCAATTACCGGGATATCTACCCCTTCATTAAATAGATCGACTGTAAAAATCGCATCAAGCTCTCTAGCCTCAATCATTTCAATCGCTCGTTTTCTACTAACCGATTGTTGTTTTGAGTGTAAACTAAGTGTGCGATAACCATTTTTATTAAAGTGACCAGAGAGAAAATCAGCTTGTCTAATAGAAGAACAAAAGACAATTGTTCTTGTTTGCTTATGTTTATTCCATGCCTCAAGGATTTTATCTGCTAGCTCTTCACGTAGCTGGACCTGTAACAACTCTTCCTCAGAATATTTGTTACCCAGCCAAGTGATTTGAGAATAATCTGTATCATCATAGACTCCATAATATCGGAATGGAGCTAACCAACGACGCTGTATCGCCTCTAAGAAATCTATTCGATAAGCAACGTTCCCATCACATATTGCATATACATCTTTATTATCATTACGATCAGGAGTAGCTGTAATGCCTAGTAGGAATTTAGGCTTAAAGTATTCTAAGACGCGTTGATAGGAATCAGCTGCAGCATGGTGAAATTCGTCCACGATAATTAAATCAAAGTCACTAGGGGCAAACACTTCCAAATGATGTTTCATGCTTAACGTATAAATTGAAGCAAAAACACCATCAGCTTGTCCTTCTTTTTGTTTACCATTATAGATACCATACGTTCGGTTAGGCATAATAGTTTGAAAGGATTTCTGTGCTTGATGTAAGATCTCTTCTCTATGTGCAATGAATAAAGTCCTACCAAAGTTTTGCGCAAAAAATCCTGCAAGATATGTCTTACCCAACCCTGTCGCCATGACTACTAATGCACTCGAGTAATCTTCTTCTAATGTCTTCTCTAATTCTTCTAGTGCATCAAGCTGTGCGAACCGCGGCTGAATTGAGCCATATGGAATGGTTGGTTCGTTAATGATATCAGCTTCCTGACTTTCATCCTTTGGAGACAACATTAATTCAATTTCCTCAAGTTCTGTCCATTTATTTACTAAGTTAGGATACTTTTGATGATATTTTTCGTATTCAGCTTCATAGAGAGCAATTGATTCTTTATTAACTGGTATTGTTTGATTATGATAAAACAGCTTAGAAAACTGATCTAAGGCATCTTGAAATCCCTCTCGAGCTGACGTCTCACCTACTAATAGATTCCACTCTACTCCTGTAGTTAAGGCTGATCTTGATAAATTTGATGACCCTACGACTAACATACCTTCTTGATCATTTTGAAAAATATATGCCTTTGGATGAAACGATGTACCATTACTTCTCCATAAACGTACTTTAATGTTTTCATGGATCGTAGTTAATTCCTTTAGTGCTTCTGGTTGCGTTACAAATAAGTAATCTCCTGTACAAATCTTTATATCAGCACCACGATCTGCAGCTTGTTTAAGTGATTCCTTAAGAAGCTGCACCCCTGATTTCATTGCAAAGGAAGTTAGAATATAAATGGTTGTGGATTTCCTTATATTCTTAATTACCTCTTCTTTAAGGTTGTTTGTAACTAATTTAACGTTACTCATCCTCTACCTCAATTAAAAATATCTTCTCTTGGAAGCCGCCTCGCTTCTCTGCTTTTTCCTTACGAATAGCTTCTACTTCTTCTATTGAAGATCCATGTCCTTCTGCAAGTGCATGTATGATCTCAAGAACATCTGCGAGCTCCTCAAGTGCGTTACTTTCTGCATTCATATATTCCTCTAACTCTTCATAGCTTTTCTTTTTTAATTCTTTTATGTACTCATCATCATTTGATAGGATACGTGTAGTGAATGTTTTTCCTGTTTTTTCAATGATTTCTGGGATTCGGTCACGAACTAGTTTGTTGTATACTGGCATCTAATTATCTCCCCTATAAATAATCTTACTACCATTATATCTAGAATTAATAATTATCTCCATGTCCCTCTTAAATAAATGGTATTATAAAAAATAATAAAGTTTGTTTAGGAGGATCAAGTTGAAAAAACTAGTCAAAGTTGTAGCTGCAATCATTGAAAACGACCAAAACGAGATTTTATGTGCGTTAAGATCACCTGAAATGGCTCTACCGAACATGTGGGAATTTCCAGGTGGAAAGGTAGAAAAAGACGAAGACATATACTCTGCGCTAAAAAGAGAGATTAAAGAAGAATTAGATTGCGGGATTGAAACAATCGATTTATTCCATGACAATACTCACGAGTATGAAACATTTATCATCAATATTTTATGTATCACTTGTAAGATTACTGATGGTACACCAATTCCAAGTGAGCACTCTAAACTAATCTGGTTAAAAAGAGAAAACCTGGACTCATTAAAATGGGCACCTGCTGATATACCAGCTGTAGAGAAGTTAATATCCGAAGTGGAAATACCAGATTCTAATTCTTAAAGCCTTAAACCTGGTTTTCCACTGCTTAAATTGTTATAGCCCCCATTGACACAAACATTTTAAAGGTTTCATCAAAATTCGAGTCTCTTGGAATATAAATAACCATTCCTTTCCGTGCTCGAGTTAGAAGAATCCGATAAATATTCTCTACTATAATTGGAAAATTTTCAAATTTATTATGGTTGTTCTTATAAATTTCTGGTTCAACAATCCACTCATCTTGTTCAATATAATAGTCACCACCAAAACAAACGAGTGGAAAATCTAATTCCAATCCTTGACAAACAAACTCAGTGGCACCTTGACTCCAGGTTTTACTTTCCTTTAAGAACCATTTCCCAGCATCGGTGTCTTGCATATAACTTTTATATGTAGGTGTATTCAAGTATTTTCTGACTTCACTTTCTTTTGCCCTTGAAGAAACAAGGAATCCATACATACTATCGGGATACTCTTTACTTTTCTTCTCTATAAAATGTTTACACTCATCATAGTCTCGGGAGACCCTAAGTATGTAGCCTTTTTCTTGCATTAATTTTAATTCTTCACTTGCTTTCGTGATATTTTTATTTAATAATGCTTCAATCCAATGACTGGTGTTTATAAAATTACTCCTAATACTGGTATCTAGGAACAATTCTCCACAAACACGTTTAGGTATAGACCCAAATTGATCTTCATATGTAGGTGGTAGATGCACTGCCCAACCAGGGTATTTTATAAACGCTTCACGCCACAGAGCCAGACCTTTTTCTTCACCAATATGAATCGTTTGACCATCACCTATAAAGCATACAATCGTTACGTACCCTTTACTGTTAAATATTTTTTCTCCTACTTGTAGCAATCCTTCCGGTTCACTTACCTGATATCTGCCCATTTTCTTTGTGTCCCAGGCTCTCTGAGCTTCATCAAAAAAGATACAATGGAAAGGTGGAATTTTCTTAGTATTTAAGTATTCCTTTTTAAATGCTAAAACACCCTTGATAAATGTCTTTCCGACACTTCCATTGAATTCCGTATGTTGAAGTTGCTCTTGTAAAACATTAACCAGAGGACCATTACCCGAAAGATAAATCGCTGAAAGAGGATTATTGAACTCTAGAAACTGATAAGAATTATAATCATATAGTGTTTTTAATGCGACCAGTGTCTTCCCAGCTCCCGGAACCCCAGAAACAAAGATAATTTCTTTCCTTTTACTATTCGTTTCATTTAGGAATATTCTTTTCTTGATAAAATTGACCGTTCTGTTAATTGCACCTTCTTCGATACTTTTAATATGTGGAAGATGTCCATACCGAAAAAGATCAAGAGTTGCTTTAGTCACTGTTGGAAGTGGCTGATAAGGTGAATGAAGCCATTCTTTTACCTCATCTCTGCTTTGAAATTGTCTCTTAAGTTGTAATGATTTTAGAAAATTTGGGCGCACTAAGATGTCTACACCAAGAAATGAGTTTTGTTTTTCATCTGTATCCGTTAACACTAGAAACCCTTCAACTTGAAGATCTTTTTTTGCTGTTATATGATGAAACCTTTTTAGATCTTCTCGATAACCAATAGCTTGTTCAATGTCTTCTAATAAAACCTTATCTTTTTGCTTAAATTCTAAGATAATAACACGATCTTCTACCATTAAAAGCACATCAGGTCTTCTACCTTTTTCTAGTGGTAGCATGTATTCAAAAACTAAAAATAGTTCCCCATACGTTTCCATTTCGGGAATAAAAATATCCTGAAGAAACTGATAAGTATCCTCCCAGGAATCTATATGAGATTGTTCAACATCGAAGTCATTGTCCTCTAAGAACTCTGTTAAACTTGTTGTTAACTCTCTCTGATTTATCTTGAAAAGCTCATTAACTGTTCCTATCCAACCATAGTTTTCTCTTATTATTTTGATCACCTCATGACTAGGAAATTCGTTGTGTGTGAATATAATTATTTTACATCCGAAAGCTGGATTATCATACTTATTTCATGCTTAGAATTATAAAAAAACTCATAGTAATCTATGATTACTATAGTTTTAGTTTGAACTTTTATGAACGATTTTCCTTAATATGGATCTTCTCTTTTATTCTATTGTTGAAAGAGGTTTGATCTTTTCCATGATGAGATCTTCTATGGCAATTTGGACAGATAGCTGCAACATTTACTGGGTGGTCAATCCCACCATCTGATAAGCGATTAAGGTGATGGACCTCTAAAAATGGTTGGTTATTGACACCTATAAAAGGGGCCTCTTCATCACAAGACTCACAAATACCATTAGCCCTCTTCAGTGCATATACTTTTATAGCATTTGCTCTTTTATACACATTCGATTTCTGTTGTTGTAAGTTCGGTGTATGTGTATTATTAACGGTATTAATCGCTAACTGACGTAATTCTTCAAGTGTCTTGTTAAGAATATCCTCATTTGTTTCTTTTATTAAAGTTTGATTATATTCTCCCACAACTTCAAGTTCAAAAATAATGATCTCTCTAGTACTCCCGTTTTTATCTTTTCCATTTTTCAAATGATAACCAGTGCAATTAAATTGATTAATCAATTCGTAGTAACCACTTCTGTCACTTTTTTCAAACAAAAATAACTCTTTTCCATTTGCCAAATGATCTCTTAATGCTTTATTTCCTTCTTTAAACTCTTGATCTCCAACTTGTCCTTCTCCTGTATAATAGAAGGTGGTATTATCCTGCCAACCATCTTCATATCCATAGTTTTCTCCTGATTTCCCAGTAAATATAAAAATCATTGGATGGTCTTTTGAATTAGATATCCCTCTTTGTCGATTGCCACCATATTTATCATGAATTTCTGACCGTTTATATTCTTGCCCAGGTATAAATTTATTAACGTACAAAAGATTTCCTCCTTCTTTTTTTACTTTTTCTTCCACTTTCTCTAATATTAAATTAAAATATATTGCAAGGTATCTATCAACTATATCCTCAACCTGTTCCGTTTATAACAAATCAAAAATAATTGCTCTACCAATCACATTAAAGATATTTAGTAGCTTTAACAAAGAGATCTCTTGTAATTTAGACGAAAGTTTTCTAATAAATTATTATCCTACATAAATGTTTTCTCTAAAGGCCACTGAAAGGGTTCTTCAAGTGTACAACTGGGGGGCCTTCAGCTTACTTCCATCCCTTCTTTTACCCCTTCACCTGTGAATGGATCAAGATATTCCATCATACTTAATTTTTCTGCCGCTATATCATCTCGGATTTATTTACGAATATATTCTTCTATCACCTTTTTGTTTCTTCCTACTTTATCCACATAGTTTCCTTTGAACCAAAATTTTCTGTTCCCATATCTGTAGTTTGAATTTGCATGAAAATCAAATATATCACATCCAGTTCGCACCAAAGAATAGAAGGTAAGTAGTTTATGGGATAATAAAGAAAGATATAGATGAAATATTCCTCACCCTTTGTGATAGGAAAGGTATTGAGATAATTGAAGAAACAGCATGTTAAGATCACGTGTATCAGGATTTGTAGGTTATATAAAAGGAAAAACTAGTTTAATGATTATGTGTGCTAAACTATTATTGTCTTTTGACATAAGGACTTCCTCTGTGCTGATATTTTGGTTGGCAAACCAAAAAATATTTTAGCACCATGGGGGTTTTTTTATACGACGTTGAAAGTTTTTTGGAATCCCCGTCTTAGCCTGGGATTTTCATTTCAAATAAAACAAAGGAAGCACTTCGCTTCCTTTGTTTTTCTTTGTAACAGTTTATTGTGTACTTTCGATTAATTTAACTTCTGCATCAGATAGTTGATATAAATCGTAAATCATATGATTCAGCTTTCTATCTAAATCTGAAATATTTTTTTTCATATCTTGTACTATTTGTTTTTGTGTTTCAAAAAGCTCTATCAAATCAAATTTCTGGGTAGAAGTTAGCTTAACCTTTTGTTTACTCAATTCATTTACAAATTCAGCAAACTCTAAATCAAAGTAATTTACAATCTTATTAGATAGCTTTGTTGGCTTATATACACCTGATACATATTGTATAAATTTGCTTATTGTCTGGTAAGTATTTTCATTCTCTTCTAAAAGTAAGTTGGTTAATTCTAAAAATGGCTCCTCATTAGTCGGAATCTTAATTGGAAGACGTTCAACATATATAACCTTAACTTCTGCTAACGGTTTACCTACCATATGAAAGTTTTCATGTCTAAATATCCAATTTAATAAGGAAGAGTTAAGTAACCCTAATAAGTATTTTAAACTAATAGATGAAACATCCTCTTTTAACTGGATACAATGAACTGAATTGACACCAATTACATTATCTTCATCATAAACAGACATTAACTTGTCATCTGTCCTTCTCATAAATAGTTTTGGCTTCAGAAAAATATTAGAACTTCTCGGGGCAGCTAAACATGCTCCATATTTGACATACTCTCCTTGCTGCTTTAACAGATAACGATTTACGTCTGTACCCCTAATTAGCGGTAGCCAATCTTCACCCTCACGCACCAAACTTGTATAGGGTTTTATTTTTACAATCTCTGCCGTTTGTTTTGGTTCACCTTGTCCCTTCTCATATAGCTTAACACCAGCTTTAACATTTGCTAATTGGCTTAATGGTACAGTATTATAGAAAATTTTATCGATTAGTACCCGTTCATTTTCTGTTTCATTGTAATTAAATACAAGGTTATCTTTTCTAAATAAATCCATTTTGGAAAACTCTATTCTCTTACCTTGTGTAATAAAGTCAAAATGTCGATTGTAGTCCTTTGGAACAATGATTGAATCAAAACTATAATTTACACTTGGAAAGGTAGCCTTTAAAATAGAAACAACTGGTTCTACAACAGCATCTGGAAACACATCAAGAAGTTCTACAAGATGTTTAACTTCATTATTTTCAAACAAATATCGTCTAAGTAATTCGCCATTTTCCAAAACTAGATATGTATTTGGCGTTATTAACCCAATATATCCACCCTTTTTGACCAACTTAAAAGCTAACTCTATAAAAAGAGTATACGTATCGTAGTTATACTGTTGGGTTTTATACTGTTTATCTATGTATTGTTTTTGATTTTTCGGTACTTCCGCACCATAAGGCGGGTTTCCAATAATAATGTCGAAGCCTCCATTTTCAAAAACAGCAGAATATGCCTCTTCCCAATTAAAAGCTTCTTCACTATATTTCTCATCAGCTATAAGTGAATTTCCACAAAGTATGTTTTCGTCTAAAGAGGTAAGCTCATCATGCTTATTTGCAGTTTTTAGCCAAAGAGATAGTTTTGTTATCTCAACAGACTCTTTATTAAGGTCTACACCAAATAAATTATTTTTAAGAATATGCTTATCTAAATCAAATAATGTAACTTGTCCACCCTTTAACTCAGCAATAACATTATTAACCTGTTGCCCCTCATGATAAAGAAAATCGAAAGCTTGATTCAAGAATGCACCAGAACCACATGCGTAGTCTAATACCTTTATACCCGCCAATATATCACGATACATCTCCCAAAATTCTAAATGTTTATTGATTGCTCTTGTTCTAGAAGATTTTTCAGCCCTACTCATCTTCGGCTTTTCTTCGATAATAATTGGTAAGTCCTCTTCACCTAATTCCCGTCGACGTTCATCAAGCCAATTACCAATAGTTTTATCTACTATATATCGAGTTACATACTCAGGTGTATAAAAAATCCCGTCCTTCTTCCGCTTACTTTGTTTTTTCCCAAACTTTTCATTTCGAATCTCTGCTTTTATCTCTTCAATATCACTAATACTATGTTCAAAGATATGCCCAAGTATGTTTACATCCAAGTCACTTCCAAAATCATATTCAGCAATCTTTTCAAACTCAGTAAAGATATCATCTTTAATTATCAAACTATCTAGTTCAATATCAATCTTAAATAGACCACCATTAAAACGATTAATATTAAGAGGCTGGTTTCCTTTATCTATGCTATGGAACAATCCTTTTAGTTGGTTCCATATTTTAGTTTCTGTTAAATCAAAGGAATTGCGAGAAGCATCAATAACTTTTCGAAACACCCGTTCAGGCAATAACCCATTATCTTCACAGAAGCATACAAAAATAAATCGATCCATTAATTTTTGTGTCTTTTCAAAGATAATTAATTCATCTTTTCCAGCATTTTGTTCTTTCAAATGCTCAAATAAATTTAATCTAGCTTGTCTAAAATCTTGATAAAAGTGTCTTGAAATCTCTTGCTGTTCTACTTCATTTTTTAAGTACAAATCATCAATCATAGAGTTTTCATCACGCTTTATTAAATTATCATAGCAAAGGAGGAAATAAAAGCGACTAAACTCCTCATCTCTGTGAAGTTCTGTAATATGAAAAATTTCATATTCACTTTGGTCTGAACTGTGGTATAGTCGAATTTCCCTAAAGTTCGAAACAATTACCCATTTACATCTTTTCCCTGATTTTGAAGCATATGAGAAAGCCTGTTCGACAGGACTTAGTTTAGAATCACGTGCATGTTGTTTCTTATCAAGGTTTGTTTTAGCATCTTTTAATTCAATGACAACACGAATATCTTCTATATTTTCTGTAAAAAAACCAAGTGCTCCATCAGCTTTTGTTCCATCCACTTTTGTTTTTTGTTCTTGGGTAATATTCCAAACATTACTACCATAACGGTTTTTATAGCCTAGAATTTCAACAAAAAAGTGAGTTAAAAAATCTCCCTGGACAGATTCCTCTTTTGTCTTATTTAAATTACTATTTTCTATACTGTACTTCCAATTTCGAACAATTTTAAGTTTCAGTTCATAATCTGGATGTGTTTTGATATCAAGTGGGTTCATCTTCTTATTCAACAGTTTTCTATTAAATATATAGCCTTGATGATTCATTGCTAACCTCCTTTAACGTAAACAACTACCATTATCATAGAACGCTTAGTGAGACTTTAATTAATTGTTTAAAAGAATGTTATAAAACATTACGTTTTTACATGGGAACTACTTAATAGAATAACCACTTAAATTAGTTATTCATTAACCAAACTAAATTAACTATTAGTAACTATTTATACAAAAGTTGAGAATATCTTTTTTTATTTTGTTTTACCTCACTAATGACTGGGTTATAAAATATTTCAGCTTCATCTGACTTAGGCCTAAATTTCAGCTGTTTAATTTCAGTTTTTCTCAAACCCTTAAAGAGCTTTCTTCTCTCTGAATTACATTTATGATAAACCGCTCTTCTAAATTCTTTATTCGAAGAAAGTCTATAACTACTCTTAACATTATTTTCTTTATGTATTTCCCAATATAAGGAAGGGAGTTTCATTAAATGCCCTTTTTCATTTACATTATACGAAAGCAAGTATCGAGTATATTCATAACCCCCCCTTACCTTTTCACAATAGTGAAAATGATATCCAACGTGATGCTCATCGGTTTTTATTCCACTACCTTTATATCGATTTAACTCAGCAATTTTCTCAATAGGGACAAAGTTTAGTTTATCCGGTTGATTTATCCCATTTATCATCGGAGGTTTTACCAATGATTTGTGAAGTTCTAAA
Source organism: Litchfieldia salsa (assembly GCF_900104555.1). Lineage (GTDB taxonomy): Bacteria > Bacillota > Bacilli > Bacillales > Bacillaceae_L > Litchfieldia > Litchfieldia salsa. Next base: position 426,602 of record NZ_FNJU01000001.1, read on the forward strand.
TTTCCATTTCCTACCCTTACCATTGAAACTAAAGTTTGAGAATTTATAGATTCCAAATATAGCAAACTTAATAATTCTTTTACTTCTTCATCCTCAATATTGTATTCAATCTTATCTATACAATTTAATATAGTTATTCCGATGCCCTTAACTAGTTCTACACTGTTTTTATAACGTTTGTTTAGGATATTATATAAAAATTCGGATGTTAAATCTTTATTTTCTTTGATAATATCATTGTTAAGAATTAAGTTTAAGAGTACAAGTATTGGATGTTCTTCAAGTCTTACTTTAAGTATATATTCGTTCCTAAAATTCCCCTTCATGAATAGTAATCTTACTCTGTCTTCAAAAACTTTATCTTCCAAATGTCTAATTAATGTTCGATATCTGTTTGATTGTGAAGCTTTAACTTTTATTCTTCTATTACTATCACTTACTCTTAAACTCCATAGATAAAGTGTACTTTGTTCATTATTTATTGTTAGACCTGAAACTATGTCTGTTTTTAAATCCTGCCCAATAATAAATGTATTCATTAAAACATTCCTTCCAATAAATATCTATGAACCTATTTTTATTATAAACTTCTGAGAAAAGATTTCAGCACACCATATATATGGTGACAGACTGAAGACAAATTCCCCTTAAAAGGGAGATGTTTACAGTCTGCCACACCCTTATAGGTGTTTTCTATTATTCTAGACTTCTTCAATTAATTCAGTGATTAATATAAACTTTTTAGGAATTAATAACTCTGCCCTCTTAAAGTTTCCATTTCTTCTTTTAAATAACCCACCGCTACTCCACAGAATGGTAGGTATTTACCTCGCCGTTTCTTTACATATTTTTGAAGCTCTTTATCAAGAAATTCAAATGAATACTCACCTTCAACCTTTGCCTGCTCTATTCTATCTGTAATGATATCATAATATGACTTTCTGATTCTAATTAACTCTTCCTCATTAAGATTTAAAATAATATTCAAATCCCTATCATGTTGATCATCGGATGAATAAATATTCCCACCTGTTCCGTAACCCATTTTTTTTATATGCTCTGGATTTAAAGGATCTATTTGTAGTTCACTTTCTCCCTTTTTCACATCACAGGTGTGTCTAGATTTACCGTTACCCTCGTTACCCTCACAAGCCAAGAAAAGATTATCATATACTAATACTAATTCTTTGTATTTTCTTGGCTTATAGTGTTCTACTCTTACATTAGGAAGTACAATTTGTTTCATACAGTAAACACATAAATGACCTTGATTTGTAATTAGAGCATCATTTAATTCCTTTTTACATTTCCTATCATTAAAACTGTTACCATCTTTTCGATCTTGTCGAAGTGAATCTGGCTCAGCATCCTTAACTATATGTAACATTATTCATCACTCTCTAGCCATAATATATTTTTCATTCTTAGTATCTCTATGTCATTTTCACCCATTGCATCAGCTAATTCATCAATTAATTTTTCTGCCCTAGAAAAATCTTTCTTATCAATTAAGCTATATACTGATTTTATCTGATCATTAAATGTCTCTGGTCTAATTTGTGTATCCATTATTTCAAGCAATATAGAATTTATGTCGCGCCCTAGAGTAAACGGCGTATTAACTACCTCTCCCTTTTTAAGTATAAAAATATCGTCCTTACTTACAGTTTGTATAACATTAGGAGAGTGAGTTGTAACAATAAATTGCTGACTATTATTAAGCTTTATTAGATCAGAATTTAAGTTTGCCTGCCAATTGGGATGTAAAAATGCATCTGGTTCATCTAGTAAATATAATGTTTCTTTATACCCAAAAAACTCTGACAATCCCAATAGAGTTATAAATTGTTTTTCTCCTTCACTTAATGATGTACTATTTATACATTCTTTTTTATCTTCTATATAGTCCATATTTAAGTCTACGCTTGTTTCTTCAATTATGTTAGCGAAACCTAATATATCGAGAGCTTTTAGCACATCTCTTTCAGCCCCTAAAGCTTCTCTTAATTTATATAGAGATTGTTGATCATAAGTAACTTTTTTCTTCGATTTATTATGAATGGTTTCGCTGCTTTTACATTCTATAAATATGTCGTAATATATTTTAGTCTCTCCTCTTACGTTAGGCATTTCACTAATTTCAAAGTTAATAGTATTAATGCTTTCAATATTACATCTTTCAGAAAGTATATTAAGAGTACTTTCTGAAAGATCACCTTCAGGCTTTTGAGCTGATAGTAGGGATATAAGTATATAATCGAAATGCCTGTATTCAATATTGAATAAAATTCTTGGCTTAAAAATTGATTTCTTAAGATTTTCTGCAAAATTAGACTCAACATCTCTTACAATAGATTTGTACTTATTATCTATGCCTGCATAATAAGTTACAACACTATGTGGTAAATGCTTGTCTAAATTAAAACCTGGAGGAAAGTTAAACTTACCATCCTTTACCCCAGTAATTTCGATGTTTGTAATTTCACCTTCAACAATTATTTCATAACATAATACGAAAGAAAATGAGGGAGGGGCGTTCAAAGTGATATCCTTAAAAATAATTGCTATTGCTTCTAATAAATTTGATTTACCTGAACCATTTTTACCTACAACAAAGTTAATATTTCTGTTTGTGTCTGTAAAAGAAATTTTAAATTGATTTAAATTTTTATATTGATCTATCTCTAAATTTCTAATTTTCACCAAATACACTCCTTTCAAAGTCATCATTAGCACTATTTTTTAGATCCTCTGCTTCCTTATAAAGAGCTTTTGCTTTGTTAAATTCCTTTTGAATTTCTCGAGAAACTGATTTTTGTTTATCCAATTCAGGAAGTACAAACTGGATCTTTTTTAAATTGTCTAAACCTAACTCTGTTTGCTTTGTTGCCTGTGCAGACTTTAAAAAGTCTATTTGGTCCTGTACATAACTACTATTAAATTGATAAACAAGAAACAAAGGGTTTATCTTTTCTTTATTTACACGTAATAAAAGCATATGACTATCAATTAGATATCCATCAAATCCCTTTGTTATAAGAGATGCTCTACCAATTGTCCCTTCTCCAGTCGAATTTATAATAATATCTCCCTCTTTAGTAAGACGGTCATTATCAATTGAAGCTAACCAAGTTTCATTTACTGGTTTTGCATGTTCTAATTCAATATCATTTATTCTATTACATTTTTGGTTCAATACGACTTTTGAGCTTTTAGGATCATACTTCGGGCTTTTCCCTCTAAAAATATCAATGAATAACCCAGTATTTTGCATAAAGCTTACAGGAGTATAATAATTATATTTATATTGTAAAAAGCCAATATTTTTATCAACGCCCCATAATTGGAGGCTTTTAAAATTTATTAATTGTAAAAATGATTTCTTCTCTTTAACTTTTATATTTTTTTCTATCCCTAGTTTTGAATAAATCATTAACTCAACCTTATCAGGAACAAGATCAGCTTCGTTACTTTTTTCCCTTGATTTCACCATCATTATATGATGGGATAAAATTAATCTATTTTGAACTTCCAAACTAGGTAAGTATATTAATAAATTTAGAAACTTTTCCTCTTGAATCCTTTGACGACCAGTAGCACCACTACTTAAACTTTGCCATAACTTTTTATAACTTTCAGAGGATAGCAACCTTAGTAAATACTGTGGATTAACAAGTTCTAAGTTAACATCAAATGCTAAAAAGTCACTAGTAATAATTGCTCCTTCCAGTTCTTTAGGTACAATCCCAAATGCACCATTTCTAGCATCGATTTTTGAAACTATAAATTGGCCTGCCTTTATTTTATATTGTTTCTTTGTACCAATATTCTTACCATATTCCTTATCTCGGAGAAGGACACCCTTGTTATAAAGTCGAATCGTAACTCTTCTATATTGGACACCATCCTTTATCTCAACAATATCCTTACTTCTTGTAAGTAATTTACCAATTTTTATGCTTTCAGCACTAGTAAAGGCATTTTTAATAGCTGTAGAGAAATTAACACTCCAATTATTTAAATTGGAGAACCTCATAAATCTTAATAAAGTATTATCTTTTTTTACCATGTTAAGACTCTCTCCTCCTGATTGATAGTTCTAATTAAATTACCATCAGAAGCTAAAGAGTAAGAAATCTTAATTGCATTATCTTTCCAAAGTCCTGCCGCTTCATTGTATTCCTTGAACTCTACCTCTAATACTTCGAGCTCATTTTCCCCCTTGGCACCAGTAGTTGTAATACCTGCTTTGTCAACCTTTGCAATTGGTATTTCGTAATCAAAACGTTCTTTTATAAGGGGTTTTTGTTCCTCTTCAATTAGTTTTTCAATTTCTTTAATTTTACCTTTTATAATTCTAATTTTGTTTCTCTTATCTTTTATTTCTGTTTTCTCTAAGGAATCTAGATTCTCCTTTAAAATTGGCAATCCATATTTCTCACTTAGCTCACTGTTTATTCCATTGACTACTTCACTATATCTATTCTCTTCTTCTATTGTAAATCTCTTCATAAAGACTATACTTGACTTAACACTTGCACCAGCGGCAACAAATACATCCTGTGGAATAGAGCATACTAATACAATCTTTGCTCTACCTTCAAAGTACTCTCTTACTTTCTGAAGATTTGTATTGTTTAGTACACCCTCAGGTAGCACTATTCCCATTCTGCCTCCTTTTTTTAGGAGTTTAAGACAACGCTCCATAAATAATACCTCGGTTAACCCTGAGTATTTCCCCACATCAAACATATTTAAAATAGGCAACCCAACATTATCCTTAACACTATCAAGTGCTTGTTGATATGCTTGTCCATAACGTAGCTTGTATTTTCTGATTGCTTCTTCATCATCAAATATTTCTTCTTTAGAGACTAATAAGTCTTTATCAACACGAGACCCAAAAGGAGGATTTGTGATTATTACATCAAATCTTTCTTCAAATATTCCATTGATATTCAGTAGACCATCATGACGATGCACTCCACCATGACCATCACCATGCATAATCATATTCATTTTTGAAACACGTGCCATTCGAGGGTTTGCATCTGTCCCATAAATACAGTCGTGTGACAAAGTGTACAAACGACTATAAACCTTATCCTTTTTGACTGACTCAAGTTCCTTATTTAGTTTTGCGAATATTTTATTTACCCTCTGAGTTACTATTTGTTTATCATCTTCTACTAGATTTTCATAATTTTCACCTAAGAGTTCATTTTTAAAGCGGTCTTTCTCCCTTTGTATGTCTCTCTCTATTTGTTCACGAACATATTCAAACGCTTTAATTAAAAATCCACCACTACCACATGCAGGATCGCATATAGTCTCACCCTCTCGTGGGTCTAAGATGTGAGTCATAAAATCAACAATTGTTCTAGGAGTAAAAAATTGCCCTAATTCACCACGGAAGGTCTTTCCTAAAAACTCTTCAAATGCTATACCTTTTACGTCATCAGAGGTATCAGATAAATTATATTTTTGAAGCTCTTTAAGAATTGCTTCAAAACTATTTTCTTTTATTTTAAGCACTTCATTCTCTTCAAAAAGGTGGTCATCTTTATAGGTCTCTTTTGTTTGCTTAAACAGTTGCTGCATGTAGGGTAGTGGATTTTTAACTCGATGAATTCTATTGTACTCTTCAGTTAAGGCTTGATTTTCCTGGTATTTCTTTAATGTAAATACTTCACGACCTTGCTCATGTTTCTCATAATTTATTTTTATAAATAATATCTTACTAATTTCATCGAAAGCCGCTTCTGGTGAAAGTTTATCATTATTTCTAATAATGTTATGACACCTTACTAGTAGCTTTGTAAACTCATCACGAGTAAATGTTTTAGTTTGAGTTATTAATTCTTTTATTCTTTTCTCATCATTTATTTCTTCTGCTTGGGGAATTGCTAATATCTCTTCAAATGCATCCTCAGTATTAGGAATTTTATTAAGGTCAATATTAAAATACCTTGTCTCTTTAGAGTTGTGTAACACTAAAAAGGTTGCACGGGTATTTGCAGCATATTGTGTGCCTTGATAGAAATCCTTCATTCTTATCTTTACATTTTCTGCTTTACATTCAATTACAATAAATGAATTATAACCTTTTATTTTATCTTCTTTATTCTTCCAGATAACAATATCCGCTCGTGCCGCTCCAAGTCCTCTTTCTGATGGTATATTAGTACGTACCTCTTCATCCATTTGATCAAGGCTATAACCATAGTCATTAACTAAGGTTTCTACATATTTCTGCCTAACTAACTCTTCTGGGGTCTCAATGAGCCACTTTTTTCTAATATGCGAATAAATTTTTCCATTTTCTGTTTGTAGACTTATATTCATTTTGTTTCCTCCATTATTTCTCTTTATATAGATTTTCCAAGAAAGTTTTATTAGATAAATATAATATTGAATTAGATGCTTCTGTAGTTTAATATTTCTAAAAAAGTTGTTTTCTTAAATGAGGTTATCTTCCTTCACTATTATACTAAAAAACAAAAAAGAATACCTTTAGACTGAATAAAATAATATGGAAATTCCATGATATACATTGTTTTGGTAGTTCAAGGGTTATTAACAAAGCTTAAACAAGGGCAACAACTTAGTTGCCCTTTGTATATGTAAATTGACCTTTTTCTTTTAAAAATATAAACTTTTCTGAACACACAACAAGATGATCTTATACATCGATACCTATGATTCCCCCAGTTTCAACTAATCTTTTAGTAACTTCAATTTCTTCTCGACTCGGTGTAGGGTCTTTGCTGGTATGATTGTGGACAACTATTACCCATGCGAAATTTGAAAAATAGCTTGGTTTGAGTACCTCCCTTGGAAGTACTATACTGGCATTCAAGCTCCCTATATGAAAAACATTTATGTGGTGTACTGTTTTTTGCTACACCAGTTCTCTAGTTTTAAAACCTTAATTACGCGTGAAAGTAAGATACGGGTCAAAAAATCCCTCGAACCATTAGTCCGAGGGAACATAAATTTCAATTCAATATTCAACTAAAAATCTACTAAACCTATCGATAGTAAGCTATTCTAGTTCTATCATCGCTACGCACTAGACGTTTGTTAGGATTTCGATAGCTTAACCTCTTATATATTTTTTTTGTGAAAAATATATGTTAAGACCTTCATCAACAATCGCCCCGATAGTTGATGATCGTTATTGAACTAATCTCACCGTTAGTGAATAGTAATTTATGTCTTCACCCTATAAAATCAGATGACTTCAAATGTTCCTGTAAAGACACCATTAACAAATTATTATGAATCATCCAACGTGGAAATGCTCTATTGTTTATTTATTTCACCTCAATGTTCTAGGGGCTTACTCACCCACCATACCATCATTATCATTATCACTCATATAGGGGTATAACCAGTGATCACTCGTTATTGGCATACTAAAACCTGCTGCTTTCGCATCTTTAATCGTCACCTGTCCATTACCGTTTGTATCAACACTAGAAATATCACCGTTTGTGTTTGAGCTAGTTGAATCTGAAGGCTCACTGCCTCTTAAACCGAGTGTTGCGTTTACTTCATCAGGGTTCACATTGTCAAATGTATCAACAATGACGTTGCCCATTAAAGTATAGCTGTATTGATAACTTGAAGGAATCTCCGTTTCCGTATTAGGATATGTTATAATTGCTTCAAAATTAGTAGCTCCATTTGCGCTACGAATCGCTTCTTCCATATAAGATTGATCACCATGTCGGTTAAGCGTACTATCTTGTGGAGTAATATTATAACCATTCGATACCCCTCCAAGAGAATCAGCAATGATATGTCCTTCATCTAAAATATCACTTTCGACACCAGGAACCTTCGCCTCATCAGAATAATATCTGCCAGATGATAATACAGGTTCTTTACTGTCATCTTGTAGAATGATTTCGTCAGCAATGACACGTACTTGTTGCCCGTATTCATTAGTAAATACCCAATATTCACGGTCCCATAACCAATGTCAACGACGACTTTAGGTTCACGATATCCAGACAAATCAGCACCATCAACTTCAATAAGGTTGTATCCTGAGAACAATTCTGTATTTTGTTGGATTGGTGGTTCCTCTCCTACTGGTTTATCTACAACAGTAGTGACAGTTTCTTCTTTTTCACTAATTTTTTTGTATTAACTGTGGTAATTTCTTTTGTATCTCTTTCTACATCCGTGATGGATGCATCTTCTAAGTTGGTACAACCAACCATAAAGATGGTCGTTAAAAGTAAGATTAAATAATTCATTTTCTTTTTAATTTTATTTCTCTCCTATAATAGTTTCATATTGTTTATTCTAAAATCTCTGAATGTTAACCTTGATTAAAGTTGTTAACCTATTATATGTACATTCCAAGAATAACTTTTTTTCAGTAGATACTTTGTTCGAAGTGTGCAGTAAAACACTTAATCTATTGGTATACCCTCATTATTATTGTAGGATCTCATCAATAGCATTTTCGATTTTTAAATCAAAAATTCAGCTAGTTGAATGCTTATTGTGACAAAGTGTGTTTGATAACTACGGAGAAACGCCCAATTGCCGAAGATCAAAACTCCCTAGCGAATTGATCTATTTTCATCTTCATTGGCACTTATAATAAACTTTCAAATCGATATTCAGTACATATTTTAACATTAAAAACATGTTAACAAATATATTCTTAAAGAAATTCTCTACTCCTCTAAAATATCGGTCTATATTTCCATTATACCTATAGATAAGTAGGTTCCTATCAACGATTATTAAATTTCACAAATCCTGATTAATTCCTTCTACTTTTCTAACACTTACGACAAAAATCTAAATTCGGATATATCAATTTATCATTAAGTTAAAAAATTGTTAATGTACAACTGGACTTCAGAGGAACACAATTTTGAGTCGGTAGTCTTGAAAATTTAATATGAGTCCTTCTTTCGAACTTAATATTTTAAATTCATATGAACAAGAAAAACAAAATTTTTTCATTTAAAAACTCTAATTTAATCATCTTTATATACAGAAATTCCAAAAATAGCGTTTTGCTTAATTGTTGTTACTAAATTAATATTGAATTAGAAACTGGGTTCTTATAAAAAGAGATAGAAAGTAATAATTCAATTTATTATTTTAAAGAAAGCGAGGAGATTACTTTGATGTATTTATTTAATTTTTGGGATTGGTTATGGTTTTATAGAAGAGGAAATATAAAGTACAAAGTTTTTGATTTTGGGCAAACTTATATGGCAACTGCTTCAAACGGTAGAGTAACGGTAGTGAATTGCTATGGAGAGACAAAGCAATTAGCAATGAATAGCGCAAGAATTAGTTTACACAAAACACTATTGACAGAGAATATTCACGATTGATTCAACAATCTTAATTCTCAATGTTTAACACTCACCATATGTCTATATACTGGGATTTAAAAATAATAAGCTTGGATATCCTATTTTATTGTAGGTTAAAAATCTATATACAAGCTAAACTTACAAAATGATTGAAGTTCTATTGAATACTCTTTCCCTAAGAATCTAGGTTAAAAGAAAATGCGAATTATTATTCCCAACTCAAATCTCCCTATCTAATAACTTTTTCGAAGAAATAGTATATTATTGACTCACCCTTCAATTTATACCATACCAAAAGGAGCATATTTAAATTGCATAAGATAATGAATGAATATCATATTAACAAAAGCACAATGGCGCTATTACCTGCCAAAAATACATGTTATTCCACTATAGTAATTGAACAAAATCGCCAGATATTAGTCAGGAAAACTCCAATCCAACTCATTAAAACAGGCTGTTTAGATGGTGGATCAACCTATGATGGAAGAAGAAAAGCCGTCGCCCATTTGACTGGATGCATGCAAAAACCCCCAATTCCAATCAACCCTGGAAACCATTTATTTGCCTTCCCTACCCACTCACCTAGTGCATTTGAATGCAACTGGATCTTTTACAACCATATCAAGTCGATCAAACCATCTGTAAATAATAACGATATAAGCGTTCAATCCATCTTGCACTTTAAAAATGAACAGACTCTCCTAATGAGGGAATCCCACTATATCTTACAAAAGCAAATGCAACGAACGGCAATTTGTATTCTGCAGTTCTCTAATCAGGCACATGAGGTATTACGATATCAAGAGGTGAAAGTCCAATAGATTGGACTTCATACTATGATTGAGCGGAAATCTGGGCCAAAATGCTTATTGCTATTCTAGTGATTAATAGATATGTTGAACCTTCAACTTATCCACCTTATGTGAAATATAGCGATTATTTTGTGAAGTTTGCTAGGGAGGCGAGAACGAACAATATCGGGCTCTGAGCTTATGGAAGTGAGGGAACCACGAAGGGAGAATTGGATACAAAACAACCAGTTACAACTACCAAGCCGGCGCCAACAACACCTCCAGCCTCTGATAGTAGTCAAAAAGAGTATTTCTAAACTGTACAAAGCTGAGAAAGGTTTATCCTAACGGTGTTCCTTCAACTCACCCTGCTTATGACTCTAAGCATGATAGAGATAAAGATGATTATGCTTGTGAAAGATAGACAACAAAAAGATTGCTAAATTCGTTCTGATTAGAATGAAGGTGCATTTCCTATCGTTCTATTTAGAATCTTAGATCTTTATGTATTTCTTTTCTATAAGTTCTTTCACAACATCCAACTGATAGTTATACGAAATCCCATTACCTTCTGTAACCTGTTTCCACAGCTCAGTCAGATCATCAAGCAGGTTTGGTTGTTCTCTAACAATATTTACCGCTTTAATAGCATAATCCTTATTCTTAGAATTCTTCCTAGAGATATAGGTCCCTCGGGGAATATTCTCCACTAATCCTTCTTCACATAAACCAAGAAAAGAATTTTTAGGACATCCTTTCTTTTGACCCCAGGAGCCAGGACCAAATAACTCAGACGTTGCTCTTTCCCATGCATGAATTGGTGATTCTACCACACCCGTATTTACTAATTGAACCGCTTTTATAGCAGCTTGACTATACTTACTCATAGCCTTCCTCCATGTACCCGACTTTAGATTAACAATCTCAATTTTAGCTTACAAGATAGCCAGACAACAATAACTGTCCTATGTCCCTAGAAAATATTGAAAGTGTCTGAAAAGAGTGTCCGTAGCTGGATTCGTTCATCGTATTTAAAAGCTATAATAGATTGAAAAAGTTATTTAGTTAAAGAAGATGCCCTATTGAAATTTGTGAATGAAAAATAAAACCAACTGGTAATTCAATTTCAAACTAAATAGCTGTTAATAATTATTAAATATTACGATTTATCTATTTCTTTACTTTCCTTAAAAATTCACCTTTAGCAAAAACAATACAATCATGCGCTTTACCTACATATTCATTTCCTAATGTATCAAGTAAATATAATTTAAAGTTCAATTCTAAATCAGAATGACCGTATTCATCCATCTCTAAACGAATACAATCACTTGATTCAAAACCAAATCTAAAATCCTTTGTTATTTCGGCTTTTGGCGGAATCTCCAACCGATAGTCTGCACCTGATATATAACGGGAATGTCCAAAGAGACGATGTTGAGTTCTGTGTCCCACACTTCTAAAAACCCCTTATAAACAGTAATAGGAAAATCAGTACAGTTTCTAAAAGAACATTCGAGGGAGGCACAACCACTCTCTGCATCAACAGCTCCAAAGTATCCATCAAGAATATGAATTTCAAATTGCCCTTGCTTATAGAAATAATCGAAATCAGATCTTGTAGCATAATCATTTTTACTTCCTCGTCGAATATAACAAAAGCCTTTATGTAGTTTATTGTAATCTTTTTTAAGCAAGTACGGTTGGCAAATTGGATCTCTAATTTCAAGTACAGCTAACAAGTGATTTTTATATGTAAGATAATGTAACCGACAATCTAATTGTGGCTCAATGTTTTCGAAAACTAATTCTTGATAGGTGGCTGCATCAATTGGCTCTGTAATATTAAAAAGCTCTTTTTCTTGTTGAGCTGATTCTTTCACACCAAATATAATGTAGCGAGATCCATTAATTTTAGCATTCGCCATCGCAATAACATCTTTTAGTAAACTATCGTATTAGCTTTTACATATAACCCCTTTTTAAAATCTAAATGTTCACTCTCAGTTTGATTAAGTAATTGTTCGAGAAGCATTTTATCCACTTTATCCATTTTCTACCTCCTTTATCATTCATTTTACCACTATAAATAGAAAACTTGGCCTATTACATTTTGTAGAATTATGAACTTCATTTTAAACTTTGACAGACGTAAAATGTCTTGGAGTTAGAACAATTGGCCATTCTTTCTTCTAATTCGTTAGGTATCATACTGGAAAAGATACCAATACTATATGGTCAAGAAACCAAAGTTATTTGAACCCATATAGGAAAGCATTTTTAAGCTAATAGATGTCATCCGGTTCATTATAATAATGAAATTCATCTTCTATCTATCACATTCGGTACAATACAGCCAATATTCAAACTCCCCTTCGACAGCATATACGCCTTTTTTAGATCGCATCTTACATTATGCGACCGTCGTAACAATGGTCGGACAACCTTATCGGTTGAAAGATCATCTAGAGAAAGAAAACGAATGATTTTGTACATCGTTATACAAGCAAAAGTGTCATATTTGTTTTGACATTTATATGTTTTTTGTAATAAGCAATGTAATAAACTAAAGATTCTTCACTGGGATACCAATGGTTTCTGGTTATATTACCCTAGACATGAACGTGGAAAATCCCACTTCCCCTTTACTGTATAGTTGACCTGAATTAATTCAAATTCAAAATTATTCCTATGTTCAACTAGTCTTTTTGCTATGCGTTTTGTCCTACCAATTTTGACTCCTTCTCCGGATTGCAAATTTTAAAAATACACAAAGCCAGCTGTGTCTGTTTGGGTAAATTTACTGATACTCTTTTTATGACAACCCTTCTATTACAGTATTCTTAAGGAATTCAATGTATTTTCACCCCCATTATTTTTATATAATTAAGTGAAAATAAGTTATTTAATTTTATTATTTCAACAAAGTTTAACCCCTTTCCAATATTAGAAAGAGGTTAAAGTGAAAGAATGATCGCTTAATTATAATCTAATTAGTTCCACTAAAAAATTATAACATTAAATTCTAATACTAAATTATTCTTTTCTAGTACTTTTAGCAAGTATATGCTTATTATTATATACTTCAGTCGAAAATTCGGTCCTTAACTTCCTCTATTAGAATCCAATTTTACTTATGAAATTAGATGGGGATTGATACCTTGAATCTCCCCATGGCATTATTTTAGTTTGTGGATATGTAATATAGCATACCCGTCTTGCCCTAGTAAGCGCTACAAACATGTTATTAAGTTCTTCTTTTAACTCTTTATGACTCTTGGCTCTATAGTCAGGGAAAGTCCCTTCATTTAGTCCTATTAAAAAAACGATATCATATTCTAAACCTTTTGACATATGAACTGTCAACAATGATATCCCTGAATTATCGTGTGTTTGAGTCTTTCCAAGAGATACTTGATTTCTAAAATGAGACAAACTTCTTTGTCCCGCGACAGATTGACTGCAGTACTTCTGCCAATGTTCTTTCCACATTTCTATATCTTTTTGTATTAAATACTGTTCATTTTCATCAAGTTCTTCATCAAGAATTTCCTGTTTAACCAAGTATTCAACTATAATTTTTAATGCTTTTGAAAAGTTCTCTTCATCCTCCAATAAAATGCCCCATGCCTTATTTACAGCATTAAAAATATTGATATGTCCATTATCAATATTTTTTACATCCAAATTTAGCAACAAATCCAAGTAGCTGGAGTCGTTAGAGGTATTAATTTTATCTTTATACTTAATTAATCCTAATATTTGATTAAAATGAACATTATCATAAGGGTTAATGATGACTCTTAACCCTGCTTCGAAAATTTTGATCGCTATAGACTCACTTTCAACACTTCTAGAAACGGCACCCTGATTAACAGGAATATTATTTAGCATTAAAATCTCTTTGACTTTAGATAAAACATACCTGTTTCTAGCTATTATTGCTATATTTTCATAACTTATCTGATTTTCAATCCACTTACTTCCATCTACAATTAGCTTATTAATTTCTTTTACTATCCACAATGCCTCGTCCTTTTCATCACGGAACATATGAACTGATAATTCACCCTCTAGAGGATAAACAGCATTACTATCTACATTTGGATGAATTTTTTTGGCAGCATCAATAATTCTTCTAGTAGAACGAAAATTTTCCACTAATCTAAATTCGGTTGGTTTAAAGTCTCGTATAAAATCATTTGTCATAAAGTCACTATTTGACCCGTTAAAGCCATAAATTGATTGTGCAGGATCTCCAACCATCATGATATTTTCAAAGTCTTTACATAATGCTCTTATCACTTTATATTGAGCTTCATTTAAATCTTGAGCTTCGTCTATAAAAATATACTTATAAAGCCTTGTATAAGATTTAGCTATTTGTGGTCTCTCATTAAAGATTCTATATGCATAAAATAGTATATCATCAAAGTCCAATGCCCTTTGAGATAACATCATATTATTATATGATTCATAAATCTTTGCGAATTCAACTTCATTATCGTTATCAGAGTCTAGTAAAACTTCAGGCATAATAAAATTCTGTTTGTACTCACTTATTTGTCTTAAATAGGTCTTTAAAATATTACTTTTTCCATTTGTATGAAAAATTCTGTTTCTAAACTCAGGATTTTCATTTATCACCCTTTTCATAATTTCTAATTTATCAACATCTGATTCGAAAATAACCAGACCATTCGGTAGGCCTATTAAATTTCCTCTATTCATAACTACATCAAGGCAAAAACTATGAACAGTCCCCACAAGGACATCATCGTGCTTTTCTTCATCTAAATTCTGTTCAATTCTCTCAGATATTTCTTCTGCAGCTTTATTACTAAAAGTCAATGCAAGTACTCTTTTTTTCCCTAGGGTTAATAGATTTGTTATTCTTTCTGTAAGAACTCTAGTTTTACCGCTGCCTGGGCCAGCAATAACTAGTAGTGCTCCGTCTATATGTCTTACAATTTTCATTTGATTTTCAGTTAAGGGAAAGGTCATTATATATTCACCGCCTCATCTTCTTGAATAAGAATTTTAAAATCATTTTCTATTTCGATAAATAATTCTTCTATCATTGGTGGGATTTTTTCTGTTTGCCGATTATATATTATTGTACTAGCAATGATAGAGGAATAAGCAGTTTTATTATCATGTATACAATCAAGTAATGCTTGTACTCTACCATCATCATTACTATAGTCCCTGAAAGATTTTTCGTATATAAATTGATTACAGGTGTCACATTTGTCTTTAGTTGGTCTTGAACCATTAGATGTATTACCTTTTGCTGAAATATATTGCTCTAAAAATCCATCTCCCAATATTTCTGTCATTGCAATAGAAATTTCTTCGGCATATCCTGCATTAATTAGATACTTTTCAAAGTCACTTCCATCGGGCAAAAACTTAATACCTTTAGAAATTTCAGCAATTTCATCTTCATCGTAAACTGCTTTAACGAGTTTTCTTACTTCTTTAATTGTCTTTGGTTCTCCATCGCTCAATATGTAAACTTTCATATTTAAATCTTTAGCAATTCTTAAGAAAGGTTTATATTTACCAGAGCCTCCTACACTTATTATATTTATTCCTGCTTCAAATGCTTCACAATGGAAGTACTCTTTAAAAAAAGTTGGAATAGCTTGCTCCTCCGTTTCTCCTTCACACAATAAAATGGCATTTGCGAAAAGTAAATCTCCTCTTGATTTAAGTATTTCAAACTTAATTTTCCGTATGTCCTTCCCCTCTAAATTAGCCGTATTAATAAAGTTAATGTTAGATTTACCTTCAATCTTAGAAATGTGCCTTATATCATTTATGTCAACTTGTCCAACTATCATTGGAGAATGTGTGCTGACAATTTTTTGTCCTGATAAGTCATTTATTTGCTGAAATATTTTTCTTTGAGCTTGAGGGTGTAGATGTGCTTCTGGTTCTTCTAGCAACATTATTGGATGAAATGGTACTTCTTCTTTTTCCATCTGCTCAATTTTCCATGAAATATATGCTACTACTGTTAGAAAAGTAATCCAACTTCTTGTCCCCATACCATGATTTGATATAGGAAACCTTTCTGAATGTTCATCCTTAAAAGTCAAATCAATTCCTCTATTTAAATCTTTGATTTTTCTAGACACTGGATTGATTTTTATACTTGAATCACTCGTACTCACAGTTCTTGAGACTTTACTTAAATTATCAGTCAAATGTTTTAAAATAGGACTTTTATGAATAATTTCATTATTAATAGTATCTAAAGTAGTTTCTATATCTTCAATATCCTTACTATCTAATCCTACATCCCTAACTAATTTTCCCCAATATGAATTCCTATCTTTCATTTCTACTGAAATGTCCCTTTTAGCATCCATATAAAAAACAGGGAGTGCTTGTAAAACTTTGTCTGTTATTCGATTTTTTTTATATTCATTATAATTTTCCGCCGCTTCAGTCGTTGGCCAATCTATTAATGCTTTTCTCTCAATATCATATTCACCTTTTAAAGGATTATAAGATATTATAGTTCGTATAGCCAAAAATTGATCTAAGGTTACTGTGTCCTCACTTCTTAACTCGCCTATATGTTCAAACCATTTTTCATCAAATTCTTTGATTCCTTCTTCATTTTTCTCAACTGGAACAATTAACACATCAATAATAGCTTTTCTACTTTTAGGTAAAAGTTCATTTAATTCTACATAAATATCCTCTTCACTAACTCTAATACCTCTTAGAAATGCAACTTGTATAGCTTGCAATAAAGTAGTCTTACCGACATTATTTGCACCAATCAATACACAATTTTCAGATAATGTTATGTCTGCTGACTGGTAGGATCTAAAATTCCTAATACGTATCTCTTTAATGATAATCCCCATATTTTTTCTCCTCGTAACTAAAATGGTATTAATCCACATTATTACCATTTTACCATTACTTCCTAACCAAGTCTTTCATTTACAAAAGGGATATTAGGTAATAGTATATTTTAAGTATGTAATACAGATTCAAGTGCTATTAATAATCTGGAATCAGTCGGGGAATCCAGCCATCCATAGTCATTCAGAAATACTTCAAAAATCTACTGCAAAAAAAATGAGCTTGGAAAAGTATTTCCAAGCTCATTTTTCTATACAAAAACAACTATTAACTTTAAAATAGCCCAAATTAATAAATAAAAAGTCTTCCCAAAATATTATATAATAAGAAAATAAAAGATAATTAAAGGGCAAAAACAATATAATAGTATTAAATCAAATTTATGCAATTTTGCCTCTTGAATTCTTTTAAGATAAAAGTAGCTCAATTCCTATAATCTTCCCTGCCTCCGCTATTCTTTTAGTGACTTCTATATCTCTCTACTTGGCTCCGTATTTTATAAATAGTAATTCCAGAAAATACATGTATATCAACACGTTTACTTTGAATACATGTATTTATCGTAGGGAGAAATAATCCTCTCTGAATACTTCAACCGGTGTCTCTATTAACTAATTATATCTCTAAACAACAGGTATTTTTATTCACTTATAGTTATTATTTATCTATCTAACCTCATTGTTTTTTTGCTTAGCTCCTGGTTTAGAGCTCCAAATCATTCCTATATCCTCAAGCATCTTGAATCTTTCAAGTGTAAGATCATTGTTTTTATAGCTAACTCTTTGTGTTCTAATCCACTGTCCTAATTTAAAACCATTTTCACATACATATGTAGCCTTAACTTCCAAATTTTTATTTCTTAAAAAATATGCTTTTGCTTGCTCATATTTTTGATTCCATAGTTCATGTTGTAAAGTAGTATCTCTATATCTTCCTCTACATTGTGGGCAATTACGATTTCTAACTCTACTTGCTACCGTAGCCCTATACTCATGATTATTTTCACAAACCCACCAAACTTTTTTGTTGCTTCCTGGAGTTACTTCTGATGGGTCTAAATCGTAATTTTTCTCGTAATTCCACTCCCTAGCTAAATTGGGATATTTCGATTCAAAGTCATTGTACCCTGCAAGCACTTTGTGATTAGAACAATATGGACATCTGTTACCTTTCGCAACATTGATAACTGTTTCTTCCCATTCATGCCCTTCTTCACAATTCCACCATACTTTTTTATTACTCATTGCTGAAACTGTGTCAGGCCTTAATTTCATGTTCTTCTTATTATTCCACAAATTTATTAGTTCATGAAAGTTTGCAGCGAAGCTGTTCTTTTTCTGAATCATAATGTATTGATTCATAATTCCGATTCGATCTCTGTCAATATCCAATTCCATTTCAATTTTCTTTTTAGTTTTCACCTCTAATAAATGAAATAATTTTCTTAAGGCCGTTGGAAAATTTTTATATGAATGATTCACAATAAAAAATATTGTTTGATCTATAATTTCATCGGATTCATATGATTCCTTTATACGAATAAGGTCTAAACCTATTTCTGAAAGTGCATTGTTTTTTCTAATTTCACGTTCTCTAAGATGCTTTTTACTGTGATACGCAATCCCATCGTACTCAATTCCAATATTATAATCTGGCAAATAAATGTCTACTTCCCAACCATTGTGCATAGTTCTACTATCAACATTAAAAACTTTCGATAAATAGAAAATAATCGACTGTTCAGGAAAAGAACTCCTTAGTTCAGAAGAACACTGTGCACAATCTCTCCCTTGGTACCTATTGCTAACACTAGCTTGCCACTCATGACCTCTTTGACACTGCCACCATACTTTTTTCATTGAATAAGGGGAAATATTTTCAGGAATAAGATTTCCGTTTTTAGTGGGATGCCATTCTTTAGCTATCCTTGAAGATTTAACAAGTAAATTATTCTTCTTGGTTGGATATAATCCAGCGCAATATGGACAGCCATGTCCTTTACCTCGTGTGGCCGGTGGCGCTTGCCATTCATGACCTTTTTCACATTGCCACCACACTTTTTTATTTGAATTACTTGTTACATCCTTTAAAGTTAAAGCCTTGTTTTTTTGGGGATGCCATTCTTTTTCTAATTCAGGATGAACACTAAACAAACTTCCGTTTCTCTTTACCATTGTTTTATTTCTACGAATGGTTTTACAACCAGGACACCCTGAGCCTAGAGTACGGGAATATATACTAGCCTGATAACTATTAGTACAAATTGGACATTTCCACCAAACAATTTGATTTGAACCTATGGAAAAGTTAGATGGAACAATTTGCTCATTTAATTTATAGTCCCAGTCATTTAAAAGTTGAGGGGCTTTTTCTTGGAGAGAACCTGACTTTAATAACTTAGTTCTTTTTGATCTTTCTATTTGTTTTTTCTTAGAACATTTAGGACAACCTGAACCTTTTTTACTAGTCCTCCTATTTACCGATGTTTCCCAATCATATTTACATTTGAAACAAATCCAAGACACTCTTTTTTCGGATCCATAGCTCACAGTATCTGGACACAGGCCAACGTTTTTAGTTAAATCCCATTCCTCTAGAATTTCTAATTGATTAACTTCCATACACCATTCTCTAAGACTTTTTCTCATAAGAAAACACTCATCCCATTTAGTTCTTATTATTTCGTTATACCATTACTTTTAGATTGCTCTTAACCAAAAAATACAATTATTCTCTTTCATACAACTCTCCAAATAATTTTTGAATTTGGTTCTTTAATTTTATATCTTCTTCCATTTCCTTGACTATATTTTTTAATGTTTTAATTAATACTTCTTCGGATCGGGTATCGGGAGCTTTTCTTTAGTAAATATATGGCATTGGATGTTTTTTGCTGTTTACGGAGGGATTAATTCTTCGACTTATATCGCTTTCTTTACCCATTAATCGTCCTATACGGCGTCTTGAGACTGTTAAACCCGATTTAGCTTGGTCCCTCTTAATTTTCCGAGTGCCATATACTTGACGGTTATTGTTAAAATCTCTATAATTTTCTCTTTTAATTCTTACTCTTCTGCGAGCGAGTTGTAGGATTTTGAACATTGCTGATATCGAATATTTGTGACCATTTCTTCTATCACTCTATTTTCATCCCATGATCAGCGCTGCTTGCTTTAAAATATCGACTTCCATTTCTAGCTGCTTATTTCTTTTTTAAAATCAATAAATTCTTGTTCTTCTGGACTTCGGTTAGCCTCTCTTGAAAGGATCCAGACTCCTGGAATTGAACAATCCATCTGTCTAATGCTGAAGCAGTTAATTCATATTCACGGACAATATCTTTACGACTTTTTTCACTCTCATATAAAGCAACCACTTGCTACTTAAGTTCTGTGGAAAACTTTTTCTTTTTTGGACATAGTAGAATCGCTCCTCACTTGTTAGAGTCAAGGGGGACAGGTTTTCCTTGGACCAATGTTATATGTAGGCTGCTAAAGAACATCTATCTATCTATCTATCTATCTATCTATCTATCTATCTAAAATAGACAGACAATCTATAATTTGGATTGTGTTTCTGTATTCACAAATGAATCCCTTTGATATAATGCAGATAGAATGAAAAAAACTCGAATTACATTAATAATTTTTTGAGGTTGAGGAGGGAATTTTGATGTTACATACGAAAACACCTGCAGGAACTTACGATGAGAATGACTATTGGACTGTTACATACATTAACATTCTATCAGAGAATTCTGATGAGCACAAAGAAGTAGTTCGTGAGTATGGTGATTGTGATAATGCCTATGAAGATTATTGCTATTATAAAAAGAAATGGTGGGCACAAGACTGCACATATAATCACCATAGAAGATAAACCGAACTATAAAGAAAAACTTCGGTAAGATTGGATTATAGATTATCGCTGAGCTTTATTTAAAAGTACATAAGACACTTCGGTGTCTTATTCTATTTCCGCCTATTTTTCCAGTTAGGCCTAATTGTTTATTATTCCACTAACCACGCCCCTATAGTTTATAGTGCAGCCCTTTACAAAGTCACTTGACGCTACTCCTCTTTACTGCACAGTATATAGTTTACTACGTAATAAACGAGTTACACCACAATTTCCCTCTTTCAAACTACGCCGAAACTACTTAACCGATTACGGTAACATTCTTAGGGTAACTTGAACCATTTACTGCTTCAAAATCCACTACCTCCCAAAAAACCCACCCACAACCGGAAACCCTACAAACTCCTTCCTCATCTCCCGAAACGAAATAACTCCATTCCCCCTAACAACCTCAAAATCTAGCGGATATTCATGACAATTCATAGGCTGATTCTGATATGTCTTCACATAAAACTGAGTCGCCTCTTCCGGATTACGCGCAAAGATAAAGACAAATTCCCGGGGATTCATTTTCAAAGAATAGATATTAATCCGATGAAACCCCAACACATTCTGTTGAATAATTTCCGCAACCTTCTGATGATCCGCTTTATTCAAGTCTAGTTGTGAAATATCATCATGCAATGAAACCTTTTTATCCGAAAGTAAGTGGTATATGTAATGAGCCAAGGTTGATTCTTCACTAATTAAACAATCATGGTAAACATCTTTCACTAACATTCTTATCACCTCTATATAGGATATGTTTATCTTGTTTTACAGCAGTAAAAAGTTTAGTAGATATATCGGATAAACCGCGATTCAATTTGGACTATCCTCATAATCCTCAATCCTCCCAGTGAATTCATTGTATTTAACATTAATCGTACCAACCGGACCATTACGATTTTTCGAGACGATGATTTCTAGGGAGTTGTTGTCTGATTCTTTGTCATAGTACTTCTCTCGGTATAAGAACAAGATGACGTCGGCGTCTTGTTCGACGCTGCCTGATTCGCGGATGTCGGACATCATTGGGCGTTTGTTGGCTCTTGATTCGACTGATCGATTTAGTTGTGCTAAGCAGATAACCGGGCAGGCGAAGTCTTTGGCAAATGTTTTTAGGTTTCGGGATATTTCGGTTACTTGTAAGTGAGCGTTCCCTCCATAGAATTCGCTGGATTGGATGAGTGATAAATAGTCGATTAGGATGATTGGTTTTTTGGTTGGATATTGGTTCATGACTTTGCGTGTTTTGGCTCTCATTTCGGCCACCTTTTGTGCGGCACGGTCGAAGATTTGGATGTGGGTTTCACCTAGGTTGCCTAAGACGTTTGGCCATTTTTCTTTTTGAGGCTGACTTAATAGTTCTTTTGGATTTTTCATTTTTGATCGATTGAACCCTCCTGTGGAAGCTATTAACCGAGTCGTTAATAGCTTTTCAGGCATTTCTAGTGAGAAGATGATTGGTACATAATCTGACCATCCTGCTGATTTGGCAAGATGGAGCATGACGTCGGTTTTTCCCATTGATGGTCGTGCTGCTAGGATCGTTACTTCCCCGTCCTGGAAGCCTCCTGTCATTTCATCTAGCTTTTTGATTCCTGAAGGTGCGCTTTTTACGGTTTCTTGGTCTTCCCATGGTGCTTCATACAGCTTTGAGAGTGATTGTTGGATGGATGTATGATCAGTGACCTTCACGAGGTTTATGTTATCCAATGCACCTATGACTTTCGCAATCTCCCAGTTATGAAGAGCTGCGATCGTCAGGATGTTTCGCTTTTCACGTTCCTTCCACACATCGATGATGATCTCTTCGATGTTGTCGAATTTCTCAATGTCGGCATAGGATAACAGCTCTGACAGATAAGACATCCCTCCGAAGGAATCGAGGTCAGGGAGTGTTGATAAGGTGATTAAATCGATATTCTTACCCGCTCTGTTTAACTCTAGCATTCTTCGCATTAATTCTTTATGACACGTACTTTCTAGTTGTTCAGGTTGAATCACGGTATCTTTGATTAGATAGCTCTCTTTCATCAAGCTTCCTAGGAACGACTTTTCTACGATACTCACCAATCTTCACCTTCCGATAGATTTAGTTGGAATTCCTTTGTTTTGCCTTTATGTTCTGCTGGTTGCTCTTGCTCGGTCGGTTTCTTCTTGTGATAGAGATCAATTTCTTCGACTGTTAAGAGTCCTTCATTTTCCCAGTTTTTGAGGATTCCCACTACATAATTTAGCTTTCTGATATTGTTGGTGCATGCAATGGTCATGGCTTTCACGATGACATCCTTTGGGTTGAGAAATCGTGAATCGTCTAGCCAACATAATAGCTGTTCTTTGGCGTTCATGTTTGAGTAGCCGAATCCGTTTTGGTCCCAGAGCTCTATGATTTCTTTGACTTCTTCTTTTTTCTTTTTTGTGTTTTGTTGTTGTTTTTCTTTTTCTTTTTTATTTTCTTTTTCTTTTTGTCCACGCATCGTGTGACGAGTCGTTAGCGCAGCGTCGTTCTCTGTATTTTCGCTTTCTATGTATGGCTGGGTTACAGGATGATGTCCTTGTTCCTCTTCAACACCTTCTTCTTTTTCATAAAAGGATTTGAAGATAGTTTGGATGTCGGTTTTCGTGATGTGTTCTGCCACATATGGGATGAGTGAGGTGTCCTGGACTTGTTGTAGTTCTGAGATGATGCAGTCGATGACGGGTTTGCCGCCTTTGTGGAGGTTGTATTTCCCCCAGTTTTTGATGGCGAGTTCTCTGGTGTCTGGGTTGTAGCGGATGACTTGATGGTGTCGGTCCATTCGGTCCATTAGTGAGTGGATGGTTTCGATTGAGTAGCCTGTGTCAAAGGCCATTTGTTTTTTGGTTATCCGGTAAATTCCGATTTGTGTGGTGTGGGGATTTGTGAGGAGGTAGAGGAAGAAGTATTTGTCCTCGGGTGTCATTTCTTCTGAGACAATTGGGTTGGTCCAGAAATTTGTTTGGATCATTCGGTATTTGGCCATTTGGGCACGTTCCTTTCGATTTGGGGTTTAGTCTTTTCCTATTAGTTATAGGGTGGGGAGGGGGGAAAAGGGGCATGGGGGTTTTTGGGAAAATAAAAAAATACACCTCCAATTGTTAGTTGTGTCTAACAATTGGGGTGCAGTTCATGCCTGTCCCCACGTCCCCATATTTGTTCTTTCGATATAAAAATCAGCTCCGTTCAACACGAAGCTGATTTACTTTGCGCCTATTTATGGTCGATAATTGCCCAAAAAGCTGGTTTTACTTTGTATTCTGGATCAAATACGAAAGGTGCATCTTTTCCTGCACTTCTTTCAATATTTGCATATGGTGCACCTTGCTCTGTTACAACGTTGCCATCTGCATCATAGTAAACATCTGCACGGTCATTGAGCCAGGTATGGTTATCAGCAATGCCCCAAAATGTCACATTACTAATTTTATCGCCCAATTTCTCATACAACTTGAACAAACGATCATAGCGGGCTGCTTGATCCATAAATTTAAATTCTGGAATGGCAGCATAAGTTGGATACGCTCTTGGAGGGTAACCATACATACTAACATCAAGTTCCGTAATTTGGTTATCCAACCCAAGTTCGGCAAACATGTTAATTGACGTTTCAATATCTGATTCAGAAGGCCATCCAATTTGGATGTGTCCCTGATGACCAACACCATCAATTGGAACACCCTGATCTAGTAAATCCTTAACTAGGTTGTAAAGACTAGATCTCTTTGGTTCTACCTCTGTATTGTAATCATTGATATAAAGCTTAATGTCTTCTCCGCCATATTCTCTCGCTGTTTCAAAAGCAACTTTAATATAGTCTGGTCCTGCAATTTTATACCAATTAGAATCGGTACGTAACCCACCTCCATCAGAGATGACTTCATTGACTACATCCCAAGATTTCACATCATCTTTATAGCGTTCAACAATTGTTTTAATATGAGTTTCTAAACGCTCTAATAATAGCTCTTTGTTTGCCGCACGCTTTACTTCATCTGTTTCATTTGGCATCCATTCACCCTGTTTATTACTGAAGAACCAATCTGGTACCTGGCTATGCCAGATAAGGGTATGAAAACGAATGTCCATATTATTTTCTTTTGCAAATTTGACAATTTTATCTGCTTCTTCAAAGTTAAATTGACCTTCTACTGGCTGAATACTCACAGGCTTCATGACATTCTCTGCCACGATACTATTAAAATGGCGTTTTAACATTTGAGAATCTTTTTCATCTAATAATTGATAAGGCTCAGTAGCTGCACCAATAGTGAAAGAATCTTTATATCTCTGATCTAATTGTGGTGCTGTTAATGCGCTAATAGTTGGTTTTTTCTCAATCTTCGTAGTGTCAGCTAAAACATTCGATCCTGCTGGCACTAATAAGGCCAAAGCGAATCCAGTAATAATAGGCTTACGTAAAACTTTTAGCATGTTTTCAGCTCCTTTAATATTTTTTTGAAAAGGCTTACTAAAAGTATCGGAATCCCCCCTCCTATTAATAGTTTGCTAGCAGATAAATAAAGAAAAGGCTTTCAAAAGTTTCACTATGTTATGTACCTGCTAATCTCATTACAAGGATTATTATATCGTCCAATAGATTTCATCAATACCCAAAAAACTAAATGTTTTACTTTAATTTTTAAAGTAAATCGATTCCATATATAGAAAAAATATCCTCAACTCTTCAAAAAAGAAGAAGGATTATTTACGTTTCCACTAAAGAATTTTGTAAGCCCAAAAGAAATAAAATACTATTACCATAGATATCTATCAAATAGAAACGACTAATCTTAATTATAAACTCTTCCCCGTTAAGCTGAACAAGTTAGCAAAAGGTAAGCCTTTAAAGTCATCTCCAGCTTTTTCCCTGCTCCACCCGAATTGGAATAATTTCCCCCTCATTCCGCATTTCCATCTAAAAATTCGCACTAAAATTATAAGTTCCTTATTACTTAATTAGAATTGAAATTACGTGATTGATCTTAGCCACACTTTTCAAAATATGTATTCAACTTCTTTATCATTGGGTTTGTGATAGTAAACTCTTTAAGCGTAAAAGTAAAGTTCATTAGCTTAAGAACATTCTTTCACAAAGCCATCTAAAAATGAATATCTTTGCTGCACAGTATGTAGTCTAGATGTAGGGGATGAGTGAGGTGTCCTGGACTTCTTGTAGTTCTGAGATGATGCAGTCGTTGATTGGTTTGCCGCCTTTGTGGAGGTTGTATTTCCCCCAGTTTTTGATGGCGAGTTCTCGGGTGTCTGGGTTGTAGCGGATGACATCATGGTGTCGGTCCATTCGGTCCATTAGTGAGTGGATGGTTTCGATTGAGTAGCCTGTGTCAAAGGCCATTTGTTTTTTGGTAATGCGATAGATTCCGATTTGTGTGGTGTGGGGATTTGTGAGGAGGTAGAGGAAGAAGTATTTGTCCTCGGGTGTCATTTCTTCTGAGACAATTGGATTGGTCCAGAAATTTGTTTGGATCATTCGGTATTTGGCCATTGGGGCACGTTCCTTTCATTCTTCATTTATAGTCATATTAGTTATAGAAGGGAATGGAGGAAAAGGGGCATGGTTGGGAGAATTAATTGTGAACTTTTAATTAGGAGATTTCCGTAAAGAGATTCAAATGCTAAGAAGTGCATTATAAAAGACCTCCATTTGAGGTCTTCGTAATATTTATATTCAGTTAATTTTCTACCAGTAAGTATTTCAAATAGTTCTGCTGACTCAATTACATCCAATTGTGTATATTTACTTTCAGCGTTTATTGCTAGTTCGACTTTATCTTTATATGGAGTTATCCAAAGTTTGTATATTTTAAATTTACATTTAATACCACTAGTGTAACATTACACTAAAAGGGAAATCTCAGACAAACTAACATGTTCAGGGAAGCTCTTAAATTCTTTAACATTTAAAATCAAAGAAGAAGTTCTTTTTATAATTCATTTATACAATTGCAATCCAGATTTTTAAAAAAATAATTTAAATGAATAGAGGCGATGAATTTTGACAAGCAAGTCCATCATTGCAATTTTAATAACAGTAGTTGCTCTAGTTACTGGTCTGTATTACAATTTTAATAATTTTTTAGAAAAATGGGGTCAGTCCCCCACTGAAGTACCGCTTTACTCCATTGGGGGACTCGCCCCAATCTCTTATGAACTCTTATTTATCAACGCGCTACCTTTTTCTCGAAAAGAAGTGTCAGCCACTCGTTCAATTTCCGTTTGACCATCATGATAACGAACAACCGTCACACTACAGTTATCATGGATCGTGAAGTCTCTACTGTTTGTCAGTTGCAGCAAATAATTTCCGATCGTTACCCCATGTGAGAAAATTAATATATTTCCACCTTCTAATGCATGATTTGCTACGATTTCTTTGACTACCTCTTCTGTTCTAGTAAAAAGCTGTACAAAGCTCTCGCCTTCTGGAGCAGAAGCATCCAAATTCAGATTCAGTCCCGATCTAAACAACGTTTCTAGTATGTTCCCATACAGACTTTTAATTTCTTCCTCAACTAACGATTCTAATACACCAAAATTCATTTCTCTAAATCTCGCATCAATTTTCAAAGGAATGTTTCGGTCACCAATGGCATATTTGGCTGTATCTTGGACCCTTTGACTGTCACTTGCGTAAGCTGCAACAAAGTCAATATCAGCTAGCCCTCTACCAACCGACTTCGCTTGAAGAATTCCTTTTTCAGTTAGTGGCGAATCACAAAATCCCTGCATCCTTTTTTCAACATTATATTGCGTTTCTCCGTGTCGTACAAAATAGAGAGTAAGTTTATTGTCTTTTTCCATTTCTTCACATCCTTACATGGATACAAAGGATGGTTTCCCATCCTTCTACTTTTAGATCATTATAATACTTCACCATTACTAGCGATGACATTTTTATACCAGTCAAACGATTTTTTCTTTCTTCTTTCTAACGTCCCGTTACCATAATCGTCTTGATCAACATAGATGAATCCATAACGCTTAGACATTTCAGAAGTACCTGCACTAATTAAATCAATACAACCCCAGCTCGTATAACCGATAAGGTCTACGCCTTCTTTTATAGCCTCACTCATTTGCTCGATATGTGCACGAAGGTAATCAATTCGATAATCATCATTAATTGATCCGTCTTCTTCAACTTTATCATAAGCACCTAATCCATTTTCAACAATGAATAAAGGTACTTGATAACGATCGTACATTTTCTTTAATGTGACACGTAAGCCTTTAGGGTCGATCTGCCAACCCCAGTCAGATGTTTCTAAGAATGGATTTTTAATTCCAGTGAAGAAGTTCCCTTTTTCTTTGATCTTTTCAGGTGAACCACTTGCCACCATTGACATGTAGTAGCTAAACGATAAGAAATCGACTGTATGATTTAACAAGACTTCTTCATCACCTGGTAACATCTCAATATTGATGTTATTTTCTTTAAAATAAGCTCGCATAAAGCTTGGGTAATACCCACGTACTTGAACATCAGTGAAAAACAAATTCTTTTGATCTTCTTCTAATGCGGCTAATACATCATCTGGACTGCATGTTTCAGGATACACTTCCATACGAGCAAGCATACAACCAATCATTGCACCTGGAATGATTTCATGACAAGCTTTGACTGCTCTAGCACTTGCGACAAATTGATGATGAAGCGCTTGGTAAACAGCTTGTTCCTTATGTTCCACACGATCCACAAGAATCCCACTGCCAATGTACGCTGAAAAAGTGGAGATATTGATTTCATTAAACGTTAACCAATAGTTCACTTTTCCTTTATAACGATTAAAGACTGTCTCAGCATAATGGACAAAGAAATCAACTAAACGACGATCTGTCCAGCCATTGTATTTTTGTACCAAATGTAGAGGAATTTCGTAGTGAGATAATGTCACTAATGGCTCAATTCCATACTTTGCTAACTCGTCAAACACACGGTCGTAAAACGCTAATCCTTCTTCATTTGGCTCTCTTTCATCACCATTTGGAAAAATACGAGGCCATGAGATTGACATACGGAATGTCTTAAAGCCCATTTCAGCAAACAATGCAATATCTTCTTTGTAACGGTGGTAAAAATCAATCCCACGGCGTTTAGGGAAATTCCCTTCATCTTTTTTAGCTAACAATTCTTCTAATTCCTGATCACTTTTGACATCCATTTCAATATCATGACCACGCTCTTCTTTTGGTACAAAAGAAACCATATCAAAGATGGATAACCCTTTTCCACCTTCATTATACGCGCCTTCTAGTTGGTTAGCAGCCGTTGCTCCACCCCATAAAAATCCTTCAGGAAAATGTTTAGTTTTCATGTGATTTCCTCCTATTTTTTCACATCTATATGTGTTTTAACAAAAAATGTAAGTCCCTAAAATCATCATACAGCTCAGAACACAAAAAAACTGGTCTCTTTAAGACCAGTTGGAGTCATAGCGTTGATAGCGATTCATTAATACATCAAACAATCGTAAAAGCGTGTAACTACTCACACTACTATTTTCAATTCTGCCACATTGTAGAACTTGATGAAAACCCTCCAATTGCTCCAGCTCATTCGAAAATGTAAGAAGCAATTTTTTCCCTCTTGCAGCTTTTATTTTTTCAAGAATGATCGAATTGTGTGAAAGAATGTTTCCTTGAATGGATATAGTAATAATCATGTCTGCATCTGTTACATCAGATAGTCCATCCATTTGTTTATATAGATTTGTCCCACATTCACAAAGCTTGCCGAGCAGAACTAATTTCTTTTGCAACTCCATCGCTTGAATTTGATGCTTTTCAAAACCTAGAATGACAATTTTTTTCGATTGTTTTATTTGTTGTACAATCCATTCCAGCTGTGACTCAGCGATTTCATCAATCATTTTACTATTTTCTTCTAGCTGTTTTAAAAACGATGGTGTCGTTATCCCGTGGTCAGCTTGTTCTTGAATAGAGAATCCAGCTGGAATGGCCACACTATTTCTCATATGTGAAAAGTTCTTAAAGCCAATTCGTTTGCAAAAACGATTAATGGTAGAAGGAGCCACATTACATGCCTCTGAAACGCTATCTAATGAAAAACTCTCGATTTTATCGATATTCTCCAGCATACTTTTTGCAATATTGTAGTTGATATCTTTATTAAGAGAATTATTTATGTAAGCTAATAAAGTATAAATCAGTTGCTCCACTTTTCCCCCACCTTAACCTTGATCAATCAGTATGACACTAAAATAGTCTATTGTCTTATATTACCTCATTTTATAGGTTGTTTTCTCAAAGTTTGTTGTTTAGAAATAAAATAATAAAACGGTGTACAAGCAGCCTTAATACACGTAGACTCCTGCGGGACCAGTGGCCAAAGTGAGACCCCACAGGAGCTTGTGCTGTGAGGAGGCTCACTGGTCACCCGCCGGACGCGAAGTGTATTCAGCCTGTGGCTTTTAAAAGCAACAAGCTATACGAAAACAACATTTTTATATTACTGAACATGAAACGAATTCAACAAGAGAAAAGTTTGTTCAGAAGCAAATTAAAGATATATAAATAACATCCTTAGCCATACTAAGAATGATTTAAAATAACTACGATAGGAGGCAATATAATGGGTGGTCGAAATGACACTTCAGGATCAGCTAGTGGAAAAAGAACATTACCTCAAACTCCCAAAAATTTAAAAATAGCACCAGAGCGTGTGGACGAAGAATTTTCTCGTGAGCTAGGTGAAAAAGGGAAGAAAATGAGAGCTACTAGACCTCAATAACACAGAACACGGTGATATATACTCCCTTGCTGGGGGAGAAATATATCACCTTTTTATAAAATAACTCGCCGTCCTTGTATCTCTCTATACATACATAAAGAATAAATAGTATAGCCATGAGCATACTTAAAATAGGAAAATTCAAAAAAGGAGATCTTTAATGGATACAAAACATACTGTAGGTTTATCATCAACAGAAATTGCAGGATTATGGGCTACCTATATAAACGATAGTTTATCTATCTGTCTCACAAAGCATTTCTTGCACCATTCGAATAACGAAGATATTAAACCCTTAATTAAACGAACCTTAGATTTATCAAATAAACATATTGAGGAAATTAAGAGCATTTTTGAAAAAGAGAACATCCCTATTCCCAAGGGATTTTCCGATGAAGATTTAAATCTTTCAGCACCACCTTTGTTTTTTGATTTATTTCCTGTGAGTTACACATACGGAATGAGTCGTATGGGTTTGACGAACTATGGTATGCTATTATCTAACGTTGCCCGTGAAGATATACGGACTTTCTTCTCTAAGTGTTTGACCTCTACATTGGATCTTTATAATACATCAGTAAATCTTATGCTTTCAAAAGGGATATACGATCGCCCATCAATGATCCCATACCCCGATAAAGTTGAATTTGTTAAAGAAAAGGAAACTTTTCTATCCAAATGGTTCGAAAAGAAACGCCCACTAAATGTTCTTGAACTATCTGAAATGTTTTTTAATATTGAAAGGAACTATTTTGGTTTAGTCTTACTCACTGGTTTTATTCAAGTGGTGAAAGATGAACAAATCCAAAAATTTTTAACAAAAGGAAAAGAGTTAGCTATGAAACAAATTAAGTTCCTAAACCAAACCTTAATCAATGAAGATCTGCTTGGCACGATAATGATGAACTCTGAGGTGTCAACTTCTACTTCTTCTCCTTTTTCAGAAAAGCTCATTATGAACCTTGTAACGATGCTCAATACCCAAGGAATTACCTATATTGGTCATGCAATAGCTACATCAGCTCGAGTGGACCTCTCTACCGAATATTTAAAACTAATTCCTGAAATCTTGCAGTACGGGAAGGATGGTACAGACATTCTGATAGAACGGGGATGGAAGGAAGAACCACCACACGCTCCGAATAGGCAGGAGTTGGCGGGAAATTAGGTTCTGGCAAAACATTTATTGCACTGTATTTAGTCTACTACGTAATATTAGAGTTACTAAATAGATGAATACAGAAATCGAATATCCATACTTAATAACGCTGGTTTTAAAGGACGGAAGGTTTTCTCAAAGTTTTGTTTTAGACATAAAACATTGAAATGTAAGTTACAAGCAGGCGAATACACGTAGACTCCAGCGGGACCAGTGGCCAAAGTGAGACCCCACAGGAGCTTGTGCTGTGAGGAGGCTCACTGGTCACCCGCCGGACGCGGAGTGTATTTAGCATTCGGTTTTAAAAGCAACAATCTATACGAAAACAGCCTAATAAAAAAAGAGCCGTTTGAAAATCAAATGAGTCGAGTTCAATCTTTTATAGAACATTATTTAAATTCACGATTTCAAGAACAGCCTGTTCAGCTGCCAGGAGTGCACCTTCAAGATGTCCACCGTATTGTGAATTCGTCTCTGTACCAGCAAAAATGATCTTCTTTTCCCATACCCCTGAATTCGGTGGTTGTCCATACTTTGGAAAATCTCTTAGTGGGTCCAGATCTTCCTCAACAGCCGTTTCCAAATCTTTGGACCAATCTTTGTAAAGGGTCGCACTTACGTCTTGGGCAGAGGTTCCAAAGAGTCTTACCAATTGGTCGATGACTAATTTTAAAACCTTATCTTCTCCCATTTCTATGCGCGTTTTCGCTGGCATTCCGAAGAAACCAAATAATGCACCAGATCCTGTTTCAGGAGAAGCATCATGGATTTCTTGTAAGGGACCAACCCAGCTCGTTACAAATCCAGAAAAGCCTGATTCCCTCCAAAAGGGACGATCATAGATTGCAATTGCCTTGGCTTGACCTGCCATCCAAGTAGGTTTGTTTACAAGGTCTGTCATCATATTGGAAGGGAGAGAAGGAGAGAATTCAATATGACGAGCCACAATTCGAGGTGGCAATGCTAGGATAACAGCACTTGCCGAAACGCTTTTTTTCTTCCCATCTGCAAGGTTTGCTTCAACCGTGATCCCACCAGATTCATCAAGTCGAATTGCTGTAACTCGTGTTTCAAGCTCGATGA
Source organism: Litchfieldia salsa (assembly GCF_900104555.1). Taxonomy (GTDB): domain Bacteria; phylum Bacillota; class Bacilli; order Bacillales; family Bacillaceae_L; genus Litchfieldia; species Litchfieldia salsa. The sequence continues at coordinate 459,567 of NZ_FNJU01000001.1, forward strand.
TCCCTGATGGAATTGTATCTGCTACAGCATCAATTAGAGACTGTACACCTCCTTTGAAGCGAACTGACCTTTCACCCGAATTTTCCGGTAGAACATAACGCTCTGGTGGTTTGTTTTCGTATCGTTCTGAAAGCATTGCCCCTTTTGTGTACTGGACAAACGTTTCTAAATTCAGTTCATGAACAAGATTGGTAATCGTGTTCTCATACTGTGGCCAGAACCATGTCGGCCCAAGGTCAAATTTGCCCAGGTCAGGTCTGTTTAGATCAGAAGTGCTCAACACCCTACCACCAAACCTCTCTCTAGCCTCCAAAACCTTACAATTGATACCCTGTGCAGCAAGTAAAGATGCAGCGCGTAAGCCACTCAAACCTGCCCCAACAATAATTACAGGATCGTTCACATTCCATCCTCCTTTCGACCGTCTGTTTGCTTTATTTTAAAGTAAGTAGAAAGATTTATCTATTTAAAAACTAATTTAAAGAACATTATTAAATAATATAAAAAACGACCACCCTATAAAGTGATCGCTCATATGATTGTTTAGTTACGAGTATCTTTGTACTACACAGAGCCTATTTTTCTCAGTGTCCTTTTCCTATCACTTCATTATTTCTGCCACTAGTTGGTGGGAGTAAAGTCGGGCGCTGTGGTCATAGATCATCGTGCTCACCATTATCTCATCTGCCTTCGTCTTATCTAAGAAGGCTTGGAGCTTTTTCTTTACGTTGATAGGACTTCCGATGATCGTGGAGGCTAATTGTTTATCTAAAACTCCCTTTTCATATGGGCTCATAAGTTCATCCAAATTCTTTACTGGTGGTTGTAGCTGTGATGGTGTGTTCCTCATCATATTTAAAAAGCTTTGTTTGATGGAGGTGGCAAGCCATTCTGCTTCCTCATCCGTATCTGCCGCTATGATGTTTACTGCTACCATTGCGTAAGGCTCTTTATACTCATCCGACGGTTGGAAGTTGTCGTAATACAATTTTAGGGCTGGTAGTGTGTTTTCCGGTGAAAAATGACTGGCGAAAGCAAATGGCATCCCGAGTTGTGCCGATAATCTGGCACTAAAGCCACTAGAACCCAGCAACCAAATCGGGATATTCGTCCCTTCACCAGGGATTGCTCGTACCATTTCCGTCCCTTGGAAATAGGCTTGTAGTTGTTCTAATTGTGCCGGAAAATCATCGCCATTGGTATAGTTTTCCCCACGAAGAGCATGGGCTGTTCGTTGGTCCGTTCCTGGTGCACGCCCCAATCCTAAATCAATTCGACCTGGAAACATAGCTTCAAGGGTTCCGAATTGCTCTGCGATAACTAGTGGAGAATGGTTTGGAAGCATGATCCCACCGGATCCTACACGGATAGTAGAAGTGTGTGCCGCTACATGACCGATTACGATGGATGTTGCAGAGCTTGCGATTCCAGGCATATTATGGTGCTCCGCTAACCAGTACCGTTTAAATCCTAGTTTTTCGGTTAACTGTGCTAACTCTATCGAATGTTGAAAGGATTGTCTAGGCGTCCCCCCTTGCACGATGGATGCAAGGTCAAGGACGGAAAAAGATATTTCGTTGATAGATTTTGTTGGTCTAGTTGTAGACATAAAATATCCACTTCTTTCTCTTTTTATTTAGTTAGTTTTAGCTTATTTATTCGCACCTTACAAAATGGGATTTCATATTAACTTTTTTAATCATAACAGAAAATAAATCTCAACTGCATCCATTTGAATTTCGATAGTCTTTATTGGGATGGCTAATGAGTATAGATTAGATTAAATAGAAAATAATAAACTATAACTATTAAGGGTAAGTGAACCTTTCACTCTCTGGTCGACCCTCTTCATCGGTTACTTCTATATTTATGGACTCAGATGAATATAGAGAAAATAAAAAAATATATGGTATATGATGCTACAAAAAATTTGTCACTAATTGTCGAAATCGAAAGAAAGTTGTATAATAAATAAGAAATGAACGAAAGGACTATTAGCATTGAACTCCAAAAACAACGTAATTCATATACCCTACGGCGGATATAAAAACGAAACAAGTATTAATGGTGTTACGATTCGTCAACTAGTAGAAAGTAAGGGACTAGACATACTTCATCATAGACTTGGAGACAGTAACCGTTGGGCTGTTGGACCTATTGTAGGGTGGGACGGCCTTGAATTTGTTTATATCCTAAAAGGTTCTCTTTCGTGGAAGGAAAGAGATGAATTAAAGGTAGCTTCAGTAGGAGACTATCTTATAATGGATCCTATTTTAGAAGACACCTTATTCAAAGCAATTGGGGAAACAGAGTTTTTATACATTTCTTCTGGAAGCATGTATGAAAGCGTTGATGATCAAGTGAAGGAATATATGGATCTCGCAGTCACGGTGGAAGAAAAAGATGGATATACCGCAGACCATTGTAGGCGAATAAAGGATCTTTCAATGAAAATTGGTGAAGTAATGGAACTTTCATCAGAAGAACTGTTGGAATTAAACTTCGGCTCTTTCTTACACGACATTGGGAAAACAAAAATTCCAGATGCTATTTTGAATAAGCCTGGTAAATTAACCAATGAAGAGTATGAAGAGATGAAGCTACATACAGTTCATGGAGCTGACCTTTTAAGGAAAACTGGAATTCCAATATTGGAAAAAGCAAGCATAATTGTAGAACAACACCACGAAAGATATAACGGTACTGGGTATCCTAAAGGCCTTAAAGGAGACGAGATCTCGCTTCTAGCCAATATTGTAGCAGTTATCGATTCATTTGATGCTATGACGAGTGTACGTGTTTATAGTCAGGGACGGTCCGTTGAATCTGCCATTGAAGAAATCAAGCGAGAGAGAGGTCGTTTGTTTCATCCTCAAGTGGTGGATGCATTTTTGTTCATTCAATAGAAAAGGGGAATTATAAATGAAAATTAAATTAATGTCATTATTATTAGTTATTACTTTGGCAGTACTAACAATACCGCAAGAAAGTCAGGCTTCTTATTTATCTGAAGACGATATTACGCTTTCTATAAACCTAGCTGAGGATCTTATTCAGCCAAGTGGGTCACTTGGAACAACTAGCTTTGAAACACAAGAGGAGATTCATTCCACAATCACAAACGTTAGTGGAGCAGAAGTTGACCATTCTTACATCTGGATTGAACTTAATGGTGTTAAAATTTTAGCAGTTGATCCAATTAAAGTGGTATATTAAGTTTCAGAAATACACTTAACTAACTTAGTTAAATCATACACGACAAAACACCTATAAAAATTTTTATAGGTGTTTTTCTATAGAAATTGGCTAGAGTGCTGACAAGAGTTTCATTCCTTTACAGGACAAGGAAAAATGGGGCAAGCCTTCTAGTAGCAAACCACTATCAAACCGGCGACAACAACACCTACAACTTCTGATTCTAGAAAAAAAGTTATTTCAAAACTGTACAGAGCAAAAAAAGGGTTATCCTAACGCTGTTCTTTCAACTCCACCCTGAGCATGACGCAAAGCATGGTCGAGATAAAGATGATTATGCTTGCAGAGATAAACATTGGAGTATAAATCAAAACTGTTTCTTCTAGTTGAAGAAATCCTTGTTACTGCTCAGTTATAACCTCTATTAATTAGTTTTTTGAACTTTTTTTAATATCTTTGTCATCCAGTAAGAAATAAACACGATCACAACATCAATAAGGAAAAGATGAAATTGATGTGTTCCTTTTCGAAATTCAACAAAACCCATGGATTTTTCAACCGTTGCAAATCCAAAGGCAAACACAGCACTTAACAACAAAGTGTACAAAAAGAAATTTTTATTCCTATTGGTACAGTATTGGTATAGAAGTAGGAAACCAACTGGAAGCATTGATGCAGATACATTTATTCCATGGGGTAATAGAGGGGTTAAAAAGTAGTAATGTACAAAGTACCCCTTGGTTCCCATTGCAATAATAAAGTATGACCAAAGAATATGTATTGTGTAACCAAAGAAAAGTATCTCAAATAATCTTCTTCTATCTAGGAAAAAATAAAGGAATATAAGTGGAACTATTAACATGGAAACTGCTAACCAAAATTGCCAATCCCCCACACTTGAAAACTTATTCCAGTAAGAAGTTATTAAAGAATTTAACTCATCCTGTTTATCATAAATTTTCTCCCAATATTGTCTACGATCCACTTTAATACCCCTTTTCCTCTAACCTCTGTCACTTCATTTTCTATAATTTACCCACTTCTCACTTCAACATACATATGATATTAGATGAATTTTAATTTACGATTATTGCACAATACTGCTTCGTCGTTAGCACAAGAAGCCAAGGGGTCAGTCCTTGGCCCATTAATAAAACATTAGGATCGTTGTTTATAATAATAAAAACGTTTACACCTTAGAAAATTAATATAATAGAAAATTTAATATTTCTCTCTTCAACTTAAAAAATTTTGTGAAGATTTGGGGCGGTTCTCCCCTCTTTTGAAAAAATCATTCTAAACAAAAAAAACTTAGCCTTAAGAAAACAAGGCTAAGTTTTTTCACTATATGTTATATCCGTTTAAACTCAAATCTACCTTGTTCCTCATTGGATGTATTAAATCATATTTTTTTGACAATCGCTGATTCCTACTATCACAACCTAAGCCCTTTTCACAAATAATTCTAATAACTCTTTGGCACTATGTACTTCTTTATCCGGTTTATAGATAGCATTAGTCGGTAAATCTTTCTTACGATGATTCATCCAGATCGCTTGCCAGCCTGCTTGTTTTGCTCCGAATATATCTTTTTCAAAATTATCCCCGATATACACGGTTTTGATTTGGTCAAGGTCCATTTTCTGTTCAATAAAATCAAATACTTCTCTTTTGGGTTTTGCATGACCAATCGCACCAGAAATAAACGTCATTTCTGCAGGAATCCAACGACTAAGGCTAAGCTGTTTAATTTTCATTACTTGATGTTTTTCTTCACCATTTGTCAGAATCCCAAGCTGTTTCCCATCTTTGTAAAGTACATTGAGTAGTTCTTCCACTTCCGGAAACAAGGTAATATTTTTTTGTTCGGTCACATACGTTTCATGAAAAGTAATCGCTTTTTCCGCATTTATAATAATGTTAATATCCTTAAAGGCAGACATAATTCGTCCGGTTTGCCATTCAAATTGGGATATTTCACCTGCTTCACTTTGATCAAATAAAATCTCGCTATACTTACGACTAGCCTTATATAATTGATCAATTTCTTCGTCTGAAAATGGCTCTTGAAAAAGCTTCCTCACCGTTTTGTGAAAAGATTGTGCTTGATCATATAGTGTATCATCGACATCAAAAATTATTGTATCCATTCTCATAGCCCTCCTTGTCTTATAATGATATCACTTATTTATCAACGAGAGAAAATAGAGAGTCAATAGTTCCTATCTTAGAAAAATAGGGTCCCCCCCATTGAAGTGCCGCTTTACTCCACCGGGGGACTGGCCCCAAAACTGATAGTCTTTATTGTGATGGCTGATTAGTATAAAGAAGAAAACAAACAAATAAAGAGCCGAGGGACAGGTCCCTTGGCCCAATGCATATATCTATCCCTATCTTTTATACTCATGAAGTCAGGTGCCTACCCCCTCGTCCCTATAACCTTCAACTATCTATGTTAGTTCAAGTTTAAACGCTTTTACAATTATTCCATCGTTTGCAGGTTCAAAGTCGTATTCTGGACAACGTACAAATCCTAAACTTTTATATAATACTATGGCACTATTCATGAATTCTCCTGTGTGTAATCCGATGGCTTTTTGATCTTTTTGCTTTGTTCTTTGAATACACTCAGTGACTAAAGCCTTTCCAACACCTTGCCCGCGTGCGGCAGGGTCTACAGCGAGTAAGCGAATTTCAGCGTGATCCAACTCATCCAGAAAACCTTCATAAGCATTACTATTCGGTGGAAAAAGTGCTACACTTCCAAGTATTATTCCATCCTCCTCTGCGACAATCAGCTCCACCCCTGACTGGCTATCTGCATCAGATGATATTGCTTTCTGCAATGCATGAAAATGATCTTCCGGGATTACATTCTTATGGTCATAATACGCACGTAACCTCTGTTCCCGGATGAAGGGTATTTCTTCTTTTACTGCATCTCGTATTATCATAGACATCTCCTATTTCGTATAAAGGAATTTTTCTTCTTTCCCACTTACAGACTCTCTGTTATGAGAAGTTACCCATTTAGATTCATCGGGACCCTTAGGTAAAATAGATGGTTCTCCTTTTTCAGGATTAATTGTAATAGATAAATGGTAATGTCTCTTTATGCTATCAAAATCAGTTGTATCCCCGAAACCTGGAGTTTGGTATAAATCCCGAACATATCCCCAAAGATTTGGAAATTCTGAAATTAGAGTGCGGTTTGTATTAAATGCTGTGTAATAAGCTGCATCGAACCGGACTAATGTTGTATATAATCGAACATCAGAGTCGGTTATATAATCTCCAAATAAGAAACGTCGTGTTGTAAGGTGTTCTTCTAATTGATCCAATCTAGCAAAAAGTGTATCATAGGCTAACTCATAAGCTTCCTGAAAATGGGCAAATCCACATTTATAAACCCCATTGTTAACTTCATGGAAAATAACTTCGTTCATCTTATCAATATCTTGTTGTAAATGGTCGGGATACAAATTCGGCGCATTTTCTTTATGAAGTGGTCCCCATACCGTTTCGAAATAGTTCGTAAGCTTGAAATAGTCGTTATTTACAGCTTTTTTAGTCGCTATGTCTACCATTACAGGGACAGTTGGTCTCCCTGTATATTCAGTATCGGCAGCTAGATACAATTCGCTAACATATCGTACCCCTAGAATAGGATCAACATTTCCCTCATCTAATGCAAATTCCCAATCAACTCTTCCTACTCTCGGACGCATGGGACTTACCATCCCTAAACTGATCGCATCATCAAGTCCAAGGACATTACGAACAATTACTGTACGATGTGCCCATGGACATGCTGCACACCATATAAGACGATACTTACCAGCTTCTATCGGAAGCTCATTTGGAGAATTGCCAAAAGGAGTGATAAATCGATTGGTTTGCCTTACAAAACTACCTTCTTTTGAAATTTCTTTTGGTTTATTTCGCATAAAAACCACCTTTTTAAAAATTCTAAATAAAAAGATTTTATTAATTTCAATATAAGTTAGTTACTGTTGTTAGTCAAAATTTAGACAGTTAAAGGGTAGATAGAGGGCCAATGGGACAGGTCCCTTGGTCCAATGAAATATGTAGACTTTACGTGTCAGCAAAGAGCAAACTCTTGTATCCTAATCACTTCTACAAAAACATCCGATCAGGCAGTAATCTTTTGCTTATTTTATTACTGACCAAAAAATAGCTAAGTAAGCTCCGAATACTAATGCAAAAAATACAAAAGACCAAATCAAATTTTCTATTATGTTTTTCTTGCGGATTGTAGAAATAAGAAAAACCATTAAATTAGGACACCCGCCGGTAAATGCGAGCGCCGACATTGCCTTGAACAACTCCACTTTTGGCGTGTAATCCGGGGCGGAACCAAATCCCATGATTCCCGCGAAAAATAACAAAGGATGGGTAAATAATAGTATTCCATTAACTAATAGGTACTTTTTAAATACAGTCAAAGCTTCTCCTCCTGTTTAACCGAATAAACAAAAGGGAAATCCTGTCCTGTTGTTTACTGGTAATGTTCATAAAAATACTAATAGGGCTGAACCACCAAAGAGTGTAAGAGACACTTTTCCAGTTACAGGTATTTACCCAAGATCATAATCTATTTTATATAACGTTTCAATCATATCTCGTTTACTTCGAAACCTTTTGTTCATAAGATTACTAACTTAATGACCAAAGACTGGAAAATTGCTTAAAAAAACTCCATTTAAGATAACCAAATTTATTATTTAATCATATGGTGCCAGGCACCGAATAACTTCTTAAATACATAATTTCCCATACACTTTAAAATCATATTCTAACGTCTTTTTTCACATTCTAACAGTAAAATTGTTCGCTATACTTTTATTTGAAAGGATCTAAATGATGAAAAAATGTTTTATTCTAGGTCTCTTTTTAACTTTTGTATTTAATACTTATCCTGTACATTCTTTTGAAGGTAATAGTGTTAACAATGATAACCAATCTTTAACCCCAACTCCTAATCCATCAATAGAAACAATCGCAAGAGATGGACAATTTATCCTTATGACAAAAGAGGAATTTAAGAATTGGTTATTCAACCAGCAATTTAAAAGGAAAATAAACCTTATTCAACATCACCATACATGGGCACCATCATACAAGCATTTTAAATCGAACAACCACCTTCAAATGGTAAAAAATATGGAGCATTACCATAAAAGTCAAAAAGGATGGAAGACGATTGCTCAAAATATTACAATATTCCCTGATGGAAAAATCGTTATTTCAAGACCCTTTGACATGGCCCCTGAAGGTTCTATTGGTTCGAATGCAAATGCTCACGGAATTGCAATTGAAAACATAGGTAACTTCGATAGAGGACAGGATGTAATGACAAAAGAGCAAAAAGATACGATTGTTTATATTACAGCTTTATTATGTATGAAATTCAATTTAAAGCCTTCAATTGACACCATTACTTATCATCATTGGTGGCATTACAAAACAGGGGAAAGAATATTAGATAAGGGTGCTAGCAATGACGTTAAGTCCTGCCCTGGTACTAATTTTTTCGGTGGAAATTCAACGCAAAGTGCCAAAAAGTATTTTTACCCTCTTGTATCACGTAAAATCGAAGAAATTTCAGCTTCTAAATAGTTTTGAAAAAATCGCGTTCATTTATACGAATTTTTTACCCTATCAGTCCAACAATGGACTTGTAAATAAAAAAGAGCGCAATTCTTTACTGAAGAATTGCGCCCTTTTCGTGAATAACATCTATTAGATAGAACTCTTCTTATGAAGGTTTTATCGTTCCTTTTTCAACCTTTAATATTTATTCCACTCAAGAACATCATCAAGAGGTAGACGGTTTTTTGGAAATCCTGCTTTAGTGCCTTTACCAAGAGCGATGAGCATAACTGGTTCAAGGTTTTCTGGTACATCGAAGGCTTTTATAAATTTGTCTGCGTCATAGCCGCCCATCGGTACTGTGTCATATCCTTTAGCTTTTGCAGCAAGCATAAGTTGCATGGAAACTAGTCCACCGTCAATCATAGCAATTCTTGACAAACGCTCTGCAGGAGCATTTCCGTAATTCTGAAGAATGCTGTTTACATAATTTTCTTTTATCTCTTCAGTCATCAATCCGTTCTTAACTGATTCACTGTAAATACGATCAGCATTATTGTAAGCTTGCTTATCACCAAGAACAGCGATTACGACAGAAGCATCAACTATTTGCTGCTGATTAAAAGCGATTGGAAGCAATTCTTCTTTTGCTGCTTGATCCTGAATCACAAGGAATCTCCATGGTTGAAGATTAGAAGATGATGGGGCTTCAATCGCTACTTCTAAAATGTCGCGAATTTCACTTTCTTCCATTTTGAACGACGGATCATATTGGCGAACAGATCTACGTTCTTTGGCTACCGTAAAGAAATCTGTATTATCTAGCTCTTTTGGCTTCTCAGTAGTTGTATCAAGATCTTTTACTTTATTTAAATATTCTTCTCTGCTCATTTTTGTTGACAATTTGTTTCTCCCCTTTTGTAACTGTAATTATTACAGTTACAGTATAACGCCGAAAGGGTTCTCTAGTCAAAAACAGGTAATTAGAAAAGCGCAAGGCGCCCTCTTATCCACTTATGACACCGAGGGGCTCAACTGTGGCCTGATGATTAACACGGATATTGTAAGGTCGGAGTTTTTGTAGAAGTAGATTCGAATATTATGTTTTTACTCCTTATGATCTTGTCTTTGCTTCATATATCTCCAAATATAGAAACCAACCCAAATAACGATTGGAATCACAATCGTATATTCACTTGGTAGAACAAGGATTAGAATAAAAGCGATTAATAAAATGGGTATCATATAAGTCCAAAACTTTTTGTTGTTTTTCGCTTGGTTCGGGTTATCGTTAGTCATTAGATGTCTCCTCGTTTTCTTATATCAGGTGCAAAGCTATAGAACTCTTAGCAGCAAAGTCCTAGTTGTCCTTAAGGATATTATACTCCTAATAATTCTATTTTAATAACCATAAGGAGTGTTAAAATGTCAGTCACCTGGAGAGTTTCGTAAGAGTACACCCAACTGGATGACTTCCTCAAGTTCTGTTCTATTCGTTAACCAAGCATAATATCTTACTAACGTAGATAAATTATGTATAAGCATTAAGAATCCTTTTAAATTAAGGCTGTTTTCGGATAGATTGTTGCTTGTTAAGCCGCAGGCAGAATACACTCCGCGTCCGGCGGGTGACCAGTGAGCCCGCAGGAGTCTATGTGTATTCAGCCAGCTTGTAACTACCATTTAAGTTATATGTCTAAAACAACAAACTTTGAGAAAACAGCCTAAATAAAAAATCCAAAGTGGCAGTCAAAAATCGTCCACATGTAGTTAGTGAACTTTTAAGAGATTAAAGGACAAAGGGATAGGTCTGTCACTTTGTCCTATCATGTTTTTTAGAAATCCAATTATTTTTCACTGGAACATAAAAAAGATTCTCATAAAAAGAGAATCCTTAATACTCATTTTCCCATCCAATATTAGCACCACTATTAGTTGTTAATCTACCAATAAGATCCCCCAAGCTACAATCCGCCATAGAATCTAATCGATATTCCACCTCAGGAAATGTTAAATGTATGGTGGTTTCATTCGGCACAATTACACAGGTCAAACCGGCTCGTTTTGCAGCTAGTGAACCATTCGCGGAATCTTCGAAAGCAATGCAGACCTGAGGTTCAACGCCTAGCTCCTTAGCGGCTAACAAATAAAGTTCTGGGTTTGGTTTCACTTCAGCTACATCGTCTGAAGTCTTAATACACTCAAAATAATGAATTAAACCTAGACGATCTAAATGGTCAGAAACCCAGTTATAATTGGAGCTTGATGCAAGGCCTACTTTTAAGTTCATGGCTTGAGCTTCTCTAAGATAACTTTCAACACCTGGTCGCACCTTTAATGTATTTAGCCTTGTTTGCAACTTTTCTTGATTCACTTTTTTGAGTTGGGCACGATCAATTTGTTCTATTTCCTTTTCCAAAAGATCATATATTGAGAAATCTGATTGCGTACCAATATTTTGTATCCATTCTTCAAACGGAAATTCTAAATTATACGATTGGAACATTTCTTGATAGATCGTTGTATGAACTGATTCGGTATCCAAAATCAAACCATCAAAGTCAAAAACAACTGCTTTATACATGTATTCATTCCCTTTTCGTAAATTTTCAACCTCCAATTTAGTATTCCGTCTCTAAACGTAGCTTCACGCGATCTGCGATTAAAAAGTACTTTGAATAATGGATTGGAGTTGATTCCTCATTGTAAATAATTTTATCTACTAAAATAATAGGGGTCATCCTATTAACCTCTAAATACTTTTGTACCTCATCTGTTGGATGTACAAATTCAAGATCCTTACAGACCTTTTTGAAATCTATTCCATACTCTTCATTAATAATCTTAAATGTTGAACTTTCCGGTGTAATTTTTTCTTCGATTGACGGGTAAAGTGCTGTTGGAAAGTATGCATAATCCAAACTTAAAATTTGCTTATTGCGATATACTTTTCTTACTAGCTCAATGTACTCATCAAATTGATGATTAAATTTATGATTAATATGGGGTGTACCCTTTATTTTCTCCATAGAGATAATATCTTTTGTGATAAAATCACTCTTAGTCGTCAAGCCTTCTGTGTATCCCTGAAAATGTAATAGGTGAATCTCCTTACGAAATGTATTCACAAACGTACCTTTTCCACGAATAATTTGAAGAACATCTTCATCTACTAATTCTTTAATTGCACGACGAATGGAAATTCTACTAGCTTGAAATAATTCACATAATTCAGCTTCAGTAGGGATTTGATCACCTTGATTTAATTGATTAGATTCAATATATTGTTTGATTCCGGTCATGATTTCTTCATATAAATAATTTTGAATTTGATCGCGGTTACTCATAAAAGTCGCTCCTATATTGTTAACGTTACATTAATTATACATGACAAGAACCTTTAATGCAGTTAAACTATTTGCATTTCTTTTGGGTAGCCGAATCCCCCATAATCTTGGCAAGTTTTTTCGGCTGACCTTGTTCCTTTTTCAATAGCAGCTTCTATTGTATCACCACTAATATAAGAGGTTAAAAATCCAGCGATTAAACTATCCCCTGCACCCATTGTATCAACTACACTAATATTCTTTAGCATTTGCTCATATATCCTTCCATTTTTGATGAAAATTGCGGGTCTTCCTCCTCTAGTTAAACCAATGATTTCAAAACGAAAAGAAGCTAAATCCCTAATGAAACGTTCAAGCTCTTCATCTGAAAGTTCTGCAGCTGAGAAAAAGGCATAAGAAATATACGGAGCAATCGACTCAATATAAGTTAGATCTTTCCTATTTGAAAAGTCATAGGATACTTTCGATACTTGAGACAATTTAGATAATTCACTTTCCATGGAGGAATAGCAACTCACATGACTTAGATCAAATGTTTTTATATAATCCAACTCTTCTTGAACAAGCTGAATTTTAAATTTATGTTGTACAGTATTTTTAGGCCCACCAACAAATACACGGTCATTATCTCCTGTTAATGTAACCTGCGGCTGTCCAGTAATACCAGTAACATCGCGTGAATAACGATAATCGATCCCTTCTCGATTTAGTACATACTTAATATGTCCAGCAGGCTCATCATTACCAAATATCCCTAAATAAGCTACTTCACTAGCCCCATTGCGTTTAGCATTTACTGCTACATTTACACAATTACCTCCAGGATAATATTTATTTTGATCTAAATAGCAGTCAACTACGTTATCACCAATTGTTATTAGTTTCATTCGTTATCATCCTTTCACAGATCCTTCCGCAAGACCTCTAACCAAATATTTTTGTAAGAAAATAAGTAGAATAATCATTGGTACTGATGCGATTACCATTCCAGATAGCAATACTCCCCAGTCTGTACGAAGTGCATCACGGAAAACCATTAATCCTGACGGGATCGTTTTTAATTCACTAGAATTTATAAAAACGGTTGCAAATAAGAATTCATTCCAAGCAAAATATGCCGTTAAAATAACTGAAGTAAAAACGATAGGTAATGAAATTGGCAAATAAATTCGCCAATAAATACCGAATTCCGAACAACCATCCATCAATGCTGATTCAGACAACTCTTTAGGAACTGATAAAAAGAAGGCACGAATCAATATAATCGTTAAAGGCAATCGATAGGCTACATAGGTCAAAATAAGTGCCCAATGTGTATCTATTAAGTTTGTTATTGTTAGAATTTCAAATAAGGGGATTAAAGCAACTTGTGGATTCATCATTAACCCACCTATTGTAAATAATAACCCAGCGTCAATCCAACGATTTTTATATCTAGATAGTACGAACGCAGCCATCGAACCTATTAACACTGTTAGGATAATAGTTAATGAGGTGACATAAACACTGTTGAAAAAATAGCTCGAAATCCCTTTCGACCATGCTTGGGTATAGTTTTCAAACTTCCAATCTGTAGGTAAAGCCCAAACATTACTATAGATTTCCTGATAACTTTTAAATGAGGATATAAACATCCAAAATAGTGGGTATAAAATGATCACTGCATATGCTAGCAAACCCAGAAATACGATATTTTTGCTGATTCGTGTCTGGAATGGGATTTTAATTTTATTAGTAGTGATCGAGCTAGGGAGAGTGGTTTTTCTAAAATTGGTTTTTATCATATAAGTCAATCCTCCTTCCCTGTTTTAGAAACTTTAATTTGAATTAACGCAAATAGTGCAGATAATAAGAAGATAAGAGATGCTAATGTTGAGGCATAGCCCATGTCATCTTTAAAGAAACCTGTTTGATACATGTGAACCGCCAATGTCATCGAACTATTTCCTGGACCACCATTTGTAAGAATGTAAGGTTCATTAAATACTAGAATAGATCCAGTCACAGTAACTAATAAGTTAACAAAGGTTGCTTCTTTCACTTGTGGAACTGTGATAGTAAAGAATCGACGTACTTTTCCAGCTCCATCGATTTCTGCGGCTTCATATAGTTCTTTCGGAACTTTCTGAATTGCAACAATAAACAACATCGTAATTAGCCCAACACTTTGCCATTGAGACATGGCGATTACACTATATATGGCTGTAGTAGAATTACCTAACCATGGCTTGGCCAACTCTTCTAATCCAATTAGCTCCAGGAAACTATTTAACAACCCAATTTGGGGATTATAGACAAATCCAAATAATAAGGCAATAACAGAGATTGAAATCATGACTGGCATAAAATAAATAACCCTTAAAGCTGGTGCGAAGCGTCTGAAAAATTTATCCTCTAAAACAGCAGCAAGCACTAGAGCAAAAAACACTTGCAGTAACACGGATATGACTGCATATTTGACATTATTTTTTAACGCGATTATGGCTACCTCATCAACCAATAATTCTTTAATTTTACTAAAACCAACAAATTCTTTCGATTGAGAAAATACACTAAATTCAAAAAAACTATTATAAAAATTTTGAATTAGTGGTATGTAAATAAATAGTCCTAAAAATAAAACCGTTGGTAACATGAATAAGATCGGTGTTATATATGCCTTTTTAATCATCATTCCTAACCCCCCACCCTTCTTTTTATAGAATTGCCCTAACCTTCAAGCTAGTTAGGGCAATCCTATTAAATATTTCTATTGATTACGTAATTTCGCAGCTGCTTCCTGTACTTTTTTCATAATTTCTTCTGGTGTTGTTTGACCGGTTGCTAATTCCTGACCACCTCGCATGAAAATATCAGCAATTGAAATATCAATCGCATTATCAAACCAAGGGGTTGCATCTGATGCATCTAAAATAATTTGATAAGCTTCTAGACTTGTAGGATTTGAGGTTTCTTCCGTTACCCCACCTTTAATCGCATTCAACTGACCATCTGCTTTTGTAAATGCTCTAGCTGTTTCCTCTGAAGTTAGGAATTTTAAAAACTCTACTGCTTCAGGAGGAGCATTTTTACTCAACATCCAGCCCTCTGGTGCACCAGTTAATGATTTAGGTCTTCCTTCCCCATCCTTCACTTCCGGGAAATTAAAGAATCCAAAATCAACATCACCAGCATCTTGTACATATTTCACCTCAGCAAATTGCATGTATAATACTGGAACTTCACCAGCAGCAAACATGTTTCGAGCGGCTTCATGATCAATTGCTGTTGAAACATCACCCATGTATGTCGTTAATTCTTTAAAAATTTCAAGACCACGTATATATCCTGGATCTGTAAATTCACCTGTCTCAGGGGTATAATCTTTAACTAGTACACTATTATCTACAACTCTATCGAAAATAGTTCCCATGTAATGAGAGATTGCCCAAGCATTTGTTAAACCTTCTACAACAGGTGTTTCGTATCCTGCTTCTTTTAGCTGATCTAACGCAGTAATAAGTTCATCGTATGAGCCAGGTACAGCTATATTATTCTCTTCGAATATTTGTTTGTTATAAAAGAAAGCCTTACCATCGACAGTAAAAGGAATTCCGTAAGTAACATCATCAAAAGTAAATCCAGCATATTGAGATTCGATGATATTACCTGACCATTCTGTATCAGCCGCGATAACATCATTCAATTCCATGATTCGTCCGGAATTCACTAGATTTGCGGCAAATGTGTCTGACCAAGATGTGAAGACATCAGGTAAATCATCATTTGAAACCAATACTCTGATCTTTTCTTTGTAAGAATCATTTAATACAGCATCAACATTTATTTTTACATTTGGATTGAGTTTTTCAAACTCTGCAATTTTTTCATCATAGAATGATTTTCTAGGTTCATTAGGCCAACGATGGAAGAAATCAATCACTACTTTATCACCTTCAGTTGCTTCGCCATCACTTTCATTGGAGGAAGAACATGCTGCTAAAAACATAGAACTAACTAAAACAACAACTAAAAAGCTAAGAAACTTTTTCATTTATATTTCCCCCTAACCCAATTTTGCAGAATATTAGTACTCCATTTTCCACATATATCTTCTTACTGATAATGGATGTCCAGTATGTTCAGCTAAACCGTCAGCGTACAAACGTAATACAGGACCCGCTAGTGCTGGACCGAAATACTCTTTAAGGTCTTCGTCCACCCCAGTATAATCAAACTCTTTTACGTTAACAACTTCAACTTTCTCGCTATACTTGGTAACAAAATCAAGAGCGCGTTGATCAAGTGGTGTACTTGGTCCTTCCCCAACCACCATTAAAAATGGTACATCATAATCAGTCACTTCAAATGGTCCGTGGAAATACTCTCCTGAATGAATCGCATTGGAATGGATCCAAAGCATTTCCATTAACAAACAACTTGTGAAGGAATATGCATGGTGGATATATGCTCCACTTGCCATTGTATAAATAACCTTATCACGCTTATACTTCTTTCCAAATGCATCAGCTACATCTTTATATTTTGCTTGGTTGCTTTCAATTAGCTGATCTATTTTAGATAATTGGTCAACACCACGGAGAAATTTCTCTTCACCAGTTAGTAGATTAAGTAACTTAAAGAGTAGAGTGTAATATACACCAATTTCTCCATCTATTGCATCAGATCCATCTTTGTAATTGTAATGTACAGTATATTCTGATTCCTTGCAAAGAGCTGATTCAACATCCATTGAAATGGCAACGGTTAATGCCCCTTGTTCTCTAGCATATGTAGCTGCATCAACTGTTTCTGGAGTTGTACCAGAATGAGATCTTAGGATTACAAGACTATTTTCACCCAATGCCTTTGGTGCACGGTGAATAAATTCATTTGATGTATAAACAAAACTTGCCATGCTAGTATCTTTTGTAACAAAATACTCCCCCAGTGAAAGCGCTGCCATAGAACCTCCACACGCAACAAAGAAAATATTTTTAATATCCTTCCCTTTCGCAGCCTCGATGACGTTTTGAATTTGTTCTACATGTTCTTTTTTCATAAAATTACCTCTCCCTTCATTTTATCACTTAGTTTGGTAAGAATTTTGTTATCCTCATCTACCACCTAAGTAATTATGATGTCATATAACATCATATCTATAATCATAGTACATCATATGACGTTATAGGTCAACTGTTTATTTAAAATTTTCTAATAATTGTTCTTGAGCCAAGGTAAGCCAAGGTGAGCCAAGGGACAGGTCCCTCGTCCCAGTCACCAAATCAGTTGGAAACGGAACATTCCCCTCATCTCTTCCTTGATACACTCCACAATATACCGTTTTGAAGACATAGAAAAAACTCCCCCGAGGATAAACTGATTTTTTTTAATCTGTCTACCTTAAAGGGAGCATATCACTCTGTACTGCACCCCAAAAGTTAGAGTCAAAATCTAAACTTTTGGGGTGTTTATTTTGGCTAAAAAATATAGTTATTATTTGAAATTAACGGTGGTTAGAGAATACCAAGAGGGAAAATTAGGGATCAGACCCCTGGCCAAGAAGCATGGGATCAGGTCAAAGTCAGTAGTTGAAAGGTGGATAAAAGTATATGAAAGATTTGGTGCTGAAGGATTAAAAAGTAAAAACAAAACCTATACTGTTCAATTCAGACTAGATGTATTAAAATGCACTTCAAACCTAAAAAAACTCCCTCTAAGGATAAACAGATTTATTATTGAATCTGTCTACCTTAAAGGAAGTATCTCGCTTGGTGCCAGGCACCCGAATAAATATCCACTTACTTGAAAACATGAATGGATATGGGATATTCGTTACTTCCCTATTAAGTCCTCCCTAACAGGTGTGAAAGAATCTAATAGTGCAGATTCCTCCAGTGCGGTTACACTATGCTTGCTATTGCTTGGTATGTAAATCGTCTCTCCTTGTGAGATGATCGTTTCATTCCCATCGATTTGAAAAGCAATTTTCCCTTTTAGGCAGTAGCTCATTTGTTCATGTACATGACTATGCTCATAACCCTCTGCCCCTTGTTCAAAATGAACCTCCATCATCATTAATCCTTCACCTGGAGTAAATATCTTACGTGTTACACCAGGCTCTGCACTATCCCATTCATTTATTTTCCCCATATCTCCCTCTCCATTTCTCTAGTAGATGATTTTTATTGGCTCTTCGCAAACTATGTTGCTATTTGACTAGGTTAGGTTGATTTGCACTCCAGGTATGTGCTTTCCGCGGGGCAGGTGATGAGCCTCCTCGTCGCCAAGCTCCTGTGGGGTCTCATCCTTCCTGCGCATCCCGCAGGAGTCACATACCTTCCGTTCCAATCAACGAGCTCTACACATTAACTATGTCTAAAAACAACAATCTTTTAGACATATAACATTGAAATAGCTGTTACAAGCAGGATGAATACACGTAGACTCCTGCGGGACCAGTGGCCAAAGTGAGACCCCACAGGAGCATTAGCGACGAGGAGGCTCACTGGTCACCCGCCGGACGCGGAGTGTATTCATCCTGTGGCTTTAAAAGCAACAATCTATACGAAAACAGCCTTTAGAAAAGAGCCTTTTCATTTCAGGAAAATGATTCCTCTTTCTCTTCATATCCGTCATAGCTTTCTGCTTTAGAAAACACTTGGTAAGAAATATACATCATTAAGTAAGCTAGAAGACTCACACTGAAGAATGGAATAATCCCAGGCAGGATCGATAGCATTAGGTATAAAATAAACATGGCGATCATCATTCCAAATGTGAAATGTGGATAAGAAGCACCTAATATCAACGCATATTTAATATAACTAAGCGTTTTCCATTCATAGTGAACATAGACTGGAAAAATGTAAAGCACAATAATGATAAAGAAGAAGCCTATTGCAAGAACGCTAAAACGCAGCAATGTTAATAAGATTCCCTCAGTTGGTATGTAGGCTAAATCAACATATAACATATACCCGAATGAAAATAAAATGAGGCCGAGCATGTTAGACTTTATGAACTCCTTGCGAAAGGTTTTCGCAAAGGTTTGAAAGATTGGAAAATCCGTTCGTCCCATTACCCATTTTCGGGTAACTGAGAAAAGCGCTACAGTAGCTGGCATAATCCCAAAGGCAACTAAACCTGCTAACGAAAAAACGATCCAAAGGAAGTTTACATATGCAAATCTTGAAATCCATTCACTTATAAGAAAGAATCTCCCTGATAAACCACCTAATTTCATCATGTTAACCTCCTTTGGGTAATCAAGTTTACTAGCTTTTACTTACGTTTTTTTGCTTTTAACAAAGGATGTTGATTTACACTCCAGGTGTGTGCTTTCCGCGGGGCAGGTGATGAGCCTCCTCGTCGCTATGCTCCTGCGGGGTCTCATCCATCCTGCATATCCCGCAGGAGTCACACACCTTACGTTCCAATCAACTAGCAACACCTAATTAAAGTGAACTAATTATATAAGCAACATTCTCTATCAAGTTAAGAAAATAGCTTTTCAATTTCCATGCATGCGAGAATAAATGCTCCTGCTCCATGTAAATCATTTTCACTGCGCTCTCGGGTAATATAGTAGTCAAATACACCAATCGATGTACCAATACAAATATCTTTAATGACAACCGATTGATCCTTTTCTTCAATTTTATTCTCAATTAATCCCTGGAATCCTTTTTTTACGACTTCTGCCAACTCAGCATTCACATATTGTTTATTTACGGCTTTAGCGATTGTATAAAGAAACAAACAGGAAGCAGAAGATTCAAGCCAGTTCCCTTCATATGATCCTTTGTCTACAACCTGATACCAAAGACCAGTGTCTTTATCTTGAAATTTTGTTAATGAAACAACGAGATCCTGAATCACACCAATCCATTCCAGACGTTTAGGATGGTCTTCCGGAAGCAAATCAATCATGTCAATGACCGCAAGTCCGTACCAGCCAAGTGCCCTTCCCCAAAATTCAGGTGCGGTGTTTGTCTCCGCCTTTGCCCAAGGTGTTTCACCTAACTCATCCCATCCATGATAGTACAGTCCAGTTTTCTCATCCTTCGTATGCTTTCTCATTAGTGCTTCCTGATGGATGACCATATCTACCAGCTCAGGTTCATTAAATTCACTTGCATAATGGAGTGCAAATGGTCCCCCCATATATAAGCCATCTAACCACATTTGATAGGGGTATTTATCCTTATGCCAAAAACCACCTTCACTTGTTTTATTAATCGTGTTATATAAATTCCGAAGCTTTTCAGCTGCTATTTTATACTTAGCTTCACCCGTTTTTTTGTATAGCGGATACAATAATAATCCTGCCTGTATCGAATCAAGTTCATCTCTTCTAAAATAAAAATTTCCGTGTTCGTCTATAAGGTTATCCACATACTTTTTTACATATTGAAAGTACTGATCGTTCTTTGTTTTTTCCCATACACGCATCATTCCACACAAGAAAACACCCTGATGATAATGCCATGAACTTGCCGGTGGTAGTTCCTCTGGTGTAAATTTAGTCATTAACGTATCACACAATTTCTCTGCCCAATATAGGGGTGTTGTCACTTCTACACGTTCACCCATTCCATAACCACCCTTTATTATGATTTATTGTTCATAATGTAACCTACAAATGAAATTACATCTATAATCAATATGACAGAACCTTCAATATAGAGGAAAGCATGGCGTATCCTGCCCAAAACCTAATATATTGAACCAAATATAAGAAAATGATTATACCCATTTTTTCCTAATTTCTTTATAATAAAGATATTATCAACTTACTAAACTAGTTAAAAATAATTAATCATGTTAGGAGGATCAAATGAAGAAAAAATCACCCAATTTTTATGTGAAATTAATGACATTTATGATCGTTCTATCAACATTGCCGGTAATCGTTCTAGGGATCTTTTCTTATTTAAAATCCTCTGAGGTCATTCAGAATAATGTCGCGAAAGAAAAAGAACATAGTATCTACCAGATTCAAACGAACATCGAACAAGTGCTAAAAACAGTTGATCACTCTTTAACCCATTTTGTTTCTTCCTCACAACTGCAGGAAACATTAAATGAACCATTGGCGCCTGAACAGTTCCAGCTCTACAATCACATTAGAGAAGAATTGAGCCACCTTCAAACCTTTGATACTGGTTTAAATGATGTACTATTAGTCAGCCTCAGAGAAAATTGGATGATCAATAACAAGAGTCTTCGGAGACTAACGAGTGAACAAAACAAAGAAATACATGACAAATACCTAACACTAGCAAACCGCTCCACCTGGGTCTTAGATAAAAAGGAAGATCAACTTTTTGATTCTAAATCAGATGCTGCTGGTTCATGTGCGTTTCATATTAATCTAGTTAAACAATTACCATTAAATAGCGTGAATAAGACAGGCGTATCTGTTGCAAGCATTCCAATTTGTAAATTTGCAGGGATCCTTTCTCAGAATTCCGAACTTGAAACCACCGTCATTTTAGACGAAAAATTTCAAGTGATCGGCCATAGTGATTTCAGCAATATCGGGAAAGATTTTTCAAATAAGGATTTTATAAAAAGCTTACTAACGCTTGATCATCACTCTGGTCAATATAACCTAGAAATAAATGAAAACGATTACAAAGTTACCTATCGGAAATCTGTTTATAACAACTGGACTTATCTCTCTTTGATTAAAATAAGTGACCTGAACAAACAATCAAGCTCAATCGGCTGGTTTACGATTTATATTTGTACGTTCTTACTGATTCTATCCTTAACGATTTCGTTAGTTGGTTCAAATCGTATATACAGACCGGTTCGTCAACTACAGGAAGTCATAATCAATAAGATTCATCATAAGCCAACTATTCATCCAAAAAATGAATTTGAGTTAATCGAAAAACAAATTGAACATATGTTAGAACAAAATAGCCAGCTTGAAGAAAAAGTACGAGGCCAAGTGAATCAATTAAAACAGTTTTTTATGGTCAGACTCTTCCAGGGAAAAGTAAGTGAAGACGAACTTTCTACGAAACTAGCTTCGTTTGGATTTAACCAAACCTACAAGCGACTTTGTGTCTTTACCCTTCAGATTGATACACTTGAAGGCACCATTTTTGATAAAAAAGAAGAGGACTTGCTGCTCTTTACGATTAATACAATGATTGAGGATCTTGTACCAAGTCAACATCGATTTATTCCAATTGTGATGAATCGTACACAAGCTACCCTTTTTTTAAATAACCATGAGTCCGATGAAAAATACACCTATTATATCAATCAATTGGCTCAGCAAATCCAAGCAAAAGTAAAAGAAGAATTGAACATTCCCGTAAGTATTGGTATTAGTTTACCTTTTTCGAATCTGGTTTCAACTTACCATGCTTACAAGGAAGGATTAGAAGCGCTAAAATACACGTTAAAATTCGGAACGGAATCAATTATTTTCTTTGACAATCTAGAAAGAGCTACGTCATTTTACACCTTTTTTCCAAAGCAAATTGAAAATGAACTATTTGATGCGATTAAGGTATGTGATAAGGAGAAGGTTGACCAGATTCTGGGCCATTTTCTGGATTCAATCCTTGAGAAGGACTTAAACCATACTCAATATCAAATATCGATTGTGAGATTATTAAATGATTTGATTGAATTAATGCAAACATTAGGGATTGATCTTATTGAGATGGACAATAAAAAATCATTATTTGACCATCTTTATGAATTAAAGACGTTCGATGAAGTGAAGCATTGGTTTAAGAGTGGTATTATTCATCCATTATTATCTAAGATTGAGGAACGAACAGAATCGCAATATAAGAATCTGTCAGATAAAATCATTCATATCATTCAACAGGATTTTGATCAGGACCTTACACTTGATTCGATTGCGACAAAACTTCACTACAACCCTAACTATTTAAGCAGCATTTTCCGAAAAGAGATGCACATTTCCTTCAGTGAATACTTAGGGTTATATCGTCTAAACATGGCAAAACAATGGCTGATGGAAACGGATATGTCTGTCAAAGAAATCTCCGAGAAATTAAAGTATAACAATCCACAAAACTTTATCCGATCCTTCAGAAAAAACGAAGGAACCACACCAGGAAAATATAGAGAATTAAAAAAGGCTCAGTAGAAAGAAAAGCGGAAGCGCCTGTTCAGCCCCGACAGGCATAAGGCTAATCACGCAGGAAACCTTGGTTTCTGAAGTGATTTGACTTATGACCCCGAGGGGCTAGGCGCTGGAGCTAGCCACCAAAGAAAAGCGGAAGGCGCCCGTTTATCTGCGACAGGCATAAGACAAGCCGGCTAGAAGGTTGCTCTTTAACCTTCTAGCCGGATTGGCTTATGACCCCGAGCCGATGGCGCCTGGAGCTAGAAATCAAAACTCAGTTCTAAACCATAAAAAGCGGGAGCTATTCTCTATATGAGAAGACTCCCGCTTTCTTTATGGATGAACATTATATTCCTTATTAAATTCATGAATCATATCGTTTCCGCCTTTCCTTCTCCATGTTTGAACTCTTGATATGTATAAATCATCCCATTGAAAAAATAACCGCCTCCGCTTACCATTTCTCCTTTGCAAAATACGGAATCAGTAGCTGAATCGCCATAACTGTCATAATAATCCATGGAACAGTCACTGTATTGATCTCTTTTGAAAAAATCATAAAAATAACAATTCCTAAGCCTCTTCCTAGATTAATAATAGACTCTCGTAACACAACAGACTCTACTCGAAAATTTTCTTTGAGTGGCAACACATCCACCCAATTAAAGTAATGAACCGCATAAGCATTGGCCTGAAGTGGTTTAAATAGTGAATTGATTGACATGAATAAAACAACGGTCCATATTGAAATCTCAGAAAATAAAAAGAGCGAAGAAAAAATGAACCCAAAGGCAGAAATGGTTAGGTATTTTACCGTGGATTTTGAATTCGTAATCCGAGTAATCATATAACTGGAAATAATCGAAAGGCTTAAAAAAGCAACATTTAAGTAACCGACAACCTGTTCATCAGGAAAAATGTTATATAACAAAATAGACGGGATATACATTAAAATCCCTTGAGGAAAGCCGATAATAAACCATCCGAGTAAAGAGTGAAAGAACTTAGGCTTTCTTTTCAAAATTAATTGTAAATATTTCATGTAATAATCTTTGTGATGTACCGTTTCTTTTTTAATTTTCAAACTGCCAATAGTGGAAACAATGAACATGAAGAAGGCGAGTGAAAATACGATAATATATCCTTTCAATTCACTATTCATACTTATGATAAAACCTGCCAGTGCAGGCCCGCTCAAATTAGTAGCGCTCATCACTATTTGATTCCAGCCTAAATAGCGATGGCGGTTCTGGCCATTTGAAACCTCATGAGCTAAAGTGAAATATCCTAGCCAGTACAAGGCTTGAGATACTCCTTTCAACATGGCAAACAAGTAAAAATAGTGAACAATATTCTCCTGAGCCAAAATGATACATAGGTAAAATAATGCGGTTAAAAAAATCCCGTATCGATACGGGATTAAGCGATCCTTCTTCTTGGCATATTTCCCTATTAAAAAGGTTGTAATTCCCTGAGTGAGAATCGCAATTAAGTTAAAGAGCCCATTAATAAACAAATCATTTGTCAAACGCCAAAGATATAAATTGATAAAAATGAGTGATAACGAGTTCCCAAATTGATAGATTGCATGTATGACAAGTGTAAGTACCGCCTGTTCGGATAACCTTTGTTCCTTTGATAATGAAAATATCCTCATAAATAACCAACACTTCTTTCCTTATAGTAGTTGATAAAATTCAGTAGATTCTCTTAAAGGAACAATAGGTACTCCTGTTAGTTTATAAAGTTGCTGGCGAATGAGGGTAGTTTGAGTGCTTGCATTCATATCCCCTTCATACAGTCCATTACTTAAGTAAACAGGCTCAGGCATCGATGGGTACACCTCGCCTTTCTTGACCTGTGCCACATTGGGAGCAGGAGGTGATGATTCTATTTCTCTTGAAAAAGCGCCATCCTTCCTTTTTAGGCGTGCCATATTATCGATTGTGATATCCATTATCTCTACTAATTCTTTAGGAGAAATGGACAGATTTGCGTAGACTAATAGATCAATAGGATTCCGTATATAACACATATCACTCGCTTCCTCATGACGAAGACAGTGAAGAATCGTTTGATAAATACGGTCCGTGTTAGGCATGGGGATATTAAATCTACTGTAAAAAGTATGCAGTTTAAATGTTCCTGATATTCGAACGTATAAGCTTCCTTCTCCCCACAGCCCTGTTTCCGGATCTTGTATACTTTTTAAAAACTGTACAGCTTCCTTTAGAAATGGAGCCTGTTTTTCCTTTTCCATCTGAGCAATATATACACAAGAAGAAGCTAAAAGATCACAGCCTCTCCAGCTATTGCTTAAATCGATACTTTTCCACTTTTCTAGATAATCGCTAGGGGTCTTCACATAATCAGGAGCTGCCAAAGTCTTTAGTGGTAAAGGATATAAAGGTGTACTCCCCAGTATTTTCAGAGCTCCGGTTGAGTAGGAAATGGCTCGGTGTACCATGACCTCATCTTTTTTCATGGCTGGATTTTCATCAAAAAAGTAACCTGTTTCAGGGTCCTGCTTACTCCTGAAAAATCCAATCATTTTCTCCTTCATTTTCTGTGGCATACTTTCAAGCATTTGATTCCTAGTTATAATGTTTAAGGCTTGAGCAGTCGACTCGATATCGGGTACAAACCTTTTATCATGAATAGAACTCCTCGCATAATAAAACCCTCCAGTATGATCATCATACTGCCTTGCAAGCCATTGAAAGAAACCTTCAAACAAGTCTTCTAATCGATCGAGTCGGTCCATATATTCTAGATTCTTCACCATCTTTTCTCCACCTTTACAGTCATGTTGTTATTCCTTGATTGATCCTAGAAGTGCACCCTTCGTAAAATGCTTTTGTAAGAATGGATACACCAATAACACCGGCAAAGTAGCGACCACAATAACAGCCATTTTTACGGTTAGTTCAGGTGGCGGAACGTCTGTAAATTCCGAACCATCGTAATTTAGCCCCGTTGCCAATACAACAATTTGCCTCAATAGAACCTGTACTGGCCACAAAGCAGAATTGTTCAAGTATAAAATGGCGTGCATGTACGTGTTCCAATACGTTACCGCGTAAAAAAGTGAAATGGTTGCGATCGCCGGCATTGAACAAGGGATAATAATTCGAAATAAAATTCCAAAATCATTACAGCCGTCAATTTTAGCAGCATCCTCTAACGTATCTGGCAGCGCTTGGAAAAAGCTCTTTAAGATAATCATGTTAAACACGTTGATGGAAACCGGAATAATTAATGCTAGGAGTGAATCCAGTAATCCGGTTTGTTTTACTACTAAGAAGGTTGGGATCATCCCACCATTGAATAGCATGGTGAAAATAATAAAAAACATGATGAATCGTTTCCCAACTAAATCCTTGCGGGAAAGACCGTAAGCTGTAAGTATGGATAAAAACATACTCCAAAGTGTTCCTCCGACAGTTACCCCAATCGATACCAAGAGTGAACGGAAGATTGTATCCGTCGAGAAAATATACTTGTAGGCTGCTAAACTCCAATCCGTAGGAAATAAAACAAACTGTTTTTCAGCAAGCTCAGCACTCGTTGTAAACGAGGCGGCAATCACATGAAGAAAGGGAAGTACTGTAGCTAATGCGATTATTGTCAGTAAAAACATATTGGTGTAATTAAATATGCGGCTGCCTAATGATTTGTCTTCAACCATTGTTGTCCCTCCTAAACTATAACTAGTAGATTCCTTCTTGACCGTTTTTCTTGGCCACCCAGTTAACAAAAACAACTAAGATCAGCCCAATGATTCCTTTAAAGAATCCAACTGCGGTACTGTAACTAAATTGCCCTTGCTTCAATCCAGCGGTATACACATACGTGTCAAAGATCTCAGCTACTTCACGGTTTGCTGAATTTAATAATAGATACACATGTTCAAAGCCAAGCTCTAAAACATCTCCAATTTTTAAGATTAATAGAATGATAATGACATTTTTAATGGATGGTAATGTAATCCTCCACATCTGCTGTAACCGGTTAGCTCCATCCATTCTTGCTGCTTCATATAACTGAGGATCGATGGATGCCATCGCAGCGAGATAGATAATGGTGCCCCAGCCTGCTTCTCTCCATATTACCTGGGTAATATATGTTGGCCTAAACCAGTCTGGATTAAGAAGGAAGTTAACCTTTTCAAACCCAAGAGCTACTAAGATTCCATTGATAATTCCGCCATCAAGCGTTAACATGACATAACCAATTGAAACGATGATTACCCATGACATAAAATGCGGAATATAAATTAACGTTTGAATCGTTCTTTTGAAAGCAGTTATTCGTACTTCATTAAGCATTAACGCTAAAATAATTGGAATCGGAAAGAAGAAAATTAAATTTAGTCCAAATAAAATAAGCGTATTATTAAAAATCATCCAGAAATCAGGCTCGGAAAATAATCTTCTAAAATGCTCCAGCCCTACCCACTCACTCCCCATCACTCCGAGATATGGTTTATAATCCTGAAACGCAATGACAAGACCATACATCGGAATATATTTGTAAATGAGGAAGTACAAAATACCTGGTAAGATCATTAGGTAGATGAATTTATTCTTCTTTATTTTCCTCATTAACTCTTTACGTCGTTCCTTCTTAAGTAACACCGGATTTTTATCAACGACTAAATCAGTGTTCATCCATGTCATCCTTTCTTTATAATGGGAGGGCTGATTATCCATTATGAAGTCAGCCCTTCCATCAATTTGATACGATTATTTATTATTTAGATTTAGCATAAGAATCATTAAATTCCTCGATGATTTGCTCTCCGCCTTGCTTTTTCCAGTTTTCTACCGCTTGATCAAAGCCATCTTTGTCAAGTTGTCCCAACATATACTGGTAGGTTGCATCCACGATTATTTGATTTAGTCTTTCACCCTTCTCAATTATTGTCGGTGAATCTAATGGAGCAGTTGGATCATGAATCAGATAATTTTCATTATCAACGATGAGTTCCTCCGCTTTTGCCTTTACTTCATACGTATGGAATCCTTCATATCTTTTATTTGTTGACGGTTCACCAATTTCAAGCGCTTGGTATGGCTTAACTTCACGGTCAGTTAGGTCCGTATCTTCAATAGCTTTTGCTAATCCATCTTGAACTGAATAATGTTCTCCTTCAAGTCCCCAGAAAATTAAGTTGGCATTTTCAGGATCCATTAAATCATTAAAGAAGCTTAACGCACCTTTTAATTGTTCTTCGTCTTGAACCGATGATTTAGGGAATAATACAAGCGATCCATAACCTGGAATTGCCCACACTTTAAATTCACCATTTGGTCCTTTAATATTGTTATGAACATCTAACACAATATTTGGATTTAGTTTGACTGCATCTGCATGAAGACTTACAACATCCGCCATAGAACCAACATACATTCCCGCGGTTCCATTTTTAAATAATGCTTGTTGGTCAGGCTTACTTGTCACTGGGAAGTCTTGGTTCATATACCCTTTAGCACGAAGATCCTTGAAGAAATCCATTGTATCTACATACTCAGGGTACATAAACTCTGGAAGTAACTCCCCATCCTTTTCTCCCCATCCGTTTGGTACACCAAACCAAGAAGCCACAGTTTTAAATGCACCGTAAATTAAATCGCTTCGGTCTGTCAGTCCGAACGTATCATTTTTCCCGTTTCCATCTGGATCATCTTCTGTGAAAGCTCTTGCCATTTCTGCAAATTCGTCTGTTGTCGTTGGCGTTTCTAGTCCAAGTTTGTCTGCCCAGTCTTTACGGAATATTAATCCTTGACGTGATAGAGGTCTTCCTTGATACAATGCATAGACCTTTCCATCAACAGCTGTATTCTTTAATACTTCTTCCTTTAATCTACTTAAATTTTCATATTCACTTAAGTATGGTCCGATTTCCCAGAATTGATCATCACGGATGGCTTCTTTAAATTGAAGATAGGTTGTTTGGTTTTTCATGAATACGGTCTGTGGAAATGAGCCAGTCGCAAAGGCTGTGCTTAATTTTTCTTCATAACTACTGTCAGGAACCCACTGAATCTCAAGCTCAGTGTTTGTCATTTCCTCTAACTGCTTTTCAATTTTGTCTGAAGGTACCTCTGGAGTGTGAAGATTAGCCATGATGGATAACTTGAATGGTTCATTTGATTTTGTTGGAGTGCTTTCATCTGAGTTGTTTGTAGCGCTTTCATTTGAACATGCAGCTAATGAACCTAGTCCAATTGAAAGTGCACAAAGCGTGGTAAGAACCTTTCTTTTACGAATCATTTAACTTCCCCCTGTTTCATTTTATAGTGTGACTTGCACATCTCCAATATATTTGAAGCGCTTTCATTTCGTATATAATCAATTTCTTACATCCCTTGATAAC
This sequence comes from Litchfieldia salsa, assembly GCF_900104555.1. Classification (GTDB taxonomy): domain Bacteria; phylum Bacillota; class Bacilli; order Bacillales; family Bacillaceae_L; genus Litchfieldia; species Litchfieldia salsa. The sequence goes on from NZ_FNJU01000001.1 coordinate 489,202, forward strand.
AATGGTGTTTTAGCAGATTTTTACTTAATACCTAATATAATGATTATTGGTTTATGGTCAAAAGGGACAGGCAACCACCCTAAAAAAACTCCCTCTAAGGATAAACAGATTTTTATTATCTGTTTACCTTAAAGAGAGCAATCGTTATCACCTAAATGGTAGACTGAAGATATAACCGATATAGAAAAACAATTCTCTTAGGAAAAACGGAATTTTGCTATTCAATGTTGTATAAACGGAACTTTGTGTAGGTGATGAATATGCTTCCATTCCAGTGGTTTTTGCCATCAGAATGGCTCTTTTCATATGTAAGGGATCGCTTACTATTGTAAAGGTGCCGAAATTTTGATCACCCGCAATTTCATACGCATATTTTAGGTTCTCTTCTGTGATTTCTGATTTCGTTTCAATTAGAATATCATTAGGATCTACGTTGTGTTTAATCGCATATTCCCTTGCAACCTCAGATTCTGCATACTTATCTCCTATACCCTTGCCACCAGTAAAAATAATTTTATCCACATAATCATTCTCATAAAGCCAGATAGAATGATTGATCCTCTCGCGAAGAACAGGTGATGGTTCTTCATCCCAAGCAGCCGCACCAAGTACCACAGCCACATCAGTTTTCACTAACTGAACATTGTCGCTAAATGACCAAATACTGAAAGCTGAATAGCAAATGAAAAGAAGGGAAATAACGATAATGCAATAAACTAATTTTAATACCATTTTTTTGGTCATATTAAAGTAATCCTTTTAGAATAATGAATTTATTTATTAATCTATTTTATTTGCTACGAATCTAAGTCTCTCAGTATCTATTGAGAAAGAGTTAGGATCAAGAAAGTTGCCAAGCTGGAATTAAAGAATGAAACTTGAAGAAATAACTCATCGGTATATGTATGACTGTGTATATTGTCAGTGTAATGATATATGTCAGAAACCATTGAGGAACGGTGACGTTAAGAAATAAATATAATAAGAACATTCCTACTGGAAATGGAACGAACACGATTAACCAAATTGGACTTCCCAAAGCCTCAGTTAACGCCCCTAATGAAACAACAGAAAAACCTATTATTAGTGCTTGCCAAAATGGTAATTCATTTCTTAGAAGTAAGCTGGCAATGTAATAAGAACAACCCGTCAAAGATACTGCTAAAATGAAGTTAAGAAAATATTTCACTCGCCCGCCTCCTTAGTTCATCTAATAATATGGGACTAGATTCTATCTCAATTATCAGCCCCTTAAGGACAATTTCAGTTTAACATAATTTTCCTGTTTATTCAGTTTTTTTATTCCTAAAATAACACCCTTCATTGCTAAAGTCTTGATCCAAAGGGAATGACACATCGCACTACAAAAAAACTCCCTCTAAGGATAAACAGATTTTTTATTATCTGTTTACCTTAAAGGGAGTATCTCACCTGGTGCCAGGCACCTTAATAATCTTAAGCACTTTTCCCAATATTTCCATTAGTTGTCATTCTTTTTGGTTTAGATAATCTATTAACAACAAAAGTAATCAGAAATGCGGTTAAAAACGGAACTACCATTGCAATGATAAAACCAATCGCATTGTTTGCTAATAATGGTGCTGTAAATGTTGGGACATAAGCGGTTCCTCTCACATCAAACATCCCAACTAATGCTCCACCAATTCCAGCAGAAGCTATGGCTCCCCCAAATACCCACTTACTTGAAAACATGAATGGATAAGCAGATTCAACAAATGTACCAAACCCCATGTTAATCGCAAAGCCAGGTGCCGCAACAGCTGCTTCCCCTTTATCACGAGGAGAAATAATGTTTGCTAAATTGATACCCGCTGCCACCATTACAAGCCCAACCATGTCAACTGCACCTAAGAAGCTATTACCTGTCTTCTCCATTTCAAGCAATACAATTGGTAGGATTGCCGCATGATATACACCACCAAGAATAGCTGGCCAAATTAGGATTCCGGCAATTAACCCTGCCAAAATCGGATTAAACGCCACTGTTATCTCAATTGCTTGTTTAATAAGATCTCCTAGCGTAAGTGCTAATGGACCAATAAAGTAATAGATTAATAAACCTGATATGAGACCAGCAAATCCCCCTGCTGCAATATTGACGGTCGTCATCGGAAAGCGCCAACCAACGAACAGCTGGAATAGAAATCTGACAAGTAGTCCTGCGATAATACCACCGATCATTCCACCAATAATTCCACCATCAACAGACAGAACACCGGCAATGACCCCTGCTATAATAGACACTTCATCCAATTCTGATACTTGTTTTGCAGCAATTACTGCAATAACAATTGGTAAGGCACCAATGAGTACACTAAATACGTCTCCCAATACACCTAAACCAGGAATTTTACTAAGTGCCAATATTAGGGCCAGTGCAATAAAGCCAGGAAGTGCTGACATCATGATTCCTCGTATATTGATGTTTTTAATCCCTAAACCCTGTGCTGAATGAGCAGAATCAGAGCTATTTCCTAATATAGGTTGATACCTAACACCAAAGTGCTTGCTTAATGAAGTGACAAAAGATACGGCTCTAGTTCTGTTTGTTGTTCCAGTTGTGCCTGATGTCGCAATCACGTTACCTCCCTGCGAACTTACAAGTGCCATAGAAGTACCGCCTGTTCCAACGATTGGAATCTTCTTGTCAGCTGCTGCAGCAAGAGCTTGCTTATTTGCACCTTTTGGATCACCACTCATCATAATAATCCCATCAATTCCACCATTGTTGATTAACTCTGCAATCTCTTTATCTATAGCTTCTACCTTTTTATTAATCTCTTCTAATGTTTCAACTTCACTTTCAACAAATGATTGCCCCTTATCTACACTCCAAAGAGATGCTTTTGTAGTAGGCTTTGCTTTATCCATCGAATCCTGTGCTGCAATAAACTGTGTTGCCACAATTTCCATCCCCGCAGAGCTTGCTTGTGTTTTTAATTCACTTAATAACTTACTTGGATTTTTTCCCCCAAGATTGTATAAGTTTCCTCCGCTACTTCCTAAAATAACGATTCTCATAACCGGTTCCCCCACTTTTATATGTAGTTTCTGTGAATGAATGACTATCTCTTTATTACTCTACCATAATAAAGTGATAAAATAAAAAGATATTTCCGTTAATTTTCGTTTTTGTACCTGCACGCTATCACTCATCGTATTTTCCGAGTGTGAGGGAGAGTGTTAGTTGCCTAAAAAAATGCCAGGACTTCGAGTGAACACTTGTCCACACGTAGTGCCTGGCATAACAAATTCTAGCGATTATCTATCTCCTCATTAAGCTAACCATTTTTCCATATCTTTTTGATTATTTTTTAAGCTTAATAGCTAGTAAGAACTCCCCCTTAATCTAAAGGAAATCAGTGTAATTCCCAAGTTAACAGGAATTTCACCCTTTATTTTTCAATAGAACCAAGGGAACAGATCCCTTGGCCCAGAAATGAAAGGATCCACAGATCAATTCTGCCCCCATCCTATTCACTATTCCCATGTAGAACTATTTCTTCACTTTGACCTCCATCGACATTCATTTTGTATAAATGATAGTTGGGATCACCCTTCGCGAAGTTTTTATCCATCATAAAGTAAATCGTACTGCCATCTGTACTTACAACAGGATCACCTACATGTTCACCAAAATGAGTTAACTGTTCTTCTTCTTTAGTATCCAAATTATATGTAAATAATTCGTATTCATAAATGCCACCGTCATTAGGATTACTAATGGACTGAAAAATAACTTCATTTCCATCAGGCGTAATTGTAAAACTAAAAATAGAGACATCGCGTTTAGGATCTGACAGGACAGACATCTCATCAGGATTTTCTAACGGAATTTCAAAAATTCTTTGTTTTACATCGAAGCTATCTTCTGCCGTTTCCACATCTGAATCATCATCTCTCCCAATGAAAACACGATCACCACTCTGGGCAACATTCAGAGAATAGATCGAATACTGCTCAAGTTTTGTCTTTTGTATATGTGTTTTTTGGTCAAGGTTAAATTCGTAAACATCAAAGTTATGTGGTCTTTCCCCTACAATCGGTGAATAATTTTCAAATGTTCCAGCACGAAGGTATAACAAGGACGACTGGTCCGGATTAAATTCAACCTCTGTTACAGTAGAGGCATCCGTGAATACATCCGATATGGTCTTTTTTTCTAAATGATAAAAATGAACCGTACTTATCAATTCTGTTTCCTTATCTTTATTTGTAGTTATATAAGCTAATATGGAGCCATCACTTGAAAAGCTTGGATCTAGGATCATCGTTTCCTCATCATATTCTGCTACTACAGTATCCTCTGACTCCCCTTCATTCTGCAATACTAATTGCGGCTTGCCCATTTCATACACTACATAGGCAATCTTATTTTGAGAAGATACATCATACTGATTGGAAAGTCCATTCTGTTTTTCATTTTCTGTTTTGTTGAAAAATACCCCCAAAACCACTAGAGCTACTGTTAAACTACATAAAGATCCTATAAGAGTCATAAGGCTTTTTTTCTTCATAAAAAATCCTTTCTGCATTTGGGCTACTATTTATAAATAGAGTAAGGGTCCATATATCCAAAATAAGATTAGAATACCAGCTACAATGGGGATGAATCCCAATACAAATGCAATGTTTTTATTTTTCTTCACCAATTTTAATTGAGCTACATACAAAGCCGTCCAAACAGCAATAGGACTAGCAAACAGAATCATCATGAAATGAAATTCACCAATCATAATAAGACCGCCAACAATTAGAAATAGTGAAATCCCAATAATGATAATCCCACTCGCAATATTCAATCCATGCAGTAACTTCATATGTTTTTGATTTGAACCGTAGTCATAGATTGTGATCCAGTAAAGCAGACCAATACTTAGAGCAATGTTTAACCATACCCAAATGGTTAAGCCGACATTTGCTGAATGATCTAAATCTCCTACAATTAACCAACCATATAACTGCCCTAGCGTATGAAAAATCAACAAAACATTGATCCATAGCTTTCTATTTATGTGAAAATGTTGATTTAAAGGAAGAATCAAAATCAATGAACTCAAACACATCGAATAACACAGCCATCCAACATAGAAATCTCCTTCAACAAAAAGACTTAATACATAAATGCTGATTGTAAAAAGAAGAGAGGATATCGATAATGTGAGCATTAACTCCTTACGATAAGGAAAAAGTGCTTGTTGAATTTGGCTGCCAATTTCCCCTTCTTGGCCAAATAACTGTATAGCCCTTTCCTCTGCCTTTTCTCGTGTTAAACCTTCATTCTCAATTAAGTAATCGCTTGAAATCTTAAGGTGGATAAGTATTTCCTCATAAAGATCCTCTTTTTCTTCCTTAGAACATTCTGTATGACGGACAATATTCTCCACATACCGTTCTAATTTCGATTTCATATAAGACCCTCCGAGCTTTTTTGTACTAAATTCTCAATAAGTTTCCAATCCTTTTGTTTCTTCTCTAATTCCATCATCCCTGAATCTGTAATTTTATAATACTTTCTTCTCCCTGAAGGAGTTTCTGACCAATAGGCTTCAACCCATTCTTTCTTCTCTAGGCGTTTTAATGCTGGATAGAGAGTTCCTTCGCTCATTTCATAATGGTCATCACTTAGCTGCTTTAGTAATCTAGTTATCTCATAACCATAAAGATCTCTCTGGCTAATAAGCGATAACAGCAGAAGATCAATACTTCCTTTTAACATTTCCTTATCCATTTTTTCACCTATTTTCCTTAATTTGTATTTATATTGTAACACTATGTACATCGTGTTACAAGGTACAATTGTGTTTGATCCCCTTCCATAAGTAAATGAAAGTCATCACCATGATTTAAGTGGAGAATTTCCCTCTATTGTATAGAGTAGAGGCTTAAGAAGCAGGAATAAGAGGAAATAATCCCCTTAACTTCTCTAAATAACAAAAAATGCATTGATTTTGTTCATATAGCCGGAAAAACTCCCCTTATTTTTAAGGAAATTTAAGTATTTTCCAAGTTAACTGGAATTTTTCCCTTTATTTTCTACAAAAATAATCCTACTGGAATCAGTATCACAGATTCACAACAATCACCTCCAACTTACTATTATTCATACACAAATTATCAGAAAAACCCTAAAGAATACCGTTTCGGAACCAAAAAAACTCCCCCTAAGGAAAACAGATTTTAAAATAAATCTGTCTCCTTAAAGAGAGCATATAACTAGCGGTCAGCCCTTAAATGATGCATGAGAACCGTCCCCGTTTAACCTTAAATGAAGCTTGAGAACCGTCCGAGTTGTTCAAATTGATGGACGGGTAGTGGTTTGCTGATTAGGTAGCCTTGTATTTCATCACAGTTCATTTCTAGTAAGAGGGAGAATTGTTCTTCTAATTCTACTCCTTCGGCAACTACTTTCATCTTTAGCTGATTGGAAAGCTGAATGATGAATTTGGTAATAGCTTGGCTGTCTGTAGAAGTATGAATATCCTTAATAAAGGATCGATCTAGTTTAATTGTGTTAAATTTATATTTTGTAAGATAGCTCATTGATGAATAGCCAGTTCCAAAATCATCTATGGCAATGCGAATACCAAGGTCTTTTAAGTCTTCTAATTTCTTCAGCAAATCACCATCATCGTTAAGAATGAGACTCTCTGTTATTTCAATTTCAAGGCTTTTTCCTTCTACTTGATACTTTTCTAGAATGGCTTTTACTGTATCGACTAATCCTTTTTGTAGCATTTGTAGCGCTGAAAAGTTGAGGGATACTTCCAATCTCGGATATCCACTCTCTTCCCAAGCTTTGATTTGCTTACAAACATTTTCAAGAACCCATTCACCTATTGGAACAATCAATCCACTTTCTTCAGCTAAAGGAATAAATTCTCCTGGTGAGACTAGTCCCCGTGTAGAGTGATTCCAACGGATTAGCGCCTCTGCTCCAACAATTTGCCGTTTGTTTGAAAGGACCTTTGGCTGATAGTAGAGTTCAAATTCATCGTTCAAAAGCGCTTTATGAAGATCATTTTGCAACTCGAAATTTTTAAAAGATGTTCTTTCCATTTCAGGTGAGAACACATTATAACTATTAGCTTTCCTTTTCTTAGCCTCATACATCGCAAGATCTGAATTCTTAATTAAGCTCGAAAGGTCTTCGCTAGAGTTAGGATAGATAGCAATTCCAATGCTTCCAGTAACAAAAAGCTCATAATGTTCAACAATGATAGGCGTTTCAAGCTCTTTGAGAATGGTTGCTGCGAGCTGTTCTGCATACTCTTTGAAAGGTAGACTAGGACTTAGAATTAAGAATTCGTCACCAGCCATTCTAGCAACTAAATCCGTCTCAGACATAATTCCAGTTAGCATCCCTGTAATTCCCTTCAGTACTTTATCACCAATTACATGCCCTAATGTATCATTAATAAATTTAAACCGATCAATATCAAGAAGCATAACGGCTAATTGACTTTTATTTTTCTTCGCCGCTGTCAGTTCTTCTTGCAGCCGTTCTTCAAAAAAGCGTCGATTGGGGAGTCCAGTTAGGTGATCATGGTATGCCATGTACTGAATCTCCTGCTGAGCCTGCCTCATCTCAGTAACATCATGAAAATTAATCACAATTCCCCTAATATCAGGATCATCCATTAGGTTATTGGATAATACATGTAAGATACGCCAATTTTCATCCTTATGAAGAATTCTGACGTCAACAGCTTGCGACTCAGTAGGATGTGCCAGTAAATAGGAAAATCTATCTCTTACCATTTTAACATCATCTGGATGGACAAAGGTTAAAAATGGCTCACTTAAATCACCAGGTTTATACCCTAGTACCTTTTCGACAGAAGGACTTTGGTACGTTACTTCTCCTTGTTCAGAAAGAATGCAATTAACACTACTTGAATTTTTATCTAAAGACCTGAAACGATAATACTGTTTTCGTATCTCAGATTGAAGGCCAACTTCAACAGTGATATCTTTCGCAATTCCTAAAATTCCAAGCAATTCTCCATTTTCGATAAGTGGCACTTTGCTTGTTATAATCGTTTTCACTTGGCCATCATGCGCGAAAATTCGTAGCCTTTCCTCTTTTAACACCTTGCCATCTAGCGTTTCAATAAATCCACTTCTGGCAATTTGAATATCTTCAGGATGAACAATATCAAGGAAATTCGTATTCAAATAGGCTTCGCCAGGACCAACTAACGATGTAAAACCGTGGTTATAATCGATGAATTGCCCTTGTAGACTAATGACATAAATCGCTTCTGTAAAGTTCTCAAGCAACTCTTTATATGGATAATTTTTCATTTTTATATATTGGTCAATCTTGATGTTAGTCTCACTCATAGGTACCTCGCAAAAGTATAGATGACATGTTACTCATATTTTACCAGAAAATGAAGGAATTTAGTTGTGTAGTGTCTACTCAATCCACTGGAAAATATGGGTAAAGGTGCAAACAAAAAAGGACGATTCCGATACTCTTTTCGAAAAAAGAAGTACGAAACCGTCCGCATATACCATTAAGCTCCCTTTCTAATATCAATCGCCTCTGCTGTCTCCTTATTTTGCTTTCTAACCTGTATGATTGTAAATACAAAAGATCCAAGCGCTAAAATGAGAAAAGTTAAGGAGATTGGTCTAGTAAAAAATAACAGGATACTTGTATCCATTTGAAATGCTCTAGTCATTTCCGCTTCTAATGTTGGTCCCAATATTAATCCGAGGATAATTGGGCTTAATGGAACATCCATTTTCATTAACAGAAATCCGATGATACCGAAAACAAACACAATCCAAATATCAAAGATTTGATTATTTAAGGCAAAAGCACCTACTGTACTTAAAAATAAAATCGATGGAACTAAAAACTCTTTTGGTATAAAGGTGATTCGCGTTAGGATTGGTAATAATAAAGTTTGTAAAATCAGGACAGCAACTCCACTAATAATAATCGCTACATAAATTGAATTTACTAGAACTGGTTGGGTATGAAATAGTCCTGGACCAGGGGTAATTCCATGTAAAATGAGCGCACCGATCATGACTGCCTGTGCCACATCTCCTGGGATACCTAGTGTAATGGTTGGGATGAATGCTCCCCCAGCAACTGCATTGTTTGAGCTTTCGGATGCAACAATTCCTCCTGGATGCCCTTTACCAAACATTTCCTTTTCCTTACTAAACTTTTTCGCCTGATCATAACTTATAAAGTTCGCAGACTCTGCACCAGCTGCTGGAAGACATCCGATAAAACAGCCAATCAAAGAGGATCTTAACACATTCCATCTTTCCTTATACATGTCCTTTATAACCTGGAGATACGGAATTTTAACTTGTTGCTTTAAAATCTTTGTATCTTTTCCTGCAACACTCTTTTTAATTTCTTCAATATTTCCAAAAAGCGTCGATAGTGCAAATAATCCTATTAACACAGGAATTGGGGAAAACCCTGAGGATAATTGACTAATTCCAAAATCAAAGCGAACTTGCCCTGTAGGTGATATTCCTATCGTTCCGATCAATAACCCTAAACATCCTGCAAGCAAGCCTTTTACTAGCGATGCTCCACTTAATCCAGCAACAAGGGTTAAAGCAAATAAGATTAAGGAGAAGATTTCCCATGGACCAAATAATAAACTAAATTTTGCAATGATAGGGCCTAATAAGAATAAGACAATGGCTCCAATGAAGGTCCCTAGTACTGATGATGCGATACCAATTCCTAGTGCTCTCGCTGATTGACCTTGCTGTGTCATCGGATATCCATCAAACACCGTTACAACCGAAGACGGAGTTCCTGGGATTCCAAGAAGAATTCCAGAAATAAGCCCGCCTGATAATCCTCCTATATAAATACCAATCATTAAGGCAAGCCCTTGGACAGGATCCATACCAAAGGTGAATGGGAATGCCAAGATAATCGCCATGGTGAAGGTAAAACCTGGTATACATCCAGCAATGATACCAACAAGGACCCCGATAAAGATTGTAAGAAGCATCATGGGATGAAGAATTCCTTGAAATGCTTGCATGACCATTGAGATATCCAACTAATTCCCCTCCTTTTATGGTAAATAGATATTCAGCATTTGTTGAAATACATATTGAATGCTAACAGTTAAAGCAATCGCAACAAGTGCATTTGCTAATAGACTTTTCACTTTTTTAGGTCTTAGTATTGTAAAAGTAATGAACAAGAAGAAAATGGAGCTGATCAAAAAGCCAATAATAGAAATGAATAATACATACAGAAAGAAGAGGCCTATAATCGCTAAAACCTGATAATGCTCTTTCACATATTTTTTTATCATAATGGAAACCTTCTCTGATTCATCTCGTTTCAGGAAGCTTTTTACCAATAGGTAAAGAGATAACATTACGATTAAAAATAAGATGATTCTCGGAAAAAACGAGGGGGCGAAAGTTTGCACCCCTGATTTTTCTGAGAACTTAGTAGTTTGAAAGAAAAACAATCCACTAATAGCTAAAACTACGATTGCAAAGATTCGATTAATCATTCTTTTCGCCCCCCATATGGCATATTTATTAGAATTTCATTTTCGGCGCCAATTCACTCATCTTTGTATCTAACTCTTCAAGATGGTTCTTGTATTCTTCAGTAGCTTTATAATTTGGGAAACTTCCAAGCTCCTTAATCTTTTCTTGAAGCTCTGGTTCTTCCAATGCCTTCTTAAATGCTTCACTAATTGCTTCTACGATTTCAACAGGTGTACCTTTTGGAGCCAATATTCCTCTGTCAACTGTAACTTCAAAATCGATTCCTTGTTCCTTCACAGTTGGAACATCTGGTAAAAATGGATTTCTTTCTGCATCTACCATTCCTAATGGAACGAGTGTCCCTTCATCAAAGTAACCTTTCCCTGATGCATAATCACCTGTCATCCCATCCACTTGACCAGCTAAAATGGCAGCATATTGTGGAGCAGTTCCATCATAACTCACATAATTTAATGATCTAGGATCAACTCCAGCTGCATCCATCAATGCCGCAATTGTGTAATGATCCTCAGAACCTACCGTATATGCCCAAGTTAATTTATTCCCTTCTTTTACATAATTAACTAAATCTGTTACGTCTTTGATTCCATGTTCTTCACTGAATTTTTTGCTAACAGACGGAATATGTGGAGTAGATGTCATTAAGAAAACAGGATCAAACGATGAGAACCCATAATCTACAACTCCAGTATGCTGAGCCGTTGCCATAACCTGATGAATTCCTAGAACTGTATAACCATCTGGATCTGCATCTTTAACAAATCGAGAACCAACCGTTGCTGTAGCCCCTGCCATATTCGTTGGGACGATGGTTTGACCTAAATGCTTTTCTGCATACTGTGCGACAAGTCTAAACAACACATCTGTTCCTCCACCTGGTGGATATGGAATCACAAGCTTCACTGGTTTGTCAGGAAAATTACTAGCTCCATTACTTGAATCTGAACCCGTTTCATTTGAAGAACTTGCTCCATTTGAAGCACTTCCACAAGCCGCTAATGAGATTAAAAGCATAATTGATAGGAAAACGAACAGCATCTTTTTCATAAACGTATTACCCCTTTTCTTTTATGTAGTTTTACTTGACCTATTTAATAAACTGCAATAGCTCCATCGGTTCTTGATTCAGTCCCACCTTTTAATACACCTGTCTGATTGTCTCTCCAAATAATCTGCCCTCGTCCAAATGTGCTTGAATCAACAGCCACTTCGATCTCATGACCTTTTCTCGCCAATTCTTGTGCAATATGATTTGGAAAAGTGGGTTCAACCAAAATTCTCTTACCACCAGTCCATTGCCATCTTGGTGCATCAAGTGCTGCTTGTGGATTTAAATGAAAATCGATTGTATTCATAATGACTTGAACATGACCTTGAGGTTGCATAAATTCACCCATCACACCAAATGGACCTACAGGTTCGTTATCTTTCGTTAAAAATCCTGGAATAATGGTATGGTATGTTCTTTTCCCACCTTGCAAATAATTGTCATGATGAGGATCAAGGGAAAAGTTGTGTCCTCTATTTTGCAAGGAAATGCCTGTTCCAGGTACAACAATTCCAGAACCAAACCCCATATAATTACTTTGAATAAATGAAACCATATTCCCTTCACTATCGGCTGTTGCTAAGTAAACGGTTCCCCCTTTAGGTGGTTTACCTGGTTCAGGCGTAAGTGCCGTTTGACCGATAAGAGATCTACGTTTTTTTGCATATTCTTCTGATAGTAATGAAGCTACACTAACTGACATGTCCTTCATCTCAGTAATGTATTTTTTCCCATCAACAAATGCTAGCTTCATTGCTTCAATCTGCTGGTGATAACGTTCAGCAGAAGAGGTATCGATACCAGACATGTCAAATCCCTTTAATGTGTTAAGTGCGAGTAAGGCGATAAGTCCCTGCCCATTTGGCGGAATTTCCCAAACATCATAGCCTCGATAATTTACTTTGATCGGATCAACCCACTCAGGTTTGAATGCCGCTAAATCCTCTGTGGTTAAAAATCCATTGTACTTTTTCGAATAATCTGAAATTATTTTCGAGATTTCACCTCGATAAAAGCTTTCTCCATTTGTTTCACCAATCGCTCGAAGTGTTTTTGCATGGTCAGGTGAACTCCATATCTCACCAATTTCGGGTGCTTTTCCGTTTGGTGCAAATGTTTCAAACCAAGCAGTAAATTCTTCAGAGGTTAAATCTTTTTTATAAAGTTCAAACGCCTTATTCCAGTTCCTTCCTAGTATTGGAGAGATCGGAAAGCCTTTTTCAGCATAGTCAATCGCAGGCCGAAGGACATCAATAAGTGGTAGTTTCCCAAATCTTCTCGAAAGCTCTGCCCATGCTCCAGGTGCACCAGGAACAGTCACTGGAATCCACCCGTATTTCGGCATTTCTTCATAGCCTCGTTTCTTAACAGCTTCAATTGAAATACTTTTGGGTGCTGGCCCGCTTGAATTTAAGCCGTATAACTCCCCCTTCATCCATACCAAGGCAAAAGCATCACTCCCTATTCCATTTGATGTTGGCTCAACGACCGTTAAACAAGCAGCTGTTGCTATTGCAGCATCAACGGCATTTCCACCCTTTTTCAATACCTCCAACCCTGCCTCAGCAGCTAAAGGCTGTGAAGTTGCAACCATTCCATTTCTAGAAAAAGTGGTCATTCGTTGGGAAGTGTATGGATGGTATAAGTAGTTTGCATTCATTTAGGTACACTCCATTCTTTTACCAACATCATTAGTTAGCTTTTTTGATAGACTCGTGATCATCTTCTTTTTGGATATTCATGTCGTTAAACTGCTCTTTAAATTCCAACAGATGTTCTCGCATCATTCTCCTTGCTTCTTTCTCATTGCCTTTCTTTATCGCATCATATATTTTCTGATGGTAATACAACGTGTTTTCTTTGTTTTCCACCTGCAATAAATCAATTTTAAAAGAATGAAGTAAATCAGAAATGTAATGATAAACTTTTAACAAAACGCTATTTCTTGTCGCCATAACGATTGCTGTATGAAATAATTCATCAGGTTCGACTGTATCTTTTTTAGATTGAATCGCTTCAGAATAGGATTGTATAGCAAGCTCCATTTTTAACAAATCTTCCTCAGTTGCCATTAATGCCGCTATACCAGCTGTTTCAACCTCAAGTATTAGTCGGAAATCCAATATTTCTCTAGAAACCTTTGAATCAAGCAATGCAGATACAACAAACGTATCAACCAAATGGTTTAAATCTGTTTTCTTAACAAACACACCTACCCCATTTCGTTTTTCAATCACATCCATATCTGCTAATGTGCTTAATGCTTCCCTAACTGAGGATCTCCCTACCTTGAACATTTCCATTAATTCTCGTTCTGAAGGAAGCTTACTGCCAGTTGGATATTGACCACTTCTGATCATATCAGTAATTTGTTTCATCACAATTGAACTTACCTTCTTGGCCATCCCATTCCCCCTTTTCCAAGAACCTGTCTGATAGGTATCCGAAAAAAATTTAATGTTCGTTGTACCTGTCTGATAGCTTAGTTGATTAAACACAATTTATCACATGTAATTTTGTTTGTGTTAAAACTTGTAAGAAAACCTAACACAGAATTTTCAAATAATCTAACGAATGCGTTTTCACTGTAAACACAATTGAATTTTTAGATCAATTTTTCCTTTACTTGTTATAAATAATCTCATCGAGACTTCAATTTCAGATTAAACGTTCATTCCAAATGTTTAACATTCGTGAATGAAAGGTATAAGAAGATATATCGCTTTTGAAAGGAGCATTTAATATGGGAATGGGAAAAATAACTGCAGGACTTCAAGTTTTACCAAATGGAGAAGGTATGGATACAGATGGTGTGATTCCTGTAATCGTAGAGGCCATTAAGGAATCTGGATTAAAATATGATATTGGTCCAATGGAAACCGTCATTGAAGGAAGTTATGAAGAAGTCATGCTTCTCATAAAAAAAACTCAAGCAATCGGGATTGAAATGGGGGCATCTGAAGTAATCACCAATTTGAAGCTCCATTATAAACCAGATGGTATAACAATCAAAAATAAACTTACACATGTTTAAGAAATTCAAAGAAGCTGTTTTCCAAAAGTTTGTTATTTAGATAGTAAACTTTTAAACGCTAATAACAAGCAGGCTGAATACACGTAAAGTGGCCAAAGTGAGAACCCACAGGAGCATTGCGACGAGGAGGCTCACTGGTTTCCCGCCGGACGCGAAGTGTATTCAGCCTGAGGCTTTCAAAGCATTAAACTTTACGAAAAAAGTTATTAAAAGTAGAAAGATCTCTTCAAAGTCTTTCTACTTTTTTTGTTAGGAGAGTTATGAATGAATGAAAGCATTAAAGCCCTCATTTCTAATTCTTTATTCACTAAATTAATGATTGTATTTATTGGAATACCACTTATTGTAATCATCATTAGAGTCGTACAAAAAAGTGTAGGAAGATATATTAAGGACCAAGATAATCGCTATAAAACACGCAAGATGATCAATATCCTTGGATATATACTTACACTTCTGTTCATAGCAATCGTCTATAGTGAACAGATTGGTGGTCTTACAGTCGTACTAGGTGTTGCAAGTGCTGGTATCGCCTTTGCTTTACAAGAAGTCATCATCAGTATTGCAGGTTGGATCTCAATATTGGTTGGAAATATATTCAAGACTGGTGATCGTGTAAAACTCGGTGGAATTAAAGGTGATGTGATTGACCTAGGCGTATTACGAACAACGATTATGGAGGTAAATGAATGGGTTGATGGTGATTTATATAACGGGCGAATCGTTAAAGTAGCCAACAGTTTTGTATTCAAAGAACCTGTCTATAATTATTCGAATGACTTTCCCTTTCTGTGGGATGAAATAAAAATCCCCATTAAATATGGAAGTAACTATCAAGCTGCCAAATCAATCATTTCAAACGTGGGGATCGAAATTACTGGGGATTATGCAAACAAAGCAAGAGAACATTGGAATCAAATGGTACAGAAATATTTAATAGAAAATGCGAGTACACAACCAATGGTAACAGTCGTTGCTAATGATAACTGGGTTGAATTCACGCTTAGATATGTTGCTGATTATCGAACCCGTCGAACAACGAAAGACCTGTTATTCACAAAAATTTTAGAGGGTATAGACAACAGCTCCGAAAAAATCCAATTCGCTTCAGCTACATTTGACTTAGTTGAACTTCCAACTGTAGATGTCAATCTTAATCAGAAGCGATAATTTAAATGTAAGGAAGGTGTTTTAAAGATGGTATGGACGAAAAATGATTATCCAGAATCAATGAAGAACTTATCCCAATCTACTAGAAATAAAGCCATTGAAATATCAAATGCCCTAGTAGATGAGGATTATGAAGAAGGTCGAGCCATTGCAATCGGTATTTCACAGGCTGAAAAAATGAATGAATCAACACCTGTAACATACCACATTGTTCCACATGATGATGACTGGGCCGTAAAAAAAGAAAAGGCCTCACAAGCTTCAGATGTTTTCTCAACAAAAGATCAAGCATTAGAAAAAGGTCGACACTACATTAAAACAAAAAATGCCAAGCTGGTTATTCACCGTCAAGACGGTACAATTGAAAGAGTTCAACATACTGGGAGTTAAGGTGCGATTTTAGGTACCTCTAACACAAACAAGAAGCCTTCACACAAGGCTTCTTGTTTAGGTTTATGCTGTTTTCTAGCTACCAAATCTTTTATCTAGAGAATTAGACCCTTTTACCTTCTCAACAATATACTGAACCCCATACAAAAGATATGCCTTGTAGTGTATGTAAAAGAAAAATTGTAAATAGTTTAACCTATGTAATCGGAGAATCTTTATTTTTTCTAGAAACGGGATAAAGAGAAATGCAAAGATTGCATCAAAGATTCCGTTCACCAAAACAAATTTTTTGAAGTTTCCATATGTATATTTAAGTATCCACATTGAAGCAGGTACATAGGGACCGATATCAAATGGAAGCTCGTCCCTTAAGAAGTTTTTTGGCTTATCGTAAAACTTCCAATACTTTTTTTTCCGCCCCTGTACATGACTCAATATCTCATAAATGCCAATTATGATACTTGATAAGGAATAACGCTTAAGGCTTTTCTTCCCTATAAACAGCACGGTTAACCAAGGAATGAACACTAATAACAAGTTAAAAATTTTATGTTTCGTTGATGTCATACTTATACACCTCAACTATAATCTATATTTTTCTTAGTATGTCCAATAAAAAAAGAATTACTTATTCATTTCATCTACCCTTCTTAGATTTCACCTCAAGTTCAAAGGGACAGCTGCCTGAATGATGCATGAGAACCGTCCCCTTCTGTCACAGATATTCCCCCTAAGTCGTCTTGAGTGATATAAGACCAAAAGGAGGCTATTTTTATGGAAAAGAAATGGGATGTTGTTATTATCGGTGGTGGGCTAGCTGGACTCATAGCAGCCAATTATTTATCAAGAAGTGGCTTATCGATCTTAATACTCGAAAAAGGAAAAAAAGTTGGAGGAAGAGCTAAAACGGACCGAATCCATCAACAATATTTCAATTTAGGTCCACATGCGCTATATAAAAAAGGAAAAGCTATATCCATTCTCAAGGAATTAAATGTTCAGTTGCATGGAAAATCACCTCATTTAGCAGGTGATTTAATCAAGGATAACCTGAATTATTCTGCACCTTTTACTGCTTCAGGTATTTTAACAACCAATTTATTAAATTGGAAAGAAAAAATGGAATGGGTTGGAGTACTAGTGAGATTGATGACGATTAATACAGAAAAATTAGCACATCTATCTCTCGAGCAATGGGTTCAGCATACTACCAGCTCAAAAAACGTTCAGTCTTTACTCCATTCATTAGGCAGGCTTTCAACCTATTGCCATGCACCTGAACAAGCAAGCGCGAAAGTGATCGTATCACACATGAAGGCTTCCTTGAGCGGTGTACTTTATTTAGATAACGGGTGGCAGACCTTCATAGATCGACTCCATAATCATGCTGTAATCTCTGGTGTACAGGTGCAAACACACAAAAGTGTCAACCACATTGACCCTATCGAACATAATCAGTTTAAGTTAGTTCTGTCTAATGATGAGCAAATAGAGTGTAAGTATGTGTTAAGTACAACGGGTCCTCACGAACTCAATCACATGTTAGGAGAAAAATCTCCCTTCTGCCAGATTGACTCTTTTACTAAATTGACGTCAGTTAAGGGTGCCACACTTGATGTTGCTTTAACAAGGCTTCCAAACCCCAAGAAATTGTTCGCCATGGGAATAACAGAGCCAATTTATTTTTCCGTTCATTCAAATTATGCAAGACTTTCTGATGATGGGAAAAGTTTTGTTATGCATGTATTTAAATACCACCATCCAGATGCTAACATAGATATAAATAGAGTTAAAAATGAACTTGAAGACTTTTTAGAAATAATACAACCTGGATGGAAAAGCTACAAAATTACAAGTCGTTATCTTCCTCAAATCATCGTCAACCAACGCTTACCTCAAATAGGAGAAGAACAAATGCTAAAGTGTATTAAAAAAGTGATTCCTGGATTATATATAGCAGGGGATTGGGCTTGTACAGATTCAATTTTGTCAGAAGGAGCAGTTAGTAGTGGGAAACAGGCGGCTAAGGACATTTTAGAAAAGGAAAGAGGTTATTCTCTTGCAGATTAGTAATGAGGATTATGAGCAATTTAAACCATTGTTATTTTCAATCGCTTATCGGATGTTAGGTTCAATCGTTGAAGCGGAGGATGTTGTACAGGAAACCTTTTTAAAAGCATATCAAGTCAATGAGCAGCAAGTAGTTAATAAGAAAGCTTACCTCTGCAAAATGGTAACGAACCGTTGTCTTGATGAATTAAAGTCAGTCCGGCTTAAAAGGGAACAATATATCGGACCATGGAATCCCGAGCCCTTATTGTTTGGTAAAATCGATCGCACAGACCCATCTGAAATGTTGCTGCAAAAAGAAGGAATAAGCATTGCCTTTTTACGTATGATGGAACATCTGGCACCAGATGAACGGGCTGTCCTTCTTTTACGCGAAGTCTTTGAATTCTCTTATGAAGAGATTGCAAATTTTATAGAAAAGAAAGAGGACAATTGCCGGAAGATTCTCAGCCGTGCTAAGCAGAAGATCTTACGTATAGAGAATGAAAGTTTAGCCTATGAGGAGAATAAGTCACTTATTAATCGCTTTATCCATGCATTTCAATCACAAAATACCGAAACCATATTAAAACTTATAACTGAAGATGTCACTCTATTCTCTGATGGCGGAGGAAAAATCAACGCTGCTATCCGACCAATTCTATCTAGAGCACATGTTTTGTCCTATCTATATGGTGTAATCAAGAAAGCACCAGAAGGCGTTTATTTTGATATAGAAAATGTCAATTATCAACCAGCCATCGTGTTTTATTTGGATGGCAAGGTTCATTCCATCCTGAGCTTTTATATTTGTCATAATCAAATTAACGAAATGTATTTAACCTTGAATCCTGACAAATTACCACTTCTCTAAAGGACATTATAGAATTCTATAAACTATATTCATACTTCCCTCTTTAGCAAATATGGTGGGCTCAATGAGAGGATCAATCTCTATAAAGATAGGGCGAACTAATTGCCCTATCTACCTTACTTGAGGTTTATGTGAATTATTAAGAAAGGAATATCACAAAATTACATTACTTGAAACCAACTAAGAAAATAAACGTAGATATACTAACAATAGATATTGAAAGGATCGTGAATAATTGAAGGTTTGCCCCCATACATAATATCCTTAAAGAAAAAGAAGGCTTTCCAGTTTAAAATACATTAACAAATGATTGTTCGTTCAGTAAGGATATGTTTTAATAGCTTTGAAGCATTCATGGTGACAGATTGTACAGCATCAAGAGTGCCTAAAATGTGCACTTAATTAGAATACATAATTTCATAGGGGTGTTTTGGATGGGAAATAACATAGTTAGAATACTGGCATTCGTGTCAGGTTTAGCCTTGTGTCTGTTTAGTATACTTATTTTTATTGGGATTACGATTGATTTAAGCAGCGAAAGCTTATGGGTCAATATCCTATTATATGTTTTTGTATCCATCCTTCCAGGCATAGGAGGCTTTTTCCTATGCAAGTGGGCAATACAAGCAGACAAAGGCAAACGTACTAAATACGAAGAATTAGAGAATACCGTTTTTAAAGTAGCAGAAAACAGAGGCGGTCGCTTAACTCCCATTGAACTAGCAATGGACACAGACCTAACTTTAGAAGAATCAAAAGCATTGCTTGAAAAATGGGCGCTCAAAGGATATGTAACCATTAAAGTGAGTGAAAGTGGTGCATTAGTTTATGAATTTACAGGAATGACAACAGACCAAGAAAAACAAGCCGCAAAAGGGGTTTCAGAATTATAAAAATCCACAGAAGCAGCACGGGTTGGGCTAACTCTTAGTTCGTGTAATTTCGTAGATATAATGGTAATTTTAGTAGATATATTTTAAATTTCGTAGATATAAATCAATTTTCGTAGATATATTTTAAATTTCGTAGATAAATAGAAAAAGTGGACCAATCTTCTTCTAAAGGACCTACTTTTCCCACCGAAAATTCGGTATGCGTCTTTTTTCTTATTCGTATTTCATATCTAAATCACGATAGTATTCAAAAATAAAAAACACTCATAAACATTGGTATACCAACATTTATGAGTGTTTCATCATGATCATATTTTAATTCAAGGCTGTTTTCTCAAAGTTTGTTGTTCTAGACATGAAACAAACGGTAGTTTAAGCAGGATGAATACACGTAGACTCCTGTGGGACCAGTGGCCAAAGTGAGACCCCACAGGAGCTTCAGACACGAGGAGGCTCACTGGTCACCCACCGGACGCGGAGTGTATTCAGCCTGCGGCTTTTACATTAATCTCTCAACATTTATGAGTGTTTGATCCTTATAGTGATATGTCAGAAAACTTCCACAATCTTATTTCCCTTCATAAATAGCTTCCTTCGTCAAATGCCCATCTTTCACAACCGTTTCTTCAATATTATCTTTCGTTACAGCTACTGGTTCCAAAAGAATTGAAGGTACATCTAAATTACCGTTATTTATAGCAATGTCTGTTGAAGGTGATGTTCCCTTACCAACTTCCATTGCTAGAGTAGCAGCACTCTTTGCAATTAATGGAATTGGCTTATATACAGTCATTGTTTGTGTACCAGTCACAATACGCTGAAGTGCGCCTAATTCCGCATCTTGGCCTGTTACAGGAATGGTTCCAGCTAAGTTACCAACAGCTTCAAGTGCACCCTCAGCTAATCCATCATAACCTGTTACAATTCCATCAAACTTCACTCCACCGCTCTTTAGGTACTGTGTGATTTGTTCCTTTGCAACGTCTCCAGACCAGCCATCTGTTTGTTGATCATACACAACCTTTAATGATCCATTATCAATTAACGGCTGTAAGACAGAAAATGACCCTTCTTTGACGAGCTTCGCGTTATTGTCTGAGTTATCGCCTCCTACATAGGCAATGTTCCCTTGTTTAACTTCGTTCACCACATATTGCGCTTGAAGTTCCCCTACTTTTACATTATCAAATGAAACATAGTAATCTACATTCGCATTTAAAATCAACTTATCGTAAGAGATTACTTTTACATTTGCCGCATGTGCTAACTCCACGATTTTTCCTGCTGCAATTGAATCTGATGGTACGACAACTAATACATCGACACCTTCTTTGATTAATAGCTCAGCTTGTCTAATTTGTACTTCTGCGTCACCATTTGCAGCCAACGTTTTTACATTTCCACCAAGCTCTTGCACTGTTTTCTCAAAATGCTCTTTATCTTTATACCATCTCTCTTGCTGCAGTGTATCTAAGGCAAAACCGACATAGATTTTGTCAGGATCACTTGTTAGCTTTTGTTTTGAACTTTGTTGTTCTATCTCAGCTTCTTTATTGCTACAAGCCGCCACCAGTAATGATAGCGCGAGCAAACAAATCATCACGATCTTTTTCTTCATCTTATAGCCTCCTCTTTAAACGTCAAAACGAGATATTAATGTGTTCATTCTTTCAACAGATTGCTGTAATTGTGTTAGACCTTCAGAAACCTGCTCCATCGAATTTCTTTGCTCAATCGCAGATGCCGAGATTTCCTCTGAACCAGCTGCTGATTCCTCTGAAATGGCTGCAATATGCTCTACAGACATATTAATACTATTACTAGATTCACCTAGATAAATAAGGGTATTGGATATATCATCCACCCGTTTAGACATAATCGATACCTTTTCCTTAATGTCATAGAAATACTGACCAGATGTTTCAATTTGTTGCTTACCTTTGTTTACTTCTGAATATCCTATACTCAATTCTTCTGACATAGAGGATATTTCTTTATTAATCGTATCCACCAGTACAGTAATACTTTTAGATGATGCGCCAACCTCTTCTGCCAATTTACGAACTTCATCTGCAACAACTGCAAAGCTTTTACCAGCTTCACCAGCTCGTGCTGCCTCAATCGAAGCATTAAGTGCTAGCAAATTGGTTTGGCTAGCAATCGTTTGTATGATTTTTACGAATTCTGAGATCGCATCAGTTTGCTTTTCTACATCATTAATTTTAGCAACAGATTTCTTTACTGTATTTGTGATGATGTCCATTTGCTCAAGTGATTGTTTCATCTGTTGATCTCCATCAATGGACACTGTTAGTACTTCTTGAGAAAAAGTCACAAGCTTTTCTCCATGGTTATTTGCATCCATAATTTTATGATGGAACTCTCTTGTTTTCTCTGAAATATTACCCGCTTCGTCTGCTTGATTTGTTGCACCATTTGCCAACTCTTCAACCGTAATAGCGACTTGCTCACTTCCCTTTCTCACATCATCTGAGGTATGCAAGAAACTACTTACTTGTTCATTTACATTCGCTGCTAGTTCAGAGATTTCTAGAATCATTTCTTTCAAGCTTATTTTCATATGATTAATGGATACTGATAGTTTCCCGATATCGTTACTTTGATTGTCAACCAAGTCTTCAACAGATAGATTTCCATTTGCGATTGCATCACTTGCCTGGATGACTTGATTCAAGCTTTTCCTGATCGAACGACTTATGAAAAAGATCAACGCGATCGAAATAAATAATGAAACAGCTACAGAAATAAGTAAAGTTGCATTCGTTTCATCAATATTATGTTGAGCCGTTTCTATAAAAGTACGATTGGTGCTCACTGCTTCCTGTTTCAATTGGTTCGCCAATGTCATTGTATCCTCTTTCATTGTATTAGCATCGGCTTGTAGCTCCAAAAACAACTCAGTATTAATTTCTTGCACATTTGGCACAATCATACTGAAAAAATATTGATCTAACATATGATTGTTTTCGATTATTTGGTTGAATATTTCAATTTGTTCTTCCGTATTCAATCTTTGACGGATAGAGTTAGCGCTTTCAACAAAAGCTTCACTTGAGCTAATGTAGTGAAGCAAACGCTCTCTATCTTCTGCAATAATATACTCAGGGATATGGAGATACTTTTCCTGATAAATCGATAGTAATTCTGAGACCTCAATTACAATTTCGTTTTGTGTCTTTGTTTTTTCAATAGATTCATTCGTGTTTGCCAACAACCAATAGGTGATAGAAACGGATAAAATGAATAGGAGCATGACCATTGCAAATACAAAACTATATTTGATCCCAATGGATTTCCTACTCCAGTAATTAGTAATGTTTCTCAAATTCTTATCCTCCTAAGCTATATTATTCTCTCTTTCTATTTATCGACATAAAACGACTATTTTCAACAAGGCGTGAACAAATTGATCGATCTTTTTGAAAAAACTCGGCTATTCCTTTGCGAAAACGAAGTTGATTACTAACATTAAATGGTATAGATACCTATACGAAATGATATGATTAATACTGAAAGAACTAGGACGGGGTGATAAGGTTGGCTCTTGTTATAAAAGATATAACGATTTATGCAGAAGATGAAACACTACAGAGTGGGTTTATTAAGATACAGGAAGGAAAAATACAGGAGATCGGATCGATGAAAGATTACTCTTTAGTGAATGTTGATCATGAAATATCTCTTTCAGAGGATTATAAGATGGTCCCTGGCTTTATCGACTTACACATTCATGGGGTGAATGGATCAGACACGATGGATGGTACAAACTCCTCTTTACTAAATATGGCTGCAACACTTCCGAAAGAAGGAACAACGAGCTTTATAGCCACAACAATGACACAGGAAATATCTCTCTTGGAAAAAGTACTAAAGAATACAGGAGAATTTATTCATAGTCATCAACAAAAGGGACATGCGGAAATACTTGGCATTCATTTAGAAGGCCCTTTTATTCATTCAAAAATGGCAGGAGCACAACCTATCCATCACATAATTCCACCAGATGTAAACCTTCTGACGAGCTGGTTAGATTTATCAAAAAACACAATTCGATTGGTTACTTCAGCTCCTGAGCTACCAGGAGGATTAGAGTTAGTGAAGCTTTTAGCAAGAAGAGGTATTGTTTCCTCTATTGGTCACTCAATTGCCAATTATAATGAAGTTTTAGAGTCAATCCAAGCTGGAGCTACACATATTACTCATTTATTTAATCAAATGCGAGGATTACATCATCGTGAACCTGGGGTTGTTGGGTCGGCATTTTTACAAAAGGACTTAATGGTCGAGCTCATTGTTGATGGGATTCATGTGTCACCTGAAATGGTGAAACTTAGTTACCAACAAATAACAGCTGATCGACTCATTTTAATAACTGACTCAATTCGAGCAAAAGGACTAAGTAATGGAGAATATGATTTAGGTGGACAAAAGGTTTTTGTGAACAACGGAAGAGCTCTGTTAAATGAGCATACCCTTGCTGGAAGTGTATTATCAATGTCAGATGCTTTTAAAAACATCATTGAGTACACTGGTTGTTCAATCGAAGAAGCCGTTCAAATGAGTTCTACTAACCCTGCAAAACAAGTCGGTGTTCTTGATCGAAAAGGAACGATAAAAGAAGGAAAAGATGCTGATCTTGTTCTACTGAATCAAAGCAATGATGTGATGATGACTTTTTGTAAGGGACATCTAGTCTATGAAGCAAAGCAGTAGTTTACGTTGGTTGGTATGTGGTGTTTAGTCATTTCGTCGATATATTGGAAAATTCGTAGATATATTCTTATTTTCGTAGATATATTTTAAATTTCGTAGATAAAAATAGATTTTCGTAGATATATTCGATATTTCGTAGATAAACACAAAATATATCAAAAAAAGCATGATTCCGGTACAATACCGATCTCACGCTTTCTTAAAAGTGCCCATTACTCCTTACAATTGCTTTAAAGTTCACAGGCTGGATCCCTTATTTTCATGCTACTACTAGTAATTCTAGTAGCCAACTCAATCCTATTAAACACTAAAATGACTAAACTGAATTTCCCGATGACAAATTCTTTGGACAAGCTTAGCCTCATGACTGACAACGACGATCCCCATGTTTCTTTTTTCCGCAATACTAAGAACAGCATGCCAAATTTGAGCTTGGGTAATCGAGTCTAGCATTGTAGTCATTTCGTCGGCGATCAGAAAGCGCGTGTTTGGTCCCAATGCTCGTGCAACACAGAACCGCTGTAGCTCTCCGCCTGATAATTCATTCGGCCAGCGATCTAGCCAATCTTTCCTAATACCAAATAAATCTAGTAACTCTTGATCAGGCTCCCATGCTTCATTAAGGGTTTTTCGCATCTTCCATCGAGGGTTAACTGCTTTTTCTGGATGCTGAAGAATTAATTGAATAGGTTGATAGCCGCTTTTTTGTAACGGTTTTTCACCAAACGTAATCATTCCCTCTGTAGGCTCTTCATAACCAGCTACTATCCGGCAGAAAGTTGTTTTCCCACAACCGCTTGGTCCAGTAATCCCAATAATTTCACCTGGCTGTATCGTTAAGTTGACCCCTTGAAACAGCCATGGACTATTTTCATAACGAAATCCAATGCCTTTTGCATCAATTTGCATGGATACACCTCACCATTCCATCCCTTACATCTCTCATTTGTGGCTTCTCTTCATTACATTCAGGAGTGGCCAATGGACAACGAGGAGCAAATAAACAGCCAGTAGGTAATTCACTTGGATGGGGCATTGTTCCAGCTATTGGGATGAAGTCATTTTGAGGTAATGCTCTCCACAAGGCCTTTGTATATGGATGCCTTAGCTCCTCGCCCTTGTTTGTGAAATTTTCTACCGGAGCAATTTCAACAGTCGTTCCTGCATAAAAAACAGCAATGTGATCGGCAATTCGAAGGGCTGAATCTATATCATGCGTAATAAACATGACCGCACTGCCAATGTCTGCAAACTCGCGGATATTTTGTAAGGCTTCTTTCATTACAACAGGATCAAGTCCTGGGGTCGGCTCGTCTGCAATAATCACATTGGCTCCGCTAACCATAGCGGTTGATAGCAAGACCCTTCGCGCCATTCCACCAGAAAGCTGAAATGGATACATCGATTCAGTTTCTTGCTTTAATTGATAGCGTTCAAATACTTTTCGCTGAACTCCAACTGCATCCTCACTAATTTTCACTGAAGTACGAACTTGCTTTCCAACCTGCATAAGTGGGTCCAGGTAATTAACCGATTGAGGAACAAGGGCGATTTCCTTCCCTCTTAAAGCCTTTTGCCGGGCTGGGGTTAGAATCTCACCTTGATATTTAATCGTGCCACTGGTCCTAGCATTGCCCGGAAGGATACCTAGAATGGCATGGGCCAGTAGACTTTTCCCTGACCCACTTGCACCAACAATTGCAAGGATTTTACCTGCCTCTAGTGTGAGATCTAAGCTTGAAATGACTTGATTATGAATCTGCTTCAGTCCGGCTTTATACTGCTTAAACGAAACCGAAAAATTCTCTACCTCAAGGATCGCCATTTTATTCCTCCTCATCTATTACTCGTGGGCTCTAAATGGATCCATTCGCATTCTAAAATTTTCACCAATATGATCAAATGACCTTACTACCAAAAGCAAACAAAACCCTGGGAAAAAGGCAAGCCACCACATTCCTGATGATAAGTATTTCATTGATTCTGCCAAAATAATTCCAATCGCTGGTTCGTGAGGAGACATCCCTAACCCTATAAATGTAATGGCTGCTTCATGTAAAATCACATGAGGAAACATGAGCATAAAACCAATTAAAAGCTGTGGGAAAACATGTGGAAGAATATGATGGATCGCAATCCACCAATGTGATTTCCCCATTTTCTGAGACGCCTGCACAAATTCTGCAGAACGAACCTGCATCACCTCTGCTCGAATAACCCTTGCTAAGCTTGGCCAATGTGTTAACGCAAGTCCAATCACAATTCCTTTAAAACCGCCTCCTAATGTAAACGCAATAAGAATCAGTGAGACAAGGTGTGGCACGCTTAGAAAAAGGTCAATGAGCCAGGTGACAATAACATCAGCCACTTTTCCCATTGCTGCTGCAACTCCTAAGACTAATGCAATTGTTGTACTACCAATCGCTCCAATCACACCAATCCATATACTTAACGAGAGGCCCATAACCGTTCGAGCAAACATATCTCTTCCTAACCAATCTGTTCCAAACAAATGATTGAAGGACGGCAGAGCATTTCGATTTTGAAGATTAGTAGATAATTTTCCTTCATCTACTAGAAAGCTACCTATAATCACTGCGACTAAAAAAAGAAAGGCAAGTCCACTCGATATCAAAGCCCATTGCCTTTTATTAAGAGGGAATCGGTTGCTAATTGTATGAATCATTTCAGTCGCCCCTCCCTCATCCTCGGATCTAAAATTCGATAGATAATATCAGCCAATAAATTACCTACGAAAACAAATAGTGTACTAAAAATAACTAAACCTAATAAAAGCGGAACATCTCCTTTTAATCCAGCTTCTACCGTAGCCTGTCCTAGCCCAGGATAAGAAAAGACCTGCTCAGCCAGTACAACTCCACCGAACAATTCACTAAAGGCAGCGAATTGTAGGGTGATCGCTGGTAGAGCCACATTTCTTAATCCATGTCTCCAAAATAGGATAAAGCCATGCTCACCTCTCGCTCTTGCAAATAAAACATAATCAGATGCTAGAACATCAAGCAGCTTCTGTCTTGTATGTAACGCAATGTTCGCTACACCAACGATACTCAGTGTGAGTGCTGGGAGGATTAGATGTTTAATTCGATCCGCAAGTGTCACATCTTCTGCTAGAACCCCTGCTGGAACTCCCATGCCAATTGGAAACCATCCTAGCCAAACCGCAAAGACAATAAGGAGAAGAAGCCCCATCCAAAAAGTTGGAGTTGAGGCTAGTGTGAAGCAGTACCATTTAATCAAACGGTCAATCCATGTACCCTTTTTCAAGGCAGCAATAACACCCATTATAAATCCAATCAATCCTGATAAAATCCATGCAGATATCATGAGTGCGAGGGAATTAATAAATCGCTCGCTAATGATATCTGCTACAGGAAGACGATAAATCATCGAAGTACCTAGGTCGCCTTGTACTATAGCTGAACCCCAATTAAAAAATTGCACCATTAACGGCTGATCAAGGCCCCAATATTTAGCGATCAATTCTCGCTGTTCAGGACCTACCTTTAATAAATCAGCACCGATATAGGCTTGAATCGGATCAATGGGTGAGTTTTTTATTAATAGAAAGGAGATGAAACAAATGGCGACTAACAACGTCACCATTCTAATTCCTTTTAATAGTAGAAATTTCAGGAACCCTTTACCCATTGCTACTCATTCCATTTCCATTCTGTGATGTTATCAGTTGCTGGCCAGCCATGTCCATGAACATGGATTCGCTGCTCCCCGATATCTAAGCCATCCTTCACTAAATACAAGTGATTAATATTCACTAACCATGCCCAAGGGGCGTCATCCTTTGCACTTAAGCCCGTTGTTCCGTCCCATTGAGCACTCTTCCAATATTCATTCGCTTCATTTTCATCTGTAGCATGAAGAGCCTTTTTAAAATTGTCATCGACTGTCTTATTTTCATAATAGCCTGTGTTGTAGTACCCTACTCCACCAAATTCACTACCATAAATATTGTACATTTCGTGTGGGTCATGACTTCCCCAACCCATCAGAACCGCATTTGAATGCATATTCTTTTCAATCTCATCCCAGCTTCCACCCTCTAGCTTAATATGAATACCTAGAGGTTTCATCATATCTGCAACAGCAATGGATAAAGATTGTCTTACCGTATCATCTGCCACATAATAGAGAGTAAATTCAGCTTTTAAAGATCCTTTTTCAAGAATTCCATCTCCATCTTGATCCTTCCAGCCTGCTTTTTCTAAAAGCTTCTGTGCCCCGTCCATATCAGCATCTTCTATAACTGTATCCGGATTCCACCATGGAAGTCCATCAACTGACGTATAGGCGGGCGTTCCTTGACCTTCTAGTAATCCATCAACAAGTGCTTGTCTGTCCACCGATATGTTAATGGCCTGCCGAATCGCAGGATCAGCTGTTACATCATTTCCAATCGGATCTCCATCTTCAGTAAATTCTCCAGCTTTCACAAAAGGAAAAACAATACCGCGGTTATCAACCGTCTTTACCGATTCTAATCTCATACCTGGAACTGACTGCGTGCTAAATGCAGCTGGTATTGAAACAGCATCAACTCCACCTGCTTGAGCAGCAGCAAATGACGCATCCTCACTTAAAAATAAAAATGTGATCTTATTAAAATAAGGCTTATCATCATAGTATTCAGGATTAGCCTCTACAATAAGCTGTTGCCCCTTGTCCCACTGTACTAATTGAAATGGTCCTGAGCCTACAGGTTTTTCTGCATAGTTAGCACCATATGCATGTTTTGGCACAATCCCTGTCCCAATTAACGTATTCACAAACGTAGATTGCGGCTCTTTTAATGTGAAAGCTACTGTGTAATCACCCTTTGCCTCCACTTTATCCAATACACTCAGATCCACAACTGAACCTGCTTCTGAAGCTGTCTCAAAGGTAAAAACGACATCGTTAGCAGTTAAAGCTTGTCCGTCTGAGAATTTCACATCATCACGTAAATAAACTGTCCAGACCATACCATCCTCGCTCACTTCATAATCAGTCGCTAAATCATTCACAATTTTTAAGTCGTTATCTCTCTTTAACAATGTACTCTGAAAAAGGGGTGAACCATAACGTCCCCAGCCTGTCGTTGGATCAAACCCTGTTTCTGGCTCAGACCCAATCGCTAACACAAGCTCATCTTTTTGCTTTTCAGTTTCTATCGTTCTATCACTACTAGACTCATTTTGCTTCGATTGGCTACAACCCGCTATCACGAACAAAACAAGAACTGCCACAATAAATCCAAAACATCTTCTCCCCAAAAAAATTCACCTCATATTTTTTTCTGTATGTAAAATTGTTTCCAATATGTTCAATATTGGTGTGACTGGTTCCATAGTGGGCTACCATTCTTTTTTCAAAAATTTAGACACTTCCCCATTAAACACGATGTCTAAGAATCTATTATAATAATTGATCATAACACGCCTTGGTACTAAACAGAATAGCAATATTCCTCTAAAGTTTTAACTAGCCCAACAACCGAAATAGCGGTCTAGTTGGAATCAATAGTGGAAATAAAACTGATTTAAAACCTTACTCACCATCATACATCAAAATGAGATTCTCTTCCTTTAAAATAAAATGTCTTGTCCTTAATCACACAGCCAGGAGTAGTAAAATAAGCGGAATTTTTCCGTTTATTAACCAGACCTGATGCTTAACATGCTTTCCCCTTGATCCTTCTTTTATAAGGCTCTTTTCTATAAGATTGTTGTTTTTAGACATAGTTAATGTGTAGAGCTCGTTGATTGGAACGGAAGGTATGTGACTCCTGCGGGATGTGCAGGCAGGATGAGACCCCGCAGGAACGAGGAGGCTCATCACCTGCCCCGCGGAAAGCACATACCTGGAGTGCAAATCAACCTAACCTAGTCAAATAGCAACAAACTTTGAGAAAACAGCCTTTTATAAAAATAACTATTTTCATCCCCATCGAGTGCCACAATGAATGCAACCTCACATATGGATTGAAAATAAGCAATTTTTACCTTACCTCTACTGAATCGTGTTATAATATATAAAAAAAAATCGGAGTGATATTAATGGAAGAAACATTAAAATTAATTCTTAATGAACTAATAGAACTTAAAGAAGGACAACAAGAACTAAAGAAAGATGTTTCAAGTATTAAAGATAATCTTACAAACGGTCTGGGACCATATTTTGAACACATAGAGAAACATATTGATGAAAAGACAGCAGAATTTAAAGAAAGGTTAGAGGAGCAAGAAAGATTCCTTGATACTTTAGCAGCACGGTCAGTAAAACACGAAAGTGAAATCAAAAACTTTACACGCTTATTGAACGACAAATAAGGGAGTACTTTGATTTTATCTGTAGCATTTCCTCCTATTTCCACAATCTGTGTAGGTTTTGCTTAAGAAAAAAAATCACCCCAGCACATAGGTCTGTTCGTGATTTATTTTAATGATATTCAATTTTCTAAACCTCTTACCCTTCTTAAACACTCAAATACCGATATACATCTTCATCCTTTATCTCTTCTACAGAGCTTTCATAAACGATTGATCCATGGTCAATCACATAAATGTAATCTGCTACACTTTTTGCATAGTCCAAATTTTGTTCGACTAAAATCATCGATGTTTTACTCTTTTCTTTAATATCACGTATGACTCTTTGAATATCCTCAACAATATTAGGCTGAATTCCTTCTGTTGGTTCATCTAATAATAAGAATGATGGATTAGAAACCAAGGCTCTTGCAATCGCTAGTTGCTGCTGTTGCCCTCCACTTAAGTCCCCGCCATTACGCTTCTTAAATTCTTTTAAAATTGGAAAGTATTCATAGATATCTTCTCGAATTGTATTTTTCTTTGACCCACCACTTGCTTCTAGACCAATTAATAGATTTTCATAAACCGTTAGCTTCGGAAAAATCTCTCTACCTTGTGGAACATAACCAATCCCATGTGTAGCACGATAGGATGGACTTTTTTTCGTGATATTATCATTCTTAAAAAGAATACTTCCACTCTTCGGTGATAAGATACCCATAATGGCTTTTAATAAGGTTGTTTTACCAACACCATTTCGTCCCATAATACAAACCACTTGGCTTTCCTTCACCTTTAGCTGAATGTTTCGTATCACCATGCTCTCACCGTACCCGACCTCAACGTTATCCAGTTCTAGCATTTGATTAAGCCTCCTTTCGACCAAGATATACCTCACGAACCCGAGGATCATTTTGAACTTCTTCCATTGAACCTTGACAAAGTAATTGACCTTCATGCATCACTGTCACGATATCCGCGTACTCTTTCACAAAATCCATATCATGCTCAACAATTAATACGGTTCGATCCTTTGCAATCTCACGAATCATTTCTCCTGTCTTCAGTCTCTCAGCTTTAGACATTCCTGCGATCGGTTCATCTAATAAAACAAGACCTGGATCCTGCAGT
Source organism: Litchfieldia salsa (assembly GCF_900104555.1). Classification (GTDB taxonomy): domain Bacteria; phylum Bacillota; class Bacilli; order Bacillales; family Bacillaceae_L; genus Litchfieldia; species Litchfieldia salsa. The sequence goes on from NZ_FNJU01000001.1 coordinate 521,396, forward strand.
AAAACCATTGCGATTTCTAACCATTGCTTTTGCCCATGTGATAGTGATCCTGCCTGTTGGTCCTTTTCATCGATTAACCCGGTTAAATGTAGCATTTTTTCAATATCTTCTTGTTGGCTTTTTGTTATTTTTGCAGTAATGGTTGCCCAAAGTCCCTTATCCTGTTTTAAGGAAATGACCATATTTTCATAAACGGTTAAGTTTTGAAAGATCGAAGGCGTTTGGAACTTTCGAGAGATTCCGATATGGACGATTTTAAAATCCTTTAATTTCACTAGATTTTGATCCTCCATATACACAACCTTTCCTTTACTGACTTGAGTTTTCCCACAAATAACATCTAATAAAGTCGTCTTTCCTGCCCCATTAGGCCCAATCAAGAAATGCACTTTATTATTTGTTACCTTAAAATTCAAATTCGTAATGGCTTTAAATCCACTAAATTCAACTGTAATTTTTTTCGACTCTAGCACTGTTTGGCTGTTTAGCATGTAAACCACTCCATCTCTTTTGGAATTTCTTAAATAGTCCCATCAAACCGTCTGGTAAAAATACAACGACAATAACGAACATTAGTCCTAAGAAATACAACCAAATATCTGGGTAGGATTCACTGAAGATTGTTTTAGCCCCGTTTACGATAATCGCTCCTAGCACTGGACCAATCAGTGTACCACGTCCCCCTAATGCAACCCATAACACCATTTCAATAGAAGGAATAATCCCCATCATCGTTGGTGAAATAATTCCTACCTGAAGAACAAACAACATTCCTGCTAACCCAGCAATACCAGCTGATAAAGCATAAATAAACGTTTTGAAGATCGCTGGATCATAACCTAAAAACCGAAGGCGATTTTCCCCATCTCTAATTCCGATCAACACCTGACCTAAACGTCCATTAATCAACATCTTACTTGCAAAATAAACAATTGCTAGAACCGCAGCTGTAATAAAATAAATAACAGTCTGTGTTGTTGTTGATGCTAACGAAAATCCAAAAATGGTCGTGAAACTTGTTAAACCATTTGTCCCACCAGTTAACCCTTGTTGCCCTACAAAAAGTGTGACCACAACAACAACTAATGCTTGCGATAAGATGGTAAAATAAACGCCATTAATTCGATTACGGAACGTTAACAACCCAAGAAGCATGGCAAGTACTAAAGGAATGAATATCCCAAGAATGATTGCTAGAATCGGATTTTGAAATGGCACCCAAATGAACGGAAGCTCTTGTACACCACTCCATGCCATAAAATCTGGTAGTCTAGTACCGGCAGCCTCTAGCTTCAAATACATCCCCATTGCATATGCACCAATTCCAAAGAAAATCCCATGTCCTAAACTCAGTACTCCTGTATACCCCCATAACAAATCCAAACCGATTACTAAAATAGCAAAAGCTAAATATTTACCTAGAAGATTCAGGCGGAAATCAGTTAGAAACAGCGGCGCTATAAGTAACACGATAAAACCTAACAATAGAAGATTTTTTTGATTAAAGATTGATGTATTCACTATTTTCCCCATAAAGTCACCTCGCCTTATTTTATTCGTCAAGTGCTCTTGAACGAGAACTTACAAGCCCTGAAGGTCTCCATTGTAAAAATGCAATAATTAGCATAAATACAAGTACCTTCCCGATTGTTGCTGACGTAAAAAATTCAAATATTGTATTGAAAAACCCGATTCCAAATGCACCAACCACTGCTCCTACAAGAGCACCAACTCCACCAACGACGACTACCATAAACGCATCGATAATGTAATACGTCCCAATTGTTGGACCAATAGGACCAAGTAAGGTTAAGGCACACCCTGCAATTCCAGCAAAACCTGAGCCAATCGCAAAGGTGGCTAAATCGACCCTTCTTGTTTGAACACCTAAACATTCTGCCATTTGTCGATTTTGCATAACTGCACGAACTCTTCTACCATTAGTCGTCCGATAAAAATATAGAAAAATAGCAACAAGACATAAAATCGAAAGACTTAATATAAAAATTCGTGAATATGGTAAAACTAGTGTACCGATCGTAAGTCCACCATTTAAAAAGCTCGGGCTCTGTACACCAACATTAGGTGCACCAAAAATCGATCTTGCTAATTGTTGAAGCATTAAACCAATCCCATATGTTGCTAGTAAGCTATCTAAAGGACGTTTATATAAAAACCGAATCAACGATACCTCTAGTAAAATTCCAAACGCTGCAGCAATTAAAAAGGCGACCGGAATGGATAATAGAAAGTAAAGATCAAAGAATGTTTCCGGTACATACTTTAGAAACATTGATTGAATGACATATGTGACATATGCTCCAATCATAATTAACTCTCCATGCGCCATATTTATTACCTTCATTAAACCAAAGGTAACAGCAAGCCCTAGAGCAATTAATAGTAAAATGGAACCAAGGCTTAATCCATTAAACAGGGTTAATATTGCACCACTCATATCCTTGCTCCTTTCCTGAAAATAACAGTTATTTGAAATACCAAACAATTTAATGTTTTTTAAAAATAAAATCGATTTTATATTGTTATAATTTCTAACAAAAGAAAAAGGGCAAAAAGTAGATAGAGGCCTAAAAACAAACCTCTACCTATTTTAACTATTTACTGCCCTAAGCTTTCAGCTAATCCGCTTGCCCAATCAAATCCTTTTAAGAATGGATCTGGTTTAACTGGTTCACCTGAATTCCATAGCTCTGTAATTTGTCCGTCCGCTTGTACTTCACCAATTCTTACTGTCTTATATACATGCTGGTTTTCACCGTCAACCTTTACAAGACCACCTGGTGCTTGGAATTCTAATTCCTTTGCAGCTTCTTTAACAGCATCCACATCAGTCGTTCCAGCTTTTTCTACTGCAGCAGCCCATAAGTAAACTCCAAAATAACCTGCTTCAATCGGATCTGCTGTTACACGATCTTCTCCATATGCTGCTTTGTAAGCTTCAACAAACTTAGTATTTTCAGGCGTATCCGTTGTTTGGTAATAGTTCCAGCTAGTTAAATGACCTTCAATCACATCTGCACCAATTCCTCGAACTTCTTCTTCAGCAACACTAACTGAAAGAACTGTAATATCTTCTGACGTAATCCCTGCATCCTTTAACTGTTTAAAAAATGCAACATTACTATCACCATTTAACGTATTGAAAATCACATCTGGTTTTTCACTCTTTATTTTCGCGATGACTGTGTTATAGTCTGTATGCCCAAGTGGTGTGTATTCCTCACCCGCTAAATCTGCACCCGCATCTTCAAGCTGTGCTTTAATCGCTGCATTTGCAGTTCTTGGGAATACATAATCAGATCCTAATAGGTAAAACTTCGTACCACGATTTTCTAATAACCACTCAACTGCAGGAACAATTTGTTGGTTTGGCGCTGCACCTGTGTAAAAGATGTTTGGAGAGCTTTCCATCCCCTCATACTGAACTGGGTACCATAGTAAGCCATTGCTTTCTTCTACTACCGGAAGCATCGCTTTACGACTCGCTGAAGTCCATCCACCAAAGATCGTTGCAACCTTATCTTGCTGTAATAATTTCTTCGCTTTTTCTGCGAATGTCGGCCAATCTGACGCGCCATCCTCAATAACTGGTTTAATTTGCTTTCCTAAAACACCGCCATTTGCATTGATTTCTTCAATTGCCAATAATTCTGCATCATGTACAGATGTTTCACTAATCGCCATCGTTCCACTTAGAGAATGCAAGATCCCTACTTCAATCACATCTTCTGAATCAGAACCACCTTCAGTTGATCCAGTGCTTCCCTCTTCTTCAGTAGTTGCGCCATTACTTCCTGAACAAGCTGCAATAATCGTTGTAATAGCTATCATTAGTAAAAAAAGATAAAAATGTTTAACTCTCATTTTTCTAACCCCCATTTTTTTGTATGTAAAATTTTCTGACAACTTGATGTTATCATCCCTGTAAATGATGTTCCACTACTTTGTAAGGAAATCTGACATAGTTTTTTTAAATTTTTAAAAAATGGCAGTGTTATTCAACTATTTTGATTCATGTAATTAGACTAAGCTTTAGGTGTTTTAGCTTTCAGAGCGCTCCTATTGAACAAAACCTTTCCCCAGACCCCTTGTTTTGTCCATATCGAACAAATTCTTTCCTCGAACCAGGCGTTTTGTCTAATAGACCGCCCCTATTGAACAAAACCTTTCCTAGGACCGTTTGTTTTGTCCAATAGACCGCCCCTATCGAACAAATTCTTTCCCCAGACCGCTTGTTTTGTCCAATAGACCGCCCCTATCGTACAAATTCTTTCCCCAGACCGCTTGTTTTGTCCAATAGACCGCCCCTATCGAACAAACTCTTTCCTCAGACCGTTTGTTTTGTCCAATAGACCGCCCCTATCGAACAAATTCTTTCCTCGAACCATGCGTTTTGTCCAATAGACCGCCCCTATCGAACAAACTCTTTCCCCAGACCGCTTGTTTTGTCCAATAGACCGCTCCTATTGAACAAACCCTTTCCTCAGATGCGTTTTGTCCAATATAAAACTCCTATCAACCAAAGCCTTTAAGCAAACTATCATTTTTTTCCATCCGCATGTAGTCAGCTCTAAAACAAAAAAGCACCTAATGCCTAATTAGACACTAAGTGCTCCACCTTACAATCTATTAACCTTTCCCTACAAAACCTATATCTCAATACTTCCGCCAAAGAATAGATTCTTTATTTAATAACACACGTCTAGCATATGTCTGGGCTTCTGCTATGATCGCTTCAATGACCCCAGAATGATTTGCTAGTAATCGCATAATAACGCCTTGATCTGGTAATGCTGATAACCCAAAATGAACATCGGGATATTTTTCATTTAAATGATCATACAAATGATCTAAAAACTTTTTATTCGCTCCTTCATGAATAAGAACAAACGTACCTGTATGGGTATACCCTTCCATTTGCATGATTCCGCTCATTTGATCGTCAGGCTCTAATAAAAGGTGATCAAATAACACGAGAACTCCGTCTCTATAAATCTTCAACTTCGACCGAATCCATTCATATTTAAAAAAACTCCCATCCTCCGCCCAGCCAGGAGTCATACTATCACTATAAAAAAAGCATGAATCATGCTCTAATTCAACCTCTGTTTCTTGTATAAAACGAGCGTCTTCATACGCAATCAAAGGATCTGGAATGTACTCTAGCACACTTCCAGATCCTAGTTTTATTTTTGTCATCTGACGTACAGGCTCTGTAGGAGTTTTATAAACTTTTGTTGATGATTGTGTCGTAACTACGAGATGTGCACCATCATCTACCTGTATTTGAGTGAAATAAGAATCTCCATTCACATACCCTCCACCAACATGAATGAGATAGATAGAAGGCGAATCCTCCTCCAGGTAGATCGGACGCGCTATTTTTAAGGCACCCTCATAATAGCAAGATGAGATAATCGTTCTTTCATTCTTTTTAGAGGCTAAAAGATCTAAAACTCCCGTGTAGCTCATGAACCTAATCCCATTAATAATGCGTTCTGTTTAATCCAATCAACAACCTTGTCTAAACCAGTTCCATCCTTCAAATTCGTGAAAATATACGCTTTATCTCCTCTTGCAGCAATCGTATCACTTTCCATAACCTCTAGACTCGCCCCCACATATGGCGCTAAATCAATTTTATTTATAATAAATAAATCAGATTTAATCATCCCCTGCCCGCCTTTTCTAGGGATTTTCTCCCCTTGAGCAACATCAATGATATAGATCGAGAAATCAACCAACTCTGGACTAAAGGTAGCAGCTAGGTTATCTCCACCACTTTCCACAAAAATCAATTCTAAATCAGGATGCAGCTCTGTTAGCTCATCAATCGCGGCAAAGTTCATCGATGCATCTTCACGAATCGCTGTATGTGGGCAGCCTCCAGTTTCAACACCAATGACACGGTCTTCAGGCAACACTCCATTTTTAATTAAAAAATTCGCATCTTCTTTTGTATAAATGTCATTGGTTACAACAGCCATACTTAGCTCTTCATTCAATGCTCGCGTTATTTTTTCAACTAGCATCGTTTTACCGGCCCCAACAGGACCACCAACCCCTATTCGTATCGGTTCCATTCTCATCTCTCCCTCTTCACATTTTTTAAGACATAAATAATCGGACAGGCAGTCGCTCATGGCGCATTTGCGCAATTTCTAAGCCTGGACTTACAGCACCTAAATCATCCTTTGTTAGCTTCATGATTGTATTTTTCGCCTCGTTAATCTTTACCTGTATTTCAACCAACAACCTTTGCCCATCTGTTTGCCCTAAAGGCACACCTCGAACTGCATTTTGAGTAAGAGATGATACAGAGGCAAATAGGTATGCTGACAGAATTTTCTCCTTATCAATCTGCAAATGATGTGCAACAAACGCAAACACAAGTGCCGAGTGACCAAACCCCTGTTTATTTTTTATAAAATAAAGATACTCCCCTAATGCAGGTATAGCGTATAAATCCATACACAGCTTAGCCATTCGCTCCTCAATTCTCCGATTACCCTCTCTCGTTTCCTTTGCAAGGGTAGACACAAACAATAGACGATCTATTTCAAGCAACTCATCCATACCCCTGCCAGATTCCAAGACTTCATATGATAGTCTACAAGCAAGACCATCCGAAAAAACGAGTTGTTTATCAACAAAAACAGACAGTGCCGTTTTAAAGCTTTCCTTATCTACAATGATTTGCTCTTGGATATATGTTTCTAAACCAAAGGAATGCGAAAATGCCCCAGAAGGAAAATTAGAATCACATAACTGTAGTAAAGGGAATAAATCATTATCCATGACTATGTCCTATATGACGAAACGCTTGACCCACTTTTCTCTTTTCACGTTTAAAAGGCACCTTTACCTGTGACAGTAGTTCCTCAACAAGATAATCATACTGAACCAGCATTTCATCACCTTCAAATTGAGCTGGAAGATGGCGATTTCCTAATTGGTGTGCAATATCACCCATTTGTCCAATCGAAGTAGGCATGATCACTAGAACATCATCCTCTTTTACCGAAATAACAATCATATTTTTTTCATCCATATGAAGAATATCACCATCAACCAAATCTTTATGATCCTTTAGACGAATTCCAATTTCTCGTCCATGATCTGTCACAACCCTCTGAATTCTTTTTACTAATAAATCACTTTCCAAATATACACGTTCAACATGTGGAGCTCTTTTCTCGATCGCCGAGACATTACCTAGCACTTTTTCAATGATCATTTTATTCACCTCAAAATAAGAAATATCGCTGAGCCATCGGAAGAACCTCAGCTGGTTCACATGTGATTAATTCTCCATCCACACGAACTTCGTATGTTTGTGGATCAACTTCAATATTTGGTGTCGCATCATTAAATATCATTGATTTTTTCGAAATGTTCCGAATTCCTGAAACATACTTCACTTCTTTTTGAAGTCCTAACTCTTTATGAACGCCATTTTCAAATGCTGCCTTAGAAACGAATGTGATCGATGTTCGATACTTCAAGCTTCCATGACTTGCAAACATTGGGCGGTACAAGACGGGCTGAGGAGTAGGAATACTTGCGTTAGGATCACCCATTAAACTATGAGCAATCATCCCACCCTTTAAAATCAGATCTGGTTTCACTCCAAAAAATGCAGGATCCCATAAAACTAAATCAGCAAATTTACCAACCTCCACAGATCCTACATAGTCAGAAATACCATGAACAATCGCTGGATTAATGGTGTATTTGGCAACATATCTTTTTACACGAAAGTTATCCCCTACTTCGAGATCCTCTTGCAATTTGCCACGTTGCTTCTTCATTTTATCGGCTGTTTGCCATGTACGGGAAATCACTTCACCCACACGTCCCATTGCCTGCGAGTCAGATGAAATCATACTGAACACACCTAAATCATGTAAAATATCCTCAGCAGCAATGGTTTCCTTTCTAATTCTTGAATCAGCAAAAGCAACGTCCTCCGGAACACTCGGATCCAAGTGATGACAAACCATCAGCATATCTAAATGTTCTTCAAGTGTGTTTACTGTAAATGGACGGGTCGGATTTGTGGATGACGGAAGAATATTTGAATATCCAGCCGCCTTAATGATATCAGGAGCATGCCCTCCTCCAGCACCTTCAGTATGGTATGTATGAATAACACGACCATCAATTGCCGCGATCGTATCTTCTACAAACCCACCTTCATTTAACGTATCTGTGTGGATTGCGATTTGGATATCATATTTGTCCGCTACTTTCAAACTCGTATCAATCGTCGCCGCAGTTGTTCCCCAATCTTCATGAAGCTTCAATCCAATCGCTCCTGCTTCTACCTGTTCAATCAGAGGCTTTTCATCTGAAGAATTTCCTTTTCCTAAGAATCCTAGATTCATAGGGTATTCTTCTGCAGCAAGAAGCATCCCATGAATATTCCATGGTCCTGGTGTACAAGTTGTTGCATTTGTTCCTGTTGCAGGACCTGTACCTCCACCTAACATTGTCGTAATACCCGAAGAGAGTGCAGTCTCAATCTGCTGTGGAGCAATAAAATGAATATGAGCATCAATTCCACCGGCAGTTACTATTTTTCCCTCTGCAGCAATCACTTCAGTAGAAGCTCCAATCACAATATCAACATTGTCCATCAATAACGGGTTTCCAGCTTTACCAATCGCAGCAATATAACCATCCTTCACACCAATATCCGCTTTATAAATGCCTGTATAATCGAGAACGATGGCATTAGTGAAAACTAAATCAACACTCTCGGCTCTAGTTGCTAATGGATGCTGTCCCATACCATCCCGTATTACCTTGCCTCCACCAAATTTCACTTCATCTCCATATGTTGTATAATCCTTTTCAATCTCGATAAATAGCTCGGTATCTGCTAAACGGACGGCATCCCCGACTGTTGGACCAAACATATCAGCATACTGCTTTCTGGACATCTTAAAGCTCATTATTCTACCTCCTTTCCAACCGGACCATTTGTTTTGTTGTTTAAACCATAGACCTTTTGTTCGCCAGAAAACAAAACAAGCTCTACTTCCTTTTGATCTCCAGGCTCAAAACGCACAGCAGTACCAGCAGGAATATTAAGGTGCATCCCAAAAGCTTGTTCACGGTCAAAGTGTAAACCTGAATTAACCTCAAAGAAATGAAAATGCGATCCTATTTGAATCGGTCGATCTCCTCTATTGAGAACTTGAATTTTCTTCGATTGCTTATTAGCGTTACATACAATCGGATCTTTCTTCAACACATACTCACCAGGAATCATTCACTCTTCCTCCTCTTATTAACGAATTGGGTCATGCACCGTCACAAGCTTTGTACCATCAGGAAAAGTCGCCTCAACCTGAATATCATGAATCATCTCAGGAACACCCTCCATTACATCTTCCCTTGATAAAATTGTGGCACCATACTGCATTAACTGTGCTACCGTCTTTCCATCTCGTGCACCTTCAAGAACTTCATATGTAATAATCGCTACTGCCTCTGGATAATTAAGCTTCAATCCCCGCCCTTGTCTCCGGCGCGCTAAATCAGCAGCTACAACCACCATCAACTTCTCCATTTCCCGTGAAGTAAGCTTCATTCTCTTCACCCTTTCATTTAAACAACATTAATCCACACAACTCATAACACCCATTGTAAGAAAACTTAACATACAAATAAAGTAACATATGTTGGTTTTTTTTACAATATTAAAAAAAATAAAAAAACTGGTGCACGGGGACGGTTCTCATGCACCATTTAGGAGTATTGGTGCAGCAAAGAAATAATGCCTAACAAAAAAATCACCTTACCACAAATGTGTAAGGTGATTTTTCAAATGACATCTCTAGGTTCAACTTTATTTAAATTTAATAATAAATGTTGATCCAGATGGACTAGTATTGATATCAATCGTTGCATTATGATTTTTTGCAATTCTATAACAAACAGATAAACCTAAACCATTACCTCCTGATTTAGTTGTTAAAAAAGGTTGTCCTATATTTTCAAGTATAGCAGCTGGAATACCTATACCTTCATCGGAAATTTCCATTATAACTTCATTTTCACAAGAAGAAAGTGTAGTCTTTATTGTTAAATGTCCGCACTGATTCATAGCCTCTATCCCATTACGACAAATATTTAATATAAGTTGTTTCATTTCCTTTTTATTTAATTCAATATCTGGAATAACACCTAACTCTAAAATTGCGGTTTTATTCTCTTTAATTGCGTATGATTCTATTAAAGGAAACATCTCTTCAATGATTCTATTTAGATTTTTTTGCTCGAAATGATAACTATCTGCTGATTTAGCTAATGTTAAATATTCAGTTATAATATCATTAGCTCTGTCTAATTCTTCAATCATTACTTGATTATAAATCATTTCTTTTTCAGGTAAATCCACAGATTTAAGCTGTAAAAAGCCTCTTATTGTTGTTAAAGGGTTTCTAATCTCGTGTGCAATTGTAGCTGCCATTTCTCCTATGGATGACAGTTTATCAAGTTTAGAGATTTCCTCTTCATATTTTTTCTGACTTTTTAATTTCTCAGCCATTTTATCTAATTCAGGTAATAATATATTTGATTGATGATTGCTATCGCTAATAATAGCATCAGTAACTTCCTTAATTTGTTTCTCTATATTATTAAATACTACTTTAATAAAAATTATTAACAACAATAAAAGAAATAACCCAAACAGTAATAGATTTATCAGGTATTTAGTAACGTTTTCGTATAGATCATCCATCTTTATATTTGTCCATGTATGACCAATAATCCGTCCGTCTTTTTCAATTGGATAAGTAATAGCAAAAATAGACTTTCCATACCAGGCGATAGAATCTCCGGAGTAAACATACTCATGCTTTCCAGTTTTATAAGATTTGAAGTAAGGAAAAGTTCTAGGTACTCTTTTTAAAAAATCTTCTTTAAATTCAGGAGCAATAGCGATAACACTATCAAGGTCGATAGAGTAATATCCCATTCCTAAATGAGGGTAGAGTCTGGAGTAATTTTCTAGAAGGGGCTGAATTTCTTCATTTAATATACGAACCTTTTCTTGATTGGATTGATTATGAGCATTTTCTTTAGTTAAGATATCATCAAAAGCAAAATTTAAATTCATCTCTAGTAGTTTTGCCACATTATAAATTTCCTTTGCTCTTGATTCTTTTTCTTTTTCTAAATAATTATTTGTAATAAAGAGGGCTAACGTTATAACAAAAGCTATCACTAACAAGACCGTTATAAAATACGCACGATTAATAATAGAGACTTTAAAAAAACGATTCATTAACTCAACACCAATCTATCTATAATAATTGTTACACTCTATTACATATTTTAACATACATAGATACTGAGCCTATTAAAACAACTAAAAGTTCCGCAATTCTCCACTTTCCTGTAAGCCACCAATCAAAAAACGCATATAGAGACAAGAGGACTGTTCCAAGGAAAAATTAGACTGTCTACAACGACAGCCTAATGAGTTTCAGACGTGAACCTTTTTACTTTTCTACTGAAAATTTTCTAGCTCTTACAAATGCATATAAACCAAATCCAAGAACTAGTGTCAGCGCACCGATTAACAGTAGAGAGTGGTTATTTGTTGCTGTATCAGGAAGATTATTTCCAGTTTCTTTTTCTTCTTTATCAGTTGCTGGTTCTTCCTTATCAGTCGGATCTGTGACTACCTCTGGATTTTCTGAATCAACCGGATCAGTTGGTTGCACAGGGTCCTTTGAATCCACTGGGTCTACTGGATCTACCGGGTCTACCGGATCAACTGGGTCAACCGGGTCTGTTGTTTCATCTTTCACTTCATTTTTTATAACAATCGTTGTTAACGGATCTAATGTTAGTGTAGTTTCCGTTAAATTGAAACCAGAAATCTCCGAAACTTCTACCACTCCTGCCTCATCACTATCTACTAATACTTTATAAGCAGTTAAATCCTCTGATAGTGTAAGTGTTCGTTCTTGATTATCAGCGTTTATGAATACATAGTAGCTTCCCGTTCCATCTGTTGATTCATTTTTATAACCAATTACTAAATCTTGCTCTTTCATTTCAGGAGATTCAATTAATGTAACATTAGAGTTTACTAAGTCCATTTCACCAAGCCTAAATGCGTTTGAAGACCTTCTAAGTTCAATAAGACCAGTTGTATATTCTCTTGTTACATTATTAACTGAGAAAGACTCTGAATTTGTTGCTTTTTCCCAATCAAACATATTAATTGCATCTGAAGAATCATATGAATCGTGAACAAAGTAGCCAAATATATTTCCACTTTCATCTTCTAATGCATGGTACTTTTGTTCTGGCACTCCATCTGCCTTCCATTGTTTTGTACGCCCAAGCTCTTGCCCTGCATGAATAAATGCAGTTCCTTGAGAGGTTAAAATCATCGCGTTTCCGATTCGGATTCGCTTATGGATTTCTAAGTCATTTTCAGCTATCGATGGATCTTTTTTAATCGATTGTGCAATAACATCATATAATGGTAGATTATCATGGGCTGCAATATATTGAACCATATCACCTGGATCATCTGCAGGTGTATTTGTTGGTTGACCTTTAATATTATTAAAGATTAAATTAATATCTCTTGCCCCACCGGTAAGGAATCGTGGCTCACCTTCTGAACCAAAACCAGATTTTAATTCATTTCTGATTTCATCAGAGAATACACCAACACTATCCGTTTGGTCCATCCAATCTTGGTCTGCACCCATTCCTTGAAGTGATGGATCAGCTAAGTGACCGCCAAATGTTCTCCAGCCTTCTCCAATAAATAATGCATCGGGATTGATTTCAGCTGCAGCATCATATGCTTTTTGAACAGAGTCATACGTCGCATCACCCATCATATCCCATCTCATACCATCAATCTTGAACTCTTCAAACCAATATTTCACTGAATCTACCATAAGCTTTTCTGCCATCTGATGATTCGTAGCTAAGTTATTTCCAAAACCACCGATAAAATTACCATTTGCATCCTGGAACGCATAATAGTTAGGTACAATATCATTTAAAAAGCTAGCTTTTGCCATATGAGTATATACATTATCAAGGACTACACCCATACCTGCATCATGAATCGCGTCAATTAGTTCTTTTAACTCTTGAATTCTTAGCTCTGGATCTTCTGGGTTCTCAGAGTACGCACCATCTGGAGTGAAATAATTGTGTGGATCATATCCCCAGTTATATTCATTTCCGCCAGCTGAATAATCTAATTCCCTTTGCCCCATGTTCGTTTCGTCTCCAAAATACCAAGCCATAACTGGTAATAACTGAACATGTGTCACTCCTAGAGACTTAATGTAGTCTAACTTATCAATAAATGCAGAATACGTTCCCCATCTACCATTTAAATCAGCTTCAATTGATGGATCTGATGTAAAATCTCGAACATGAACTTCCCAAATAATCGCATCTTCTCTTTTTTCATAGCCTTCAATATTTCCTCCATTAAAGCCAGAAGGATTTGTTTTACTTAAATCAACAATTGCTGCTTTCCCGACTGTATCCCCATCCGGACCAGCTTCACCCTTCGTATTCACAGTAAAAGCAGCCATAGATTTTGCATATGGATCTAATACTTGCTTTGTTACCCCATCATTTGTTACATCATATTGATAGTAATAACCTCTTAAGTCTGACACACCTAACTCAGCAGGTGTCACATCCTTAGACCATACTCCATCTTCACCTAGCTCAAGCTGAATGCTACCAATTTGGTTAGAAGCATTGTCTTTATCAAAAAAGTTTGCTGTTACATCACTAGCTGTTGGAGCCCATAACCTTAATGTGACATTTCCATTGTTATATGTTGCACCTAGGTCATTGCCATCATAAGAGTACATTTCATCCAATAATCTCCAACCTGCTTTTGCAGAAACAGTTCTTCCCTGGAATGTCACATTAAATGGGCCATTCCCCAAGTTGATTGGTGCATGAACAACAACTGATGTATCACTAGCAATTTCAACAGATTCAATTGTTACGGAGTTATTGTCTTTATCTGTAATACTTAGTGATTGTTGTAAATCATCAGCCGTTAATCCTTTTGTACTTGTAAAAGCTAGCAAGAATTTGCTATCAGATAAAACTTCACCTGATACAATCCCAGTTGGTGTTTCCCAATATGGCGAAATATAAACGTTATCATCACCTTTTTTAATCCATAAACGATTATAGTCTTGAAGAAGTGAGAATCCTTTGTCTCCACCTTCTTTTTCACCAGTTTCTCGGTTTACAACTAAGAAACCAATCTTTTGCGCATTTTCTTTCAACTCAACATCTACATATGCACCATAACGGTCAGTTTGTTCAGCCGTGAAAGGAAGAGCTGATGTTGGCCAGCTTTCGAATGTAGCTGTTACATCTTCCCACATCCAAAGGCCGAGATTTTCAAAATTATGATCGTCTCTTACATAATGAATTCTTACAGTATTTTCAGCAAGTTCTACTGGTTCATATGTAAAAACTTCATCTGTTCCTTCTTTAATCCAAATTTCATTCATTTCAGGGGAGTTTATTGTAAATCCTTTATCTCCACCCTCTTTTTCACCAGTTGTTCTGTTTACAACTAAAAATCCTACATTCTGTGCACCTTCGATAAGTTCAACATCGACATATGCCCCATAGCTGTCTGTCTGTTCAGCTGTAAAAGGAGTTGCTCCTACCGGCCAGTTGGCTGATGGTGTTGCAATATCATTCCATAACCAAAGTCCTAAATTTTCATAGCTATGATCTAATCTTTGATAATGAATTCTTAATGTGTTTTCTGGAATTTCTGTTACAGCTTGATTCGTTAAAGTCTCTGCATTTGCATCATATGGTAGTTGAAAGCTTCCAATCGGAAGCAATAAGGCAAAAACTACCATGAGGATTAGTGCTTTCTTTAATTTGTTCTTTTTCATAAACCCACCCTTTAACTAAGTATTCCGTAACACATTTTCACTTTAAAGAATAGATAGATTAATAGATACATTTGAAAAACGTTTTATCCTATCATAGAATTCTACAGAAAAACGATGTGTTAAAAATTATGTATGTGACTTCTTCCATTTTAATAAAACGCTTTCTCACTAAAAATAAGTATATATATACTAACCATAAACAATCCCTTCGTAAAGTGTGCAAACGGTTTCATCAATATTATAAGTTTCCAATGTTTTACTTGTCAACCATATTATGAAAGCGATTGCGCAATAATATCATAAGGTGAATGGATCAGACAATCAATGTAGCATTGTTTATCACAGTCTCTTGGTACTCACCCAAAATTAACTGAGTTTGTTACATAGGCTTTGGACTCTCTGCCTTTTTTACAAAACAAAAAACACCCATCACCGTTAATTTATCAACAGTGATGGGTGTTACTAACTATTTCTTTGGGCAAAATTCTCTGGACTAGTTACTTAAAAGTCATAGCACTGCGGTTTCATTTCTCTTAAACTTTAAAGTTACTAATTAATAATTGTAATGTTTCTGCATTCTTAGCAAGAACTTGTGCTGATGAAGCGATTTCTTCCATTGATGCTAATTGCTCTTCCGTAGCTGAAGAGATCGACTCCGAACTTGCTGCCGTTTCATCCGCTATTTCTTTTACACCATTAATCGATTGTGTCACTTGTCCCATACCTGAAGCTAATGAATTGACTAAGTTCGCTACTTCATCAATTTGCGTAACCACTTCAGTAATAGAGCCCTCTATATTATTAAAGATCGTTCCAGCATCTTGTACAACGACTAATCCTTCATTTACTTCCGAAGATGCAGAGGTTACAGTGTTCATCGTTTGTTGTGTATCTACCTGAATGACTTTGATTAGTTTAGAAATTTGGTCTGCTGATTGCGCTGATTGCTCCGCTAATTTCCTTACCTCACCCGCTACAACCGCAAATCCTTTTCCTTGTTCTCCTGCACGAGCAGCTTCAATTGCCGCATTTAATGCCAAGAGATTTGTTTGGTCTGCGATCCCAGTAATGACACTAGTAATGTTCCCAATTTCGTCTGTGCGTTCTTTTAATCCTTTAAATGCTTCTACTAATGATGTAACTGTTTGATTAATAGATTTCATTTGAGTGCTAACCTTGTTAATCGATTCTTTTCCTTCTTTAGAAAGGTGGGAAGTCTCTTGAGCATTCGTTAACACATGATCTGTACTCTTAGAAATTCTTTCAGTAGATGTTGACATGTCAACAATAACTAAGTTACTATTATCCACACTTTGCAATTGGTTTTTCGAACCATCTGAGAGCTCTTGTATCGTAGAAGAAATATGCTCACTAGCTCTTGTGCTTTCTTCTGCACTTGCACTTAATTCTTGAGAAGAAGCCGCTAATTGCTCAGATGTTTCACTCATCGTTTTGATGATCGATCTAACTCCACCAATCATACTATTAAATGAGCTAGTCAGTTTTCCAACTTCATCCTTTGATTTGTACGTTCCTTCTACTGTGAAATCTCCATTTTCTACTTCGGATAGAAATCCTTGTAATTGTCTAATTGGTTGAACAATCGATCTAGCAACGACAATGCCAACCAATAAGGAAACTAGCAAAGAAAGAATCATGATTGTTGTTAGAAAAACGCTCGTTTTCTTCGCAATAGTTTTATCTGCTTTGTATATAAATTCCGCATTTTCCGCATTTAATGCTTGGATGTCGGTTAACGCATTATTCACTTCATCTCTTAATGGCTTTACCTCTTCTAGATAGCTAGTAAAGGCTTCTCCATTTTTGTTCTCAAAGGAAAGACCAATCATTTTTTTAGCAACTTCACCTATTTTGGAGTTCTTTTGTTTATACATTTCATATTTTTCTTGGATATTAGGATGTAGTCTTAAACGATCTATTTCTCCCTGAAGCTTATCCACTTCCTCAGCAGTAGCGATAAGTTTCCCGAGGACCTCTTCCTTTTGAGCACTCTCACTCAATAGTATTTCTAAGCTATAAATATCTAATTTCGCATCAAGACTTCTCAATTCACCGAATAACTGATTAGGAATTAATTGTTCTTCATAAATAATCTCTTCACCTTTTGCTATTTTATTAACGGATGTTATTCCTTCCATCCCAACTAATCCTAGTCCTAATGCGGAAATGACTAATATGATTACTATTTTCTTGAAGACGCTTAAATTTTTAAAGAATGTAAATTTTGACCCTATTTTCATGATAGATCCTCCTTTTTTTCGACTCTATATCTTATTTATCGACATAAACCGACAAACTTTTAATCTATTTTTTAGTAAATTCAAAAAAACTCTCAGCCATCTATGCAGAAAAAAGTACGCATAGAGATTGAGAGTTTAAACAAAGTGTCGTCCTATATAATCAATCGTATTCTTTCTCAAACTAATAAACTTCTACATCTTACATAGAATCTTTGGACGTATGCCTATTTTTCTAGCACAGAAAGAACGACAGCTTGCTTTTATGACAAATCATGATCATCTAATATTCCTTTTCACAATAATAAAAAGGGATTTTTTTAGAATTATTAAAAATGGGTGTAAAGCAGCTTTGAAGTTCTATTGTAAAGGGGTGTAGATAAAATCCTTAGTTATTTAAGTTGGATGACACCATCCTCATCTAACAAACATAGAGTATATTAATCATTCTAAGATATCCGTTGGAATGTCCTTATAGCATTGAAAATACCTTAGATGGTCATGAGTAATAAGAGGTAAATTTTTAAAGCGTTGATTAACTAAGCGTTCATTTTTATCCATAGAACTGTATAGTCGTTGGTAGGACTTTTGTTGATAAATCTCGTCCATCAAGCATTGGTAATTACTTAAAATAGTGTCATATTCTTTTAAACACATAAAATAGGTCGCTCTTGCTTCCTTCATCTCAGTTAGTAATGGATTTAATTTGTTATGTTCTAATTGTGGTAATACATGATGATCCCAGTCCTTTGATCGTTCTTCACTAGTAGACCTTTTTTCTTTATGCCTTTTTTCCTCTCTATATTGTTCAAAACATTCCCATTTAATCAAATCTCCCATAAAAACCATCTCCTTTCTTTTAGAAGTATGTTGCGATTGGATAAGCGTAACGGTGATTGTCCTTTAATTGGACACAAATGGACAAATATCTTATCTATCTCTCCACACAAAAAGGGCTACATCTAAGATGTAGCCCTTTTAACAAATTAATTAGTAACCACCACCATAACCACTACCACCAATTGGATAGTTGTTACCTACGATGATTAATAGGATGAATAAAACAACTAAAAGTGTAAAGCTGTTTGACATTCCGCCTCCGTAACTCATGATATCACCTCCTTATAGATTGTGATTAGGTTGCATTTAATAACCTTGTGCAATTGGATAGTTAGATCCAACAATAATTAACAGAATGAATAATACGACTAAAAGTGTAAAGCTGTTTGACATTCCGCCTCCGTGACCTCCGTAGCTCATCAAATCACCTCCTTCAAAAATGATAGATTTGTGATTAAAGATTACTTCTAATAACCTTGAGCAATTGGATAGTTAGATCCAACGATAATTAATAGAATGAATAATACGACTAAAAGTGTAAAACTGTTTGACATTCCGCCACCGTAACTCATCAAATCACCTCCCTCAAAATAATAGATTGTGATAAAAGGTTACCTTAATAACCTTGTGCAATTGGATAGTTGGAACCAACAATAATTAGCAGAATGAATAGTACAACTAAAAGAGTGAAGCTATTTGAGCCGTTATTCCATGAACCCATTGATTCCACCTCCTTTATTAGCTTTGTTATATCCTATGAAAAAACTTTCATAGAGGACAAGGCATCTGTCTTTGTTTTGCAAAAAAAGGCGCTTTTCTTAATCCCCTTGTTCTGCAATTGGGTAATTTGTGCCAACAATAATTAATAAGATGAACAACACAACTAAGAGAGTAAAACTGTTTGAGTTGTTACCATAGGGGTTACTAGTACCATAGCCAGTGCCATAGCCACAATTGCCTGACCATAATCCCATATTTTCTCACCTCCTTATTGAGTACTTACTATACTCTATGAAAAAGGATTACTAGAGGACATGGCGATTAAACCATTTAAAGTAAAATTGGATGTTATTAATAGAAGAAATAGGAATAGACTTAGATCGTTCATGGTGTAGATCTCATATGTTTATACAAAAAAAGAAGCAGAGTATTCTGCTTCCATTCATATGATTAAGAGCTCGTAAACGATTAAAAGCTTTACCGATGTCTTAACCTTTTTAACATTTTTACATGTTGATCAGTTATCAGTTCCTCAAGATTATCTCAATTTACCTTTTAGTTCTGAATTGGAGAATTCACTGAATTTATCCCTTGGTTAATGTCCATTTGAATAAGAAACTCTCTTCTATATGATGGGAATAATCCACGACAATGTGCATAGTGGAAGGTTTTTTCATTCCTCCCAAAATAAAAGTATCCCTGTAGTAGTGATTAATTCTATTTCCTAATCTCACAAAAAAATGGCGACATCAAATGATGTCGCCATTTTGATTAAATCCTTTTTTAGTAACCACCACCTTATATTGAAAAAGAATCTATCAAAGTATACGAAAAGAATTAGATAATATAAATATGCTTTCTCCTTTGATTAAATATGTAAAGGAAGCCAATGAAACGACTTCCTTTTCCGTGAGGTGTTATGAGTTGCATTGCCATTGCAGGTGATATGGTTGGCATACTTTACTATATGTTTTCATTACTAGTTTGATAGGGCTTTTTGCTAGATTTTATAAAAAAGGCGCTTGTAACAAGTAATTCTAAGACTGAATGATAAACCTTATAATCCAAATAAAAAGAAGCCTGGTGCTGAGGCTTCTTTTTTCCGTAGAGATGTTAAATGAGTGTTTGCAGGTCTCCCTATACTCTATTAAGGAATCTATTAAAAGGGAAGGGCTCTTTGCTAGTTTTTATCAAAAAGGCGCTTGTCCTCTATCAGGCTACATTAGACGTTTAGTTGGATCTCCTTATTCATTCACTCCCATCTTCTTCAACTATTATGATTCACTCTACCTTGTATTGTATTCATCCCCTTTTCATTACGCAATGGACAAGTTCACCAAGACATTTATGGAAAATTGTACGAATGCCGCAGGACATGAACCCTTACTTTCCAAAGATATCTTGCATAAGATAACGTAACAAAGATGAATGGAGGTGTTGATATGAGCGGTGTAGTTGCAGGAGGCGGTTATGGATATGGTGCAGGATTTGCACTAATTGTTGTTTTATTTATCCTACTTATCATTGTAGGAACTTCCTATACAGGATATGGATACTAAAAACACAAGATAAAGGAGTGAAAAATATGTCTTGGTGTGGTTATGGTTACACAGCACCTGTTGCTTCATATGGAACGACTAATCATTCATTCGTATTGATTGTTGTTCTTTTTATCCTACTTATCATTGTAGGAGCTGCTTGGTGTTAATATAGTAGGTAGGAGGTCATTATGGCCTTCTATTTTTTTATGTATATAATTCATTTACCTTACAATGCACTTTTATATAAAAAAACGCGTTCAGTCTAATTGATTATTTATTGTACTTCCTTCCACTTCATCCCAATAAAAATTGGAGGGTAATAGATTGGATTCACCCAGTTGTAGGAACCATCTTCTTGCTATTGAGCGATTTGGAACTCTTTGTCTTCATCAAAACGAATCGCCCATTTATCACTAACAAACGTTTTATTTTCCTTCTCAGCAAGAATTGATGCTTCGTCAAAGGTTACATTTTCTCCTCAGACTTGTCTGCTTGTTGAGTGATATCACTAGTAGACTCAGAATCCCAGACTCCTATAAAGTCAAATCCCTTCAACCCTGACTCTATTACCTTATCTTTAAATTTATCTGAAACAAATACCTGGGTTTTTATTAATTTCTTTTCTTCATGATCCACAACTTTAAATATATCTTGTCCTTCCAAACATTCCTCTTTAAAAGCATATTTTTTATACTTCATGATCAAACCAGAGCGAAACCTTTTCACTTCTGCCTTTTCACCATCAATACAGTCAAGAACATTTATAACATTTATGGCATAGTATTTTTCTGATTCTTTGCTAATAGGCAGTACCTCTACCATATCACCTAACACGTCTTCTAATTCTTGAACCGCTTTATCACTAAAAACTGGTGGAGCTAAAAGACCCGGAGGAAAATCCCCCTTTTTACCACCTTTATATATTCCCACTTGATTATGTATCCAAATATCTTTTATCGGTACACCATTAAAATGATCATGAAAGAATTGACTATCATCTTCATTTAAAAAGCTTAATGTTTCGTAATCATCGTATAGTTTATGTAATAACCATATTTTCACGAGTCACCGTCCACCTTTCTAAAAAAGCTCCGCTAGTCATCTAATTTAATGGTCATAGCCCCATATTAGTAGAATCCCAAACCTCTATAAAATCAAAGCCTTCTAGCCCAGAGTCTATCACTCTCTGTCTGAAGATATCTGAAACAAATACAGCAGATTTCAGTATTTTCTTAGTATCATGAAATACGATTTTAAAAATATCTTGCCCACCTATTACTTCAGGTATAAATTCATATTTTGTATATTCCATTGTTCTACCATGAAACGTTCTGGAGACCGATAACTCTGGATTAATACAATCTAAAACGTTTACTACATTGATTACATAATATTTCCTATTATGATCTATTATTAATGGTAAAACCTCTACCTGACCTTCTATTAAATTTGCTAATACTTCTGCGGCTTTTTCACTAATCACAGGAGGAGATAAAAGCCCTGCTGGAAAATCACTTTCTTTTCCCTTTTTATAAGTTGTTACTTCCATTGGAGTCCAGTTGTTTTCCATCGTAATACCAACAAACTCTTTTTGAAAAACATCACTATCTTTTTCATTAAGGAATCCTAATAATTCGTATTTTCCGTATTGTTTATTTAATGACCATATTTTCATACTAAAATTCCTCCTACGTTTACTCTAAGATTCTCCACTTCATCTCAATAAACATAGGTGGATAATATATTGGATTGAGCCAACGAAATGTCCCATCTTCTTGAAGGTGACCAATTTGTACTTTTTTGTCCTCTCCAAGCCGTATCGCCCATTCATCACTCAATACTATTTTATTATGATTTCTCACTAACATAGAAGCCTCTTCAAATGTATAGAATTTTTCTGAGTTTCTATGAAATGAAGATATTTTGTTTTTAGTTGAACTTATCATACGTTTAGTAGAATCCCATACTTCTATAAACTCAAAACCACTAAGTCTAGCCTCTAACACTTTTTCTCTAAAAAGATCTGAAACAAACACTTGCGTTTTCAACAGTCTATACGTATCATGAGTGACTATTCTAAATATATGACAATCCTTTATAACATCTTCTATGAAAGCATATTTTAAATAGTCATCCACTAATCCACCTTCACCTACTTCTACTTCTGAGTTATCTTTGTCAATACAATCTAGTATATTTGTAACGTTCCCAACATAATATTTATCATCGTTTTCAGTAATCATCGGAAGTAGTTCAACTTCCCCCTTTAACAAATCTCCTAACACTTGTACTGCCTTTTCACTAAAACTAGGTGGGGATAAAAGACCACTCGGAAAATCGCTCTTTTGACCTTTTTTAAAGGTTTCAATTTGTAAGGTTTCCCAGTTCTCAGACATAGGAACACCTCTAAAGTTCTTTCTAAAAAGTTTCCCAGTACTTTGGTCGGAAAAACGAAATACTTCGAAATTCGCATATGCCCTTTTTAGTAACCATACTTTCATGAGGTTTCTCCTGTATTATCAATTAATAGTAGACTCAGAGTTCCACACTTCAATAAAATCAAATCCTTCTAAACCGGAATCTATAACTCTATTTCTAAAAGCATCTGAAACAAATACATCTACTACTTGAACTTTTTTTGAATCATGAAAAAGATACTTAAAGATATCTTGGCTAACAACTACCTCTGACTTAAAAACAATTTTAGGATATTCAATGGTGATCCCGTGAAATGTTCTTGCTTCAGATAACTCAGGATCAATACAATCAAGTGTATTCACTACATTTATTGCATAATATTTCTCATTATCTTTATGCATGGGAACAAATTCAACTTTTTCTTCTAATAGACTTCTCAATACTTCAACCGCTTTTTCACTCATGACTGGAGGACTTAGTAATCCTGCAGGAAAATCACTTTTTCGTCCTTTATTGTAGGTAGAGACATCAATCCGCTTCAAATCGCCCATTGAAACACCTCTAAAGCCTTCATGAAACACATTACTGTCATTATCATTTTCAAACTTAAGTGTCTCGTAATTTCCGTATAGTTTCTTTAGTAACCATATTTTCATGATACTACCTCACCCTATTACTTCTAAATATAGTAATATCATACAACAAAGCTAGAATCCTTCAACTATTTTTTTCCAGAACAGTGCATATTTTACTCTTTTAAACGAATGACAAAACCTTTTCCCTAGACAACAAAAAAAGATATTCCATCATGTAGGAAACAACCGCAAAATACATTCTTCAATAGACCTCGGTAGTCACATCATTTTACTCTAAGATTCTCCACTTCATCTCAATAAAAACAGGGGGATAATAAATAGGGTTTAACCAAAGGTATGTGCCATCCTCTTGCATATGTCCAATTTGAATTTGTTGTTCATTACCAAGACGAATCGCCCATTCGCCACTCAACACTATCTTATTATGTTTTCTTACTAGCTCTGATGCTAACTCAAAAGTATGCCATTCTATTGAATGATCCTGGAGGAACTTTTCTTCATGAACAGTCGAAATTTTTTTTTCATAATTAGTCGAATCCCAAACCTCAATAAACTCAAAGCCCTTAAGTCCTGCCTCGAGAACTGCTTCTCTAAAACGATCTGAAACAAATACTTTTGTCTTTAAGATTCGTTTTGAATCATGAACTAAAATCTTAAATAGATCCTCATCCTTTATTTTATCCTCTAAGAATGCATACCTCGTGTATTTCATCACTTGTCCATCATCAAACAACCTTACCTCTGCATGATCTTCATCAATACAGTCTAAAACATTTACGACATTCCCTGCATAATATGAATTTGCAACTTCTGTAAGCAAAGGAAGCAGTTCAACTTTTCCAGCAAATAAATCTCCTAATACATTAATAGCCCTTTCACTAAATGTAGGAACTGATAAAAGGCCTGCAGGGAAGTCACTTACATTTCCTTCTTTAAATTTATTAATATGTATAGGGTTCCATCCTTGAGTCATAGAATTCCCCCTAAACTCTGTTCTAAACATCTTTCGGTCTACTTCATTCGTAAAACCAAATTCAAAAAATTGACTAAATGCACTTTGGAGTAACCAAACTCTCATACTTTCACCCGTTTCGTTTCTAGTTTCATCCTTAAGCTAAGACATAATGATACGATACTTACCCTAAAACTATTAGACTATTAAAACTGTATGAACTGTGGACTTGCCCTTTTCCCATAATAAGAAAAAGGTCAGTATAATTGTATAAATACTGACCTTTTTAATGACAAAACTTATTAAGATTCCTTCCACTTCATCCCAATAAAAATCGGAGGGTAATAGATTGGATTAACCCAGTTGTAGGAACCATCTTCTTGCAATTGACCGATTTGGAACTCTCTGTCTTCATCAAAACGAATCGCCCATTTATCACTAACAAACGTTTTATTTTGATTTTCAGCTATTTTAGAAGCTTCATCAAAAGAATAGGTAGTTGATTTGTCATCGACTTCTTTGTTTTGCAACGGTTGCTGTAAATACTCACTTTTAATATTTACATTAGTAGAGTCCCAAACTTCAATGAAATCAAAACCCTCTAGGTTAGATTCAAGTACTTTCCTTCTAAATTGATCTGAAACAAACACTTTTGAACTTATAACCCTTTTTGACTCATGATTAAGTACTTTGAAGATATCTTGCCCTATAACCTTTTCTTCTAGAAAAGCAAAACGTTCGTATGATAATATTCTTCCACGTCTAGTTCTTACAACTTCTGAGTTTTCTCCATCGATACTATCTAAAACATTGATAACATTCATTGCATAATACGGTTTCCCATTTAAAGTAGTGAATGATAGTAACTCAACCTTTTCTCCCAATAAAAAGTCACGCAACACTTCTACGGCTTTTTCACTAAAAAGAGGCGCCAATAAAAGACCATCTGGAGAATCCGATTCTTTGCCCTTTGAGTATATTTTTACTTGGATCGGTCTCCATTTTTCCTTCATTGGTTCACCAAGAAAGTTTTCACTAAATAGTTCACTATCTTGATCATTCAAGAAAGTGAATACCTCATATTTATCAAACTGACGAGTTAATTGCCATACCTTCATCTTCTTACACACCTCTTCTGCAAAAATACGCTGCGAGTTGAATTATATGATTTAATTTAAAAGCTATGGTTACAACTCCCATATAATACTAAAATTCGAATTTGGTTTTTGTCGAAATTTGTAAAAGTTGCATAAATATTGAAAAATTTTATTACTTTTTGTTGTATTATTTTGTGAAAGGGCATCTTATTTCGGGCTACTATAATCAGACGGAAGACATAAACGAGGATCGGACGAGAGGAAAAGGGGACAGTTCAATAGCACTCGTACAGTATTAAATTCCAGTTAACTAACAACATATTCAAATAAACGGAACTTCCTGTTATGATGAAACGTATCAATAAGTATCGAAACTTGTCCTATATTATAAATGACAAAGAGGTGTTAACAATGAAATGGAGATATGCGATTGCATTCATCCTCAGCTTTCTAAGTTTTTTCGTATTAGAGTATTTTAATCTTGAAACTATTTTTACAAACGTGCTTGTATTTCTCTTGATTCTAGCCATTGTCTTTTATCCAATTCTTCATACCGTTCTATTTGAAACGAATATTGATAAGATCGAACGATTCTTACTGAAAAATAATAAAAATCCTAACTTTTATATGATCTATGCGTTAGCAAACGAAATGGATGATGAAGTGAAGGAACTAACAGATAAGCTATTAAAGAAATCTAACCAAGAGTCACGTCAAGCTATGTATAGGGTTGTTCAGGCATTGTATTTCAAGGATATAGCCGAGGCAAAATTGCATGTCAGTAAAATCAAACAACTGCATTATCGCTTATACTATCAATCTATCATCCTCTTAGAAGAAGGTGACTTGGATGGTGCTGTTGAATTAATGGAAAAACTTCCAAGCCCATGGATGCGGGATGTTATATTAGCCGAACATGCAAAGAAACTTAACAACTTACCAACTGCAAAAGATTATGCGAAAAAGGCATTGTTAAGTTCAAAAGGATTACAACACTATCTATTACATAAGACGTTTGAACGTGAATTTGGAATATAGATTACAACGACAACAAGCATTACTGGAAGCAGTAATGCTTGTTGTCGTTAATTACATATATATTTATTTCGCAAGTACTTTCATCAAAAGCAATTTCCCGCCAACATAACAAGCAACTCCAGCCATAACGTAATAAAGCATAACAGTACAGTACTATCTCGCTACAGTAGATGTTAGACACGTCACCCCCTTGTACAAATTAATTAGTTTTCAAAGAGAACATGTAATAAATATTTTGAAAATTATAAATTAAATCATGATACAATATTCTTGATTATCCAAGTCTAATTTAGAAAAGAAAGGGAGAAGACAATGACAGAAGAAATGAAGTATGTAGGATTAGGAAAAAGGTTTCTAGCGTTAGTTCTTGACTGCATTATTTTTTTTATACCATTTTATATGATTGACCTACTTATTTTCACTAATATAACTGGTGCTGAGATTTCAGAATATCTACCATATGTCTTAGGTGACCCCATTCCGGAATATGAAAGGTATGATGCAAATAGTAGTGTAATAGGTTTAATGTTAGGTATTATTTATTTTGTTATTTTAGTATCCTGGTTAGGAGCAACTCCTGGAAAACTTATTTTACGAATGAAAATAGTCAATAAACATGGGCATAAATTATCCTTCTTTCGTGCATTATGGCGTTATATGTTGACTAACTTATCTTATTTTACACTAGGCATTAGTTATTTAATGATAGCTTGGACTAAAAAGAAGCAAGGACTACATGATAAGTTGGCTAGTACCTATGTTGTTTATAAATAGTAACCAAATTAACAAGTAATATGAACACTTATATTTCCTTAAGTTAAGCAAATTATTTTATTGATGGCGGGATAATCTAAGAAGGATTAAATCAAGATATACTCTTTTATCATTTTTAATAAAAGAGTTTATCTATTTATAATTCATGATGCACTGCTTCTCCTTTTCACTTATTTCTAACTGCCCAAATAACAATCGGAATAAGCAGTAATGAAAGCATTGCACCTGCCATTGAAAGAGTTGCAAAACTAGAATACGCTAAAACCATTCCAGATAAACCTCCTCCAAATGCTCCCGACAAAGCAATCAAAACATCTACTGATCCCTGAGTCTTAGCCTGTGTAGAAGGTGAAGTTGCATCCACAAGAATCGCTGTGCCGCTAATTAAACCAAAATTCCAGCCAAGTCCTAGTAAGATAAGTGACAGATTCAGCACGATCATCGAATCAGCAGGTCCCAAAGCCGCTAGACTGCCAGAAATAAGGAGCGTAATAGCAGATGCAGTCGCCATCACAACACGGCCAACCTTATCAACAAGATAACCCGTTACTAATGAAGGTAAGAACATCGCACCAATGTGAAATCCAATAACAAGCCCTACCTCGTTCAAACCATGTCCATGGTGTCCCATATGTATGGGTGTCATTGTCATAATTGCCATCATCACAAATTGAGTCAGGACCATCACTGCAGCTCCTGCAAAAATACCTCTCCTGTTATACGATATTAAATTAGGTTTTTCCTTCGAAAGTAAATCAGCGCTTGTTCTTTTCGTTTCTGCTATTGCTTTTGCAATGATAAAGGGATCTGGACGAAGTAAAATGAATATAACTAAACCAGCAAGTAAGTATGCTATAGCAGCTAATATAAATGGACCAGCTAAAGCAGGAATTCCTATGGATAGCGCAAACTCACCCGTTACCCCAACCAGATTGGGACCTGCAACAGCACCGAATGTGGTAGAAACCATTGCCATACTTATCGCCTTTGCCCTTTGTTTTGAGTGTGCTAAGTCAGTCCCAGCATAGCGTGCTTGTAAATTTGTAGCCGTTCCTGCCCCATAAATAAGTAGTGAAAAAAATAAAAGGGGGACACTAATTGTTACTGCTGAAATGACTACTCCCAAGGCACCGATACCTCCAGCAAAAAAGCCAAGCGAAAGTCCAAATCGACGTCCAAACCGCTGAGAAAGCCTTCCCACAAGAAATGCTGCCCCTGCTGAGCCTAAGGTAAATAGAGCGGTAGGTAAACCTGTGCCACTATCTGCACCTAGCATGTCTTGTGCTAGAAGTGCTCCAACCGTTATTCCTGCTGCAAGTCCTGCTCCGCCAAAAATTTGGGATATGATCACAACAAACAATGTTCTTTTATATAACTGCTGTTGCTTTTCTGAAGAGTTAATGTAGCTTTGCACTAAAGCATCTTCACCACTCATCACTTCTGCACTTTCTTTATTAGACATTAGGCGAACCTACCTTTCTATTAACCTACTTCATTTATCCTCTAACTAGATTTGAATCATCATAACACGCGCAAAAAAACCATACAATATTATAATTGTATGGCCAATCATATTAGGTAAGAATTATACCTTGTTTATTTTAAAAAAACATTGTTGAAATGTAACCTCGTACAACGAGTTCGATTAGCATGACTTCCTACTGTGTCTGAACCTAGCATGACTTCAGACAAGAATAGTAATTTCAAACACAACTGAGTCCGAACCTCGCATTTACTCAGACACGACTCCCTATTTAGGTTTAGTAATAACTTTCCCATTATTCAACTCACACCAATCTTCTAACTCTTCATACGTTTCCTTTTTTCCGTATTTATTAAGAAATCCCTCTTTACTTTCAAATACCTCCATTAAACCATTCTCAATCAAGGTAATCATTTTATACGGATTAAGTTGAAACACCCTTGAGACAGCAATTAATTCACCTATATGGATCGCATTAGCAACATCTTTCACTCTTTCATCTCCTTTTACAAGTAGAGATTGTTCCGTTCTTACACGTGCAATTAAAGTACGCACCTCACCCGTATTATTTTCAGTTTTATTAATACTATGTGTTACTTTCTTATCTATAGAGAAATATCAGTAAAAATCTGTCAATCACAGTAGGATTTAGCGCTGTTATTGTAGAATTATTCGCAGTAACATTGAGCAAAGAAAAGGTATTTGCTAGTGGCAGGTTAATGAGAGTCTTTAATAATAAGGAGAGTGCTAATATGAGTATTATTTCGAGTAAGGTTGGAGCGATTTTTATCCCTGTAAGTAACATTTTACATGCACGTGAATGGTATTGTTCAATCCTTAATTTAGAACCTAAGTATGAAATAATTGCAGGTCATCTGTGTTGTATTCCGCTTGATAATAGGTTGAACCTTGTTCTGGACAGTAACATTTATGATGAGGAGTCTCTATACAAAAATCCCGCTTTCCATTTCAATACTGACGACATACATAAAGCATATCAATTCATGAAAGAGCGTAATGTTGAATTCGTTACCGATATAGAGAACGGACATTGGTTTAATTTCAAAGATCCTGATGGGAATTTACTAATGATATGTCATTGTTAAGGTTTGGTGCCAGGCACCTGAATTTCGGTGGTGCCTGGCACCCATTAGGAAAACCTTATTTATATTCTGGCAACCAATCACCATGTGCTTCAATCAGGTCATCACACAGGGAAATAATGTCATCAATCGATAATTCAGCTGCAGTATGAGGATCCAGCAGGGCTGCTTGATAAATCTTTTCCTTCTGTCTAGTTCGTGCTGCTTCAATTGTTAATAACTGTGTATTAATATTAGTGCGATTCAATGCTGCCAGCTGCTCTGGTAAATCCCCTACATATGTTGGGGTGACTCCACTTGCATCCACCAAACAAGGAACCTCGACAACAGCATTTTCAGGTAAGTTACTGATTAACCTTCCTTTATTTGATACATTACCACCAATTTTAAATGGCTTATTCGTTTCCATCGCCTCAATGATATAGGAACCATACTCATGTGTACGTTCATGGTGCAAGTTCTTATCATGAACAAGGTCATCACGCATTTTCTTCCAACCCTCAATTTGATTCACACAACGGCGTGGATATTCGTCTAATGGAATATTGTATTTCTCAATAAGCTCAGGATATTTATTTTTTATAAAATAAGGATGGTATTCTGCATTATGCTCTGAAGATTCTGTTACATAATAGCCAAACTTATCCATCAATTCAAAGCGAACCATATCAGTATGCTTTTCCTTTTGCTTCTCTTTGGCCCTTCTTTTAATCTCTGGATATAAGTCTTGCCCATCACGGGTAATCTCTAATAACCAGGCCATATGATTAATCCCGGCAATTTTCCAATGTATACAATCTTTTGGCATATCAAGTGCATCTAATAAATGATCTGCACAAATCTGGACACTATGACACAACCCTACCGTCTTAATTCCTTCTTGAAGCATCACATTTGTCAAAACAGCCATTGGGTTCGTGTAATTTAAAAACCAGGCATCAGGACATACTTCCTTCATATCACGAGCGAATTCCTGCATGACAGGTATGGTTCTTAAGTTACGGAATATACCGCCAATTCCTAACGTATCCGCAATCGTTTGGCGCAATCCATATTTTTTCGGGACTTCGAAGTCTGTAATGGTACAGGGATCATAGCCACCAACTTGAATGGCATTAATCACATACTTCGCGTCTCGTAATGATTCTTTACGATCATGATAAGCTACTACATTCACGCTTGAGTTCAAGCTTTGCTTCATATTATTTAACATCATCTCTGAATCTGTTAATCTTTCATGGTCAATATCAAACAATGCAAATTCAAAGTCCTGTAGTGCTTCTACCGTCATACAATCCCCTAGTACATTCTTAGCAAACACTGTACTTCCTGCACCTAAAAACGTAATTTTAGACATTTCATTTCCTCCCTCAAATTCATTTCTATACCTACAATATTAACGGGGAGAAAACGCTTAAACAATCGTAAATAAATCTGATATAAGTAAAATATTGCTCCTTTTTTAATCGAGAAATAATTGATTAACAGGCATAAATGATTGGCTATTACGGTACTCACTTGGTGTTACATCCAACACACCCTTAAAGACTTTAGTAAAATAATTCGCATTTGTATAACCAACACTTCTTGCGACTTCTTCAATCGATAACTCTTTCTTTTGTAAAAGATCTAATGAATGATTCACTCGAATTTTAGTTAAATATTTAATTGGCGTATCATGAACTGTTTTGTGAAACAATCTTGCAAAATGATATTTTGACAAACCAGAGATATCAACAATTGAAGATAGAGTCAGATCTTCTTGATAGTGTTGTTCAATGAAATTTACTGCCTTTGCAATGGAAACAGGTAATTTCTCACCTTCATTCTGGTCATGCTGAAAATATTGCATGCATTCCATTAAGAAAGAATAAGCATATGCTGACGCATCATAGGAATGTTGAATTCCAATCGTTTGAATTCGATCTAGTAAATGAAAAATATGTTTTATCGGTCTTGAATCTATCGATAGCTCCAATATATGCCCATAATTTTCAGTAAGGGTATGGAAATAATGAAGGGCCTCTTGACCATATACGGTCATATAAACAAATTCCCAATGGCTTGAATCGTCTGGCAAATAATACTCATGATCACTTGGAAGCTGAACTAAAAATGCTTCACCCTTTTTAAGTGAATACGTGTTTTCACCAATTCGAATTGCACCTTTTCCGCCTAGCGTATACTGAAAGATCACTCTTCCGTTCTCACTCCGCTTTAAACCATTCCATTCATAAACCTCATTTGACCTATATTCCTTACCAATCGAATGAATACCAGCAACACGCTCTTGCTACTCCCCCTTAAGTTTAAATCCGTATGAGTTGTAATGATTGATTTTTTTTATAAAATCACCCCAAACTATAAATGCTAACCATTCTATATCAGTGTAAAACCAAAGGATGTTTGACCTACTTCTTTCTCTACAATAATTTATTTGATTTTATCATGCAAGAATGAAACCCCTTGGAGTTCATTGGTCTCAGAACCTTCTTCCGAATGATTCAAAACCCTAACTCATCAGGCTCAGAACCCACTTCTGAATGATTCGAAACCTTACTCACAGGTTCAGAACCTTCTTCCGAATCATTCAAACCCCTCTTGCTAAGAATCAAAAGCTTGAGATACTGGAGCATTTTGGTGTGACATCAGATGCTTTATGAGTGAATAAGTGAAGATCAAGGTTTTGTTAATGTTGTCGTAGGTGTTCATCTCCCAACAAAGCTTGGTCTTCCAAAAGGAGTTAAACATGACTATAAAAAAAGTAACAGGAAAAAAGCCTATAAATATACGTAAATATATTGAAAATTTTAAAGGGATTTGGATCTAAGAATGATCAGATCAGTGGACAAATCTCTTGCCATCTTTCCTATAGGGTTTATCATTAGCAAAATAAACAGAACGACTGGACATTAATATCCAATCGTTCTGTTTTCTATTTAGACGTTTATTGTCTGCTAAAAAGGCCAACAGAACAACCCTCTCTCTCGTAAAAATGATACATAGGAACCGTCCCCTTACCTCACTCTGCTTCTATTAGATAGAAAATCGCGTGGAGTCATCCCTGTCATCTTTTTAAATACTGTGCGAAAGTGTTTTGGATCTTGATAGCCAACTAAGTACCCTACTTCACTTGATCTTTCTAATCCTT
This sequence comes from Litchfieldia salsa, assembly GCF_900104555.1. GTDB lineage: Bacteria > Bacillota > Bacilli > Bacillales > Bacillaceae_L > Litchfieldia > Litchfieldia salsa. The sequence goes on from NZ_FNJU01000001.1 coordinate 554,330, forward strand.
CATCAAAATATCTCTTTGCCTTATTCATTCTAAATTCCATCAGATATTCTGAAAAGGTCACTCCGATTTGTTCTTTAAACTCTCGGGATAAATAACTTAAGCTAACATGGTGGTCGTCTGCGAACTGTTGAAACGTAATATTATCTTGATAAGAATGTTTGATCCAGTCTATCACCTTTGGAATCAGGTTCTTTGGTGTAAGTTCCATCGATTTATTATGTTCACTAAGAAGCGATAGCATTTCTACCAACCATTCTTCTAATTCTATATAGCTTGAGAATTCACTTAATCGATTTAGGTTTAAACATGAATGTTCCACATTGTAGGTTTGATTCGTTAATTTATACATAATCGCGTAATACATATTATTGATTAATTGTGAAAGTTCTCTTACTGTCATCCTTTGGTCAGCAACTTCATGGATGATCTCACCAACTTGTTTTTGAACTTTATGTAAGTCACCATTTCGTAAACTCACTTCTAAGATCCGAACTTTCATCCAAATCTCTGTCAAATCTCTATCCACATTTGTTTGATCTTGTTCAACGAGTGAAGACTGTCCAAATAAAAGATGCATTTCTAGTCTTTTGTGAACATCATCGAATGCTTTGCGTAAGGATAAGTTAGTATCTTTCACCCCATAGCTAACATGAACCATCCCATATTGATTCATATATTGATAGAATCCATCCATTATAGACTGTAATTGAGTGTTTCTGATACTCTGATATGGAATTAATAGAAGCTTCCTTTGACTGTCAATGGTGACGATTTTCATTTCCCCCTTCAAATCATCTTGAAAATGCGCTTTGATAGTTTCGTTATCTATGTTCAAACTATCCCAGCTTCTAGAGGCTTTCCAATTTTCAAGTAATAGGTAAGTGATGATAAAAGGTCTCTCTTCGAACTCATTCCCAATAGAATGATCAGGATTCGATGAAAAAAGTAATTGATTAATAGACCATTGATGATGATGTTGAAGCTCTATTTTTTCAGCTTCTATTTTCTCTAGCGCTCGATCAATCACATCATAAAGAGCTTCCCGCTTAATAGGTTTTAACAAATAATCGAAAATCCCCAATGCAATTCCTTTTCGCGCATATTCAAATTCATCATGAACGGTTAAAATAATACTTTTAATAGTAGATTCAATCTTTAAAGCAGACTCAATTAGTTCGAGCCCTGTCATTCCAGGCATCGTAATATCCGTAATTAATAGGTCTGGGATGACTTCTTCCATTTTAGAAAGCGCATCTATTCCGTTCTCAAAAGCAAAAATGCGATGTTGATGCTCATATTTTTTTAGAGACTCTACCAACTCTTTTAATGCCCAATGCTCATCTTCGACTACAAATATCACCAATTTCATCTCACTCCTTCTTTAAAAAGATCGACGTATCGGCAACTTCAACGTCATTCTTGTCCCTTTATCACACTCACTTTGTATATCTAATCCATAACTATCCCCATACATTAACTTGATCCTTTGTTGTATATTCGTTAACCCAATTCCACTATCCTTGGTTTCGATGAGCAAGTCAGCATTTTGTTGATTCCTTACATGCTGTAATGTTTGTTCGGTCATCCCAACTCCATTATCCTCAACAGTTACAATTAGAAGATCCTTCTCTATTCCTGCAGTTAAGAGAATTGTTCCATATCCACGCCGCTCTAATCCGTGTTTGATTGAATTTTCAATTAAGGGCTGAATAATTAATTTAGGAACATATACGTTAAGAGCAGCTTCTTGTATGGACGACTTATATTGATAACGATCACCAAATCGATGTTTTTGTATGTTCATATAATTCGTTATATGCTCCACTTCATCTCTTAGGGGCACAGTTTTATCTAAATCTTTCATGGAATATTTAAAGAGGTCTGACAGTGATTCTGAAATATCTGCTACTTCATCCACCCCTCTTAATCGACTAATCGATTTCATCACATTTAAAGTGTTATACAGAAAATGTGGATTGATTTGCGATTGTAAGGCAGAAATTTTCGCATTTTTTTCTGTAATATTAAGTTCGTACACTTCTTTAATTAACTTATTAATACTATCTAGCATGCTATTATATACTCTTGCTAAAAGGTCCATCTCCTGTGAACCCGTGAAATCCATCCGCTCACTTAAATCTCCTTCTTCAACCTTCTTCATTTTCCTCATCATTTGAACTAATGGTTTTGAAAGATGGGAGGATAAGGAATAGGAAACCAATGCGATAATGGCAATCGCAATCAAACCACTAATTAGCACAAATGCTATGATTTGATTACGCTCATAAATAATAAAATCCTCCGCAATAAGGATTAAAATGTCCCAGCCAATATAATCTGAATGTTGAAATGAATATAAGTATTGATTATCTTCCCATGTGAGCGTATCACTCGTATAACGATTGGATGAAAGAGGAAAATCCAAATTTAGACTTTGTTTACCTGTTAACCTTTCTTGGTCGTCATAGATTACTTGTTTGTCACCAGTTAATACAAATAGCCTTGCATGTTGTTCCAAGTCATTTACATTTTCAAGATCAAGTAATCTCTTAAATATATCAATATTTATATCAATCTTCATTGAACCAACTTTATGACGATTGGGGATCATATAGATATTACGGACTAAAGAAACGACGTTTACTTTTTCCCCTCCCCTAGAAATGACCTCGTGTGTAGGAAGAAAGAGAAAATCTCTTTTCGGAAGCTTATCTAGCCGCTTTTGCCAGTAAGTCAACTCACTGTTATGATGAACTTCTATATCTCCTTGTTTTTCGTACTTAAAATAGGCTCCCGTATTTGTGTAAATTGAAATACTCTCAATGTCCTTCCTCGGATAAATTTGGTTAAATAATCGAGGATATAAATCATTTTTTATTAAAAGATCATTATAAACAGAAGTATTTTTTTCATAATGTCCTAGACTCTCCTGAATTAGAAAATCCGTATATACAATTAATGAAAGTCTTTCCATATCTTCAAAGTATAAATCAATGGTTCTAGTAAACTGTGTTGCCAATACTTGAGTTAATGAGCTTGTTTGATTTTTCATCTCATTATAGTTACTAATATAGATAGCAAACCCAATGATGCTTACCAGCAAAATGTAAGCGCCTGCAAAAATAAAAAACATTTTCGTTTTTATGGAGAAAGCTTTTTGTTTTAACATGAGAAGTCTCCTTATAAAATGGCCTACGACCCTTTCATTTTGCTATTACTTTCTTATTCTATTGAACTAGCCGTTATTCCTCTTTGTTCTTATAATAAACTATTAAAATGGGGAGGTTTTTGAAGAATTTACTTTATGAAGTCCACATCTTGTATGGTTACATATCTTTGGAACCCATCAAGGACAGTTAGATTAATTCTTCAGGTGGAATTGGTCACTGATACCTCGCCTCAAGGAATCTTAAAACTTTATTGACTTTCTCCTTGAAATCTTTTCAAGCAGTGGCTGATATCATTCTATTATTAGCTTTTATTTCTGTATAATTCACAATTTATTAGATAGATTTCGTAATGCGGTTTTAATAAAATAGAGGAAACTAGCAAAAAAAAGGATGTGGAGTATGAACTATAAAATTAGAACCGAACCACTAGAATTAAAGATCTTAAATTATTTAAGCCTAAGAATGAATTTATCTGATAAGGATGCGCGATACTACAACAATCTAAAAAAAGGTTTCGAAGGAGAGCTAATATTTGATACATTTACTACAGACCTAACCTGTGAATGTCTCGTTTTAAATGATTTGTTATTTAAATTGAATAATACCTTATTTCAGATTGATTCACTTATTTTTCTTTCAGATGCGATATATTTCTATGAAGTAAAAAATTATGAAGGAGATTTTTCGTACGAATCTGATAAGCTTTTCAAAAAACCAAATACTGAAATTAGTAATCCTATTACCCAATTAAATAGAACAGCATCCTTATTTCGCCAACTTATACAAAATCTAGGTTTGAACTATACAATTAACGCCTCAGTTGTTTTTATCAACCCTGAATTCACTTTATATCAAGCCCCTAATAACAAGCCAGTTATTTTTCCAACTCAACTTAATCGCTATAAAAAACAACTAAATTCCATACCTTCCAAGTTAACAAATAAGCATAAAACTCTAGCCGATAAGCTTATTTCTTTGAATATTGAAAATTCACCTTACAGCCAGCTACCAGATTATGATTACAATCTATTAAAAAAAGGAATTACTTGTTCCACGTGTAGCTCCTTTTCAGTTTCAGTTATCGGATATAAATGTGTTTGTATAAATTGTGGTAACCAAGAAATCATTGATGATGCAGTGATGAGAAGCGTCAAGGAATATAGTTTACTTTTCCCTACTCAAAAAATAACGACAGTTGCTATTCATGACTGGTGTCAAATAGTGACTTCTAAAAAGAGTATAAAGAGAATACTAGTGAAAAATTTACATTTGGTAAGTCTTAATAGGTGGACCTATTTTAAAAATAAAGAAGAGTAGTAGTTCTTTCGTTTTTTCCTTGATCTAGTTTAATAGGGGTATTAGATTTTCTATCATTACTTAATTGGTAATCTTGCCACTGACACTCCGCATCAAGGACTTCTCGGCAGCTTCTTCCACCCGATTGGTCTCTGACACCTCGCCTCAATGACTTCTCGAATTTCTTCTCCCACTCAAGTGGTCTCTGACACCTCGCATCAAGGACTTCTCGACTACTTCTCCCACCCGATTGGTCTCTGATACCTCGCCTCAACGACTTCTCGACTACTTTACCACCAATTCTGTCACTAACAACCTCCCCTAAAAAAGTCCTCAGCGAATACATCAATAAAAAAATCCTTGAAATCTAATTACCGATTTCAAGGACATTTAATTCAAGGTGATTCAACGATTTACTTTCCTACATTAACCGTCTTCTCAGTTTAACGTCAAACTGTCAATTCTCAAGTCAGCCTTTTTAAATACAACATATACATCGTGAGTACCTTTAACCTTTTTCGTTAATTCTGCTGCTACATCCACATAGCCCAGTTCATTCACTTGAACCTCAGTGTTTTTCGCAGTGTAAGTAACTTTATCTGTCACAGGTACGTCAATAGTCGCAAATGGTTCACTATCAGGTGAGCCAATGTGTAGTGTGATTTGACCACTATTTACATTCGACGCAACACTTGCTGTAATCTTCTTAGCTTTTGATAGGTTAACTTGTGGGATTGCTACCCATGCACCATCTTGCTTAGATCTAACTGAATGGTAACTGCCAACAACTTTTTCCTCTTTTAAACTTGCAGCAGTTCTATCTTTTGATACTTCATGATAGATTACTTCATTAGAAGCAAAACTATGATCAAATACATTGAATGTTTTATCTTGTAACGTTTTTACCGATTTACCATTAACTTTTACTGTTTTACTGTCTTTAATATCTTCAGATGATGTACCTACCATTAAATTATATTGACCACTTTCTACAATGAAATCACCAAGGTTTACATCCCAGATAGCAAAGTCATTAGGGTCAACCGTTAACGTAACTGCTTTAGTTTCACCTGGAGCAATTTGCACCTTTTCAAAAGCAACAAGCTGTTTTTGAGGAGCATATTCACCATAAGCTGAATCAGTATTGTTAATGTAGAGCTGTACAACTTCAGATGTATTTACTGTGCCTGCATTTTTCACCTTCACTGACACATCGAAAGGCTTATTACTATTCACATTTTTAGATACTGTAAAGTCACTATATTCAAAGTTACTGAATGAAAGCCCATAACCAAATTCATAGGTTACTGGTGCATCTGTGTACATATAGGTTAATTTAGATTCAATTGGATCAGAGTTTGTCATATCCACTGTAAAACGTGGATCTACATCCGCCAACGTACTTGGATTACCTTCTGGGATTGCATATTCATTAATAGCAGGTAATGCAGTGATGTCCTTGTACCATGTAGAACTTAGTCTACCTGTTGGTGCATAGTCACCGTATAATACATCTGCTAATGCATATGATTCATATTGCCCACCATATGGCTGATACACGATAGCTGATACATTTTCGTTGTTTTGAATTTCTTCCATACCCACTGGGAAGCTTGATTTAACAACAACAATTGTCTTCTTCCCTTCTGCTGCAAACGCTTCTGAAACCTTATCAACTAATTGATAATCCGCATCAGACATTTTCAAAGCAGAACGGTCATTTCCTTCACCTGCACTATGACGAGGTATTGCTCCAACAAACACGATTGCATAATCCTCTTCTGCTGCACGTTTTGCTGCCTCTACTCCAACATCCTGTACAACATGTGTTTCGTATTTAACTTCGTCACCGCGATTAGCAGCATTCTCAACATTCGTTAATGGTTCAGTAGTAACTAATTTACCTTCCTTAGTTGAAATAAATCTTCCATTTGAATAGTACCAATTGGAGAAATCGCCACTAAAGCCTGTACGGTAACCATTAGAAATAATTGAAACTGTTTGGTCAGTATTTTGCTCGATTCGTAATCTCGGTGGAATCGTACTCGTATCTCCGATCATCGCACCAAGGTTCCAGTCATTGTCTGTTAAATTCAAACGAGTATTGTCCGTATTTCCTACTTGTTCTCCATTTTTACCTGGTGAAGTTACCCAACGATTATTGAGTAATGATTTTAAACTTGATCCTTCTTGACCCCAGTCATATAGCTCAAACAGGTGTGCTTCATTCTCTTGGTTAAATGATTCAGCAGTTGTTAAAAGGGCTGAACCTTCTTCTGACGCATTAACATCAGCAGTAACTGTTTCACCATTTTGTTTAGATGCAAGACCAATAATTGAATTTCCAGTCTGATAGGATACTTTCTCACTACCGATTTCTTTAATAATCGCTAATAATGGTGAATTACCTGAATTTTCAAGGTCTGGTGTATTATTTACAGAATAAGTTGTCTTAAATCTAGCATCTGCATAGATTCCTGAAATGGCAGCCTTTTGATCTTTATTTAATGGCAATGTACCATCATTCTTTAAAAGAACAATACTTTCTTGTGCTGCTCTCAAAGCAATGTCTTGATGTTGGGCATCATTATAATCAGAAACTGTACTAGCAACATCTTTAGCATCAGATGCGAAAGGATAATATTTTGGAATTCCATTTTCATCCACTTCGTTAAAGATGCCAACACGAACCATTTGGTTAACATGTGAGCGAGCTGTTTCGATTAGATCCTCTTTTGTAACTCCATATACTCCTTTTTCTACAGCATCCACTAAAAGAGCGATATCTTCAGCTTGAGCTGCTGTGTTAACAGATGGACGGCCTGCTTGTGCATCTGCAAGAATCATTAAGATATTCGCATGTGTTCGATCAACTGCATATTTCGTATCATATCCATTACCAAACGTGTTTTCACCAAACACATGTGCATCTCCATTAAAATCAGGTGAACTATATGCACCATACTTAGCGTTATCGTTCAAAAGGATTTGATATGGTGATAGAATGTTAGGAATTCCATTCGTTCTACCAAATGAAGTCATTACCCCTGACACAGCACCAGAACTAACTGCTTTCATAGGACTTTTCGTTTGGTATTCAAAGATTGAACGAGCTCCAGCACTATTGTTTGCAGATTGGCGGAACCATTGCGCATTATAAATAGAATAGTGTTTCGTCCCTACTGCTGCACGCATCCAAAATCCATCTTCACTTTCAGGTTGATCCGTACCGCCGAGGCCAGCAGCCATTGTATCAATCATTTCAGCCGACATGTAAGCGTCCTCAGAAAAACCTTCATCAAAACGGCCACTTAACGGATTGATTCGCATATCACTTACTACAGTAAAGGCTACTGTTTGTGAAAAATCATTTGGGTTAGCTCCCCAACCAGTAGGATGTAAGTTAGAGTCTCCCTGTTTCACTTTTAACGTACTTATCTTTTCATTTCCTATCACTTTTCCAATATCGGAGAGCAACCCCTTATTCCATGACTGTCCCATTCCGATTAATGAAGGAAAATCAGTAGAAACACCTTGCACGTTATCTGCAGCAGATAGTGCACCCGGAATCTTCTTACCTGCGTTCTCTCCTTGTTGCAACGTATAATGGTTACGTGCACCAGAAGCATAAACAGCAGGTCCTTCTAGACCGGTGTATTCAAAATAGGTATCCACAAACTCCTCTAGATGCTCAGGATTTCCATTAAATAATGGCATTCCGTCAAACACACCACCGACCTGCTTCTTAAACACAATTTCCTCTTTATCGGTGTTTGCTTGTGCGATATGTGCAAATTCTGTGCTCAGCATCGCCAAGCCGAGTACCGTGACCATGCAAGTTTTTGCTAATCTCTTGAATCGTGGCATTCTACTTCACCCTTTCACTTTTGTAATTGTTTACATTTTGGGGTTCACGAGAAGTTTGAGAAAAATGAGATCTCGGTAACATAAAGAATTTGACTAGCAATCAAGTATGTACAACTTCTTTTAAACTAGTAAATACTTCACCCTGATGGTATCAAGCATAAAACCCTGTAATATAAAACTCTCCCCTTTTTTATTTTCGTATGAAATAAAGTTCTATAACCATACGCTTAATAACCATTTTAATAGGTTCAGAAGATATTAAAAACTTGTAGATTTAACTATTTAGGGGTGTTTATTTTACTATTCAGATTTTTTATTAAAATAGTTCCTCAATACCGAAAGCGAATGGTAAGAAGCTTCAATATCAAGACTACTAAATAGCTAAGAAAAGCCTACAGAACTGTGGTATAGTTCTGTAGGCTTTCAGAATAAAATTTATTTTTCTCTTATTTTACTCTAAACCAGCAACGATTGATCGGAATTCATAACTTCCAGATTCTAGTTCATAAACAGCCTCTCCATCTTTGAATTCGATGAACTTAACACCCTTTACCTTTTTCACTGGTTGATTCCCTTCCTTAATCGTATTCACATTATTAGTCGGGATATAGAGTGTAGCTGTTGTATTTGCTGGAACAGTTGCTTTGTAAGTAAAGGTTCCATTTTTTAGTTCCCAAGAGCTTTCGATTTTCCCATACATTGAATCGTAATGCCCTTTAGCATAAGTAATCGTTCCACCATATGTTGGTTTTAAAATGAAATGCTTAAATCCTGGATTGTTCTCGTCTCTTTGAATACCTAATGAATAGTTATACATCCACTCACCAACTGCTCCAAGAGCATAATGGTTAAAGGAGTTCATACTATTATTACCACCAAATCCATCTTCGATTGTGTAAGAATTCCAACGTTCCCAGATTGATGTAGCTCCGTTAACTACCGGATATAACCAAGAAGGATACTCCGTTGACTCCAACAAGTCATATGCTACCTCATTGTAACCGTGTGCGGATAACGCAGGATTTAACGGTGCAGTACCTACAAATCCAGTAGTCACTTTGTAGCCAAGCTCTTTTGTTAGTTCTGCAAGACGTGCAGCTGCAAAAGCTTCGTTCTCTTCATTGAAGACTCCATAGGATAATGCTAGAGAGTATGAAGCTTGTGTATCCTGAATCTCTCCTGTTCTTGTTTGTGTTTTATGAGTCTCTGCATTTACATAAGTGCTGTTCCATTCTGCCTTTAAATTCTTATGAAGCTCTTCATACTCTTTTGAAATTTCTTCTTTCCCTACGATCCCTGCCATTTTAGCTACTTTCTCAACAACGTATACATAAACGGCATTAGACAACATCTCAGTGTTGGTTGGAACGTATGATAAATGATCTGCAAGGAAACCAGTTCTACTTGTTAGATACTGAGAACCACTTAATTTCGCTTCTTTTAAATACTCAATCCAAGCTACCATTGAATCCATGTGATCTTCAATAAGTTGAGTATCTCCATATTGTTGATACGTTTCCCATGGTACGATAACGCCAGCGGCAGCCCAAGCTAAGCCAAGTGCGCTTGTTCCTCCATAATTAGGTGCAGTATTTGTGTAACTGCCATTTGCTTCATTTTGTGAATCACGTAACGTCTTTGTATATCTAGCAAAGAATTGGCTAACATCGGCATTATACGTTGCTGTACGAGCAAATACCTGCGCATCACCAGTCCATCCTTCGCGCTCATCTCTTTGAGGACAGTCAGTAGGTATACTTAAAAAGTTACCTAATTGAGAGCGAGTAATATTTTTGTATAATTGATTAACTAATGGATTGGAAGTTTCATAGCTACCAGTAAGTTCGGTAATAGAACTTAACACAACACCTTTAACATCTTCAACAGGAATTGGTTTATCAAGGCCTGTAATTTCAAGGTAGCGGTAACCATGGAAGGTAAATCTAGGCTGATAAGTCTCTCCGTTAGAATCACCCTTAAGTATATAAGTGTCAGTAGATAGTGCAGATCTTAAGTTTTCCGTTAGAATCATCCCTACCATACTAGAACCATTCATATCTTTATATTCTGGTAAGTCCGGATATAAAATTTCACCCGTACGTAATGTTACTTTTTGTCCTCTTTCACCCTTCATCGTAATTTTCGGGACGCCTACCATGTTTACTCCCATGTCGTAAACAAATACACCTGGTCTAGGCTCTGTATAAGACTTTGCTGTAAGTTCTTCAAATACTTTTACACCATCTCCGATTTCCGCGATGATTTCAGGATTTGCAAATTCCTTTTCTGGTATGATTACTACTGGCCTACTCCACTCTTTTGCATCAAATCTCGGCTCAGACCAACCTTCAATATCTTCTTCTCGTGTAGCGTCATAATCTTCTCCATTAAAGAAGCCTGCATAAGTAATTGGCCCCTCACCGTAATACTGCCAATTATCTGGATCTGTTACTACTATGTCACTTGTACCATCCTCATAAGTTACGACTAGTTTTGCTAGTAGTGATTGTCGGTCTCCATAGTAATTGTAATTTGGTAATCTCCATGACTGCCCATCACTCCACCAACCAGAGGAAAGCATCGCACCAAGTGCATTTTCTCCTTTTACAAGCATGTCCGTAACATCGTAAGTTTGGTACATTAACGTTTTATCATATTGAGTATGACCAGGTGGAAAGTACTCATCACCTACGCGCTCACCGTTTATATGGAACTCATAAATTCCACGTGCTGTTGCATAAAGTCTTGCACTTTTGATTTCTTTCGTAGCATTTACAGTTGTTCTTAACATTGGCACTGAAGTATGGCTTGGATCTCTGTAAACCATGACTCCCTCATTATTACCGCCTGTTACTTTAAACCCACTACCTTCAATTTTTACTTTTGTACCATCTACAACATCCTTAAAAATACCTTCATAATTTTCGTCGACAGTTTCCTTAAAAACAACTGAATTTGGTTTTCTAAACTCAGAAATTTTAATCTCACTAAATGTTGCTTCTTGGTTAGCATCTACTGAAAAACCAATTTCATTTAACCTTGGAAAAGTAGGAACCCCGCCATTTACGTTTAAAGGATTTAAAATCAGAGCGTCTTTGGCAGGTTCGTCAGGATATGCTGCTCTTTCCATCTTAACTGTTTTCCCATTAATAGTTGTAGTCGCTTCATTTCCAGAAACATTGATTTTAATAGAATGGTTGTTATGTTTGTTTGAATCATCAATAGAAGTTATAATTCCTGTTGCAATTGGCTTTGTTTCATCTAATTGACCAATATCCTTTTCTGGACCATAGCCTATACGATATACATGTAATTTCGCTGGTCCAGTACCTTCATTTAGTTCTGAAAGGTCAACTTCATACTTAATAAAGTTTTCCCCCTCAATACTATAGTTGTTTTTATTCCGGTCTGATAGCCTTGGATCATTTGCACCAAAAATCAAACTACCCTTTGAGCTTCCTTCAGAAATAGTCATATTGTATTCAAGATTAAATACTAGTTTAGATTTTGCATCTAACACATAATCAGGAGCTCCAATCCACTCTGCATTGTCCCACCCAGTTTCCATGAGTCCTGTTTCAAACCATGCTTTTTCACCGGTTGAGATTACCTTATTAGTTGCATCCCAGACTTTAACAGTCCAATAATATCTTGTTGAGGGGGACATTGGTTTTCCTTCAAATCTAATATAATTCGAATAACTTTTCGTTACTTTCCCACTATCCCAAATATCCCCTACGCCTTCATCCAATTTACTAGGACTAGATGCTACAAAAATTTGGTATGCTTTTTGGTGCTGCCCACGAATGTCAGATTCCATCATCCAGCTAAATCGTGGAATTTGTTTATCTACTCCGAGTGGATTCTCCATACCGTCAACCTTTAAGTTCGTAATCTTCGTGTCTCCACTTATTTCTTCTGCAGATATACTACCAGCAAAGCTTGATGAGATTAAAAGAATTACTAACATTAAAATCGATAATTTTTTCAACTTAATCTTATGACTCCTAAGCATTTTTCCACCATCCTTATAGGTTTTTACTTAAATAATTCTATAACCAGTTCTATCAATAAACTTGACAGATCACGTTACCATTTTAAAAAATCCAGCCTACCTCCTTACAAATGATGTGAAAGTTAATAGACTGGATTTTAAGTTTAATTTCTAAGAATTAATAAACATCCTTCCACTCAGCAATATTACTCGCATCAAACTTGAATGGATCTCCTAACATGATTTGTGTACCATCACCATCTTCTACAATTTCTAGGCTACCTTGGTCACCTGCTTCAAATGTTTCACCTAGTTCTCCTGTGATTGTACCTTCAACTAATGCATGTGCAGTATAACCAGCTACCTTCCCTACATCAATTGGATTCCATAAGTACATCCATGGAGAGACACCGCTTTCAATATAGCTCGCCATTTCACTTGGAAGTCCTAAGCCAGTAACAGCCACTTTTCCGTTTAACCCTTTATCTGTGATTACTTTACCAGCTGCTGCAATCCCAACTGTTGTTGGAGCAATAATTCCTTTTAAATCAGGATAAGATTTTAATAGAGCTTCTGTTTCGGAAACACTCTTATCACGTAAATCATCACCATATGCTACTTTTACTAGTTCGATATTTGCATACTTAGGATCTTCTAGCTCTTTTTTCATCCATTCAATCCATAGATTTTGATTTGTTGCCTGAGAAGTTGCACTTAGAATAGCAATTTGACCTTCTCCACCAATCATTTCTGAAACTGCTTCAATTTGAATACGTCCAATTCTTTCAGGGTTTGCTTGATTCACATGTAGAATACGGCTATTTGCATTTACTGCAGAGTCAACAGACAATACCTTTATTCCTTGATCCATCGCTTTTTTCAGTACAGGCTCTAATGCATCTTGATCATTTCCTGCAATCGCAATCGCAGCGACTTTTTGTGTAATGAGTTGTTCAATAATTTGAATTTGACCTTCAGCAGTCGGTTGGTCTGGAGAACGTAGAATTACTTCGCCACCAATTGCCTCAACCGCTTCTTTGAAGCCATCCATCATTTTCTCACCATATGGATTTCCTGTATTTTTAAAGACCATTGCATATTTCTTTTTCCCTTCAGTATCTTCACTACCTTGATCATCTGTTGAGCTACTGCTCTGTGGTGCACCTTGAGTACAAGCTGCAAGTAATGAAATAACCAATGCCATTGATAAAAACATACCTAAAAACTTCTTCATGTGTTTTCTCCCCTTTGTTTTTTACTAGTTTTATATACATAACAGTCTTTTTAAAAAACTGTAGTATCCTATCGTTATTTTCTTCTTATGAAGCTTGGTAATTTAATTTTTGGAACCGTAACAGCAAAGATTAATAGTGCTCCTACAATAATTAGAAGTGTTTGGGCTGGAATATTGATAAGTCCTAAACCATATTGGAGGTAACCTATAATAAAGACAGCAATTACTGTACCTAGTATCTTTCCTTTACCACCAGCTGTACTGATTCCACCTAAAGCTGCCATGGCGATAACATCCAATTCATACATATTAGCCACATTCGGTCTCGTACTTCCCATTCTTGAGGCTAGGAAGAGAGCAGTTACCCCTGCCATTAATCCCGCTAATGTGAAGACAATGATTTTGATTTTATCTACCTTTACACCAGAGAATCGGCTTGCTGTTGGATTTTTCCCCATTGCAAAGATTTGTCTGCCAAATGTTGTTTTGTGAAGTACGATCCCAAAAATAACAGCCACAATGATAAATAAGATTAAGATAAAGGGAATCCCAAACACATAGCCCCATCCAAAGAAGCCAAACCATTCTGGAAAGTTTCCTGAAGATTGATCTTCTAGGATCACGTAAGCAATTCCACGGTATAGAATCATCGTTCCCAATGTCACGATAACTGCAGATAGCTCCTTAAACTTTACAATTAATAATCCATTAATAAGTCCACAAAGTGCTCCTACTGCCAAACAAATGATAATGGCTAGCTCCATTGGTACACCCAAGCTGTTGTACATGGTAGCCATTACGACAGATGATAGAGCAACTGTCGATCCTACTGAAATATCAATATCTCTTAGGATCATTACCATCGCCATCGGAAACACAATGAATGCTTTATCAAGGAACGTCACTGTTCCATCTCGTAAACTTGGATAGTTTAGAAAGTAAGGTGAGAGAAGTGAGTTTATAACTATCACAGCAAGTAAAATAATAACAAGCATCCATTCCCACTGAAGGAAAAAGGTTTTAAGACTAAACTCTTTTTTATCAATGATATTTCTTTTTAAATATCCGTTATCATCTAGTAGTGTTTGAGGTTCCATCGTTATATTTTCCTCCTCATTAAGTTATTACGATCTACACCTCTTTTAACAAGTGTGTTTACAATGACAGCAACGAGGATAATTGAACCTTGAATTCCTGTTTGCCAAAATGGTGATACATTTAATAATGGCAATGCGTTATTTAATATCCCTATCAGAACTGACCCAAGAATCACTCCAGCTATTTTCCCAGATCCACCTGCAATACTTACTCCGCCAAGAATACATGCAGCAATCACTGTTAATTCATAGCCTGAAGCGGTATCACCTTGTGCAGAAGCAAACTTGGACACCCACAAAACCCCTGAGAGTCCAGCTAACCCTCCCATTACTGTGTAAACTAGCATGAGAATACGACCTTCTTTAATCCCACTTACTTTAGCTGAATCTGGATTACTACCCACGGCATAGATTTGACGACCTGTTCTTGTGTGATTGATCATATAGTAGATTAGGAGATAAATAATAATGGCGATCACTATTAAATTATTTATCCCTAACGTTTTACCAGTTGCAATTGATACAAAACCTTCAGGCATTTGGTAGGAACTAATCCATTCTCCACCGCTTATCTTATAGGTAATCCCTCTGAAGATGTTCATCATTGCCAGCGTTGCAATGATAGGAAGCAGACCCCACTTTGAAATTAAAAATCCATTAACCGCGCCACACACCATCCCAATCACCGTTCCCAGTAAAATCACGACGAATGGGTTCAAGTGTTGATACGTACTAACTGTTTGGGCGACTAGCATTCCTGATATGGCGATTGTTGATCCAATCGATAAATCTATTCCTCTTGTAATTAAAATCAACATCATGCCTAAAGCTAAAATACTTAGAATTGCAGTGTTTGTTACCATATCATTTATATTCTCGATACTTAGAAAACTTGGATTTCTAAGTTGAATCAAAATGGATAGAATGATAATAAACCCTAGTAATCCTAATTCTCTAAATTTATAAATCCCTGCTAATTTAGAAACCTTCACCTCTTTTGTTTCAACTTGTGGCGTGTTTTCGATTGCACTTTCGGGCATTATTTTCACCTCGTTTGTAATTCTCTAGCCTACTTGATTCTCAATTACTTCACTCATCGCCGCTTCTAGAATTTTTTCCTGTGTAGCTTCCTCTTTATCTAAAATCCTTGTTATTCTACCCTCGCGCATCACGATGATTCGATCGCTCATCCCCAAGATTTCTGGCATTTCAGATGACACCATGATCACCCCATAGCCCTGTGTAGCAAGGTCATTAATAATTTCATAGATCGCAGACTTTGCACCAACATCCACACCCTTGGTCGGTTCATCGAGAATAATGACATCTAAGTCTGCTGTCAGTAATTTCGCGACAGCCACTTTTTGTTGGTTTCCACCTGATAGTGAACTAACTAAATCAAAAATACTATTTGCCTTCACATTTACTTTCTCAGCCAGTTTCTTTGCAATGGCTGACTCTTTTTTATCATTTAACCAACCTTTAGTAGATAATTCCTCCAGGGCTGGTAACGTAATATTCCTTCCAATTCCCCAGTCTAGAACTAGACCTTGGAGCTGTCTGTCTTCAGCTAAATATCCAATTCCCAAATTCATCGCTGTTTTCGGGTCTTTTAATGAGATCTTTTGATCTTTTAGAAATACTTCACCTCTATCATAGGAAGTAATCCCAAAGAGAGATTGACAGACTTCTGTTCTACCTGCGCCAACTAATCCTGTTAACCCAAGAATTTCCCCTTTCTTTAAGGAAAAAGAGATGTCTGCAAAATAACCTATTTTGCCTATGTTTTTGACCTCTAACAACTTCTCCCCAACCTGATTTTTCTTCTTTGGGAACACCTGCGTGATTTCTCTTCCTACCATGGCTACGATTAACTTATCATTAGTAATTTCGTTTACTCCCCATGAGCCAATGTATTTTGAATCTCTAAACACCGTCACCTGACTAGCCAGTCTGTACATGTCCTCAAAACGATGAGAAATAAAGATAATAGATGCCCCTTGATCTCTTAATCGCTCAGTAATCTTATATAACTCCTCACTTTCTCTTGCTGTAAGTGCTGCAGTAGGCTCATCCATAATAATGATCTTGGCATTGGTTGAAATAGCTTTTGCGATTTCAACAATTTGCTGTTGTGCAACACTCAGTGTTCCCATTTCTATTTTCGGATCAATTTTTGATCCTAATTCCTCTAATATCTTTCTCGCTTCTGCATGCATTTCTTTCCACCGAATCTTTTTTGTGAAAGGGTGTACTTTTTCATGTCCCATAAAGATATTTTCCGTCACACTAAGATCAGGGTAGTTTGTCACATGCTGATATATCGCGGCAATCCCCATCTTTTCGGCATCCTTTGGGTTTGTAAATTCTATCTTTTCGCCGTTTAGAAACATCTCCCCTGAGTTTGGTTGATGTACACCTGTTATTACTTTAATAAAGGTTGACTTACCAGCCCCGTTTTCCCCCATTAACGCATGGATTTCTCCCGCCTTTAGTTTAAAATGAACATTATCTAATGCCTTCACACCAGGGAATTCTTTCGTAATTCCTCTCAGTTCAAGAACATAGTTTGTCATTGCCTCACACCCTTTTTAGAAGTTCCTTTGGAGTTTTTACTTAACCATCCGTTTGTTGTATTCGCTTACATTAAGTTTAAAGAATTAGTCAGGAGAAAGGTAGGAGACGATTTTCGGATAAGGGTGGTAACTTTCTGTTCTTAGAAAATAAAAAAGAGGCTACCCCATAAGCAAAGTGCCAGGCACTTATGGGATAGCATCTAAGCGAGGTTAATTTTGCTCAAATAATAATCTGTCTCTAAATTTTGAAGGAACCTCTCCATAGTATTTTTTAAATAACTTACTGAAATACTTCGTATCTGTATACCCTACCTCAATGGAGATATCATAGATTTTCAAGTCTGTTGATAACAATAACTCTTTCGCTTTCTCAATTCTCATTCTTGTTACATAGTCTAAAATGGTTTCTCCGGTTTGAGATTTAAAGTATTCCGAAAAATAGGTAGGATTCATGTGCACCTGAAACGCAATTTTTTGAATGGTAATATTTTTATCTAAATTCTCGCCAATCCACTTCTTCCCTAGATCAACCGTATCAGTTGGTTGGATATTATTCTTATTTTTAATAATTTTAAGCACCTTGTTAACCCACTCATAAACAGCCACTTTCAACTCATTCAAAGTCATTAACTTATTTGTTAATTCAAATAACTCATTGATTAGTGTAAGATCATTTTTACTGGATGTGTCTTTCACAACATAGTTAATTAAACGAATTCCTAATAGATGCAGGGAATGAGTAATATCCGTTGGAGAAGATAATGATTCAACTGAATCTAAGAAATTCCTAATCTCTTTTCTTACTTGTTCCTGATTTAAGCGGTCTAATGAAAAAATAACTTTGTCAATTTTAAGTTCTATTTCACTAGATGTTCTTTCTTCATGTCCGGTTTTTAATTTATGTACCTTTGATGATGAGTAGATTTTATTTCCCCCATACACTAAGCGATATTTCATATATGTTAAAAGTTCATCCTTCACACTTGATAAAAGCGCTAAATCGGTTATCTTCTCACTAATTGCAATCGAACAAGTAAAAGGTGTATAACGACCAATACTTTGTTTTAACTCATCAGCAAACTGGTTAATTATTGTGGTGCTTCCTCCCTCATCTAGTTGATTGAATAACATCCAATATGATAATCCATCTCCCTTCCATTTCCACGTATTATTCGTAGTTTTATTCATCAATTCATTAGAAATATTATCAAAAGCGAATATCCAGGCATCCCAATCCTCTTTTTGAAATGCTTTTGTTTTACTACTAACAAGATGATCCACACACACATAAAGTAATTGGTACTGACCCTTTGGAAAATCCTTTGTCCATTCCAGTTGTGAAAGGTCAACCTCTTGTCTTAAAGTGATTTCACTGAGCATTTGTAATTGTTGAACATATGGAAGCCTCGATACTTTCTCTTGAATGTCCTCTAAGTACCTCGAATGATTCCAGTCTGAGATGATTTTGTCTCTTATTTTATGAATTTGACTCTTAAATTCTTCTCGGTCAATCGGTTTAATCAGGTAGTCACTCGCACCTTCACGGATAGCGGTCTGAAGAAAGTGAAAGTCATCAAAGCCACTAATTACAATTGAATGAAAATTCATTATTTTTTTTAATTCTTTTATTAATGTCAGTCCATCCATTTCTGGCATTTTAATATCGGTAATTAGTAGGTCAAATTGTATGGAAGACTCGTAGATTGCTTCTAAACATTGTTTTCCAGTACCAAATGTAGCAACAACTTCAAAGTCTTCATTATTAAATAAAACCAACCGTTCAATTCCACGCCTCAATCTAGCTTCATCATCAACGATAATTGTTCTGACCTTTTTATGCACTCGCTTCACCTCTATTTTCAATTACTACGTCATGACCTGTCATGGCTGGAATTCTCACAATAACCTCTGTTCCATTATTATGTTCACTTTTCACCTGTAATCCAAATGGTTCACCAAAAATCATTGCTACCCTTGCATGTACATTAATTAGTCCAAACTTTGAATCTCTTCGTGTCATAGGGTCTAACTTTAAAGATTCATTGAGTTTAATTAAGATATCTTCATCAATCCCTGGACCATTATCCCTAATAGTAAGATAGACTTCGCGGTTTTCCTTCATCATAATATAAATTTCAATTCGACAATTATATTGTTGTTCAAGCCCATATTTAATCGCATTTTCAATAATCGGTTGTAAGACAAACTTTGGGATAAAATATTGTTCACCATCAAGCTCTTGATGAAACTTAAAATCAATTCGATCTTCAAATCGAAACTTTTGAATGGTTAAGTAATCATTGATATGCATGACTTCATGAGAGATTGGAACTAGTTTTTCTTTATTATTAAGTGAATATCTTAGCATTCGTCCTAACAATGTAACCATTTTTACAACAGCCTCTTTATCATCCTCTTCAATGGCATAACCGATTGTTTCAAGTGTGTTATACATGAAATGTGGATTAATCTGTGATTGAAGCGCATAAAGTTCTGCATCCTTTTGCCTAAGTTCAATTTGATAATTTTGTTTAATTAACTGGTTAATTTCTTGAATCATCGAATTAAAACTTCTCGCTAACATTCCCACTTCATCCTTGGATTTAATAGAAAGATCCACACTAAAATTTCCTTGTTCGACTTGATTCATTAACTTAGCTAACTTTTTCAATGGATTGGAAACATTCCAAGCAAGGATAATTGAAATAATTGCACTTAATAACACAAAAATAATAAAGACTACAATTGTTCCATTCCTTACTAGATTTGATTCTTTAGTTAAATTTTCTAAGGGGATACTATGAAACAGAGACCAACCTAGACCAATCGATTTATTCCTACTGATTAACTGATGTTCGTGATTGCCAGTAGTTCTAAAACTACCGTTAATCCTTGGATAACTTGGATACTCTATATCCACTTGCCCGATTAATCTGGGAATCGTATGATAAATAATTCGACCAGTCGAGTCAGTAATCCAAATATTTACTTCTTGGTCCTGGTTAAGACTTTTTAATGTTTTTTCCAAAAATGAAAGCTCCACAGCAATCAACATCGTCCCTAGTGTTTCTTGATTTTCATAATCTCTTAGTTGCCTCATTAACAAGATGAAAGGTGGATTTCCTTCAAAAGTCAAATCTGTTTGATATGGAAGAATCACCTCTTCTCTTCCTAATATTTCAAGGTCTTGCCCATATGGAAATGAAGACGTCTGGTGATCCAGTCCATCATATTTGCTTTTTGTACTTCTAAATAATCGATTTTTAGAAAGTATAAAAACTCCTAAAATATCAGCATTCCCACCATTAATATACGTTTTTGATAAGAAGCTGTTTAGTTGAAATTCATCTTGAAGTAAGCTAGATTGACTTTGATAAGAATCCTTTCTTAGTACCTCTATAACATGAGGCGAATTGTATAAGATGTCGGGTAACTGTCTAATCTTATTCATCTGGTTCGTAAGATTTTCATTTGACTGCTCTAATAATTGTGGAATGTATTTCCCAACTTGTGTTTCAACCGATTCTGTGTATTGCCAATATGCCACATATCCAAGTAGAGATATTGGGATAACTGTCAGTAATAGATAGGTTATCATTAGCTTTGTCATCAGCTTGAAATTCCTAAATTTAAACCATTTAAAAATCATACTGATCCACATTTTCCTTTGTAAAATCAATTGGTTCTCCCATAATCACCATATCACTGTTCATTCTTATTTTTCCTACTCCAGGAACTTCTTGATTATTATATGGGTGAATATCTTGTGCTAAGTTTTTGCTTAATGCAACAGTTAAATATCCCAATTTCTTAGGACTCCACAATGTGATTATTTGAGCTGATCCATCCTTCAAATATTCATTCATCGGATTTGGAGGAGATAATCCGACTACGGCTATTTGTCCAGATTTTCCTGCTTCCTTTACCGCTTGTGCTGCAGCTGGTGGTCCTACAGAGGAATTACCGATAATCCCTTTAAGATTTGGATAATCAATTAGAAGTTGTTTGGCAATGAGATAGGCCTTATGTGGATCATCATCTGTCGCAGATATATTCACTAGTTCCATATTTTGATAGTACTCATCACGTTGGATTTGAATCCATTTTAGCCATTCGTTTAAATTTGAAGCAGACTTTGCTCCAGTCATAATCGCAAATTCTCCCTTCTCTCCAGCGCTCCAAGCTAGAGTGTCCATTAAATGTCTCCCAAGGGTTTCTGGATTCACCATATTTATAAAAAACTCTCTACCTTCTGGCGCTGTATCAGCATCCCAAGTGATTACTTTAATTCCATTCCTTTCTGCTTTATTTAAAACGGGTAGCAGTTCTATTGGATCATTCGCCGATACGGCTATTACATCAATATCTGTGTGTTCGATAAGGTCATCAATAATCTTTATTTGATGTGATGCTTCAGCTACCGTTGGTCCGGTATAGATTACATTTACGCCAAGATCCTTACCAGCTTCTAATGCACCCTTCTTAACTGCGTTGAAGTAAGGAATATTAATCACTTTAGGAATAATCGCAATCGTATATTCTGTTTTTTCATAGATTTCATCCTCATAATTTAAGGCTTCATTTGTATATACAACCTCATAAGTATTAGCATTTTGAGACATCGAACTGCAACCGCTTACAACAAAAAGAAGAAAAACATTCAAACAAAAAAGATTTCTAATCATTTTTACCCCCCTGTGTTTGCACATTTTAACTGATAATTATCATATAGTGAAAATTCAGAAATCAAAAATTATATATATCTACTTTTTATACCAGTTTACATTGAGTTTAAAGCAATTTTTGTCGATGGTTGGAAGAATAGAATTAAAAAATAGATTTAGAGACTGTTTTTAATACATTAAACCACTAGGTTTGCATAACAAGCCTCAAAAGAATTTAGCAACTTAAACATTTTATACATATAGAAATTTCAATTTAAAAAAGCCCCAGAAAGTTAGTTTAACAACTTGAATTTCTGGAGCTCATAGTTATCAGTAAATCATGACCCTAAACAGAGTCCACCACTATTAAAGATCATACTTCCGAATCAAGTAAGTCGGTGTACAACTCCAAGCATGACAATAACTGTTAATTAAATGACTACCATATGGTGAGTACTCTTTATTATTTGGGTTATAAAGTTCCCAAAATGTATCTGCACCATCATTAATCATGCCACCCCAGTAATGTTTTAAAAAGGAGATGGCCTGCTCTTTTTCACCAACCAGTAACAACGCTTCGACAAAATGATGATTCATATATGGTGTATTCATGCCGATAGCAGGATTTTCTTCTATAAGTTTATTTAATAATCTCTTACTAGATTCATGGTCTAGGACTTCTGCTAGCACCATCCAAACTTGGCTTGCCCATGATCGTTGATTTAGATCGCCACTTACAAAAAAGCCCACTTCTTCACTCCATAAATGTTCAACAGTTGCTCTTTCAATCTCAACTAGCTTATCTTCAAGAAAGCTAGTTCTGTTATCTTGTAGAATCTCGGCTAATTTAATCACTCTTTTTAACGTATAGATTAAGATTGCTTGAGAAGGGGCCTGCTTATTCAATTCCTCATGCCAGTCAATGAAAGACCACCATGTTGGGTCATCTTTAACAATGTTTCGCTCATCCAATCTTTCTAATGCCAGTTCCACTTGCCTATACGCTATGGGCCAAAGTTCTTCGAGCGTCTCTTTGTCATCTGCAACCATATAGTAATCGTATAGTGTCGTTGCAAAGAATAAAGAGTAATCAAACAAATAAGTATCATCTGCAATGATTGATGGTTTCATAAACAAATTGGCTGAGACCCGCCCTTTCTCATCAGGTACACCAGCAAACAAATATAAACAACGTTTTACAAGATCATTATTTTGGAATGTTTCATAATTAGCCAATGCCTGTAACCGCAAATCACCTAACCATAATCTTCGATCTCGTTTAGGTCCATCTTCAAACACATCTTGCATACAGTCTTGAAGCGTTTTAATACTAACCTCATCAATCTTTTTCATCATCTCATCTTTGTGTAACAAAGTGACGACTTTCGTTTGATCGGCTGAAGTCACTGTCATACAGTGCATATTTTCAAAAGAAACTTTATACTTTGGTGAAGTATCCAAGACATCTATTTTTAAATATCGGAAGCTATACCTTCTTGGGAGGTTCAACTCTTCTGGTAAAACATCTACATGAAGTACCTCTTCTTGTAACCAAGAACTGCTAATCCAACCATTATATTCTGAAAAAGGCTCAGACACCTCTACAGGCATTTCCCCAAACGTAAACTTAACATGTAATGGTGCATCTGGAGGGCTTCCAACTGGAACAATTCGCATTGAAAGGTAGCCAACAAGATGCTCACCAAAATCAACAATAACTGAATCACCTTTCCCAAGAGCATGATTCTTTAACGATTGAATGGCTTCAACCTTTTCAGCTTTCCAACCATGTATATAATCTTGGTCTTTCTTTGTCTCCACAATCCCGATTGGCTCCACCTTTTCTTCTAAAAGAGGAGTCAATAAATCGTTAGCCTTATCAATAAAGGGTTGATAAACGTTAATTACCCTGTTTTCAACTTTCTGTATATGCATGAGATTTCCTCCCAATGTGATTGAATTATAAAACAGTTAATTCCGCTGACGTAACATCATTCAGTTCCCTTACAAGCTCATCTAGTTGATCATGTTGAATTTTTGCTTTCCCTGCTGCAGCCAATTCTTTTAGTGTTAATACTTTCAAATTCGCTGTAGGATTAGGCTTTGAGATACCTGGTGCGTACTTCTCGATAATAGCCTTTGTTTCTTCATTTTCTAATAAGTCTATAAGTCTAGTATCAATTGTATAAACCTTTTTAAGTCCTTTATAATTCGGATACACAAAACGGTATAATCCTGAACCAATTTCGACTACAACATAGCTATTTTCCTGAGTTACTGACATAATACCTTGTGAATCGCTAATGATTATTCCTGATTCTTTTACATCATCTTTAATGGCATTGGGAAGCATCACTTCCGCTGTTGTGTTGGGTGGAACTTGGACGAGAAGTTGAATGTCATCCTCTGTTGTTTTCCAAGATGATTCAATTTTTCCATACATTGAAGCGAATGCTGCTCTTACATGCGTAATCTCTCTTCCGCCTATTCTAGGTTTGATTTTTATCTTTTTATACGCTGGTAACCTTTCGTCCACATCGATACCTGCTAGAACTCGATACATCCAATCCCCAATCGCCCCATATGCATAATGGTTAAAGGAGTTCATATCATCACTCCAAAAGCTCCCATCAGGCTTAATACTGTCCCAATGCTCCCAAATGGTTGTCGCACCTTTTGTAATTGAGTACAGCCATGAAGGGTACGTATCTTGTAACAGTAATTTAACGGCTGTTTCATGATAACCATTGTTGGATAATGCAAAGCAAAGGTAAGGTGTCCCTACAAATCCTGTTGTAAGATGATAATCATTTTCTATCACATGCTCATTTAGTTCAAACGCCGCTCGTTCGCGTACCTTCCCTTCTACCAAATCAAACACAAGGGCAAGAACATAGGCTGTCTGAGTTTGTGAGGATAGCCTTCCGTTTGCTGTTACAAATTCGAGATTGAAATGCTGGATAATTCCTGCAAAAAGCTCACTATATTTGCGTACATCCTCTGCTTTCCCTAGAACGACCGCTGTTTCTCTCAGTAACCTTGTTGAATATGCATAAAATGCCGTGCTAATTAAGTCACGTGCAGTAGCCCCAATATAGCTGTTTTCTTTTGCATCCAATCCAAGCCAGTCACCAAGCTGAAAACCGGTATTCCAGAGAAATTCATTCTTACCTTGGCGTCTAATATATTCAACCCAATTTTTCATACTTTCATATTGTTCAGCTAATAATCGTTTGTCACCATTAACTAAATAGACAGTCCAAGGACAAATAACAGCTGCATCACCCCAGGCTGTGGAAGAAGATTCACCATCTGGTAAAACATCCGGGATCACAAACGGAACTCCGCCATCTTCGAATTGATCAGCCTTTAAGTCTCGGAGCCACTTCGTAAAAAAGGGTCCGCCTTGATAGTTAAACAACGCTGTCCGGATGAAAACTTGGGCATCTCCAGTCCATCCTAATCGTTCATCACGTTGTGGGCAATCTGTCGGTACATCTAAAAAATTCCCTCTTTGTCCCCAAACAATATTTTGCTGAAGCTGATTAACAAGTGGATTGGACGTCTCAAACTCACCTGTACGCTCCATATCAGTATGAATCACTTCTCCTACAAAATTCTCAATCGGAAACTTGCCATTTTCTAAAGGATATCCTTCCACTTTCACATAGCGAAAGCCTTGGAACGTGAAGAAGGGTGCATATTCTTCGACCCCTTCACCTTTTGCAATGTACTCAACTGTTTGTCTAGCACTTCTTAAGTTGCCAAAGTAAATATTTCCGTTCTTATCTAACACCTCAGCATGCTTTAACACAATTTTTGTACCCGCTAGTGCTTCTACTTTTAACCGAATTCTTCCGACCATATTTTGTCCCATATCGATGACTGTATCACCCGCTGGTGTTGTGAATACTGATTGTGGTTTAAGTGTTTCAGTTACACGTGTCGGGTCGTTCTCTTGTGCAACGAAGTTCGTCGGGAAACCGGTAGAGACAACGGTACCTTTCCAATCGGAATCATTAAATCCAAGTTGGTCCCAACCGCTTTGTTCTATTCGTGCATCATATGTTTCACCGTGATACAGCTCTGAGTAAAGAATAGGACCTGTTGACGCATTCCAAGTCTCGTCTGTTAGAATCCTTTCTTCTGTTCCGTCTTGATAGCGAACGTGCAAATGAAGTGTTACACCACGCATGTTACCATAAATGTTCCTTTTGTCTTCCCATGTAAGATCACCTTTGTACCAGCCATTTGCCAACATGACACCAATGACATTACCAGCTTCATTTAGCTGTGATGTTACATCATAGGTTTGATACTGGATTCTCTTATCGTAACTAGTCCATCCAGGAGCAAGTAAATCTTCTCCAACTTTTTCACCGTTTAATCTTAATTCATATATCCCTACACCTGTCGCATAGATGCGAGCTGAAGCAATTTCATTCTTTAAAGAAAATTCTTTTCTCAGCAGAAAAACCGGAGCTGACATTGGATCAATCTCATCTGGATTTGGTGTAATCCACTGAGCCCTCCACTCACCTTTATCAATGAAGGCTGTTTCCCACCAAGCAACATCGCTCCATTCGGATTCATGACCATCTTGATTCCAGATTTTCACACGGTAATAATACCTTGTTTGTGACTCAAGTTCTGGACCTCTGTATTCGATATGTAACGATTGATCAGATTCGCAGTAGCCGGTATCCCAAAGTGGATTTTCAAAGTCAATCTCCTTAAGTGAAACTTGATATTGATAAGCCCTTTGCATCGTTCCACGTTTAGTTGATTCGATTTGCCAACTAATACGAGGATTTTCCACATCAATACCAAGTGGTTTCGTTTTATATTCACATGTAACATTGACTACTTTTAGATTGTGCATTTGTCATCTTTCCCTTCGTAAAAGATTATGATGATCGACTAGTAGCAAGCTTTTCTGGTAATAACTTAGGTTTGTGAGTTTCATACAGAGTAAGAAACCTATTCGCCGGATGCCGTGAAACGTCTGAGAGCCTCCTATCAGAGACCTTTGGACAGCTTCTTCGGTTGATATCGTCATTGACACCTCTCATCAGAGACCTTTGGACAGCTTCTTCGATTGATATGGTCATTGACACCTCTAATCAGAGACCTTTAGACCACTTCTGCTCGTCACATGGTCATTGACACCTCTTATCAGAGACCTTTGGACAGCTTCTTCGATTGATATGGTCATTGACACCTCTCATCAGAGACCTTTAGACCACTTCTGCTCGTCACATGGTCATTGACACCTCTCATCAGAGACCTTTAGACCGCCTTTGCTCGTCATACCGTCATTGAGACCTCTCATCAACGACCTGCAAACTGATTCTGCTCGTCATATGGTCATTGAGTCCTCTCATCAGACCTTTGGACAGCTTCTTCGATTGATATCGTCATGACACCTCTCATCAACGACCTGCAAACCGATTCTGCTCGTCATAACGTCATTGAGTCCTCTCCTCAACGACCTATCCTGTCCCCCCACCTAATTAGCCGTAATCAAAAACATATTATTTGTATCTGAAACAAATTCTTTCCCGTTCACTTTCACTCTAGTGTTTTTGCTCGTCTCTATTTCAACTTCCACTTCATCTGGCAGGGTAATCTGCAAATCTATATAGTCCCCTAGATCTTTGCAATAGATATCAATTTTGCCTTGTGGAATCGGCACTGAGCCTTTGATCCACTTTAGTCCATTTAAATTTGGAGAAATGCTCACTTTTTTAAATCCTGGTTCTAATGGCTTTACACCTAAAAATAGAACACCAAAGACATAGGTTGGAGCAGCTGACCATGCGTGACAGTGACTGCGACTAAAGTCTCCTTCAATTAATTCCCAGCCTTCCCAACAGGTGGTCGCGTCATGTTCTAGCATATACCCATAAATATCTCGGATATTATCTAACACCATTTCGTTTTTCCCTACATTCATTAATGCTTGATAATAGAAAAACAATACAAACGGACTTTTTATATGAACGAAATCTTCCGGAGGGTTTACAATATAATCCTCAACTATTCCTCTCCGTTCTCCTTCTGCACAATCTGTTAAATAGACCACTAGATTGGTTTGGATACTATGTACATTTGAAAGGGCTCCATCCTCATGGATACTA
The DNA here is from genome assembly GCF_900104555.1 of Litchfieldia salsa. Lineage (GTDB taxonomy): Bacteria > Bacillota > Bacilli > Bacillales > Bacillaceae_L > Litchfieldia > Litchfieldia salsa. Next base: position 582,368 of record NZ_FNJU01000001.1, read on the forward strand.
TCTATATACACTTTTTCTGTATCATCCCATAGGTGCATATTTATCGCCTGTTTCAACTCATCTGCCATTAATAAGAATTCCTTTTCATCTTCAACTTCACCTAAGACTGAAGATAAATAAGCTGTTTGCCTTAATGCATCAACAAGAAGAGCATTTTGATGGGTTACGATCGTATGATTAGTATCCATTGGCGCCCAATCTAACATGTTCCAAGCCGAGATTTCTATTAACCCATCTTTGTTCAAAAAACCTTTGAAACGCTCTATCGTTAGCTTGAGCTCCGGATAGACCTCCTCAATAAACTCTTGGTCTGCAGTGTAACGATAATATTCTCTACATGACATCACCCATAAAATCGACCAGGCCGTTAAAACATTTTGCCAACCACTTGGCACGTGTGATTCTGGTAATGGCGAACGATATACTGATTTAGAGATCAATCTTAAGCATCTCTTAACTAAATCATAATTCCCAAAAGCATAGTAATTCATTAACGAAATATTATAAGAATCACCTGTCCAAAGAGCCTGTTCATATGCAGGACAATCGATGATGGTATCTTGTGCACACATACGAATCGTGTGTTTTGAGATATCCCAAATTTTATTTAATAAATAATCAGAACTGCTAAATCCTCCTACATTCCCTGTTGGAAAAGTAGTTACATTTACTTTCACACTATGGATTTTGCATGGTGCATTCAAGTTTCGAATCGTAAGCATCATAAAGCGAAATCCTCTTGGAATAAAGGATCGATACACCTGGCGACCTTCCTTTGCTACATACCTTAACGAATTGTTTAATGAAAATGTATGTTCAATTCGTCCATCTTGATGGATGCTTTCAAATAAAAAGAAGTCAAAGACAGTTCCTTTAGAAGCCTCAACTTCAAATTCGATGTGCCCCAAGTATTCCTTACCAAAATCGATTAAATATTCTGTATCCCCATTTTCCATAGGCTCAACATATGTAAAGCTTTGGTTTGGTAAAACCATATTTTGATGTTGGAATGGTAAAGAATGCGTTTTAATGTCTTTTTTAAACATAGAAAGTAGAGCGACATGATCTGTACATACATGCTCGTTTGGAATCTCTTTCGCCCACTTTTTGAAAGATTCTAACTCACTTAAAGACTTCACATCTTTCATTTGGACATATTCTTCATCTAACGGAATCGATTTTTCAACAGGGTATCCTATCTGAAGTTGTGTTGTACGATAAAACGGACCCATTGCTATGAATCTAGCGTTCGATTGACTAAAAGGGGCTTTCACAGTTATCTTTTCAGGAAGATCAAACGCTAAATGAATAATCGGTTCGTGAAAAAAACCTCCTACATCAACGATTAATAAATTGCTACCCTTTTGAAGCTTTATGTTTTCATATTTTCCATTTTTCGTTTTATATTCTTTTCCATTCACACTGAATTCCCATTTCGCTTCTGCATGTGGATCAAAGGTTAACGTCATGACCCCTTCTTGCGCATCTTCGCTATGAATTTCAGTCACTACATAACCTTGCATGATTTTACCTGAATTATTATCATATTCATCTGGGAAAAAGGTCGGTTTTAAATCAATTGAAAAGTGCTGTGGAATCGGAGTTACTTCTTTTAGAGAACGAACATTTTTCGGGTATGTGACTTCATCTGTTAAATGAGGGATATCTCTTGGGATTAATTTTTTCCAAGGTTCCATCCCACAAGAACCAATGACGATAGCTTGATCCCAGAACGAATCATCAAACACAAGTTGTGTCCACTCCTCTGAAAATAAGCGAGCATCATAAATTTCCGACCATGATAAACAATTAGACATTTTAACGGTTTCTTTTATAAAGCCATCATGATTAGCCGTTTTCCATTTTTCGTCTGTGATCAATTGATGGGCTACTTGACCTCTCTCATAGAAATCTAATTGTGCAATTAATCCTCCGCGTCCTTCGATATAATGCATCGTACTCATCCCATAATGATTGACTAGAACTGAGATTACGTTGTTACCTTTATTTAAATTAGTTAATTCATATTGATCATAATGCCATTCAGACTGCCAACCTCGGACTGGTCCTGAACCGATCAATTCTCCATTCAAGTAAAGGGTATATTTCGTATCTGCGGAAATCGAGATTGTTACAGATTCATAATCTGATGGGGTGGTGAATGTTCTTCTAAAACAAGACCATTGATTTCTTGGATGTTCACCACTATTGTCCCAAATCCATTTTGATTTCCATTCCATATAGACTCCTCCATTAATTAAGACCCGAACCTTCAGTCACAACTGCAATTCTCGGGTCTCCATTTTAATTTTTTTTAACCTCTTCTATTTCACAGAACCAGCTGTCATCCCTGCTACAATTTGCTTATTAAAAATCAGGAATAAAATCAGTGGTGGAATAGAGATTAATAGAACGTTAGTGAAGAGTAGATTCCATTGTGTAATGTACATACTCATAAAGTTATAAAGTGTTAACTGTAAAGTAGCATTATCTCCACCTGGGAAGAAATACAACGGGTTCACAAAGTCATTGTAGATGTTAACTGCAGTTAATACGATAACTGTCGCCGATACTGGTTTTAACAGCGGTAAAATGATATTGAGGAATAAGCGGAATTTTCCACACCCATCAATTAATGCAGCTTCATCAAGAGATTTCGGAATCGTTACCATAAACCCTCGATACAATAAAATCGTAAACGGCAAATTAAGAGCCACTTCTACAAGGACAATACCTGGCATCGTTTTGAAAAGTCCGATTTCTTGTAACACCCAAATGGTTGGAACAACGGCTGGAGGTACAATTAGACCCGCTAGAATAAGAAAGTTAAAGAATGGCGTCCACTTTGATACTCTACGCTGTAGAATATAACCTGCAGCAGCACCAAAGAGGATTAAGAGAACCATAGAAAACCCTGTAATCATAATGCTGTTAAAAAAGGCAGTCATTAGCATACCATCTCTCGCGGCTATTACCTCTTTCAAGTTATCAATCAGATGAATCGTACTTGGCCAATCCATATTTAACAAGGAAGATTCTTGTCTATCCTTAAGCGAGTTTACAATGACAAAATAAAATGGAATACCAAAGATCACAAGTGTTGCAAGAACAGCAAACGTTTCAACAAAAAATTTCACAATCTTTTTGCGTGTCTTCACATAGCTTTTCTCAGTGGTTATAGGCTTTGTATTTACGTTAACCTGGCTCATTACAAATCTACCTCTTTTCTATTGAGATAAGCATATAGTGGGAATGCTAGTGCAGAAACGAGTACAAATAATATAACGTTACCAGCTGTAGAAAGACCATAGAAACCAGCTTGGTACTGCTTATAAATGATCGAAGCAATCAAGTCTGTCGTAAAACCTGGCCCACCTTTTGTCATTGCCCAAATTAAATCGAAGGTACGCAAACCTCCAATAAATGAAAGAATGATTACAGTATTCATTGCTGGGCGGCTAAGTGGCAGAATGATACTTTTAAATTTATGCCATGCATTTCCACCATCAATCATTAGTGCCTCATAATAATCTTGCGGAATGGACATGATCCCCGCAATAAAGATAACAGTTGCGATCCCAACACCTTTCCAAACATCAACAAATGCTACTGACAAAAGAGCAATACGTGTATCTCCTAACCAGTCAGGACCAATAATACCAAGTGCATTAAGAGTCACATTAATAATTCCTTGAGAAGGATGCATCATCATTGTGAATGCAATACCAACAGCAATCGTACTTAATAGTGTTGGAAAGAAGATCATTGAACGAATAAAACCAACTGTCCTTAACTTTGTACTTAAAAAGATCCCAAGTAATAGACCAATAACGACCTTCAATGTACATGTGACAAATGCATAAATGATCGTGTTTTTAAATCCTATATTTAAAGAAGGTTCTGTTAAAAACGTTCTAAAGTTTTCAAACCCGATAAACTCCCAGTCAGTTAGTGTCCACCATGTCATACTGAAAAAGAGAGACATTATTGTTGGTAACAAAAAGAAAACAAAATAAACGATTCCAGCAGGTAGTAGAAAATAATATGAATACGTTCTTTTCGTAAATGTATTCACCCTGGTGCACCTCTTTCCTGTCTTATTATAAATTTGACCCTGCTAGAAACTAGGCAGGGTCAAATTAAGATCATTAATTATTTTTACCAGCCTTCAAGACCTAATTGTTTAGCTTGTTTTTCAACATCTTTGTCATACAATTCAGCACCTTCTTTAGCTGTGCTAATTCCACTACCAACTTGTGTTGTAATTTGCTCTAAGTTCGGGCCTTTAACTGGGCTTAAGAATTCAAGAGCAGGAGCATTATTTCCATTTTCAAAATACTGAATCATATCTTTTACTGCTGGATAAACATCTTCAGGTAACGCTACACCTTCAATTGCGAATGGACCATCTGGTTTTACTACTGAAGTATATAAATCAATTCCCTCTTGAGAAACATAGAATTCTAAAAATTTCTTCGCTGAATCGATTTTTTCACTATTTTTATTAATGAAAATTCCAGCTGGCATCCATACTGTTAAACCATTAACATCTGCACTGTCACTTGGTTGTGGGAAGAATCCGATATCTTGCATTTGATCAGGATAGTTTGCTGCAATATTAGCTAAAGCGAATGTAATCATTGGATAATGTGCACCTGTACCATCAGCTAACATCTTTAATCCTGCATCATAACCAGTAGCAAGGAAATCTTCGTTCATGTAACCATTTGCAAATACTTCTTCTAGCTTCTCAAAACTACGAAGAGCAGCAGGTGTCGTCGCAATCTTTGCCTTGTTTCCTGTAAAATCTTCAGCAAAAGTTGGGTTCTCTGCAAGGACATTATAGTTGTCTGCAAGATAGATAACTTGAGATGTCCAAGTATCCTTAAATGTTCCAATTACTGCTGTTTTCCCAGCTTCTTTAATTTTTTCGTTGTTAGCCATTAACTCATCCCATGTTGTTGGTACAGTAAGGCCAAGCTCTTCATATACCTTTTTGTTATATAACCAACCACCAGCATTTGTTGGTGTACCAGGAATACCAAATACTTTTCCATTTCCTGAAACAGCTTCTTTGTAACCATCAATAATTGTATCCATAAATGGTTCACTTGTAAGATCCACAAAATTTTGCTCTGGGTTTAGCGCTTGTAACTGTGATCCTGAGTTATTCCAAACTAAATCTGTCATATCCCCAGTTGCCAAACGGGTTTTGATGATGTTATCACCCTCTACCCCACCAGGGCGAGTTTCAATTTCTACTTTTATATTATTCTTTTCTTCAAACCCATCAATTACTGCTTCAATTCCAGCCAATTGGGTTTGGTTGTCAATTAAAAATGTGATTGTTTCCCCTTCATCACTTTTAGTACCACCAGAAGCTTCTTCCTTGTTGCTACATCCAGCCAGAACACCAGCTACTAATGCGCCACTAAGTAATAGTGAGACAAACTTTTTTCTCTTGTTCATCTTTTTTCCCCCTATAGAACTATTTTTGATCACTTAGGAGCTATTAGTCTATCTCCTTGTGATACTCTAATTATAAGCGCTTACATCTATAGTTATAAGTGATGCATTTTTTGGAATGATATCCGATTTTTTTGGGAGCGTTTACAACAACAAGAAAAATACTACACTTATTACACGCTAATTTTTTTAAACTGTGTTCTTGAATTGCCCTGGTTTTATCCCAACATATTTTTTGAAGACTTCTGAAAAATGACGAGGACTATGATACCCAACTTTTTCACTAACTTCTGCCACTTTGCAACCCTTATTTAATAAATCCTTTGCTCGCTCCATTCGGAAACTTGTTAAATACTTGATATACGATTGATTCATCTCTTCTTTAAATAATAGACTAAAATAGGTCGGGTTCATCCCAACATAATCGGACACCTCTTGAAGTGTTAGATCTTTGCTATAGTTCTCCTTCATATAAGCACAAGCCTTACTGACGGAAATGTGTTTTGTTAACTGACGAACATTATTACTCCAATTCACAAATAACTCCATTTGAGCTTTCAACCAACTAAACATTTCCTCTTTCGTGTTTAATTTTCTTATTTCTAAATGTGGAAAATAGTCATTCAGTTTATCATTATCCTTGTCTATCCCTCTTGCTACCTCGATTCCAAGATAAACTAGTTTTAATATTTCTCTTTCCAAAACTTGAGGATTAAGACGTTCGGTCTTTACTTGATTAATAAACAATTCAAGATGTTCCTCTAATCCTACTTCGTCCCCTGTACGCAAGAAGAACAAGATATTTTCCTCTTGTTTAGAGAGATTACTAGGAAGATGCATATCCCCTCCGATATCATCAAAACTAGTCCACTCTTCATCCAGAAATGTTCCATATCTTAACGCTTGCTTCGCTTCTTTATAACTTTTTTCGATATCTACTATGCTACTGTAAGTCCTTCCAGCGCCTACGTATACCTTACTTTGCTCAGACCAATCTTCTATTTCTTGAAATAAGCCAGCAATTTCATCTTCTAAATGAAAGATAACTAGCAAATGCGCTTCACCATTATGCAGGGAGACAACGTGGTAAGAAGGGTCTCTATCTATGTACAGAGGTTTTTCTGTAAGTGCCAGGACAGTGACGCTAATTACTTTTTCAGCTATTTGACCAAACAACTCCCTCCACTTTGATTCCGCTTTTACTCCAGACAGTAGCAAATCTAATGTTGCTTTTTCGAGTAGTTCCTCTTTATTTAATTCCCATTGAGATTGTAATTTTTGCTGATTCATTTTTTCAATAATTCTCTTAATAGATTCCTCAATCATATCAATTGTAATTGGTTTTTCTAAGTAATCGGTAACTCCAAGTTTAATAGCCCTTTTAACATATTCAAATTCATTAAACCCGCTAAAAACAATACATATTGTTTCTGGTTTAGATTCCAGTATTCTCTCAATAACATTTAAACCATCCAAGCCGGGCATTCGAATGTCTGAAAATACAATATCAGGATTATATTCTTCAAACACCTCTAATCCTTCAATCCCATTTGTTGCTGTTGCAACGATTTCAATCCCAAATTTTGCCCAATCAATCATCTTAAAGCCTTGTAGAACAATATATTCATCATCAAATACAACTGCCTTTAACATTCATTAGCCCTCCTTAGAATGGATCGGAAATCGAATTTCCACAGTGGTTCCAACTGAAACCTTACTAGAAATGGTGAGTGAGCTTTCTTTTCCATAAAATAACTGTAATCGTTCAATTACGTTTGTTAGCCCATATCCTTGCTTGGTAGCGTTTAGATCCTCAATTCCTATACCATCATCACTAATAGAGAATAGTACCCATTGATTTTCGATTTTTCCGGTTAATTTAATCGTGCCTTCTCCGATTTTTGACTCTAACCCATGATAGATTGCATTTTCAACAATGGGTTGAAGAAGCAATTTCAATATTCTTAGCTCTTTTAATTCCTCTTCTACATTTTCTTCATAGTGAAAGCGGTTATGAAATCGAATGTTTTGTATCGTTACATAGTGACTAATATGCTCTAATTCCCTTGAGACTGGAATCAAATCCTCACCACTGTTTAAGCTTAATTTAAAGCTTTGAGAAAGAGCTACGGCTATCTTTGCAATGTCTTGGTTGTTATTCATGATCGCCATCCAATAAATCGAATCTAATGTATTATATAGAAAATGCGGCTTAATTTGGGCCTGCAATGCACGTAATTCAGCCTCTCTCTCCTTTAATTGCGATTTAATCAGCCTCTCATTTAACTCTTTATTTTCAATCGTAATCTGCTGAAAAGTCTCACCGATTGTATGAATATCATCCTTTGCTGTAGATTCAATTTGATTCCTTAATCCCTTTCTCCATTCAAGTGTCATATTTTTCAATTTCAACAAAGGTCTAGTAATAGTGCCTGAGAGAATGAATGAAAAATACAAAACTACAAGTGCTATGATTGATGAGATCGATGCTGTTATGAGTCCTATCCTATCGGCCTGTTTCAATAGTTCCTCTTCATGGATCACATTTGTAAAAATCCAACCGGTGGTCCGATTCTTAAAGCTACTTGTTATAAACCCATTATTTTCAAAGTCATCTACATTCTTATTTTGTTGAAACGTCTGCGGAAATTGATACAAGATACTCTTTTGAATACCGTTAGGATCGACAACCATAAAAGTGCTATCATTGTTTTCAGTAAAGACTCTTGAAAACATTGATTTCTTTATATTGACTACCAACAAACCAATTACCCGAGGTTCAAATAAACGATTTGGATCTTTAAGTAATTTAACAGAAGAAAAAGTATTCGTTGAATGGCTAGAAAGCACATTGTGACTAAAAAAGATTGGCCTCCCTTTTGCTTCAACACTACTTTCATACCAATCCTTCAAGGAAAGTCCTTTATATGTTTCACCATTTTCAAACTTGCCAATGCTACCTGAATTTCCGTAACAGACTGTACGAAAGTTGACATCAAACAAACAGACAGAATCAATATATTGTGTATCAATTAAATAATTTGATAATAAATCCTGGATTCTGTCTGTTGTAACTTTATCTAATACTGCGCCTTTATCTCCAGCCCCTTCGAACTCGGAGCTACTAATTAACTCCTGACGCACTTCCTTACTCCAGGAAATAAGACGCTGCATATTTGCAATGTTTCGAAATAATAAATCAGCTGCTTCACTTGAAGTTTGAAGGTGATTATATGTCGTCTGGTACTGATTTTTCACTAACGTGTCTTTGGCTATGTTATAAGAGATTAATCCAAGTAATAACAGGGGGAAAATAGAAAGGCACATCATGAAAATAAAATATTTATACCTCTCCCTTTCATTTTGAAAGCCTTTTAAAAATTTCATATATAAATGCTTCATTTAGACTAATCCTACCTTTTGGAGTAATTTATTAAATTATAGCAAAATTCCGAAACATATATTGAACTTTCTTGTATGAGCATCTCTACTTTTCGGTATCGTTAATAATTCCTTCATTTGCGAAAGTTTAGTAGGGCCTTTTCAATCGTAATCTCAAAAAAAAACAGAACACTTGGATATTAGAACCCACGCGTTCCGTTTTCTATTGAGTACTTTTTAGTGTGCATTCCTCAAGGTTAAAAAAGATACACGAGAACCGTCCCCGTTTACCTCCTCAAAAATAAAGAATTGGCCCCTTGTCTCTCATGGACAAGGGGCCAATCTCCATCGCTCACTATTAAGCTCTTTGTTTACGTGTCATTACATCAAAGATAACTGCAAGTGCTAGTACTCCACCACGAATCATATATTGAGGAGCAATACCTACTCCTAATAAGTTCATTCCATTTGTCAATGTTGCCATAACAATTGCACCAATAACTGCTCCGGTAACTTTTCCAACACCACCTGCTGCAGATACACCACCAACGAATGCCGCAGCGATTGCATCAAGCTCAAACAACGTACCAGCTGTTGTCGTTGCTGATTGTAAACGCGCTGTAAATAGAATACCAGATAATGCGGAAAGCATACCCATTGAACCAAAGACAATAAACGTAATTTTGCTTACATTAATACCTGTAAGATGAGCTGCTTCTGGGTTACTACCTACTGCATAAATATGACGTCCAAGCACTGTTTTCGTTGTTATGAAATGGTAGATTAGAACGACTAAAAGAATAACGATAACAGTCCATGAGAAACCATTGTAGCCTGCAAGAAGCCAAGTAACATAAGCCATAATTCCTGAAACAAATAACAACTGTAAAATAAAAATCGGTTTTGATACTACGTCAAATTCATATTTAATTTTGTTTTTACGACTAGAAATTGCACTATAAATGTAAAACAAAATTCCAACTAAACCAACAAGTAATGATAATAAATGTAATCCACCTACTTGCGCAATTGAAGGGATATATCCGTTACCAATTGCATTAAATGCATCATTATCTACAATAATCGTACCCGTTTTTTCTGTTGCCATCAGGATTGCGCCACGATAGATGAGCCATCCAGCTAATGTGGCAACGAATGCGGGAATTCCTACTTTTGCTACTAATACACCTGTAATTCCTCCAGCACACATACCAAGAATCAATATAATTGGAATGACGATATAAACAGGCATACCAACCTGCATGAGGAGAATTGCTGCTATTGCTCCAAGAAACCCAGCTAAAAATCCGATCGATAAGTCAATATGTCGGATAACAATTACAAGCATAACACCGACAGCTAAAACAGCAATATAACCTGCTGAATCTAGTAAGTTACTAATATTTCGTGAGGACATGAATAGTCCGTTCGTAAGGATTTGAAATGTGATCATAATAACAAATAATGCAATATACATCCCATAATCACGAATATTATGCTTTACAAGTCCTTGTAGTTCTTTAATATATTTCATACATGTCTACCTCCTATTGCGTCGCAAGTTCCATAATCTTTTCTTGGTTCGCTTCCCCTGAAGACAATTCTCCTTTGATTTCGCCTTCAGCCATTACATATACGCGGTCGCTCATACCCAGAACTTCACCAAGCTCTGATGAAATCATGATAATGCTCATACCTCTATTGATCAGTTCATTCATCACTGTATAAATTTCAAATTTTGCACCAACATCAATACCTCGTGTCGGTTCATCTAATATTAATAGTTCGGGACCAACAAATAACCATTTCCCTAAAGAAACCTTTTGTTGATTTCCACCACTTAATTTTCCAACAAGCTGTTGTAGTGATGGTGTTTTAATTGTTAACGATTCTCTATATCCTTGTGCAATAACAATCTCTTCATTTTCATTCACAACACCCTTAGGTGAGATATTGTTTAAATTCCCAATCGAAATATTATTTTTTATATCTTGTTGTAAAAATAAACCGTCACCTTTTCTATCTTCTGTTACATAAGCAATCCCTGCTTTAATGGCTTCACTTGGATGTTTTAATTTAACAGCTTGCCCTTTTACAAATAAATCTCCTTGTATCTTGTACTTTGCTGCATTTCCAAAGATACTAAGTGCTAGCTCAGTTCGCCCTGAGCCCATTAATCCAGCTATCCCAACAATTTCTCCTTTTTTCACATGAAGATTTACATTATTGGCAACGTTTCGCCCAAGCTGTGGATCGTAAGCTGTCCAATTCGTTAATTCAAGGATATTTTCACCAATGTCTTTTTTTGGTCGTTTTGGATAAATATCCTCAATTTCACGACCAACCATGTTTTTAATAATGGCATCTTCCGTTATTTCACCCTTTGAGCCATCTAATGTACAAATTGTTTCCCCATCACGGAGTACGGTTGCTTTATCTGCAATTGCGGTTACTTCTTTTAATTTGTGGGAAATCATGATTGAGGTGATCCCTTGTTTTTTTAATTCAAGAAGTAGTTCCAACAAGTTGGCACTATCATCTTCGTTTAGTGCTGCAGTTGGTTCATCTAAGATAAGTAGTTTTACTTCTTTGCTTAATGCTTTTGCAATCTCGATCAATTGCTGTTTCCCTACTCCTAAATCTTTAATTAATGCTTCGGGATTTACTTTCAAGCCTACTTTATCTAACATTTTTTTTGCTTCAGCGATCGCTTTATTCCAGTTCATCACGCCGCCCTTTTGAATCTCATTACCTACAAATATATTTTCATAAACGGAAAGATCCGGGAACAGAGCTAGTTCTTGGTAGATAATCGCAATTCCTACATCCACACTATCAGTGATTTTGTTGAACTGTTGAACATTGCCATTATAAACAATATCACCTGAATATGACCCATGCGGATATACACCGCTTAGTACTTTCATTAATGTCGACTTACCTGCACCATTTTCTCCTACTAAAAAGTGGATTTCTCCTTTTTCAACTTTAAAATTGACATTAGAGAGCGCCTTCACACCTGGAAATTCTTTTGATATTTGGTTCATCTCTAAAATATATTCGCTCATCGTTCTGCCTCCTTAACAAGACAACTTTACAATTGGAGGAATGAGCATTAGACGTTATGCTAACACTCATTCCTATGCATCTCTATTTTTCTATTATTCTAATCCAGTAAATTCACTCTCATCGTAATAACCAGAGTCAACTAATTCTGCTTTCACGTTGTCTTTGTTCACTACGATAACGTCTGTTTGTTTTGCTTTTACATCTGTTGCACCGTTATCGTAAGTTCCCGTAGTTTCTGGAGTATTACCATCTAAGATTGTAACTGCCATTCCCATAGCATCTTCAACTAATGTACGAACATCTTTGAATACTGTCATAGATTGTTTGCCATCAATAATATATTGGATAGAAGCTTTTTCAGCATCCTGACCAGTGATCACATAGCTAGTGATTGCACTATCTGATCCGAATACATCAGCAATTGAACGAGCTGTACCATCGTTTGGAGCAAGAATCGCTACATCACCTTTGAATTCAGCAGCTGCAGCTGTTAAGTTTGTTTGTGCTTTGTTTTTTGCTTCGTTTGGATCCCAGTTTGTTGTAACCTGACCTAAAATTTTACCCATTTCATCTCGACTTAAAGTTGCTTTATCTTTTAATGCTTCAGCTTCGCTAGAGTTAGCGATTACAAATGTACCATCAGCAATTTTTGGTTGAAGAACACTCCAAGCACCTTCAAAGAATAAGAATGCGTTGTTATCAGAAGATGCACCTGCGAATAAGTAAAGTGGAACACCAGAACCTTGTGCATTATCAACTAAATATTGACCTTGTGCTTGACCAACAGCAATGCTGTCAAATGTTACATAATAATCAACCGCGTCTGTATCAGTGATTAAACGATCATAAGAAATTACTTTTATTCCTTCTTTCTGTGCTGCTTCTACTGCAGAACCAGCTGCCGGACCATCGTGAGGTGCAATGATTAACACATCGATCCCTTTATTGATTAAAGTTTCTACGTTTTCTTTTTCTTTCGCAGAAGAACCTTGGCTAAATAAGATTTCAGTTGTATATTCAGAATCTTCTAGTGCTGCTTTAAATCTTGCTTCGTCTTGAACCCATCTTGGCTCATCCTTTGTAGGTAGTACGATACCAACGCTTACTTCAGTTGCACCACTACCATTTCCACAAGCTGCAACAAAAGTTAACATAAGTGCTGCTAATAAAACACCGAAGAACTTTTTACCTTTTTTCATTCTATTGAACCCCTCTCGAAATCTGTTTTTGTTTTGTAAATGCTTACAAGATAACTATATCAGTAGAATTTGAAGGTGGAAACGCTTACTAATAGTACTATTTTGTTATTCACCTGTACTTTTTTAACTTATTAAAAATATACTAGCTCGGGTAGAATAATAACTACCTGTAATTATTCGGAAATGAAAAAGCCTAAATACACAAGAATGTGTACTCAGGCTTAGAACTTTTTTAACTTTTTTATATAAATAGACGATGATTAAGCAATTCAAGCATTACTCCTTCAAATAAACATCCTCTCTCTTATGGAAGTGATCAGCAAGTATTGTTTCTTCTATATTAGTTTGATCAACGACAATGGGTGTTAGGAGGATGGATGGTACCTCCATTTTCCCGTTGTTTACTTTCATTACATTCTCAACTTCCTCACCCTTTGCTAACTTAATCGCTAGCTCGGCCGCTAACTCAGATAGTTCTCTAATCGGTTTATAAATGGTCATCGTTTGTGTTCCTTGGACAATACGCTGAACTGCAGCAAGCTCGGCATCTTGACCGGCAACTGGAATTTTCCCTTCGAGCCCACGTTCCTTCAATGCCTCCACGACTGCACCAGCCGTTGCATCATTGGCCGCAATCACTGCATCAATATCGTTATTGTTCGCATCTAACGCCAGCAACATATTTTCTTTCGCATATGTTGGCATCCAGTCTTTCGTCCATTGATCAAACACAACGGTTATATCACCTTTATCGATTAACGGTTGTAATACTTCAAACACACCTTTTTTGAACATATGAGCATTATTATCCGTATCAGCACCACCAATATAAACATACTTCCCTTTTGGCATAATACTTGTAATTGCCTTTGCTTGAAGAACACCAACTTGTTCATTATCATAGGACACATACATGTCAACTTCTGCATTTTTCACAAGACGGTCATATGATAACACCTTTATCCCAGCAGAATGTGCTTTTTTGACAATGGCTGCAGTTGATTCTGCATTATGTGGCACAATAACTAATACGTCAATCCCTCGACTAATCATTGTTTCCGCTTGCCAAATTTGTAGAGCATCATCACCATGAGAAGCCATTACTTCAACTTCTGCCCCTAGAGCCCTGATGGATGCCTCGAAAAGGTCTCTGTCCTTTAGCCAGCGTTCCTCCATTAATGTGTCCATCGCAAAACCAATTTTCAGTGGATTGTTCGTCATTTCTTCTTCGTTTTCCTTGTTAGCATCTGTCTTTGGTGGTGTCTCTGTTTCGCTTCTCTGGTTGTCTTCGTCTGTACAAGCAGTGAGAAGTAAAAGTAAAATGAGCACCATTCCTATATTGAATAAGAGCAATAACTTCCTCATTGGACTCTCTCCTTGTTGTGTTCATATAAAATAACTTTTCTTACGAAAATAACTTTTTCCGATATTCCTTTGGAGAGACATTACATATCTTTTTAAATACTTTACTGAAGTAATTCGGATCATGATAGCCAACTTCAAACGTAATTTCTTTAAGGCTTTTCGCTGGGTCTCGCATTAATTTCTTCGCTCTTTCAATGCGACAGTCAGTTAAAAAGTCAATGTAGTTAATGCCAAGCTGCTCTTTAAAGATTCTACTAATGTAAATTGGGCTTAAACCTACTTCTCTTCCAATCATATCTAAAGATATATCTGAATGAGCATGATCTATAATATATTGTTTTATTTGTTGGATTGTATCAGCCTCAAGTTCAGCGTAATGCTCTTCGTAAGACTTACGCATCCTTTCTAATAGATGACGCGTTTCTGAACGCAGTTGTCTGAAATCCGTTGATTGATATGAATACAATGGAACATCTGATTCTACCCCCATCTCACTTAAAACGCGAGAAGCCATCCAAAATAGCTCCATTACGCGTTGTTTAACTTGCTCTAGAATCATACCTTCTTGTTCTAACCGATCAATAATGAAGGATATTTCCTGATGAATTTTCTCCCATTCTCCGTTCCGGATCCGTTCAAAATATAGTTCTTCGTTTTCCTTCATCTTTTGCTCGTCTATGTTAGGTGTAATTGCTTGAAGATCTGCATAAAAGCGAAATTTCCCCGGAGTGGTTGTATCTCTCGTCGCTATTAACGATTCCTGGTACGACTGCCTAATTTGTCCTAGGCTGTTATATACATTTCCAATCCCTATAAACCAACCTATATCTCCATCTTTCTTAGCTAATGTCAAAATATCCCTTGCTAATAATATCGCTTGCGTCCGGAAAGATTGCTCTTTCTTGCGAAACACGATAATTGGTAGTTGACGTCCATATAAAGCACCAATCCATGCACTACCTGTTTGATTCACTTTTTCTTTTACTGCTGAATAATAGGTTTCAAATCCTTTAGGCACGATTAAACTAATGACAAACTTTTCATCTGTTGCTTGAATATCTAACAGCTCCATTAGCTCAGCTAAGTGGACTTCATGAACATGATCAAATAACAGCTGGGTTACAACATCTGTTTCAAACAAGGACATTGCTTTTTGGAGTGTATTTTCTTGTTGTTTATTCGCTTCTACTACTCGTTGCTCCTCGCTAATCTGTGAGAGTATCGTTTCAACAGATTCAACAATTTCCTTCACACGACTTGGTTTTACTAAATAGTTAACAACACCTAGTTGCATTGCCTCCTTTGCATAATCAAATTGTGCAAAGGCAGTTACTAAGATAAATTTAATCCGAGGGTTGTCTGATTGCATGTTCTTAATCACTTCGAGTCCTGTCATACCTGGCATTTGAATATCCATAAACACTAAGTCTGGTTTATATTCTTCTGCTATTTCTAAAGCGATTCTTCCATTTTTCGCTTGTTGAATGACAATATTTGAAAAGTGCTTCTCCAAAATAGTCTGTAGCCCGTCACGTTCCACTTGTTCATCATCCACGATTAGTATTTTTATCATGCTCTTCAAGCCCCCTATCTTTCAAAAGATGAATCATTACTTTCGTACCACTACCCAGCTTACTTTCAATTTTCATTACTTCTTCACTTCCATTGAAAAGGCGAAGACGTTTCACCACATTACTTAAGCCAATTCCGGTGGCATGCCCACTAGTGGTGTCTTCCTTCCCTTCTAAAATCTCCTGAATTTTCTCTTCTGTCATACCAGGACCGTTGTCTTCTACTTCAATTGTGACCTTAGCTCCATTATCTTTGATACGAAACCAAATCGTTCCTCCTTCCTCTTGTGGCTCAACCGCATAGATGACGGCATTTTCAACAAGAGGTTGTAACGTAAGACCAGGAATAGCAATAGAAAGGCATGATTCATCTATCTCAGTCACAAAATGTAGTCGATCGGTATAGCGTGATTTTTGAATATCAATATATTGTTTTAACACGTTAACTTCATCAAATAGTGTCATCGGCTTATCCAAATGCTTTAAATTATACCTTAACAAACCGGCAACGCTTACAAGTAGATCACTCGTTTCTTCTGACCCTTCCATATAAGCCTTTTTCGAAAGTGTATTTAACGTATTAAACAAAAAATGTGGGTTTATTTGACTTTGAAGATGACGCAGCTGGCTTTCTTTTAAAAGAAGCTTGCTTTGTTGTAACTCTTTTTCTAGCTGTGCTTTATGCTGTATCTCGGAAATCAAATTGTTAATGTTCACACGCATTCGATCAAACATTTTTGCTAAAAAGGCAATTTCATCATGAGAATCTACCTCAACTTTTAAATCAAACCGACCTTTCGAAAGTTCATTCGCTGCACGTGTTAGCTTTTCCACGGGTTTTGTTATTCGAAGAGAGAACCAATAGGTAAACAGTAAAAGTAAAAATGTTATTAAGAGCAGCAACCAAAATCCAAGTCGCTTCAAATCTTCTGACTGATCCATAATCCCTCGATAAAATAAATCATACGTTCGTAGCTCTAAATCAATTAATGTAAGAGTTCTTTCAGAAATAAAGTTGGAAATATGTGTTGCTTCTTTAAACGCTGTCATCGAGTATTCGGTTTCCTCCTCTGTTTGGAAAAACACCGATCGTTCAACTGTATCTACAAGACTATCAATCAAATTTACATAGTTTGTTAAAGCTAATTCGTTTTCTACATTTTTAAATAATGTAACTTCGTGTTTCATCATTTGAATTTGTTTTTTATTCTCATCAATTACTTCAAAGTTCTCAATAGACGGAATTAGTAAATAGTTATTCAGAGCTGTTACTGTCTGCTGACTTTTCCTTGATATTTCATTCATGATTAAATATCGTTCAAGAATAGCATTATATTGATCAAGCATCTTTTGGTTATAGTATATGAGTGAAACCCACGTTATCGCCATAATTAACAGGACAATAATCGCAAGTCCCCAAATTTTCTTTTGTATGCTGTTCATTGTTCGTCCACCTGTTTTATCATTCGTATATCTGTAAGATAGCCATCCAAATTAAGTGGTAAATTCTCTTCGTTTAACCAATTCATCATTAATTCAACACTAAGTGTTCCCATCATTTCAGGAGACTGTTCAATCATCCCATCTATCTTCCCTTGCTCTAGTAGGGATACTGAGGCAAGATCATCATCAAACGAATAGATATAATACGTTTCAGCGTTTGAGCGTCTGTCTATTTCCTCAACAAGATCATCAGCAAACTTAGCATTCACCGCAATGAAGGAATCTACATTTGGCATTCTGTTTAGTAGATCCTTTGTCGTCGCAATCACTTGTTCTCTCGAATCTTCCGTTTCTGCTTCAATTAACTTCACATTAGGATATTCGGAAAGAAAGTCTTGAATTCCCTTTAATCGTTGTGTTTGGTAATACTCCTGTGTACGATCAAGCATCAGTACAACCTCACCCGATACTCCCATATCATGTACGAGCTGCTCGGCGATTAATCTACCTGCTAAATACTGATTAGAACCCACGTATGTTCTACGTAAGCTTTCAGCCATTGGCACATCATTCGCAACCGTTATGACAGGAATTCCGTAGGAAGCTGCCGTAACCTTTGTTAGTTCTTTGAATTCATTTGTATCAAGCCCTTGTACGATAATTCCATCTACCTGTGAATAAATCGCAATTTCTATTTGCTTTAGAAAGTCTTCTTGATTATTTCCATAGCTTCCCCATATCTCGAGTCTTGCACCATCCTTCTCAGCCTGCTGTTTTGCTCCTACACCAACTTTATCCCAAAAAGGCGTGTCCAACTCTTGAGTGATTAAAACAATGCGATGATCAATGAGCTCTCCAGTAGATTTCTCTGGTAGCTGCCAGTCATCATCAAGTACTGCTAATGCTGACTGAAACGTAAAATAAAACAAAATTACGCATATGGTAACGGTTACAAAAGTAACGATTTTTCTCATGAAAGGTAACTCCTTATGTTAGTTATTAATCAACTAATCTTCATTATAGCAGAAAGACTATTGCTAGAGGGACTTGTGTATGGCAAAATAGGATTGGAATGATTTTACAAAAAAGCTACATGCATAGGCCCCTTGTTCTACAACCAAAGTATGATAAGCCACGATATTAAATAAGTGAAAGGATCGTGTAAAAGTGGAAATTAATAACAATTTCAAAGTCATACCTAATGATCTTAAAGGAAAGCAAGTTGAGGATGTTGCTATTACCACAACTGCGGTAGTCATTAAATTTACAGACGGTACGTTTTTTGACATTTATCACGATCAAACAAAACAAACATTAAAAACTTCAACAA
Organism: Litchfieldia salsa; assembly: GCF_900104555.1. Taxonomy (GTDB): domain Bacteria; phylum Bacillota; class Bacilli; order Bacillales; family Bacillaceae_L; genus Litchfieldia; species Litchfieldia salsa. Next base: position 601,192 of record NZ_FNJU01000001.1, read on the forward strand.
ATAAGTTAGAGGGGTAAGGCGTACATCACACTAATATGTTAAATAACATCTAAAATAAACAGAACGCTTGGAATTATAAAATCTCCATTCGTTCTGCTTTTTCTATGGTATGAATTAGTTTACAACCCTTAAGGTCAAAAATGATACCTGAGAACCGTCCCCATTTCCCATTATATTTTAAATCGATTCAATAGCTGTTTCAATTCTTCAGCGAATTGGGCGGTTTGTTCAATTGATGCTGTAATATCTTGTATTGAAGATAATTGTTCTTCAGAAGAGCTAGCTACTTCGTGAATGTATTTAGTCGACTCTTGTGTTTTATGTGAGTTATCATTGATGACTCTTTCGACATCTTCTACTTTAGATAGCAAGTTTTCAATTTCAATAAAGATTTTATCTACTTCCTTTGTTGATTCTTTTGAAGACTGATACACATCATGTAAACTTCCATTGACCTCTTTTAATTTTTCCATCCCTGTTCCAAATTGTTTTGTTCCAACTTCCATTTTATGAACCGCATTAGACGTTTCTGTTTGAATTTCCTTCACAAGTTCAGAAATTTGTTTTGCTGACTGAGCAGATTCCTCGGCTAATTTTCGCACCTCATTAGCAACTACTGCAAATCCTTTTCCGTGTTCTCCTGCTCTAGCAGCCTCAATAGAAGCATTTAAAGCAAGTAAGTTTGTTTGTGCTGATATTCCAGTAATCATTCCAACGATATTGCTAATTTCAGATGAACGATTTCCTAAATTCTTAACAATTTCAGATGAATGGCGAACAGAGTCTTGGGTATCGGACATTTGACTTAACAACGAAATGACTTCCTCATTTACTTTCCCCACTTCCAAGTAAGACTTGTTCGTCTTCTCAGCTACTAGTGAAGAATGATCTTTAATTTCCGAGACACTTTGTGTGATCTCGTTAATAGATTCTAAATTTCTGTGATTTCCTTTTTCTTGTTCATTGGAAATCTCTGCTGCCACTTGAACATTTTGGGTAACCACTCCAGATAATTGAACCATTTCCTCAGCATGCTCTGACAGGACCGTTGTGTTCTCTGCCACAACTTCTCCTTTTTTCGCAATATCACCAATTAATACCTGCAATGTATCTAGTAGATTATTAAAACTATTTGCCAACTTCCCAACTTCATCTTTTCGATTAATACGTAATCTTTTTGTTAAATCTCCTTCATTATGTGCCAATTCCTCAATTTTATATGTCACTTCTTTAATTGGTTTTAATGATCGTAGATTTATAAAATAAATTAAAACCGCGCCTAACAGGATAAACGCAACTGTTATCATAATAAAGTAATTTAACAACGAATTCGCATCAGCATATGCTTCACTTGTTGGAACAGAAATCATAATTCCCCAATCCATTTCGTTTGCTTTGCTATAAAACACTAAACTATTCTCACTACCAACTTTTGTTTCAATTACTCCAGTTTGACCACTTATACTTTTTTCAACCAATTGGTCTAACTCACTATTTTCATAATCAGAAATATTCTTAGTTAGAGTATCCTCTTTGTTTTCACCTGCAACGATTGTACCATCACTCGTAAAAACTCTCACATATCCAGTTTCCCCTAATTTTATACTAGAGATAATATCGATAAGGCCTTCAATAGGATGTCCACTTGTGGCAACTCCGACAACTTCTTGATTTTGATTATATACCGGTGAAGAAGTTAAAATGATTGGCGCACCATTCAAACTCGGTGTTGCCGATGGGACTGGATTATATGATTTGGTCAGTTCTTCCATCCCACCTTTATAGTGTTCATATTCTTGAGCAGGTATTTTATTTCCACCTAAATATAAGAACCCGTCCGCACTCATATATGCGAATGAATCTGGATTCTCAATTCTCTCTGCAATTCTAGTACTTAAAGCATCCGCTTTTACATAGTCAGCTACTTTCAATTCCTCTGCTTCAGCTATGTATTCCAATGTTTCATTTTTCCCTTGAATCCAAATATCAATATTTGCCTTCACTGACTCAAGCTGACTATAAGCCTGCTCCTCAAAACGTTCATATAAAAACTCTTTTGCTTTCATATATCCAAATGCAGATATACTGATTGTGGATATTGTTATTAACAAACTAATAACAATCGTATTTTTCACTACTAATCTCATGATGACACTCCCCATTTTTATTAAGACTCTCTTTTAAAAAGGCTGATTTCGTATAGATTGTTGCTTGTAAAGCCGCAGGCTGAATACACTCCGCTTGATCAATGTTTTAACTACAAACTTTGAGAAAACTGCCTTTTAAAACACAAAAAACCACCCCTAAAAGGTGGATTTACATACAGGTAAAGCCATCTTATTAGGTAACCCAGCTGCCATCACATTTCTGCCTTAGGCCTGAAGTTTTGCGTCCCTACCTTTCGATAAGTTTGCCATTTTCTTTAAGTTTCAAATTATTACTCATATTACAAACTAGTTAATTTGAAATAGGTAAAATGCACTATACATGCCGAGATTTCTATTTTACACAATTATTGCTAAAATTGCTATATTTTAGTGTTGGTAAAAACCGGTTTATTTTACAAAAGTGTTATCTATACTACTAGTACGCTAACGTTTACTTAGGGTAGCACCAAGATTTAATAGGGATTGATTCCTACTCAAAAATATGAACAATCACACTTGATATATTAACAGTATGTAATAGTTAAAAGAATACAGTTAACCGTAGAATAGTGCTAATAAAATAAACTCAAAATCAGAGCTCTGCACGATACACTAATACTGTAAGCGCTTTTATATATAAAAAAAGGGGGGAATCACTAATATTTAGGAAGTACCTTTAATCCTATATCTGTTAAAGTATTTTCAAAAAAGGGAGGAAGAATAATATGTTAAAAAACAATGTTAAAACATTCTTATTCATTATCTTTACTGCGATACTATCACTTTCCTTTAGTGTTGGTGTATTTGCAAAGAGCGGGAATACCGAAACATCTTATCGTAGTGTTACAGAAATACACGACTGGGGTGCAGCGATTACAAAGTTAATTGTTGAAGTAGGTACACCAATTCCGAAGGATTCAGTTACAACTGAAACATTTAATGTGCATGTTAAAAGAAGTGATTCTCGATTAGCATCTCCTCTTTTAGAAGAAGGTGATCGAGAAGTGATAAATGCTTATGTCTCTGATAAAAATGGAAATCCTGCAACAAGAGGAAATTATGTAGTAGTAGAAATGAAAATCGGTCCAACTGTATCACTTGGCTCTCCTCTTAACTATTATGCTGGGTCTAACAACTGGATTGAGTCTGACTATACAATCACACAAGAGAAAGATATTACATTTAATTCTGGAAAGTCTGGTACCATTTCTGGATTAGTGATTGATACTTTTGCCGGAGAAACAAGAGTACTAGTTGATGAGTTTTCATCGGGTAGTGCAACTTATAACGATGTTACATTAACCTATGCAGATTATGCACCAGCAAAAGATAAGGATAAGAATCCATTAGTCATCTGGTTACATGGTGGCGGTGAAGGTGGTACTGATCCAACCATTCCATTATCTGCAAATAAAGCAACTAACTTTGCTTCTGATAGCATTCAGTCCTATTTTGATGGAGCTTATGTATTAGTTCCTCAAACACCAACGAGATGGATGGATGGGGTTACAGGAATAAGTGATGGAACTTCAATCTATACAGAAGCTCTAATGTCATTAATTAAGGATTATGTTGCTAATAATCCTGATATTGATCCAAATAGAATTTACATCGGCGGTGCTTCTAATGGTGGTTATATGACCATGGTAATGGTCCGTGATTATCCAGGATACTTTGCAGCAGCATTTCCTGTTTGCGAAGGTTTAGCTGATCGTTTAATTACTGATGAAGATATCCTAAAAATTGCACAAACTCCAATCTGGTTTGTTCATGCAAAAAATGATCCTATTTTACGTCCAGTTGATAATACAATTCCTACTTACAATCGTTTAATTGACGTTGGGGCTACAAATGTTCATCTCACTTTATTTGATGATGTTCATGATACTTCTGGCCTTTATAAAAATGCAGATGGCACACCATATCAATACTTTGGTCACTTGTCTTGGATATATGTTTACAATAACGATGTAGAAACAACAATTAGTGGCCAAACAACAACTCTGATGGAGTGGATGGCCGCACAGTCAAAATGAATATGATAGTAGATTAATAAAGAATCACTAAAAGATGCAAAGCCTCGGACATTATCTTTAAATGTCCGAGGCTTTTACATGTTACAAATGGCTTATTAAAGAGCTTATACAATATAAAAGATAGAGGATCGGCTTAACTCCTCTATCTTTGTCCGATTAATTTAATTTAGATAGCTCGTCGAACGCTACATTTGGTTCTAGAGCATTATTTACCTCTTCAACTACTATCTCTTTATCAACTTTAATGGTTGTTGTGCCTTTAATATTTTCAGATGATGCACCTATCCTAACCTCGTACACTCCCTTTTCAACAATCCACTGATCCTTCTCTGAGTCAAAGGATGCTAAATCCATTGCATCAAGTTCAAATGTAACTAACTGACTTTGATTAGGTTTTAGTTCTTTCGTTTTATCAAAAGCTCTTAATTCGATTTCTGGCTTTTCTAGCTCTCCATCTGGAGCTGAGACATATAGTTGCACAACTTCTTTCCCTGCAACATCACCTGTATTTTTGATGTTCGCAAAGACAGTAATAGTATCCTTGAATTTCCCACCTTTGTTGACTCTTACATTACTATACTCAAATGTTGTATATGAGAGCCCATACCCAAACTCATATGAAGGCGCAACATCAAAAGTTGAATGATAACGGTAGCCAACATAAATATCTTCTTCATAAACAACCTGTGTTGGATTCTCTGCAGGCGTACCTGGGAAGTTAGAAGCTGATGGCACATCACTATATTGTTTAGGGAATGTTGTTGCTAACTTTCCAGATGGATTCACATTACCAGTTAACACATCTGCAATTGCATAACCTGCTTCTTGTCCTGGTTGCCAACCAACTAGAATAGAGTCTACCTTATCCTTCCAGCTTTCAACCTCAATTGGACCACCGATATTTAATACAACAGTTACCTTTTTTCCTGCTTCATGATAAACAGTTGAAATGTTTTCAATCATTTCTTTCTCTGTATCAGTTAACAGATAATCACCTTCAACATGTTGACGGTCAGCAGATTCTCCTGAATTGCGATCAATGACAATAACAGCTGTATCTGTGTCTTCTTGTACCTGAGTGATTTCATTAACTTCTAATGGTTTTTCAGGGATAATCGGAATTTCTTTACCAAAATCCTCGCCCCATGGACTTGGCTTAATCTTGTATTCATCCTGTTGTCTTAGTGTATCAATGTAATCCTTATAATCATTTACTAAGTCCTCCTGCAGCTGATACCCTGCTTCGGTTAATCCATCCACAATTGATACTGTATAGGCAGCATTTACATCACCACTACCAGTACCACCCTTTACCGTCTCAATTTGACCATTTCCAAAGAGGGCAACCTTATTTTCCTTCTTCAATGGTAATGCCTTATCTTCATTCTTTAATAACACCATTCCTTCAGCTCCTGCTTGTCGAGCAACCTTGGCATGTGCAGCTAGATCAGGAGAATCTGAGTTTGCATAATCCTTAAAATTAGGAGATTTAACAACAAATTCTAGTATGTTTTTAACATTACGGTCTAGGAGACTTTCATCAAGACTACCATCTTTCACTGCATTTATAATAGCTGTCGAGCTTGAAGGAAAGCCTGGCATAATCAAATCGTTACCAGCTCTCATCTGATCTACTGGATTTGTTCCCGCAAACCAGTCAGTCATAACGAAACCTTCATAGCCCCAATCATCTCTTAAAACAGTTGTAAGAAGTTCCGTGTTTTGTGAAGCAGGTGATCCGTTTAATAGATTATAAGAACTCATAACGGCCCAAGGATTTGACTCCTTCACTGCAATCTCAAAACCTTTCAAATAAAGCTCTCTAAGAGCTCTTTCTGAAACAATCGTGTCAATTGTAAATCGATTTGTTTCTTGGTTATTAGCTGCAAAATGCTTAACCGTTGCTCCCACTTCATTTGATTGTATGCCATTTACAAGTGCAGCCGTCATTTTACCAGTAATTAAAGGGTCTTCTGAAAAATACTCAAAATTTCTTCCATTCAAAGGGTTACGATGTAGGTTTAAAGCAGGTGCAAGTAAGATGTCCACACCATACTCTTTTACTTCCTTTCCTTGTGCTTTCCCAACAGCTTCGATTATTTTTGTATCCCATGTAGATGCAAGATTTGTTGCAATAGGGAAGGCAGTAGCATAATAGGTTTTTGTTTCACCTTCTCGGGTTGGACTAATTCTTAAACCAGCTGGTCCATCCGCAAAAAACATCGCAGGAATTCCGAGTCGTTCGATTGCTGGTGTACCACCTACTGCACCTGCTACTGAAAGCTTAGGTATCCCAAAAAGTCCTGGCATACCAACACCAACGACAATTTTAGCCTTTTCGTCAAGTGTCATCGCTCCGATTACTGCATTAATAGAAGCAGCATCAATAAGTTTTGGAACCTCGTTGTGAACTTGAACTGTATTACCTGTAGAGTCATTTGCAAAAGAAGTCGTACTATAGCCTAAACCACTAATCGTAACTCCAGCAGCAAGTGCCATCGCTAATAGTCTCTTTCTCTTTGCTTTCTTCATTTTCTTCAGCATTAAGATTTCCTCCCTTATTTAAATAAAGGAAGCCTTATTAAGCTTCCTTTATTTTCTTAACATTTAATTAAATTTTGAAAGTGTGTTTATTTCAACCTGAGGTTCTAGAACATCATTCACCGTTTCTACTAAAATATCTTTATCCACTTTAAATGAAGTAGTTCCTCTAATATCTTCTGAAGAAGCACCTACAAGAACTTCATATGTTCCTTTTTCAACAACCCAAGCGGATTTTTCTTCATCAAAGGAAGCTAATTCTTTTAAGTCTAATTCAAACTTTAGATTTTCTTTCTTACCAGGTTTTAACTCTTTTGTTTTTGTAAATGCTTTTAGTTCTAACTCAGGTTTTTCTAGCTTTCCGTCTGGCGCAGAAACATAGACTTGAACTGCTTCACGACCTGTAATATCACCTGAATTTTCAACTGTTGCAAATACAGTGATTTTGTCCTTAAAGCTTCCGTTACGATTCACTCTTACATTGTCATAGTCAAATGTTGTATAAGACAGACCGTAACCGAATTCATATGCAGGTTTTAATCCAAAGGTAGAATTGTAGCGATACCCAACATAAATATCCTCTTCATAAGTAAATTCATTGTTTTCACCAGGATAACGATCAGCATAAGGAAGCTCCTCATAATCAACTGGGAATGTTTGTGGAAGTTTTCCTGATGGATTCACTTTACCAGTTAAAATATCTGCTACTGCATTACCCAACTCTTGACCTGGCTGCCAAGAAAGGACAATACCATCAACTTTATCTTCCCAGCTTGCTGTTTCAAGAGGTCCCTCTACATTAAGGACGGCTATAACTGGTTTACCCTGTGCACGATATGCCTTTGATACGTCATCAATCATTTTTAATTTTGATTCAGATAAGTAGAAATCTTCTTTTGAACGGTCAGAACCATAAGTACCAAATTCTGAAGAAAGAACGATAATTCCTACATCTGTACTTTCAGCGGCAGCAATAGCATCCTGTGTTACATCCATTTCAGGAAGAGTTGGAAAGGTTGAGACAAAAAAGTTTCCTGGTGTTTGTTTATACTCATCTGACGCTCTTAATTCATCTACATAAGTTTCATACTTGCTTAACAACTCTTCATTAATTGTTAAACCTGCATCTTTAAGACCTTCAGGAATACCAATTTGATATGGAGCGTATACTAATGCACTTCCACGTCCTCCTGTCATTGTTTCAATAGTAGGAGTACCAAACAATGAAACGCTTACACTTTCTGCTATAGGTAGTGCCTTTTCTTCATTTTTCAGAAGTACCATACCATCAGCAGCTGCTTGTCGAGCAATCTTTGCACCAGCTTCTAAGTCTGGAGTATTGGTTGCTACATGCCCTTTAAAGGTTGGAGTTTCAATAACTACGTTAAGAATCTCCTTAATGTTACGGTCTAGATATTTTTCATCAAGACTACCATCATTCACTGCAGCAATAATACGATTAACCTGGTTTAAGCTTCCTGGCATAAGTAGGTTTGTACCTGCTTCAATTTGCTTAACAATGTCTCTTGCACCGAATTCCCAGTCTGTCATCGCAAAGCCTTTAAAGCCCCAATCTTCTCTTAATACACTTGTTAATAAATCCTTATTTTCAGTTGCATAGGTTCCATTTATCATATTGTAAGAATCCATGATTGCCCAAGGTTGAGATTCTTTTACTGCGATTTCAAATCCTTTAAGATAGATTTCTCGTAACGCTCTTTGACTTATAATCATATTTCCATTATTGTTTGTTCTTTGATTATAAGCAGCAAAGTGCTTAATTGTTGTTCCAACTCCATTATCCTCAACACCGTTTACAAATTCGGCTGTCATAGTTCCTGTTACCAGTGGATCCTCTGAAAAATACTCATAGTTTCTACCATTTAATAAATAACTTTGTATATTCATTCCAGGTGCTAATAGAAGATCAATTCCATATGCCTTAAGTTCAGCTGCTGTTGCTACCCCAACTTTATTCACTAACTCTGTATCCCATGAAGACGCAAGTACATTAGGTGAAGGGAACTTTGTTGCATAGAATGTTTGATCTGTACCTTCTCTAGTTGGATTAATTCGAACTCCCATAGGACCATCAGCTAAGACGATTGAAGGAATTCCAAGTCGAGGAATAGCCTGTGTCTGTCCAGCTGCCCCAGGTACTTTTCGTGATTGTGTTCCGATAATTTCTCCATTCACAGGATCAAGAGCCACTGAATTCGCACCAACCACCATTGCTGCTTTCTCTGTCACTGTCATTGCGGCAATAACAGCATTAATAGAAGCAGCGTCTACCAATTGTGGAACCTGTTGCTGGCTCACAGACTGCTGTGTAACAACTGTCTTATTGCCATTTGCGTTAGAAGCAAATGTTAAATCCAGGTTCACCCCTGAAACGATCACTCCTGTTGCTAAAGCAATTGCTAGTAACTTTCTTCTCTTCTTTTTCCACTTTTTTAACATATCTTTACCCCTCTCGTCTTTGTATCACTTCTCAAAAATGTAACCGTTCACATTTTTTAGTTTAATAGAGTTCTACTACTATTTGTTTGTTAAAAACCCTCACTATATTGTTGTTACTAGTACAATTTTGTGATTGTGTAAAAAACTGATGTAGAAATCTATAAATGTTCAATTTTTACATATTTTTGTCGATAGTCTTTCGGAGTTTCTCCTGTTTTCTTTTTGAATACACGACTGAAATAATTCGGGTCCTTATAGCCACAATCAAAGCAAATTTCCTTTAGGCTTTTATCTGTCATAATCATTTCTTTTTTTGCAAATTTAATTCTTACATCGGTCATGTAATCAATAAAAGTTACGCCCATTTTTTCCTTAAAGATTTTACTAAAATAAAAAGGAGTTAAATTCACATAATCTGCTACTTCTTCCAACGTAATTGTGTCCCCAAATCTTTGATCAATAAATTCCTTTGCCTTATGAATAATTCCTTTTAGATGAGACTTCTTCCATACATGAACATGCATAAGGATTTCCAAAATTCTTTCTTTTGAAGCTTCTCTTAATTCATTGTTTGTATGTATCTCATGATGCAATGCCTTTAACTCTAATTTGTAACCAAAATTATATAAATCACGAGAAATAACAACAAAAAACTCCTCAACAGCCTGAACAAGCTGATTGATTTCTCCATTTGTTTGATCGAGTAATCCATCAAAATAGATTTCAAATTCATGAAGCAATTTCGTTCTATCACCTAGTTTTATGAGCTCTAATAGTTCATTTTCTTTTTCGTATATATTTTGTCTATTCACCTTCTCTACTACTTCCTCAGATATTATTCCATAGGAAACTTCGCTTTCACGTATTTGTTCAAATGCGATAATTGCTTCGTGATAGGATTTAATAAAGTCCTCGCTTTTCTGATATGGTAGACCAATTCCCGCTTTAAGAGATGCTTCAGAAAATTGTTCATTAAACTGATTGATTACTGAACGACAGTATGATCTAGCAAATGCTTTAACTTTTGTATCTCTCGTTGTTTTTTTCACTAGTAGTAGCACTGGTACCTTTTCATCTATCATTGGGCCAACAACAATATCATCATCCATATCTTTTTGTTTTTTCTTCAACCAGTTATAAAAAACCTTATTCATCTCTTTATCTATTAAAATGTTCTTCCCTTTGAACGAGAATAAAATGATACACCCCATGACTGCTTCAATATTTAAGAGCTTATTCCATTCCTGTAAATACATTTCTTCTACTTGCTCAAGTAATAACGACGAAAGCCACCCTGATTCCATTAGAGATAAAGCGGTATTATATTTATATTCAATCTCTAGATTCTTCTTATGCTCAGCTAAATCCTTTTTCACACGCCTTAAAGCCCCAATTACATCGTCTTTCATACTCGGTTTTAGGATATATTCTTTTACACCTTCTTGCATAACCCCTTTTGCGTACTCAAATGTATTAAAAGCTGAAATCATTATAAATTTAATATCCTTATTTTTTTCTCGAATCATTTTGACTGCCTCTACCCCATCCATTCCGGGCATTTTAATATCCATCAGCATCACATCAGGATGAAGTTTTTCAGCTAGTTCAACTGCAGTTCGACCATTCCTTGCTTCACCCAAGATGGTAATTTCCGGCATTTCTCTCTGAATCATCTTTGATAACCCTTTTCGTTCTAACTCCTCATCATCAACAATGATTAACCGCATGCTACACCATCCCCTTAATTTGTCATAGGAAGTTTTATTCGAAAGAGAGTTCCCTTTCCTAGCTCCGATTCTATTTCAACCATTTCTTTATGTTTAAAATAAATTTCCAAACGTTTAATGACATTTTTGATTCCGATTCCGGTTGAGTGTCCAGATTTGTGAACATCTTTTCCTGTTTCTTCCTCATTATTTAAAGAATTTAACAATTTCTGTCTTGTCTGTTCATCCATCCCTACGCCATTATCTATAATGTCAATAATTGTTCTCCCTTGTTTTTGATAGATCGTAAGTAATAATCGGGCCCCCTCCTCATAGTCTTCAAGCCCATGAATAAATGCGTTTTCAATAATAGGTTGAAGTGTCATTCTTGGTATGAGTTGATAAACACACTGATCATCAATATCCATTTCAAATACAATACGATCACTAAACCTTGTTTGTTGAATGGTAAAATACTCTTCAACAAGTTTAATTTCATCCCTTAAGGTCGTTGGCTTCTCTAAATCAGCGAGATTATATCGGAGAAGAAATGACACAGATTCAATTAACTTACTCGTTTGATTTGCGTCCTCTAAATATGCTAACTTTGCTATGATATTTAACGTATTAAATAGAAAATGTGGATTAATCTGATTTTGTAGACTCTTAAGTTCTAGTTCTTTCAACAGGGTATCTAATTCTGACTGTTCTTTAATTTCAATGACAAGGTCCCTAATATTTTTGCGCATTTCATTAAAAGTTTCCGTTAATAGTTTCAATTCATCATTTGAATTTGTTTTAATATCCTCTCCAGAAAATTTACCTATCGATATCTCTTCAGCTGCAAGGGCTAATTTATGAATTGGCTTTGTGATTCCCCTGGATATAAGGATTGCTAGTAACGTGCAAAAAATAAAAATTGAAACAACTAAAAATATGCCCATTAGTTGGTAATTCGAATTTCTATGTGATAATTCATCATAGAAGTTCTGATAGTCTGTTAGTTCACTATTAATCAGAGAAAGAGTTGATTCTAAAATAAAACCAGAAATTTTTACTGACTGATTATAATGATATGAATATTGATCAATATTTCCCTGTTCAAATGCTTTTATTGTAGACTCACATTCCTTAACAAAGCTTTCTATCATGTTTTGGTAATTTCTTAAAATAACATAGTTATTTTCATTCTCCACCTCTAAAGAAAGGCGTATTTTGTTCTCTTGTAATGCATAAAGATTTTCTTTGTATTCATTTATAAAAACCTGATCCTTTTCTACAATGAAACCATTAACATATTCTGTCATTTCATTTGTTTGTTGTGAAATTTCTTTTAGAAGTAGGAATCGGTGAAAGCTACTATCATATTCATCCATAATATTTTCACTGCTATCATAAAGATAATAAATAACACCATTCACTAATAGTAGAATAACTCCAAAATAGAGTAGTAGTTTAGTTCGGATCCTAATCATTGATGTTTCCACCTATTTGTTTATCTGAAGATAAATCTTCTTTTTGGATGATTAAAGTATCTGTATAATTGATTTCTGGAACCTTTTTCCCTTCTAACAGTTGCACCATAAGTTCTACAGACTGATAGCCCATTTCAAATGGTTGTTGTGAAACAGTAGCATTTATAACTCCATCTTTTATATATTCGATGGTTTCTTTCAATGTATCAAACCCAATAATGTAGATATAATCTCGGTTCAACTGTTGTACAATTTGTGCAATACCTATACCATCAAGAGCACTAGTACCAAAAAAAGCATTTACCTGAGGATATTCGTTAAGAATTTGGTACGCTTTTTCCGCAGCACGGATTTGAGAAATTTTTGATTCCTCTATCGCAACGATTTTTATTCTTTCCTCATGCTTAACTGCTTCTTTAAATCCATCTACTCTCAAGCTTTGATTAGAAGAGTGAAAGTTACCAGTAATTATTGCTACATTCACCTCTCCTTTTGTATCCTCTATCAATTTCGTCCCAGCAATAAAACCTGAATAATAATTATTTGTTCCTATGTATGAAATTCTTTTACTGTTTTCGGAATCAGTATCAATGGTAACTACAGGGATTCCCTGATCTATTAAACTATCAATAAGAGGTGGAAATTCCTCCTCATTTAAGCTTTGTGTAATGATGCCATCAACATTAGAGGCAGCTGCTTTTTCAAGCGTTTTTAAATGCTCATCAATGTTCCCTTGTTTCGGACCTACATACTCTAATAACACATGGTTTTTCCTGGCAGCTTCCTGGGCCCCCTTTTCTACCAATCTCCAATAATCATTATCAACCTCTTCGGGTACAAGAACAAAATGATACTTATAATTAGGAATTTTACTATTTACAGAAGTCTCACCGTAATTATTCATTCTTTGCGAGAAGTAAACAGCAATCGAAAATGTAAATAAGAACAAAATGATTCCAGTTAAAAAAATTAGTTTTGAAAGATGTCTCAAACATTCTCAACCTCACAATAATTATTTTTTAATTCGACCTTTTCTGAATTTCCTTACTATAACTAACATTTCAAAAATAAGTCTAATTATATAATTATTCTAAACTTTCTTTGAAAACCCTTTCAAACTACATTTTAAATATATCGACATTTTCCTACCTACTTCGACTACTTTGAAAAAGTTTATACCTCTTGGGTGTCCTCTCTAATTAGTAAACTGGTTCATCTTGCTTCGTTCAATTTCTATTTCATTTAACACCTTACCAACAATTTCTTTAATTTCACTTAACTTACTAGGTTTCAGTAGATAATCTCTTACTCCTAGTTTTATCGCAGAACGAGCGTAATCATATGAATCATAAGCAGTTACCATAATAAATTTAATATTGGAAGAATCTTCACTAATTCGTTCTATTGCTTCAAGTCCACTCATCCCTGGCATTTTTATGTCCATTAACATGACATCTGGCTTGAATACTTGTGATTTTTCTATTGCAATTTTTCCGTTTTTCGCTAATTCAATGATGAGTTGTGGAAAGGACCTTTGTAGTATAGCTTTCATTGCATCCCGCTCAATTTGTTCATCATCCACAATCAGGAGCTTGATCATATTTATGCCTCCTTATTTTGGGTTATATCAAGAAATACAGTAAATTATTACTATTATGAGATAACAACATGAGTAATTCATATTACCTCAAAAACCAAACTTCTGAATAATTGGGAAGAAGTGATAGACGACTCTATCACTTCTTTCCATTATCTTTTCAATCAACTTTTATAGACCTGTAAATTCGCTAGCCTCATAATATTCTGAATCAATTAGTTCCATTTTCACATTTTCTTGCTCGACTACAATCACATCTGTTTGTTTAGCCTTTACATCTGTCTTTCCGTTATTATAGCTACCTGTCGTTTCAGGAGTATTACCATCTAGGATATCAATAGCCATGCCCATAGCATCTTTAACAAGGGTGCGAACATCCTTAAATACTGTCATTGATTGTTTTCCATCAATAATGTATTGAATCGATGCTTTCTCAGCATCTTGGCCAGTTATAGTAAAATCAGTAATTACATTGTCTGAAACAAACGTATCAGCGATTGAGCGAGCAGTTCCGTCATTCGGTGCTAAAATGGCTACACTACCTTTCATGTCTTCACTGACTGCTGTTAAATGTGTTTGAGCTTTATTGATTGCTTCGCTTGGATCCCAGTTTGTTGTCACTTGTCCAAGAATCTTACCCATTTCGTCACGAGAAAGCTCTGCTTTATCCTGTAAAGTTACAGCTTCACTTGAATTTGCAATTACAAACGTTCCATCAGCAATTTTAGGTTGAAGCACGCTCCACGCTCCTTCAAAGAATAAAAAGGCATTGTTATCAGAAGCAGCACCAGCATACAGATATAATGGAACATTCGTACCTTGTGCATTATCAACTAAATATTGAGCTTGAGCCATACCTACAGCAATGCTATCAAATGTAACATAATAATCTACCGCATCTGTTTCAGTAATTAGGCGGTCGTAGGCAATAACTGTGATACCTTCTTGCTTAGCTGCTTCAACTGCAGCACCAGCAGCTGCACCATCATGAGGAGCAATAATTAACACTTTAATACCCTTACTAATCAAGGTTTCAACATTCTCTTTTTCCTTTGCTGAAGAGCCTTGGCTGAACAATATCTCTGTTGTATAATCAGAATCTGCTAATGCATCTTTGAATCTTTGTTCATCCTGTACCCATCTTGGTTCATCTTTTGTTGGTAATACGATTCCTACACTAACCCCACTGTCACTAGCACCGCTATCTCCGACTTGTTCTCCACTGTTACATGCTGCCAGCATACCAGCTAACAAAGTTACTACTAGAAAAAGCGATAATGATTTCCACACCTTCTTCATTCGAATTCCCCTTTCAGTCTCTTGTATATTTACAAGTTTTATTATATGACTAATAAGAACACTTGAAAGCGTTAACAATTAGCATTCTTTTGGTATTACCTATATTTTTTTATCTTTTTTGATTTGATGAAGGTTGCTTATCATCTGGAATTACCCGATTAAAAGGGGGACTATAATTCTATAAATAAAAGAAAGGAAATCACATTGTTGTGATCTCCTCCCTTTAAAACTTCTATTCTATTTATTACCTTTAACATGTGTTTACTTATAAACCTAACGTCTTATTAGGTACTTTAATCCTAAACGTAATATGATCATTCTTCAAATCAAAGCTTTGAACCTTAACTTTGAAGTTACTTTTGACATCCATCTGTGTCACGCTTATATAGATTAGTTGATTTTTCGGGTCAATCTCCACCCATTTAGGAGCATTCAGTTCTTTCTTCACATATTCTAGGATTTTCTTTTCTGGCAGTTTTAATAATCCTAAAGACATGTCCTCGGCATACAAGACAAGGTCTCCATTTTCTTGAACAGAAGGTTCTAGTGTAATGGTAATTGGAATATCAGCTTGAAAGGCTTCGATTGAACCTAATAACTGAACCTTTTCATCAAAGATAACCGTATACTTATCTTCTGTATCCTTCATGATTTTATCTACATATTCATTAACCAATTCATTCAAGTTTTGCTTACTTGAATGGACCGTAAATTCAGCTCCTGGTTCTTCTTCGATAAATGATTTAGTAGGCTTTTCCGTTTTTGTTACAGGCCATAGCAAAAAGATAAAGAAAAAGATTAATAACACTGCATTTAATCCAGCTAAGCCTAGAAATAATTGTTTCCATGATAATTTTGCCTTTAGGCGTATCTCCATTTACTTTCACCTTCTATTCGCTATCTTCAATTGGTAAATCCGCTTCTTCATTATATTCATTTAAATATTCAAGAACACGCTGTGCTATTAGTTTATAACCACTTGTATTTGGGTGGAAATTATCATCAGCCAATAAATTAATGGTTGTATCGGAAAATAAGTCTTCTGTAGGAATATAGTTTACATTCTCAAACTCCTCAGTTACTAATTCTCCTGCAGTATTCCAATTCGTTAGAATCATTTCTAATTGTTCAATATCACCAAAGAACCGCTCAAATGGATTATAAAAGCCAATCAAGTAAATTTCGGTATCTGGATTTAATTCATTTATTTTAGTAAAAATAGCTTTTAATCTCTTAACATATTCAACCCGTTCTTCTTCAAAAGGCTCAATACTAAGGTTTGTGTAATTATTTCTTACGACTCTCATAATATCATTCGCACCGATTGTGACTAAGACAATATCAGCATCCTTAATAGCAGACGCAATCTCTTCTTTTTCTAACCTTTTCAACAATTGATCTGTCCGATTCCCTCTTTTACCAAAGTTCTCAATTGAAATATTGATGTTATTTTCTTCAAATGTATGGTTTAAAACCCCAACATAACCGCCACTCTCAGTTTCATCTCCGACTCCTTGTGTAAGTGAATCACCAATCGAGATGATTTTTTTATCATGACTGAAAAACTCTATTGCACCTTCAATGATTGCTCTGACTTTTTCCTTAATCGCTGCTGACACTGGTTTATTTATAATAATAGCCTCTTCTTGTTGTACCTCTTCTTTCTCAATCGTTTCAGCCGGTTGACTCTCTATTCTTTCATCATTCACTTTTTCTACAACACTGACAGTTTCTACCTTTGGCTGATTAAACACCGGAAGAAATAAATAAAGAATGAAACTTACTAATATAAGACTAGAAAAAATGATCCATACTTTCTTACCCTTCAAGTAATTCACCACCCATTTATATGAATATCGTTATCTATAAATAATAAAAAGCTAATAAGTTATTTTATCATTCATTCATTAAATGATAAAGTAAGGGATATTATTGGAAACTTCTTTTATGATACATAGTGGAATATTATTAAAAGCGATATGTTACACACTTTACAAGAGCAATAACATAAAAACCATAGGACACTGGTTCCTATGGTTTCATTGTTATTTTCAAATACACACGATTGTAGTGATTAAACCCTCTCAAACTCCCTCCACTCCTCTGGCAATAGCTCCTGATACTTCTGCGTCAAAAAACGGTCATCCACTAGTACAATGATACCTGTATCTTCCTCAGATCGGATTAATCTTCCCCCAGCTTGCAGTACCTTGTTCATTCCAGGGAAGACATATGCGTAATCATAGCCATTTTTTCCGGTTTCTTGAAAATAGTCCTTTATCACATTTCGTTCTAGACAAAGCTGTGGTAAGCCTACTCCAACAACAATCACACCATTTAGCCTGTCTCCTTTTAAATCAACACCCTCTGAGAATATCCCACCTAATACAGCAAAACCAATGAGTGACTCAGTGCTTCCTTCTTTAAACGCTAGTAAAAATTGTTCTCGTTCATCCTCTGACATACTGTGATTTTGAGTGATTGTTGAAATCGTTGGAAACATCGCTGTAAATTCTTCATACACACTTTTCATATATTTATATGAAGGAAAGAAAATAAGATAGTTTCCTTGTCTTTTAGAAACGAGCGAACCGAGCATTTCAATTATTGGTTTCTTCGTATGGTCTCTATCATGATATCGTGTTGATAAAGGTTGAATGAATACCTCGGTCTGCTTTTTTGCAAATGGAGAAGGTATCGAAATGGTGTAATCCTCTGGTGTTCCTCCAAGCATATTTAGAAAATATGAAAGTGGTAAGAGTGTGGCAGAAAAGTAGATTGTCGAATGAAACTTTTTACTAACCTGCTGCAAAAGATGAGAGGGATCTAAACAAAACATCTTAAGTAGAACCTCACTTTTCTCTACTTCCACATAGGTAACATAACGTTCATCAAAGAGATTCGCTATTCGAACAAATCCTGTTGAAGCAAAGTAAGTATCTACTAACAATGCTTGCTCATCTAATTTTGTTGGCTGCAATAATTCAATCTCCGCATGATGAACGAATTCCTCGATTAATTCTACTAGGTCCTCTTCTACATTCTTCGAAACTAGTTGTCCCTTATCAGAACACTTTTTTCTAACTTCAATAAAATATTTGTTAATCTTATTAATAGAATCATACAGTTTTGTCCCTTTATATTCACGTTTCAATGTAAGAAAGCTTGATTTGTGAAGCTCTGCTGAAAACATTTCTCGCGCACGATCTACTAGATTATGTGCTTCATCAATTAGTAAGGCTGTTGATTTTTTATGCTCATCAAAGAATCGCTTAAGTGATACTTTCGGGTCAAAGATATAATTATAATCACAAATAATCGCATCAGCTACAAAGGCCAAGTCTAAGGAAAATTCGAATGGACAAAGGGTATGCTTTCTTGAATAGGTCTCAATCGTAGCTCGGTTAATGAACGTTTCATTAGAAAAAATGTCAAGAAAGGCTTCATTGATTCGATCATAATATCCATTCGCAAATTCGCAATAGTCCTTCTGACAACGAGTTTCTTCTTTAAAACAGACTTTATCCTTGGCCGTAATCGTAACAGCACTCATACATAATCCTTTATTTTTCATTTGTGAAAAAGCTTCTTCTGCGGTTTGTCTTGTAATGGTCTTAGCCGTTAAATAAAACATTCGTTCAAGCTTGCCTTCACCTATTGCTTTAACCGCTGGAAAGATGGTTGAAATCGTTTTTCCAATACCAGTAGGTGCATTTGCAAAAATAGTTTTTTCCTCTGAGATTGTCTTATAAATAGCACCAGCAAATTTTCGCTGACCCTCTCGGTACTTTTCAAAAGGAAACTGTAATTCTTTTATACTTTGATCTCTAAGATTTCGATGATTATGAAGAAGAGATGCATATGGTGTATAATCCTTCACTAGATCTTTAACAAACCGTTCAAGCTCTTGAAAGGTAAAACTCTTTTGAAATTGTTTTTGCTCCTCTGTCACCACTTGCACATAGGTTAACTGAACATTCATCTTTTTCAGATCATGATTCTTTGCATACATATAAGCATATACCTTTGCCTGTGCCCAATGTACAGGAGATGTATCCTCTTCGATTCCGTTTAGATCCCTTGAGGTAGATTTAATCTCATCAATCAGAATCGTATCATCACGAAAAATCACCCCATCACATCGTCCTTCAATCATAAACAACATCTCTTCATGTTCAATCTCTGTCTTCAGAAACAATTCCTTCTGATCATGTTCGTTATACGTACTTTGTATCGCTTTGTGAGCTTTTGTTCCTTCAGTAAGCGTTGTTACCGTTCGAAATTTATTATCAATACTTCCACTACGAAATACATATTCAACTAATGAACGAACAGAGAGCTTTATTTCGGTTCTCATTTTATCACCTATCACCTAGATTCAATTAGTTATAATGGTACAGGGTTTGACCCTCGTACGCAAAGGGAAAATTGAGTAAGTGGTTTTCTTCAAAAGAATGATCCTACACAAAAAAGACACCAACATAAAGATGGTGCCTAATTCCTTGCTAATCTAGTACATCTCCCTCAACATTCGCTTTGCACGAAACAGTCTAGATTTAATCGTTGAAAGATTAATATTTAATCGATTCTCCATTTCTTTCAACGATTGGTCCTGAAAGTAGAAGAGCGTAATGACTTCTTGATATTTATTGGGGAGCTGGTTTAATTTGTCCCTTAATTCCTCTTTTTCACAACCTGTCATAACCTCAGATTCTGGTGTACACATTTCCTGATCATTAAATCGCTCAATCTCTTCATGAAGCATATCACGATGACGATTCCCTTTTCGTAAAAAATCAATACAATGATTGATCGCAATTCGATACATCCAGGAATGAAAGGAACACTCCCCTTTAAACTTTTCACGAGTGATATAACATTTTACAAGAATGTCATGTGCAAGGTCTTCTGCTAGATATCGATCTTTCACATAAGAAAGTGCCAATCTGTATAATCTCTGATTATATTCTTCATAAAGCTCATTCACTTTTGTTTCATTTGTCTGATGAGCAACATTCTCTAGAAGAATGGACTTATTATCTTTTGTTTTCATTAGCACAAACCACCCTTTCTGTCATAGAAATACTTGCTACATCAGACTCAGATCGACGTTTATCCTGCTCTATTCTGAAGCGTCCCTCTGATTTTGCCTCTTTCAAACTATTAAGATAAAAATTACCAAACTTTTCCTTTTAGTGTAATTTTACACTATTCGTGTTTTTTGTGTCAACAGAAAAAAGGAACATGCTCTATGTCTCATTCGACATACAGTCTTGGCACACGAGAACCGTCCCGAAACGTCCCTTCTGACACTTCTTTTTAATTCACAAACATTTCATGAATGTATAGCTCGAAGTTACCCTCTCTTTTCGATGAATCTTTTAAAGCTATTTGACCTTTGAAAAGAATCTCACCTTTCAATACATCCGCAACAATGATATTCCCTGTCATATCAAACCTTGGACTCATTTGAGAGGAAACAATATATAATTTATCGTCTTTGACCGTTACTATTTGACCCTCAGCATTCAATTCTCCTAATATTGGGATACTAAACGGTTTGCCTACTTGATCGTCTACTAAACTATAAGGAATCACTACGTACTTTTCGCCTTCCGATCTAATGAAATAAATAGTAGACCCATCAAAGAAACTAAGTTGGTTCTCATTTAAACTTAAATCTGGCACATTAATGACTTCTTTTTCTTTCGTTGCTAGGTTGTAGGAGATGATTTCTTGATCTATCTCTTCTTCTCTATATGATTCCATATCATCAATCACTTTTACTTCCGTTTTCACAAAAATAAGTTGCTCATTCGCTCTTGTAGGGTTTGACCCAATTAATTGTAAAGTAAAATATGTTTCACTTTGCCCTTGAGTTGGTGCCCCAATAATAGCTTCATGACTGCTTATTTTTTTATTCGCCAGATTAACTGTATAGATATGTTTTTCATCATAATTTTTTCTCATCACGTTATGTGTAATAATGAATAACTCTCCTTGAACTAGTTGTACATCTTCTACAAAAAGATGCTCTATTTCATTACCACCTGGGACTGCTAACTTGAAGGAAGCTGTATGTCCCTCCTCTTTGTTTAGCACAGAAATAGTTAACTTATGATCTCTCGAACTAAACGAGCCATCTTCTACATCTGCATAAGCCAAAAACTGATCGTCCTCAAAGTATAAGTTTACCCATGCAGTTTTTCCTCTCATAAAGGTCCGATATTCTTTCTGTAACTCCTTAATTAAAGTAGGAGTATGTCCGAATACAAGATCTAAAAAAGAATGACTTTTGTAAGTAGAACCTCCTGCGGAGATATTCACGTTCGTATAGGCATAATACATCGAGGAACTCTCTTCATAAGATCCCTCTAATACCAATGATTTTATCTCATCTTCATCACCGCTCTCGGTTTGAATCACAAACTCTGGGAATTGTTCCTTCGACAGGGCAGAATTTACAAAGAACGTTCCAATGCTAATCACAATAACAGCGACGATAGCCGTCAGTTTCCAGTATTTTTTCATTATAAACCCTCCTTATACGGTGATCTTTTTTGTTAATAAGAATCCACTCGTCCAAATAGATGCTGCTAGTACAATTAACCCAAACACGATTTCAAGGATAAATAATTCAATCGGATAGAAAAACCCATGAAAAACAAATGCTTGTAATAGTAATGGTGAAATTGTAAGGATTACAGCGACTGCTATATAAATAAGTCCAGCAAAAATCCCTTTCCACCTGAAACTTCTTTCCATTAGGATCGCAGTAAATAAAATGGCAACAGCTAATAATCCTGCTCCATAATATACAATAAGCTCAATCATACTACTTGGAATAATGATCGATAATTCCGGAATTCTAGTGACAATTTCGCTTACTGTCAAATCTGCCCTGAATTCTTTAGGTACCATACTTTTCATAACCAAGTTCTCAATCGGTAGTAGAACTAGTTGAAATGCAATCAACCCAAATGTCATGATCATGATATTGGTAATTTTCGCATAAAAGATATTCAACCTTGTTGTTGGAAGCATTAATAATCGGTATATAAATGTATTTTTCCCCATCCAATCTCGATACCAAATAAGAAAAATGTAGAAACCTACACCAGCGATGCATAATGCAATTGGACCAATAAACCACACACTATATACAACTTCTAAAAAACTCATTTGACCGTAACTTTCCAGAAACTCCGCTTTAGGCATCATCTCTTTATAAATCATTTCATTCGCCCTGTTTAAATAACTTTTTGATTGCACAATCACTCCGACAATCTGCACAATAAATGTTATTGCTAGTAGAACTGCAAATAGTTTTCCAATACGATTAAACTCAAAATTTACTAGTTTCAAGTAATTACTCATCTTTGATACACCTCTCTCATCACATCAATGACAGACTTACCCTCGTTTTCACGTTTTTCTTCTGCACTAAATTCCTTTGTCACAACACCGTTATCTAATAGAACAACCTTATCAATTAAATGCTCGATATCGCCTACTTCATGTGTAGTAATGATTACCCCGCGATTTTCAATCAAATGACTTGTGAACACATTTGCAATTTCTTCTCGACTAAACATGTCAATTCCCGAGAATGGTTCATCCATTAACACATAATCCACATCAAGGGCTAATCCAAGTAATAGATTGACCTTTGCTGTATTTCCTTTTGATAAAGAAGAGATTCTATCATTTAAATTTAATCTGAAAAAACCTAGTATTTCTGTCGCCCGTTTCTGATTCCAACACGTATAAAAATCATTCATAAACTCCATTGCCTCTACTATTTTCATCTGTGGGAGCATTGTAATGGCATCGGGAATAAAAGTAATTTTTTCAAATGAGTGTTTATCTAACGGTTTCCCATCGATTAATATCTGTCCATTATTAATCGGTGTAAGTGCCATAATTGCATTTAAGATTGTCGTCTTTCCAACCCCATTTATTCCTATTAAACAAGTAATTTCACCCTTGTTTGCAGTAAACGATACACCTTTTAATATTTGCTTGCGTCCAAATCTCTTTTCAACCTCTATTACTTCAATCATGTTTTAAGCCTCCTTATCATCGTTAGCGATGTACTTTACTCTAACCAAATCAAGCAGTTCGTCGACTGGTACATTAATCGACCGAACAGATGTCACAAACACGTCAACTGCCTCTACAAGCAGCTCCTCCCTCACCATACCTAATACCTTGTTATCTGTCGTAATTTTACTTGGATGATTTTTCTCCGTATAAATCAATCCTTGTTCCTCCATTTCTTTGTACGCTCTTTGCGCGGTATTAGGATTCACTTTCATCCTATTGGCCAACTCCCGTCTCGACGGAATTTCCTCTCCAGGCTTCAATTCACCAATAGCAATCTTCTCTTTAAAATAACGAACAATCTGTAAATAGACCGGATCACGATTATTAAAATTCACATTCATCTAAACAACTCCTATATGACATTCGAAGTGTGTGTATTAACTAGTTCATACACTATACACTGTATTATATGGTTAATACACTAAACTTGTCAAACTACTTTTTTATTTTTCATGAATCAACAAAAGCACCCTATAGAACAAGCTTTAAGGGTGCTTTTTGTTATAAATATCATTAAGTTTTTAATACAAAGAATTTGTTTAATCATTAACCGCCATTCTTCCAAGCGGACCATTTTCATCAATGATATCTTGTAAATCATATACTGAAATTGGAAACATTGGGAAACCGTAGACATAGGGAGTGAGGTCGTATAGTTGAAAGTAGATGACAAGTGCTTTGTCTGCAATGTAAAAGTCTTGATTTGGTTGAATGGTTGTGAAGTTATTAAGAACCGGGATATCACGTTCTTCTATCTGTGCTTTTATGAGAGTTGAGATTTTAGTTACATATTCACTTCCTGGCTTAAACAAATCTTTAAGCTCACATAACTTTCTCTTTTTCAAATCGAACGTTAACGAGGTTATATATGTCATTCCATGGGCAGCTTGCTGATGATACGTATAATTAGAGAGTGAAAGGCTTAGAACTTCACGCTGATTGTTTTTAATTTCATATAAACCATGCATTTCATCCACTGTTGTCGGCATTTCCCCGACTTGCTTATTGATGAGTTGCTGTTCTTCATGAACAATGGATTGATTGATGAACTTTTCAAATGCTCTATCATACATTCCAAATACATGGGGATAGAAAACGTTCTTTTTCGACCCCCTACTAACTTTCGCCGTTTTAATCTTTACTGGAAAAAAATGACTCACCTAAATCCACCCTTTGTCTTTTTACTTCACTTTATTCCAACTTTAGGTAAAGGTACCAAAAGAAAATAATGCTTAGGCTTTTTAAACATAGAAAGGGTGTTAAAAAGGACTAGCTTATCCTAACAATCATCTAATGACTATATTGTTTCAATTATTAGATTTAGGGTTCCAATATTTTTCATTGCCTGTAAAAGACTCTGATAAATAGATTGAAAACGTCTCATCCTTTTCACCTTTTGAAAATAATGTAATAAAGTGTAGTAAGCCATTCATTTTAAACACCCCTTAAATTTGATGTTATGTTAATTATCATAATATTCTAAATAAAGGTGCAAGTCAATAGTTTTCTTTTTTTCTAACAATCAATGTTATATTTCATTCCATTTAAAACTTTTTTTGAATAAAAAAAAGCGTTGGATCCACTCCAACGCTTACTTCATACAACACTTCTTATATTTCTTACCACTACCACAAACGCACGGATCATTACGCCCTACTTTTGTATAGTCTTTAATATTAATGACATTTGACTTCGCTAGTTTTGGCTCATTAGTTGGAATATTTAATGGATGTAAATGTTTTTTTTCTTTTTGTGATAGCTCATTAGGAGTATGTCCTTTTAACACCCATTGTCTCGTATTATTAGACACATTCACGATACGCTCTGTTAACTGCTGTAGAAATTCAAATGACGGAAACTCAAATAGTTCTTGCAGATAATCCATGACAGCTGTAGGATTCACTTCATTATTGATAATGTAAATTAATTCTGATGCGATTTTATTTTTATCATGATCTGTTAGATCATATCCTTCTTTCAAAAACTGAAATAAACGTTCCATTTCTTTCGAGAAATCAACATATCCTGGCTTACTAGCTTGGATTAGCTCCTTCTTTGTAAAAGGATAATAATCGATTGTTTTCCTACTCTGTTGTTCATCTAGAATTTCTCCACCGTTAAATATTTCGTAGGCTGTTAGCTTATAAGGACTATACTTTACTTGATTATAATAGTCACATGCAACAGAAACGATATTCATATAATCAGCGACTTTTACTTCACTCTTCATGAGACTCTCTGTTTTCTTAATAGCAAGAGAAGTTTCAATGACTCCGTAGAAATAAACCATCCCGAAAGTTAACTGTATCCATCCGGTATTCCGGTCAATCACCGTTTGTATTTCATTTCGATCAAAGGTTTCGAAAAGCCCCGCTAGTTCCGGTGGCATCGTTAATAGCTTGCGATCTCCATCCTTAACAGGATAGGCAAGTCCATATTTCAATAGCGCTTCAGCTTTCTTAATCGGAAAATCTTGATCGACAACCACATATCCACTATTCTTCATTTCCTGTAATAGATCGTAACGTTCTTGGTCTAAAAGCAATATGATTTGCTTAAAATGAGCAGGAATTGCCTCTTCAAGTACGTCAGCAAGCTCAGCTTTTTTGAGCTTACTTACTCCAGATATATTCAGGTTTTTTCGTATGTCATCAAGCTCAGTCTTCGTCAACAAACTTAACATATTTCCAAGTTCAAATGACGGAAAACTCTTCCTCCAAAACCGAGTCTCTCTCATTAATTCTGCCTTCTTAGTCTGGGCTTTTGAATACTTTAATGCTCTAAGTAGCATTCCTTCTAATTTTTTTTCCATTTGAATCTCCTTTTCAAAAACATAGGGACGGTTCTTGAACAAACCTTACAAGCTAAATATTATAACATAGATTGATAGAATTTGTATGTTGCCGCCTTGTTTCAACACCAAAAAAGCCATGAATATTTTGGCTATATTCATGACTCTTAACTCAATATTAGTTTTGAATTAGTAGACTATAAAAGCTTATAGTGTGATGTTTTCTACTTTTTTATTACGAGGCTTTACCCAACCACCAACCGGTTGATCAACGACTATTTCTCCATCGTTAAAGATGAGATTTCCATTATTAATGGTTGCTACAATTTTACAAGGGAAGCTATGTCCCATATATAAGGTTTGTTTATGCTTAGCATAATAATTTTCTTCTGTAACCGTGTGAGATTCCTTCAGTGATACGATAGCAAAGTCAGCATCCGCTCCTTCAACAATTTTCCCTTTGTATTGTGAAAGACCAAATCTTTCTGCAGGGAAGGATGCCGTCCACTTTGCTACATATTCAAATGGAATGTTGTGTTTGATTGCAAGTTCAATTGTCGATAAAAGTGAAAATTGACCTCCACTAATCCCTCCCCACGCTTCAAACAAATTGTATACATTTGGATCCTTTAAATCATATGGACAAGGTGAATGATCTGAGGAGATCATATCAAATTTATTGTTGATTAATAACTTTATCAATTTCTTTTGCTCTTCTTCTTCTCGTAAAGGTGGCGCACATTTTGCAATCGTGCCCAACTCTTTCAAATGCTCATGATGGAACAATAAATAATGTGGACATGTTTCAACCGTAATGTCCATTCCTCTTTGTTTTGCTTTTTCAATTCGATCAATAGCTTCGGCCGAGCTGATATGAACAAAATGTAGTGAACATCCTGTAATTTCTGAGTAATAAATCGCTCGTTCAACCGCCTCAACTTCAGCAATAATAGGGCGTGTTTCTAAATAATCATCAGCACTAACCTTGCCTTCCCTCTCCTTCTCATCTTTTAACCAATTTGTGATTGCAGCACTTTCTGAGTGAAGGGCCAACACTTTCCCAAGCTTTGCTATGCTTTTCATCCCATGCAATAAGGTGATATCATCAACTGCTTCAAATTCTTTATTCCCAGTGGTAGAGAGAAATGCCTTAAATCCAATTACTCCAGAATCAGCAAGTTCTTTTAAATCCTGTTCATTTCCTGGTACAAGTCCACCCCATAAACTAAAATCCACATAGGATTTTTCCTGACCAAGTTCGGCCTTTTGCATTAGAGCATCTCGATTCACAGTTGACGGAATTCCGTTTAAAGGCATGTCAAAGTATGTAGTGCAACCTCCTGCTGCCATCATCTGTGAACCAGTATGGAACCCTTCCCAATGCTCCCTACCAGGCTCACTAAAATGGACATGTACATCAATCATTCCCGGGAAGATATATTGACTTTGAGCATCCCATACCATGGCCGCTTCATTTGATATCCCCTTTTGTATAAGTACAATTTTCCCATCTTTAATTCCAATGTCTGTTTCAACCACACCATCTGGAAGCACCACTTTGCCATTTTTCAGAAGTACATCTAACCGTTCCATACTAGGCTCACCCCTTCAAATAAATTACTTACACTAGATTCGTAGATTTATAGATACAATAAATTGACTCTTAGTAAAATTTATAGAGTGTTTGTTTTTTGGAGGACGTCTTCTTGAATTTCTAGATCTAGATGATTCGTATTCTTGAAACTTTGTTCCATCCCTTCACTTACGTAGCGTTCATGCTTCACCACCCACACCTTCATAACAACCACATAAACAACTGCTGCTGGAATGATACCAAGGAGCCAAGACAAGTCAACATTTATAAATGAAAACACCGTTCCAACTCCAATGGCAATAAATGCAGCAGGGTTCCATCCTTTAAATGCCTTAAACAAATTCTCTACTTCATATAATTTAGCAACATTATAATTTCCTTTATGAATCACATAAAAATCGGCTACCATAACGGCAAAAATCGGACCTAAGAATGCTGAAACAACTGAGATGAACATTAAAAAAGCAGAGTCTGTCATAATCCACCAAGGGCAAGTAAACACCCCGAGAACACCTACAATCACACACGCTTTTTCCCACGAAATTTTAAATAATTCCATCGCCACTAGTACTGGCGGCATTATATTTGCAACCAGATTGGTCGTAATTTGAGCGATTGCAATAAAAAGTAAGATAACGATACTTGCAAATAAATTAGAAATGTGTCGAGAAATGATATCAACAGGATTCCAAATTCCTACCGCTGCAGCTCCAAGTATCCCAACAAAAGGAAGTAAAATCATAGGAGGAACGATTCCAACAATATGTGATCCTATAAACGTTTTACCAGATGATTTACGAGGAAAGTATCTGGTATAATCTGAAACATTCAATAGTAATGCTGAGAACTGACCAATTAATACGGCCATAGCCAACCAGAATGGTATTCCCCACGAGCCATCAATATTGGTTGTTTCTTGTACTTCAAAACCAAAAGTGTCAAGGAATAGAAAAATTAAATAGATCACTCCAAGCATAATCACGATTGCACCAACAATTTCAATCCATTTAATCGACTTTATCCCTTTAGCAGATAAATAAATTTGGAAGGCCTGGAAGGCGAAAAACCAAACCCATACATTGTTAAACCCAATAATATCTGTAAATATTTGATTTAGCGCCATAGCTCCAAGCCATGACTGGACACCATACCAAAACAAAGCCGGCACTGCCCTCATTAATGAAGGAACCTTTGCTCCTATTGGCCCAAAAGAAGATCGAAGTTGAACAACCATCGGAATTCCATGCTTCCATCCAACCTTCCCATTCAATGCAAATAATAAAGCAGCTAAAACGTTAGCCAAAATTAATGCTA
Organism: Litchfieldia salsa; assembly: GCF_900104555.1. Taxonomy (GTDB): domain Bacteria; phylum Bacillota; class Bacilli; order Bacillales; family Bacillaceae_L; genus Litchfieldia; species Litchfieldia salsa. The sequence continues at coordinate 630,258 of NZ_FNJU01000001.1, forward strand.
AAAAGGCTTGTGTTAAATTCAATTGTCCGAATGGGGGAATTAAGCTGGAACCTAACATAAAGGATCCAACCATAACCGCATCGCCCCACCACATTGCGACATAGGATTTCGGACCAAGAATTCGGTTTTTCTCATTCATAATTGGTAGTAAACTAGAATTTATTTGCATTATATATCCCCCTTTAAAATATTTTATGTAATCATTAGTAACAAGTAATGTTAAAAAACCTTACATCAACATTTTAATTGAAATATATTTACAATACATTAGAAAAATTGTTAATTTTTAGATTTCTCTTTGTAGCTTTTACACAAAAAACATCTGGAGGGGTTTCCAGATGTTTTTTTCTCTACATTTATTTTATGAGTCATTACAAAATATTTATATCAATTAACTCCTGATTGTGTTCCCCTCATTTTTATAGAAGAAATTGTTCGAGAGCGCTCTCTTTTAATAGCTACTTTTGTAGAACGACCACTTCTTTTGATAGCTTTTGTCACCTTGAAGGAAAAGGACTCTATGTTTGGAGAATATAGTCATATCAAACTACTACTGATTTCACAGTGAAAGGAAAGGGACTTATATATGACTACTACTCAATTTTTAAAAGCATATTCCATTAACGAAGTATCTGAAATGATCAACACACCAACTGGCACAATTAGACAATGGGAGAAAGATTTAAACGGATTACTTATCATCCCTCGTACAAAACAAGGTGCGAGATTTTATACAGAAACAGAAATCGCTTTACTTCAGAAAATAAAAGAAATGCGCGATCAAAAGGTTCATAAAAATTTGATACGATCATTATTAGCAAAGCATCTTGAATCAGCTTCAGAACCTAGTTCAGAAGCTTTCGAACCCTCACACGCGAGCACTAACGAGCATGAAGTTCAGGTTGTTTCCAATGAACCCCCTGTTCAACAAGAGAACCAAATTGAAGAAATGAATCTCCGAATGGAAGCTTTTAAACAACAGTTATTACAGGAAATCAAGACAGAAATGGCACATAATAAAAATGAGATCGTCGACGAAATAAAAAATGAGCTTGTAAATAATTCTTTACATACAGTTCAAGGAATTTCAAAATCGATTCAACGTTCCAATGATAAAAGAAAGGTTGAAGTACAAGTGTTATCTGATAGTATTCAAGAGGCTTCAGAACGCACTTCCGAAAGACTCGAAACCCTTTCATCTCAAGTTGCGAACGATTCGCAGGGCACTTATGAACAACTAGAAATTCTATCATCCAACATTGCGAAAGATTCAGAACGAACTTCTGAACAACTATCTAGAAAGATTGATCAATCAATCAAAGCCACTACTTCAAACAACTTAAGAACCCTGTCAAAAGTGAACAATTCAATTGGTGATATGCGACATGAACTAAACGAGTTCTCGAAATCACTAGGAAATGAACAAAAACAAATTAGCCAGATCAATCAAACCATCCATGAACTAAAAGAATACACAGAAACCCTACACCATCGTGAAGAAGTATTTCAGGAACTTGTAACAAACTTCCGACAAGTCGCAGCCTCCAAAGAAAAAAATCGTTGGTGGAAATTCTGGTAATGGTGCAATGGTGCACGGGGACGGTTCTCATGTATCATCTTTCAAATTATGGGGCGCGAGAACCGTCCCCGTTTCTCAAACCAAAATCGCTTTCATTATTTCATCCGTATGAATAAATTTAATGGCTTTATCTCTATATAGTTCGTCGTGTAAGTACGTATATCGATTCGGTTTTATACTAGGTGCAAGTTCAACTGCCTGAATATACTCTTCTTTCTTTAAACCTAATGTTTTCACATACTTAAAAAAACCTGTTCTCTCAAACACTTTTTTCATTCGTTCTGCTCTATGCTCCTGAACATTCGACATGATATAAGTTGCGACTCCCACCTGAATACCGTGAATTTGAGGTTTCACCGAAATTTTATCAAGCGCATGTGAAATTAGATGTCCAGATCCACTAATCGGTGAACTATTACCGCTTATGATGGTAGAGATTCCCCCCATTGCTAATGAACTAACCAATTCCTTCATAAAAATGGTTTTCTTTATATCATCCATTGGAGTTCTTATAAAGCTATTTACAGCTTTTTTACTCATCATATAGGCAAATGCATTAACATGACTTCTTTCTTGTTTCTCTTCAAACTCCCAATCATACAATGCAGTGATGTTAGACATCAGGTCCCCAATTCCAGCTAGAATTAAATAGTCTGGTACATGCTTTAGAATATCTAAATCTGCAATGATCCCATAAGGCACACTTGCTGGTACCGTTGTTTTCTTACCATTAACTACAATAGAGCAATTACTACTCGCAAAACCATCATTAGAAGGTGACGTAGGAATGCTTATAAAAGGAAACCTTCTTAGAAACGCTATATATTTCCCATAATCTACAATCGTTCCACCACCCATACTAATGACTACATCAAAGCCTTCCATTGAAAAAGCTTTATTAAAAAGGTCATCCATTTTCAGACTCGATGGTAAAACCTCAATCGTCATATTTATAGATTTGAAAGAATGAATCATCTCTTTTCCGTATGTATGATAAATAAAATCATCAAAAATCATCATTACCTTTGTAAAACCATGCTTCTTCAAAATATGTTCAAGCTGATATACCACTCCAGACCCAATCTCTAAAATCGCTGGAATCGGAATATTCGTTATTGGTTTTTGCATTTTATCAGTCCTTTCATACTCTAATCAATACATGAAAACAGTCTAGTTTAAATCATTATACTTATCAATTATCCCCTCAGCCTATCTAGGTTCTTCCCAGACCAAGATTGGTCTGATTATGTGGTTGTAATTCTGCCTTTGGGATTAAATCTTGTAATCGGATATTCTATCTGAAGTCAAAAGAACATATTTGAAACCTGTGTTCAACTAAGTATATTGATCGTTACAAGATTTATAGTTCCCCAGTCCTTCACATTATAAAATCAACAATAATCTTTAACAGCACAAAAATCTATTGTCAACCTTAATGGAATATTATGGTACAATTATTACGAATATAATATCAAAGGATGATAACAAGTCATAAAGAAATAGAGGATTAACAAATTTACAGAATCAAGCTTGTGAACTCTCTCAATCCTTAGCGTATGTTTGCCGTTACGTGGGAGAGGCCATATATCGAGATAAAATTTGCTATAGGCATAAGGTAAAGGTTGGATTGGGATAGGAGACAGATAAATGAAAATTGAGTTTGATAAAAAGGATAAAAATTTCCCCTTTGTTGCAACCAGTCTTCTTTATTTAACTGAACTAGTTTTATATCTTACTGGTTTCATCTCTGGTACACTCTTTTTAAATTTCCTGTTATTAATGAGTGTCTTATTTCTTATATTCTTGTTTATTATTAGGAAAAAAAGAGTAGAAAAACGTGCATTTGTGTTTTCAGCCATTTTATCATTGTTGTTACTGATATACGAGTCGCCACTTATACTTATTGATGAAAAAGTATATTTGGTTACTAGCTACAGTGACCCATTGGAGTTAATTAAAGGAGCTAATATATATATGTTATCTGTAAATGTTTTTCAGATAAGTGGTGTAGAAAACGAACAAGAGGTACGAGACATGTTTATTTATAGTCAAGGAGTTTATGACATAATTCCTGGTAAAAATTATATGATCTATGGAAGTAAAAACACAGCAATCTTCGAATATATAGGTTTATATAAAAGTGAATTTGAAAAGTCGTTCGAAAATGTTACTGCTTATTTAAATACAAGTAACACTGAAATTGATGAATTTTATTCTCAAGATAACTCAGACGGTGGCAGTGCTGGTTTAGCTATAGTACTATCTAGTTTTTCCAAAAACGGTAAGCTTCAAAATAATGTCCCAATTGCCGTGACAGGAGCTATTAGTAAAACTGGGGAAGTAAAGAAGGTTGGAGGTATGAAAGAAAAAATACAGATTGCAAATGAAAATGACTTCTCTTATATGATTGTCCCAAAGGCAAATCTTGCTGAAGCCAACGAAGTTAAAGGAACATTAAACCTTCCAATTGAAATAATTGGAGTCACGGATGTTGATGAAACTATTCAACTCATAAACGATCTTAATAGAGTAGAAAGTAACAAAATATAGCTGGTTTTTTCTATATAGTAAATAATTCCCAATATGAACATACATGTTTAATATATCAAAATTTAGAGGCTTTAATTTTATATAACAACCAACTACATATTATATGACTATTATAGAACAAATGGTTTTTTTTAATCCTTAGTAAAATACCATTTACCCTCTTTTTCATTTTCAACTAGTATAAGCTTTCTTCCCATTCAACACTATAAAGCACGTTTGTATCCATCCCTTAAAGCTTCTTTTCTAACAGTAACCCCAGTTAGAAACGTCTTTAAATAGTTTGAGATATTGCTATTTCTTTCTTTAATTAAATCGATATCTTTTAGAAATAGCACTTTCTCTGTGTAAGATAAGTTTTCCTCTAATGTATTTATTATAAAAGTTTTATTAAACAAATAAACTCTTTTACCTATTTTTATTTTAAGTTTTAAATCTGGAATATTCTCAAAGGATATTTCTGACTTATACATGTCGAGGTTATCTATTAAAGAATAAAATTCATTACTGTCTACAATTCTTTGGTCAACCACATATTATTCCCCCCGGTAACTTGGCAGTCGTAGTGATTTTCACACGTTAGACCCATAGCTTTGCGTCCCCAACTTTCGATGGGTTTGCCTTTTTCAAGTAAATTAGAAACATTCATGATAAAAATATACTATTTCAACAAATTTTACAATACAAATATTTAAGGAAATAATTTTCATCTACAACTAATGCATTCTAGGAGGAGTTTTTTCTATTAATGTTTCCTATTATAGGATGAATGAAAAAAGCCATCCTTTTATCAATGAGAATAGTTTTATCAACATTAATGGATGACTTGTTATAGAGATTCAAACTCTCAACCCCTACCCTGTCAAATTTATATTCTAAATCAAAACCATTTAACAACCCTGATTAACAAACTCGACTACTTCTTTAATGGTGTATTTTTTTAGATATACTCCAAGATGTTCCTCTGCCCCTAAGAAGATATTGAAAAGAACATGCTGCATATTTGCTCCAACGATACACTTTTCATTTGATTCAGGACACTTTGGTTGCAACGCCCCTTCTGACGTAATCTTATATATATCCCAGAGGTTCACATCTTCTGGACTGAGAGCGAAAATAAATCCCCCCCCTGTACCTTCTTTAGAGATGATATAACCATGTTTTTTTAACACACTTAGGACTTTTCGGATTCGTACCGGATGAACATTGGCACTTTCGGCAATTGCATCACTAGAGGACATACTCTCAGGCTTTAGGGCAAGAAGGGTTAAACTATGAATCGCCAGTGTGAAATTACTATTCATATTTATCATCCTCCTTCGTTAGTCGTTAACCTATTATATCCTTTAATACGCCACATTTCCTCAAGTTTTAAAAAAATGCGGTCAATTTAATGACCGCATTTCCATTAATCCCATTAATCAACGACTGGAAACCATCCAGGACTATTGATGATCGCTTGCCAAAGATAATCAGGAATGATTAATTTCTCTTGATCTTTTTTAGACAAGGTTGTAGCAATCTCTGCTTCTTTTCCTTCAACGACTTTCTCTACCCAGTCTGGTTCCATAATAAGTTCACGGCCAAGAGCCACCATGCTTGAGCCTGTGCTTAGAGCTTTTACTGCTTCTTCAGGTGTATGAATAGAACCTACACCAATAAATGGCACTCTGTTCCCGATTGTCTCTAATAAATACTCAATACGTAGTTTTGTTGTATCAACACCACGTCTAGGCTCAGACCAGAAATCCATAAGAGAAACATGAAGATAATCAAGTCCTTTATCTGCAAGAGCATCAACTAACACTAGCGTATCAGCCATCGTAAAGCCTGGTGTCGTTTCTTCTTCTGGTGAGAAGCGGTAACCGACAATAAATGGTTCCTTTGCATGTGCATTTACAACTTTTTGAACTTCGTCAACAACAGCAAGTGGGAAGGTTAAACGTTTTTCTAAACTTCCTCCAAAGCGGTCTTCACGACGGTTGCTATGTGGTGAAAAGAACTGGTGGATTAGATAACCGTTCGCACCATGAATCTCAACACCATCAAATCCAGCTTCAATAGCTCGGCGTGTCGTTTCGCCGAATGCAGTAATCATCTCTTCAACTTCATTTTCCGTTAATGCTCTTGGAGTAACATCACTACCCTCTTTTGCTACCGCACTTGCACTAACTGTTTCTCCATTTGGTACTAATTCAGTCGGACACTCTCTTCCTCCGTGAAAAATTTGCAGAACGGCTTTCGCTCCTTTTGCTTTAATGCTGCTTGCAAGTCTGCGAAAACTTGGAATCATACTATCATCATGTCCACCAAATTCACCATGAAATCCTTTTCCATTAGCCGTTACATACGTACATGCTGTGATGACCATCCCAACACCCTTAGATCTACGCTCATAATATGCAATTTCCTCATCAGACACAGTGCCATCAGGATGTGAGGCAAAGTTAGTCATAGGTGCCATAACGACACGATTTTTTAATTGAAGTCCATTTTTAAAATCAATACTTTCAAATAAAGGCTTAAAGTTTTCATTCATCATTTAACACTCCTCTTCTCTTAACCAATTACAATCGGTAAGAATCTATTCTATTATGCTGTGTTGGTTTTACAGCTATACTCTGCTTATGGATATTTGATGCTTTTCTTATCGCAACAAATCTTTCCTGAAGCTCATAAAACCAATCCTCATCTTTTGTTATAAGTGACAATTCAATTAATTCGCGAATACCTTCTTCATTCGTTTCGGCAGATGGCAGTCCCTGAACTAACCTTGATAGAGTTTCAATGGTCTTACCTACTACGATGTCATGATCTGAATGTACAACTTTCACTTTAACGGTTTTATTTAAAGAATGAATATCTTCTATATAGCCTAAAAATAATTCTCCACTCTTCGTTGTTCCTTTGACCCAGTTACCAATTTGTATAATCTCGGTTCCTTTCAACACTTTATCCACCACCTTCAATATAATAAAAAAAGATACAGTTCATTTGAAAAATAAAGCTTAAACAACTTTTTGACATTTAAGCCTTGAATACGATTGAATTCTCTTTTAAAAGATTACTGTAATAATATATTTTACAGTTCGTGATGTCAAAGAATTGAACTTCAGGTCCTTCTTTTGAAAACCTAATTGAAATTGTCTCTGAACCAAGCCGTTTTCTTACTAATAAGACTGTTCAAAATCTTCTATACCAGTTTACCTCCTCAGTTCCCTCCAATGCTGTCGTTAAACCTGTTTTCCTGTCTTAATTTCACGACAAAAACTCGTTATGTAATGTAAAAAATTCAATTATAATTATATCTATGGTTAATTTTTAAAAAGGAGTTTTTAGTATGACATTAACGAAACAAGACAAGGATTTCATCGACTATATTACATTATGGCACTTAAATAAGATTCCAAACGGTAGGGTTTTGGGTGGAAAAGATCAATTGGAAGAGGTATCCACTGAAAGATTACTACATTTATATAAAGGAACTGTACAATTGATTAAGGAAATTAAAGAAGTTGTAATGACGACTCAAAAGTGCGAACCATTATTCATGGCCATCGATTACATATCAACCAAGCTATTATTTGAGCGTGTGATAAAAGACAGACTTCGTTATGAAACTGTCGAAGGGGTATTTCAATAGAATTATAATAAGCTAAGGGCTGGGACTATTAAAGTGTTTAACTGAGTTCGAACAAATCAAAATTTAGCGGATGAAATATACGTAGACTCCTGCGGGATGAAAAGCAACGGTGAGACCCCGCAGTGCGAAGCCGAGGAGGCTCACCTCACCAGCTTCCCGCGGAAAGCGTAGTATATTTCAGCAGCGGTGTTCCTACACCATCTATGAATGTTCGGCTTTTTATTTAGTTAAAACACATTTGTCTCGGCCTCTTTTTTTGTGTATCTCTCTAGTAATTGTAGGGGAGATTAGTATACTTTATCTGTTACAGGCGAAGAAAGATTCATCATCGTATAAGGTTTCCCAAAGTCCATCGTTTCATCAATAAATCCTTCTAAACTCTCATTCGTATCTGTCACAATCTTTACTAGATAACTATATTGTCCCGTTAATCTGTGACATTCAATGACCAATGGATTTTCCTTACAAAATTCTCTAAACGCTTTGCATCGATGAGTTTCTACTAATACAAAGGCTTTTACTCCCTTACCCATTTTAGCAGGGTTAATTTGAGCTTTGTACCCTTCTATTATTCCTTGTTCCTCTAGTTTTCGAACTCGCTCAACCACAGCAGGTGTGGACAGATTCACTTTCTTTCCTAACTCAGTCATCGATATCCTTCCATCCATTTGAAGTATACCCACTATTTCGCTATTTACTTGATCCATAAGTGCTCACCTTCAATCATTCATTTTACCCAACTAATTTCCTTCTTTTTTTAAGAATAGCAGTTCTAATTCCTTAAAAATAGTATATCTCTGATTATTTTTTTCCAATAGAATATAGTGGAGAATTGGTGAAGCAACCAAAGCCAGAAACACCATGCGAACTGAAGGAGAGTAATAAAATGAAGAGAGCACTAATCATAATAGATGTTCAAGAAGCTTTTAACAGTCCTAAATGGGGCGTGCGTAATAACCTACAAGCAGAGGAAAACATTCGCATTCTTTTATCTCTGTGGAGAAAAACAAAGCAAGAAGTCATTTATATCCAACACACATCAAAGAATCCTGATTCACTATTCCATCCTCAAAACCCTGGTTTCAAAATCAAAGACATGGTTCGTCCTTTAGATGGCGAAAAGGTGATTACAAAAGAGGTAAATAGCGCTTTTATAGAAACGAATCTTGAAGACTATCTATTATCAAAAGGAATTACAGAGCTAGTTATTACAGGTTTGACTACGGCCCACTGTGTTTCTACTTCTACTAGAATGAGTGGGAACTTAGGCTATACAACCTTCCTATTATCTGATGCAACGGCAACATTCGGTTTGTATGATCATCACAATCACTATATAGAAGCAGAAACCATTCATCATGTATCACTTGCAACCATTCATAAGGAATTTGCTACAGTTTTAACAACAGAGTCTTATATTAAAGAATTTCTTACATAAAAAAAGGCAGAAAAAACGTGGGGACTAACCCCCACGTTTACCATCTGCTTCAAATTTGAGACATGAGAACCGTCCCTATTTGACTAAATGCTCTGCGAACTTAATTAAGTACCCAGATTGCTCTTCTGTTATTTGTTTATTTGTTTGAGCCTTTACGTGATTTATATATGCCTTAGTCGGACCGGCTTGTGCTTTTATATTTCCTCTTTCAGAAGCAGCTTTAGCGGCTTCTAATTTTGATAGATATGGAACAGAATTTTCATGACCATTTTCGGTTAAGAAAGTTTCTGTTAATTTACCTAGACTATCATAGTTCACCGTCACAGTAATTGTAACAGCTGCACTAGATTGGTTGCCAGCTACGTCTACAGCTTCAACATTAAATGTATGTTCACCAAGTCCAAGCTTGTATGCTTGCTCTGAGATTTCTTCACAAGTACTAGATTCAATACCTGATAAAGCATCTTCAGCCGTACAAGAGAACGTTACAACTTCGTCAATTCCAAATTCTGTACCATTTTCAACTGAGAATTGAATAGCCGGTGCTGTTCGATCAATGTTAATTCCCACTTCTTTCTTTTCTTCAACATTACCAACTTCATCCTCGCTCCAGAATTGGATGGTATATTTCCCCTCTTCCTCAAGAACAACTGAATTTCCAGTCTGAGTCTCACCATCATTGATTGTGAAGTATGTTCCATCAACCTCTGATTCGCTATCAGTTGCCGTCAAGTTAACTGTTACTGTTTCACGATACCAGTCATTGTGCGCTTCTCCTACAATTTCATGTGTTGTTTCAGGAGCTGTAACATCTGGCTTTTTAGCTGAAACTAGATAAATATTAGCGGTTGGTGGTTCTTCCATCCCATGTCCAATGAAGAAGCTTGGATGTGGTGGTTGGTTGTAACCGACATTTTGCCATGAAATTGCTAGTCGATACTGTGAATCGTGCATTAACGTATAAATCTTATGTTCTGTCACATCTGTTGTCATGAAGACTCTTAAAGCAGAACTATCCTCTGTTCTCCAGATTGCTTCTTCTCTCCAGTCTCCCAAAATATCTGCTGATAATGAAGGTGTACCCTTTGTTGAATTGTTTGAGAACGTTCCATCTGCAGTTACTAAGTTTACTAGCTTCTTATTGTTATAATCCCACTTGTCAATCGTTCCAGTACCTACACCGCTCGCAGCATCCCACTTATGGTCAAGTAGCTCACGTTGTAAATCTCCATCCCACCAAATTCCAAAGTTTGATGAAGGGATATTCTCAGAGATTTTCTCACCTTTTACTGAATATAGCCCACCAGTTGTGCTGTTCCATGCGCCTGAAATCGCCCAAGCCTCTGCACCAGGATAGTTCGGATCAATATCAGCCGTCATTCCACGTCCTGTATCCTCACCAGTTTTCACACCCCAGATGACTTCTCCAGTTTCTGCATCACGAAGGTCATATCCGAATTCAGCAGCCTTATTTTCTTGAACTGCAAAGATTTCTTGACCTGGTCTTGTAGGATCCAAATCACTTACATGTAATGCATCACCATGACCTAAGCCCGTATTGTATAGCCCTGTTCCATCATCATCAATTGTCATTTGTCCATAGACAATCTCGTCTTTCCCATCATGATCCACATCAGCCACACTTAAGCTATGATATCCTTGACCAACCCAGTCATTATACTCTTCCTGATTTGTGTCAAACGTCCAAAGCTTCGTTAGCTTTCCATCACGGTAGTTGTAAGCCGAAACAACCGTTCTTGTATAATAACCACGAGCCATAATAATACTTGGCTGTTCTCCATCCAAATACGCCACACCAGCTAAGAAACGATCAACACGGTTTCCATAGGAATCTCCCCATGAAGATACATCACCACGTGGTGGATGGTAATCAGTGGTTACTAGTTCTTTCCCTGTCGCGCCTTCAAAGACCGTTAAGAACTCATCTCCTTGTAAAACATACCCTGATGTATAGCGGTGATCAGCTTCTGCACGACCAATCACATTGCCCTGGCCATCTATTGTTCCATCTGCTGTTTTCAATGAAACCTCGGCCTTTCCATCTCCATCAAAGTCATATACAAGGAATTGTGTATAGTGAGCTCCAGCTCGAATGTTTTTCCCTAAATCAATACGCCACATTAATGTTCCATCTAGCTTATACGCATCAATATAAACATTTCCTGTATAACCGGATTGTGAGCTATCCTTCGAGTTTGTCGGATCCCATTTAAGGATGATTTCGTATTCTCCATCACCATCTAAATCACCGACACTTGCATCGTTTGCTCGATATGAATATGGATCGCCTAATGGTGTAACACCATCTGCTGGTTTTTGAAGCGGAATATCGAAATGATTATTACTTAGGACATTTGCTTTATCCTTTGTTTTCTTTTCTGCTCCGTCAATCACAGCACGAACTTCATATTGGTCTTCAACTGTTCCCTCTTTATCAACATAATTCGTTGTTGATGTGATAGGCTCAGAGTTAATCAGTTTCTTATTACGATATAAATTAAAGCTAGTATCCTTTGAGTCTGTCCCAAATAATCTCCAACTCAGATAAACACCATCTTCCGTCTTCATCGCAACAAGTCCTCGATCAATGGACTCCATTTGTCTCTTTAATACAGTAACAGCTGGTGTTTCTAGGCTGTCAGAAAGCTCGGAAATTCCTCCTGCACTTACAGCAGAAACCTTGTAATAGTACTTAATTGTTGTTAAAACTGTATCATCCTTATAAGATGTTCCTTTTGTTTTCCCAACTAACTGGTACGTACCATCTTTCTTTTTGGCACGATAAACATTGTAGGTTTGCGCACCCTCTGTCTTGTCCCAACTAAAAGTTAGATCATTTTTGTTCACATCACCTAGTTTAAGATTTACAGGTGCACTTGGAACAGCAACGTCTGGGTCAATCATCGAAACTGTTAATGGCATAGATGGAACAGTCTCTACACCTGCATTATCAATGGTTGTAACGACATAATCATATTTCATACCCACATCGATAGTATTATCGTTAAATTGATTGGTCTCTACCGTTTTAATAAGTTTGAAATCCTTTGTTCCAGTAACTTTACGGTATACATTATACTTTGCCGCATCTTCAACAGCCTTCCATGTAAGGTCCACTGATGGATTTTCCGGATCAGTTATTATTTTTTCAGCCTTTAATTCAGAAGGAGCAATTAAGATTGGTGTTAGCTCAATACCGTTCGCAATCCCTGTTGAACCACTAAATCTTAGATTCATTTGCCCATCACTTACTGCAACATCGGAAAATACCTTTGATGTCCAGTTTCGACTAGCTGCATTAACAGGACCAAGGTTCTTCCCTTCTATCGATACATCTGTTCTTGCACTACCAACGAAATCAGCCACATATACTTTCACAGCATAAAGGCCATTTGGCACGTCTACTTTAAATTCCCAGCCAACTCTAAAATAACCAAGCCAGTCTCGGGTTACATCACGTAAAGGTGTATCTCCATCCCCACGGTCTCTTGTAATCATTCCACTATTATCATTAATCCCATAGCCTAATTCTGGGGTGTATATCGTATTTAAATCAACATTAGTATATCCCTCAGCAACAGGACTCCCTACAGGACCAAAGTCAAACTTAAGTGTAGCCTCTTTTGTTTTAATCAGCAAAACGTCCGATGGTTGTGAATCTCCTCGCCCATTCACCGCTACAACCTGGACATGATAACTTTTACCATCTTCCATTCCCGCTAATGAGGCTCTAGGAATCGTAGAAGATCCAACCAGTTTGTATGCAGAATCATCCTCCGAAGCTAATTTACGGAACACCTTATAAATATCGGCGCCTTCTACTTCATTCCAAGATAATAAAGCTCCTGCATTACTAACACTACTAGCAGTAACACCTGTTGGTTTCGTTGGAACTTCAGCCGGCAGTTCAACATCTGCCACATACGGAGAAAGTTCATTATTTAACCCTTTAATTCCACCTGATAACAGGCGAGCAATTTGGATTGCCCCATACTCTTGAAAGTGTGTATCATCTTGGGAACCGTTAGGAAAAGCAGTATACACTCCCGGTGGAGTATGTAAAAATACTGACAATGTTCCTTCTGGTCCAATCGTGTCATAGTATTCACGACTAAGTGTACTAAGGTCTACAAGATCGACATCAAGCTCTTCTGCCACTTCCTTCATCCCTTGTACATACTCTGGAAAACTCACATTAAACTTACCAGTTTCAGAGTTAAAAGATCTTCTTCCCACTGGCGTAACTAAGATTGGTGTTGCCCCTCTTTGACGAGCACCATTAATATACGTTTTTAAAAACTCTTTGTAGTCTGGAACACTCGCATATCGTTCCGGTCTACTAATTGTTGCATCGTTATGACCAAATTGAATAAGGAAAAAATCATTCGGTTTAATTTCTCTTAAAATGCTATCTAGTCTACCTTCAAAAATAAAGGATTTTGAACTTCTACCACCAATAGAATGGTTAAGAAACTTTATATCAGAAGTGAAGAAACGATCAATCATTTGACCCCATCCAGCTTCTGGTTTCCAGTATTCATCATAGGTCTGAACAGTAGAATCTCCTGCAATATAGACTGAAGGAATTTCACTAGCAGTTCTCTTTGGAAGTTCTTGAATAATGAGTCCATTTATTCTTGCTACATTAACATCTGTTGTATTTGTAGTAAACTCAACACTTAATTGACCATCTACGATCGCTATATCAAAGGTACGGTCAATAAACTGGCCAGCAGCTATATCCGTGTTTTGAATTTTCTGTATATTTTCAACCTTCATTCCCATATTAGTCGCTTTGCTGTCATCACCAGCGATCACCGTAACCGTATAATCGCCATTCGGTAAGTCAATTAAAAACGGAGATTCTAAAGTGGAGATATAATCTCTCTTTAATGCATCAGCAGTTTCATTATCTCCTGAGCTCACTTTACTCACATCACTAAATCCATAGGTTAACTCTTTGGAATAACCTGTGTCACCTGCCACTTTTACATAACCATCCTGCACTGGACTTGATGATGTTCCAAAATCAAATTTCTTAGTGATTAAATCTTCTTCCGCCTGCGCAGCTGGTGGATTCATTGGTATACTTAAAAATACCATTAAGGCTGATAAAAATATCGCTACATACTGCCTAGCTTTTCTCCTCTTACTCATAAGTGCACTACCCTCTTCCTAGAAAATATAGTTCCCTTATGTAGAATCTAGTTGTCACTAGTCACCTCCTAGTAATGCTTTGAAAACCCTTTCATAAGAAACTATAAACATTACTACCTTTTTAAGATATAAAAAAAACAGATTTAAACGTTTAAAAATCAGGGAGACAACTGTCAAAAAACCACATACTCACAAAGATCTCTGTCACTATTTGTTGGTTAATGGGGACGGTTCTCGTGTCTCATTCCATATGCCAATTTCTGGATGCAAGCAAACATTAAAAGGCATACCTAGTGGAATTTACTAGTTATGCCTTTTAACTAATTGTTTGCTATCCTCGAAGACAGCTTATTCAATGTTTTCCAACAACTACAAACAAAGGTGATTATAATCGCAATTTTGACACATTAGAACCGTCCCCTTGTTTCACGAAAGCTGACTTTCGACTCGGAGAGGATCTTTTCTTGCAACTTCGGTTTGGTAGGCCGCTTTGATCACAGCTTCTCTTACTTTTTCTACAACCTTCTGATTAAATACACTTGGGATAATATAGGTCTCATTTAGTTCATTCTCTGATACTACACTTGCGATTGCTTCTGCTGCAGCTATTTTCATTTCTTCGTTGATGACTCGAGCACGACAATCGAGGGCTCCTCTAAAGATTCCTGGGAAACACAAAACATTGTTGATTTGATTTGGATAATCAGATCTGCCTGTTGCGATGACTCTTACATGAGGTTCTGCCAGTTCTGGATCAATTTCGGGATTAGGATTTGCCATCGCAAACACAATTGGATCATTTGCCATTTTCTTTAAATGATCCACTGTTAATATCCCCGGTGCAGACACTCCAATAAATACATCTGCCCCTTCAATCACATCTGATAAACTTCCACTTAAATTATCAGGGTTTGTGAGATTTGCAAATTCTGTCCAATTAGGATTACTATACTTTTCTCCTCGGTGAAGCGCTCCATTGCGGTCGACACCTATGAGATTTTTCACCCCGGCTCCTATTAAGATTTTTGCACACGCAGTTCCTGCTGCTCCGATTCCAGTTAACACAACCTTTATTTCACTTAACTTCTTCCCTGTCAGCTTTAATGCATTGATTAATCCCGCTAAAATCACTACCGCAGTTCCATGTTGATCATCATGAAATACAGGTATATCAAGCTCTTCCTTTAAGCGTTTTTCAATCTCAAAACACCTAGGTGAAGCAATATCCTCTAAATTTATTCCACCAAATGCAGGGGCAATGGATTTGACGATTTGAATGATTTCCTCTGTATCCTTTGTATCTAAGCAAATCGGAAAGGCATCGACCTCCCCCATTTGCTTAAATAACATCGCTTTTCCTTCCATTACAGGCATAGCAGCTAATGGACCAATATCACCAAGACCAAGTACAGCTGTCCCATCTGAAACCACAGCCACTGTATTTCTTTTAATAGTTAGCGAGTAAGCCTTATTAGGTTCTTCAGAGATGGCTTTGCATACTTGAGCAACACCAGGTGTATACACTCGAGATAGATCATCACGGTTCTTGATTGGGTTCTTAGATTGAATTTCAATTTTCCCGCCGAGATGTAGTAGAAATGTACGATCAGAAACAGACATGACATTGATTCCTTCTATAGATTTCAATCTCTCTGTTATTAAATGCGAATGCTTCTGATCATTTACATTGATCGTAATATCACGAATCGTATGTGTCTTACTTGAGGAAATGACATCAATTCCGACAATATCCCCACCAGCTTCACCGATTTCCTTTGCGATATCACTAAATGTAATTTGAGTCTTATCAATCTGAATTCGTATAACAATATTCATACTTGAATTTTTAACATCTGACATGAAGCTCATCCCCCATTTAATCTATTTTTTGAGTGAGATATCTGAAACAATGCTCGCATTCTTTTTCTTATTTTTAAAAAATGGGACGATGAATGAAAGCAATCCAACGATTATTAATGTTAAGGCAATTGGACTTTGGACAAAAATCATTAAGCTACCATTTGAAATGGTGAGTGATTGGCGTAATGATTGCTCCATCATTCCTCCTAAAATAAAGGCTAAAATAAACGGAGGAGCTGGAAATGAGAAAATTCGCATTAAAAATCCGACTAAACCAAACACTAATAATAGATATAAATCAAATACATTAAAGCTAAGTGCATAGACTCCAATTAAACTAAAAATGATCACTAGTGAGATTAACAACGGACGAGGAATTTTCAACACCTTTGCAATATAAGGGACTAACGGTAAATTTAAGATTAATAAAAACACGTTCCCTACATACATACTAGCTATTATTCCCCAAAATACCTCCGGATTATCTTGAACCAATAAAGGTCCCGGCTGAATTCCCATGACTAAAAATGCACCTAACAGGACTGCAGTGGTCCCTGAGCCTGGAATTCCTAAGCTTAACAGGGGAACAAACGCTCCACCTGTTGCCGCATTATTTGCTGTTTCTGGTGCCGCAAGACCCTTTACAGAACCTTTCCCAAACTCATCTGGATTTTTTGATATTTTCTTTTCCGTAATGTACCCTATAAATGAAGCGATGGTTGCACCTGCTCCAGGTAATACACCTAAAATAAAGCCTAATACTGATTGTCTTGCCATCGGCCCTCTCATTTCTTTGAAGTCCGCCTTTGTAAGCTTCAAACTACCTAGATTTTTTTGATTAGTAATTGAATCATCATGTCGGTTAAAAATCAGCATACACACCTCTGCAAGTGCAAATAACCCAAGGGCTATGATTAAAAAATCGATACCTTCTAATAAATTCGGATTCCCGAATGTAAATCTTGCAGTTCCCGTCTGCCCATCAATCCCTATTGTTACAATGATAAATCCTAGAACAGCTGAGATCATTGCTTTTAAAGTAGAGCCCTCTGATAAGCTTGAAATGGCAGTTAGCCCCATTAACATTAAGGCAAAATATTCAACAGGTCCAAATACGACTGCAACTGAGGCAAGTAATGGCGTAAATAGCATCAGTAATAAAACACTGACCGTACCACCGGTAAACGAAGAAATTGCAGCAATCGCTAAGGCTTTACCTGCTTTACCTTGTTGAGCCATCGGATAGCCATCAAAGGCTGTTGCGACTGTACCTGATATTCCTGGTGCATTTAATAGAATAGAAGATGTTGATCCGCCAAAGACTGCCCCATAATAAACACCTGCCATCATAACCAGCGCCAACGACGGCTCCATGCTATAAGTGACAGGAATCATGATCGCGATTGCGCTAATTGGACCTAAGCCAGGCATCATTCCAATAAACGTTCCAATAAAGACTCCTAGAAAAACAAATAACAAACCTTCTATGCTAAAAGCAACTTGAAATCCAGTTAATATTCCTTCAAACGACCCCATTCATCTCACTCCTTTAAACTGGCAATATCCCTGATGGAAGATTTATTTGTAAAAGATAACTAAATAAAAAATAAAGTGTGATCGAAAAACCAATTGAAACAATTGAATTCACTTTAAAGTTCTTATATCCAAGAAACCACGAGCAGAAGAAGATGAATAATGTTGTCATGATGACAAAGCCAATGATCTCTAGTAAAAAGATATACATTAGGATAAAAGCGCAAACACCAAGTAATATATATAGATCTTTTTTAGGAAATGTGCGTTTTTGTCTTTCCATCTCTGTTTCTATTTTTTTACTGAAAAATAAACAAACTGCCAAAAGTAGTAATAGAAATCCTAAAGTTTTTGGTATAGCATCTGCATCTACAGGTGCATATGGATAGGATGGTAGCTGAAAACTTAATGATATATAAATGATTGAAAATAATGCTAGAACAAGTGCGATTTTCCGTTGAATAGGCTTTAACATCTTTTTCCCTCCATATAGTAAGAAAGTCAATGCTATCAAACATTGACTTTCTATTAATAGTTAGTTTCCTAATCCAAGCTCATCAATTAATACTTTCATTTCTTGTTCTTCCTGTTCAAGAAATGTTTTGTATTCATCCCCACTCATATATAATTCATTCCAACCATATTTTTTCCTTATATCATCCCATGCTGAAGTCTGATTTAACTCTTCAAACTTCTCTTGATAATAAGCCAGTTCTGCTTCAGTCATATTTGGAGGTCCAAAAAAACCTCTCCAGTTCACAAATGTCTCATCGATTCCTTGTTCCTTTGCAGTAGCGAAATCTTCTAATACTTCACCTTCAAGTCTTTCTTCAGACGTGATACCAAGAACCTTAATTTTCCCTGCCTTCACTTGTTCCACTGTTTCAGCGGTTCCTGCTGAATAGACATCCACACTTCCATTTAGTAATGCCGTTAATGCACCGCCATCCTGATCAGAAACGTATTTAATTTTCTTAATATCAACACCTGCTGCCTTTGCAATTTTAACGAATTGAATGTGATCCATACTACCTGGCGAAGATACTCCTATAACTGTTACACTAGAAGGATCTTTCTTCATATCCTCAAATAGTTCATTTAAGTTATTCCATTTTGCATCAGCACGTACAGCAAATGCAGCATAATCCGCAATCACATTTGCTATTGGCGTGAAATCTCTAAAACCATATTCTGACTGGCCATTTAATGGCACTAAAAGTAGTGGAGGTGAAGCGACAAACATATGATGTGGATTCCCTTCCTTTTGGGACACATAAGCCCACCCAACTGCTCCACCACCACCTGGCTTATTAACAACTGGTAATCTTTTATCTATGATTCCTTCTTGTTCAAATGTTTGAGTAACCATTCGAGCAGTCGTATCCCAACCACCTCCAGCACCAGCAGGCGCGACTACCTCAATCGGTTTTGTTGGTGACCATTCTCCTGTTTCCGTATTATTTCCAGCAGATTCGTTGCTCGAACATGCCGCACTCGTTAATAGCAAACCAATAGCTGTAGCAATTGATAACATTCTTTTCATTTCGATCTCCCCCTAAGTTTTCTACTTATCTCTCAAACTCCTTCTTGAACACAATTTTATAAAACAAAATCACATTTGTAACCGTTTACAAAATAACTATCATAAAAACCCTTCTGCACATTTTGTTCATAAAGTTCAAGAAAGCGTCACAAAAAAAGATGATTCACAATGAACCACCCTTAATAAACAATATAGTACTTTCGCTCTGGTCTTCCCACAATGCCATATTCTAATTCTGCTTTTGCCTCACCAATTGAAATCAAATACTCCAAATATCTTCTCGCAGTTGTCCTGGAAGCACCTAATTCTAGGCCTAGCTCCTCAGCATTTATTCCAACAGGAAGACCAGTTAAGGTTTCTTTTACCTTTTGGAGGGTTAAAGGATCTATTCCCTTTGGTAACTGGCTAACCTCAGATTCTACTAAAGCTGATGATTGAAAACTTAGGAATTGATCCACTTGTTTTTGATCAAGCTCTCTTACATTAGCTAACATTTTGTTTCTTTTTCTATATTTTTCAATAGCTTGAGAAAATCGTTCAATCGTTACAGGTTTAATTATATAATCAATAACGCCATTTCTAATTGATGTCTCTACAAATTCTCTTTCAGTGGCTGCTGTAATCATAATAATATCGACATGAGGAAATTTCAGTCGTATCTCTGGCAAAAGAGTAGCACCAAGTTTATCTGGCATATAATTATCTAATAGAAGTAGGTTAGTTGTATGCTCCTCAAGTAGTTTCATAGCTTCTCCAGCATTAAGGGCTTTCCCTACCACTCTAACATCTTCTATCATGGCGAGAAATTGTTCGTGAATGGAAGCAACACGATAGTCATCTTCCACGATGATTATTTTGATCAAAGAAATCCCCCCTTATGCAATGACTTTTGGTAAATAGACGGTAAATATGGTACCCTTCTCTTTTTCTGACACAATTTCAATCGTACCCTTCAGCTCATTCACTGTTTGATTCACCAAGGCTAAGCCATATCCTCTATTTGAAGAGGACTTTGTAGAATATCCAAATTCAAATACTTTACGAATATCCTTATCAGGTATACCGTTTCCCTGATCATTCACTTCAATAATAATATCTTTGCCCATATCTGTGACAAAAAAGGTCACAACTTTCTTCTCTTTCATTTCCACCGCTTCAAACGAATTGTCGATTAAGTTTCCTACAATCGTAATCATTTGAGAAATGTTAATGTGCTTAGGCAGTGTATTTATTGAACTATTTTCATCAATCGTAAACTGTATTTTCTTCTCTGAGGCCTTTCCAACCTTTCCTAAAAGAATTGCCTGGATCTTACTATCATGTATCTGTTCAAAGAGAATCTTATTTTGCATATTATGATTGCTTGATTCAATTTGAATAAGTTCAATAGCTTCCTCATATTTTCCTAGTTGCATTAATCCTGATAGCACATATAATTTATTCGTGTATTCATGTGTTTGTGCTCGAAGATCTTCCGAGTATTTTTGCACTTGACTTAATGTATCGAGCATTTCATTTACTTCTGTTTTATCGCGGAAGCTAGATACAACTCCTATTACTCTATTATTCTCTAGTATAGGTGTCCGATTTACGATGACTTGACGATTTCTCAGGAGAACCTCAATATTTTTTTCAGGAACTCCCGTTTCTAAGACTCGATAAATTTCTAAATTATCAAGTATTTCATCTATCTTTTTATGTTTTGATTGCTCATTAATTCCTAAAATGTTTTGAGCAGATGGGTTAAGCATGGTAATATACCCTTGATCATCGATCGCAATAATCCCTTCCTTAATCGAATTAAGAATGGCATTACGCTCTCGGTACAAGGAAGCGATTTCATGCGGTTCCAATCCTAAGATATCTTTCCGAATATTTCTTGCAAGAAATACTCCACCTAAAATACCAATTCCTAAAACAAAGAATGCAAAATAGGCAATTTTTTGAATCCTGTCGAAAACAATCGCTTGAATATCTTCTATTAAAAATCCTACCGAAACAATTCCTGTAATATTTCCTAGATCATCATATATTGGAGCCTTTCCTCTTAATGATGGACCAAGTGTTCCTACTGCTTCCGATATGTAATATTCTCCAAACAAAAGGGCAGAATCATTATCATCTCCAACCATTGTCTTCCCGATTTTTTCTACATCAGGATGGGAATATCGTATACTGGCATCATTACCGATAACGATAAATTCAGCTCCTACTTGCTTTCTTATCGTTTCAACCATCGGTTGGATCGTCAATTCTGGATCCTTATCCACCATGCCATTTCTGATTGCTGGCATCAATGAAACGGTTGTGGCAATCTGTAGTGCTTGATTCCCCATACTTTCTTTCGTTTGTTGATACTCTAAATAAACAAAAATCCCCGTTAGTAGGACTGTTATAAAAATGAGAAGAGAAACAATGAGCCCAACGATCTTTGTTTGTAATGAAACCCTCACCTTTTTCTTTTTCATATTCCCCTCCCCAAACATAAATCCATCCATCTATATTTTAGAATATTTTTAAAACACTGTCTACGTCAGGTGGGGACGGTTCTCGTGTCTCATGCCTTATACGACCATGTTTAATTAGATAGAAAACCCTTTATTCCACTCAAAAAACACGCATTTGGACAAAAATAAGAGGATATTCAAAGTATTTTGAATATCCTCTTCTCTTTTTCATTTGTATGAATTTCTACTAAGTCAAAGCAAAACGCCTATCTAGAAAAATTTCTAATCATTCCCATGAGTCCCCTCATAGATAGAAGAAAGAGAAACATTCCGATAAAAGACAGAACCCATGTCCATGTATGATACTCAATTAAATCGGTAAACACTTCAAATAAATACTCAATCAAAGTCAAAATGGCTGATAATAAAGTTGCCTTAACGATAACACCTATCCATTGAGACTCATAGGTCATTTGATAAAAGTATATGTTTACAATTGGAAAAAGAAAGTATTCAAACAACAGACTTGAATCAAAATAGTGATCCAGAAAACTTACTGGGTACTCTATCATTTTTTCCTCAACAACTATAACCCCAATTATAGTTGTGAAATAGGCAGTAACAAAGAAAACAAGAAGAGAATGAAGTATTAGCGGTCTTCTCAACGCAAAGACCAAAAGCACAACACCCAGAAGTAACAATCCGACAAGAATATAGAATTCCATAATAAGTATATTTTGCCACATTAAAGTGAGTTTGATACATCGGGACGGTTCTCGTGTCTCATTACTGGTACAGAATTTAAACACTGTGTAGTTTTTATATTTTGTTACGAAACGAAAATGAGACATGAGAACCGTCCCTACGCACCTAAAAGTTCGATAATCATTATATATGCCCTTCCATAAACTAAGCTCTTGTCATTAACTGTAGTAATAAATAAATACAAGAGGTGAGAAATATGAGTCCAAAACTCGAAAAGTTTGTTGATCAGTTGCCTATTTTGGCAGCATTAAAACCGAATCGCAGAGAAGCAGACGGAGATTATTATGAAATAACAATGGAGGAATTTTTTCAAAAATTACACAGAGACCTACCTCCTACAAGATTGTGGGGATATAATCGGCAAGTGCCAGGTCCAACCTTAGACGTTATTCAAGATGAGCCTATCAAAGTAAAATGGGTAAACAACCTTCCAAGCAGACATTTTCTTCCTGTTGATAAGTCCTTTCTTATGCCAGACCTCCCTGAGGTTCGAACCGTGACACATTTGCATGGCGGAGAAACACCTCCACCTAGTGATGGTTACCCTGAGGCGTGGTTTACACGAAACTATGCTGAGGTTGGTCCGTTTTTTGAAAGAGAAGTTTATGAATATCTTAATCAACAAAGAGCAACCATGCTTTGGTATCATGACCATGCGATGGGGACTACAAGACTCAACAACTATGCAGGTTTAGCAGGTGCATATATCATCCGTGATAAATATGAAAAATCACTGAATCTACCATCTGGAGAATATGAAATCCCACTTATTATTCAGGACAAATCATTTAATCGAGATGGTTCCCTTTCATATCCAAAACAACCTGATAATGCATCAGAGGATTTACCAAACCCATCTGTTGTTCCAGCATTTTTCGGAGATACGATTCTTGTAAACGGCAAGGTTTGGCCATTTCTGAAAGTTGAACCTCGTAAATATCGTTTTCGCATGTTAAATGCATCCAATACTCGTGGATACCAATTACACCTAGACTCTGAACAGCCTTTCTATCAAATCGGGTCAGATGGTGGTCTCTTGGAAAAACCAGTTAAGTTAAATATGATAACGATTGAACCTTCAGAACGTATGGATATCATCCTTGACTTCTCAAAGTATGAGGGTAAAGACATTATATTAAGAAACAACCTTGGACCAAATGCAGATCCTGAAAATGAAACAGATGAAGTGATGAAGTTTATCGTATCAAAACCGCTTAAAGAGCAAGATAAGAGTGTGATTCCTAAAAGATTATCAACCATCCCTTCCCTAAGAGCTAATCAAATTTCCGCGTATAGAAATTTGAAACTTGTAGGCTCTCAAGATGAATATGGAAGACCTTTACTCTTACTGAACAATAAACGGTGGGCTGATCCTATCACAGAAAAGCCTCGTTTAGGGACGACAGAAATTTGGTCATTTATTAATACAACCGCCTTTGCCCATCCAATGCACATTCATCTCATTCAATTTCAAGTCTTAGAACGACAACCATTTGATTTAGACCGATACAATGAGGATGGTCAAATCATATTCACCGGTGCACCAAAACCACCTGAACCAAATGAACGCGGCTGGAAAGACACTATAAAAGCAACATCAGGGCATATAACACGTGTAATCGGAAAATACGGACCATTCACAGGCAACTATGTATGGCATTGCCATATATTAGAGCACGAAGACCATGACATGATGCGTCCATTTAAAGTCATTGAATAGTGGGGACGGTTCCCCTGCCTCATTCATTTATTAGTTTCAGCGCAAAAAGGTGCACCAAAAGGTACACCTTCTTTTCGTTGTAAACACGTTCAAAGTGACAAAACAAGCTACCCGTAAATCAAAATTTAATTAATTCATCTACCTTCACAGGCTGCCCTGTATTCAACGAGATATTCCCCGCAATCCCTGTAAGAATCGACATTGCTCCATCAACATGAGAGGCAGCACGATTGAATTCATCCTCAATTGGTGTACCAAACAGATCTTGTAAAAGAATTGGGTCACCACCACCATGGCCACCTAAACCTTCTTCAACCTCTACCTCATATGGCGTATCAAACATCGGCATTACAATAATTGACATTTGCTCTAATTTACCTTCATCCTCTTTCTTGCCACCTGAATTTATATAAGATTGCTCAACCACACGAACTTCAATTCTTCCCTTACTTCCGTTAAACGCCACAGTATAACCTTCCCAAGGTAAATATGCATTTAATGAATAATTCAATATTGCTTTATTTTTATATTTGACCATAACTCCTAAAGTATCCTCAATACTAATGCCATCCCCGAATACACTTTGATCACGTTGATACCCATCTTCTACTTCTGCATCCAGATACATCGCCTTCAAATGCTCATTTTCTTCTAACTGAATCGCAAATGGATCATCCTTGGCAATTTCACTTCCATGTGCTCGTTGATAAAAGTTCGTTACACCTCTTGCTTCTGCATTTTCCCTGCCATAAAAACGCAATCCACCTTGAGCATAAACAGTCTCTGGAGTCGTTCCTAACCAAAAGTTCACTAAATCAAAATGATGTGTTGATTTATGAACTAACAGTCCACCACTATTTCGCTTATCACGATGCCATCTTCTAAAGTAATCTGCTCCATGCTGGGTATTTAAAGCCCATTCGAAATTTACCGAAAACACTTCACCAATTGCACCATTATTTATTAACTCTCTTATTTTCGTATTATGTGGGGCATAACGATAATTAAAAGATACACGTACATTTCTACCGGTTCTTTTCACAGCATCAATTATTTCCTGACATTTCTGGGCATCGATTGTCATCGGTTTTTCTGTTACCACATCACACCCAAGTTCTAACGCTTTAATGATATATGTATGATGAGTTCGATCCACAGTCGTAACGATTACCGAATCAGGCTTTTCAATCTCAATCATTTTCTCAAATTCATGTGCAAGATATGTTGCAACCTGTGGATGGTTATATTTCTCCTCTAATAGGCGGTTCGCATAATTCATTCTCGTTTGATTACTATCACAAAAAGCGACAAGTTCACTCGTTTCTCCAAAATCACGTACAACTGAACCATAAAAATATTCGGCTCTCCCGCCAGTTCCAATTAACACATATCTTTTTGTCATAAGTAAAAACTCCTTATCTATTATTTCCCTGGATTAAATGAATGCGCTTTAATTATTACTTACACAATCTAGACTTTTCCCTCCCCTAATTATATGTAAGGAGTTTATTCCTTTATATATAAAAAACCGTGGTTTTTTCATAAATTTCAGTGAAGTTAAAAATATATGAGGGACGATGACTTAATCATCCTCCCCCAATTCACCTATAAAATTAATGAATCACCTTAACCATGTCTGTTCCAGTAAAAGTAACACCAGAATCAAGGTAGCCAATTACAGAAATCTCGATTTCACCATTCATCCCATCAAAAGCTTTAATTAGTTCTTGTCGATTAAATTTAACGTTTATCTTTTTTTCTGATGCCTTCCCAGCAACTTCTCCAAAGACAGATTTTCCATCTACAATAAGTTTCACTGCTTTTACATCTCCACCTTCATTTGATGGTAATTCCACAGAAACTGTTACTGAATTTTTACCACCCTTACTTTTCAGATTGAGCGTTTCTGGTTGAATACTAACCTTAGCATCTTCGACTTTACTTGTATAAATCCTCGGAAATGGCGCTTCCTCCATATCGTGTCCTAAGAAATAAGATGGATGTGGTGGTTGGTTATAGCCAACATTTTGCCATGCAATGGCAACACGATATTGCGGATCATGCATTAGTGTCGGGATGCGATGTTCAGTCACATCTGTTGTTGTATACACACGTAGTGCACTGCTATCATTTAATCTCCAAATCGCTTCCTCTCTCCAGTCCCCGAGAAGATCCGCTTGTAATGCTGGGTTTCCTTTTGTCCAGTTACTAGAAGTAATCTCTGTATCTGTTAACAAGTTTTCAAGACTACCTGTTTCAGGATTCCATTTATCAATCTTGGCTGCTCCTAACCCATATCTTGGACTCTCAGCATTTTCATCAAAATCATGGTCAAGTAGTTCACGAAGTAAATCTCCATCCCACCAAATCGCAAAGTTAGATGTTGGGATCGTGTCTCCAATTTTTTCGCCTTTAGCCGTATAAATTCCACCTGTACGCGCATTCCATGCACCACCAATTGCCCAAGCCTCAGCACCTGGATAACGTGGGTCCACATCAGCAGCTACACCTCTTCCAGTATCTCTTCCTGTATGAATGCCCCAGATAATCTCACCAGTTTCACCATCACGGAAAGATAGTCCATATGGTGAATTGCGATTTTCATGAACTCCATAAATTTCAAGGCCAGGTCTAGTAGGATCTAAGTCACCCACATGCTGTGCATCACCATGTCCCAAACCTGTTGAATGCAGCCCTGTTCCATCATCATCTATAGCGGCTGCTCCGTAAATAACCTCATCTTTTCCATCACCATCTAAGTCAGCAATACTTAAACTATGATTTCCTTGACCACTATACTTTTCATTACCAGCTTTATAGCTATCAAAATCCCAAAGCTTTGTTAGATTACCATCTTTAAAATTATAAGCTGCGATAACAGCTCTAGTGTAATATCCACGAGCCATAATAATGCTTGGTGTTTTCCCATCAAGATATGCAACGCCTGCTAAGAAACGATCAACACGGTTACCATACCCATCTCCCCAATCATTAACATTTCCTCTTGGCGGATAGTAGTCTGTAGTTGTGAGCGCTTTACCAGTCTCACCTTCAAAAACAGTTAAATATTCAGGTCCACTTAATACATAACCACCTGAATTTCGATAATCTGCATTTCCATCTCCAATGATGTTACCTTCTGCATCCTTTGTGCCATCAGCTGTTTTCATGACGACTTCTGATTTTCCATTTCCGTCAAAATCATAAACTAAAAACTGTGTATAATGTGCACCAGCACGAATGTTCTTTCCTAAATCTAATCTCCATAATAGCTCTCCATCTTGCTTATAAGCATCAATGAATACATTCCCAGTATATCCACCTTTTGAATTGTCCTTTGAATTTGACGGATCCCACTTAAGGATAATTTCGTATTCTCCATCACCATCTAAATCACCTACACTTGCATCATTAGCATTGTAAGTGTACTCCACTCCATCAGGTGTTGTCCCACCTTCAGGTTTTTGCAATGGAATATCAAAGTACTGATTACTTAAGACCTCGGTCTCGTCAGCTACACCTTGCTCTTTTCCATTTAAAATTTCTCTCACTTCATAAGTTGAATCAGCAGAACCCAACGAATCAACATAATTCGTACTAGAAGTAATAGGCTTATCATTCACTCTTTTACCATCTCGATATAAGTTAAATGATATGCCCTCAGGATCAGTCCCTAGCAAACGCCAGCTTAAATAAACTCCCTCCTCCACTTTTACCGCCACTAAATCACGAGTTAGCTCTTCCATTTGGCGAATGCTTACATTTGAAATTGGCGTTTTAAGTGGCTGAGATAGCTCTGAGAATCCACCTAAATTAACTGCACTTACCTTGTAAAAATAGTTCGTTGTTGTTTGAACAGAGTCAGTAAATGATGGCTTTGTTGTTGTAGTCAAGAAAGAATAAGTTCCCTCTTCTGCTTTCGCACGATACACATAATACATCACAGCATCATTTATTGGACTCCATGAAATGGATACAGAATCGCTTGTTGCCTTATTTAGCGATAGCCCATTAGGTTCACTTGGAGCTTGAACAGTTTCATCAAATACCTTTACAGTTATTTCCTCACTAGGAGTTGATTCGATATCACTACTATTAATTTGTGTCACTGTATAATGATACGTGAAGCCAAGTTGTGCTGAAGTATCTATGAAGCTAGCTGTTTCGGAACTACCGACTTTCACAGCATTTGCTTCTCCTTCTTGTTTGCGATAAACATTATAGTTTTTCGCACCCTCTACTTCATTCCATTTAAGAGAAACGCTAGATTCTGCTCCAAGCTTTGTATCTGTCACTTCTAATTCTTCTGGAGCAATCATTGGTATCATCTCAAGAGAGTTAATCCGTCCATTTTCTCCAATCGCGACATTAAGTTGTCCATCAGTGACTGTTACATTTGGAGATAATTCTGTATATTTACCTTTACTCGAAGAAATACTTCCATAAGATGTACCTTCGATTGAAAAGCTTGTTCGATTAGAAGCTATATGATCACCTGTCATAATCTTAACCAAATAATCACCATTTGGAACATCCACTATAAACTCATTTCCCCCAGCAAGGGCAAAATCTCTTAACAGATCATCAGGTTCACCACGATCTCGCTCGGCTGCTCCTGGGTTTTTGAATCCAAATCCCTTTTCAGAATTATATACGAATGTATTTGCAACCTGTTCATATCCTTGTGCAACAGGACTTGACGCAGAACCAAAATCAAATTTCAAGTTCTTTGTGTCTGCATTCGCGTGTACTGTACTTGACGTAGCAGCAAACGGTGCAACTCCGGAAAAGACGGAAGTCAACATAACAGCGCTAGTTAATACGGCTAATTTTTTAGTCAAACGTTTTCCCACTTCAAATTACCTCCCAATTGTTTTTTGCTCTATCTCTACTAATTTTAGGTAGAGTTCACCTCCTTGTTTAACCAACTATGTAAACCCTTACATTCACGTGCACTCTAAGCTGAAAATCTATTTCAGTGTAATGTAAATACTAGTTTGATAACATGTAAATAACAGGTTTTTACGTTAAAAAAACAGTGATATTTCAGATGCCGAAACTTTTTACCTAAGTCGCATCTCCTGCTATAAGTAAAATACTTCCATAGAACAATCTTTTAGACTCACACTATTCACTTATTTCTCTTTCTACAAAAAAAGGCGCCTTCTTACAAAATAAGAAAAACGCCGTGGCAATTTGTTAAACCTTCAGTCTCTGAACCAACTCATCGTCCATTAACTGCTTTGTTTTATTCGTTAATAATACGACCGAGCTCTCAGCCACACTAGTAAGATATCTTTTTTCCCATTCGTAAAATGAAGGACCGTCTCCTAGCATTCTTAAATACCTTCTTATCGTTTCTAATGTGTAAAATGTTAACGACACATTTGTTAGACAATCATTATGATAAAAGCCATCCCATTTTTGTGAGGTCGTCCTCTCCATCATCTCTACCGTTTCCTTTATTTCCTCCATCGCATCATCAACTAGCAAAAAGGCATCTAGAAATTCTTCCCTTTGAAACTTTTCAAACGCATGGCTAAAGCTTAATAGAGCTTTACAACCATTTTTGTGAATTTGTACTTGAATTAGAAACTGATCGTGAACTCGTTTTTGGTCAATATGATTCCCTTCCCCAACAAGAGCTTTCACATTCTCTAACAATCTTTCCCACTCTGGTAATTTCTCTTCTACCTTCGTTTTGAACCAATTAAATTGATTCTCCAAGTTCATTTCTCCAGTTGCCCAAAATAGGTTTGGCGCACTCTCTTTCCCTAGAGAACTAATCCATTGTTTCGCCAGCTTTCTGATTGTAAAATGATAGAATTGTTCTCCCGCTCGTTCATCATCAAACACACCATACTGGATTATTGCATCAAAGTAATCAGTCATATAATCTTTCATTTCCCCAGGAAATGAAGGATAGTACTTGGAAACAAATCTATTCAGAAATTCTTCAGAATTCAGTTCACCATGAGTCCAAATGTCAGAGATCGCATCAAGGAAATAAAGGTGTGGCCTAATATTCCCACAGTTTACAATTAAAAATTCATTCATTTCATGCTCAAAAGCCTCAACAAGTTCATCATTTACGAAAGTGGTTGTGTTAGGCAACATCGTTAAATGGTTAGATGCTTGAAGATCATAAAATGTGACATGATAGTAAATCCCATGAGGCCCTTCTTCATTTTTAGTAGGAAGTGATGGGACTCTTGGATTGTGAGTTCCTTGTCGTCTCGTCACCATTTTTCCATATCCGCTATCAGCCCATATTTTAATCACTCCATCAGGTAATTCTAGTAATCCCTCTTTGTATAGTTCAGTGATTTCTCCATAAAGATTAACACAGCAGATAGGATCCTTCTGATACTCAGCAATCATTTCATATTGGTCTCTCATGATTTGGGAGATTAGTGCGCCTCTTTTCTCATCAGTATCAAATGTAGGATCATCTATCCAAAAAGGGCGATCTCCCTGTCCTCTAAACCCAATATTCCAAACGATTTTAGCATCTTTCTGTTCAAGGATCGCGTCTTTCCATAATTGCTGGAACAGGTCTTTATGTTCGATATAAGATGCCCTCTTGTCTGGAAATACTCTTGCAAACATTTGGGCTCCAAGCGGCTCTGCATGGTGGTGTGTCACCCATAATCCCATACTAGTGGCAAGCTTTTTATAAACTGGATTTTCTATATCTGTTCCAGGGATCACCATGTTTCCTTTACATCTTAATAACGCTTCAAAAACCATTTCCCAAACCACTTCATTAGAATCCTTATAGTTCCACATAGAAATGAGAACTTCATCATTTACGAACCAGCCTCGATATCGAACTTTTGGTATCTCTGAAAGGAAAGGTACTGGAGTAATCTCCACCACTTCTTTGCAAGACGGTTCACAGTCATTCCAAAACCAAAACTGGTCAACACCAAGATAACTCTCACTTATATGAAGAATCCCAAAGATGATTCCTAATTCATCAGCTGCGGTCACCTTCATTTCAGTCAGATCTTCCGAGAACTGAATCGTATACTGTTCTGCATATAACTCTTTATGATTTTGTTCATCAAGCACAAACAGAACGGTTGTTTTAATTATGCTACTAGATTCTTGAAATACTTTGTTTCGATCTCTCATTAATACTTGTAAGAAGTGTTCTACACCTTTCAAATCAGGAGGACCTAGATACTCAAATTTCGTAGGCTTGTTAAAGATAAAGGATTGGCTGGTCGTCATTTATCGTTTCCTTTCCTGTTCCATTAGTAATTACCCTCTGAAATGAATGATTCTATACTGAAAAGCTCCAATCTCAATCGGCCCCTTTGGAATAGGTTCTCCTGTAATTCCATCAACACCGTTCATTTGCAGAGTAACCGTTCCACCATTTCCATCCATGTTCACAACTACCCATACCAACTCACCATTCTTCTCTCTTGGAGCTACAATTGTTCCTTGAGATACGTCAGTGTGTGATCGAACATTTGCTTCTTCGGCATAATGATTGATCAGTGTACTTAACAATTTGTCTCCTTCTTCTCCTACAGGCAACGAACCAAGCATGACAATTTTACCTTTTCCTCTTCTTTGTTCTGTTATAAAAGCTTTCCCCGTAGAAATACCTTCCTTAATGCTTCCTACTACATTTGCATCCTTAGGTTCAAAAATGGCACTCCATAAGCTTAGCGGTGCTTCTATTCCCAAAAATTCACCAACAGACTCCGTTCCATCCATCGGGTACGTGAACAATGTTTCAATTCCAGCAAATTCCTCTAATTCTCCAAGTCCAGCGTCTCTATGAATGGTGTGATGTTCAGTTCGACCTCCTGTAAGTGGTCCAATCACCCAAACTCCACCTTCTTCCACAAATCTCTTGGCTCTCTCTAGATATGTTGTAGATACATTCGGTAGAAAAGGTGTAAACAATAATTTATAACCTTGAAGACTTGCATTCTCAGTTATTAAGTCGCGATGATAGCCATTTGATAAAATATTTTCATAGAATTTAATCATAAGATCACGATAAACGAGCTCCCTATGTGGCTCAGTTTTAAAGAATGCCCTAGCAATGTCTGAATAGGTAATCGCTACTTCTGCTTGTAGAGGTCTAGTTGATAGAATCATTGATTCAATCTCTTTTCTGGCTACCTCTACTTCCTTCACATTCTCAAAACCAACAGTTGGTTTCCCCCATGCACTTAAAACAGAACCATGTGGTTGTTCACAACCTGTTCGTTGCTGTCTCCAAAGCCAATAACAAAACGCTTCTCCACCTAACGCATAAGAGGCTACAGCTTCTGCCTTTAGATATCCATTTGGATGGGAGGCTGAATGACTGGCAAGTGACGCAGCATGTGATGGGCTAGTTTCCATCACCCAAAAATCTTTCCCCACTTTCAAATTTCTCCATAAATCACAATTAAATAAGTAGGAAGCAAAATTACTTTTTTCTGCATAAGTATCAAATGATGCGAAATCAAGATTCTCGAAAAGTCTTTCATTATCTACGTGGAAGAATGTTGTACTATTATGTGTAATTGGTGCGTTTGAGTAGTGTCGAATAATCTCAGCTTGCTCATCAGCAAATTCAGCAATCTTTTCATAAGAGAAAATTTGATACATCGTCGTTAATGATGAGTTGTGAAGAAATGGTGCTGCCTTTGGTTGTGGAATTTGACCGAACCTTTGATAGTACTGACTCCAAATATCCGTTCCCCATGCTTCATTTAACACATCAATTGTTCCATAACGCTCTTCCAACCATTGATGCCAAAGTGTTTTACACGTATCACAAAAGCATTCATTTACATGGCATTTAAACTCGTTATCTAGCTGCCATGCAATGACTCCTTGAAGATTTCCAATTGCTTTTGCAATCTCTTCCGTAATAATCGCTGCTTTTTCCCTGAATACTGGATTATTTGTACAAATATGCTGACGTGAACCATGAACCATCACATGCCCTTCTTGATTAACGTGCATCCTTTCAGGGTGGTCATGAGTTAGCCATATTGGGGGAGTGGGAGTCGGTGTACACATCACTGTTTCAATCCCATGTTCATTCAACCTTTTAATCACATTCACAAAAAAACTCAAATCAATGCTTCCTTCTTCTTTTTCCAATGTTGACCAAGCAAATTCACCCATTCTTACAACATTGATGCCTGCTTCAAGCATAAATTTGATGTCTTCCTCTATTATTGCTTCAGGCCATAACTCAGGATAATAAGCTGCCCCATGATATAGTTTTTTCGCCATTATTAAACACCCACCTATCATTAATTTAAGCTTTCAAACATAAACTCAGAGAATGTAGGCCAAACTCCTTTAATCCTTCCGCGACTAATTGAGCAATCTTATTCGCACCGTACTCCTGGAAATGAGTATTATCACAAACGCCCTTAGGAAAGTTCAAAAACTCCCCAGGTACACCCCACATCAAAACCCTTTTCGTACCTACAGGCCCCAATTTTTCAAAGAGGTTCTTACTTTTTTCAGCTAAATCCACTAAACGAACATTTTCTTCATGAGCTAATTCCTTCATCGCTAAAATATAATCACCATGGGTATCGACAATCTTTCCGTCCTCATCAAAATTTCTTCGATGAACAGGTGTAATGAGGATTGGGGTCGCTCCTCTTTGTCTTGCTCCATTAATATAGATTTTCAGGTTCTCTTTATAAGTTGTGAAGGGCTCTGTATGACGTTGTTTGTCAGGCTTTTGATCATTATGACCAAACTGTATCAATAAAAAGTCCCCTACCTTCATTCCATTCCAAATTGTTTCAAGATGACCTTCATCTATAAAACTTTTAGAACTTCTACCAGAAATGGCATGATTGATTACGACTGCATCTGCTTTTATATATTGCGGGAGACATTGCCCCCACCCTGCATATGGATAACCATCGATTGGTTGATCTGTAACCGTTGAATCACCCGCTAGAAACATAGTAACGGCATCCTTTTTTAAGGAAATCTCCATTGCATTGATTCGAGGCGCACCTCCTAAAAATGTCAGCTTAATTTGTCCATCATTCACATTCACTGTAAAACTCTCTTTTACAAATTGTTTTGGGTACGTTTTCAATTCACGTAATAACACTTTATTATCGTTATACTTTATCGTAGTTTCTGTTTCAGTTAATGTATCACCAATCATGACTGTGATGGTATATATACCGTTTGGAACATCAACTATGAATGTATTTCCTAAAGGAATGCAGAAATCTCTAAACAACGGTTTTGATGTGTCACGTTCTATCATATACATGTGATCAGGCTTGATAAAACCAAATCCAGACTCAGTGTTGTATACACTGCCCTCTGTTACTTTCGTATAACCTGAAAATGCCTCTCCCGTTCCAAAGTCAAATAAAAACGTTTCAGACATCACTTTACCTCCTCAAACTCAATTAACGTTGATATAGTAAAAACCACGATATCGTGGTTTCTTCTTGTAATTACTTATTTAGCCTATTAATTTATATACTAATTTCCGACTCTTCATTAACTCAGCTAAAAACACAAGTGTTAAGCCTTGTCCCCAGCCTTGTATACGTTTATATGTTTTATTCATTTTTCAATATGTATTCAGCCTGTTCTCGGAATTTCTTTGCTCCCTCTTCAGGCGTTATTTTCTTAAATAATATTTGATCCGAAATTCCCTTAAGAACCTCCATCACCTGTGAACTGCCTTCTGGATCAGGTGGATACATTTCATCAATTAGAACTTTCGCTTTCTCCACATAATCTATCATCTTAATTTCTTCATCTGTAAGCTCAGTTTTAATAGCTTCCAAAACTGTGGATGAGACTGGAACCCCACGCTCACCTTTCATCAATTGATTTGCCTTCACATTATTTATAAAGAAATCAATAAACTTTGCAGCCTCATCTTTATGCTTTGAGCCTGTCGGTATTGAAAAAAGCATACTTGGTTTCAAAGTTAATGCTTTATTTTCAAGATGTTCTGGCGGCAAATGAATGGTTAAC
Organism: Litchfieldia salsa; assembly: GCF_900104555.1. Classification (GTDB taxonomy): domain Bacteria; phylum Bacillota; class Bacilli; order Bacillales; family Bacillaceae_L; genus Litchfieldia; species Litchfieldia salsa. Next base: position 665,503 of record NZ_FNJU01000001.1, read on the forward strand.
GGTGAATCTGTCAATTGATCAAAACCTGCATATTGATTGGAATAATTCCAAGTCATCGCTGATGTTCCTTGGACAATAAAATCGCTTTCCATTCCTCGCACTGCTTCTGACTCATCAGGAGTAGGAATCGCTCCTCTTTCAATTAATCTAAGCTGTCTATTGAAGTAGTCTATAAATAATTGATCATTTGTATAAGCGAGTCCTGTTCCCTCGTCATTATAAAAATCCTCGCCTTTTGTCCTTAAGTAATATGGGAAAAAAATATCAGGTGGATGCATGGCATTTGAGCCATAGACTCCAGTCCTCGTTTTGATTTCTAATGCAATTCTCTCGAGTTCTTCCCATGACCATCTATCATCACGAATTGACACTCCCGCTGCTTCAAGGTAAAGATCATTTGAAATCACCGATAAAACATTGATCCCAATGGGAAACCCGTATAAGTGATCATTTATTGTTCCGCTATTAATTACACCTTCATCAATTGAAGAAGTATTGATGATTCCCTTTTGAACATATGGTGTTAAGTCCTCAAGCAAACCCTTTTCACCATATTCAGCTAAAAAGGCAATATCCATTTGAATGACATCTGGAAGACGATTACCAGCTGCCATTGGAGCTAAGTTTTTCCAATAGTCAGCCCAGTTCGCAAATTCGGGTTCAACCTTAATAGTTGGATTCTCCTTCTCAAACATTTCAATCACCTTAGTTGTATATTCATGTCGTGGTTGACTTCCCCACCATGAAACTTTAATTGTGACAGGTTCTTCCACTGGCTTACTTTTTGATAAACTTCCTTCACTACAAGAAGTAGTAAACAATAAAACGAACGTGAAGAAAAAAGGTAAGTACTTTTTCACTGAGACCATCCTTTATAAAGGGCTGTTTTTAACTACATTTTTTGTTCTTCAATACTCGAGGGATGCATGGATCCTAGTAATATGGCATTATTCTCTATGCTTTAGTTTAATAGGTTTTCCCCTCTAAATTAATTGAAATTATAGACAAAAATGTATAAAAATCAGAGATAACCATTTTAAGTTAATTGTAAACATATCCATGGAGTAGGTCTACACGATATTGGTTTTCTCTGTTATCACCCTTTAGCAATTATAGTCTCGTATTTACGATTTATATGATTAAAAGCATTCATGGCAGGTTTTGTCATAAGTAACGCAAATACATTTCCACTACACACAATAAGTACAGGCGGAGCAAATGACAGCAGGATCATTAATCCAACACCACACACTAACATCATAATCGTTGAAATTGGTCTCATGATCATCACGATAAAAGAATTTTTAAGCACCTCTAGTAATTTCATCTCATAATGTACATACATCGGAAACACATAAAATAATGTACAAACATAGAGAATCAAAATAATTAGAAAAGGAACAAACAGGAAACCTTGGATTTGGGGGGAAACCTGTTTTAAAAAGAGAAAGTCAATGAATAAGACTAACCCAATGCACGAAATAATTCCTCCAAGTAGATTACTCTTAGAAAATTCCTTTTTGTAAGACTCCCAAAATACTCTTGTGATGGAGATCTCCATATCTCCCATCGCCCATCTTCTAACAACTGAAAACATTGCCACTGTTGCTGGAAACAAACCAAAAACAATAAGACCCAAGAATGAAAAAAAGATCCATAGTATATTTAGAAGCGCCAATCTTGATATCCATTCCAGAACATTATTTATAGCACCCATAAATCCATGAGTTTCAACCATATCTACTCATCCCTTTTTAATAGATTCTTGTGTCTTATTTATAATCGTTAGGGGGTTAGCGATGATTGCCTAACCCTTCAAACCACTTGTACTGATTCCTTCAACTACATGTCTTTGGAATAAGAAGAAGATAACAAATACTGGAATTAAAGTAACAATCGACATTGCAAACATAGCACCCCAGTTTGAGACTGTTTCATTGCTTAAGAACATATTTAACGCCATTGAAACCGTGTATTTATCAGGGCTATTTAAATATAATACTGGGCCTAATAAGTTATCCCATGTCCAGTAAAATGAGAAGATTGCAGCAGTAGCTAACGCTGGTTTAATCAACGGTAATATAATCTTGTAAAAGATTTTGAATGTACCACACCCATCAATTGTTGCTGCTTCATCAAGTTCTCTTGGAATCGTTTTAATAAACTGAACAAGTAAGAAAATAAAGAACGGATGTCCGAAATAGGCGGGAATAGCAATCGGCTTTATAGAATCCAACCATCCTAGTTTTGCGAAAATAATATACTGAGGAATCATAACAACCTCGTAAGGTAACATTAGTGTCACCATCATTAGCGCAAACCAAAAACCTTTACCGAAAAATGATAATCTCGCAAATCCAAATGCAATAAAAGCAGAGGAGATGACTTGACCCACCATTGTGAAGAATACAAGAACCACTGTGTTTTTTATAAACACTCCAAAAGTATTTCCACCGATTCCTTCCCAACCTTTAACATAATTACTTAAAATCCATGGATCTGGGATCAATGACTGTGCAGTGACGAAAATCGACTCACTTGGTTTAAAGGAACTCATTAACAACCAAATGACTGGATAAAGCATTAGTACAGCAAATCCCCCGACAAGTAAATGATAAATCCACCATCTTGGTTTTTTCATCTTCGGTACATGTAATCCTTTAGGATTTGATATTGGTTTTACTTTCGTTTCTGATTGCATGTCTATTTCCCCCCCTCGGATTCATAATGAACCCAAAACTTTGAAGAGTAGAATATAATTGCTGTAAGAATTCCCACAATTATTAACATAATCCAAGCCATTGCTGACGCATAGCCCATATTGAAGAATTCAAAGCCTTGAATAAATAGGTATAGTGAGTAAAGAAGTGTACCATCTAACGGACCACCAGTACCTTTTGAAATAATAAATGCTGGTACAAATGTCATGAATGCTGCAATTGTTTGCATAATTGTATTGAATAAAATAACGGGTGTTAACATTGGGAATGTAATTTTCGTGAACTTCTGAAAATAGTTCGCTCCATCCACACTAGCTGCTTCATAATAGGTTACTGGAATGCTTTTCAAACCAGCTAAGAAAATTAACATGGATGAACCAAACTGCCAAACTGATAAGAAAATAAGCATCCAAAGAGCTGCAGTTGGATCTCCAAACCACCTGACATCAGGTACACCGATGAATACAAGTAACAAATTAATTATTCCTTCATCCCCGAAGATGTTACGCCACATGATTGCAACAGCAACACTTCCTCCAATTAAAGATGGTAAGTAGAATAAAGAACGGTAAAGACCTACAGCTTTTGAGGCTGTATTTAAAATCATCGCTACCATGAGAGCGAATCCAAGTCTTAAAGGTACACCCGCAGCTACATAAATGAGAGTTACCTTAAGGGATTGCCAGTATCTTGGGTCACCAGTAAACATTTTTTCATAATTTTCTAACCCTATCCATTGTGGACTCCCAAACATATTATATTTTGTGAATGAAAAATATAAGGAAGCGATAATTGGGATAAAGGTAAACGCTAAAAAACCAATTATAAAGGGACTTATGAATAAGTACCCTGTGGCATTTTGCTTAAGAGCGCGTGTACTCATACGATCATTTCCTTTCTAGGATAAGTAACTATGTTAGTAAAGTCTGATAGCTGATCAATCTAGATCAGCTATCAGTCTCTTTACCTTATTTATTTTGAGATAAAATGCTTTCTGCTTGTTGTCTAAATTGTTTTGCAGCATCTTCTGGTGAAAGTTGACCGTAACTCATTTGTTCCGATAATAGGTCAAGAGTTTCAATGATTTCACCTGCTCCAATTGGATCTGGACCATCAAATTCTGAACTATTTTGCTCAGCCCATGCCACACTGTCAAACACTTGAACTTGTTGTGGTGTAAGAACCGGTTTAAGTGCTTCCTTCACAACAGAAGATCCTGGGATTCCGCGGTCACCTAAGATTAATTTATTTGCTTCTTCATTGTTTACAAAGAAACTGATAAACTTAGCTGCTTCTTCTTTATTCTTAGAATTATTAGCAACTGACCAGAACATACTTGGCTTTAAATATAAGCCATCACTTATTCCAGGTCCTGGCATGTTTTGTAATTTCAATTCTCTATTAGCTACTTGTTGTAATCCAACAAACTGGTTTGACCATTGCCAAGTACCAATCGCGTCTTGTTTAACAACAGGATTGTCTTCCATTCCTTTTACTTGTGCCATGTAATCAGGAGTTGGAACAGCACCATCTATCACTAGTTGTGAAGTCATTTCAAAGAAATCTTTAAACATCTGATCATCTTCATACCCTAATCCAGTTCCATCTTCATTGTATAAAGACTTCCCTAGTGTTCTTAAATAGTAGTTGAAGAATACATCTGCTTTCATTCCAGTGTCTATAAAAATTCCTGCATCTTTCGCTTTTTGAGCAACTTCTTTATAATCGTCCCAATTCCAGTCTTCAGCAAGAGAATCTACTCCAGCTTTCTTTAAGAGGGCTTCATCATAATGGAAACCAACAACGTTAACCCCTAAGTTGAAACCATATAGCTTGTCATCGATTTTCCCACCATCAACATAGTTATCAGTGAAATTTGAAACATCTAGCTGATTACCTAAATATGGCGATAAATCTGTTAATTGACCATTTTCAGCATACTGAGAGAAGTATGATAAGTCCATTTGAACAATATCAGGTAATTGTGAAGCTGAAGCTTGTGGTGCTAACTTTTTCCAATAATCATCCCAACTTGCATATTCGGCTTGAATTTTCACACCTGGATTTTCTTTTTCATACATTTCAATAACCTTTAATGTGTAATCATGTCTTGGTTCTGATCCCCACCAAGCGATCCTTAGTTTAACTTCTTCTACTTTACTATCATCTCCTGACTTTTCTCCTGAATCAGAAGGTGTTTCACTTGTTGAGCTACTACCACTACAAGCTGCTAGAGAGAAAACCATGAATACTGATAAAAATAACATCAACCACTTTTTCATTCTTACTTCCCCCTTGTTTCGTTTTATTTGTTAGCGTTTACAATCCTTATTTTATAGGCTCTAGTAAACTTTTAAAATGTAAAAAACAGATAACACTGTTTAAAAATCAGTGAATGTTAAAACTAGGAAATACTACCCTGGATTAAAGGTTAAGAATTTAATCCTTAAAAAAAACTCATTATCTAGGTGTTTCGATAATGAGTCACTAATTTGCTTTTTTATATTCTGATGGAGAATATCCAGTTAGTTTCTTAAATACTTGGCTAAAATATTGGGGATTATCACCATAGCCAATCATCTCAGCAATCTCAAACACTTTTACTTCTTCCATTACGTTAATTTGTTCAATCGCTTTATTTACCCTCATTTGAGTTACATAGCTTGAGAACTTCTGACCTGTTTCTTGTTTAAACAGTTTCCCTAAATAATCCGCATTCATATATACTTTATTGGCAACCCATTTTAGTGAAAGGTCAGTATTCGCAAGATTCTTTTCAACCATCTCCATTATCTTTTGAATAATGACCGAATGATTGGACTTATGTCTGTCATAGTGAATTTGTGTGATTTCCTTCGCAGTTAATACAAAGAACTCTTTCATTTGTCCTATCGTATCCATATCAATTAACTTAGACATTTTCTCCATGTAGCTTTGAATTTTGTTAGAATCTGATTGTTGAATAATGACTAGAAACAACTGCATCACATATGAGCGAACTAAATTAGTCGGTAACCGACTCTCAGTTAAATGTTCAAAGAAACTAGTAATTTCACTTTCTACCTTTTCTAGATTACCCGACTTAATAAACAAGCACAGAGCCTGCCCATCATATTCATAATTGTTTATGTGTTGATCTTGATGAATATCACTTTTTGAAATAATACTTCCTTCACCTAAATAGAACCTATGATTCAAGCATTCTAGTGCTTCTAGATAAAGGCGTCTTACTTGTGTAATACAGTCAACTTCACTTATAGCTACCGTCATATCCATTCTATAAATTTCATAGAAAATGTCTCTTAATTTTTCTATCTTCAATTGCAAATGATGATAATCTTGTTCGTTCACAAGAAATAAGACATTTTCTCCGATATTAGTGGACAAAATTGATTGTGAAAAAAGATCCTCACCGAGATTTTCAATCACAAACATATGCTCATAATGGTACTCTCCCTCAATCCTGAAGATCACTAGCCGTATAAACTTCTCTTCAAAATTCATTCTTAGTAGATTTTCATAAAAATGAATACCCTGGTTTCCATCATTTTTACTCGTTATAAATTCCTTTAATAATTGTTTTTTCACATAGGGTTGAACTTGCTCAAGACGGCTTTTCATATCCACAAGAAATTGTTCTTTTTTTGCGTCCCGATTCAAGTCGGAGATCACATGAGTTAATGCATCCACTATGCTTTTTTCATTACACGGCTTTAATAAATAGTGTTTAACGCCGAATTCCATTGCCTGCTTCGCAAAATTGAAATCATTAAATCCTGATAAAATAATAAACTTAATAAAAGGCTTTTCTTTTGAAATGAGTTCAACTAATTCAAGCCCATTCATACCTGGCATTTTAATGTCGCAAATAACAATGTCTGGCTGTTCTCTGTTAATAAAATCATAGGCTTCAAGACCATTTCTAGCCGTACCTATCAAATTTACTCCTAATTCATTCCAATTAATAATTCGAGATATTCCTTCTAAAATAATTCTTTCATCATCAACCAATAGCGTTTTGTACATAATCCCACCTCTTTTGATATGGAATAGTTATGCTTACCTTTGTTCCCTTGCTTAATTCACTATCAATCTGTATTCCGTAATCTGATCCAAAAACAAATTTAATTCTAGAATCAATATTGCGCAATCCAATGCCTGTTCCTCTAGTTTTCATTTCTCCTTTCCTAACCTTTTCAAGCTGTTCCTTATCCATTCCTGTCCCATTATCCTCTACAACTATGTGTACATAATCTCCGTCTTTGACAACTGACACATGAATTTTACAAGGCTCTACCATCATTTCTAATCCATAATTTATTGCATTTTCAACAAGTGGCTGAATAACAAGCTTAGGTAGGCTACAATCCATTGCCGTTTCATCTACAGATAAAGAAAATTCCAAACGCTCCTCAAATCGATATCTCTGAATGGTTACGTAGTGCTCAACCATCTTCACCTCTTCACGAACTGTAATCACATCGTCTTGAATACTAATTGCGTTTCTTAATAAAAAGCCTAACGACTCAACCATCTGTGATATTTGCTGTTGTTGATTGATCTTGGCTAACCAATTGATCGATTCTAATGCATTATAAAGAAAATGTGGATTAATCTGTGATTGTAATGCTTTAAATTCAGTGTCCTTAATTAATAATTGTTTTTCATAATTCTCTTTAATCAGGCTGTTAATTCTCTCAATCATGAGGAAGAAGTTTTGATGTAGGATTCCTACCTCATCGTGGTATTGTGAAGGGGTATATGTGTCAGTAACCTTAAAGTCTCCTCTTTGTACAAATTTCATTGCTGAAACTAAATTTTCGATTGGGTTTGTAATTCTTTTTGAGAAACGCACCACTAAAAAGATAGCGAAAGTCGTTATCGTTAAAAATAGAATAATAACGATGTATTTTATCATTGTCACCTTCGCAAACATCGTTTCAAACGGTATAACACTCCAATAGGTCCAATCCATATATGAAGATTTAGAGTAGGTAACAAAGTGACTTCTTCCAAACAAACGTTCAATTTTATATCCTTGTGGGTCACTTGCTCCTAATTGAAGTGAACTCAAGTCAATTGTTGGATCCTCAACAAAGAAAATATCTTCTCCCTTAGACATTGCAATGAAACCTTCGTTTTCTGATACACTTGAAAGGTCTTTAACAATCTTATCTAATCTCACTTCAACGATTAATGTTCCTAGGTTTTCAAACTTTAATCTCTTATACGATCTAATTTCTCTACTAGAAAAGATGGTGTCTTTTGAGCTTTCAAGAGACATCCATATGTTCCCACCGTCCCCATCCTCTGCATTTTTGATGAGGTCACCTTTGTGATTATAAAGATGCTTTGATGGTGCCCGCCCTGCACGAAATTCTTTTCCATCCTGGTTAAAAAGATGGATGGATTGTATATAATTCTCAGAACCAATATAACTAGTAAGCTTTTCCCAAATTTCCTGCTCGATTCGAAACTTTTCATATTTTGATAAACTCTTATTAGAGTCAGTTAAGGCATTTTGAATGACAGAGTCAGTTGCTACCTTGAATGTGACATCCTCTATGTTTTTTAACTCATCCTCAATACGATTAGATGACATTATTAATACTTGTGAGGACTTGCGATAGATTTGCTCATCATAGGTGTTAAACGCATATTGAAAGCCTAGGATGATGAAAAATAGACATACAAGCAATAGAATGAGTATAAACACGATTAACTTATATTTAATTTTTAAGTTTTTGTATCGAGTTAAAAGCTGCTTTTTTAAGTTCTTCATCATTTTCAGAACTCCAATTTATTATTTTTACTAGTGATGACCAGATCGGAAAACGCTTTCAAAGTTATGAAAACAACTGGGTTATTTTAATGGATAACCCATTGTTGACATAAGCGCCAATCCAGGCTGAGTAGAGTCTAGACGGCTGTATTGAACAATGATTGGTAGATCACTTTCAACCTCTAATGAATACGGCACTCCTACTGGAATTGAATTCCCATTAAGCTCAAGTGCAGATGTTCGTAAATGATTACTTCTCTTTCCTTTTGTTAAGACTGGGATTCTTTCGATTGGTTCAAGGTCCTCAAAATAAATCGAAATAAGAAGATTTGCATCCTCGTCATTTAAATTTAATATACAAATTGACTCATGACTTAGTAGTTCTCCAGAACTAAGTGGTGGAATATATCCATCCGGAATGATCCAATGGGTTTCACCTTTATTATGATTCATGAAAAAACCTCCTAAAATATATGAATAGATTAAATATTAAAACTATACTGAATTATGACACATAATTAATCATTATAATCATATCACGAATTAATAGTAAAAAGATGTAAAAAATGGATACACTATCAAATTTTTTTTGGAAATTAGTGAAATCAATTCTATTATAAAGAAAGCCAACTTCTCTTAACATATAATTATCAGACATGAAGGATTAGAAAACAGAGTTATCCTTACTTTTATTCTCTTCTATTTGACATACTAAGAATAAAAGTGTTGATCTACAATAATAGCACATTCATCTAAATTCGGTTAAATACCTTCTAAAAATAACAAAAGAGACAGTATTTCAAAATATAACACAAGAAATGCTGTCCTCGTGTGCCATCTTCTAATAAAACACAAAAACGGAACTCAAGCCCATTCCATAGGTAATTCCTACGAAAGTGAGACACGAGAACCGTCCCCGTTTAATACCCAGAGTCTTCTGATGTAAAGTTGTCTAGAAGTGTAAAATCATATTGTTGTAACGGTTTTTCTGCTGGCCCTTCTAGCACTTCACCTGTGTATGAGAATCTAGATCCATGGCATGGACAATCCCATGATTTCTCACCACAATTCCATGATACCTCACATCCAACGTGTGTACAGGTCGTATCTACTATGTATACTTTCCCCTCTTCGTCTTTATAGACTCCTTTACGGTGGCCGTTTATCGAAATAACAGCACCTTCTCCATTCGCTATCTCATCTACATTTTTCTGTGGCATCTCCAATTTCCCTTTTATTAAATGCTTGACTACGTCTGCATTCATAAGCAAGAATTTTTTTAAACTAGGATCCGCATAAAATCGGGAAGGAGAATAGAGATCACGATACTTATTTTTTCTTTTTAATATAATATCCCTAAATATTAGCGCAGCAACAGTACTGTTTGTCATACCCCATTTTCTGAATCCAGTTGCAACTAAAATATTAGACTGATCTACGGTTAGTTCTCCGATATAAGGAATTTTGTCCAATGTTGTTAAATCCTGAGCAGACCACCGATTCACAATTTCCTCCACCTCAAAGTTCTGTTCGCTAAAATTCTCTAGTGCAGTATATTCGCCTAACGTATCCGTTTCCTGACCTGTTTTATGACCTTCACCACCGATAATCATCAACTCTTCTTCTTTATATGAGGCAGAGCGGAGTGAACGTGATGGTTTATCCACACTAAGATACATGCCTTCTGGATACTTCTCCTTCGCTTTTACGGCAATCACATATGAACGATCTGCATACATCCTTGCTGAATACATCCCTAATCCCTCATAGAAAGGAAAATGGGAACAAGATAAGACGAATCCTCCGGTGACACGGTTTCCATCACGAGTTAGGACTGTTGGCTTTTCTCCTGTCTCCACATTCACAGCAACTGTATCTTCAAATATTAATCCACCCTTTTCTGTAATGATTTGAGTGAGTTGAGCAAGATACTTAACTGGATGGAATTGCGCTTGGTCTTTCATAACAATTGCATTTTTCACTTCGAAGTCAAATGGGATGCTTTCAACTATCCCGCCATCAATACCAAGCTTTTCATATGCCTCCCCTTCTGTTTTAATCTTTTGGGCATACTCATCTGTAGTGGAGTACAGGTATGCATCCTGAACTTTAAAATCACATTGGATTTGGTGTTCCTCTACAGTTTGCTTAATGAAATTAAGAGCTTCTATATTTGCTTCATAGTATAATCTAGCCTTACTTTTTCCGAAATGTTGAATAAACTCATCATAAATAAGATCATGCTGTGCCGTAATTTTTGCTGTCGTATGTCCAGTTGTACCATTTACTAATTTATTCGCTTCTAGGATAGCAACACTTAACCCCTCATTCAGCAATATATAAGCAGCAGTAAGCCCTGTAATCCCGCCACCCACAATAACAACATCTACCTCAAGATCATTTTCCAATTTGGGAAAGGTAGGGATTTCAAGATTTTCTCTCCAAAAAGGCTCTATTTTATCAGGTAGTTTATGATTGGATGTCATAATTACCCCTCCATTCCAACATATTTTACTACTAGGATTTCCAACTATTTACTTATCATTCTTTAAAACTGCCTATAATAAAAAGCACCCTATAGAGTGTATCCTTTAATGAAGGAGTCCACTCTATAGGGTACATGCTTACCCTTGTTTTATTTTGTTTGAGCTGCAAGCCACTCCATCAGTGTTGTTTCTTTTCCATCGATTATTTCTGAGACATCGTTGTTATATACATAAATCCAAGACCAGTGTCCATTGTATTCGTATGGTGTACCATCATCGTTTGTATATAAACCAGATGTATCAATTACATTATTAAATAATGAAAGGTGAACATCTCCGGCTCCAGCTTCAACTAAACGATTATATGTAGGTACAGTATAGTTAGCTGGATTAACAATTGTATCTGTTTCAGCAGCAATAAACCAAATTGGAAGATCTGCCATTTTCTGAATTTCTTCATCAGTGATTAAAGAATCTAGTAATGCCTCACATGTAGGAAACGCGGCTGCAAAGTAATCTGTATAATCACGAATCATAAGCATTGTCATATATCCACCATTAGAATCTCCACCAATATAAATTCTACTAGTATCAATATCCTTATTGTTAGAAACATAATCATCAATTAAAGCCATCAGTGCATCTTGGTAGATTGAAGTCCCATCTCCGAAACCTGTTTTACCATTCATCCATAAAGTTGGCGTTTGAGGTGCTAAGACATAAGCTCCATCAAAATGAGATTGGATTTCTTCTGATGCAAAATTTACTGCTTTATTTCCTGCAATTGCCATGGTTGGATCTGTACCACCTTCTCCTGCTCCATGTAGCCAAATAATGAGTGGGTTCTTCTTATTATCTTTTCCTGGAGAATACTCCGCATATGATAGAGTGACATCAATATATGTTGCTGTTCCGGTTGTAAATTCATCAACTAGTTCTCTTACCCCACCTGGATATGTATCCACAACTAAACCTGAAACAGTTCCAGCCTTCGTTTGAATCTCTTTTTGTTGCGTGATTGTATACTTATTCTGAGTCCAATCATTGAATCCAGTACCTGCCCAATCATAGTTAATAGCAGAAGAGAGTGATAAGTTCGGACCAATCTCTAATTCTAAAACAACGTGTTTCCCCATCTTTACAGCTGGTTTTCCATTCCCATCAGCAACATAAGCATTTGTTACATTTCGAAGACCTTGCTCTAAAATTGGATTTGCTAACCTGCTATCAGATCGTTCAACATGTACAGTGAATGTATCCTTTGTAACAGAATCGACTGGAATAGGTCTGCCAATATCAATAATTACCTTTGAAATGACAGCACCCCAATCTTCCACTTCCGTAACCGTTTTATAAGAAGAAGGTTGTGTGTTTACCTCCTTAGCGAATACACCTGTGTGGAACGTAAGAGTAAATAAAGCAGCTGAACCAATAAGCTTTAAAGATTTTCCCCATTTCTTCTTGTTTTTCAATTAAACCGACCTCCAAGCTACTATTATATGTATTTTGTACCTTTATATTAGAATTCAACACTACTATAGAAACCCCTTCCAAAATTCCCCCTAAACAAATCGACACCTTCCTCACGCATTCGACCTCAACGCTGGGACGGTTCTCATGCACCATTTTTTTATCAAGGAGGTCTTATAAGAAATGAGACATGAGAACCGTCCCCATGTCACAAAATGAAAGTCCTCCTCATATGATAAAAGTATCTATAATGGGGGAGATTTTCATGAATAAATGGGTAAAGGGAATCATTTTAGCCTATCTGTCACTATTGTTTTTTGGAAGCTTTCTTGCAATAGGACTGTTATGGACAGGTGTCATACAAACAGTGTTTCCTATTATAATTAAAATCGAAATCTTTTTGTATTATTTCTTTGCGGGTGCGATTGGGGCTTCACTTCGACATCTATATATGTTTTGTTCACACTATATGAATGATGATTTTGACAATCCGAGAGAATGGATTATGTATATTTTCTATCCTATTTTTGCGACTGGAACCGCAATTATTGCTGTTTCGTTAATACAAAGTGGAATATTGATTTTTGAATTTGCAAGTACTAGGGACGCTCCATTCGGACAAATAAGTATCGCGTTCTTTGTCGGATTTGGTTTCAATCGATTTCTAGATAAACTCAATTCAGTTTCGAAAACGATATTTAAAGCGAACAAACCAGAAGCCAATAAGAAAGAACCCATAACCGAAGGTACAAATAAGCCAGAGTAGCAAATTGTTACTTCTGGTTTTTTTTATGATACATCAGAACCGTCCCCGTGTCACAACAAGTGGAATAACTTTCTTTGTTTTTACGCACACTTACTTAGAATTATCTTTCGCGGATAATACGATTTAAGCTTTATACTTAGGAGAATTTTATGACTTTCAAACAAACGATGAGGAGTGCTTTTATGGGAATTTTAAGTGGAAATCCACAAGAAGAACCTATGCATTATGGTGAAGTATTTGCAACTTGGTCTTTTCTACTCACTGCAAAAGGTGCGGTTGCTGGTTATCAAACGATGTTAAACCATGCTGGAGATGAAGATCTACAAAAGTTACTAGTTGAAGCAAAAGAGCATTGTCAGCAGGAAATGAAACAAGTTGAAACCCTACTAAAAGAAAATGGAATTGGACTTCCTCCAACTCCTCCTGAAAGACCTAACGCACGTATTGAGGACATCCCAGTGGGAGCAAGATTTCTCGATAATGAGATTGCTGCTACATTATCTGCTGATATTGCGGCTGGTCTTGTGGCTTGCAGCACAATAATGGGTCAATCAATACGAGAAGATATTGCCATGATGTTTGGACAATTCCATACACAAAAAGCAACTTTAGGTGGAAAAGTACTAAGACTTAATAAGGAAAAAGGATGGCTAATTCCACCACCACTTCACTACAATAAATCCGAAGATTGTTAACAAGGTTTCGGTATTTCACTATTGTAGTATTCTATAGGTGCAATCTTTCCGTAGGGCAGGCGATGAGGTTCCTCGTTGCCATGCTCCTACGTTATTTTTTTACTCAACTTACGTACACTTAAACCAATTCTCCTAACTATGAAACATCAGAACCGTCCCCATGTTACCTTTTATTATTTTCGTTTGGATGTGATCCTCTACGTCTGTTGCGATTTATGTTATGAATTTGTTGCATGTGATCTTCTGTTAATTGGAAATCAAATACATTAAAATTCTCTTCAATTCGAGATGGTGTGACCGATTTAGGAATAACGATTGTATTGTTTTGTAAATGCCAACGTAATACCACTTGTGCAGGAGTTTTACCAACTGATTCCGCAATTTTACTAATTACTTCATCCCTTAATACTTCTCCACCCTGATCAAGAGGACTCCACGCTTCCACAAAAATTTCATGTTTTGCACAAAACTCTTTTAACTCAACTTGAGAAAGGTATGGATGACACTCTATTTGATTTAATACAGGTTTGACATCACATTCATTCAAAATACGGTCTAAATGCTCGATCTCAAAATTACATACACCAATTGCTTTTACTCGTCCATCCTTATATAGCTTCTCTAATGCTTTATATGTATCCACATATTCATCAAACTGAGGAGTTGGCCAGTGAATTAGATACAAATCAACATAATCAAGTCCTAATCGTTCTAAGCTTTCATCAAAAGCACGCAATGTTTTCTTATAGCCTTGATCGCCATTCCATACCTTAGTTGTTATGAACATTTCCTCACGCGGTACAGAAGAATTTCTTATCGCTTGTCCTACCCCTTTTTCATTTTTATAAATCATCGCTGTGTCAATTGATCGATATCCTACTTCAAGTGCTGTTGTAACCGCAGTGGCTGCTTGCTCATCAGGCACCTGCCATACACCAAACCCAAGCTGTGGCATTTTCAAACCGTTATTTAATGTGACAAATTCCATCATTCCACTCTCCTTTTTTCTCCAAAGCTTTACATATATAAACTAAGAATATTCTATTATACTCATACTTGCACTTAATAAGTCTTTAAGTTGTGAACATAGATGACTTTTCTCCATAAAAATAAGAGGTGAATCATTCTCACCTCTTATTCCTCGGTTCTGCCCTAAACATCAATAACTAGGAAAATTAGTTTCATGAATGTTTCCAGGTTCTTGTCTTTCAGGTAATTCAAGTAGAGCAGCTTGTAATACCTTCATTTGTGTTTGCTTATCGTTTGGCTTTCCTAGAGAATGTCCAAACTCAAAGCCCTTCGGATGTATCGCACGCGGAGGTCTCATAAGACTTGATTGCTCAACATCGAGTGTAATCAAAGTCGTTGGAATTCCTTGTGCTTCAATTCCACGCTGCACTGTAACTACAGTGCGGTGACAAAGCGGTCAGCCAGCTGTTAGTAATACAGCGTCAGCTTTTGAACGAACGACTTCTTTCACAAGCGCTGGAATTGTTTCTTTATTGATTTTATTAAGTCTCATTGAATAACCCATCATTGTAATATGCTTTTCAGCAATACCACCAAGATCACCATCATCAACCATTTCTCTTAAACGATCAATCGGAAACACACAATTGATATCCTCTTTCGGATAATCTGTATTATAGTGATCCTTTGGTGCAGCATGGGTAACGGTTAAATCTTTTGACTCTACATCACCCGGGATGATTCGAAAAGTCGCATCCCCTTCAGCTGGGTCAGTATTATATGGTTCTTGATCTTTAAGATGTACCCCTGAAGTTGAAACAATCATGATCGTTGTTTCATGCAAAGGCTTATCCATAGGTGTATATGGGATTGCTTTTCTCGAGAGTTCCATACACAACCTCCTTTTTATATTGACATTTTATCTTTAAAGTTTACGTAATACGTCAAATAATTCTTCATTGTCTGGTTGTCGATCAAGTGGATGAACATCGATAAATTGAATAATTCCTTCTTTATCAATGATCATTAGAGCTCGTTCTGACGCTCCATATGCTGGTTCATCCTTGTTTTTTCGAAGAACACCGTACTTCTCTGATACTTCTCCATGTGGGTAAAAATCAGAACACAGTGGGTATGAAACACCACCAATGGATTTTTGCCATGCCTCGTGACTATGAACACTATCAACACTTATACCCAGGACCTGGGTATCAAATTCTTCAAAGCGAGGTAAATCATCCTCGTATGAAGGCATTTGCGCTCCTCAGACAGGTGTCCAATCTAGAGGATAAAAACATAAAAACACATTATTCTTTCCGCGAAAATCACTCAATGTCACTTTGCGGTTGCCGTGGGCATCTAACGTAAAATCTGGTGCTTGATCACCCACCTTTAGGGTACTTGTTTCAGTAGCTCCTTGTGGCATAATATCTCTCCTCTCTGTTAATAAGATATAATTTAAAACACTCCTCAGTATCGTCCATCTTCACAGAGTTTATCCCTGTTTTTATTGATTAGACTTATGTTAAATTAGGTGAGATGAAAAAGTGAAACATTCTCGCCCCAGGATCTGAATAAATACCAGTTTATTTTTTCAAGGTAAATCAATTACAATAGAATAAAGATAAAATGAAGGGAACGAACAATATGATTAGTAAGGCTGATGTAATTGAAAGGTTAGGTACTTTAATGGGGAAAGAACTAACTAGTAGTAATCTCCATGAGGCATTATTCTGTGAGGAAAAACATAAAAAGATCTTACGCCGTTTTCATCATGGCACACATACATATGTACAGTTTAACATTCAGGAAAATGTCACTCCTGTCTTTGTAGAAATCAGAGTCCCTGGTAATCCAAATACGTTTAAACTAGAGCTTGAAGAAAAAGACGGACAGCTTATTGTTCAATCAGAACCAAGGATTAATTTTTCATATTTAAAATAGAGTCTTTCAAACTTAAAAGTCTGGGGAAACCTTACCGCCAGTAGTGTCTTAATCGCAATTACTTTAAATAAAAAAGGTCCTAAGAATGTAGCGTTTCATTCTTAAAGACCTTTATTTGCATTCTTAACTACTGCAACCTCCCCCGCAACTCGAACAACTACTTCCCCCTGAATCTCCACCTGAATCATCAGAGGAACTGCTACATGCATAACCAGAGCAAGCGGATCCCGTGCCGTGAGGCTCTTTATTATATTCACCTGGCATTAATTCACTCATGTGATCTTGAAATTGCTCTTCTTCATAAATCGAATAAAAGACAACCGCTCCAAGAGCATAATTATATAGCTGTGGTCCCCCCATTGAGTTGGGTGTTCCAAGGGGTCTATCTCCATCCTTCACATAGTCTGCTTGTTTAATTTCATTCTTCATTTTAGTAATTAAATGTTTTTTCACATCCAACCAATCTTCATTTTTCCGAAAATATTTAGAAAGTAAGTCTTTTTCCGGTAGATGCTTAAAATCATCGAGAATTTGACGTTTTATTGGGTTCTGTAAAAACCCTCCCCAAATTTCCTTACTATTAGAAGTTAGTTCAAATAAACTTAAATATACCCAATCAAAAAACGCTCTTTCTCCAGGTATGGGTGTACTTTCTAAATTAGGCGTGTGATGTAAAATTTCCTTGTAAAAACTTTTTGAGAATTTCTCATAATCTCTAGTAAACATAAGCATCTCATGCCATATTTCATCAACTCTTGTACTAAACATTGGAACTGACTTTAGTAAACTATTCATAATAAAATAACGTTTTAATTCAAAAAGTGTCCACTCAAACTCATAATCCTGCAATTTATGATTTTCCAGTAAAACCCGATTCTTCACATTTTCTACATAAGAATTAGTGAGGGCCCTATCTAACGCTTGAATCATTTCTTGACCATCTATGCTGATACCAAGACTTCCTGGCGGTGGCTCATTTTTAAGTTGTCTTCTCCTGCTTCTACTAGGTTTAATATTCTTTGTAACAATTAATACAATAAAAAGAAACAATCCGATTGCTATAATAAATTCAAACATTTTAATCCCCTCCTTGTATCAAACATATATCCCTTCACCTATTAAATCATAATTATGGGAATTTCTGTATTAAATTACTATAAAAAAACACTCTTTTACCTAAATAGGTGAAAGAGTGTGGTATACAGGGACGGTTCTCGTGTTTCAGAAACACGAGAACCGTCCCCACATCTCATTAACGAATGTAACTTAATACTTCTTTTCGAGCATCACTGTCGGTTTTAAATACACCTCGAACCGCTGAAGTGACTGTTTTTGCACCAGGCTTTTTCACCCCGCGCATTGTCATACACATGTGTTCAGCTTCAACGACAACCATTACTCCATGAGGCTCTAATGTTTGCATCATTGTATCAGCGATTGTTGATGTAATTCTTTCCTGTAATTGAGGACGACGGGATACTGCTTCAACCGCACGAGCAAGCTTACTTAAACCTGCTACTCTTCCATTTTGTGGGATATAAGCTACATGTGCTATACCATAAAACGGAACAAGATGATGTTCACACATGGAGTGAAAAGGAATATCCTTTACCAATACTAGCTCCTCATGATCTTCACTAAAAATCGTTTCAAAATACTCTCTTGGATCAATTTTTAATCCTGAAAAAGCTTCTTCATACATTTTTGCAACACGTTTTGGAGTGTCCAAAAGTCCTTCTCGGTTTGGATCCTCACCCACTGCTTCTAATATTAAGCGAACTGCCTCTTCGATTTGGGCATGATTGATCGTTGTCATTATGCTTCCTCCTACCTATCTTCTAAAAAGTATTATATAGACTTCTAGTACCTAAACGCCTCGCTTATTTCCCCAAATATAGGTATGCAGTTGAGGTAGCACTTTCACGTCTTTCAATTCATCGTCTGCCATTACTTTATTAATTAACCATTCATATTTCTTTAATAGCTCATTAATAAGCATTTGATCATCAGTCGTTTTGTTATCTTCATTACCGACTTGCAGGAAAAATGGGATTTCTGGATAACGAAGGTGAACCATTTTTGCATAGTTATAATCCTCATCATTGAAAACTACAACCTTAAGGCTAGTTTGATTTCGATTATCAGTAGCCTTCATTTTGCCTAGTATCATGTCTAATGCGTTAAAATCAGTTTCCATACCTGAACTCGGTGGTTTTGGTGAAATCGTTAATTCATCTATATTTAGGAACCAATCCTGCCATTTGCTTCCCTGTGTTTCTAATCCAATTTTAATCTTTTTTTCTTTTAATAGATTGATTAAGTAGCTAAGATTTTTTAAGAGTGCAGGATTCCCACCTGAAATTGTTACAAATGAAAAACCTTCGCCTCCATGTGAAACAAGCTCTGCCCAGATCTCTTCTGCGTCCATTTGCTTAATCAAGTCTATTCCAGTTCCATCCCATGTAAAAGATGAATCACACCATGAGCAAGAATAGTCACAGCCTGCTGTTCGAACAAACATCGTTTTTTGGCCGATCACCATTCCTTCCCCTTGAATTGTCGGACCAAAAACTTCCATCACAGGTACTTTACTCACCTTCCATCCACTCCCGTCTTGCTTCTCCAAAACTAGTAGGAGTTTCATAGAGACGAACAAATTCAACTCTTGCACCTAAATATTGTTTTTGTCTGTCATCTTTATTTAATGCTTCTTTCATTTTTTCATAGATCCATACAACCATATTTTCAGCTGTTGTATTCATCGGTGGAAGTGTCTCATTCAAATATTTATGATCAAGAAAAATTTCGATTTCATTTTTCCAAATATCCTTTATATCTCCAAAATCAATCATTAAGCCACGCTCGTCTACATAACCACTAATTCCAAATATCACTTTATAAGTGTGTCCATGCAGATTCATACATTTCCCATCATACTCGTGTAAATGATGTGCCGCATCAAACGTAAATTCCTTACTGACCATTACACGTTTATTATGATATTTTAACTGATTATGACGAATATCCTCATCCATTTTCTGAAGCTTATCAACAATCCGGAAACCGTACATGTCTTATCGCTCCCCTCGAATTTCTAAGTAATCATCAAGCCCTTTTTGGCGAAGTTTACAAGCAGGACATTCCCCACAGCCTTCAGCAATGATTCCATTGTAGCAAGTTAACGTTTTTTCTTGAACAAACTCAAACGCTCCAAGGTCATCTGCCATTTCCCATGTCTCAGCTTTATTGATCCACATTAATGGAGTATGAATGACGAACTGAGCATCCATTGATAAATTTAACGTGACATTTAAAGATTTAATAAAAATATCACGACAGTCTGGATATCCACTAAAATCAGTCTCACAAACACCTGTTACAATATGTTTGGCATTTACTTGCCTTGCCAATACCCCTGCAAATGACATAAATAACAAGTTACGCCCAGGTACAAAGGTAGAAGGTAACTCTCCTTCTTCACCGTCTTTCACTTCAATATCATCTCGCGTTAATGCATTAGGTGCTAATTGATTTAAAAGTGACATATCTAAAATATGGTGTTTAATCCCTAATTCCGATGCTATATTTTTGGCACATTCAATCTCGGTTACATGCCTTTGATTATAATTAAAAGTAACAGCTTCTACTTCTTTAAATTGCTTCATTGCCCAAAATAAACAGGTCGTGCTATCCTGTCCACCACTAAACACAATAATTGCTTTTTCGTTTTTTAACATCATATAAACTCCCTTAACATAAAAAAACAGTACCCCAAGATAGAAGTACTGCTTCTTCTTAGTTTTTTTAACGAGGGGTGCTAGAACCTCTATTGCTCTCATGATTTTATCACGAGGCTGATTTTATGTCTACAACTGAAACATGGGGCATATCCAAAGTGCCAGGCACCACTTCCACAGTTTCTTCTTATTAATTGAGTGTAGCTCGACTAATACCTGAGGTTTTCGGTGGTGCCAGGCACTAATGACAGCCCCTCATACCATTATTGAATGACTCTTTTTGAGAAAAGGTAATTTTTACCCCAGTAAGGGTTTGTTAGTACATTTTTTGTGATTGAAACACCTTTAGATGAGGAAGCATGTATCATGCTACCATCTCCCATATATACTCCTACATGGCCAATTCTTCCATCAGAGTATATTTCACTATTTGTGAAGAACATTAAATCTCCTGCTTTTAACTCGTTCACATTAAAACCTTTACTTGCTTGATCTCTTGATACTCTTGGCAGTTGGATTCCATTTTGTTGGAACACGAGCATTGTGAAAGAAGAACAATCAAATAACTTAGGTGCATCTGCCAGTGACGCCCCAAATTTATAACCTGCACCTAGGTATTTCTTTGCCTCGGCTATGACACCTTGTCTTTGGTTCTCGAGTTTTGTATGGTGATCATTTGGTACAGGTTCTTTTTCTCGAATTGGTTCTAGTTCATGAGTTTTATCTCTTGCTGGAATTTTTAATTTTTGACCCACTGAAATAATGTTAGTCGTTAAGTTATTTGCAGCTTTTAAATCCGCAACAGTTGTATGGTGAGCTCTTGAAATCGTCCATAATGTATCGCCTGATTGTACAACATATTGTCCTGCTGGTCTCTGTATCTGTACTGACCCGTTATCTTTTTTATAGTAAATATATACATTAAATAGAGCTCCAGCTGCGTTCATTGACACATAAGCTGTATTATTATTCCAACGAGGTGGTTCAATATTAATATACTCGTTACTCTTCTTAGCTCTCGTTCCACCCATCGTCATTCTAATGATTGTAGAACCATCAGTTACTTGATATGTCCCTGTTTTTTGCTCATATTTGATATTATTGTAACCAAGTATTTTCGACAGTTGTAAAAATGGCAGATGATATTTGCCGTTAATTATGATTGGATTAATTCCATCAACAACTTTTCCATTAATTGCGATCCCCGCAGTAGGTACTTTCTGAACTTGTGCATGTACCGGAAGTAACATACTAAATGTCAAAGTTAAGATTAAAATTGCCACAATCGTTCTTCTAATTCTTTGTAGTACGTCTCTTCCCATAACCATATTCCCCTTTACAGATAATGTTTTAACCTATTGATATCATCTGTTAAGGATCCAAAATTTATACTAAGAAGGCTCCCCATCAATCGTTCTTCTGAGGCATTCTCCTTCGATTATTAAATCAGAAATATGTGTTGTAAACATTGATATAATGCCCATAATTCCTGCGACTTCTTTAGGAGAATAGAAGGTCTGAAGAAATTCCGATGACAATGTTACTGGATATGGTGATTTCTCGTGTACTAATTTTCTCGCTTTATTTTTTATTTCCTCCCCTAAAAGCGTATATTCACTAGTTCCAATATACTCTTTAATCGAAGGCCAAGCCCTTGTTAGAAAACCTGGAAAATAAGCCAAAGCACGATAATCACTTGCTGCATCATAGCTCTTTTTCTTGTCTATTATGTCTGACAACAAGTTTTTTGTCCTTATACTTGCTGAAGGAATATGGATCAACTCTGGTTTTGGGAGGTCTGGTATTACTCCTGGCTGAATAAACCCCTCATTAGTTGCCCCTCCATTAATTGGTCTATATCCTAAGGCTTCTTGCCAACTTGTTGTTATTACAAGAAGTTTAGGATTCACATAATTAAAAATAAAAAGGGTTTTTTTTATCGTTTGCACCGTTTCGTCCGAGTACATTTGATTCCATTTGATTTCCGAAGGTTGAAATGATATTTTAGGATATCTTAATTGAGAAGCCGAAAATTCTAGGTTTCGCGTGAGTAGGTTCGGCCTAACTTGATTCCATGAAAGTTGCAAAAAAGTCTCATAATAAGCAAGTGTACGAAAGACAAAATTAACGATAGGTACCTTTAATACAAATTTTATGTCTTCATAAATGGTCTCTAGCATGCCATGGGCTTGACTTTCAAAAATTTCGGGTATCCCAAACTGCGGTTTGAACATCTCTATTCCCCCTAACCTCTTTGTTCATTTTATTTTTAGACCTCTTATAAAAGAACAAACCAAACTGTCCTTACAGAAACAAGGGGTTAGGTAAACATTTCCATTTATAACAGACAGAAGGATTCTTACCTTTACTTGTTGAATAATTATAATAAGCAAAAAAATAAGTTGAATATGCCCCAAAAGGAGGAAACTCTAATGAGCAAAATGCTTGAAGAGAAGATTGACTTAATCCTTAGGATGTCCCAGGAGCTAATTGGTACAAGAAGCATGTTTGTTTCTCGAACTGGAAACGGTGTATTCTCAATTCTTAAGGCTCGAAATAGCAAAAACGGCTCCCTTGTAAATACTGGTGAGTCAATGGTACTAAATGATATCGTATGATCATTAATTTTCACAGGTGGCCGTGAGCCACTTATCATACATAACACAAAGCACAATCCTTCTACCTGCAACATGGATGTTATCTATGATTGTAATGTTGGCTCTTATTTAGGGATACCGATTTTCCTAGAAAATGGAACTATATTTGGAACCATTTGCGCAATAGATCCGGATCCATTTTTATTTACAAAAGATCATGTAGATAAGTTACAATTATTTGCTGATATGATTGTTTCTTTAATCTCTAAGGTTGAGAACGATTCGAACAACATTCAATCACAATTAAAGCAATTTGAAGCACTAACAGCAGGAATATCTGACAAAATCGGAAATTCAATTCAAGTCATTCGGGGTTTCCTGCAATTATCCTTAGACAACAATTCTTCCTATTCGAACATCATTCTTCGTGAGGTTGATAACATTAGGGATGTTTTAAAGGATTTTGAATTAACAACGAAACCCCCTGCCCTTATAAAACGTGAATTTTCAGTTGATCAATTAATCAACAATCTTTTCAAAGAGTTTGAGGAAGAATGTTATTTAAAAAATATTATGTTAGTTTCTATGATGGAAGTGACTTGCAATGTTCATGCTGACTATACCCAAATGAAACAAGTTTTCAAAAATTTACTTCGTAATGCAATTGATGCTATCGAAACGAATGGGAAAATTAATGTAAAAGTATCCAGTCTGGTTCCTCACCAATTATCCATAACTGTCACAGATAACGGCCATGGGATTCATCCATCCATCTTTGAAAAGATTGAACTACCCTTCTTCACAACAAAAGAAAATTCAATCGGATTAGGTTTATCAATTACAAGAAGAATCATTAATGCTCATAAAGGGGCAATGTTAATTGATAGTAATTGTAATGGGACATGTGTTCTTATGGAAATTCCAATGAACGCTTAGGTTGGTTGGTATTAAATTAAATAAGAGCACTATGCATTAGCAACTGTCTGACGTATTTACTTTATTATACGGAAGACTAGTTGCTTTTTTAGTTTTCCCATGAGAATAGCCCACGTGTCCCTCACCCATAGACATCTGCCTGAATACAATAACGATGAAAAGGAATGAAAGGGTGAGGTTACATGAATCCAATGGAGTTTTTTAATAAAAAAGATGGATTTCCGTTTAGTGCGATTCCTCAATCACAAATAAACCCAGAATCATTGCATGAAATGAAAAAGATGGTTAAACAATACCACTCTATGTTAAATGATGATTTTTGGGGTGATATACAAGGTTTAGGTTCGAACAAAAAAAAACAGTCTCAAAGGATACCGGTTGAGATTTGGGAAAGTGACGAGAATATTTACTTATTAATTGTAGCACCTGGATTGACAAGTATTAATCACACGAAAATCGAATTCAATACTGATCAACTCCTTACACTTAAAATGAAATTAAAATCATTGAGACCAAATCGGGCAATGTCGTTATTATCGAGCGAACTTCCACAAAATACGTATGTAAGAGAAATATCCCTTAAACGATCTGTAAAAACAACAGATTACACATCAAGTTATGAGGATGGGGTACTAACTTATACGTTTAAAAAAGTAAGTGACGAGTTAGACATTCCTTTTGACTTCTAACCAAGCTAGGAGGAGAACATCATTCCAAAAATCGAAATTAATATAGGAAATTTCAAAGTATTTAGTCTATCTGGAACTTCTTCATTGGTTGTTGGAAAGGGGTATTACGAAGATTTATCAAGCTCAGCAAAAACCACCAATGGTGTAGGTAGTGCATATGGTGATGGGTCTTACATAAATATGAGCCCTTACCAATCACCTGTAAATGATCCTGACATGCAAAGGGGAGATAGCAATATCAACCCGGGTAGCTCCTATCAACACTATAATCCTTATTATACAACTCCTTATCTTCAGCAGCCAGATCCTAGATTTTATAACTACCCTAGCAGATACAATCAATGGTCATAATATTCCATAAAAAAACACTTCATATCAAATTGAAGTGTTTTTCTTATTGTTAGTCCTCTAACCCTAAAGATGATTGAGCAATCGGCATAATATTATCAAATCCATCTGGATCATATACATGTGAGGCTATCGGTTGGATATTGTTAAAATCGAAATCTCCAAATATTTGTCCGGCGATAAGGTTATTTTTAACTTGGCTTTCCAAAGACTGAAAGAAAGACTCTCCTACTGCAAAAGAAGCATTGGTTTCCATTTGGTTGACCTTTATCCCACCAAGAAACACAATGCCAACTGGTTCATTATCACCAAATGCCATGTTCCCACACCCTATCCTTTATTAATAGATACTTCTAAAATCCCGCTGTTATAACTGAATTGAACACTCTGTTTATCAATTGAATTTGGAATCTTTATTAATCGATGAAAAGGCCCTTGATAGATTTCTTGAAATATAATATTTTTAGTATTTTCAGGGAGGATTGTGATCACTTTCCCCTTAATTTCAAGGTTGCCTTCTTGATTAATATTGATTTCTAAATTTTCCTTCTTCACACCCGGAATGCTTAAACGAATATAATATTGATTTTCCGTTTCAACGAAATCGATCCTTGGAGTACGGACCGCTTTTTGTTGATGATTACGATGTTTAACTGTTGATGTCCTCTGTGAACCAAACTGGTGATCACTATCGTAATACATATTAACCCCTCCAATGGAATAAGTATTATATAGTCTATTCGTAAAGCTAAAAAGTGTGAAAAGATTTTCATAAGGAGTGTGGAACATGCATTCCAATCAATCTAACGACGAACATATTCTCCAATTGAAGCAACAAATTCATTCCCTACAACAGCAGATTCAACAGTTAAACTCCTATATTAATTATTCAAATGTATATGAGTATTATATTCAAGGTGTGAAGCTTGAAAAGGTAAAAGGAACTTTCCAGTTAGGACAATTGACGCAAAATGAACTAGCTGACTCTGATGGAATACATAGGTTTTACATCGGCGAAATCATCATTAAAGAAATTGAAGATACCGGAACTGTCGGGTTAGGAATTACTGAAAAGAGGAAAGAGTCACAAAACAAAGAAATTCCTTCGGAGCATGCAACTGGTGAAATAAAAGCGATGTATAATGGAATAAATACATTACTAGCAATCGAAAATACCCCTTCCTTCTTTCAGTCTTTAAGTGTTCATGAACAGATATTAATAAAAGTTTGGGAGTTTATGAATGAGCAGTGGAAATCAACCGATGAATTCACTACTTTCTACGAAAATACATTGAAGTTATTAAACGAGAGCATTAACCCAAGGATTAACATCACGAAGCCGAATTTTGAAGATGAAGTCTATATTTCTCTCGCTGACTATATAGAAGAACAAGCGAAAACACTATTAGTAATTGGTTGTTTGCTTGAATCAAACTTCCCTAACTACCTCAGTAAATATAAAAGTAAAATGACTAAAATTAAAAGCAAACTTACAGCTGCTATTAATGAAACACAAAGTAATATAGCGACAATTCAAACAATAGTAGACACTATAAAAAGTACATTTGACTTAGATACACTTCCTTCATCATTTGAGGAACTCGTTGAACAACCTGATACTTTAAGACATTTCTACTATCATTTACTTCATCAAGTGATGGAAAATGGCGATGCAGTAGAATTCTTGGATAATCTTTACGAACTTATATTAGATAACACTTGCAATATAACTAATGAACTTAACCTAAACGAACTCACTCCAGAAGAACAAGGTTATCTTTTCGCTACTCTCCTTGAAAGTCTAAACCAATATCCCATTTTTATCTTACTAGAATATTTACAACTTCAATTGTAAAACACCTATCCCCAACGAATGAAGCACCGTTACTTTGAGGATAGGTCCTGTTAGTAAAGGATGGCCTTTGTTCCTTACTTTAAATCCGAAGAATCATCATAATCATAACGGAAACCATCTTCTTGAACAGTTACACCTTCTTTTGATTCCAGAAGATCTGTATGACCTTGTAAATCTATTCCCTTATACTTCTTTCCACTAACCTGATCCTCAGTTTTCTTACTCATCAAAAATCTCCTCCTTATATTCATTTTGAACTCTTCATTATTATGACAATAAGCAGCATTGGTATTCACTAGGGTGAGGGGACGGTTCTCATGTCTCAAATGAGGCATGAGAACCGTCCCCTTGCACCACCACTACAACATGTTTCCTCTTTCATATATAGGGAAAAGAACTCTATAAGTCTTTTCCTGGGGGGATTATTATATGTGGATTAAGCATCCTTTCTTTAAATACATGTCAGGAATCACATTGGTTCTTTTCACTATCTATCTTTTGAGTAAGGTGCAATTTATTTTTGAACCTATCAATAGTTTTATTACCATTTTGTTTTTTCCTTTAATCTTATCTGGATTTTTATATTATCTTTTAAAACCGGTTGTCAATCTTCTATCTAAAGTGAAATTCATTCCGCGAACATTAGCTGTTGTTTTCGTATTTTTATCAATAATAGGAAGTTTAGTTTTTGGAGGATTTTCTATAGGAGATCAAATTGTTACTCAAGTCCAGCAATTCGAAGAAGATATTCCATCATTAATAGATCAAAACGAAGAAATGACTAAGGAATTAATTAATACTAACAGTTTCGGATTTTATTCATATGACGAAGGGAAGCAAACACTTCTTAACTACATAGAAAATCAAAGTAAACACTTGAGTGAAGATGTGACAAACATCTTAGCTTCACTAGCTAATTTTTTTACCGTACTATTAGTTGTTCCATTTATCTTGTTTTATTTTTTAAAGGATGGACATCAGTTACAGCCTTTTCTTTTACATTTTCTTCCTGATAAGCATAAGGAGGAAGGCAGGAGATTGCTCAATGATATCGATAAAACCTTATCGACTTATATAGGTGGACAAATGATGGTTGCTTTAGTTAATGGATTACTAATGTATATTGGCTATCTCATCATTGGTTTAGATTACGCGTTGGTCCTTGCAATAATTATCACCCTCACAGCAGTGATTCCAATTATTGGACCAGCCTTAGGCATACTTCCTGCAATATTGGTTGCATTAGTGATCGATCCATTCATGATCTTGCAAATATTAATATTATTATTGATTGTCCAACAATTAGAAGGAAACATAATAGCTCCTCTAATCATTGGAAACAAGTTATCTATCCATCCCTTAACCGTAATCCTGTTATTGTTGACTGCAGGAACCCTGTACGGATTTATTGGAATATTAATCGCAGTCCCATTCTACTCTGTAATCAAAGTAACCATTAAAAATATATACCGTTTCTACCACCTTCACTTTGCAGAATAGAACAGGGGACGGTTCTGATGTCTCATTTCTGAGCCCAAAACCATCCCCTTTTTCATATTTTCAGTTTAGGATATATAGAACGCCTTTAGTAGTTTACATCATCCTTTTGACACACGAGAACCGTCCCCACGTCTCATCCAAATTCCAAGGAGTGTGATTATTAACCCTGTTAATAAAAGGTTAAAGGCATTTGTTGCTGTTGTTGGAAGTGTCTTTCCTTTTTCATTTGATTTGTCTTTATGGGCTGTCTCTTCCCTGGTTTGTTCTTTATCTTCTTTTTCCGATGAGTTGTCATTTTCTGGTTTGTCTGCTCCAGAATCCTCACCATCATTTGGTGCTGGTTCAGTTGGTTGTGGATTTTCTCCATCACCTTGCCCAGGATCAGCCGGTTTAGGTTCTTCCCCGTTCCCCTGTCCTGGCTCGACTGGTTTTGGATTTACCTCATCACCTGGTACAGGCTTAGGTTCCACTTCGACATTTGCTCCCTTCACAAAGGACCAAATGTCAGAAACCGTCTTTCCTGTATGACCATCTTCTGAAACGGCATACCATGAATAAGTTTGGCCTTCAGTTAAGCCAGTCCAAGTGACTTCGGCAAAGTCTCCACTAGGAACATTCTCATCCTTACCAATCTCTGTATCTGTGAAAACATTAACGGTAAAATAATCAGTTGCTACACGTTTTTGCTTCGCTTCTAAATCGAGTTCCATTATGAACTCATCTTTTGCACCATACTTATCAGTATCATAATAGTTGTAATCATCCAAATATGGCGAATACGTGTTAACCATTACTCGATTTTGATCAGTATCAAAATGCAGCAATCTCATATATCCTTGTCCACCCTCAGGACCAGCCTGATAATCAGCAAGCATTTGATATACGGCTCTGTCTGGTGTCCCATCACCATTATCATCGATCCTATCAATCAGTGTTTGTGCTTCATGATAATGACCACTTAATACTGCAATGACATTCTCGTTTGGCACAACAATCTCATTATAGAGCTTTTCCCCAAGAGGATGTCTTGTGCCTGTTGATAATAAATATTCATGAAAGCTTAGAATTGCCTTACGATCTGGATGTGCAGCTAAAACTTCATTCATCCATGCAATACCTTCGTCAGTTACACCCCATCCAAGATAGGCCATAATATAATCATTACCATCTACTGAGATCAAATCATAATGTCCACGGTTGTTTAAGTAAGATCCTCCGTAATATGGCTTTTCCTTGAAACGATTTTCCCCAAAATATTGATAATATTGAGTATAATCATTGGTCACTTGATTTACATCATGATTACCCGCTAATACTCCATATGGGATCTCTTGATCATCAAGGACCTTCATGTAGTTATCCGCATGTAACCATTGATACTCCTTATCAGCCTCATCAACTAAATCACCTGTATGGAAAACATATTTAATCTTCATTTCTTCCTGCTTCTCGGCAATCCATTGTGTTTGTCTGTCAAAAATATACGGATAACTTTCAGAGTAGTATTGTGTATCAGACATCCATACAAAGGTGTAATCATACTCATCTGGTGTTGCTGGGATTTCGTCTTGAACAAGCACATTGATTTTTGCATCTTTTACATACTCAGAAACTTCAACCCTACCTTTTAGTTCAAAATCTTCAATTTCTGCAATCTTATAATCAATTAGATTCCAATTGTTCGTCTTGTGGCTCCAAGCGTACATCGATACCTTTCTTCCTTCTAGAGAATTTCCGCTCCACTCTAGTTCAACACGATCATTTTCATCAACAGCCTCATCAATCATTACATCAAATCGATGATAAGGAAATTCTGTCGTTGAATCTGTAATTGAATAGTTCCCATCTTTTTTCGCAACTAACGTCTTATTGTCCGTATTAAAAGATTGCTCACCTTGTGGCACCATCATTCTTGGTGGCTCCGTTTCAGACGTATTTGCGAATGCAGTCACGTTATTTGTAATATCATATTTAAAACCTTGATAAAAGGTAACATCCATATCATCACCAGTAGGGTCTGTCACTTTCACCCTTAGCTTTGGATCACCCGTTTCATCCTGAGAATCTAGTTCAGGATTCAAAGGATTTTCGTTTACAACTGAAAAATAAATGATTGTGTCTGACTGGTTTCCAATTTTATCTGTTGCAACAACAGAAAGTTTATGTTCACCAGGTGCCAAAGCCCCAGAAGAAGTTTGATAAGGAACCTCGATTTTTTTATCATCAAGCATCACTTCAACTGAATCGATCCCAGCGATTTCGTCTGTTGCATCTACCGTAATATCAATCGTACCTTTATACTCTTTACCCTCAACAACATTTGTATCGATGATAGGTGCAGTATTATCGACTAATACCGCTGCTGAGTGTTCTTCATCCTGATCTTGAACGGTAACAATATGCTCCCCGTCCTTATAACTAGACGTATCCCACTTATAAGTTTTAGAACGTGAATGATCTTCTGTGATTTCAAATTGAAAATCAACAAATGGATTAGCATCATTCATTTTGATTACTTGATTGGGGTCACTATATATTGCATCTCTTAGGACCGTTCCATCTGCTAAAATTAAACGCACATTTCGGAGGTCATAGTCATCCCGATTTTCTGCAGATTCTAAATCAAATGGTGAGGCTTTATTTCCTGAACGAACTGTTATCGTGTTGTTTCCAAGGACAATTCGTTCTGGCTCAATCGCCACTTTATACGTTTTCCATTCTGACAACCAATCCTTATCCATTAAGTAAAGAACATCGTCACCCATTGTAATCGCATTTTTAAAATACGTATTCAACCCATTTGCTTCAAGGGCAATATATACTTCATTTTCCACTGATTGATATTGACCTTCTATTAATTCTAACCCATCAATGCTTAGCTTCACATCTCCAGGTAAGCTATCCTTGGACGTACCTTTTAATACTTTCTCACCTTTAACAATTTCTCCATCCTTCACATTTAAACGAAGACTTGAATCATCAATCGTATTCGTAATCGAAATACGCTTTGTATCACTTGTCACTTCATTCTTTCCATCTGACACAACAAAATAATACTCAACATACTCTTTTCCTATTAAATTAGGAGAATAAATCACATGATGGTATAAAGAATCATCATAGTTTTCTTTTAAAATTGCCTCTGAAAATTCTAATCCGTTCGTTTTGTAAAACAAACGAACACTTTTCACTGACATATTGTCATCCGCTTTCGCAACAATCTCAATGTCATCCTCCTGGTCAACTGTTGATACAGTTGTTAAGTCCTGAACCGTTGGTTGTACCGTGTCTTCTTCAACCATAACCGATTTCACAGGCACTTGGTATTCCTCAAGAGATCCTGGTGTTGCTGGTAAAAGACCATTGCTCACCTTCAACATTTTCGTAGACTTATCAGTTGGATACTTATAAACGATTCCCTTATTTGGCATTGAATCGTCTACATTTGTCACATCATTATAGTAAGCGACCGCAACTTCTTTCCCTGTATTTGTTGCTACCACTAATCCACGCATACTTCCATTTGCCATTCCTGCACTGTGAATACGAACAATATCCTGATTTTCAACTAAGCTTGTCCCAAATACCGAGTTGAAATCAGCCACTGTTTGGTTTCCATTTTTAGCATTAATAATCCAAAACACCAAGGTTTCACCTGGTGGAACAATAATGTCATCGGGGACTGAAGCCCAAACAACATCTGAGTTCGGATCATCTCCATAACGGTAATTAATTTTATAGTCTTTAAAATTAATCTCTTTATTTGTGTTGTTAAAAATCTCAATGAACTCATACCCATCTGCACCGTCAACATTCGTAGAATCAGGAAGTACCTCTGTGACTAAAAACGATGGTAGTTGTTGAAAATCTACCTTTGACTGTTCAACTTCAATCTTCAATTCCTCTGTCTGTGCTTCATTTATCCCATCTGTTGCTGCGATATAGTAAACAAGGGTTTTCGTTACTTCAGTACCAGGAATTTCAACAGAATAATTACTCGGATCACTTCCAGCACTCATTGATACCGATTTAAAGCTAGCCGCTCCTTCCTCCTTATAAAACAGAGTGGCAAGTGGCACGGCTACATCATCCGTAATTCTTGCTTCTACTTTGACAGGTGAGAATGCAACAGCTGGATCATGTATAGCTTCATGTTCAATGATTGGTGCAGTTGAATCTGTCGGAGTACCCTCTAATTCAACAGGCTGGATTGGCACTTGGACAGAATCAATTAGCCCTGGGGTAGGAGTTGTTAACACTTGATATTTCAACATTTCTGTTCCTGTTGTAGGATACTTATATGAAATATCTGCACCCGTGTTATCATTTTCCGAACCTAAGTAACTAGCGGAAACAACTTCAGTACCTTCATTGTTTTTAATGACAATGGCACGGTTTCCTCCATTTGCGAAGCCAGGAAAAGCATCTCTATATTCAACCACTTGATCACTTGTTAGATTAGTAGCAAAATGATTGTTAAAGTCTGTTAAGCTTTTATCTCCGTTATTAAACCAAAGTACAAGCGTTTCTTGTGGTTCAATCGTTACCACAGGAATTTGAAACTGAACTTCTTTCCTAGTGTCAGTATACTTATAAACAAAAGCATAGTTTGTTAAAGTAAGAGGTTGATTACTATTATTATAGAGTTCAAAATACTCATAGTAATCTGTTCCACCACCTGCTGAATTTGGTGAAATCTCAGTAACTAATAGGTGTGGATAGGTATTATAATCAATCACCTCTGGGATAACCTGTTCAATTGTTACTTCAATTGTTTCCTCATTATTGCTAGGGTATGTTACACGATGATTCTGATCAGTAACCATAAGAAAGTATTCAACAGTCCCAATAGCTAAACTCTCTTTTGGAAAAACCTTTTGATATGTGGATTCTTCTATTTTCTCCATTGAAACTCTCTGAAACTCAGTCTCTTCATTCATTTTAAAATAAAGACTTACCGCTTCATCCTTGTGATCATCTGTAATAGTTGCAGAGATCACTAAATCATTTTCATTTGTTACAGCTGTAACTGGTGTATGGTCGATCGTTGGCACTTCATTTTTTTCAGAAATTACCGTTTGGGTTGGAACTTGTCCAGGCTTTGTTACTCCAGGTGTAGGCGTTACTTTAGTTTCAAACTTCTGCATTTCTATCCCATCTATTGGATATGAAAAATTAACTACTAATCCATCCCCAATATCCTCTTTAAGATAGTTAGCAAAAACAATATCTTCACTACTGTGGCTTTTAATTACGACTGCACGATTGCCACTATTGTAAAATCCAGGGGCACCACTATATTCTACAACTTGATCTTCTATTAATGATGTTTGGTAGTGAAGATTAAAATCAGATAGTGATTTATTTTTAACATTTAACCAAAATACTAGCGTTTCCTTTGAATCTATCACAACAGGTTCAAATACCATATTCACGTCGGCTTTGTTGCTACTGTCTGTATAGCGAACTGCAAAAGTATGATGGTCTAATACTAGTTGTTGATCTGAGTTATTATAGACCTCAAAGTATTCATATTCGTCTGCACCAAGATTATTTGGCATTATCTCTGTGACTAGTAGTTCTGGTAGATTATTATAATCAATAACAACTTCTTCCTTGGTTGTCTGTTCAGTAGATGGTTTGTCTGGCTCTATGGCAGGATTAATTTCTGATGTCTCTTGAGCCGTTTCAGTTGGTTGTCCTTCCACGGTCTCTTGAGTCGTTTCGGTTAGTGGTATTTCTACAGTCTCTGGAGTCATTTCATTCGTTGGTGGGGTTGTTGAGTCAGTTACATTGGGTTCAGTCTCTAGCTCAGTTTTGTTTTCATCTTCAGTAGGAACTGTGGGTTCAACTAGTTCCCCTTGTGCTTCAGCAGATTTTGTATCCTGCCCCTCTGTTTCTAAATCTATCGATTGTTTTAGTGTGCTACCTTTTCCTTCGGTAACGTTTGCATTTTGTTCTTCAGTGTATGTAATAATTGATTGATCAGAATCCACCCCCTCAGCAAAAATAATCTGTTGAGGTATGACTGAACTAAAGCTTGCAAATAACATACAAAAAACAACAGATATTACACTTAATTTCCTCGTATTGGTTCGTCTCATAACCTGCCTCCTTGAGGTTTCATCATTTTCGAGATTCACGGCAGTAGCTTTTACATTTCTGCTTCAATAAGCATGAAACTTATACATAAATCTACAAAACTACCTAAAAGAAATCCCGAATTTTGTACCTCTGTTCATCGTACAGGTTAATTATTAAGGCTATGTAAAAATATGGTAAACTTTCCTTTAAAAAGAAAAAGGAAAGAAAAAGGGACGGTTCTCATGTCTCAACGAAACATGAAAACCGCCCCCTTATTTTATTCTGCTAAGTATGAACAACAGTAATCAACAACTGAATATACTTTCAATTGAAACTTCTCATTAGCAGGGACATAAAAGACTCCGCTTCCGTTAATCTCTTTCCAATCCTCACCTGGCAATTTATATTCTAAGTGCCCAGCAACAATGTCCATTTCTTCTTTTAAATCAGTAGAAAACTCATATTCTCCAGGTAACATAATTCCTAAAGTCTTTTTTGTTCCATCTTCAAACAAAACCGTTCTACTAGATACTTTTCCATCTTGGTATGTATTTGCTTTTTTAATGATAGATACGTTATTAAATTGTTCCATCTGCGTAATCTCCCCTTCAATTCAAAGTAATCCTACTTTAACATAAATAGTAATCAGAATACATAAATAATTAAAACTATTTATATTATACACATTTATATAATCGTAACCTTAATCTTATTGAAAATAAATAAGAGCGCTAAACTGATAGCACTCTTATTTAACCTTATAAACTTCTTAATGACCTGATTGATTTCCCGTAGAATGAAATACGAGAACCGTCCAACAAGCTATTCTTTTGTTCTACTTTCAAACTTTTCTACTTTCGTTGATTCTAACCCGTAACCTGTCGAGCTAATTTCTAACACTTCCTTATCTTCTCCCATATTCAAACTCACTAAATCTGGCTCTTTTCTACCTCGTTCTTTTTTCTTATCCATATAAACCACCTGCTTTATATTTTTTCTAAAATTAACTTAATTAACATTTTTATTTTGCTCGTTTTTCCCAGATGAATACAAGATTATACTCAGTCAATTGAAATAACAGAAAAAAGGTGCACCTAATGGTACACCTTTTTCTAATCTCTATAGACTGTATCCTTTAACACAAGGGGCGAGCCAAAAATGATATATGAGAACCTCGTTTCATTCATAGATGACTTTATTTTTTCCACTGCGTTTTGCTTGGTAAAGAAGGGCATCTGTTTGTTGGAAAAACTCTACTTTCGTTAGGTTGTGATGATAGTTTTTCAAACCAATACTAATTGTCACTTTCCCATTTTCCATTTCAGCATGTTGTAAATTTTCAACATGTATTCTGATTGCCTCGACAGTATGGTAAGCTGTTTCAATATTTTTGTTAGTTAGTATAATTGTAAATTCTTCTCCACCATATCGAGCAACAATATCTTCCTCTGTAACTCTTTCTCGAATTGCGTCTGCTACACGCTTTAAAACTAGATCCCCTATATTATGTCCATAGGTATCATTAATATTTTTAAAGTTATCAATATCGATTATGGCTAGTTGAAGGGGCATATTGTAGTTCTTACTTTGTCCAACAAGGTGATCTAGATATTCTTGAAATGTTTTATGGTTATATAAATCTGTGAGTGCATCAATCTTCGACATCCGTTCCATCATCGTACTTTTGACAATTAACTCTTTTTCTTTTTCAGAAGATTGTCTAAGGGTTTGAAGTACTTCATTTCCCCTTTGTAGTACAGCTGAATAGATAAAATAACCGGCTAATAACGCAAATAAGTAGGAAATGTAATCATACTCTGTGGCCGCCATTCTTATAGATGGGAACAAATAAATGATTGTTAACGCAAACAAATTAATAGTTAAGCTAAAGCGCAATTTCCTTTTATCAAAATAGATTAATGACACAGCCATCGGAAGCAATAGAATGACTTGCAACCCTTGAACATTAGGGTGTATTAAAATAATAACGAGAGCCACTAATGTACCCGCCATTGTCAAAACCTTAGAACTATATACTTGTTTTACTTTTATAATGTACAAGCACACTAGTATGATAATCAATTGAATACCTGTCGGGAGTACAAGCTGCTTTACTAAAAATCCGCCTACGTATTCAGGATTATAGTAGACTGTTACAATTAGCCCAATAATCTGGCCAATAATCGACACTATAACCATCACCCAATAAAAATATAATATCTTCTCAGACCATAATTTATAATTCATCCTAGATCCATTATGATTTTCCATCGCTGCCTTCAGCTCTCATTCTATATTATTGTCAAAATTCACAAAAAACCTAGTAAATACTATCAAGGAGAGCAAAAAAGCGCCATCTCATAATAAGGTTCCACGACTTTATCTTATCAAATTATAACCCATTCATAATCAGATATTAAGTACCAAATCAAGTAATCTTAATTTTTTTATACCATTTATAAAAGTGACAATGAGAAAGTAAGATAAACTCGTCTGTAGAATTATTGAGTAAAATACTATTAAGTCTCCAACAACATTCTAAATAATGGTATAATTTACATTATAAGGTAATTACATATTGTTTAGGGGGAATAATATTTGAAACAGGTACTTATGGGGTTTATTTTTTTTAGTATGATTTTTTGGGTTTTAGGTTGTTCTACAAGTGACACTGTTGAAAGCAAGTTAACTTTACCTGATGATATACCCTCCTTTGTTAGAGAAAGCGATTTGGAGGCTGTTGATTGGGACCTAAAAGCTGTGACGTTCAATAACAATATTATCGGGAATGAATATAAATCAGGTGTTATTGGCGCTGATATGCCAAGTCTTAACACCAACCAAAAGTGGATGTGGCACCTTTGGGGCATTGAAAATCCGACAGAAACCCAACTAACTGTCGTGGGCCTTCACAAAGAAACGGGAACTATTCATCAACTCATAACAAGAGGTTGGACGATAGGCCTCGGAGGAAAGAATAATGGAGCAGATGCACACGCACCTTCTAGTGTAAACATTCCAAAGGCAGGAGAATGGGGAATATTGCTTTATACTAACGGAAAATTATTTGATACATTAGTTTACGAAATTAATGAATAACGACTAGGTCCAAATTGGACGGTTCTAGTGTTTCTTTTTTATATTTTAAATGAAACACAAGAACCGTCCCCGTACACCAACACAAAACCTGAACCCTATTTCATGTTTTGTGTTTTTATGTTAAAATATGTTAGAGGTGATAAGGATGTCAGAGCATCAAGATGAAAAGGTAATTGGTGAATATCCTTATGTACCTAAGCAACAACGAGCCCAAGCCAAAAGACAGGCTTTGCTTGAAAGTGGACGACTGTTGTTTATTGAACAAGGGTATGAGCAAACGAATGCGAAGGAGATTGCTGCACACGCTGGTGTTGCCACAGGAACTTTCTATCGATATTTTGTCGACAAACGGCAACTGATGATGTCTCTAATGAACGAACAATTAGATAGACTTTTGCCCCCCATACACGACTGGACAACTAACAATCCAGAGAGCTATTTGGCGATCCGATTAGAAGAGCACTATAAACAACTTGATCAACTAAATTTGAACCTTTTATTACCTGAACTACTTGTAAAGGATTCACAACTAGCTGAGCTTTTTGAAGAAATTCGAAGTAAAATGTTAAGAAGGATTATAAGTAATTTAAGAAGCGCCAAAAAACAAGGTTTAGTATGGGATGATTTAAATGTAGAGACTGTTGCATGGTCAATCTTACTATTGTCAGAACAAATACCTGAGGCAATGATTCAAGGCCGAAAGAAAGAAGATTTCCAACATCTAGCTAAAGTTATATGTCGATTAGTGTTTCCTCCAGAAAAATTGGAACAACTAAAAACGAACAAGTAATAATAATCCACTCTAAAGGGGATAAAAAAAGTGATTTCAGAACAAATAGATTTTAAGGACATCAAAAAACTCAAACTTGAGATGACAAGATTCATGATGGCCTATAAATTTGCATTAGATGAAATGAACACAAAATTAAATATATTAAAAGAAGAATTCAATTATATCCATGATTATAACCCAATCGAACATGTGAGCTCTCGTGTAAAATCACCTGAAAGTATTTTCAAAAAGATTCTTAAAAAAGGGTGCCCACTTTCCTTAGATTCGATTAAACATAATATTAGGGATATTGCCGGACTAAGAATTACAGTATCATTTATCTCAGATATTTATAAATTGAAAAATATGCTCGAAAGTCAAAAGGATATTACCATCATTGAAACAAAAGACTATATTAAACACCCAAAGCCAAATGGGTATCAAAGTCTTCACATGATTATAGAAATTCCGATTTTCATGTCAGACCGTGAAGAAAAGGTTTTTGTAGAAGTTCAAATTCGAACGATTGCAATGGATTTTTGGGCTAGCTTAGAACATAAGATCTATTATAAATATAATAAAGAAATTCCAGAGAATTTAGTCCAAGAATTAAAAGAAGCTGCAACAACTGCAAATGCTTTAGACTTAAAAATGGAACGTCTCAATAAAGAAATACTAGAACATAAAGCGGCAGAACAAAAAAAAGAGGAAACATTAATCACTATCAATGAAGATCAATTTCGTCTTCCATTAAACCTACTAGAGTCATTGATTCAAATGAAAAATTAATCAAAAAGTCAGCCCATGCAAGAGGTTTATCATTGCATGAGCTCTTTTGTTTTAGGAAAGTGTCACACCCTCTTCTCTATTACACAAAAAAGCTTGCCTAGAAATATTTCTTCTAAGCAAGCTTTTTATCTATTATTTTTTTAAGTTATCTTCTACAAACTGAATCATATAGTCTCTATTTTGAGAATTTACAGGGATCCCTATCAATTTATCTTGATAAGTAGGTATCTCGCTGAAACGCTCCATATCTGATATCTTTACCCCATATAACTCTTCATTTCCATTATTTATTGGAGAGAAAGCCTTTTGGTCCATTAGTTGGTCAAAAAGTTCTTGATCTACAATCATCATGTCAACGCTTCCTGTAGATAAATGAGCAAACATTTTCTGAACTTGTGCGTAAGAATCACTACTTATATTCTCACTAGAATACATAATATAATCCGCTTGGAATTTTTGATCGGGTGTTTCTTCATTTATTTTGGAGAGTAAGGAATTGAGTTCTTGTGATTGAGCATGATCTACTACCATAATATTTAGAAACGGTTCTTCTTCTTTAAGAAAGCTACTTACTATATACCCTATAAAAAAAATGGAACACAACGTCAGAATAATTGGTAGTTTGTAATATTCCCAAATATAATCAATTCGTTCTTTAGTACTCATTGTTTTAAGTCTATTTAGTAAGTCCGACATTCTTTACACCTTACCTTTACTATTTTCATCATTCATTGAATTTGAAATATCTCTTTTAAGACAAGTATACCATATTGCTATAGGTGTAGGTTTATCAAGATTACTATATATGGAATTACTTTTTATATTTGGCTGTTTTCGTATAGATTGTTGCTTTTAAAAGCCGCAGGCTGAATACACTCCGCGTCCGGCGGGTGACCAGTGAGCCTCCTCGTCGCTAACGCTCCTGTGGGGTCTCACTTTGGCCACTGGTCTGAGCAGGAGTCTACGTGTATTCAGCCTGCTTGTAACTACCATTTCATTTTTATGTCTAAAACAACAAACTTTGAGAAAACAGCCTTATATTTAGATTGTTCGATCATTTACAAAATACGAATAGACAGTTTGCAAATGCAAACTGCCTATCTTCTAAACTATTTAGTTACCTGTCATTTCAGTGAGTTCCTCCAAAGCAGCTTGTAAAGTTATTTTCGCTGAAGCTACCTTCTCTAGAGTGCTTTGCGGATTCTTTAATACTACTTTTGCATCTATTAATGCTTTATGGAAGACCTTCCAGCTTTCCTTCGTGTAGCTTTTGTGATCTTTTTCTTTATTCGCATCATACAATTTCTGTAACTCTTCCTTATTCACTTCTACTTTATTCTTTCCTGTAATAACATCCATCCCATCAAATACATACGTTCCGCCCTTCACTACTACTTTTGCAGTGTGATTTGAATCTTTTAGTCCACGAACATTGTAGGATGTTTGTCTATCACCTTTAGCATAAATTCGATAATTTTCATCGATTAAAATATCATCGATATAGACGTCAATTAACGCATCAGACGTAGCTCCGAATAAATTAAAGCCTGATCCCTTAAAATTGAAGATCATACTACTACTAGGACTATCAAATTTAGGTGTACTATAAATATTCACAGCCCGGAAATCCATAAAGTCTTCTTGCTTCGCATTATCTTTCAGTGAAACCTTCAAGGTGTGTGGTTTCTCTTCAAGCCCTCTAATTGAGTACCTTACACCTGTGCCTGTATCTACAGCAAAGTTCCCCATATCCACTCCATCAAGCTCAAAATTGTATAGAGATTTATCTCCAGTCCCACTAAGATAATCAATACCTGAACCTGTGAAGTTTATATAAATATATGGGGCATCATTAAAATTAGCCCAAGCATTCGAACTATTAGATCCCCAAACATTATTCTTTCTAAATGCATAAACGGTATTTTCGTTATCCCCAATTAAAGCTTCATCGTCCTGTACTTTAACAATTTCATTCGGTCCTATTCTTTTTACTGCTAAAAGAGGGTCTGTTGTTTCTATTTCCGCTCTGCTAAAGCTAGTATACTTGTCTTTTGCTACAACCTTAAGTGTATGTTCTACATCTTCTAGATTCTTTGCATTCCATACCATTTGCTCTATTTGGCTATTGTTTGAATAATTAGCCTCACCAACTAATTCTCCATCTAAATAAACATCTGCTGTTCCATTTGACGGGTTTGTTACCCCAAATAACCTAATTTCTGTTCCCTTAAATGTTATTTCAAAGGAATTCCCAGTTGCTCCCCAGGCATTTGAGCCATTTGATCCCCAACTGCCGGAATAAAACACTTTGTTCAAAGTACCTTGAGTTGTTGTAGTGTCCCTATGCCCCACAGTTACACCATTCCATACCGGTACATTTGTTACTGCTGTCATTTGTGTACGGTTAAAATGTGCGTATCCTGCTTGTGTATAGTTCCATTTTCCAACATACCCTATCGGATTTAATGTGTCAGTATTATTCAAAGCTTCTTCTTCCGTATCGAATATCTTTCCTTGTGCACTATCATATTTATCTGATTCATACGTATATCCTTTAATTGGATCTATACGCAAATTATCGAAAAGTGTTTCATAATAACCAGAACCTATGACAACCCTTCCAGCCATAACTGTTGAATCCCCGTCAATATAGCTGCTGATTTCTGCTCCATCTAGAAAAAGAGTAAATTCATTTTCTTTCGCTTCGAAAGCTAGGTTATGCCATACCTTATTATCAAAATTCTCGATTGTTCCACTATTTACAATATCCCCCAGTTCAAGGATTTCATAGTTTCCATTTGAATATACTCGTGCATTGTATGGTGCATGAGAGTCTGTTCCACCAGCCTTCACTTGTCTTACACCAATTAAAGCATAGTTACTTCTACCTTCTACTTCAGGTGTATGGGTATCTAGTAAAAAGTCATAAGATACTTTATAATTCACCCAACGGAAATCACCTAGAGTTGTGTTTGGATTGCTAGTAGATGCCGAACCGTCTTTTCCTCCACCCCAAACTGCCCAATCTGCTCCAATTATGTCATGAGAGATTTTCTGTTGTAGCATATTCCCATGAGCTTTTGCCTCAGGAATCGTCAAGTCTGTACGTTCTGCACTTCCACTCTTTACAGGCTTGGTCGCTTTCTTCACGACTTCAAATGCGGCTAACTGATCAGTCGTATAACGTGGAGTCCCACCGCGACGATCCACATAATCTCTACCTTTTTCATCTACCGGATACTTTTTATATTCAAAATCATCCTTATATGGTAACGGTAGAATTGTGTCTTTTGATACATCAACTGGTTTTGATTGATACTCAAAATTCTCTGTCTCTGATTCCTTGTCTAATGTTGAAATGGTTACGATTGAATAAGGTTTTACTTCAACTTCATATTCACCATCTGTCGGAGTGATTACGTTTATATTTTTAAACCAATTTTCATCGACATTTTGTCCTTCTTCAGCACCACGAGTTTCCCACACAAAAATTTTTGCATTCTCTTTACCATTTAGATTTTTTGTATTGATTTTATATTTACGTGTTTGTTTTGTATTGTTTGCAAAAACGGTTGTATAATCATCTGTTTCAGGATCTTTTACTGTTAGATAATTATGAGTACTTGTATCAACATCTACCCCACCATCAAAGAAATTCCCATCACTATATGTCGCGTCCTTTACATACATCCATCTTTCATTTTCCGGAGTTGTATGATCGTCATAACCGACAAAATTCATAACATGACGAACCCCTTGCAATCCACCATCCACTTCATAAAAACCAGACCATGGATCAAACGCACTTATCAAATGTTTCGGATTGTAAGATGAACCTTCGTAAAAGGCTGCAACTGAAGGTTGAAAATCGAAAGATACAGCATTTAGTGGATTGCTACTTGCTCCTGTCCAAGAATAAACTGAAATAATTCGAGAAGTGACATCGATAATTCCAGCTTTTCCTCCAAGCCCTTTATAGTGTGGCTCCATATTTTCACGATACCTTGCATTGATCATTGGTGCGATTCCTTCAGACACCCAAATTTCCTTTGGCTTTTTTCCTTCAGCAATCAACTTATTTTGCAATGCAGTCAATTCATTGGATCCGGTCAAACCATAGTGGGAGCTAATCACATCAATTTCATCAATCAAGTCTGGATGATTGAGTAATGTTTGACTAATTGTTTTCGTATCACGATAACCATCCGCTGCTACTAGTTTTATATTTTTGTAGTCTGTATCATAATTGGGTTCTTCTTTTATCTTAGAAGTAAAATACTTCAGCCATTCAAGCTCAATTCTCCCATTATTATTTTGTGCTCTTTCATTTTGCGAGATTCCTACATAATCTAGTTTAAATCCATATTCTTTATAAACTGCGTCAATAGTCTGTTTATACCATTGATACCTGTTTTCATAGTCATTATTGGCAGCACCATTCCATGTGAAACGAGGCTCACCCCACCGTAAGATTTCAGTCGTAATATCAGGGTTGATCGATTTAGCATCTGCGGCAAATTGAAATCCTGCTCCTCTAAGCACGTTTGCTGGTTCATCCATATAACGCATGGTGGCGGGCTCTGTTCCAGAAGATGAATTCACATCAGCACCTAATTCTACTTTTACGTGTGATAGTCCAGCTCCTGTATCTTTATTAAACAGTGAATTCATAATTTCCCAGTATGCCTTTGGATTCTCCTCTTTGTAATCTAACATCAAACGAGATGTATTATTAGCCGTTACCGTTCCAAACCCTTTGAATCGATTATATTCATCCACATTGTTTCCATCAATTGTAATGGATTTGGTAACCTCTTCAGCCTTTGATTCTTTCGTTCCAATAAAGGCAAACGAACCGAAAACCATAGAAGCAACACACAAAGAACTAACCATTTTTTTGAGTTTTTTTCTTTTAACAATCATTTATTATCATCCTTTCTTTCGCCCAAAACACAAACGAGTTGATCGTTTCGTTTACGCGATTCTAGACTTTATTTTGGTGTGATGGTTTCTAAGGAGATAATGTTTCTTCTTGGTGAGGTTCATAGAGGAGTATAAGCTATAGTTAAAAAAGACACTTACTAGTACATCACTCCTTCATCGTCAACTAGATTTGTGTGAGCTGATTCAGTACTAACCTCATGAGTTCTAACCAGTGGAACCTCTTATTATCACAGT
Organism: Litchfieldia salsa; assembly: GCF_900104555.1. Lineage (GTDB taxonomy): Bacteria > Bacillota > Bacilli > Bacillales > Bacillaceae_L > Litchfieldia > Litchfieldia salsa. The sequence continues at coordinate 709,919 of NZ_FNJU01000001.1, forward strand.
TTGAACAAAAGGTTTGTCAGCGCTTTCATTATGTCACATTATTCTTCAAACTCTATAACACTATATTTACTTCATTTACTATTATTTTTACATCTTAACTATTGGGACTAGCTATTTACTAAAAATAAACCTGCTCCAATCGGAACAGGTTCTAACTCTCTATAAAAATAAATCCAAAATCTACTACGACCTCTCTCCTTGGTTCTCTCACTGAAAAATCAATGATAAGTAAAGGCTCATCTTCACCGGCGTGATTGATAAATTCATCTTTTTTTATCTCAAAATTTAGTAGATGATGATCAAATGTTATTTTTAACCTTCGCTCACCTTCCAAGATTATCCCATCATTAGCTTCTTCTATATTTAGTACAGGCGTGATGAAACGTTCTACAATGGAAGTTGGAACTTCACTGAACTGATATGAATCTATTAAGAGTAATTCTTGATTCTTATCTTTTTTCCAGATGAATGTTCTATTAAGTTTTTGTAGAGAATCTATCTCATAGGCTTTTGCCAAGTCCATTTCGATTTTATCTATATCATCTCTAATCGAAACATCTACATTTGTCGCATAGTGAGAGCTTCCTCCACTTTGAGTTTGCTCATTAATAATTGGAACTGAGTGCCCCTGTGAACCATTACATAAAAATGAATATCGCTCATCACCAAAATATCCATCACAATACATACCACTACCTAAATCTCTTAGGAATGTTTCCCCGTTTACTTGAAGGATAAAGTGGCCAATATCATTATGATTATGAGGCTCATTATTATGCCCCCCCTTACACGCAAACACGTATGGCGTATTTCTTGAGATAAACCATTGTGATTCCTCAAGATAATACGATTGATCTCTCCAAGGCTCACCATTCTCATTATGATCAAACCATAATAAATTTCTTAATGCTGGCGCCCATCTACTACAATGGTCCTCAGTATAGGAAGCTCTTAGCTCGCTCTCTGGAACCTCAACATCAGAGTAGAGTTTCTTCAGATAGTGACTTAACCCAAGAAAGACCGTCCCTTTTTGAGTAGAATCACTAAAGTTAACTACTTGATTCTTATGAAGGAAACACTTTTGTTGAAAAAGGGCAATTTGATGAACCTTTCTAGATTGAAATAAATTAATAGAGCCTTCTGTTTTTCTGTATAATAAATCTGCAAAATACGTGTAATAACCAAACCCATACTGCCAATATCCGTAGCCTTCCGTACAAGCACCATCATCCTTGAACCCCGCTAAGTAACAATCCATTGACTTAATTACACGTTCTAATATAATAGAAAGACTCTCTTTATCCTCAATCAGATTTAGCGCAGCTGAACCGATTGATCCCGCGCAAACAGATGCCCAATTATGTGTGGCTGTTTCCCACTCAAAAGGTGACTGATTATAATAAGGTTTCAACACTCTTCGAAAGACTTCATCAACCATTCTTTTCTGAATAAGGGGATCCAGCATATTCTCTGTTAATTTATAAATCTCACTTAGTGTGAAGGCAGTTTCAGCAGCAAATAAATCTATCGTATACTCTTGTTGAATATGTTCGCCCTGAAGGCTTGAGTGCTCTATATAAGTATCCATTTCAGCACTATATTTTATGTGAGCAGATAAACACCATGTATACTCATTGCAGATAGACCAGATTATATTCTGTAACTCTGTTAAAAAAATGGATGAATCAGGCTCTAGTAAAGCCATAATTGCATATGTGTTCAATCTTCTTCTTTTAGCAAAATAAACCGTTTCGTATTCTAAACGTGACCCGGCATCCCGATATAGTACAAACGTTGAAAATGGGATCTCTTCTAAGGGTTCTCTTAGCAATCTATTAGCCTCTATCCTTATTTCCTCTAATAATGGCTGAAAGGTGGGTTCTTTATTAATTGGTGTGAACCAATTATCTTGCTCTTCTTTGGTTGAAAATAAAAGCGAGTGAGTATGATTGTTTAATAATTTTCTAATATCATCAGCTTGGATATCCAAAAAGAAAACACCTCGATGTGATCAAATAGTTTTATATATCACTTCTACAGGTCTACCATTCTTAAAGCAAATCGTGATTTTATCATCGGAAACCGTCACATTGGGAACCTCTTTCCAACTACTGTTCTTACCAATTGGTTCTCCGTAAACAGCACTTACAAGTAAGCTATTTCCAGGATTGATTCTCGTTTTTATCGTTGGAATGACAGTTCGTGAGTTTAGTATATTTGTGTTTGAATGAGGAAATATAAGCTCTGCCTTTCCATTCCCATATATGCTTCTAATCCCGCTAGATCCTGTTCCCATTACTGCTAAGCATTCGTCCTCACCCTGAATTTGTTCAAGAACTCCACTTACGTTTTTACCATCAACTCCTAAGGCAAATCCTCCATCAGCAGTATCCAATAGTCTACTTGATTGTATAGAGTGAATGCGAATATGCCATGGTGTACCTGGTATAAGCCATGTTTTTATTTCAACATCATGCCATGGCTTCCATCTTGTAAAAATATAGTCCTCCTTGACAGAGTATTCCTCACTATACCGTTTTACACGATAAATATTATCTCCTTCGCTTAGCGCCAACATTGAGTCAAACGCTCCTTGTCCAAGGCCCCATTCAGCTCGTGGCACACTAAATCCGAAGACATTTGAATAGACAAACTTCTCGTATTTTGCAGGCGTATGAGTATGCTCATTTGTAGTCAAGTGTCCAGAGTTAAAGGCAAGAATATGATTATTCGCTTCCTCTCTACATAGTATTAAATGCGGTTCCTTTTGAAGCTTCTTGCCCGATAGCTTTGGTAAAGGTTCCTCTTCGGCCTTCCAAAATGGGTGTACATTATCAAATGCTAATGGCAAAAATGTCTTCAATGCCCAGTATGGCGAACCAGGAGAATTATAGTTTTCTGCCATCACAAGATTAGGATAAGCATAACCAATCGTCAAAATTCCATTGTGATTTAGGATAGACTGTTCAAACCACCATCTTAGATTTCGAAGGATGAGTCCTTTCATCACACCTAATGAAAATGGTTTAATACCTGCAAACACGGCCGCACTCCAAAAGGCAGCTTGTGAAAATCGATATGTAAGACTTCTCCCATATGGAAGTGAGGAGCCATCCTCTGAAAACCAATAAATAAATTCTTTCGCGAAAATCTCTGCTCTTTGTTTATATTGTTCAGAACGCTTGGGATCTTCCTTTTCCATAACTTTTGCATAAATGAGTCCATAGAAATGAATTGCGAACGGTACATAGTAATCACTATGACCATCATATCCATCAGAATACCAACCATTGTCTAGATAAAATTGATCTATTCGATCCAGATTTTCGGCTACTTTGCCTTGATCATATGGTAGTCTCACATTTTTTAAGCCTAAATTCACAAGAACCGGAAAGAACAGCCAATTACAGTCCCACACTTTAACTCTATTAATCTGATTTAGCCAATTGCTAAAATGTTGTTTTTCTTCTTCACTTAGAGGCTCCCAAACTTTTTCCGGAATCAGAAGAAGTGCTAAGCCAAAGGCAGCCATTTCAACCGCTTTCTGATCATAGTCACCTATTTCTCCCCAATATTCAGCATGATGGGGATTAGTCCCATTCTTAATTCCTTCAAGATACACCTCCCACATCTCATCGTCCTCATCTGTGCCAGCAAGAAACGGAGCCAATCCCCACAAAATTCGTGAAAAGCCCTCAAACTCAGCCACTGAATCGGGGTACGCTGCGCTCGTGTTCCCTAATTTCAACCGAGCACAGCCTTTACTATAATAAGGCTTTAAGGACGCGCATAATTGTTTGAACAAATTACTAAAGTCATCCCTTGTTTTTAATGGATTGGATGTAGCTGGTGAATGATTGCTAATCATATGGATTCACTTCCTATTCATCATTAACCTACCAAAACAATTCTTTGTCACCTTTTAATGTTGCAAGACCTTCTACAAAATAGTAATCACCATAAATAAGTGGGACATTAATATTTTTACCTTCTGGAAAATGACTCGTTCCACTTAGAATCATGCCATCCTGATTCTCATTATCCCAATCACCATAGTTTTCGTATAAAGATTTAAGGATTTTAGTACCAGCAATCTTATAGATTTTTGATTCGGTTTGGGTAACCTGATTAGCTAATAAGAGTAAACCACATGCTGCAATTGCACCTGCAGAGGAATCTCTATATTTTGTAATGTCATCTGGTAGTCTAAAATCCCAATGTGGTACATAATCTTCTGGTAAATTTACGATAAAATGATGGGAAACTCTTTTTGCTGCTTGGAGATATTTATCTTCATTCGTATGTTTGAATAGTAAGGCTAATCCATATAATGCCCATCCTGCCCCTCTGGACCAGGCCGAATCTGGTGCAAATCCTTGACCACCGATGGCCTCAACTCGTTCACCTGTTTCAGAATCAAACCTAATAATATGATGGACAGAGCCGTCTTCACGGATAAAATTCTCTAATACAGTTTGCCCATGCTTCTTAGCAGCATGACGATACCTAGGATCTCCGGTCACTTCTGTTGCCCAAAATAAAAGAGGTAAATTCATTAAGCAATCTATGATCGCCCAACCTGAATTGTCTTCCCCTTCCGCCCAAGGGTTCCATGCTCTAATATAGTTTCCTTGTGAGTTGAATCTCCCTAATAGTAAATTTGCGACTAAAAGGGCACGTCTCTTTGAATCCTCTTCACCTAACAGCTTATATCTTGCAACACTTGTTAGTGTCCACATAAAACCCATATCGTGGTCAAGCTTATAATAATCTGTGATCACATGATCCAATTTCTCTTCACATTGTTCAGCGATTGTCTTTAAAGATTCATCTTTTGTATCACGGTATATTAACCATAGTAAACCAGGCCAAAATCCGGCAGTCCACCAATATGGTTTTTCTAACTGATAGGTACCATTGACACTGGCATGTGGAAAGTTGGCCCCTATTTTTTTACTCGTTCTCAATACCTTCGCATTCACTTTTGACCAGGCTTCATTTACCCATTGTAAATCACTCATCTTCTCACCTTTTTCTTTTAGAATAATCACATTAGCCAACCCTTTCTCCTCTAAATTCAATTGGGGTGACGCCTACGTAGCTTTTAAATACTTTGATAAAGTAACTTTGATTGTCATATCCTAATCGTTCGCATATTTTCCCAACCGGATCGATGGTTTGTTCTAGCAATTCTTTTGCACGATTCATTTTTGCCTTTGTCACATATTCAACAAATGTTTCTCCAACTTCTTTTTTAAATAAACGGCTGAAATAACTAGAATTCAAGTAGAGTTGGTTCGCTACCTCGTCAAGTGTGATTTTCTTTTCCAGATTGATAGAGACATATTTACAAGCCTCAATCACTTCCTTACGACGTGATTGTGTTCCCATTTCTATCAGTTCAGAAAGTAGAGATTCAAAGTACTTATTTAACCAACATCTCAGCTCGTCTAAAGAATCAATCCCCAATATTTCCTCATGGAGAACTTCATCAGAATAATTAGTACCAAAAAACTGAAGTGCCTTTAATTTAACCTTTAAATCTAGTAAGAGCTTTAACACCCAATCCTTAACATGTTCTGATGAGTAGCCTCTTTCTTTAAATAAATCAGTCCAATTTGTTAAAATAGGAGTCACATTTTTCAAATCTCTCTCAATGATTAATTGTCTAATTTCCACTGATACCTGGTCATATAAAGAGAATAACCCTTCAGTCACCTTTGACTCAGGTTTCTTCTTCTCAATTGAAGACTTTTCCATATAGAAGCGTTGGTTTGTACTTTGTAATAAATGATCTAGTTCTACCCTAAATGATTTCTGTGAATCGAAAACGTCACCAATGATAAATGAAAGTGAAATATTCAACGTGTTTAAAATAACTTTTTGAATTTTTCTCATACAATCAGTGGCTGCTCCATAGCAATCTGATTTAAGGTTTGAGCTATACGGGAATAGAATGAAAGATTCCTTGATCGAATGAGTCATATGAACTGAATGATTATTATACTCCCTAAGGACTTCACCAATCACATTCTGAATTGAAAATACCAATGTATCTTCAGAAATAAAAGAATCCTTTGCCGAACGAGAATTTTGCATAAAGCATAGTGTAGGAATATAAGCCCTACTCCTTAACTCTATCCCCAATGATGCTGCTTCTTCATACCAGTCATCTTCATCATAGATTGGCTGATAAATGGTCTTTCTCAAGAAATCTCGTTTCATTGATTCTCTATTTTGTTCAACGATATGTCTCAACCTAAATTCTTGCACTTTCTTTTCATTCTCTTTATCTAGATTGTCTTTTACCTTTATTAATACAGCAGTTAAGTCTTCTGGGTTAAGGGTATCTTTTAATAAATAATCTTGTACATTAAGCTGTAATGCCTGTCTAGCATACTCAAATTCATTGTGACAGGTTAGCATACTCACTTGTATAGTTGGATTTATTTCTCTCATCCTTCTCGTTAATTCGATCCCATTCATCTTTGGCATTCCTATATCTGTTATTAATATATCTGGCATTTCTATTAAGGCATGCTCAAGTGCGCTAGCTCCATTTTCATGAGTACTTTGAAGCTTCAAGCCTAATTGTTCCCACTTAATTGTTTCAGATAATAATTCTAATACTGGATAATCATCATCAACTAGCATCACTTTATACATTAGGTCTTTTCCCCCCTCTAGAAATATACATACTAACCTTTGTCCCACTACCCTCATTACTATGTACTTCCATGTTAAATGCTTCACCAAATGTCATTCGCATTCTTTCATATACATTAGAAACTCCAAGACTTGAGAAACCCTTTTTGTTTTTACCATCCAGCAAATCGGTTTTAATGGTTAGATTTTTTCTAAGAACACCTAATACTTCTTGATTCATTCCTTGACCATTATCTTCAACAATGATGACAAAATCATTGTTGTTCACATATGCTTCGAGCGAAATGATCCCTGCACTCTGATTTAAACCATGTATCATTGAATTTTCAATAATCGGCTGTAAAATAAAACGTGGAATGATTTCACAATATGCAGCTCGAGATACATTGACTTCTAATTGAACCTTTTCCTTTTGTCGCATATTCATTAATTTCACAAAATCTTTGACAATGTCCACTTCTTCTTGAAATGAAATCATTCCTTTATCCTTGTCAATTGTCATACGTAATAGTTTTGATAAAGAACTAATCATTTCAGCGCTCTCATAATCACCCTTTCTCATTACCTTCATTCGAATAGAATTGAGTACATTGAAAAGAAAATGCGGATTAATTTGTGCTTGTAACATCGCAAACTCTGCTTTACGTTTTCTTGCCTGTGTGTCCGTAATTTCTTTAATCATTTCATTTATTCGATCAAGCATTTGATCAAATGAGTTCGATAGTCTTCCTATTTCATCTTTACTTCTAATATTTGTTCGAACTTCCAGATTCCCCCCCTGTACGGTTGTTGCTACATTCCCCAAGTGAACTAACGGCCTTGTAATCGTTTGCATTATAGATGTTAGCAGTAAGAAAAATAAAATGAATGAGATCACTTGCGCAAAGAAAACTCTGTCAAAGATTGAGTTGATTTTGCTAATCGCTTGTTTATACGGAACAATTGAAATTAATTTCCAACCTGTGTATGGAATAGAGTGTTCTGCGTAGAGATAATTTTCGTTTGATATATCAATGATGTTTGAAAAGCCTTCATTTTGGACTTGTTCTAAGTAGGGGAAAGAATGGCCGATTTGGTCATCTTCTCTATGCGAAATAATATGATTAGAACCGTCAATTAACAACATTTCTCTGTTACCTGGAATACTTTCGAAAGCTTGTTTTATTTTATTCTCCATAATCGTCACAATCACATAACCATATATCTTTAAATTAGAGTCTCGAAGTGTTCGTGCAACAGAAATCTGATAGGGATTAAGTGTTTGTTCAGACTTAAAAACAGTTGGTTGACTACCAATCCAAATGGTTTCATATCCATATACACCATCTAATTCTTTAAACCATGATTCCTGAAATAGCTGCTCAGGCTGATAGTCATCAATCGGATAGTTTGTGTAGTGTTTTCCATTTTTAAGAAGAATCGTTACATATGATTTTTCACCGAGCAAGGTAATATTTTCAATTGTTTTTGCTACCTTGCTATATTCCATATACTCCTGATATTGCTCATTTGGGATCGTAATCTTATCTTGATTGAGGTCTATATTTGCGTTTTTCTTTAGGATCGTACTAATCTCTGAATCAAGTTGAATGTAATTTGCTGCATATAGCATATCTTCAAATAGTTTTGATACATATTCTCCAGCCAATTTTAACTCTCGATCTGCATTTGATATCGCTTGTTCTTTCATCGCATCTTTCGTTAAATAGCTATTTATAAATAAAGTAAGTATAGCGGGAATGACGATGCATATAACAGATGTCAAAATCACTTTAAAACGAAAAGAGTGGGGTGTCAGCTTTTGCTGTATCCAATTCCACATAACCAACCTCCTTTAGCTAGATATACCTAAAGTTAAAAGTGATAACGAAGAATTTCTAGGTTTACCTTATACTACCATCCCTTTACTGTTTGCCGATAGTATAAAAAAAGAAGGGGGCACAGAAATTAGGCCCCTACATTTATATTCATTTATCTTTTATTGATTACTATCAATGATTTCTTGAACACGTTTTTGAGTCGCTGTAATCGTAGCATCAATATCCTGCTTGCCTAAGATTAATTTCTCATACTCATCATTTATAACCTTATATAGCTCAGATTGATATGCTACAGGTGGAATAATCTTAGATGACTTTGCTGATTTTAATACATTTACTAGTGATTCCTTATCTACTTTTTCTGGGCTTACCGTTCCTGCAAGAATTCCATCAATAATTGAACCTAAATCATCTTCACTCACACCATTCCATGAAGGAATATTCTTCCCTTGAACAATTTGGCCTTCAGAGGTGTACCAGCGAATAAATGTATATGCAGCTTCCTTTTGTTCTGAGTTCGCAGCTACAGACATGAAGTCAGTTGTCACAGGCGTATATCCACCTTCTGCCCCCTCTTCATTCTTTGGATATGGAGCTACAGCTACATCAAACTCAAGTGGAAATTGATCTGTGCCTCCTAATTCTGTATTCATCCAGCTTCCGATTAAAACCATGCTTGCATCTTGACCAAAAAATTGGTTGCGATAGTGAAGCTTCTGAGAAATAATATCTGTATAAGGTACTGCTGACTGATCTGTTTTTTCCATTTGAACACGCATTTCTAACGTTTTACGGAATAGTGGGCTTTCAATATTTGATGTTCCATCCGCTTTCACGAATTCAGTATTATCTTCTTCACTGGCTAGAGCAAGTTTCATAAATTCCATCCAACCACCACCCTGTGGGCCATGGAAGTATGTTCCATAATGATCATCCGTCTTTAATGCTTTTGCATATTCCATATACTCATCCCAAGTCCAGTCAGTTGGAACTTCTAGACCAGCCGCGTCTAGGTGACTTTTGTTAAGAAGTACATACCAAGGATTGAACTTTCCTGGAAGTGCATAATAGTTATCATCTATTTTTGTATCTACTTTGTATTCATCTGTTAACGTATATCCATCTTTTTCGATAAACTCATCGATTGGAGCGACCATTCCTAAAGCGACACGTTGGGCGTAACTAGCAGGATCACTAAACATTAATACATCTAATTGTTCTCCAGATGCAGCGGCCAAATCTAATTTTTGAATCGCTTCTTGTGTATCACCCTTCTCACTTAAGATGACTAAATCCACATCAATCTTTGGATACTCATCTTCAAAAGCTGCAATCGTTTCTTGCCAGTTATAACTAGCTTCATTTCCATGTGTATGAAACTTTATCGTTACTGCCTCATCCGTTTTCTCTGTCTCATCATTTGTCCCTGAAGTGCTCTCCCCACCGCCAGTACATCCAACTAAACCACCAAGTAAAATTGTTGATGCAAAAATCGTTGATAACATCTTTTTCTTCATGTTACTTCCCCCTTTTAATGATCAAATAAAAAACTATGAAAACCCTTACACCAAAATTATAGCAAAGGCTCTTCCTAATGAAATGGAAATAATTTTACTACTATTATAAATTATTTGACATTCATCTCCACGTTTTCGTTATCCCTTCACCCCACCAAGAGCGATTCCATCAATTACTTGTTTTTGGCCGATCACAAATATAATGAGTAAAGGCAGAATAGCTGAAACGGCTGCTGCCATGATAAGAGAGTAAAATTCTCCATTTATGGTTGTGAATTTCTGCATCGCTAATTGAATCGTGTAAAGTGAGTCTGTACGTAAGAAAATGAGCGGGTTTTGGTAATCATTCCATGTCCAAATAAATCTCAATATCGCATAAGTAGCAATGGCTGGCCGTACGATTGGTAAGGCAATAAACCAAAAGATTCTCCAATGACCCGCACCATCAATTTTCGCCGCTTCAATATATTCATTATGAATCCCCATGAAAAACTGTCTGAGCATAAATGTACCTAAGACACTAAAGCTACCTAAAAGCACAAGCCCTAAATGACTATCAAATAAACCGATATTACGATAAAGAATAAATTGTGGCACTAAACTTGCTTGTGGTGGAACCATATACGTTGCTAAGACAATAATAAACAACCATTTACCTGCTGGGAAGTTAACCTTTGAAAATCCATATGCGGCCATCGCTGATACAGTACATGAAACGACAGTCGTTGCGACCGCGACCTTTATCGAGTTCCAATAATAAATATAGAATGGAAATTGCCCAAACCACACTTCCTTAAAATTATTGATTCCATTCCATCTTTCAGGAATCCATTGAATTGGAAAAGTAAATACATCTGCTTCGATTTTGAATGAGGTTGATAGCATCCATGCAAATGGTAGTAAAAACAAAAGACTTACGAAAAAAACAAGTATCGTAATGATGATTTTTGATAGGTTGATTTGCTGTAACATTCCTATTCCTCCCCTCAATAATTAACCCATTTCTTTTGGCCGATCCATTGGAATATCGTAATTAAAAAGACAATTAAAAATAAGATGACCGCCATTGCTGATGAATACCCAATATCTAAGTTTACAAAAGCTGTATCATACAAGTGCCAGACAAGTACACTTGTGGAATGTAATGGACCACCTTTTGTCAAAACAGCAATCAAGTCAAATACCTTAAAAGTAGCAATAATTCCTGTTATAAGTAAGAAAAATGATGTCGGAGATACCATTGGGAATGTAATTTTACGAAATCTCTGCCATGAATTTGCTCCATCCATCTCTGCCGCTTCATATAGCTCCCTTGGAATGGATTGAAGACCTGCGATGTAAATAATGAGATTAAATCCTACAGAAATCCAAACCTGTATTAACATAACTGATATCAAAGCAAAGTTTGGATCAGCAATCCATAATGGAGGATTTTCAATTCCAAGTGACATCAATGTTTGATTAATTGGTCCAGCCGAAGGGTGAAACAAAACCTGCCAAACAACTGCGATTGCAACAACACTAGAAATGTAAGGCATAAAAAATGCGACTTTAAAGTAACTTTTCATGTAAACGCTTTTATCTATCACAACAGCTAATACTAATGATATCGCCATACAAATGGGGACTGTGAAAAGAAAGATTCCATTGTTTAAGAGCGATTTCGTAAACACTTTATCTCCAAATAATCCCTTAAAATTTTCAAAGCCTATCCATTTTAACTGATCGATATTCTGTATAAACTTCCAATCGGCAAAGCTTAAAATAAATGTTGCAAAGATTGGTATCAAAACTAAGATTGAAACTCCAATTAACATGGGAGCGACAAATAAAAAACCCGCTAAATTCTCACTTCTTTGAAGTGATGATGTTTTTTTCCTTACACGTCTTACCTTTGAGGAAGTGGATATTTCAATCTTCGTACTCATAGGCTAGCTCCTCTCTCTTCATTTATAAATCTATTATAAAAAATAAAGATGCCCAACCCTTAACGCTATTTTGATGTAAATCGAAATTTTTTTTACCTATTTACAAGAAAAGCGGAAGGCGCCCGCTTATCGGCGACAGGCATAAGACGAATCACTCAGAAAATCATGAGTTCAAACCTTTATAGTTCCTAAACATCAAAAAAGACAGGTAATAGACGACTATCATCTATTACTCTGTCTTTTAAAATTAGTTTAAGATAATTTTGAGTTCATTTGATGATTGGATTGAAATTGTTACCCCCTCTGGTCCACTCGTCCACTGACCACTTGAAGTAGATTGAATAGAATCTTCTCCATGTAGTAGGATAGAAAATGGCTGATTATTCATATCAGCAACAACAGAAATCTCCTTACCCTGACGCTCGATTGTAATTAGACTAACTTGTTCACCATTCACATCATAGATTGGCGTAGAAACTTTCTTTCCATCTTGTAATGCATATACATGAAAACATACATCTTTTGTATAATCATAGTCAGGTCGATCAGTTATTGCACCTCTTGGTAAAACAGTGTTCTGTTTTACAAAAAGTGGTAGACTGAAATAATCATATTTTTCTTTTCTCCATGTTCCACCTTCAACAATTTCTCCTGAAAGAAGATGTGTCCATGTTCCATTTGGTAAGTAATAGGATCCAATTCCTTCTTCATTAAAAATTGGTGATACCAGAATAGACTCTCCAAGCATGTATTGTCTATCCAAGGATTCGCAAAGTGTATCCTCAGGAAATTCTAGTAGCATTGAACGCATAACAGGAATACCTGTTTGACTATTTTCAACAGCCGTTCTATAGAGATAAGGCATTAAGCTATTCTTTAACTCAACAAATTGTCTTGCAACATCCACTGCTTCTTCATCAAATTGCCATGGCACGCGGTATGATGAACTACCATGGAATCGACTATGACTTGATAATAAACCAAATGCTGTCCATCTCTTAAACACATCTGGCGTAGCAGTGTTTTCAAACCCACCAATATCATGACTCCAATAACCAAACCCAGACATTGTTAATGATAGTCCACCACGTAAGCTTTCAGCCATTGCTTCAAATGTTGAATCACAGTCCCCACCCCAATGAACAGGGAATTTCTGACCACCAGTAGTTGCCGAACGAGCAAATACAATTGCCTCTTTTTCACCTTTTTCTTCTTTAAGCAGGTTGTAGACTACCTCATTATATTTATAGGCATAATAGTTATGCATTTTAAATGGATCAGACCCATCATAATAAACCACATCTGTTGGAATACGTTCACCAAAGTCAGTTTTAAATGAATCAACACCCATATCTAGAAGAACTTTTAACTTCTCAGCATACCACTCACAAGCCTTTGGATTACTGAAGTCAACAATTCCCATTCCCGCTTGCCAAAGATCCCATTGCCACACATCACCATTGGCACGTTTTATTAGAAATCCTTGCTCTGCCGCCTCATCAAACAGCTTCGACTTTTGAGCAATGTATGGATTAATCCAGACACAAATCTTTAAGCCTTTATCCTTTAGTCTTTTAAGCATTGACTGTGGATCAGGAAAATTCCTCTCATCCCATACAAAGTTGCTCCATTCAAATTCCTTCATCCAAAAACAATCAAAGTGAAAGACACTTAGAGGAATGCCACGTTCAGCCATACCATCGACAAAGTGATTAACCGTTTCTTCATTGTAATCTGTAGTGAAGGATGTTGATAACCATAGCCCAAATGACCATGCTGGTGGAAGTGCTGGCTTACCAGTTAAGTCTGTGTAACGACTAACTACTTCCTTCGGTGTTGGTCCATTAATCAGGTAGTAATCTAAATACTCTCCTTCTACACTAAATTGTGATTTTGAAACGACTTCTGACCCTAATTCATAACTTACCATTTCTGGATGGTTCACAAAAATACCATATCCACGATTACTTAAATAAAATGGGATATTTTTATACGATTGCTCTGAGCTTGTTCCTCCATCCTCATTCCAAACATCGACCGTTTGGCCATTTTTAACATAAGGAGTAAAACGCTCACCTAGCCCGTATAATTGCTCACCAACCTTTAAGCTATGCTGACCTCTCATATAGGTCTTATTTTCAGGACCAGTAATCCAAGCTAATCCTTTCCCATCTATGATTGTTAATGTTGAAGAACCGTCTATAAGCTCAATTCGAAACGGCTGTTTACTAATCTTAGCAGTTAATGTACCACTAGAAAAAATCAATTCCTTTTCATTTTCTTCCAGTTGATAGCTCGTTTGATTATGACTAACCTCAAAGTTAGGATATCTCTTTGCTCCACCTTTATAATGCCAAGTTTGCACACGAATCACATTTTCTACAGGTGAAGTTAATTTAATCGTTAAAAGAGGTCCATCAAGTGTATCTCCTCTGTGATTAATGTGTTTGCAAGGGGCATATAGAATAACACCCTCATCATCCTTTTCTATGTCATGAATTTCTTTTGGAAAATTAATTGTATATCCTTCTTTAACAAGCCAGTTTCCACTTGTAAATTTCATCTATGTTCCACTCCCTTAAAATAGTAATCTTAGTTTGCTAGAATCATAACTCCTCTACCTTCAATTGTTGTTATGCCGTTAAACGATTCTCCACTAATTAGCTCATTTCTCTGTTCGCTCAATTCGAAGGTAGCTGACTCTGCATTATGATTCATAACAAATAAAAAGGTTTTTCCTTCTTTCACACGCTCTGTAACCTCAATGCCTCTGTCGGCAGCCCTCACAAGAGAATGAATCCCCTTCTCTTCACAAAGATTTGCTAACAACCCATGAAGAAATTGTTGATCAGGACTCGACGCGACATAATAAGCTTCACCAGCACCAAATTTATTTTTCGTTAACACTGGCATTCCTTGATAAAAATCAGATCCATAAGTAGCAAGTACCTCTGCTCCCTCAGAATGAATCAGGTCAAAGAGAATGTTACACTCATAGTCCCCTTTTAGGTTCCCCCAGTCTTCTTTCATAACAATTTGATTGGTTTCCTTTGGATCAAGCGCATCAATTTCCTCTGCCCAAATTCCTAACAATTCTCTTAATTCACCAGGATAGCCACCTAATGTAACTAAATCATTCTCATTGACAACCCCACTGAAGAAGGTCGTAATGAATGTACCGCCATTTTTAACAAAGGTTTCAAGTTTATTTGCATAACCACCTTTAACCATATATAAAACTGGTGCAATCACAATATCGTACTTACTTAGATCCTCATCTACACCAATCATGTCCACCTGAATATGCTGATGGTATAAGGCTTCATAGTATTTATGAACTTCTTTTACATAATCTAATGCAATCGAAGGTCCACTAGATAAATCGATTGCCCAGCGATTCTCCCAGTCAAAAACGATTGCAACTCTAGCATTCATCCTTGCACCAATTATTTGATCGGATAATTGATGAAGCTCTTTTCCTAGCTGAGCACTTTCTCTAAAAACTCGTGTATGCTCATGGCCGACATGTTCTATGACTGCACCATGATACTTTTCTGTTGCTCCTACCGATCTTCGCAATTGGAAAAACATAACCGTGTCTGCTCCATGAGCGACTGCTTGATAGCTCCATAGCCTCATGACACCTGGTCGCTTAAGAGAATTAT
The DNA here is from genome assembly GCF_900104555.1 of Litchfieldia salsa. Lineage (GTDB taxonomy): Bacteria > Bacillota > Bacilli > Bacillales > Bacillaceae_L > Litchfieldia > Litchfieldia salsa. The sequence continues at coordinate 725,515 of NZ_FNJU01000001.1, forward strand.
AGGCTTGCCAGTTTTGTTGACTTGGGGTCTGCTCCATGAGCATAAATGGTTTGCCGCTCTTTAAGCCTCTCATTAGGTCATGTGTCATGGACGTTAGACTCACAGGCGTATCAATAGACGGATAATTATCCCAAGAGACGATATCCATCTCATCAGCCCATTTAAAATAATCTAATTCTGGATATAATCCCATAAGGTTCGTAGTGATTGGAATAGTAGGGGTATGTTTACGGATCGCATCTCTTTCAAGCATATAACATTCTAAAATTCGTTCAGACTGATATCGTCTATAGTCTAAAGAAATTCCTTGAAAATTCGTATTTCGTCCACCTTGCCATTCTTCACTTAATCCATTTGGAGGTACGATCTCTTCCCAGTCCAAAAATGTATGTCCCCAGAAGCGTGTATTCCATGCTTTATTCACAGCGTCTAACGTTACATATCGATCCTTAAGCCACTCGATAAATCCTTTAGCGCAATTTTCACAATAGCAGTACCCACCGTATTCATTGGATATATGCCAAATAAGTACTGCAGGATGATTTTTATACCGCTCTGCTAGTATTTCTGAAATCTTTTTAGCATATTTCCGATAGGTTGGGCTACTTGGACAAGAATTGTGTCTTCCACCGAATTGCCTCTTTCTTCCTTCAAAATCAACTCTTCTTATATCTGGATATTTCTTCGCCATCCACGCAGGGTGTGCTGCTGTACTTGTAGCTAAACAAACATAAACACCATTTTTGTAGAGACGATCGATCGTTTCATCTAACCATGTAAACTCATATGTATCTTCATTTGGCTGATTGAGTGCCCACGAAAATACGTTAATTGTAGCTACATCAATACCTGCCAACTTAAACATTCGATGATCTTCATTCCACGTTTCTTCATCCCATTGTTCAGGATTATAGTCACCACCATACCAAATTTTCGGTAGTTGATCGTTGATCATATAATCATCCCCTTGCTCCTGAGTCTTTTATTATCATCGTTTAGTAGTTTTAGAATGCTTTCATATAGAATGTTGCTTTGAAAGCCGCCGGCTGAATACACTCCGCGTCCGGCGGGTGACCAGTGAGCCTCCTCGTCGCTACTGCTCCTGTGGGGTCTCACTTTGGCCACTGGTCCCGCTGGAGTCTACGTGTATTCAGCCTGCTTGTAATTTACCGTTTTAATGTTTTATGTCTAAATCAACAAACTTGAGAAAACAGTCTAGTTTTAAATAAAACCTTCCATTCTATGACAATCTTAAATGTAGCCTGATTCCTAAATGAGGAACCAGGCTGACCTTATTCATTCATGTAAGTTAGTTCGTTCCCCATAATTCCATTTTATCTTTTGTTAATTTAGTCATCTCTTCATTTGCCTTCTCAATATTCATTTCTTCTAATTCTTTTAACATAGAATTCCATAATTTATCGAAATCAGCAGGTTTACTTAATACAGCTTGAGTAATTCTTTGAGTAACTAAATCATCCGCCTTTTGTTGAATGATTTGTAAGTCACTACCTGGTGGGACAGAATAGTTTGAAGCAGAACCATGCTTAGAAACTCCTAGTTCCTCTGAAGCTGGGAATGCCTCAATCCAGTTTTCCATACCATATTCTTTCAATACTTCTTTTTCTGCTACATTAAAGTTTGCAATAATATCTTGCTCTGTATCTGGAGAAATTGATTGACCATTTGAATCTACCGCACCGTTACCCCATTGTGGGAATGGATAGATATAATACCCTACACCCGTTTCCTTGCCATAATCAGGATCTGTTAGCTTTCGTTGTCTATCATCTTCTTGTACCACACGTTTACCATCAACAATATCGTAATTTTCTCCTTCAATACCCCAGTTAACTAGAATTTGTGCTTCTTCTGAAGCCATCCAGTCTAAGAATTCAAACGCTCTTTCCGGATGTTCACTTGTCGAAGAGATTGCAATTCCCCATCCACCAGCAAATCCATAATCTTTTAAACCAGGTGATTTGTACTCTGGTCCTAATGTTACTGGAAGTGGTGCATATGTTTTCCACTCTTTCCCTTCAGATACAAGTGCCTTATCTGCATCAGCAATATCCCAATCTTGGTCAGCAATTCCTAACACACGACCAGATGATAATTTAGCGATATATGTGTCATAAGTATGAGTAAATGATTCTGGATCTAGTAATCCTTTATCATTCATCCCATTTAACCATTTAAAGTACTCTTTAATTTCAGGCTTTAAGAACTTATAAGTTGCTTCTCCTGTCTCATCATTTATCGCCCATTGGCCATCATCTGGAATCCCTGCAGCAAATCCAGCAGGGTTACCCACTGTAATTAACCATCTCCAATCACTGCCTAATAGTGAAAGTCCTAAGGTTTTTTGCCCATCAACCTCTGGGTATTTTTCTTTATATTTAGTGATAGCGTCTTCAAAATCTTCTAGCGTTTTAATTTCTGGGTAGCCTAACTCTTTTAAGACATCAAGTTGAACTTGGAAAGTCCCACTAGTAGCCCAATACGCATTTTGCACTCCATAAGTACCAACTGTATAAATACTAGGATCATCAAGTGATGTACGTAGTCGATCTAGTTGGTCACCATACATCGCTTTTAAATTTTCTCCCTTTTCTTCAATTAAATCATCTAACTTGATAACACCGCCGGCTTGAATTAGCTTCCCAATATCACCTTTAGCATAAATCATATCCGGATAATCACCACTAGCGATCATCAGTGGAATTGTTTCATCATTTCCACCAACAGGATAATCTAACTCTAAAGTAACTCCTGTTGCTTCTGTAATTTTCTTCGCGACCGGATCATCAAATGTCTTCTCTTCCCCATCAGCGCTATAGAATGTTAGTGTTAATGGTTCGGTAGAAGATGATTCCCCAGAGTTCTCAGATGAATCTTTAGAGGATTTATCTGTACAACCAGCCATAATCACCGTTATGGTGAATAACAAAGATAACGTTAAGAATGATAATTTCTTTTTCATATTTGACCCTCCTGCAAGTTATTTTTTTATATTAATTTTCATTAATACCAAAGTTAGCTTTTAACAGCACCTAAAGTTAAACCAGATACAAAGTATTTTTGTAGAAATGGATAGACTAGCAAGATAGGAACTGTTGCAATAATTGTGATTGCCATTTTAATAGATTGCGGATTTGTTTGATTTGCGATCACTTGACCATTTTGACTTGTAATATCTCCTGCAGAGATGTTCGTCGTATCCAATATCTTCATCAATTCATACTGTAATGTTGTTAGATTCTCATTTGCTCTTGCATATAAATACGTATCAAACCAGCTATTCCATTGACCTACCGCCAGAAAAAGCGCTACTGTTGCAATAACCGGTAAGCAAAGCGGAACAATTATTTTGGAGAATATTGTAAAATCGTTTGCTCCATCAATCTTTGCTGATTCTTCTAATGCTTTTGGTATATTATCCATAAAGGAACGAATGATAATGACGTTAAAGGCAGATAGTAGCATTGGTAAAATATAAACCCAGAAATTATTAATTAAGCCCAGATTTCTAATTAACATGTATTCAGGTATTAAACCCCCACTAATAAACATGGTCAAAATGAGCATCAGTCCGACTATCTTATTAAATACAAAGTCTTTGCGACTTAATGTATAAGCAAGCATCGTACTAGCGATTAAACCTGTAACCGTACCAACAACTGTACGGAGAATTGACATTAAAAATGCTTGGAGTAGTCGATCATTACTACCAAAAATTTGCGTATAGTTTGCAAAGGTGAAATCTCGCGGCCATATGTGAATCCCACCCTTTGCTGTGTCAACTGCATTATTTAGTGAGATGGCCAATATGTTTAGAAATGGATACAAAGTAATCACTAGCACGAACAGCATAAACAATACGAGTGCCATATCAAACAATGTCCATTTTTTTAACTTGTTTTTCATGTTTCTTCTCCTTCCCTACTTCCTTAATCCATCAACGGTTAGAATACTCGTCCCTCACCTATTTTTTTAGCAAATTGGTTACATATTAAGATGAGAATGATACTTATGACCGATTTAAAAATACCGATAGCGGTACCGAATGAATAACGGAACATTCCGATTCCATAATCAAGTGCATATAAATCGATAACTAGTGCTTTCTCAGCAACAATATTATTTCCGAGTAGCATTTGTTTTTCAAAACCAATATTAATCAAATTACCAATACTTAAAATTAACAAGATAATGATTACTGGTCTGATACTTGGTAGTGTAATGTGCCACATTTGTTTAAATCTATTAGCACCATCAACCTTTGCAGCCTCATACAATTGTTGATCAACACCTGCCATTGCAGCTAAGTAAATAATGGCATTCCAGCCTGTTTCTTTCCAAACATCTGAAATCGTAACAATCCCCCAAAATAGATCAGGATCTGACATAAACCCAATCGGTTTATCTATAAACCCAATTCCCATTAGTAAATTATTTACGATACCTTCTTGTGATAGCATGGTGATGACGATATTTGCACAGATAACCCAAGAGACAAAGTGCGGTAAATAAGAAACTGTTTGTGTAAACTTCTTTAGATGTAACAGCCTTAATTCATTTAAGAGTAAAGCAAAGATAATGGCCGAAACTGTCCCAAAGATAATACCAAGAATCCCCATACCGAGAGTGTTCTCCAATGCTCGATAAAACATCGGTTCATTAAAGAGATCTTTAAAGTGTTTAAGTCCCACCCATTCTTGATCAAGTAATCCGTTCTGTGGTTTATAGTCCTGAAATGCCATGACCCAACCACCGATAGGGATATATTTAAATATAATTAACCAGATAACAAATGGGAATGACATTAGAATTAGTGCTTTTTGTTTCTTTGCTTTTTTCCAAATATTCTCTTTTGGTAGTTTAGGAGGTTTTGATAAATCTCCTTTAACAAGAGAACTACCTGGCATCAATGGTGAGCTTGCATGACCACTAGCCTCTCTCAATTGTTTGCTCATATTAATCTCTCCTTACGTGTTAGAAAAAGACTAAGAATGACTTTTTATCCTTGTCTCATTGCTTAACTTAATCTTATACGAAATCGCTTACATTAAATACGCATTAAACTAGACTAAAAATCATGTCATAATTAGATAAAGAATATCCGTAAAATGGAGTGGCACAAATTACTTCTTATACAAATTGAAGAAAAAGTACAATGAGGCTGTCCCAAAAGCTTAAGTGCCAGGCACTTGCGGGACAACCTCATTTTTGTTACTATTTTCAATTCGCTTATTTATTTAATAGCTCTATCATTTCCTGGACTCGCTGCTTTTCAATGATAAAGTCTGCAGACTGATCAATAAAGACCGCATAGTGCCTATCATTATAAGGGACAAACTCTACGATGATTTCCTTTGTATCATTGTTTGCTAGATTTAATGTATACGTAATCGTGGACTCAGCCTGTTTATATTGAGCATCCAAAACCTCACCTGTTACACTTAATCCAGCAATGCTTTTATATAAATCTCTAAACTCTTTATCTTCTATTAATTGATCATTTAGTTGAAATTCTAAATTTTGTTTACTCTCACTAGAAGTTTGCATATTTTTCTGTTTGATCACCATCACTATCTCGTCCTCAGGTGTGTTAACTTTTACCTTACTTAGAACGTCTAATGCCAAAATTTTCACAAATTGATCAACGATATCAAAAGCTTGAAAGCTATATGGCTCTAAAACTTTTTTACTGATTGTAAAAACCTTATTATCACTCTTCATTTTGGCAAAATAACTATGATCATCTACTAGTTTACCAATCAAAATGGTATCCTGTTTCGAATCTGTAGCAATTGTAATAGAATGATTAACATCAGTTAAACCATATTGATGATCACCCTCCACATGTTCCCCAATCACTTCCTCAAATTCTAATTTATCAATTCCATATAACATATCCGCCATTTTATTATATTTAACGCTATATACCCCTTTATACGGTTGATGCATAAACCACCCAGATAAATTCGTACGAACTTCTTCCTCTAAATAAGAAGAACTAGGTAATAATTCAATCGTTTGTTTCCCGTTATCAATCGTTATATGTTTGACGGTATCTGATTTAATATCTGTAATCGCATTATTCGTAAGATCATGACTTTCTAGTGGAAGCTGTTCAATCATTTCTATTGGAACTTGATAAATCACCTTATTAGTTGCTAATGAAACATAATAAAACCTTTTATCTTGACTCAAGCTTCCAATATAAACGTTTTCGAGAGCACCTGTTTCATCTATCAGCTCCAATGTTATAAAGGGCGATTTTAAACCAGTATCGTCTTCAGAAACCTCGTTAACCTTCATTCCTTGCAAAGATAAAATATTTACAATCGTATTATCCACTTTTACCCGATCTTGTTCTCGTTCTAAATCAACACCATCCCAAGCCCCAGTGTCTCTCTTAATAAGAGAAACCTTATCATCTTCATGAAAAACATGAATTTCTTTCAGTGTTTTGGCATTCGAAATTAAATTCTCAACTGTCATTGTTTCTGATGCAATTAATTGGTCTTCTTCCGATGTAGCTTTTTGTGCACCACTATTCGAGAAAAAGAAAAACAATCCTATCACTAATGAAATCGTAATAATTATACTAACTAACATGTTTCGTTTATTCATGTTATTACCCCTTACCTAATTAAGTATGTCTACTTTCAGACATTTCATGTTCCATGCGAAGTAAAGGACCTTGTAAGTTAAACATAATGAAAAAACAAACTAAACTTACTGCAAACAATGAACTAACGCTTGGAAAATGATAAAATATAAATCCAAATGAAACTAAACTTGTCATATTAAACAATGTCGTTTTAAAATATTTAAAATTTGAATAAATAGAGATAATGAATAGGTTTTTAATTTTCACTTCGAATCTAGTTATAATTGGAAATGCATAAATCATCACCAATATAGAGACAAAAAGCAAGATCAAAAAGATTGGAGAGGCTGCGTTTAGATATCGAATCGCATAATAATAATCAATCACTAGAATAAACATAATCGTTAATTGAATAAGCCAATATTTCATTGAAATTCGAAAGTTCTGTTTGTATGCTCTCCAATAATCGATTGTAGGGCTTATCTCTCGCTCTCTAATAAACTTCCCCATCGAACTTAATACTGCCGATATCGCTGGCCCTGCTGGTATTAATGTTAAATAAAAGAGCAAAATATTCTCGAAGGTAAAATCAGCGAGAAAGTAGATTACGATAAACATCGTATTACATATCAAAAAATTAATATTGATTAATAAGAACGCATACATATACTTCATTACTACATAAATGGGTCGTTCCGTAATTAGCTTTGACATACAACATACCTCTTTAGATTCGTAACATACAAAGGAAAAATACCCAACCACTTACTTAGTGGTGGTGATGGAATCCCCTTTCTACTTTACCTTTCTATCTTTCTCAAGACATATTTTTTGATATTCCTTTGGACTAATGCCTACATATTTCTTAAATTTCTTATGGAAGTAATCAATATTGCAATACCCGACATGTTCAGATATTTGATACACTTTGTCCTCTCCCTTTGATAGTGCAACTTTTGCCTTTTCAATCCTTACCTGATCTAGATACGTATGAAAATACTCTCCTGTTTGTTTCTTAAACTTTTTTCCAAGATATGAGCTGTTATAGCTAAATAAATCAGCCAGTAATTTCAAATTCAAGTCTTCATAATAATATTGATCAACATAGTCTTGAATAATTTGAACCGTATCTCGATTCGATGTATTCTTATTAATCTTCTGACATACAGATACTAGTTCTTTATGAATATATTTCAGTAAATCCTGTAAGTTCTGATGCTCTAAAATCTGGTCCACCAACACTTCCTTTGAAGTAAAAATAGAAGAAGAATGATGCTTCTGTAAATACTGAAAAATAGATAAGGTACAATCCAGCACTTCAGCTTTCACTCTATCCCTTGAATAACATACTCTCTGATAGTATGTTTCTATCTGTGATAAGGCTTGCTCAATCTTTTCCAGATCATTAAATTCTATGAACCTACATATATTACTTTCTATTTCCTGGAGAGAATCGTTTGATTCATTCTGTTCTAGCATGTCATAGGTAAGAAAAGATTTATTACTATGACAAAAATAAACATCTTTTAATTGGATAATTTGTTGATAAGAATCTGAAATGTGTTCACTTCCTTTTACTGGACTCCCCAATAAAAAAGTACAATCCTTATTTCCATAATTCACTAGATTTTTAATGAGGTGTTTAATAAATGTCTTAACCTCTATTTCAGCCTTGTTAATAAATAATAGGTGTACTCTCTCGTCCTTGCGAATGGTTTTAATGGTTTCTTCATGTGTATCTAATTCAGTCATTAACCACCGATAACCTGTTTGATTGATTGGGTTTAATAAACTCGTAACCTGAAAACAATCATCCTGCCACACTTCCAATAAGCTTGCATCAACTTCATGATGTCTTCCTTCTATAAGCTTCTTAAGGGATTGCTCTTCATTGATCCGCTTAAATAGGGTTAACTGACTATTAATTTTTTCCTCTTGCGTCAATTCCTCTGTAACCTTTTCTATCGTACTTATGAGTTCCTCTTCATCAATTGGTTTTAACAAATAGGAGACAATACCAAGTTTCATTGACTCTTTTGCATACGTAAAACTAGAGTATCCTGATAGAATAATAAATTTACAATGAATTCCTTCTTCTCTTATCTGTTGAATTATTTCTATCCCTGTAAATCCTGGCATTCGAATATCGATTAATACCAATTCTGGCTTCAGTAGACGAATTTTGTTTAATCCATCTCTCCCATCATTACCAACACCACAAATATAGTACCCATAATCAGACCAAGAAATAATATTTCGCAAACCTTCTCTTACAATAGGCTCATCATCAATGATTAATACTTTTCTCATCGTTATCCAATCCTTTCCTTAAGGGTAAATTCATGGTGACAGTTGTACCTTGAAACCTTGTACTCTCCACCTTCAGACCAAACTCTTCACCATAATGCAGCTTTATTCTTTGGTGAACATTGTATAGTCCAATATGATTGGTACTAGACGGATCCTCTGGTTGGTTAAGTCTTAATCGTAGTTTTTTTAGTACTGAGTCAGTAATACCAATTCCATTGTCATTTATCTCAATCACCAAATATCGGTCATTTTCGCTGACAATGATTTCAACTTCTCCTCTACCTTCCTTATTCTCTAATCCATGAATGACTGAATTCTCAACAATCGGTTGTAGTAATAGTGGAAACACTTTATAAGTTGAAATATCACATGTAATTGAAATATCGTATTCTATCTTTTCACCAAAGCGTAATTTTTGAATTTCAAGATATCTTGTAACAATATCAATCTCTGATTCAAGTGGAACTGGTTGATCCGTTCTTTCCAGACTTGATCTCATCATTTTACTCAATAACTTCACAATATTAGCCACTTCCACATCATTATTCATAAACGCCTTCATCCGAATCATTTCCAGCGTATTATATAGAAAGTGTGGATTGATTTGGCTTGATAACATTTTGAATTCAGACTCTTTTTGCTTTCGTTTCCACTTTTCTTCTTTGATTTTGTGAATATAGACTTCGTTAATAAGCTTCTTTATGCTTTCTGCTGTGATTGAAAGCTCACGATATACTTCTCCAATCTCGTCTTTTCCTTCTATTTGTTTTTTTATCTCAAAGTCACCTTTTGACACTTTATTCATTGCGTGTTTCAAAAGATTTACTCTTCGGTCAAACGTCCTGATAAATAGAACAATCAACGATATTGAAATTAATATACAACCTATTACAACTATAAAGCCCTTTAACAATACTTGATTAGGTTCCTTCATAACGTCTTTCACAGGAATGATTGTAGAGATTTGAATACTATCTTCTAGAGCCTTTACTGGATGAAACGAAAGAACATTAACCTTAACCTCTTCATCATGATAATTTGTATCTAAAACATAATTACCTAGTCTGTCTTTTTCACGACTATCTCTTAAAAAGGTAGGTTCAAATCCGATTAGATCGCGGCTTTTCGTATGAACGATTGTTTCATGGTTTAAAGAAATATAAGCATCATACACTTCATTCTTCGAGATTTCATCTAATACATCAGGTGAAATGTAAACACATAAGACCCCTAGTAAGACATTATTTGAAGAGTAAACAGCTCTGGTTAAAGTTAAATATTTTTGATTCTTCCAATGATCTTTTTTATAAATCCAGCTTATATATCCTTTTTTACTCAATGCTTGTTGGTACCAATTTTCTCTCGTTACTTCATCATCAGCATAAATAAAATACGAGTTGGTAATCATATCCTTTGTCATAAAAAATTGAATATTTTCAATCTCATTGTAATATTTTAAATATTCATCAAAAATTGGATATAAATTATAAGCATTATAGATTTCTAGATTGTTTTCATAAGTTGGTAATAGTAATTTTTCCATATCTTTATTCATATAAATAAGGTCTGCTATATTTGTTGCTCGATTAAAGATCGTATTTAGTCTCATTTCCAATTTTTCAATACTTGCATGTGTTTCATTCAATGACTTATTTACTACTACTTCTCGCATCCCATAGGTAAGGTAGATACTAACTAGCACGATTGGAACTAAGGTGACGACAATGAAAATACCTAATAATTTATGTCTGATTCTTATGTCTGTTAAATTAGTAAATACCTTTTTAAGTATGTTCATGGAAGTTCCCCCAACCGTTCCTAGCAATGTATAAAATTCCTACTAAGATGCTTATTAGAATTATATAGTACGATTCAATTATTAGATAAAAAGCTAACAAAATACTTTTCCTACTCAAATAACTTGTAAAACGCTTTCATTTATATCCAAAAACTCTCAAGACACTTTCAAAAGAGAAGGTTAGACTATGTAATAGTATCTGTTTTACATAGCCTTTCACATACCTTCATTCTACATGACAATTCAAATGTTTACCATTGGATTAGATATACTAGCCTTCTTATATCTAGAGGGTGAAATCTATGAAAGCTTGTATATTCTCGTTTAATTGTAATCTGATTAAATCACAATCTGTGTTTACTTCACATCCTGAGTACTGTTTGATTACTAAATTCTCTGCATGTGGAGCCTTAATGACAACTTGCTGTTCGATAGAAGATGTCAAATATAGCTTTAATGTTCTATCTTCCAAATCCCATAACACTTGATCTGCTATAATTTGTTTTACTAGCCTTACTCCTTCTAGAGTTCCTTTTGAGAGTTGCTTCGGGATGGCACGAAGTAACACAATTTCTCCAGGAACAGCATCTATAATCATTTCATTGATGATTTGCGGGATTGCTCCATTTCCATCAACATTAAATAAATGACGCTGATTATAATGTGAGGTAATTAGCGATGGAAACATCGAATCATTGACCACCATCATCTGCAATATTTCATACACTAAATCACTTTTGTTAAATTGTGTTGCACATAGGGCTGCATGCATTCGGCCATGTGTGGAAGAGGTATCACCATCATCGCTTCTTAACCAAGCATCAAGCCTTTTTTCTAAGGCAACCTTAGAAGCTTCCCATAATAATGGTTCCGTTTGGTCATTAAACTCTCTACTTTGAAAAACAGAATACAAATGGGAAAAATGGCGATGGTTATAGTTTTCACCTTTTCCATCTATACTCCATTCCTTTAGAGCTCCTTCATCATTAATCATGTAACCTGGCAGCTTTGATAACATCGTTTCCCACTTTGTAATCTCTGGTGTATCTATCTTTAATTCCCTGTGGCTGTTTATTAAATTCCGAAGTACTTCTTTGGCTACCGCAATATCTTGGGTTGCATTATCACCACATCCATTTTCTGCTGAGTAGGATGGCGTGAACCGGTTTGTTCCATCAGAATCTTCTATTAGAAAATCCTCATAAAATAGCGCACATTCTTTTAGATACGGAATCGTTTCGTTTTCTAAAAAATTCTTATCTCCTGTAAATAAATAATATTGATAGAACCAGTGCCCTAACCACCCAGCTCCACATGTCCATAGATGTAATGGCCATTCATCATTCCAATGAAACTGTCTCCCACTGTTACTTGAATGAGCAGTTGACATAATTCCCCTTGAACCATAAAAGTATTTCGCATTATCTCGAAACCCAGGTAACAATTCCTTGACTAGTCTAAAATATCCATGTAACCCTTCATCCATGTTACATGATAAAGCAGATGCAATTGATAGCTGTACATTTGTATCAAATGTAAAATCTCCACTCCATGCAGGGGTGAATGTTCCTGTCCAAATTCCTTGTAGATTAGGAGAAAGTTCCCCAGCACTACACATAAACATATACCTTCCAGCATCATACATCTTTTCAATTAAGGCCAAGGGTAAAACCTTTGATTCCTTCGCTTCACTAAATAGATCTTCAATGGCTCTTATTCGTTGTTCATCCGAACATAAATTTAATGCTACTCGATGAAATATCTCTTGATGTAGAGCTTGATGACGATTAAACAGTTGATTATACGTTTCTTCTATTTTTTCTAGTTCTTTTTCAAAAAGCTGATTATCTAGCTGAGTGCTTTTTTGAAACGGAACGATCTTTGCTATTAGTAAAACATGTTCAGCTTGTTCGATATTAATCCTATTATCCTCGAGTTTTATCTTTCCTTGTGGAGCTTCAATTTTGATAATAACTTGAAATCCACCAGGTTCCATCACATAGTTATTTCTTACATGAATATAGTTAATTCCAACCTCACTCTGCTGATTCATTAATTCATGTTGATATTCTTCAAGAAAGAGTGTACACGATACATTTTGCTGACTATTTTCTATTGTATGAACGATGACATCATCTGCTCTAGAAACGAATGTCTTCCGGCTGTGTCTAGTATTTTCAAGGTCCGTAAAGGTTACATGTATCTCACCTGATTCAAAATCAACACTTCTAGAATAATGACTTGCAGATTGAATAGGTAAGTGAATATTCAAATGAAATCCAGGGTGAAACGGATCGCTCATTTGTAACCCTTCATACCCCAACTCTAGTGCTTTCTTATAATAAAACTTGATTGCTTGTTCGTATCCATCTTCTTTTATCATCGATCTGAATCGTTCCAGAAAAGGCGACATATCAGGTAACGGCTTTCCAGTTCCAGTGGGTAAATATAATCTCGCATGGTTCCCAATAATGAGCTCATTTTCTGGATTTCCTAACACCATTACACCTTGAATGCCATTTCCACTTACTAATGATTCTTCCCAGCTGTCCCCATATGTTTTATTCCATGCACCTCTGATTGGCACATTATTTATCATTGTTTTCACTTTTCCACCAGCTTTCAAAAGATCTGTACAGTTGTAATTGAAACCGCTCCCTCAAGGAAGATATACACATCATGAACACCCTTTGAAGTAACAAATGGCAAATCAATATGGTTCCATTGATTTGAATCATTGCTCACTATATCTCCTACTGCTATTACTTCTGAATCAAGATGATCAAACATAACTGATACTTTTCCCGATCGACCATCAACACTAGCTTGTATCTGGATTGTTCCACTTTCCTTGCTAATCTGTACATTTTTAAAGCAAATCCAACCATTACCTGAATTTGTTACACAATTAAGGTTTTGTACACCTTTACTTAAATACACATCATGGTAGTCATTATAATTCTCAGCCTTTGTTACAGTGGTTAACGAACGGTAGGAGAGTTCCTTCCCTTCCATTGTAATCCTCTTAGATAATCTAGATTCATTACTTGAAGGACCCACCGATAAAATGCAAGTCCCTGATTCAAAACAATAGTCATCATTATCTACATCCCAAAATGATAATTGCTCGGCCTTTATGGTAAAATCGACTCTTTGTTTTTGGGAGGGCAATAACACCACTTTATCAAAGTTAACTAACAGTTTTTTTGGCCGTTTCACTTTTGAACCCTGAACCGTGGCATAAATTTGTATCACTTCACTTGCGGTAAACTCACCTGTATTTTCAATATCTAGACTAAGCTTGATTTCTTCCCCATCTTTTATTTTCTGACTAGAAACTTGTATCGAGGAATACTCAAATGTGGTGTAACTAAGTCCATGACCGAATGGATAAAGTACCTCTTCGTCAAAGTACATATATGTTCTATTACCTTTGATAATGTCATAATCAAAAAGGGATGGTAGTTGTGTAATGTCTTTGTACCATGTCATACTTAATCGACCTGATGGTGACTCGTCTCCATAAAGAATGGAAGCGACGCCTTCTCCCAACATTTGTGATCCATGAGAAGAATACAAAATGGCAGGTATTTTTTTATCGATCCAATCTAGTGCAAAAGGATAACTTCCTATAACCACAACGATTGTATTGGGGTTTGCTTCATATACAGCCTCAACTAATTGCTGTTGTCGTTCAGGAAGGATGATATCGGGTCTGTCTTCTATTTCCCTCCCATTAAGCATTGGGTTATTCCCAACAAATACAATGGCTACATCACTTGATTTAGCTAATTTCACTGCTTCCTCTATGCCTGATGTAAGAACTTTCTTTTCAAATAATTCCGCTTGATCAGACATGATTAACTCATCTTGATTTGATACAGATAATGGCTGACCATTCCATCCTGATAAATGATAGATTTGTTCATTTTTACTAATTGGTTGAAAATGAATCTTTTCTTTCACAAACCAGCCAAACGCTTCCTCGTTATTTGCTTCGAAGGTTTCCTTTTTCTCTATTTGACTAATATACTTATTTCCTGCCATATTTTTAAGGAGATTACTATTCCATCCCCATTCCTCTATTTCAAACGTCTCGTGTAAGCCTATTACCGGACTATTCACTTTGATGAGATTTTGATCAGACACAGTTACATATTTGTTTGTCTTCAAAGATTTCAGCGCGATCTGATCATGTCCACTAACATAGTGTATATCTGCATTCTTTAATCTACTTCTCAACCCTTGCATTGGTGTAATTTGATACTTTGAGTATCCTGTATACCAATCCCTGTAGATCACATTCGCAGTTGGTCCAATCACTGCAACCTTTTTTGTTTTCTCTTCATGAAGAGGTAATGTCTTATTTTCATTTTTTAATAACACAATAGATTCTTTTGTTGCTTTTAAACAAACTTCCGCATGTTCCTCTGAGGACATCTTATTTAAATCAACATGATAATAAGGATTTTTCGTAGAATCTAAATCAAAGTGTCCTAATCGGAATCGTACCTTGAGCATATTCCTGATTGCCTGATTAATATCTTCTACTGAAATTAGCTTCTTCTCCAAAGCATCATAAGCTGCCTGTTCAACAAGTTCTTTCCGATCTACAAAACAGTCTATCCCTTTTTTCAGTGAATCTGCTAAGGCTTCTGCATAATTATCATAGTATCGATACTGCTCTACATTTAGTGTTAATGCACCGCCATCACTTACGATAAAGCCATCCATTTCCCACTCTTTTCTAACAATGTCCCTAAGCTCATTGATCTGCATGGAAGGAATACCATTCACCCCGTTGTAAGCAGTCATCATTGATAACGCTTTTCCTTCTTTAAATGCTGGCTCAAACGCCTTCAAGTAATACTCTCTTCGATTTCTGGGATCGATACTATTTGATGTGTATTCCCGTCCATATTCATTATTATTTCCGTAAAAATGCTTAGGCGCTGCGACTAGTTTAATATAAAACTGGTCATCACCTTGCATCCCTTTAATTAATTCAGTAGATAATTGACCCGTTAAATATGGATCTTCACCATACGCTTCTTCTGTTCTTCCCCATCTTGGATCACGTTCCATATCAATGGTTGGAGCCCATAGGGTTAAACCTGTTTTTTTGTCATTTAATTCGTAAAAGATTCGTGCTTCATCACCAATGACATCTCCGACTTCTCTTAAAAGCTTTCTATTCCAAGTACTAGAAAGTCCGATTGGTTGTGGGAATACAGTTGTTTTTCCACCTTTACGATCTACTACACCATGGGCAGCCTCTCCACCAACATGGTATTCTCCAATACCTAATCGAGGAATCTCACTTTGAGACGTCGACAATAAACTAATCTTCTCATCCAAAGATAAATCATTCATTACATCTCTCAATCGCTCTTCTATAGTCAGTTGAGTATTCCAAAATGGAAGAGTACCCTTTGTCATGCATTTTCCTCCCTATTTTAAAAGGTTATTCATATAGTAATAATCTTAAATAAATCCTTATCCAGACTAAATGTAAGCGGTTAAATAATTTTATCATAGGGCATTTTTTTAAAATACATGTCTAATGAGACGTAAAATCAGTCAATAACTAGAGGTTTAAAATAGTATAGAACTACCTAGCAGATTTAGTACAACATCAAATTAAATAGCCCCACCTAAAAAGGGGGGCTATCAACTCCTGTTAATTGAAAGTTAAGATTTCTAGTTTTCGTTACCATTTTCAGTAACGATGTTTCCAATCACTTGATTTCCAGACTTTATTAACTGATAAGATACCTTCTCTCCACTCCAGAAATGGAATGTTAAGAATACATCTCCATCATTAATTTCATTAAAGAAATTCTGTTTTAAGACTACTTGATTATTGTCATAAAGCGGCTCAAAGGTATAACCGAACTCTTTATAAGATGTCCACCCCTGAGGACCTGCATTACTTCCATCTGCATATTTAGCTTCCATTGTAGCTAATTGATCACCATTAAACTGTGTTGGAATCGAAAAATCACTCGTTGTTCCTTCTACACTTTCCACAGTAGGTGTCTCATAAGCTATAACATTTATTTCCCAATCTACACCTTGATTAAAAGTTGCAGTTAAAACAGCAGTTGTGCCAATTTGATTAGAAGCTGTAAGCCTTGTTAGAAGACTCTTTTTTATCGTTAAGATTGATTCGTTCAATTCATAATCTAGTCCAGCCTGGAGGTCTTTCCCATTTAATTTTAGTGAAACAAACTGATTACCATTTAATTGGAGACTAAGCTGTTCGTCTGCAATATCTGCTCCTTTTTTCAAGTAGATAAAATCAGAATCTGCCGTTGCCGAGCGTGTCTTCCAACTGGTTTTCATCATGTTATATAATGCAGGATTTGACCATTTAAAAGATTCACGTCCGAAATGTTGGCCATTATCCCATAACATGTGGATTAGTTCTTTTTCTTGTGCATAATGGGTCATAAACTCAAAAAATTTAAGCTTCTCACCTTGTTGGATTGTACCTAAAGCTGTATCAAAGCCAAGCAAACCATATTCTCCGATAACGACCGGGATTCCTTTGGCAGTAAATGCCTCATGAACGCGGTCAAAAGTGTTGATAATATCATTTTTCGTATCTTCCTCAAAGCGAGTGTAACCTGCTACGTTCACACTAAATGGCCAGAATCCGTAATAATGAACAGTCGAAATAATATTCGGGTCATTCAATTCAGTTATCGTTTCAAGAAGTGCATTTATCTTATGCTCCTCAGAACCTGTATGTAATGTTGGCAGCACAAGTGGACGAACCTTATTTTTCCCACCTGATTTTCTAATGATTTCATGGAAGGAAACATTAAGCTCATGTAAATATTGATCTTGTTCCACAGAAGTTCCAATAAATTGTGGTTCATTTAGACTTTCGAACATTAACTGGTTAGGATATTGTTTGAAACGTTTGGCTAGTTGCTTCCAAATGGCGTTATATCTCTCAACAGTTGCATCATGATCGTTTTTCATTCCATCACTAATCCAAATCCAAGAATCATGGTGAATATTAATCATCACATACATACCCTCATCAATAGACCATTGAACAACTTGCTCTAATCGTTTAAGGAAGTCAGAGTTAATCTTATAATCAGGTCCTGGAGCCATTTTCTGATCAAACGTTACCGGAATTCGAATGCTTTTGTAACCTTGTGCTGCAATTTTTTCAATGAATTTCTTTGTTACATGTGGATTACCCCAGGCAGTCTCATCCGTTCCGACTGCATCAAATGTATTACCCAAATTCCAACCAGGCTGCATATCAGCAGCATATTCCTGGATATCGATATCCTTCTTTTTTTTAGCATTTGAAGCATCGACACTTTGCCCTGGTGAAGTTACGAATGAAGTCATCATCAAAATAGCTACTAACAAAAACATAAATCCTTTTCGACCGAACATAAAAACACTCCTTTTTAGTTGTTTTTGCGTTATTGTAAACGCTTACCAAAATTTATCATAGCTTTATGGACATTCATATACATAAAACTAGATATAAAATAAGGTACAAACAAGAGGTTTATCTTCGGTTTTGGATTACACGCTAAAACTCGAGAGAACTACCAGCAATTGTTTTCAATCAAGGAGGTTTATGCCGGTGGTTCCACGATTGGATTTTAGCGAGTTGATTTAATCAGTAATAACTAATCCTAATAAAGATGAGAATTGAATTGCTTGATGAGTAGATACTTTACAACCATTAAGGTCAGCAATAGAAACTGTAAGTGACTCAAATGTAGAATTACTAATATCAATTCCTTTAAGTGATGTTTTTTCAAAGTTAGCACTGTTAAGATTGCATAATTTGAACTCCACATTCTTAAAGATACAATCATAAAAATCTGAATTAACTAAGGATGCATCTTCAAAACGAACTTTTTCGAATTTAGAATTTCCTAATGATGCTAAGTTCAATACGGATTGATCAAACACAACATTGCCAAAACGAGATTCTGTAAAGTCTACCCCTAGCAATTTGCAGTTCTTAAATTCAACTCTATGGATAGAAGAATTATTCATATTAGCATTAGAGAAATCACAATTTTCAAAGATAACATCGATCATGTCTATATTGCTAAAATCAGTATTGTTAAACTTGCTATTTTTAATGACCATTTTAGATAACCGCACTCTATGTAGTGCTTCATCCGTAAATAAAGAATCATTAATGATACACATTTCAAGTTCTGGATCTTCTTCATAAAAGATATCTTGAAAGTTTTTAACAGGTAAATTGCTTACAATTTTAGGTGAATCAATTTTCATCGAACTACCTCTTTCATCTTATTTAATCGTCCTTAGTCATCATAAGAAATTTCTCATAAAATAAAAAGACTATATTTTTCTTACTAATTGTGTGCAATAGTAGAAAATCTAGTAAATAATTCAAGGACGAATTGCAGAATTAGAAAAAAGCGACCAAAAAAGCTCAGATTATATCTGAGCTTTCATTACTACTTTGCATATGAAATCTATTCATTTATTTTAGCTGTTTTCGTATAGATTGTTACTTATAAAACCGCAGGCTGAATACCATTTCAATGTTTTATATCTAAAACAACAAACTTTTAGAAAACAGCCTTTATTTTAGATCTCCTTAAATTCTATCCAGCCAATCTCTAAACCAGGTTTGATAAAATCTAGCTTTAATTCATATAGTCCTTCTTCCAGATTAATCTTTACCAATTTTTGTTTAATCCATTGTCCTTCTGTACCATTCGTTTGAATAGTAGTCATCAGCTGCTCATTTAAACTAACATTGCAAACCGTTTGAGATAAATTAGTTTCCTCGGATTTTATCTTTACAATAATGCGATAAAAGCCAGGGTTATCAACCTTTATAAAGGTTGATGTTGAAGTATTCGGACTAACTTGTGAATCTCTTGATAGATCATGAACCTCAGCTGGTGCGAGTGACGAATTTGCTTCAAATGTATTTACAAATTCATCAATTACTTGTTTCCTCGAAAAGACAGGTGCATGCATTAAGAATTCACAAATATTAATAGCAGAACGTTGTAATTCACCACGTGTTAAAGTTTCTGCTTTTATTGATTCAATGGTATTGTCATTTGATGCATTTATCTCTGCACCATAGTTATTAACAACCATATATAAATCGTTTTGTGCCCGAATCATAAAGTTCGTGTTCTTTGTATCTGCTGGACCTCCAAAGGCAACATCGTTCATTTTAGCCCACCAATCTGTCATTACAATTCCATTAAATCCCCATTCCTTACGAAGAACAGTTGTGTTCAAATCATAATTTGAAGCTGCCCAATGACCATTGATTGGATTATAGGATGTCATAATCCCCTTTGCTCCACCTTGTCTAACTGCCATTTCGAATCCTTTTAAATAAATTTGTCTCAGAGCACGTTCAGAAACAACTGCATCTACGTTATTACGCTCATGTTCTTGACTATTACAAGCAAAATGCTTAAGTGTAGCATTTGATCCGCCTTTCATAATTCCCTTTGTTGTAGCGGTAGCAAATGCTCCTGTAATGAGTGGATCTTCAGAGAAATATTCGAAGTTACGGCCGTTTAAGGGACTACGTCTAATGTTTAACCCAGGTCCAAGTAACATATCAATGTTATTGCTAATTAACTCTTGTCCTTCCATAACATAGAGTTCTTCAACTAAATCAATATTCCAAGTTGCAGCAAGCAAAGTACCTATAGGAACTTGTGTTGCTTTATGTCCACTATCCATCCGTATACCAGAAGGACCATCTGCAGTACAACCAACTGGAATTCCATAATTAAATAGACTGTCACTAACCCCACCAAAAGCAGAAGCAGTTCCAGGAGTAACTAATGGACTACTCATCCCTTCTCCTCGAACAATTGTTGCAAGGTCTTCATCGCTTAGCTGGGCTATAAATGTCTCCATACTTACATTGTTATCAAATACATCCTTTAATTTATAGCCTTGATTACCAGTTTGTTTAATTGTAGCTGGTAGATTCTTAAGAATACGCTCTTCCAAAGAACTCTTTTGTTTTGGTACATCTTCATATGTTAACTCATAGGATCCATCTGCTTTTTGAACCCCTGGTTTCATTCTTGTGAAATCCTCCGTTGGTGCCAACACCTCAGTTAACTCTTCTATCAGTTGAAGTGTCTCAAGATGTAATCCCTCTTCTGCATCAAACAATACCTTTTTAACATTCTTAACACTGTTTCCTACATAGAAACAGTACACTCCCTCTTCTAACACATATGAGGACGGATGACCTGTGATTCCGCTATCATCATATGAAGCCATGCTGTTCACTGGAAATCTAATTGTAAGTGATTGACTTCCACCAGGTTCTAGTAGACTCGTTTTCTCAAATGCCGCTAACACTTTAGCCGGTTGACCTAACTTACCTTGTGGCGCCTCATAATAGACTTGCACTACTTCTTTACCGGCATATGTTTCCCCAGTATTAGAAACTGTTACATCTATTTCAATGACCTTTTCTCCGTCTATTGTAACTAGTTTTGCATGCACTGGATCAATGAAAAAATCTGTATATGATAACCCAAAACCAAATTCATGTTGAACCTTTTCAGGACAAAACGTCTCAAAATAGCGATAGCCTACATATATGTCCTCCTGATAAAAGTTCCTAACCTTACTTCCATGGTTACTTGTTGAAGGATAATCAGAAATAGAATTAGCGATAGTATCAGGTAATTTCCCGCTTGGTGTTACATCACCAACAAGTACATCAGCTGCGGCATTTCCACCTTCCATCCCGCCTTGCCATGTATAGATAACTCCCTGTATAGGGTATAAGATACCCTCATCATTTATCCAGCTCATATCAATAATATTCGATACATTTAAGACAACTGCTATCTGTTCAAAATGACTACTAACTAATTTAATCATTTCTTTTTCTTCATAGGTTAATAGATAGCTACCTTCAACGGCTGCGTTATCCTGATCTTCTCCAGCTGTTCGACCAATGACAACAACCGCCTTATCAGATCTATTTCGCGCAACGCTTACTAGTTCATTTGTTAATGGCATTTCCTTTTGATGCCAAGGCTCGGCTGCCCAGCCACCACCTCCATCATCAAAGGGATTTTCTTCAATCCAATTTTCATAGACAGATGCTAGCTCCTCGTTTACTACTATTTCTTTCTTACTTCTTAGACCATCTAATAGATTCGTAGTATATTCAACATTTACACTACCACCTGAACCTGTTCCACTACGATAATAATCGATTTGAGTTCTTCCAAAAACGGAAACCTGCTCCCCTCTTTTAATAGGGAGAATTTGTCCCTCATTCTTTAATAAAACTGCCCCTTCTGCAGCAACTTTTCTACTAAATTCTGCAAAACCCTTTAATGGAATACCGATCTGTTGATTACTCATTTTGTAGCCTCCATTTTCTTCTTTATTAACTAAGCACTATCCATAAGAATGTGATCTTTTTAATCCATTTTAACAGTAAGCGGTTACACTAAACACATCATAAAACAGAGTAAAAATCAGATAAAAATTAGCTATGTTTCTCTAATAGGTTAATATGTAGAAATAGAAAAAGACTGCCCTAAGCTCGCTTGAATTTGCGGTTTCCTAGAACAGTCTTCTAAATTATATATATCGATTAAGCGTTCATTTTGTATTTCATAAAATTGGTTAACTTATTCTTGATTAAGGAATAACTCTAACTTTCCCTTAGCATCTTCATAATTCATACTTAGTCCAGTTAGAAATTCTAGGTTATAGTCACCTTTTGATTGTTGTTTTAATAGTTGAAACACCAATGGCTTCTCATTCTTTAAAACGGTCATCATTTCAATTGTTGGTATCATTGTATCCGATCCTCTATTTTTCATGATCAATTGCCTTAAATAGCTCTTGAAATATGGAATGGATTGTGGGATATCTTTATGTTTTTCTAACAATTTGAAAAACAATTGAATCTGCTTACGCACTTCTTCTTTCTTTGTATTCATTATTCTCTTCCCCCCGTAAAATACGGGTTACCAAATAAACCTATGAGGTAACCCGGCTATCATCGCATTAAAATCAATACTTTAGACCCGTGGTTTTGCGTCCTTACCTTTCGATAAGTTTGCCATTTTCTCTACTTTAGATGTTTTTAGCCATCTATTTACCTATTATACACGACAAAATTCGACTTTCATAGTCAAAAGGTAACAAAGAATTGAATCCACGTTATCAGTAATAAGCAGCTTTTAAGCGAGCTTGATTATCTTCTATTTATTTTAAGTTTCTTTGTTTTTTCATTTACATAAGCATAAATAACTTCCTTGCGATCTAGTCCTTGATCGTCTAGATGTTCCAATAACCAACTTTTTGTTTTTCCTAACAATTTAAGATTTTTCACTTGAATTTTCCCATCAATAATTACTGAAATGGGGAACCCTTCATCATCTATTGAGATTTCCAGATGTTTGACTGTAACGGGGGTGTTTTCAGCTTTTACGATGATACTAACCTCTCCAATTGGTTCAAGTATCGCATAGTCAATATCTGAAATCTTAGGAAACCCTTTACTTCGTAATATAGAGAGTAATTGTGCAACAGATAACCTTGATTTTTCAATATTATCTTCAATGATCTTTCCATCTTTAATCAAGATTGTTGGTTCACCTAGAAAAAAACGATTTCCCCACTGATTCAAAGTTAAAAATCCAAACAAGATATGAAGTCCTACTAGGATGGCAAGTGCAAAAATCGTTGGTAAGAACTCTGTACTTATTAAAGGCTCTGAGGCAACAGTTCCAACAATAATGATGGCAACTAAATCATACGGCGTCATTTGAATGATGGTAGACTTGCCCATTAATCTCATAACAGCAATCGTTACGAGATAAATCACTAATATTTTCAAAAGTAACGTCATTGTGAAACCTCACTATTTTTATTAGTATCATTTCCCAATTGCTCGGAACTATTCTATTTAAGTACAGTAGCTCTACAAAAAAACCACCCAACTGCACGGGTGATTTTGACTTAAACTCTAAAGGATCTCTTTATACATCAATACAACTTCTTCTTTAGTAGGCATAAATGGATTTCCAGGTGCACAGGCATCCTTTAAGGCGTTATCAGCTAACTTTTCAAGATCAACATCGGTTACACCTAATTCAGAAAGTTTGCTAGGGATTCCTACCTCTTTTGATAAGGCCTTGATTGCTTCTATAACTTCTCCGGCACACTCCTCATCTGTTTTACCTACCACTTCTAACCCTACTGCTTTAGCAATTGCTCTGAATTTCTTTGGATCTCTTTTTGCATTTTCACGCTCAACAATCGGCAATAGCATCGCATTACAAACACCATGTGGTAAATCATATACTCCTCCAAGCT
Source organism: Litchfieldia salsa (assembly GCF_900104555.1). Classification (GTDB taxonomy): domain Bacteria; phylum Bacillota; class Bacilli; order Bacillales; family Bacillaceae_L; genus Litchfieldia; species Litchfieldia salsa. The sequence goes on from NZ_FNJU01000001.1 coordinate 749,604, forward strand.
GGTGTGCCATTGCATGAACAAAACCTAGACCTGCGTTGTTGAAAGCAATTCCAGCTAAGAACATCACATATACCATTTGTTCTCGTGCTTCTATATCATGGCCATCTTTAACTGCCCTTGGGAGATATTTAAATACCGTTTCAACTGCTGCAAGTGCAGTCGCATCTGTTACAGGAAAAGCTCCAGGTGTAACAATTGCTTCAATCGCATGTGTTAATGCATCAATTCCTGTTGCAGCTGTTAAATCTGCTGGTTTACCAACCATGAGCTCAGGGTCATTTACAGAAATGGTTACTAAACTATTTTTATCAACCATAACCATTTTCACTTGGCGTTCTTCGTCAGTTATCACGTAATTGATTGTATATTCTGCTGATGTTCCAGCTGTTGTATTAATGGCTACAATAGGAACAGATTTGTTTTTTGTTTTCCCTACACCTTCATATTCTTTTACATGACCACCATTTGTTAACACTAGTCCGATTCCCTTTGCTGCATCCTGTGGTGAACCCCCACCAACAGATACAATAAAATCACAACCACTGTCTTTATAAGAATCTACACCATCATGAACATTCACAGTTGTTGGATTAGGCTTCACTTGATCATATACTTGATACTCAACTCCAACACTGTCTAGTACCGAAAGAACCTTACCAACAATTCCACTTTTATTTAAAAATCTATCAGTTACTACAAATGCTTTTTTAAAACCTAGATCTTGAATAAATGGTCCTACTTCATTTAGGCATCCTCTTCCCATTAAATTTGTACTTGGTACATATACTACGCGTCCCATACATATGCTCTCCCTTTTTTAAGATTGTTCAATCTTTCACATATTTTTCGATTAATCAAGAGAGACATATAAAGCCTCTCTTTTCTTTGATGTAAATTATATAGTAAGTACTCCTTCAATTGGAGTAACACCAAAGGCCTTCGCTAAATCTGCAAGTTCTTGATCTGTTATCACTTGCTTTACTCCACCTTGATGAGAATGAATAAGTGTATAAATTTGAGCAGCTTTTTCAGCTGTTTCAATTAAACCAAAAGTCTCATCCATTGTAGTGCCTGCACCGAATATTCCATGAAATGGCCAAATGACCAATCTGTGATCAAGCATCTTTTCAGCTGTACACTGTCCAATCTCATCAGTACCAGGTACCATCCAAGGTAAAATTCCTAAGCCATCTGGGAAAACGACAATACATTCTGTACACATTTGCCAAAGTGTTTTCGTAAAGCTTTTCTCATCTAATTCATGAGTAAATGTCATTGCAAGAATGTTTGTTGCGTGGTTATGCATGATAATTCGGTGGTTTTTATCGACCTTTAACCGTGCAATATGACTCATGAAGTGAGAAGGTAATTCACTAGTCGGTTTCCCATCATTTTCAAGTCCCCATAAGATATCAATAGAATTCCCTTTTCCATCTACACGAATAATACCTAGGCAATCTCCAGGATTGTCTTTTACATTTTTAAAGTACTTGCCAGATCCAGTGACAATAAAGTATTGGTTAGCTAGTTCTGGGACAGGGAACTCTAGAATTGCTGTGCGAACTTTGTCTTTAATATCCAAGAATGGTGTTACTTCTTCTTCTTTTAAAAGATAGCTTATATTCCCACCATTACGTTCATCCCAACCAAGTGTCCACATATTATAAGTGGCTGCCATCATTTCTTGTACGAAAGGTGCTGCCAATAAAGAATCTTTTATCATAAGGTTTTTAATTTCGTTTTCATTAATCATCATGATCTCTCCTTTAGAGTATCGTATTGGTTCACATTAATGCTATTTGTGATTTACCTCTTAAAACTTATTGATATCTTATACTTATATAATACAAAGTAAATAAAGAAAAGTAAACATAAATAAAGATTACCATTTTGTTTTATTTTTGTTTATGTCAAATATTTGACACTTTTACAACTTATCCCTTTTGTATTATTTGTTTTTTCTTTGAAAAAGAAAGTAACAATTTAACAAGGGGATGTTGATTTCCACTCCAGGTATGTGCTTTCCGCGGGGCAGGTGATGAGCCTCCTTTATCTTACGGTCTCATGGGATATCCTTCGCATCCCGCAGGAGTCACATACCTTCCGTTCCAATCAACGAGCTCGATCAAATTAAATAAGTTTTAAAACAACAATCTTTTTGAAAAGAGCCTTTTTAAAAAACAAAAAAACTAGATCAATGACCTAGTTTTTCTTTAGTATCTTCTTTATGAGCGTTTTGACAAAACCTCTGCTTCATAGCTTTTAACATCCTCTAGCCATGATTCCTTAACAGGTACACCCATTTGCTCACAATAGTAATCCCAAATCGCGCCAAATGGATATGTTTTGAATTCCTCCATTAATGCTAGTCGTTCTGTAAAATTACCTTCTTCTTGTAATTGCTTCAAGTATTCATTTGGTGTAAGCATTGCAGCTAATAAAGACTTAATCATATTTCTTGTTCCAATCGTCCAAGCAGCAATTCTGTTAATACTTGCATCAAAGAAATCTAACCCAATCATAACTTTATCAAGTGCATCATTACGGACAATTTCTAATGCAATTTCTTTAAGTTCATCGTCTAAAATGACAACATGATCGCTATCCCAACGGACTGGTCTTGAGACATGTAAGGCAACCTTGTCACTGTATAGTAACATCGATGAAATTTTGTTTGAAACCATTTCAGTTGGATGATAATGCCCTGTATCAAGTAAACATAACTTATTATTTTTTAATGCATACCCCAAGTAAAATTCATGTGATCCAACAACATATGACTCTGATCCAATTCCAAACAACTTACTTTCAACAGCATCGACATTATACTTTTCATCAATTTCTACTGCGAAAATTTTATCTAGTGATTCCTTTAATCTTTTTCTAGGTGTTAATCGGTCACTTGGGATATCTTTATATCCGTCAGGAATCCACACATTTGTTAAGCATGTTGTGCCTAATTCTTTACCAAAGTGTTCTGCAATTTTTCGACTAGCAATACAGTGGTTAATCCAGAATTCTCTAATCTCTTCATTCGGATGTGACAATGTAAGTCCATCCTCAGCTTTCTCATGGGAAAATAATGTTGGATTAAAGTCTAACCCTAAACCTTGCTCCTTTGCCCAGTTCAGCCAATTTTCAAAATGCTTAGGTTCAAGTTGATCTCTCTCGACTACTTCCCCATTTGTTTCCGCGTAGATTGCATGTAAGTTCACTCGATGTTTACCTGGTATCAATGATAATGCTTTTTCTAGATCTTGGCGTAACTCATCTGGTGTTCTTGCTTTACCAGGATAATTACCAGTTACATCAATTCCACCAGATAACTCACTCTGATTTACCTCAAATCCTCCTACATCATCACCTTGCCAACAATGAATTGAAATCGGAACTTTCTTCAATTGTGCTAATACCTCATCAACATTGATTCCCCATTTTTCATATTGTTTTTTTGCATATTCAAAATTCTCTTGGATTGTCATCTATTCTCTTCCTTTCACTGCCTATATTTAATTTGCATATGTTTTTTTATGTGTGTATTTTTTTATCTCAAATGATTTTTTAATAACCATTCTTGCTTCATTAATGTCATCTATTTCACCAAGTGACATTAATTGTGCAACAATGTTTCCGATGGCTGTCGCTTCAACCGGTCCAGCATAAACTTCTTTCTTTGTCACATCTGCAATCAGTTGATTGAGCATTTCATTTTGACATCCGCCACCAATGACATTAATTCTCGGAAACTCTTTTTCATAGATTTCTTCAATTTCACCGATGGCTTGCTGATAGCTAAAAGCTAAACTATCGAAAACACATTTGGCGACTTCTCCAGGCGTTGAAGGAATTGTTTGGTTTGTTTCAGCGCAATACTTTTGCAGCTCTTCAATCATGTTTTCTGGCTTCAGGAATCGATCCTCATCAACATTAACCGTTGATGTAAACCCAATCGCTTCATTTGCTAATTCAACGAATTCAGCGAATGAATACTGGTCATTGTAATTCCTCTTAACTTCCTGAATCATCCATAGCCCCATTATGTTCTTTAAGAAACGGTAGCGATAATCCATTCCACCTTCATTTGTGAAATTATAGTCAAGTGCCTTTGTAATACAGATTGGAAAATGGTTCTCTACTCCGATTAATGACCATGTTCCAGAGCTAATGTAAATCGTGTCGGTCACTTCAGGCACTGAGATGACCGCTGAACCAGTATCATGTGTAGCAGGTAAGACTACTTTCATATCAAATCCAAACTCTGAAACTAGCTCTTCCTTTAGGTTACCTAAGACGGTCTTAGGCATTTTTATTTCATGAAACATCTCTTTATTGATACCTAATGTATCTAGTAAACTACCGTCCCACTTTTTCGTGAATGCATTCACTAATTGTGTCGAAGTAGCATTCGTATATTCATTCGCCTTTTTTCCAGTAAGTAAGTAATTAAAGTACTCAGGAATCATTAAAAAGGATTGGGCTCTTTCTAGAATTTCCGGGTGTGTTTGTTTCAAGGAATATAGTTGATAGATTGTATTGAATTTTTGAAACTGTATCCCTGTCTCTAAATACAAACGCTCTTTGGAAATCGTTTTAAAAACTTCTTCCATCATCCCATCTGTTCTAGCATCCCGATAAGCAACAGCATCTGTCAGTAATTCATTGTTTTCATCTAATAAAACAAAATCAACCGCCCATGTATCAATTCCGATACTATCTGGTTTAATTCCTTTTTCCTTACACTTTTTGATTCCCGTTTTGATTTCATTGAATAGCTTGTCAACTTCCCAGCAGAAATGTTGTCCTTTACGAACAATTTGGTTTTCAAACCGGTGAATTTCTTCAAGTATTAGTTTGCCATCATTAAGATACCCAATAATCAAGCGACCACTTGATGCACCAATATCAACTGCTAAACTATATTTCGTCATGATTACACCTCTCACTTGTAAGCGTTTGCTATAAATTAATCATAACTTATCAATCTTCCATTTTTAATGTCTTGAATCATCTTATTTATTGTCCTTATTTGCCAAGAGTATTACAAGACCACCGATATCTAACAATAATAAAAAAACATCTGCCGCTATTGACTTGGCAGATGTTCTCTATACTGTTTAGGTGTTTGTCCGTATTTGTTCTTAAATATACGATAAAAGTAACTGATATTATCATAACCAACTTGTTCGATAATAGAGGTTATTGGTAGATTTGTACTTTCTAATAGTTCCTTAGCTTTCCCCAAACGTTTTTCTTGAAGAAGCTCTTTGAATGTGTAGCCAGTAGACTTTTTTATGTATTTACTTAATGAGTAGTGTGGAAGGTGTAGCTGTTCGGCAAGTTCATATAGTGACGCTTGTTGAAAGTGTTCTTCAATATACTTTAACGATTCAACAACGATAAAATGATGGGAGGAATCTTCTTTCGTTAGCGTGATTTTATCGGAATGTTTAATGAGATTAAGTAATAATAGACCCATATAGAGCTTACTCGTTGAATCTGACAGAAATGATGGGTACATAAGATCATGAATAATTTTCTTAATAAGATCTTGAATCTCTTCTACTTCTGCTACAGCGAAATAAAGAAACTGACCGTTTTGCGTATTATTATAAATGCTATTAATAATGAAGTCGCTTATTATATTATCTGAGGATAAGTACGTAAAGATGAATTCAAAAAATTGTGGTTGAATAATAAAATTTAAGATAATGTCCTCTTTTGCACAAGCAGCGATTTCATGTTCAATATGTTGATTTAAAAATAATAAGTCACCTTGGGTTAAATGAATCGTTTCATTACCAACCTTTTGAGTAAGTGATCCCTGATACACATAGTTAATTTCAATATAATTGTGCCTATGCTTTGGAAAGTCGATAAACCTAGTATGTTTACGGACCATAATCATCTTTTCCTTGCTAAGAAACTTCTCACTCTCGATGATAAAATGGTTTTGACTTGTATAAATATCTTTTAAAACTGCATTTTTCTTTTCTAATATCGCTTTTTCTTCATCTGTTATTTCCATTAATTCCTCTAGTAAATTTGGCATAATCGTACACACCTCACATTCCTTTAACTTTATTTTATCTCATTCTTTCAAAACATGACAAACGCGTTAGAGATCTCAAAAATGATTTTAAGATCTCTAACGCGTTTGTGAGTGTTAATCTACTAGTTTTATTTGAATATTTTTCTCCTTTAACTCTTCGATAAACTTCCCTGGTATGTTTGAGTCTGTCAGAATTTGATCCACTTGATCTAGTCCCGCTACTTGAACAAAAGTACGAACTCCAAACTTTGTTGAATCAGCCATTAAAATGGTTTCATCCGCTATATTCATCATCTGTTGCTTCAGTAGTGCCTGCCATTCATTTGAATCACTAAGTCCTGCATCCAAGTGTACACCCTTACAAGATATAAATGCTTTATTGACATGGTACATTTGCAGTGACCTTTCAGCTAATGGCCCCACATATGAAAGTGATTCTGGCACAAGCATTCCGCCTGTTGAGATAACCTTGATTTGTTCCTTTTTACTTAACTCTAACGCTACTTTGATCGAGTTTGTAATGACTGAAAGCGGCATATCTGGTAATTCCTTTGCCATATACCAAGCGGTTGTACTAGCATCTAATACAATTTGATCACCAGGATAGATTAAACGAACAGCTTCAAGTGCAATTCTTCTCTTCTCTGTTGCATTCATTATTTCTCGTTCTAGAAAAGGAATTTCTGCTTCTTCCTTTTTAATACTCACTGCTCCACCGTGGCTTCGCTGTAGAAGGTTTTCTTTTTCTAATTTCTCAAGGTCTCTACGAATGGTTTCTTCTGTTACACCAAACACTTGACTTAGCTCTGAAACTCTAACACTCAATTTTTCATTGACCAACTCGACTATTTTATGATGTCGCTCAGCTACTAGCAATTTGTACACCCCTAGTTTTCATATAAGTTTGAAAAAAAGGTGGTGGTGTGTCATACACCTATCCCACCTCTTAGTAAAAATACTATATCATATGTTCGATTATCTAGTAAATGCAGCAGGTACACCGCCATCAACAGTAATCATACAACCGGTTGTTTTATCTGCTTTTGAAGAAGCGAAGAATGCAATCGATTCTGCAATATCATTTGGGTAGATATTAACTAACAATGTTGTACGTTTGCGGTAGTGATCCTCTAATTGATCTGGATCTATTCCATATGCAGCCGCACGCTCTTCACGCCATCTTGATCCCCATATTGCAGAGCCTTGAAGTACTGCATCAGGTAAAACAGAGTTTACACGAATTCCAAACTCTCCACCTTCAGCTGCAATACATCTAGCTAAATGTGTTTCAAGTGCTTTTGCTGAACTGTATGCAGATGCATTTTTACCAGCATAAACTGAGTTCTTTGAACCGATAAATACCATATTTCCGCCTATTCCTTGTTGCTTCATTTGGCTGAACGCTTCACGAGCAACTAAGAAATAACCAGTTCCAAGTACATTCATATTTAAATTCCACTCATCTAATGTGGTTTCATCAAATGGACTTGAAGTAGCAAGACCTGCATTATTCACAATGATATCAACCCCACCATATGTAAGAGCAGTTAGTTCAAATGCAGCTTTAACTTGGTCTTCTTTTGTGACATCCATCTTCACAGCAATTGCGCGACCTTCACCATATTGTTCATTAATTTCAGCAGCAACCTTCTGTGCACCTTCAAGGTTTAAGTCAGCAACAACAACATGTGCACCTTCAGACACGAAGCGACGGCATGTTGCACTCCCAATTCCACCAGCACCACCTGTTACAAAAGCAACCTTACGTGAAAATTCTGCTTCAGCTGGAGCAAGTGATAGTTTATAAAGCTCTAGTGGCCAGTATTCAATGTTGTATGATTCATTTTCATTTAGTGATACGAATTCACCTAATGCTGTAGAACCTTTCATTACAGCAATAGCACGGTGATAAAGGGCACCACTTACGTTAGCCATTACTAGATTTTTGCCAGAGTTAATCATTCCTAGTCCTGGAATTAGTATGACTCTTGGTGCTGGCTCAAACATTTTGTCGCCTTCATTTTTATTGCGCTCAAAATAATTTTTATACTCTTCTTTGAAGGTTTCAACACCTGCTTTGATACTGGAAATTAAAGCATCAACGTCTTTTGATTGTGGATCCCAGTCAATGAATAATGGCTTCATTTTTGTATGAACTAAGTGGTCTGGGCAAGCAGCACCTACTTGTGATAAGTCCTTTGCATTTAAACTGTTTACAAATTGAAGGACATCTTCACCATTATCATATGTTAACAGCATTTTCTTTTCGTCACTTACAGCCCCACGAATAACAGGCATTACTTGAGCCACAATGCTTCTTGCTTCTTCTTCTGATAATGATTGATATTTTGCTCCACCGAACGTTTTTGACTCGTCTATTTTACTAGTAATATATTGTTCTGCTTCATTAATAATTGAAATTGTTTTTTCATAACTTTCCTCTGCAGTGTCACCCCAAACGACTAAACCATGCTTTTCCATCAATACTAACTCTGCATTCGGGTTATTTTTAACACCTTCAGCAATCATTTTTGATAGTGTAAAGCCTGGACGTACATATGGTACCCAAACAAAGCGATTACCGTAAATCTCTTCTGCAATTTGACGACCATTATCTGCACAACAAAGGCTAATAATTGAGTCAGGATGTGTGTGGTCTACGTGCTTATATGGTAAAAATGCATGTAATAATGTCTCAATGGATGCACGTGGATGTTTGCTGTCAATCATGCAATGTGCTAAATATGCAACCATTTCTTCATCAGGCATTTCATCGCGTTCAATAAGAGGCTTAATATCTTCTAAATTAAGTCCTGTGAAATTATGCGCTTTCATTGTTGCTAAATCTGATCCACTACCTTTAACCCACATCACTTCTACATCACGGCCACGGAAGTCTTTTTCAACTGTCTTCATTGATGTATTGCCGCCACCCCAGTTACAAACAGCACGATCTGTACCAATTAAATTCGAACGATATACTAACTCATCTACCCCTTTAGATAAGCTTGCTGCTTTTTCTGATTCCCATAAGCTTTTTACCATTATTCATTCCCCCATCTTTAATCACTTTTGATAAATCAACATAAACATTTGTTTTCTTCTGTTTTTATTCTACAACATGTTTGTTTGTTTTGGAATACTTTTTTGAACATTTTGTGTCATTTTTGTTTTCCTTTGAAAAAGAGATATATTCAAAGGCCACCGCAACTAAGCAGTAGCCTTCACCTTATTTATCATTCACAATAATATAAGAAGCCTTCACTGGACCGTGAACCCCAACAACTAGATTCAGTTCAATATCCGCACTATTACTTGGTCCTGAAATAAAGTTTACGCAAGAAGGCACTAACTCCCCAGCCTTTACTAAATTACTTATATGTTTTGTTGCTTGTGTCATCCTTGGAACAATTGTACTCTTTGGAATGATTGCTATATATGTTTTAGGAAGAAGACTTACTGACCTTCCCTTATCAGCATCACTGAATAAAACGACCGTACCTGATTCTGCGAGTGTCATATCACTGAATGTGATTCCGACATCTGCCTTTTCTGCTTGTATAATATTTTCATGGCCGACCGAAAGATCCCACTTATGGACTTCCTTTCCCTCAGAGGTAAGCTGCTCAAACAAATATTGCTCCACCCCATAGTCAGCAAAGCGTTTGTCATTCCATGTAATAACTGAACTTGCTTCATATTGCTCTAAGATTGCATCAATTTTGTCTTTTAAGCTAGAAGTATCCACCTCAAATACTTGAGTATGAATGACCTCACATTGTTTTTTCAATACATCAACAAGTTCATCCTGTGATGCATCTTTCAATACATTCCACTGTGGTTGTCGTTTCCAAGTTGGCTTTATAACTGCCTCTGTTCTTCGTTCACGGCCAAGCTTTGCTGCAACATTTGCTAAAAACTGGTCTTTATGATAAATTTGCCCCTTTTCCATGAATCACTGCTCCTCCTTTCGATTAGCTTTAAACCAATCTCTAAATCTATCTTTTGTTGGTGCAGGAAAATCACGTACATCTGTCCATGGCTTCATTGGACCTGGTCCCTTTTTAATCGAATGATTTTCTGTAAAGGGAGACATAACTGCATTTGCTGATTTCGTTCCAGCCTTATAAAGAGTTGGAGTACTTGCTGCAAGCTGGTAGCCTTTCATTGCTAGCTTCTCCCCAAAGCTTGATTTACCCTCATCTTCAACAATTTTTCGACGGTGTTTAATTAGGAGTTCATGCAATGGTATTTTCACTGGACATGCATCTGTACATGCCGCACATAGTGATGATGCATATGGTAATTCTTTATAATCCTCATACCCGCCTAAAAGGGGTGTTAGTACGGCACCAATTGGCCCCGGATAAATAGAACCATACGAATGACCACCAATATGACGATAAACAGGACACACATTAATACAGGCTGCACAACGAATACAATGGAGTGCACTTTGGAATTCGGTACCTAGTATGTTTGAACGCCCGTTATCAACAATGACAAGGTGAAATTCCTCTGGTCCATCAATATCCCCTTCATCCTTTGGACCTGTTAATCCAGTAATATAGCTCGTTAACTTTTGTCCTACCGCACTACGACATAACAAGCTTACTAATATATCAAGCTCTTCCCAGGTAGGGACAATTCGCTCCATTCCCATTACAGTTATCTGTGTTTTTGGGAGAGTGGTTGCAAGCCTAGCATTCCCTTCATTTGTTACTAAACTAAATGAGCCGGATTCCGCAACTGCGAAATTACATCCTGTGATTCCAACATCCGCACTTAAAAATTCTCCACGTAGCTGCTCTCTAGCAAATAAGGCAAGCTCCTCTGGAATTTCTGATTTATCATAGCCCTTTTTTTCTTTGAAAGTATCTCTAATTTGTTCTTTATTTTTGTGAAGTGCAGGTACAACAATGTGTGAAGGTGGATCATGATCATCCAACTGAAGGATATACTCACCCAAGTCTGTTTCAATAACCTCACATCCAGCTTGCTCAAGTACTTCATTTAAATTAATTTCCTCAGTAACCATGGATTTTGATTTTACAATCTTTTTAGCATTTTTATCTTTAACAACCTTTGAGATATAGTCGTTTGCTTCCTGTGCCGTCTCTGCGAAAAAAACATGTCCGCCTCGTTTAATCACATTTTCACTTAATTGATCAAGATAATAATCAAGGTTTTCTAATGTATGATTACGAATCTCCTCACCTAGCTCACGCCATTCTTCCCAATCACCTAGTTCTTCAGTTGCATTCAATCTTCTTCCCTGCATTCGTTCCTGAGCAGACGCAACGGCATTTCTCATAAAGCTATTATTTATTCCATCCTCTACTCGATCAAAAAACTTCTCATTCCCAATCTTCATCGGCATTTCATTTCACCTCACTATTTAACACTTCTGCAATGTGCATTACTTTTATTGGTTTACCTTGTCGAGTGATGCGTCCGCCAATATTCATTAAACAGCCACAGTCTGAACCAATTAAAATCTCTGAACCTGTTTCCTCAATATGCCTTACCTTCTCATCGACCATTTGTTCTGAAATAGGCACCATCTTTACAGAAAAAGTACCGCCAAATCCACAACAGTCATGACTATTTGGAAGCGGTGACATTTTTAATCCTTCTACATTTTCAAGAAGCTTTAATGGAGCTTCTTTAACACCTAATAAACGTGTCATATGACAGGACTTATGATAGGTAGCAGTAGCTTTTAAACTAGCATTCACGTTTTCTACTTTTAATACATCTACTAAAAACTGGGTTAATTCATAGGATTTGTTCGCTAACTTTTCCGCTCTCGCCTTCCATTCTTTATCATCATTAAAAAGATGAGTGTATTCATGAAGCATGGCTACACATGAGCCAGAAGGTGAAACAACATATTCTGAGTTCTCAAAGGTTCGGATCATATGCTTTGCAACTTCCTTTGTTTCTTTATGATATCCACTGTTATATGCCGGCTGTCCACAGCAAGTTTGCTGTTCTGGAAAATGAACCTCGCACCCAACCTTTTCTAATAATTCGACTGTATCTTTACCAACATTTGAATAAAAGATATCTGCAAGACATGTGATAAATAATGAGACTTTCATCTTTGTCCTCCCATTTCTTTATGTTTGATTAATCGGTTTTCACATAATGTTCATATATATTTTACTAAAGTATACAATATTAAAAGTTAAAAAACACCCGTTTTTCTTTATTTTATTGTATTTTTACTTTTATTTATTTTTATTTAGTTGTTTTTATAATAGAGAAAGCCCTAGTGATTGAGTTTTATGGGATATAGTTGAAAGCAAAAAAATGTAATCGACATCATACATTTGCTAAAATAAATAATTGATTCAAATCAATTTAATGTGGTTAGTTTTTAATGAGTTCCATCATTAAAAATGGGTTAGTTAGACAGGCAATTTAACTTTTATTGTGCATACATTACTTCAGAATCTATTGGGAGGTAAGTACAATGATGGAAGAAAGAAAAATAAATGTGGGTAACTATCACATGAATGTACGTTTTTTTAATAATCCTAATGCGCGGGATGTAGTTGTATTAGTTCACGGAATCCCAACCAATTCTCACCTATGGGATTATGTTATTCCTTATCTTGAGAAAAACTATGCCGTTCTAGCTGTGGATATGATTGGTTACGGCAAGTCAGATCGTGGACCTTATTATGATTTAACACTTCCAAAGCAAGCAAACTATATCTTAAATGTCCTAGATCAACTAAACATACCAAGTGCTCATTTTGTTGGACATGATTTAGGTGGAGGCGTTGTTCAGATTTTAGCCGTCACACAACCCACTCGAGTTAAAAGTATCGTAGTCATTGATGGGGTTTGTTATGCTAACTGGCCATTACCAAAAGTAGTCTCAATTCGGTATCCAGTAGCTGAAGAATTTGTGCCATCACCGCTCTTTATTGAACGGATGCTAATAGAAGGGATGTATTATCCTTCTAATCTTTCACCGGAATTACTAAAAAAATTCACGATGCCTTTTGCCACAAAATCAGGCCCTGAAGAACTTCAACAAGCATCGCTTGCTTTAAATCATCACCAAACTGAGGATCTTGTTCCATACTTAAATACAATTAAATGTCCAGCCACGTTTCTATGGGGACAGCATGATCGCTACCTTGTTCCTTACTGGGGCTTAATGCTACACAAAGCAGTACCACAATCTGTCTTTAAGTTAATTCCTAATGCTAGCCATTATTTAATGTTGGATCAGCCTAGCTTAGTTGGAAAAGAGCTATTAGCTCATCTCTCCAAATAATTTTGGGTCAAAGACTATCAAAGAACGATCTAGAATATTCTAGATCGTTCTTTTAATATCTTCCCTTAATGAATCAATCACAACATCAGGTAAATTGGCTGGAATGGTTCTATTTTCTTCAAAAACCCAAGAGTTAACAAGTTCAAGGTCTGATTTGTTAAAAGTAACACTATACTGTTTATCTTTATGAGTAAAATCAGCTGTTACTGATTCCTCTCCATAAAAGTCGTCATCAATAATCATGTTTGTTATTTCATAGGACTTCATAAAGCAACACTCCTTTAATTTCATCTTATCTTGTATAGATTTCACAATTAAAGGTCGTTTATACAGGTAACCTATTTTATGCTCGTCAATTTTTCACTCGATTAACTCTTCCAAACGTTTCATCTGATTCTTAAGATTCTCTTTATCATATGAAGTCAAAGAACTACTATCAACTTTTGCTAAAACAAATCTGCTAAACTCTACCGTCTTCTCTTGTATATCCTCAGTGTTAGAGTCAGCGATTTCCCACAAAGCATCAAACACAGCAGCTAAAATCGAAATATCACGTTGACCATAATGACAGATTTGATAAAACGATGACCGGAGTAACTCCTCAAATGGTCTCTGAGGAATGACTAAAGAAATCCTATTGTCCTCATTATAGAAAGCGATATAATGGGCATCTATTTTACTTGCTCCTTTCAAGCATATCCCTAAATGACGGATACATTCAATTGCTGTATTCGGATCATTAATTCCAGGTGAAATAGCTCTTAAGGCTATCTCTGAAAGCTTTTGTAATCCGAACCCGATATCTTGGTCAGTCGTTCTTTCATGCCCTAGTGTTATTTCATTCAACCTCTTTGGCTGAACGTCCTTACTATGAGCAATGGTTATTAGTTTTTTATTTTTCGAAAGGAAGCTGCCAATAGGATATTCAACCTTAATATAATACCCCTGTTGAATGGCTTCTTTCGAAAGCACATCTTCATTAATTAATTGTATGTATCCAAATTTATCATTACAAAAAGTAGTCCTCTCTGATAATTCCACAGGTGCTGGAGGAGGTACATCTAAAATTGAGATTCTGTCGTTATTCTTTATATGATTCACTTTTTCACCAATGGTTTCTAGTACATCCTTTGCTAACTGCTCAATTAATCTACTGACTTGAACAGAACTGGCGACATGATGGATAAAGTAAGCAAAAACCACCACACAAACTAAAGCAATTAACACTCCTATTGAAGCTGCGACTACAAAATTATCAACGGAGCCTTCCCTCATAAAAAGTAACGAAAAAATAGAGTAAACAAATCCACCGATAAACACGCCCAGCACTCGCATTGTTACTGGATCACGAATAAAGTTTTGGAGAGTTCGAGGTGAAAATTGAGAAGAATAGGTGGTAAGTACAACCATTATCGTTGAAAAGGTAATTGTCGTCATCGTCAGAAGTGAACCCGCAATGGTACTTAACATTTCTTGTGCCAAATTCACATTAACTAACAATATCCTGGGCAAAACTGAGTCTGAATCATTTAATAAGTACATATCAATAAATATGACGACCACAGCGAGAGCAAAAGCGATAAATGCGTATAATGAAGGAATTAACCATATGCTATTTTTGATTCTAAGTATCATTTTATTGATCATAATAAGCCCCCCATCAACCACTAGTCATACCCTCATCGTACCCTTGTTTGAATGTAGGTAAACTTTCATATCAGTTAACAAACAGTAGGTTTACAGTTTTCCGGAAGAGAAAAGGACGAACTCCGATTATAAGTATCGTCCTTTAACAGATTATTTAAAATAATTTCTTATATTTCTTCAATTGCCGCAATTGCTACATTATTAAAAAGATCTGCATAGATATTTTTAAATGGCTTTTGATGATCGATTTCAACAGATAAATATACGGTTACTATGTCATAGATTGGGTCCGCACAGAAAAAGACGCCCGCTGCTCCCCAATGTGAAAATGCATTTGGAGAAAACAGGTCACCACCGTCCATTTTTGTGCCGTTAATTGACCAACCATATCCCCAATATGCTTCTGGAAAAACCTCATCTCGATATTCTGATGAAACTCCTGGTATTTGATTAGTCGTCATGGCTACAACGGAAGCCGGGCTTAAAATACGTTTCCCATCAAAACTGCCTTTATTTAAAAACATTTGTGCGAATTTGGCAAGATCCATTGCTGTCGAATAAAGCCCACCAGCTGCTGATGTCGAATCCAAATGGCGTTCTTGTAATAACCATTCTGCACACAAGTCATTTGGAGAACGTTTCACAACACGACTTCTTTCTTCTAATGGTACATAAAAATAACTGTCACTCATCCCAAGTGGATTGAATACTTTTTCTTTCACATATCCCTCAAATGACATCCCACTTACTCTTCGAATGATTTCACCCAGTAACTGATAACCATAACTTGAGTAGGACATAGCTGTTCCAGGCTTTTTCCATAATGGTGTATCATAGCCTAAAAATAACCACTCATGAGTAGCTGGGTCTTGCGTATCTTCACAAGGTGGAATGACTGCTGTTATCTTTTTTTGGTCCATATGGGCATACAATTCATCATCTCGAATACCAGACGTATGTGTTAATAAATGGCTAATACGAACTTCCTTCTTCCCTTCACCTTGAAATTCTGGTATGTAGTCAACAACAGGGCGATTTATTCCGATTCTGCCTTCCTCAACAAGAATCATAATACATGTAGCAGTGATTACTTTTGCGATTGAGCACATTGGAAATAATGTGTCGTTTTGTATTAGTGGTGAATTTAGTTCTGGTGTTAGTTTTCCATATGCTTCCTCGTGAATAATCATCCCTTTTCGTGCAACCAAGGTTACTTGAGCAGGTGTTATTCCATCCTCTACTAACCTTTTTGCAACTTCATTGATTACTTCTACTCTTTCTGAAGACATTCCAATTTTTTCAGGCATTTCAATCCTAAGGGTCATCAGCTTTTCCTCCTCATTGAATCATAAAGCTATTACATTCTACAAATTCTTAGTAATACCTTTCAATATTTTCATTTTTTGGTCTATATTTACATTATTTTGTATTTTATTGTAAAATAGTGAAGATATTGCTTTAAAATAGAGGGAAAGGAATAAGAGTTTACTATACATATGAAAATCATACTTAATATGAAGCAAGCTATAATAAAAGCTACCCGTACCACTCATGCAGTTGGTTGGGCGACATTAAAGGAATGGGCAGCTTACAGATCACATATGGCCGTATCAATCATTGTCGGTCCTATATACTTTTTAGTTCAATATTTCATCTGGGACGCCATGTTTGCAAATCGGGAAACTCTTAATGGATTTACATTAGAGGAAATGCTCGTTTATTATGGAGCAATGTCTGTTATTACCTATTTGACCTTTGATTTTGCTGATTGGAATCTACAAATGCTCATTCGCACCGGAAAATACACGACGTTTATTTTGAGACCGGTTTCTCATCGTTTTTTTGCACTATCCCAAAAAATAGGTCACCGTACTTTAGGGTTTTGGCTTGAGTTTTTACCAGTACTACTTATTTATTTGTTTATTTTCAAGATAAATCTTATCCCTCCAGAACCCGGTTGGGCAATCATATCCGTAATCTTAGGGTTTCTAATGACATTTTTACTGAATTATTGTATTGGGCTAACCGCATTTTGGCTTACAAATGCAGGAGGAATTAGAAGAATCTTTTTGTTGATTCGTGATTTATCAGGGGGAATGTTTGTACCACTTACTTTTTTCCCTGATATTGTACAAACGATTTTATTCTTTTTACCTTTCCAATTTATGTTATATGTTCCAGTTCAAGTATTTATCGGAAACTATGAACTAGCAGGTATTTCCTTATCATTGCCACAAATTGTCGGGATACAAGCACTAGCTGTTATTGCTATGTGGGGTGTTTCTGAGGTATTAGTAAGATTAGGAGAAAACAAGTTTACAGGAGTGGGAGTATGATGAAATCAGTTTTCCGATGCTACATCACTGTAATGAAAACGAGACTCTCTGAAAAGATGGCCTACAGAGGGGACTTCTTCATTAGCATGATCATGATGCTGATAGGGGATATGATACTGCCACTAGTCACATATCTTGTTTATCGGACAGGTGCTTCCTTCCCTGGTTGGACTTTAGAAGAAGTTATTGTTATTCAAGGTGTGTTTTTGCTTGCAAAAGGAATTGCTTTCCCTTTTTTCTTCGGTATGATTTCAATGACACTGCAGCAAGTCAGAGAAGGGACATATGATTTTCTCCTTTTAAAACCTAGATCCACATTGTTCTTAACCTTAATATTATCATTTGAACTAAATGATTTTGGCAGACTACTCAGTGGTGGGGTATTATTTGGCATCTCTATATCAATTCTTCCTAAACTAGGGATGACTGAATGGCTACATTTCCTCCTGCTGTTTATTTGTGCAGTGATGGTATTATTTGCGTTTTCACTATTTTTCTCAGGAATTTTATTCAAATGGGTAGGTAGTAGCCGCGTATTTGATATTTTCGATTCAATTTCGATGTTCGGGTTTTATCCTGGTACTATTTACTCTTCAAAGCTTCAACATGTACTTCTCTATATTATTCCGATTTTAATGATTGGTTTTATTCCAGCTGCTACTTTGCTTAACAGACCGATAGATGGACTCATTTATTCTGTAATCTCAAGTCTATTATTGTTAACTGCTGGTCTTTTCTTCTGGCATATGATGCTCAAAAAATATACAAGTGCAGGTGGATAAAATGTTGATTCAAGTACGAGATTTAAAGAAAACATATGTATCATATGAACGTGGCTCTTCATTCATTGATACAATAGCTAGCTTATTCAAACGAAAAACGATTGAGGTCACAGCTGTTAAAGGCTTAGATTTGGATATTGCCAAGGGAGAAATAATCGGATTTCTAGGACCAAATGGAGCTGGGAAGTCTACTACAATCAAAATATTGACAGGCATTCTACATCCGTCCTCTGGAGAAGTTCAAATAATGGGATATACTCCATGGAAGGAGCGGAAAAAGTATGTCATGAACATTGGTGCGGTCTTTGGACAAAAGTCGCAGCTCTTATGGGATACTCCCCCACTTGATGCATTTCATATGAATAAAGCAATCTATGATTTAGAGGAAAAACAGTTTAGAGAAACATTGGATGAACTTGTGGAACTCTTGGATGTTGCTGAAGTCGTTCGCAAACCAACTCGTCAGCTTTCTCTCGGTGAACGAATGAAGTGTGAGTTTATTATGGCTATGCTTCATCGTCCATCTGTCGTGTTCCTTGATGAGCCCACAATTGGTTTAGATATGATTTCAAAGGAAAAAGTTCATTCTTTTATTCAAGAAATGAATCGTAAAGGTGTCACTTTTTTGTTAACCACACATGACTTAGGGGATATTGAAGAACTCGCAAGTAGGATTGTTGTGATTAGTCATGGGGAAAAGGTTTTTGATGATTCAATGACTGTCCTTCGAAACTTTTTAGGTGCCAAAAAGATCGTATATATTCGCACTGATTTCCCTAGTCATTGGAAGGGGATTAATGGAGTTAAAGTTTTAAAACAAGTATCAGCTAATGAAACCGAACTTGAATTAGAAACAGATCAGCTACCATTAAAGGATTTCATACGAATGGTGAATGAACGTTTCACAGTGATTGATATGTCAATTGATACACTACCTATTGAACAGATCATTAAAGAGATCTATAAGAAGAAATAACGTGTACTATGGATGAATTTCAACCTATATAGTTTTTGGGTTTAAAGGAATATTAATGTCTTAAGGAGTATCTTCCAATACGTCACATTGAATAGGTGTCCAAACCTTCTCAAAAACTCATGGAAGACTCCCATTTTATTATCTACCTTATAATTAATTGACCTTCACAAAATGCTCTACCACTGGAAATGGATCATAAAAATGATGTAATAACTCTTTCCATTGCTGATATTCACTAGATTCTCGGAATCCAATTGTATGATCCTCCAGTGTTTCCCACTTTACTAATAATAAATATTTGCCGTCTACCTCTAAACATCGCTGTAATTCGTGAGATATGTACCCCTTCATAGAAGAGATAATATGGGATGCCTTAGCAAAGGCATTTTCATAATCCTGTTCCATTCCTGATTTAACCTGTAGCAAAACAGCTTCTAAAATCATGTTTCATCCTCCTCATTTAAGGCAAGTCAATTTCCTTTTTTCTATAACCTCACTATGGGATCGTTCATAATATGTTCGTAATGCTAAAAGTCTTTTAATCATTTCTTCTGTTGTTTTCTTACTTACATATCCTATCGGAGATATTTGAATCCAATTTTGTTTATTTAAGTAACCACTCTCATAATGAATAAGATAACCATGGATGCTCATATCATCTCCAATGTACTTTGATGGTATATGAACCGGAAGAGGAATGGTTAATATTGTTGGACTAGAGCTTCGTTCATCTGTAAGAATTGGAATATCATTCTCTTTAAGTGCAGAGCGGATGAAATCATATTGTTCTTTTATTCTCTCAAAATGTTTCGTTGTTTCTATTAATTCTAAAGCCATTAGCAGGGCATCTATTAAATTAGATGAGTGGGAGTATGGAACACTTTCATTCTGAAAATAATGTCCAAGGTCTAAATACCCTGGAATACTCATATCTATATCAACTTGATGATGATGAAATACAAATGAAAGTCCAGTGTAAGCCCCGATTGCCTTCCCACTTACTCCAGATGCAAGAAAGACATCCTCTAAACTTATAGGTACACTACCAATTGAACTTATACAATCCACACAAAGCTTTAATTCATTTCCCTTGCAAATCCCCTTTACAAACTCAAGAGAATTTAACATTCCTGTTGATGTCTCACAATGAACCATCCAAACCCATTTAATATCATACCTTTCAAGAACCTTTAAGATGTCATCTTCAACATAACTTTCTCCCCATATCCACTCCAATGCAACGAAATCCACCCCAGCCCGTTCTGCATGAATAACTAGACGTTGACCGAATTCACCATTCACTAGAATCAGGCCTTTTCCTTCTTTTCGCATCTGATTGACAATCACATCGTTAGCAAGACTTCCCGAACCTAATAACACTTGAGAATATTCTGCATTCATCATTTTCGATAATTTCATTTGTACATTAGCTAGTACTGTCCTGAATTTTTGAGAACGATGTGAAACAGGAAATGCTTTCTTTACCCGATCTTCAATTTCCGTCGGCCCAGGTAAAAATGAATATACCTTCGTACCTAACCTTTTTAATATTCCTTTTTCAAAAATTTCTCTTGTCATATACATAGGCTGATACATAGCTGATTCTGTCCCAACTAAATGGTGAAATGGAATAAATCCAATCTGTTCATATAACTTTATTTGCCTAGTTGTTCCAGAAATGACCCCAACATCATAACCGTTTCTTAAACAATAATTTGCTAATAATTGCGATAAACCTAGAAAAATACGACCATTTCGATGTTCCTTTTTGACCGTAAGCAAGCGAATTTCACATGGGCATGTAGACTTAACCGGTAACTGCTCTTCCACCCTTCCTATTTTCTGGTCAATTGAGAACGGGCGTTGATCTCTTACAGCTAGCATTCCGACTAATTGGTCATCCTTCATGCAAATTAAGTATGTATTTTCAGTATGGTATTTATCAATAAGAAGTTTCGATTCTGAACTTGAGTGCTGTGGAATTTCCTCAACAAACGTAGCATAGTTTAGTCTGTGAATTTGATCTAATTCATGTTCTGTTCTTGCTACTTTAAATATAAGTCCCATTCAAACAACCTCCTTTATATTTTGACGATGAGCATAAAGAATAATGATATTAATTAGTACTATAACGAATACTAGAGTCATGTTATAGTCAGAAACCCAAAAGAATAGTGGGCTACAAGTAATACTAATCAGACCTGCATTCGTAAAACTTTTAAATAAAAAATAACAGATTAGAAAAGCACCTAAAATATATAATAAAATAACTGGCTCAATGATTAGTATTCCACCTAGAAAACTAGCAATTCCTTTGCCCCCACTAAATGAAAGTGTGATAGGCCAAATATGACCAATGATTACTAAGAGAAAACCTACTAGTTGGATAAGAATTGAAAACCCTAAATAGTTTCCAACAAGGATCACAATGACTGTTTTACTAACATCTCCTACTAGTGTCAGTAAAAATGCTCCCTTTCCAAGTGTACGACCAATATTCCGTGCCCCTACATTTCCACTACCTTCTGATCGAATATCAATCCTACCTATTACTTTCCCAACTATAAACCCAAACATGACACAGCCAATCAGATATGAAAATAAAAAATAATAGATAATCATCATGACCACACCTCGTTCTAATTACTAGACTTTAATTATCATCTTATCACGATATTAACATTTATATCCAATTTAATAAAAAAACTAGTGGGTTCGCCACTAGCAGTTACGATCGATTTACTTATAAAATCTCTATCTTCTTTTCTCGAATAGTCTTCTCATTCTCAGCAGCTAAATCATATTTTTTTAATAAATGAAAGAGCTCATTTAATACTGTTTGAGAAGGATCTCCGTCAAGTATTTCCTTACATTTAGTATAACTATGACTGGG
Source organism: Litchfieldia salsa (assembly GCF_900104555.1). GTDB lineage: Bacteria > Bacillota > Bacilli > Bacillales > Bacillaceae_L > Litchfieldia > Litchfieldia salsa. Next base: position 771,581 of record NZ_FNJU01000001.1, read on the forward strand.
TAGATAAGCCTTTTGAGAGTTAAGCTTTTTTAAGACATCCTCTAATGAATGATCGAGTTTACATGTACTCATTTGTTAAGCCTCCAATTAAATGATTATTCTCTCTGGATGTGAATATACATTAAATGAAACTCCTCTAATGAATCCAACCGCAGTTATGTTTAAATCAGTTGCAAGTTTAATCGCTAAGTCTGTTGGGGCAGATTTAGATAAGATTATTCCTACTCCAATTTTTGCAGATTTTATTAATATTTCCGAGGAAATTCGACCACTAAAGACAAGAATCTTATCTTTTATTGGTATTTCATTGACCATACAATACCCATAAAGCTTATCTATCGCATTATGTCGCCCAATATCTGAACGACTAACGACAATCTCTTGTGTTGTTGCAAGTGCTGCATTATGGACTCCACCTGTTGTTTTAAACACTTTACTTCCTTCTTGCATACTATTCATTAATTGAATACAGTTCATTGCTGTTACTGTTAGATTAATCATAGAGGTTTTAGCAGTTTTCACATCATTTTGAAAGTAAAACTGTCTGCTCTTACCACAACATGAACCAATAAACCTTTTAGAGAAGTACTTTTGATTAGGAACAATTGGTGTATGCAAATCCACGTAAGCAAATCCCACATCATGGTCTATGATCAACTGTTTAATTTCTTTTTTCATTCTTATAACACCTTCAGAAGCAAGAAAACCGATAACCATTTCTTCAATATGAGTAGGACTACAAACCATTGTTGCAAACTCTTCACTATTGAGGTGAATTGTTAAAGGAAATTCAGTCACTATTTCATCCTCTGTATCTAGTAATTCACTTCCATTGAACTTAATAATTCTTTGTTTCATACTCAGGTTATTCCTCACGTTTAACACCCCATTTTAACAGAGAATTTCATACAATCTCTAAAGGCTCTTCATGCAAAAATAAAAGATTGAAAATTAAAAATAAACAAGTTAAGCTTTATTATATACATTATACTATGACAGAAAATGGATTGTAACCTAATGGCCAAACTTCAACTAAAAAATGATAACGCTTACTAAAGTCTGAGAACTTAAAAGGAGTGAGTAGCATGGGTAAAACAAAGCACACCGGTCCTGTCAAATTACCAAATACACCTTCTCCTAAACACTGGGTTAGTAAGGTTCCATTCGGATTAGGTAAGGTAAAACCTAAACATATTCGAGAAACAATACAAGTTGCTTGGAATAACAAAGATAATTTAAACTACGCAAAAAATATTATTACAAAAGGTGTTTGTGATGGGTGTGCACTTGGTGTTTCAGGTCTTCATGATCAAACGTTGACCGGTCCACATGTATGCTCCACTCGATTAAATGTTCTACGTCTTAATACAATGCCAGCAATGAAGAAGGAAAGCGTTCATGCAGACATTGATGAACTTCGTAAATATTCGAGTTCCCAACTACGTGAGTTAGGCCGAATTCCTTATCCATTAATACGTAGACCTGGTGAGAGAAGTTTTTCGCGAATTAATTGGGATGATGCGATGAATATGATTGCTACTAAGATAAAAAAGCTAGATCCAAAGAATGTTAGTTTCTTCTTAACATCAAGGGGAATCACAAATGAATCATACTATGTAGCAAGTAAAGTTGCTAGATTCTTAGGAACGAATAATATTGATAACGCTTCACGCATTTGTCACTCTCCTTCTAAAACAGCCCTTAAGAGGTCACTAGGAATTGGAGCATCCAGCTGTAATTATAAAGACTGGATTGGTTCTGATGTCATCATCTTCTGGGGTTCTGTTGCAGCAAATAATCAACCCGTTTCTACTAAGTATATGTATGCCGCTAAAAGGAAAGGAACAAAGATCATTTGTATCAACCCTTATCGTGAACCAGCTATGGAGAAATATTGGATTCCTTCTGTCACCGAATCTGCCTTATTTGGTACAAAGCTAGCTGATGATTTCTATCAAGTTAATATTGGTGGAGATATTGCATTCATGCATGGAATTATGAAACATTGGTTTGAAATGGAACGGCGAAAAAAAGGTTCAGCAATTAATCATTCGTTTGTTAAAGAACATGTAAATGGCTTTAACCCTCTAAAAGCTAAAGTGGAAGCACAAACCTGGGATGATATTGTGCAATCATCTGGTGTAAGCAAAAAGAGGATTGGGGAGTTAGCCACTCTGCTAGCTCATAGTCAATCAGGTGTATTTGTGTGGTCTCTTGGCTTAACAATGCATACCTTTGCTTCAGATAATATCTCTCAAGTCGCAAACCTAGCGCTTCTTCGCGGATTTTTAGGTCGTGAGAATTGTGGGGTAATGCCAATCCGAGGTCATTCTAGTGTACAGGGAAGTGGAGAAATGGGCGCTGATCCCTTTGTTCTTCCTGGTGGGGACTTTGATTCAAAAACAATTGATCGTATTGAGGAACTATGGAAATTCAGAATACCTAGATGGCAAGGTGATGTATTAGGGGTATCAATCGAAAACTGTTTATTACCAGATAATCATGACCGGAAAATCAAATTATATTATCTTTCTGGTGGAAACTTTCTCGAAACCATGCCAGATCCAACCTTTGTTAAAAAAGCACTTTCAGAGGTAGATATTCGAGTACATCAAGATATTATTTTTAACACATCTACACTAGTTGATGCGAAGGAAGCCGTCATCATTTTACCTGCAAAAACAAGATATGAACAGGATGGTGGTGGAACATCTACTTCTACTGAACGGATGGTGTATTTCTCACCCCAGATACCTGGAAATAAACAAATGATTGAAGAAGCACGTTCTGAATGGAAGATTTATATTGATCTAGCAAAACGTGTAAAACCAGCTACAGCTCATCTAGTTGACTTTAAAGATGGTCAATCAATTCGTGAAGAAATCGCTCTTGCAAATCCTAATTATGATGGAGTACAGCATTTGAAGAAACAAGGAGATTTCTTCCAATGGGGTGGTGCTTGGTTATGTGAAGATGGGATTTGTCCAACGAAGGATGGGAAAGGTAACTTGGTTCCAGTTGATATTCCTGATTTAAATAAATTAAATGGCGAGTTTTATTTAACAACTCGTCGTGGTAAGCAGTTTAACTCAATGGTATACAGCGAAAAAGATTCTTTTAATCGTGCTGGGCGATATGATGTTCTAATGAATGTTGACGATGCAAAAAGCCTTAGTATCTCTGAGGGTGAATCAGTTGTCGTCTATAATAAACACGGAGTGTTCACGGGAAATGCAAGGTTTATAGATATTGCAAGAGGAAACCTAGAGGTTCACTTTCCAGAAGGAAACTTCTTGTTACCAAAGGGAATTTACGAGAAATTAGCGAAAATCCCTAGCTATAATGTGGCTGTAAAAGTTGAAAAGGCTGAAAGGTTTAATGCGCGCAAAGACATAGACTACCCTAGGAAAACAAACTGAGGATTAGAAGTACATGATCCTTGCTCGTAATCTGATCTGGATGATTGTTTTCCAATAGAAAGCTACGTGGAGGAGGACTCACCTCCTCTTCTCCTTTTTAACAGCCGGTTAAGAGTCACTCTGACTGTAGGTTTGTTCTTTCCTTTCTTAATCCATAAAAAATCAGTGCAGAACCTGCAATGACCATAATGGGTTCTAACCAGTTAGCTTCTGGACCATTGGTAATCCGATGAAGTTGAAAAATCCAGTGGAAAACAACAATATCAAAGCTTAAAAATAGTCCAGTCGCCACAGTAAAACCATTGAAAAAAGATGGTGAGAATAATCGTCTAAACAAGATCATTAAGACTAACAAAACACATACCCCAAACACCACTGCACCAATTCGTTCTACCATACTATTGGCTTTTAAATTAAATGCATATGCATCTATCACATGAAAGAAAAAATCTGTCATAAAAAACGCGATAACTACTCCCAATAACCTCAAATATGTACTCCCCATTCTTATACCCTATTATAATAACTATTATAAAGAGATGTTCTATAAGAACTCAATAAAAAAAGTAGCGACAATTATGATATTTAATAAGAAACAAATGTTGGAAATTAATCGATTGTATTGTAAAATGAATTAATTATTTCAACAATCGGAGGTTTCAGGTATGTATGGAATCATTAATTTCGAAGTATTTCTAATAGCTAGCTTATTACTTAATCTAACACCTGGAACAGATACAATGTATATAGTGAGTAGAAGTATTTCTCAAGGAAGACTTGCTGGTATCTATTCAACATTGGGAATATCAGCTGGAATTATTACTCATACACTACTCGCCGCGTTTGGTTTATCCGTTATTTTAATGCAATCTACTGTTCTATTTACTTTAATTAAGATGATAGGTGCCGTCTATTTAGCATATTTAGGAATTAAAATGCTCTTAGAAAAACAATCTGAAAAATCTCAGGTATCCTTATCCCAACAAAGTCATATAAAAATCTTTGTGCAAGGAATGATTACGAATGTGACGAATCCAAAGGTTGCATTGTTCTTCTTAGCATTTCTACCCCAATTTATACAATCCGATTCTAGTGTCACAAGCCCAATTCCGTTCATTCTCTTGGGACTTTCGTTTACGATAACTGCAGGCATATGGTCTTTATTTACAGTCTACTTTTCATCTATGGCTACAAATAAACTTAAAGGTAATTCAAAAATCTCAAACTTACTAAACCGATTAACTGGTATCGTCTTTATTGCCATGGGATTAAAATTACTTAGCACAAAAGCTACTGCATAGTTCAGTAGCTTTTTTTACTTAAAGTAAAAATTAAATAGATTTCTATATTCATGGAAAGCTAAATAAAATAACAGTAAAATGTAAGTGCTTACAATTATTATCTATAACTTATAACAACTATCGTAAGCACAGTTTCTTTTAACATGTCTAATTCGAAACTAAAAACTGGGGGAATGATGTTGAAGGATAAAATCGTGATTGTCACTGGTGGTAGCAATGGAATGGGAAAAGCGATGGCTAAACGATTTGCCAGGGATGGAGCCTTTGTTACAATAAGTGGTCGAGACCCTGAAAAATTAAATAAAGCAAAAGAAGAGATAGAGACTTTTGAAGGTCAGGTTCTTCCAGTTGTCATGGATGTTCGTGACATTGAAAAAGTACAAAGTATGATTGATCAAACAAAACAAGCATTTGGTACAATTGATTATCTAGTGAATAATGCAGCAGGTAACTTTCTCGTTCGTGCAGAAGATCTATCTCCAAATGGTTGGAGAGCTGTAATTGATATCGTTCTTAATGGAACATGGAATTGTACACAGGCGGTTGCGAAAGATTGGATAAAAGAAAAAAAGGCTGGAAGCATTACAAATATTGTTGCCACTTATGCTTGGACAGCTGGAGTTGGTGTCGTTCATTCTGCTAGTGCCAAGGCTGGAGTTCTCGCCATGACTAGGTCCCTTGCGGTTGAATGGGGAAGTCAGTATGGAATTCGTTTGAATGCGATAGCTCCTGGGCCAATTGAAGAAACTGGTGGTGTTGACAAACTTATTTTGGATGATGAAGCTGCAAAAAGAGTATTAGATGGAATCCCTCTTAATCGGTTTGGAAAGGTTGATGAAGTAGCAAACCTTGCCGCCTTTCTATTCTCGCAAGAAGCACAGTTTATTAATGGTGATTGCATTACAATTGATGGTGGCCAGTGGTTGAATGGCTCTTCATTCAAATATTAGTGGTTTATAAGCAACAATCTATTCGAAAACAGCAAAAAAAACTTGTAGTTGATAAACACAATCAACTACAAGGTCATATAAAATAATGCTTATTCTAAGTTTGCATGTTTCCCATACATTTCTGTGGATGTTAACTCATCTTTAGACATTAATGTTAGTATAACCGCGTCTAAAAAGAGTAACACTGTTTGTTCAAATAATGAGCCCATTGGTTGAATGGATTGATTATGATCCCCTTCATCTTTTCGAACTCCTGAAAGTTTTACAGTAGTAGCTGCTAGCTTTCCAATGGTTGAATCCGGTGATAATGTGACTGTTGCTATTTTTCCACCAATTGAAATGGCTTTTTCAGCCATACTTACTAGACTTTTCGTTTCTCCAGAGCCTGAGACGATAAGTAATAGGTCCCCCTCTCCCATTCCAGGTGTTACGGTTTCACCAACTACATATACTTCTTTTCCTAGGTGCATCAATCTCATTGCAAATGCTTTTACCATCAAGCCTGACCTTCCTGCACCCGCAACAAATACTTTATTAGACATAAGAATTTCATTGACTAATACTTCTGCTTCTTCACTGTTCATTTTACCAATTGAAGAAGTTAACTCCTCTATAATCTTTGATAAATTATCAGCTATCAGCATGCCGCTTACCTAGACTGTTGCAGCTTCACGAATTAATTGTTGCATTTCTTTCGCAACCGCTTTTTTATCTTCCTGGCCAGTAATTCCTCCACCAACAATGACTAAGTCCGGAGCTGCCGCAACTACTTCTGGAAGAGTCGATAATTTAATTCCACCTGCTACAGCAGTTTTTGCATTTTTCACCACACGCTTGATTGTTTGTAATTGCTCAAACGGATTTTCGCCTTCTGCTTGTAGATCATAACCTGTATGTACGCAGATATAATCAACACCTAGTTCATCTACTTCTTTTGCACGTTTCTCAAGGTCTGTCACATTAATCATATCAATAAGAACTTCCGATCCATGCTTCTTTGCTTCCTCAACAGCACCTTTGATTGTTGAATCATTTGTAGCTCCTAGTACAGTTACAATTGAAGCACCCGCTTCTGAAGCTTTCATTACTTCATAAGCACCTGCATCCATAATTTTCAAATCAGCTAATACTGATAAAGAAGGAAAAGCCTCTTTGATTTCTTTTACCGCACGAAGCCCTTCATTAATAACAACCGGTGTCCCAATCTCAACAATATCAATAAACTCTTCAACTTCTTTCACAACTGCCTTTGCTTCTTCAATATTGACTAAATCTAGCGCTAACTGTAATTTCATAATTAACAACACTCCTTTATTTTCTATACTAGTAAGTTTAACAAGCACAAAAGAAACAGAGAAGTACGCACTTTATTCTCAACTAGTGAGGTTAAACTCATTAAGTATGGTAAAAGTAACCATGAAGTGTTATCCTTTTTCTTCTTTCTGACATTTTGTTATACTTAATTAATGTGAAACATATTGTGAACGTTATAAGTGGATCGATACATAGAATGAGGTGATTTTATTGAGCCGTACAGATACAAAAGTATTTAACTGTGAAAAGGAGTTAACTCTTCATGTCATCGGAGGAAAATGGAAAATGCTTATTATGTGGCATCTTGGTAAAGAAGGTACAAAAAGGTTTAGTGAATTGAAATCAATGATTCCTGATATCACTCAAAAGATGCTAGCCAATCAATTAAGGGAATTGGAAGAGGACCTGATTATTCACCGTGAAGTTTATCCTGTAGTTCCTCCAAAAGTTGAATATTCTCTAACAGACCATGGAGAAACCCTTATGCCTATTCTAGAAAAAATGTATGAGTGGGGAAAAAACTACCGAGAAAATGTTCTAGTAGAAGATACACTTGAAATGAAAATCGTTTCTAAATAAAATGCAGATAAAATACGCGATCATCCACAAAGGGATGTCGCGTTTTTATATTTTAAAAGAAGATTGTGAGAACATATAGGTGGAAAAAAAAGAGGAAAATAGATATGATGTTCATATTAATTATTTTAAAATCTATTAGAAAGTTAGGAGATATCATGAAAAAAAAGATCATGCTACTACTTGTGCTAATTGTTTTGGTATTAGCCGGTTGTGGCCAAAAACAAATAGAAGAGTCAATTACGTTATTAGATCAAAATAATAATGAAGTTTCTTTTCCACAAGATAAACCCACGTTATTCTTTTTTATCACGACATACACTTGAGGACTCTGTCAACAGCAACTGGTTCAGTTGCATCAAAACTTAAATGAATTAGACAGCTTAGATGTTAATATGTATATCGTTAGCAATGATTTACCAGAACAACAACTAGAACTGTACACTGCGCTTGAAAAAGAATTCGGTACTAGTATCTCCTTCATCTCTGACCCAAATCTTGAAGTTGCTGAGTTATTTGAAATGAAAAACGGAGAAACAGCTTATAGAGGTTATGGACTTTTAGATACAGAAGGTCATGTGGTCTTCAATACGATTAATGATTACTGGGGTGAAGAATTCGATAAGTCTAAAGAAGAAATTATAGAAGAATATAATAATCTTAAATAATAGCGATATATTGATGATGAAAGTACGGTGTTTAAGAATGCAAAGAGCGCTGAATATTATTTTGTTTTTGGTGTTTATGACAGGAACAATTATTACTGTCTTTATCTTGTATAACAAGATGGATACTTCTATTACTACCACTTTCATTATAGGATATGTTATTTTTCTTGCCTTATATGGAGTTTGGTTAATAATCAAGTTAGCTATCCGTCTCAAAACCATTAGCATGATTCAATTAAGAAAAAAACTATTAACGTTTTTGATTTCCTTCTTATCATTGAGCAGTATACTTTTTGTATTCAATTACTTTTTTACTCAAACAGGATTTGAAATTTGGGATTTAAGTATTCCACTCGGTGTCTCCTTTGGAATTACGTTTTCTGATTTAATTTATAAAACTAAACAAGAAGAAATTAGCGATTAATCTTATTGATATCTAAGTAAAATAATTAGGGCTGTGCTAAGCGGCACAACCCTAATTTTTGTTAAGTAAGCTTTTTAATTTCTCTACATGCCTTCTTTGCACATCAATCACTTCTTCAACAATTCGTTGAGTTTCTGAATCTAAATCACCTTTAACAAGCTCTTCAGAATAGTGAACACCATATTGCTCTTCACCTTTTACTGCATCTGAGATCATTCCTTCTGTCGTATCAGGAATCATAAATTTATGCATAAAGCTATGCATTGAACCAGATACACCCTCATCATCAGCTGGCACTCCACCAAGATTTTGTATTCTTTCTGCAATTTTTTGCGAATTTTGCTTAATTTCTTGCTGCATTTGTTGAAATGTGTGTTTCATGTCTTCTTCATTTACCTGTTGTATGTAGTGTTCAAACGAACGGATGCCCATATATTGCCCTCTTAATAATGTGTTTAATTCTTCAATGACTATTTGGTTGTCCATGAATTCTCTCCTATATTTATAGTATTATTTAGCTTTAGTAAGGTGGTTCTAATTTATATGGATGATCACTCAAGATTTTCTCTCTTTCGAAAAAAGAACTCCGGTTTCCAATTATTATATGGTTGAGTACGATGTTCAGATGGTTCAATTAAAACCCTTGGGGCATGTTTAGGCTTGTTCTCTTTTAAAGCTGCTTTTCTTAAGGAGTTAGCTAATGGTTGCCATTTTTTTAGTAAATTTACAACTAAGAATAAAGTAATTCCTGTAATTAGATAAACCATCCAAATAATTGAGTTTTCTCCACTTCCTACTTGTAGAAGATTTCCTCCGATTGACTTTCCACCTGCGTCTCCCAATCCCGAGACAACATTCGATAATGCAAAAAATAACCCAATCAACTCTGCTTTTGATAACTGAGATATCGTACTATCAATTGTAGGAAGGATTAGCATTTCCCCTATTACAAAAATTGCACCACTCATTATTAGAAATAAAAATGAAGTAGCAAAAAACAAGGCAGATATGCCTGCAGAGATAAATAAAATTCCAAAACTAAGAGCTGTAAGAGGATGTACACGGTTAATAATTTTCATAGTAATTACACTCTGGCTAAGTATCACAATTGCACTATTAACAGTCCATATTAAAGCAACATTCTTAGGTTCAGCAAGAATTTCTGTTGCTATAAGTGGTAACGTAAGAGATAGTTGTGCATACAAGGCCCATATAAAAATCGTGACAATACTAAACACTATAAAAGGTTTATTTTTAAAAACCTCTCTATAGGCACTTCTTGGTACTGGAGGACATGGTAGATCACCACACTCTTTAGGTAAAAACAGCCAACTTTGGAAAGCCAGCCAGATATAAATTACCCCGCCAATCCAAAAAATAAAATTTGAGGATTCTGTAATTAAGAAGAAGATAATTAATCCTGCTGACCCTGTTCCAACATTCGCAAAGATTCCCCTAAGAGAAAAAGCTGTTGTTCGATTTTCCACTGAAGCTAAAGCAGCAATCGCAGCTTTTGTGGATGGAGCATTAAGACCTGTTCCGAACCCCATTGTCATTGCCATCAGTAATAATGGGAAAAATCCATTAAAAAAACCGAAGCCGAAAATACCCATTGCCGTAATTAATGCTCCTAATCCAATAATGAATCTTCTTCCAACACGATCTGCGAGAACTCCTCCGAAAATACTTCCTAGTTGAAATGCTATCGCAATACTTGCAAGGATTGACCCTATCTGAACTAAAGATAAACCATTATCAATTTTTAATATAATTGGTAGCATTGGCATTACCATATAAGTACCTAAATGAGATAACAGAACACCTAGCAACAGGATGATTAATGTCCGATCTAATTTCAAAATCTCTTTAAGCATTTCATTCACCCTCTATATAATTAAATCTATAGGAACTACCTCTACTAGTGTTTATTTTGAATGTTTTGTGTATTAAACTGATTTTGCATATTCATATAAGCCTGGGGATTAGGGATAGGACTCATCACTTGATTTTGTTCCATCACAGTAGCATTAGGGTGATTAGTTGACCATCCTAATTGTTCAGCTAGCATTTCAAACTGGTTAGCAATATCATTCTGTTGCAAACCCATTTCTATATGCGCTCTCTTCACCAAGGGTGCTTTCATATTACTTGCAGACATAAAATTCTCATTAGCCATTGAAACTGCTGTAAAATGGGCATCAAATAGCATGTCTTTTTCTTCAATTCCAATATTTCCTTTTGGTTGGTTGTAATAACCAGTTGAATTGTTTGGAATCGGTGGTACTGCGACTTGAAGTTGCTGGTTCGGATTTAACAACTGATTCATAACTTGAACATGGTTTTTCATCATGCCAATTTGTTTTTGAAAGATAGTCAGTAATTGTCCATTACTTACACTTTGACTGTAAAGCTCTAACCTACTAATAATCCCTTTATGGGCTGGAATATGATTAGCCATTAAACCTACATCAATTATTTTCATCATTCTTCCTCCTCTACTTTAATTTAAAGTTATTTATTCCCTAAGGTTTATCCTCTTATGAAAGATTACTCAAAAAAAGAAGTCTACATTAGGTATTCCACCCAAAAATAGACTTCATAAATTTTCACTTTTCTATATTCCTTCCTCGATATTAGAATCGATCGAATCAGGGTCGACTGAATTAGACAAATTGAATAACGTATTAGTATTCACCCAGTATCCAGTATTAAAACTACCTGCTCCTGCAACAACCTTACTCGTTGAAGAAGGGGAAGCATTTAGAGTACCTCCTGTAATTATTCCATCATTACTATTTAATATGATTGGTCCTAGTCCAAACATCTTTGTTCCACCCCCATTTTATCAGTAAAAAAGTCTCTTCCATATATCCTATGAATTTGAACAGGAAAAGAGTGGACAAAATAGAAAAGAATTGGCTAGCACAGGAGCATTTTACAAACGTCACAAATTTTCAAATCAAAAAAAGTTATCTACAATTCCTATATAACTTTACAAAATAAGCTTTATACTTCTTCGCTAACCACAAGTGGATCCGGATGTTCAGCACCACCACCATGAGCATAATTGTCAGTTGAATCGATTGATGCACCAACTAACCCTAACCCTAATAACGCAATGATAAATAATCTTTTCATTTTATACTCCTCCTAATAAATAATGTTTTGTTTTTTTAATGCATCTGTCGCAATCGAATAATAATAGCAAGCTTGTTTATATTTAAACGCAGATTCATAATGCTTTGCTAAAACATCTGAGTAGTAAGAAATATAATTACTCATTTCATATTCCTTGAAATATGACAACCCTTCTTTTTTGAAAAATTGTTCATACTGATCAAATTGATTGTTTATTAAATAGTCATACAAAGTAAAATGTATGTGATAACCTAGTGTTTGTGAGTTTATATTCCTCGATAAAATAGAGAGTCCTTCTCCTATCCAAAACCTACATTTTTCTATTTGCCCAATTTGAAAATATTCATATGTTAAGGAGTGAATCGTTTTCAACCTACCCAGCGAATTCTCTTTCTCCTTATGTTGTAAGCTATTTTCAAATTCAGAAATTGCCTCAATTGCACGATTCTCAAGAGACAATAAATGACCTAGATTGTGATGAATCAATCCTTTTAAATAGGTATCATTCATCTGATACGCCAACTTACTTGCAGTCCGATAGCTTTCTTCAGCAAGATTGAATTCTTTTGTTTTTACATATCCAATTCCCAATAAGATATGACACTCAGCACACCTTTTTAAATCATAATCTGACTGATAGATTTGTAATGCTTTCTCAACATATCTGATGGATAATGTGGGATTGTTAAGTTGACTAAATGTTAAGCCCATCGAATAGTAGAGGTCTGCTTCTTCCCACTTTTGATACAAATTGCTATTAATAAGCAATTTTTCAGTAAGCTGATATTGTTGCTTAGCAATCGGATATTGACCTGTTAAATAGCAATATAACCCTGAGAATTTGTAGAAATAATAATTCATATCTCGGTCAAATAAGTCTTGGACTTGCTCTATTTTTTGAATTTGTACCTTTGCTTGCTCCATATCGTTTATTAAAAATAAATACCTTATTTCAAATAACCGAAAATAGATCATGGCAATCGTATCATTTTTTTCTTCGAATATTGATTTGTATTTTGAATACAAGGCTGTTGATTCACTTACATTTTTCCTCGCTATTTTAAAGTACCATACCTTTAATTCCTTAATTAATTCTGTTTCTTGTTCTTCTGTAAGAGGTAAACCTAATCGTTCACATAACATCTCTAGGACTTCTCTACTAGCATTGGTTTGTCCGTTTTCAATCTTAGAGAGATATGAGATTGATATAATACCTTTTGAAAGTTGAGCTTGTGTCATGTTTTGTTGAATTCTTTCCAATTTTATCCGATTCCCTATATTCATAACACTCTCCCTCTATCTTGAAGTATATATATAGTATAATTTCTTGAATTATTCGAAAATCCCTTTATTTCAAGTTGGGAAAATAGAAATCTAAAAGTGGGTGTTAGAAGGTTTTTTTACACGCTATTTTCCTAAAGAAAAAGGCACTATAAAAAGGGATTGCTTACTAGGGAAAATTTCATGAACAAATCCCCTTTATCACCTTGGTATACTCATTCATTTTCCCAATATGAAAGTAACTTGACCAATGTTAAAATGAATTACAATCAAACATTCAAGCAAGAGTCCCGGGAACTCAAACCTGAACATACTAGTATTCTTTCAAGTCTATCTATCTAGTAATTAATCTTTTTGTTTGATGCTTTACACCAAACTTAAATGGAGGTTATTCACTTTGAAAAAAACTAAAATACTCAGTATATTATTAAGTTTTATCTTAGTATTTTCTATGTTCTTCCTAAATACATCAACGGAAGCTAAAGGAAATGTAAAGCAAGATTACTTAATTGGTTTTAAAACAAACATTTCAAATAAATCCACCCATATCAAATCTCTTGGCGGAAGTGTCAAACATGAATTCAAATATATGAACGTTGTTCATGCTACATTGCCTCTTCAAGCGGTTACTGCTCTTCAACACAATCCTAATATTGCATTTATAGAGGAAGATCATCAAGCACAAGCGATTGGTCAGGCTGTTCCTTGGGGAATTCCTCATATTAAAGCAGATACTGTTCAATCAACTGGTGTGACAGGTAACGGTGTTAAGGTTGCGATATTGGATACTGGTATTGATAGCTATCATGAGGACTTGTCAGTTGCCGGTGGAGCAAGTTTTGTTTCTGGTGAACCAAATGCTTTAACTGATGGGAATGGTCATGGTACCCATGTAGCTGGGACTGTGTCAGGACTTAATAATTCACTAGGTGTATTAGGGGTTGCTCCGAGTGCTTCGTTGTATGCAGTAAAAGTACTAGGTGCAGATGGATCAGGTACTTACTCTGGAATTGCTCAAGGGATCGAATGGGCCATTTCAAACAATATGGACGTGATTAACATGAGCCTGGGCGGATCTCAAGGTTCGACCGCACTTCAGCAAGCTGTAGACAATGCTTACAATAATGGAATAGTGGTTGTGGCTGCAGCAGGTAATAGTGGTTCTAAAGGAAAACGAAATACGATTGGTTACCCTGCAAAATATAGCTCTGTTATTGCTGTTGGTGCTGTTGACAATACTAATAATCGCGCCTCATTCTCTAGTGTTGGAAATGAATTAGAAGTCATGGCCCCTGGTGTTAGCATTTTAAGTTCAGTTCCAGGAAACAGTTACGATTCTTATAATGGAACAAGTATGGCTTCACCACATGTTGCTGGTGCTGCTGCACTGATTCTCGCAAAATATCCTACATTGTCAAACGTACAAATTCGCGAGCGTTTGAAAAATACAGCTGTTCCCTTAGGAGATTCTTTCTACTATGGAAATGGTGTGATTGATGTAGAAGCAGCGATACAGTAAATGAAGAAAGCTAGTATTGAAGATTATTCTTCTTTACTAGCTTTTCTTTATCTTCAAATCCCCCCTCACCATCGCATACGTGGGTAATTGATTATTGGGGTCACTGCCAAGTTATCCCTCCTCTTTTCTTACTATATTTACCTAAATTTACATTAGATTTACAACCTCTTAATATGACTATGGTACTATTTGTCGTAAGATACCGATCTATGTAAATTGGGGGATAAATTATGACTAATGCACCAGATACAGACACTCTTTTAACTAATAAAAAAAAGGAATCAAATCTGACTTTCTTACATCACTTTAGCTTACGTACCCGTCTTCTTATTTTATTTATTTCATTATTGTTTTTATCTATTAATGCTGTTGGTATAAGTTCATATCTTCAAGCAAAAAAAGCTACAATTAGCACGATTGAAGATCGATTAAGTAGAGAAGCAGACATTATCGCTTCTACTGCTACTAATTTGAAATTCGTGTATGTCAGTGACGATGACTACTTCATGCAGCAATTTGAAGGTAGTATCCGTGAGCAACAAAAGCAACTAACCAAAGATGGAATGGAATCTGATATGTTTTACCTTGTGAATCAGAAAATCCAACCGTTTCCTACTAGCGAAAATTCTAAGGTTAAATTTTCTTCTGCTATTGTTGATAAATTAATAGAAAATAATAATGGAACCTTTCAGCAAAACATTAATGGTAAAAGCTATTCGATTTCAGTTAAAAAAGTAAATGAGATAGGTGGATATTACATACTATTAGTACCTGTTCAATCCTACTTAGATTCAGTTAACCAAATGGCGTTATTTACTACAGCCATTATCTTAATAAGCCTTTTACTATCTCTTATATTAATTATTCTGTTTGTTCGTAGATTAACAACTCCCTTAGTTCAATTACAAGATGCAATGAGGTCAGTACGTAATGGTAAAATCAGTCAAACCACTGATATAAAAACAACGATTCCTGAATTTCAATCATTAAATAAAAGCTTTAACACAATGATGGTGCAAATGACTACAATTATTAATGAGTTAACAGAAACAACAGCAGAGCTTGAATCAACAGGAGGAAAACTTAAGCATTCTTCACGTGATGCCTTAGTTTATAGCCATCAATTAATAGAAGCTATTAACATAGTAAAAGCTGGAGCAGAACAAACAGCTGTTAGTTCTGAACATAACGTTCTTCAATTTCATTCTTTGAAAAAGATGAATGAAGAAATGTTAAATAAGATGAATTTTGTTTTTCAGCGGTCAGAAGCTATGCAACAATCAGCGATTGTCGGAGAAAATACCATCTCCCAATTAATTACTCGCACTCACGATTTTAAAAGTGAATTTGAGCACCTAAATACAACCATTCAACACGTTCAAGAACAATCTTCCTCCATTACAAAACTGGTAGGATTAATCAAAGGAATGGCAGAGCAAACAAAACTTCTAGCACTTAATGCAACAATTGAAGCTGCAAGAGCTGGTGAAGCTGGAAAAGGGTTTGCCGTTGTTGCAAATGAAGTAAGAAAATTAGCAGATCAATCAACAATAGCAACCGAGGAAATAACACAATCAATCTCTAGCATGAAAGATGTCACATTGTTAGCAACCAATGAATTTGAACATATGCTTAGTAAAATAAAAACAAACCTTGTTACTGCAAATGATTCGAAAATTTCGTTTGACGAGCTGATGAAAGAAATAAAAAGTGTAAGTAATAGTCTACTAGAAATGCGAGTAGAGTTAAGAGACCTTAAAGAACTTTTACCTGAACTTGAGGAAGCCACATTAAGCTTTTCATCTGTCTCTCAAGAAACGTTAGCAAGCACGGAAGAAATGTTGAGTACCAGTAATGATCAAATTGAGAAAATGGAGAATACTCACGAGATAGGCTTGAAACTAACAAATCTATCTAATTCGCTTTCTCTTATGATCAAACAATTTAGTTAGATAAGAGTGGAGAATTCCTATCCATCAAAAAAAGCTTGAAGAGAACTGTAAAACATTCTCTCCAAGCTTTTTATTTATGCTTGATTCAGTCTTTTTCTTTTAAATAGAAACATTCCAACACCTGCACCTAATACTAGTAATCCTACTAATAGCAGATTAAATGTATTTGTTGCTGTACTTGGTAATGGATTCCCTTTGTGAGGTGCTGGGATATCCGATAATCCATCCTTACCTTCACCTGAAACCTCGAATGCTCCATACGTACTAAAGTGGTTTGTTTGTGCTGTTACAAATCCATCCTTATAAGTACCACCAATGTCTTCCCATTGCTTTTTCTCTTCATTGTAGTAAAGAACTGTTACATGATTAGGGTTCTTCACTTTCTTTGCATCCACTTTAAACACTAATGTCATCATTTCAGCAAACTTGTGATATTCCTTGCCTTTTGAAGTAATTTTAAAATCATACACTTCACCTACCGCTGATTTTACCGATTTCATTTTTGTCACATGAACTTCGAAAGCTCCATTCGGTAAGTTGGCAGCAGGAATTTTCACTTCAACATCATTATTTGAAATAACCGTTTCTATTCCTTTTTCTTTTAAAAGCTTAACTTGTTCTTCTGTAAATGAAGCCTTAAACACCGTCTGACCTTCTACATTAATTATTAACTGAGAATTAGCTTCTAACGACTTAATTGAACTTGTATCAATCGTTACGACTCCGTTTTTAATTGTAGGCTTAACCTCTTTTGGTTTCGTTGGTGCTGTCCCATCACCTTTTCCAGGCTTTGGCTCAGGCTTAGCATTACTCTTAACTTCCTGGATAATTCTACCTTCAACTGAAGGTGAAACAGGACTATTAGACTGAACATAAGAAGTAAATACATCTGCATCAAGCAGGAATAATTCGTTTATACGCCCTTCATTTTTAGCCTTTTTGAAAACTGTGAATCCGTCTCCACCATCAGCTGTGAATGCATTCGTCGCAACACTATATGTTGCTTGTAAATCTAGAGTTTTATACTTGCCATTCGCTTGCTTTACTTCAACAAGCCACACTCTTTCACCAACTGGTTTGTTGATATCATATTTGAATCGAAGTCCTGATACTTGTAAGAACTTACCTTGTGCAGCTTCTACTTCGCTCACACTATGCTCTAAAGCTTCTAAAATCTCTGCACCAGTTAAGTCTAAAGTGACTAATAGATTACCAAATGGTAGGACTGTGTATGCATCACCTAACGTAATGTCACCCTTATCGATCGAAGCACGAATTCCTCCACCATTTTGGAGAGCAATTGTTGTTTTTCCATCAACCTTATATGCTTGTTGTGCCATTCCGTCAGCAATCAAGTTTCCTAGATTCGTTTCTTTCGTACGAATGTCCTTACGTTCACCATTCAAGACAACGTTTGTATGACCAATTATCTTCTTTCTTATCTCATCAAGCTTCACTTCAAATTCTGCTACTTTTTCTGCGGCAGCAGCATTTTCTTCAAAACCATCAAGTTCTAGAAGTTCTCCAGCATGACCAATAACGACACCTTCATTATTGAATGTTACATCCAGTGAACCTAAGTAATTTAAATATTCATTAGCTTGAACAATTAATGTTGGCTCTGCTTTATTGACAATAACCGGTTTTGTCAAAGTAGTATGTGAATGTCCACCAACAATTACGTCAATCCCTTCAACTGCATTAGCTAATTCCAAATCAGAAGTATGTCCCATGTGAGAAAGAACAATAATTTTGTTCACTCCATCAGACTTTAATCTAGCTACCGTTTCAGTCGCTTTTATCTTTGCATCTTCAAAAACAATATCTCTTCCTGGACTTGCAAGAATTACTGTATCTGGAGTTGTCAGACCAAAGATCCCAACTTGTTCTCCATCGATTTCTTTAACGATTGCTGGATAAATGTTTCCTCCAGTTTGTGTTTTACCTAATTCGTTCTTAAACAATAGACTTAACACCGGATCTTTCGTCACGTTCACATTGGAAGAAACCATCGGGAAATTCATTCTAGAAACAAAGTTTGCTAGAGTTGTAGAATCTTTGTCAAATTCATGGTTACCAAACGTCATTGCATCATAACCAATTTCATTCATGAACCAAAGGTCTGCCAATCCACTATATTGGTTAAAGAATAATGTTCCTGAGAAAACATCACCAGCATCAACAAGTAACGTATTTTCTTTCTCACTTCTAACCTTGTTTACTGCTGTGAATAGCTTAGGATATTGTTCAACATGGGCATGCGTATCATTTGTGTGTAATATACTAAGTTGCCATGATTCTCTAGTTCCTAGGTTAAGAGCAAATTTCGCAAGATCTCCATTTGTTTCAACATGCTCAATATAAGATTGACCATTTAAATAGTTTTGAGCTTTTGCTGCAGATGCAAATGTAACATTTACATCACCATCAATGTCTGCGATTTTCCAATTATCATCTGCACTTGGATTGATTTCACCTGTATTAACGATATAGTCAATAATTGCCTGTCTGTTCTCATCAGGCGCAACCAATATCGTATTCTTACCACCCGGGTTTACAATTTTGTTTGTACCAGCACGGTAGTTGTTTGTTGCAACAATGAATTCCATGTCTGCTGTAACAGGCTTGCCATTATACTGCAAATTCTTAACTCTGCTTGCTTCAGGATTAATAAGAGCTTGGTCATTATTATATTTAGAAGGTTGTGTAACATCAATTTCATATGTGACACCATCAATTACATCAAAATTGTAAGATCTAAAATTATAATTGATTAAGGATTGTTCAGCTTTGTTGCTAGGATCGATTTGATTAAATTGACCTGCTGACCATTCAATCCACTCTTTTAATTCTGAGCCATTTATTTTTAGTGCATAAACAGTATTAGGATATAAATACAGATCTGCTACGTTTTTAATTGCAATTGTACCAGTTGGAATATCAGTGAAGTATGAAGCATCATCACCAGCACGTCCACCTGCTTTAAATGGTGCTGCAGAAGATAATACAGGAAGACCTTTATATTGTGCACCTGCTCCTGCAATCCACTTATCTACATACCACTTTTGTGCGTTTGAAACGATTTGTACAGACGGATCATCTTGCACTAATGCAAAATAACTGTTAATTGGAGCAGTTGTTGTGCCAACAGGACCATTTACATAGTTAATAGTTGCTGCATGTTCAGTAGCGATTGCATCTTCTAGAGCCTTATCACTAGCATAACCCGCTGTAGGTAATACCACGCCTTGGGAATCAGCAACAATCCACTCCCCATTAACCAATTCAAGCTTCAAGTCAATTTGTCCAATATGATCGGCCCATGAACCTGGCATTGTTACTGGTACACCATTGATTGTACCTTTTACATTATCGAAACCATTGCCGTCAGGGAAGTTTGCTTTCTTACCCTCTACTGCTGGAAAAATAGCATGTGCATGACCAGATAAAACTGCATCGACACCTTCAACTTGTGTTAAATAATATGCTGCATTTTCCATACCATCCACTTGGCCACTATTATCAATTCCAGAGTGAGCAAGAACAACGATTACATCTGCTCCTTCAGTCTTCATTTGTGGAATAATCTTGTTGGCAGATACCATAATATCTTCCACAGATACTTTCCCATTTAGATGACCATAATCCCAATTTAGGATTTGTGGTGGAACAAAGCCTGTTACCCCAACTTTGATTGTATGTGTATTTCCTGATTGATCTGTTACCTGTTTTGTAAGGATTTCGTATTGATCGAAATACGGAGTACCGTCGAGATTAAAAACGTTAGCATTGACTATAGGAAATTCTGCATCATCAAATGCTTCGTTAAGGAAATCTAAACCGAAGTTAAATTCATGGTTTCCAACGGTTCCAGCATCATAACCTAATAGATTAAGAGCTTTAACTGCCGGGTGAACTTGTCCTTCTTTTAAGACATCCACTCTTGCTATGTAATCCCCTAATGGATTTCCTTGTATTAAATCACCATTGTCGAAAAGTAAGGAGTTCTTTACTTCTGCCTGCTGCTTTTTAATTAAGGTTGAAGCTTTAGAGAGCCCAAATACATCTGTAGGCTTATCTTGGAAGTAATCATAGTTTAAGATATTTGTGTGAATATCCGTCGTTTCTAAGATACGTAAATCTACTACTGGATTCGCCACTTCTGCTGCTACAGCAACTGTAGAGAGGATCGGTGCTAGAAATGTACTTACTAATAAAGCACTTACAGTTAAACCGCTAACTACCTTTCGCTTCAGAGCTTCTTTAAAATTCGCTTTCAATGAAAGTCCACCTTCCGACTATTTTTTTGAACCGCATAAAAAAGATCTATTCATATAATCTTAAAATCTAACAAAATAGTTAAAATTTATATCGAATTATAATGATAGATAAACAATTTTATGAACAAATTGTGTCTAATTTTGTACAGTTCCATTAAATTATATCGTTTTACGAACAAATATACAGACTAATCTTTCGACCACTTTCGACACAAATCCTCCAACACTCCTCAAAACCATTGATAATACTGGGTTTTTATCCTTTTGTGTTAAAACATTTACATTTTTCATACCGAACATTAACAGTAAGTTAATAAATATAATACGTATTTATAACAAATCTTATCAAATATTATTATATGAATTTATAAATAAGACTGAGCATAAGTCACAAGTTTAAATTATTTACAATCAGTCAATAATGATTAACACAAACTTTTTAACAGCTTAACAAAAATGTAACAGTTTGGTAATACTAATTGATACAGATTTATGTTATATTATATTTATCAACAAAACAGATAGGACAGGAGGTTAGTACAGATGAAACAGTTTCGTTTTATTTTTAAAACAGATCAAAATATTGCAAAAGATATCACTCTAAATGCTAATGGAATGTTTGAAGCAATGAAAAAAGCACAGCTAATGAAGAAAGAACTTGAAAAGAATAATCCTCGAGCAATGATCACAGTTGAATTCATTGGAATTGCATACACAAATATCGCTTAATGCAAAGGAGTTAGAATGACATATTTAATTTTGAATGTTGTAGATGTGTAATGATTTTCGAATGATATTCGAAACTTATTACACATTATTTATGCCTACCCACTAAAACCTCTCATAAAACCCTTCTTATTTTTTAATTCTTTGTTTTATGGTAAAATCCACCTATACTACAATAAATACCTATATATGAGGAGAATTTGATGAATAACTATTCAATCTTGTTTTTAGACATTGATGGGACGATTTTGGCACCTGATGATTCAATTCAAGACTCAACAAAAGACGCGGTTAATCAAATACAACAAAAAGGAATCGAAGTATTTCTTGCAACTGGAAGACCTCTCCATGAAATTTGGGATATAGGAAAAGAACTGAACATCAAATCTTTTATTGGATATAATGGTGCTTACGCCATTCAGAATGATCAAGAAGTATTTAACGAACCATTGACTGCTAAGACCGTTGAATCATTTATCCAAAAAGCAAGGGAACACAACCATGAAATTGTCATGTACACAAATAAAGAAAATCTCGTAACTTCATTTGAATCTCCTGTTGTTAAAGAATTTATTTCAAAATTCCATTTGAAAAATAATCAATTATACTCACCTTCATACGTTGACCAAATCCTAGGAATGTCCGTCCTTAATCTAACAGAAGGTGATCAAGTCATCTATGAAGAAGACACAAACATCCACTTATCTCAAATAAATCTAGAAGGGTTCGAACATAGTTTTGATGTGATTCGAGACACCGTAAATAAAGGAGTAGCTGTTAAGACAATATTAGATTCCCTTAACATACCTGCCCCAGAATCGATTGCTTTCGGTGATGGAATGAATGATAAGGAAATGTTGTCCTATGTTGGTGAAGGCTTCGCGATGGGGAATGCACATCCTAATCTTTTAAGATACGCAAAGTATCAAACCACCTCTGTTACTGATTCTGGGATCTTTAACGGTTTGAAGAGACTTGGCTTAGTCGAATAAAAAAGAAGCTGTTCTATAAGTGGCTCACCACTTTGAACAGCTTCTTTTATGTTTACATATTTATAGACTGTACTTCTGAATTCATCCATTCATATTGATTTAGCCTTATTTCAAAAATGGTAAGAGCATCCTCGAATATTTCTGGTCTACTATTCATTTCCCTTAAAATTTCTCTTTTCTCCTCCGTTTCTTTGATCGTTTCCTCAACCACGTGCTTTAATGTCTTAAATGGGTTAACAAAAAACATGATCACGTCACGTTCAATCGCTTTCTCGAAGAAATCAAACTGAGTCAAAAATTGAGTCGTAACCAAATTTACTACATCATCATATGAACGGTTTTCAATATAACCTTTATATTTTGTTGATATCATTGTTTTTTGCGGAAGAGATCCGAGGATCAATCCAGCGCTTTTCAATAGAAACTGTGCTGGCGTAAACTTTAAAAATATATCAATTTTATCTACATGAATCCTATTCAACATGCGCTCCGCATCCCGTTTCCAATCTTCTAAAACCTTAAAATCACAGTGTAAATTAATTTTATTTACACCATACATACCATTTAAACTATCACACAATTCTTCTAAACTTTTTTTACTTTGGTTGAATTCGTCACTTGCCTTTGTAATCCAATCATGAATTGATGCGACAAACAAAGGCTCAATTGTTGACTTTAAATACTCTTCAATTCGACGGTTCATCTCGCTGTCCAACTCACGATGTATTTGATTAAGGTTACTTTTTTCATCCACCAAATCCGAACAACTCCGAAGTATTTTAGGTAGATTCTTACTAAGTTCTTCCTTAATTAAATTTTTCACTTCACTATATCTTTCAGTAATTTTATTAACTTTTTCCCTTTGTGTATCTTCTAATTGGTTAATTGCACCTTTTAGTTTAGATGTCATCTCTTTATTGAACGAGATAGACTCATTTAAACTAATTTCTAAACCACTTCTTGTAGTGATTAGACTGTTAAGTAACTCCTTACTATTCTGATGTATTTTTAGTGCCCGTTCTCTCTCAAGATCACCACTAGTGGATTTACCAATTGTCATTTTGAGTAACTCATTAAGATTTTCCTCATTATTTGATTGAAACGGAATGACATTTGCATCGGGAAAATACGAATTGAGCTTAGATTTTATCATTTTAATCACTCGTTGAATTTCTTGTTCACTATACCCTTCTTCTATTTCTGTTACAAGAAAAGTCACCGGGAGATTCGGAACTTTCTCATGAATTGCCAACAAAATATCACGCTCTTTTTCCGTAAAAGGAGAATGAATATTTAGGATAAATAATACGCAATCTGTATAGGTTAAATAATCAACATTTAAGTCTAGCGCATGACTAGAGCCAGTGATGCACGGCAGATCAATTACTGTTAGCTGATAATCCTTTAATATTTCACTTGGTACTCTTACATCTAAAAGTGCATGATCATTCTTCTCCTGGTTCACTGCTGATACATAATGAAATTTCGATAAGTTTGAAATGACCTTTTGGTCTTGTGTAGATACATCCACAGCTTCCTCTATTTCATCATAACTAAAGATCATTACACAGGAAGACGGCCCTTCTAATATAGTTCTCCCCAAGATTGAGTCACGAACACTAATTTTACCTCTCTCACTCGTCCCCAAAAGTAAAAGGTGTATTTTGGATAGATCAAGCAATCCGCCAGCAAGCTGGTTCAATGTATGTCCATTAGTCAGATTCTGTTTATTCGTCCATTTTGTAATGGTCAGAAATAAATCTGTTATATAGTTGCTAGCATACTTAGATGGTAACGAACGATGTACTTCCTCCCTAGCAAACTCAATAAGGTTTGCCGAAAAACTAGATGGCATAATATCCTTCCATGCTAAAGTTGCCGCAGCTGCAACTGATAGTTTTGAAGAATCTGCTACTCTAAGCCAATTCGTTAATAAATTAGGCAGGCACTTGCGAATTTCTTCCAATAAATAATACCCATTAGTTAGTTCAAGATAAATTTCCTCGTATAATTCATGTGTACTTCTCCAAAGTCTTCCATCTTCGATTTCAACTGATGAAATGAATGAATCCATTTCTAAAATCCACTCTAAAACAAACGTTTCATTCTTATAACTCTTCCAAAGAAGATTCAATAGTTCCTCAAATCCTTCATGGCTAAGATCATAGAGAGTTTTCAACGTATTTATAAAATAACTTGGATGCAACTGCTTGGTATAGCCAAGCTCTATGAATTCTCTAATTAAATCAAACCAATCCATTGAATGTGTTCGGTTGGCTTCATTTACAGCAAGTTCGATACTTTCATTCCAATCCTCTTGCTCATGGAAAAAACTTCGTGCAAGATGAGTCGCATCCCCATAATCCGGATTATTTAAAACGATATGTTTAATAATCTCTTTTGCTTGATTACTTTTTCCCTGCATCCAATAAAGTGAAAATAATTTTAGCGAGATTTCAATTGATAATATCTCCTGATTTGTCTTAATTGAGAGATAAATTTCTTCGGCATTCGGAAGCAGATCGAGTGCGAAGTATGCATCCGCCATGTTTTTCCTAGCCCATTCTTCAAAGTCATTATTAATATTTTCCCATTTAAAAATGGCTGTTTCATAGTCTTTCAAATGATAATAGAGTTCACCTTGAGCAAATCGTAAATATGAAAGATCACATAACTCATTTTGTTGTTCTGCAAAATATAATTCTCCTAACACCTCAACAGGATGTTGATGTGACTCTTCAGATAAATATCGTTCATAAAACTTTTTATTAATCATTACCTCTTCTTTCACAGTAATCACCCCTTATATTAAAACTTATCACTAAACTATTCGCATATAATCTGTATTCTAACAGTGTTGTTTAACAAAAATATTTCAAAAGAATTTCATTTCGACTACATAAGTAGGGCTTTGGAAGTAAGTTGAAGGTCTGGAAGGAATTAACCTTGAAGTAGACAAGTCTATCTTGTATGATGTATATATAAGCTACATTGTTCGTAATGATAATTAAGTTTTAACCTTTATGCTGTTATAGGGAGTTTTACATTGATGCATAAATGTCAAGCCTTCATTACGTAGAGGAAGACAGGACTGTATCTGCAAACACCCACTTTGAGGAGTGGTGGTTTAAAACTTTCTTATGTGAGTTACGGCAAATGCGGCTTATCATAAAAAACACACATTCAAGTCAGTTCCCAATCGGGAGCTGATTTTTTACTTTAGTTGATTTTACCACATGAAATACAGCAATCTACAGTCACCTAATACCTAATTTTATAAGAAAAGCGCAAGGCGCCCGCTTATCGGCGACAGGCATAAGACGATTCGACTGGAAGGTTGCTTTTTAACCTTCTTGAAGGATTGGCTTATGACCCGAGCCGATGGCGCCTGGAGCTAGACAGTAAGAAAAGCGCAAGGCGCCCGCTTATCGGCGACAGGCATAAGACGATTCGACTGGAAGGTTGCTTTTTAACCTTCTTGACGGATTGGCTTATGACCCGAGCCGATGGCGCCTGGAGCTAGACAGTAAAACTAAGTACAAAAATATATATTTGCTTATCTTATAAAAAAAGGCTACTTCAACATATTTGAAATAGCCTTTGAATAACGGATTTATTTGGTTTCTCCAGTCCACTCTAACATGCCGCCAACCATGTTTCTTACCTTATAACCTTGTTCATTTAGATAATAACAAACATTTTCACTTCTTTTTCCAGATCTACAAATGAATATGTATTCTTTCTCTTTATCAAAGTAATCTAAGTTAGCTGGAATTTCACCCATTTTAATATGTTTTGCTCCAGGAATCATACCAAATTCTACTTCTTCATCCTCACGTACATCAACTAATTCTAGATTTTCATTGTTTTGTAACTTTTGCTTCAATTCTTCCGTTGTAATTAAATCGATTTGTGACATTTAATTCATCCTCTCAATGTTTAGGTTTCTTAACGTCATTATAATCAATATAGAATTGTTTACATAGTATCTTGTCTTATGAAATGAAAATAGCTGCCAAAAGACAGCTACCTTTTTTTACTTAGTGTCGCCCTTACTAGCATCTTCAGCTAGTTGTTCAAACGTTTTCACTTTGCCATGTGGATGTTGAGCTTCTTTTCGCTCTCTCCATTGTCTTTCTTGTTGCTTCTTAGATTGAGTCATATTTTCGGCCCCTTTAATTTAAAAAATTGTACATTTACAGTTATAGAATAACCTCTGTAGTTATTTTGATTCAAAAATAAGAGGAGAAATCCTATACAGTGGTGTATATAAGGGCTATTTGAAGGCAATTCAAAAGTTTATCCGTGACTTTTTGTCAAATATCCGTCACTTTAAGTCGTTTATCCGCGACTTTTAACCATTTATCCGCCACTCTTCTAATTTTATCGATTTTTCGACAATTCCTCGCCAAAAACAAGGACTCCATCATAGACGGAGTCCCCATAAAATCATTTAATTCGCAACAATATTAACTAACTTCCCTGGAACTGCGATTACTTTACGAACAGTTTTACCTTCAATCTGTTCTTTCACTTCACCCATCGCAATCTCTTCTAGCTTTTCTCTAGTTGCATCTGCAGGAACGTGAAGCTTCGCTTTCACCTTCCCATTGATCTGAATCACAATTTCAATTTCATCTTCAACTAATTTAGCTTCATCAAAAGCCGGCCATGCTTCATATGCTAATGACTTGTCATGTCCAAGCTTACTCCAAAGCTCTTCAGCGATATGTGGTGCCACTGGAGACAATAACTTTACGAAGCCTTCTATATATTTAGTTGGCAACTCTGTCGCTTTGTATGCTTCATTAATAAACACCATTAATTGTGAAATCGCTGTGTTAAAACGAAGCCCCTCATAATCTTCTGTTACTTTCTTCACTGTTTGGTGGTATACACGTTCTAATACTCCACCTTCTTCAGTGCCTGTTAGTTTATTCGTCACTTGACCATGATCATCAATGAATAATCTCCAGATTCGGTCAAGGAATCTGCGAGAACCATCTAATCCATTTTCAGACCAGGCAATTGAAGCATCAAGTGGTCCCATAAACATTTCATATAAACGTAAAGTGTCTGCACCATGGCTTTTAATAATGTCATCAGGGTTTACTACATTCCCTTTGGACTTACTCATTTTTTCATTATTTTCACCAAGAATCATTCCTTGGTTAAATAGCTTTTGGAAAGGTTCTTTTGTTGTAACAACACCTACATCATATAATACTTTGTGCCAGAAGCGAGCATATAGTAAATGAAGGACCGCATGCTCTGCACCACCGATATAAATATCGACCGGTAACCATTCTTTTAGTTTTTCAGGGTCAGCTAAATGCTTGTCGTTATCAGGATCGATATAACGTAAATAGTACCAGCAGCTACCTGCCCATTGTGGCATCGTGTTTGTTTCACGACGACCTTTTTTGCCAGTCTTCTCATCCACTACATTAACCCACTCTTCAATATTTGCAAGTGGAGATTCACCTGTACCAGATGGTTTAATATTTGTGGTTTTCGGAAGCATCAATGGTAGCTCTTCTTCAGGAAGTGCTGTCATTGTGCCATCTTCCCAATGAATGATTGGGATGGGTTCACCCCAGTAACGTTGACGGCTGAATAACCAGTCGCGTAGACGATAAGTGGTTTCCTTTTTCCCTTTTTCATTCTCAACAAGCCAGCTAATCATGGCTGTAATTGCTTCTTCTTTGTCCATTCCATTTAAAAAGTCAGAGTTAACGTGCTCACCATCGCCAGTGTATGCTTCTTTCGTCACATCTCCACCAGCTACAACTTCTTTAATAGGAAGTTCAAACTTCACAGCAAACTCATAATCACGCTCATCATGTGCTGGAACAGCCATAATCGCACCAGTTCCATAGCTCATTAATACATAATCAGCAATCCAAATTGGCATTTTCTCATTATTCACTGGATTAATTGCATATGCACCTGTGAAGACACCTGTTTTATCTTTCGCAAGATCTGTACGTTCTAGATCACTTTTACTCTTCACTTTATTGATATAATCTGCTACTGCTTCTTTTTGATCTTCTGTTGTTATTTTATCAACGAAAGGATGTTCAGGAGCAAGTACTGCATATGTTGCACCAAATAATGTATCAGGACGTGTTGTGAACACTGTGAATGTATCATTATGTTCCTCAATATTAAAGGTAACATGTGCTCCTTCACTTTTCCCAATCCAGTTACGTTGCATTTCCTTTAAGCTCTCTGGCCAATCAAGCTCTTCCAAATCTTCTAATAGACGGTCTGCATACTTCGTAATTCTTAATACCCATTGTCTCATTGGACGGCGTTCAACTGGGTGTCCGCCACGTTCACTTTTACCATCAATGACTTCTTCATTAGCAAGTACTGTTCCTAGTGCTGGACACCAGTTAACAGCTACTTCATCTACATATGCCAAGCCTTTTTCATACAGCTTAGTGAAAATCCATTGTGTCCATTTATAGTATTTAGGATCAGTTGTATTTACTTCACGATCCCAATCATATGAAAAACCAAGTTCTTTGATTTGACGACGGAAAGTGTTAATATTTTTCTCTGTGAATTCTGCTGGATCGTTCCCAGTATCTAAAGCATATTGCTCTGCAGGAAGGCCGAATGCATCCCATCCCATCGGGTGGAGTACATTATATCCTTGCATGCGTTTCATTCTTGCTAATATGTCTGTTGCTGTATAGCCTTCAGGATGACCAACATGTAATCCAGCTCCTGATGGATATGGAAACATATCTAACGCATAAAACTTACGCTTTCCTTTGTCTTCAGTGGTACGGAATGTTTTATTCTGTTCCCAATGTTGCTGCCATTTCTTTTCAATATCCTGGTGCTTGTAACTCATCTTAATCCTCCTCGAACATCGTGTTCAAATTCTTCTAAATATCGGTTGTTTTCATAAACTTTATTGCTGATCAAACACAGTAGTTGATTTCCACTCCAGGTGCGATCTTTCCGCGGGGCAGGCGATGAGCCTCCTCGTCGCTTTGCTCCTGTGGGGTCTCATCTGTCCTGCACATCCCGCAGGAGTCTCACACCTTCCGTTCCAATCAACTTGCAGCTATAAATGCGATTTTTCTAATTAACAACAATCTTTCAATATATAACTAAATATAAAAAAACCCCTCATCCCTGTATAGGGACGAGAGGATATGTATATAATCTCCCGCGGTACCACCCAAATTAGTGTTGCAACGCGTCGTTTCACTTCACACGTTCTGCACTCGCTTCATTCATCCTTAACGCGGACCAGACGACAAGTATTACTCTTACGATTCAAACGCATTTCACACTTGTAACTCCAAGGCGAGTTCATGAACAACTAATGATTGACTTGCACCAACCGTCAACTCTCTATACATCGTTCTTCACTACTACTCCTCATCAATGCTTTCATCATATTTAATTATAATGTGTATTCTATAGAATTTGACAATAAACTGCAAGTGTTAACAAGAAAAATAGGCTTACTTAACACTATTTTTACCGAAACGATTACTCTACATACCAAATCTCTAACCAGAATGTGCCATTTTTATGATAAAATTTAGATATACACATGTAAGGAGGGAACTATGGATTTCAATCTTGAATTATCATTCAATCTTCCATCCATCGTGATTGCTACGTTATCTTGGTTACTAATTGCATTCTTGTTTACACATCTTTATCGTAAAAGTGCCAAACCTCCTATATGGAAGGCATTCACCATTCTTTTAATTGGCCTTTTTACGTTTAGTATTACGTTTGATACTTATAGGATTTCCATTCTACCAATTGGTGTATGGATTGCATACGGGATTTTAAAAAGAAATGATCAGATTACACGCTGGATGAGATATCGACCTTTTGCATGGTTAGGGTTTTGGGCAAACTTTATTTTTCTGTTAGGTTCTATACTCTTGAATCCATTTCATGCACTATTTTATCCAGAAGATAAGATCTCTACCTATATTACCGGGATCGAACACGCTGAAATGATCATGATTCATCCAAGTGGAGAAAATGTCACCATTAAAGATAATCTTCTAGCTTTACTTAAGGATATGGAACAAGAACCTGTACAAAGCATTGTTTGGTATGAGGAAGTAACGTCTTCTTTGGACGAAAAATTCCCCTATCAATTAATCGGGACAACACCTAAACTTGGGAGTGACCTTACAACCACTGTCTACCTTGAGCGTGATGGTCATGGTATTCTGATTACTACACCTCTTGAACAATATTACTTTCGTTCTAATGATGTACTTTTTGAGGAGGGAGTTCCTGAGTGATAAGTACTAAAAAGAAGCTTCTCCTTTTATTGTTTTTGTTTGTAATTCTTTTGGTTGGAGCTTATTCATTCTATTACTATACAAGTGATGCAAGTTCATTTTTAACAGAAGAAGAAATGAAACAAAGGATAAATCCTTACTATTTAAATTCAAAAATAGAAGTAATTCAGGATATTATCACCATTGATAACAATCATATTTATGTTCCATATATCACAACTGAAGGTGAATATGCTGCAAGCTACTGGTACTATAATAATCGCAATTGGGAGATTGAATATGTAGGTACAATCAGTACTCCCCATCTAGTTAGTACGAACCCTAATGACCCCTCAACCTTTTATTTTGTTTGGAATCTTCATCCTGCTGACCAGATTAAATCGTTAGAGTTTTATTTGTTAAAGCGAAGAAATTACTCTGTTTCAGATCGAATTGAAATCTATACACCTAAACTACAAATGAACTTTTCAACACCATTGGATGAACACTCTTACGGAATTGTTAAATTATCTGAGGAGTTTATCAAGGTATTAAACGACACAATGAAGCTAGAAGCTGCACAGTTTCCTGACTTTTACTATAACGGCGTTTTCTCCTCTCCCACAACAGAATTTGCTTGGAGAGCTTTTGACCACTCCGGTAAATCAGTATACCCAGAACATTCAACAACTGGTGGCGGAAGTGGTGGGGGAACACTTTTGAAATATACGAGGTATTTGGATGATCGGGATCCTGAACTAGAATAAAAAAGTACTCCTTATAAAGGTTTGTGGTCCTCATAAACGAGGACCTCTGACCCAATGAAGGGACAATAATCATATTCCACTACTTTTTCTTCCCCGTGCAACCCCTATATAAGCTAATCCATGCTGAGCTAAAGCTCTTGGTTCAAGACAGTTTCTTGCATCAAGCACTAGATTTCCTCTCATCCATTTCTTAAGCTTCCCTAAGTCCATTTCTTTAAATTCCTCCCAATCAGTTGCAATAACAACACAATCTGACCCTTTAATTGCTTGTTCAAGACTAGGGGTTTGCTTAACGTTCTCATACAAATTGGGAGGAAGACTTGCTTTTGGGTCATAGGATCTTACCTCACAATCATATTGGCTAATCCTTTTAATGAGTTCAACTGCAGGTGAACATCGAATATCATCTGTGTTTGGCTTAAAAGCAATACCTAACACTGTAATCGTTTTCCCCTCTATTGTTGTCATAGCTTGTTTTAATTTCCTCAAATAGACTTCAATTTGCTCATGATTGACTTCTTGAAGAGCCCTTAATAATTTTGGATGTATTTCCTTTTCTAATGCCGTATGCTCCAATGAAATAACATCTTTCGGAAAACAAGAACCTCCATACCCAAGTCCAGCTTGTAAAAAGTGAGGACCAATTCGCGGATCGGTTCCAATACCTCTTGCAACATCAGTAATATTAACACCATAAGCATCACTGATTTTGGCCATTTCATTGATAAAAGAAATCTTCAACGCTAGAAAAGCATTTGAAGCATATTTGGTCATTTCTGCTCCATTTAAACTTGTCACAACATATGGTGCATCAAGACCATGATATAGTTCTTGTAAAATAGAAACTGATTGACTATCTCCCTCTCTATGTCCTACCAAAATTTTGTCAGGGTGTTCCATATCATAAATAGCTGTTCCTTCACGAAGAAACTCAGGATTAGAAACGATGTTAAATAGACTAGAATCTACTCCTTGATCAATTAGTCTTCGATATAAAATTTCGTTTGTTCCAGGAGGAACCGTGCTTTTAGTAATAATGGTTTTATAGGATGATAGATTTTCACTAATACAATCTACTACTGAATACAGATAGGTTAAATCTGTTTTCCCATCTGGAAGTGATGGCGTTCCAACAGCAATCATAATGACCGGAAATTCCGATATACCCTTACTCACATCCCAATGAAAGGATAAATTTTCATGATGATGGTCAAGAATCTCCTTCAACCCGGGTTCATAAATAGGAACCTTGCCCTCTTGCAATTCTTTAATTCTCTCCTTATTAATATCCACACAACAGACAGAGTGTCCAAGGCGTGCTAACACCGCAGCTGTCGTTAAACCTACATATCCAGCTCCAACAATACAGATTTCCATCTTGAAATCCCCTTCTTTCTATTCTCTTCATGTATCCTATGAAAAAACGAAAAGATTGTAATCTAGCAAATAACCAAATCTATAAAAATGGACTTAGTTTGAAGCCTGTTTTCTTATCAGACAAGTCCCTTTATGTCTATGAAGAGAATATATTACAGTAAATGGACAAGAAAGGAGGAGGCATATGGTAAAAAAAGCAATCATACCAGCAGCAGGGTTTGGCACGAGAGGTCTTCCCATTACAAAGGTTATCCCAAAGGAAATGTTTCCAGTCGGACTAAAGCCGGCCATCCAACTTGTTATTGAGGAAGCGGTTAACTCCGGTATTGAGGAAATACTAATCATCGTTTCACGTACCAAGAGCCTTATTATTGATTACTTGGATTCATCCTTGGAACTAGAATCATTTTTAGAGAAAAATAATAAGAGCCATCTTAAACAAAAGCTAACCCTACCAAAAGCTCAAATTCTTTACACACGCCAACCCTTTGCTAAAGGACTCGGGGATGCTATTCATCTTGGGAAAAACTTCGTTGGTAAAGATCCATTTGCTGTACTATTACCAGACGACATCATCATCAATAAAAACGGAAGTTGCTTACAAGAACTAATAGACCTTCATCACAGAACTTCTTCGAGTGTAATTGGATTGAAGAAAGTAGATGAGCACTCTACAAAAAACTATGGAGTCATTTCCGGAATTGAAATGAAAAACAATGAATATGAGCTAGAGGATATTGTTGAGAAACCACTCACCAATCCTCCATCAAACCTTGCAGTTATTGGACGGTATATCTTTAATCCAGATATTATGCACCACTTAGAAGACGTCACACCTGGTCATGGTAACGAAATTCAACTAACTGACGCAATTAAGGAACTACTTAATAGTCAGAAGGTTTATGGAAAAGTCATTTCAGGAACTAGGTATGATATTGGAATTGAAAAAGAATATATGAAACTTCTTACTAGACATTATAGAGAACTAGAAAGCTAAAATCCTATGTATCTGGAATATGCCGAGATACTCAACTAAGTTAAAGGAGGAAATAAATTGGAGAAACAAAGAATTGATCCATGGGGAGATTATGAATCAATAGATGACTTATATATACCAGACTATGTAAGTGAATTGGCACAACAAGCGTTACAACATTACGACTTTGTTGTTTCGGATATCACTGTAATGGCAACGAAACCATTTAAAGGTGGTGCTATTTGGAAAATCGAAACAAACCTTGGACCAAAAAGTTTAAAGCTCCTTCACCGTCGTCCAAGTCGAAGTATATTTAGCTTAGGAGCCCAAAACTATTTAGTAGAAACTCAAGGTGCAAGGGTACCATCAATTGTAAAAACAAAGGACGGTCGAGACTTTGTTGAGATTGCTAATAAGATATGGTTTGTAGCTGAATGGATTGTTCCATTAGAACCAACCTCATCAGACTTAGAGGGTGCAAAAAACTTATGTCGTGCATTGGGTGAATTTCATCGCTTAACAAAAGGATATGTCCCACCAAAGCAGGCTGAAGTTCCATCAAGGGTTAAAAAGTGGCCGAGAAAATACGAAAAGGTCATTACAAAGCTTGAATGGTTCCGGCATATTGTCCTTGCATATCCAGAAATGCCTGCAAGTGAATTGATTAATCATGTACTAGACTACTTTAAACAACAAGCAGAAACGAGTCTCAAGATGCTACAGGAATCTAGTTATCATCAACTAGCGCAAAAAGGCGATATTTATTGGGGATTAGCTCACCAGGACTACGGTTGGTCTAATGCTCAAATGGGTATTGAAGGGATGTGGGTCATTGACCTTGATGGTGTAACCTATGACCTACCAATGCGTGATTTATCAAAACTAATTGCTAGTACAATGTCTGATATAAATGAATGGGATGCTACTTTTATCCGTGAAATGGTTAAAGCCTATCATGAGACAAATCCTATAACACCTGAAATGTATGAAGTGCTATGGATTGACCTATCATTTCCTGATGCATTTTATAAAGAGATTAAATCAATGGTCTATGAACCTGAATTATTTTTAAACGAGGATACAAAGCAATCTGTTATATCTGTTCTAGAATTAGAAGATTCTAAGTGGACTGCATTAAGTGAAATTAAAGAAGATTGGAAGGGTGTGAATATAACAAATGAAAGTCTTAATGATTTGTACTGAGAAGCTTCCTGTTCCTCCAATCTTAGGCGGGGCAATCCAAACATATTTAGCAGGTATTCTCCCTATTCTAAGTAAGGAACATGATATTACCGTTTTGGGAACCAATGATCCTTCTCTACCAAATGAAGAGCATATAGATGGAATTCGATATGTTCGAATCCCTGGGAAAGTATTTGAGTTGTATAAAGAAGGAGTAACCGAATTCCTTTCTTCAGAACAATTTGATTTGGTTCATATTTTCAATCGGCCACGTCTCATTTTACCAGTACGTCAACATGCACCACATTCTAAAATAACCCTCAGTATGCATAACGATATGTTCTTCCCAGAGAA
Source organism: Litchfieldia salsa (assembly GCF_900104555.1). GTDB lineage: Bacteria > Bacillota > Bacilli > Bacillales > Bacillaceae_L > Litchfieldia > Litchfieldia salsa. The sequence continues at coordinate 807,050 of NZ_FNJU01000001.1, forward strand.
AATTGACCCCGTGGAAGCACAAATGGCCCTTCATGAGATCTCTCAAATTGTGACTGTTAGCGACTATATCGGAAATGTGATTAAAGACTTGTACCCAGAATCAGTTCCAAAAATAAAAACCATTTATTCAGGTGTTGATATCGAACGTTTCTTACCTATAGACCATCCAGATATTTCAGGGATCCGTAACGAGCTACGTAAAAAGCATGGGCTTGAAGATAAAACTGTTATTTTATTTGCGGGAAGACTTTCCAGGAACAAAGGAGTTGATAAACTTATTCTAGCCATACCTGCTCTTGCAGAAAGATTTGATAATCTGGCCTTAGTTATTATCGGTGGAAATTGGTTTAGCCAAGATAGAGTGACAGATTATGTAGCTTACATCCGTGCTCTTTCCAAAAGATTACCGATACCTGTTATAAATACTGGTTATGTTTCAGGGGATAAAATCCATGAATGGTATTCAGCAGCAGATCTCTTTGTCTGTACTTCTCAATGGCAGGAACCTCTAGCACGTGTTCATTATGAAGCAATGGCTGCAGGCCTTCCCATTGTAACAACTGAAAGAGGTGGAAATCCCGAGGTCATATCTGCTAGGGAAAATGGAGTCGTCATAAAAAATCCCGAAGATCCAAATGGTTTTGTCGAAGCAATTACTGAAGTTTTGAGTGATAAATCATTAATGACCTCCATGGGTAAAAAAGGGAGAGACCTTGCTCTGAGTCAATACACTTGGGATCGGGTAGCATCTCAGGTTTTAGAGACATGGGAAGAGGTTTCTTTAGAACCAACTAGATCTTCTTACGTGGCAAAACAAGACCAACCACAGGTAGAGATTACACCAAAAACAGAAGAACCCTTACCAGAAATAGCTGTAACTAAAATAACAGAAAAAGCCGTACCAGATATAGATGTAACCAAAAAAGAAGTTCCACCATCTATTAATCATAAAAAAACAAAGCAACATTCAGCTAATCATTATCCCAAATCCAGTCATCATAAACCAGAGAAGCAGAAAAAAACGAAACCACGAACTCAGCCTGTGAAGCAGCACAGCCCATTAAACAAGCTACTAGTTTCCCTCAATCAACAAAATTTAGATATGATCTTAAAAGGAAAATCTCCTGAACTACGAAAATCAGTAAAAAAGAAAAACGATGAATTATCCAAGAAGCAGATAGCAAAGCCTTTAAAACACACTAAAGAGTTAACGAAAAGAGATATTCTTTTATCAGCTTTATCATATATAGAGCAACTGAATCGAGAGAAGAAATGAACGAACTATTTTTTTTACTTTAAAAAAGCATCCGAATCGAATTCGGATGCTTTGATTAGCAGTACTTTATTAAATTTTCATAACTCCACCAGTATTAGCAGATGTCACAAGCTTAGAATAACGAGCTAAATAGCCTTTTTTAACCTTTGGTTCAAAGCCCTTCCAGTTTGCTTTACGTTTTTCCCATTCTTCCTCAGGTACAACAACATCCATTGTGCGGTTGTCAATGTCAATAACAACATGGTCACCATTTTCAACAAATGCAAGTGGCCCACCTTCAGCTGCTTCAGGAGAAGCATGACCAATCGAAAGTCCACGAGATGCACCAGAGAAACGTCCATCAGTTACAAGTGCTACCTTTGGTCCAAGTCCCATTCCAACAATCATCGATGTAGGTGAAAGCATTTCTGGCATTCCTGGTCCACCTTTAGGTCCTTCGTAACGAATAATAACAACATCACCAGCTTTTACTTCACCAGATGAAATACCTTTAACCGCTTCTTCTTGTGATTCATAAACAACTGCAGGACCTTCATGGCTAGTAATTCCATTTTGTACCCCACCAGTTTTAATGATCGCACCGTCTGGAGCAAGGTTTCCGAACAACACAGCCAATCCACCTTTTTCTGTATGGGGATTATCGATTGGACGAATAACATCGTGGTTCGTAATTTCACATCCTGCAACGTTTTCACCTAGTGTTTTACCAGTTACCGTCATTGCATCAAGATGAAGCGCGCCTTCTTTTTTCGCTAATTCATTTAATGCAGCAGAAACTCCACCTGCTTCATGTAAGTCCTCAATATGATGATCAGAAGCTGGTGCAAGCTTTGATAAATGTGGTACACGTTCTGCTACTTCGTTAATGCGCTCAATTGGATATTCAATTTCAGCTTCATGTGCAAGTGCTAATGTATGAAGTACTGTATTTGTTGAACCTCCTAATGCCATATCAAGAGCAAATGCATTATCGATTGCTTTCTCTGTTACAATATCACGTGGTTTAAGATCAAGCTTGATTAATTCCATTAGCTGAGTTGCTGATTTCTTTACAAAATCTCTACGTTCAGGTGCAACTGCTAAAATCGTTCCATTTCCAGGTAGAGCAAGTCCTAACGCCTCTGCTAAACAGTTCATAGAGTTTGCAGTGAACATACCAGAACAAGAACCACATGTTGGACAACCAAATGCTTCTAACTCATAAAGATCCTTTTCTTCAATTTTCCCTGCTTGGAACGCACCAACGCCCTCAAATACAGATGATAATGAAATCTTTCTTCCATCACTTGTTGTACCAGCTTTCATTGGTCCACCACTTACGAAAATCGTAGGGATGTTTACTCGTAGTGCTGCCATCATCATTCCTGGTGTGATTTTATCACAGTTCGGAATACATACCATTCCGTCAAACCAGTGCGCTGATACCACCGTTTCAATTGAATCAGCAATAATTTCACGGCTTGGAAGCGAATAACGCATACCAATATGTCCCATCGCAATTCCATCATCAACACCGATTGTGTTAAATTCAAACGGAACTCCGCCAGCTTCACGAATCGCTTCTTTTACTAGTTTTCCAAACTCTTGTAAATGTATATGTCCTGGAACAATATCAATATATGAATTACATACTGCGATAAATGGTTTATTAAAATCTTCCTCTTTTACTCCAGCTGCACGAAGCAAACTTCTGTGTGGTGCACGATCAAAACCTTTTTTAATCATATTACTACGTAATTCTGCCATATCCAATCCCCTACCTATTTTAAATTAAGCTCTCTCTCTATCTAAGCTTTATCCATTTATTTTATTTTTCAAACAATAAAGAATTTTGTTATTATTAGATATTAACATAACAATCATGATTTTTCATTCTTTAAATCTATAAAATTTATAGGAATTTAGTAGGGAATTACCAGACTTACGAAAATACAAGTGTTTAAAAGCCTATAAAATGGTAGAATCTCAGGTATAGTTCAGAATAAACTAATAAAACCTTGAGAGAACAATTCTCCCAAGGTTTATGAATTATGATCCCGCGCCTGCAACAACAACATTTTCTTCGTTCACTGCTGATTGTTTTAATTTCCGATCATATACAAGTGTAGTAAATACTGAGATCGTCAACAAGCCAATCAATACAAAAAACAACATACTCATTCCAAATAAATCTACTAGCACACCACCAACAACAGGCCCTAGCATTCTACCACCTGTCGCCATACTATTAACAATCCCCTGGTAAAACCCCTCTCGTCCTTTAGGTGCCAATTCATTAGCAATCGTTGGAACAGCCGGCCACACAAACATCTCACCAACTGTTAAAATCAGCATCGCTACAATAAATCCAGTGAATTGAGTCGTATTTAATAGAACAATAAAAGATCCTATAAATATAAAAATCCCAATCACAATTTGAGATTTAAGTGTTTTGGCAAAGAAGCGAACAACCGTATTCACAACTGGTTGGCCAATAACAATTAGTGCTCCATTAATTGTCCAAAGAATACTATACTGCTTCATACTAATCCCAAGTCCTTGTGTATATGAAGCGATGGTTGATGCCCATTGTGAGTATGCAAGCCAACACAATATATATCCGATTGAAACGATTAGCAATGCACGTAACTTTGTATAATTTTTAATCACTTTCTTTTGTCCTAATACATTTTGTTGCTCCGCCTTGTCAACATTAATTGAACGATATCCAAACACCGCTAGTAACAGAAAAACCAAGTACATGACTGCATTTGCTGTAAACACATATTGGAAAGAATAAGAAGCTACTAAGCCACCAAGTGCAGCTCCAACAGCTACCCCTACATTTGATCCAACATACATCGCATTAAATGCTCTTCTCCCACCTTCTGGCCAGACAGAACCAGCCATAGCATACATCGCCGGAAATACAATACCAGAACCAAACCCTAAAACAATTAATAAGATTACATAATAAGGCCATTCATTAAAAAAGACGAGCCCTGCAATGGCTGCCATCGAAATAATAATACCAATTAATACTGATTTGTAACCGCCAACTTTATCAAATAAAGTTCCACCTACAAGATTTCCAATCACACTAGCTCCAGAATTCAACATTAACACTATTCCTGCGACTGTTAATGATTTCCCTAGTTGATCATGGATGTATATTGTATTAAGAGGCCATAAGAAAGAGGCCCCAGTTACATTAATAACCATTCCAATCACTAAAACCCAAAGAGTTCGAGGCATTCATCTCATCCCCCATTTTCTACTATAATATATGCATTCCTTTGCTCCAAAAACCATTCTATTCCTTTCTTTTGCTTTTATCAATATGGTAAAGAATCCACATAATTTTTAGAACTTTGCATTAAATAGGACATTAATAAAATATAATTCAATTAACCTGAATAAGCTTAAGTAAGTGAAAGGGGGATTGATTATTTTATGGAACGCTATCCATTATTATTTTTATCATGTATAGTTGCTGGTTTTGCATTATTAAAAGTTCCACTTGATGGTTTCTTATTTCCATTAAGCCCATTAGTATACCTTTTTGGTCAGGTAGCTATTCTTTTGTTCTCTTGTGTACTGATTATTCAAGGTTTAATGTCATTATTAAGTAGAAGATTTTAAAGAGATATCTCCACTGCTATTACATAGTTTTTAAAAATAAAAAAGAAGAGCGTGAATAAAATTTCACACTCTTCTTTTTTGTTATTCTGGACGTTGTTTTGATTTAATTGGTTGTCCTTTTTTTGCATTTTGCTTTTTTACTTTCTCAACCGCACTTAACTCTTCTCCAAATTCACTGTTATGTCCATTTTGCGTCTTTTGTTCAGGATTATTTTGTTTAGAACGCTTTTTCATAGAATGGTTCCCCCTATTTATATTCTGTGATGATATTCTCATCTAACGTTAAGTCATTTTGCAGCTGTTGTAACTGCAATCTCATACGATGTAGCTGTTCACGCTGTTGACCATTACAACTTAACGCCAAATGTGCAAGGTCATTTCCACGTTCTTCAAGTAAGTTAAGAGCATCTGTATATTCTGTGAGGTTGTAGTGCTCTTGTTGTCTTCGCATTGTAACTTGTTCCTGAGCATAACGAATAGTATCTTCACATTGTGCTAAAAAATCTTCAACAGATTTACGAGTGGCCATCCATACCCCTCCTTTATTCTTTGTGAAGCGATGCCTCATCACTTGATAGTTTGTGCATTTCTTAGCTAACAAAGTCTTAAGAATGTCTTCCAATTTTGTACACATTATTTACATTGTGATGTATGAATTAATCATGCTACAATCATTTAATGGACAATTTTTTTCAAAAGGAGATACCTGACTTGAATCAGAATAACCCATTTTTATATGCATCCGACGATAAGCGTTATCATACATGGAATTATCACTTAAGAAAGCATTTTGGTCATAAGGTTTTTAAGGTCGCGCTTGATGGTGGCTTTGATTGTCCTAACCGTGATGGTACAGTTGCACATGGTGGTTGTACATTCTGTAGTGCTGCCGGATCTGGCGACTTTGCCGGTGATCGTGCAGATGACCTATTAACACAATTTAATGATATAAAAGCAAAAATGCATACGAAATGGAAAGACGGAAAATACATGGCTTACTTTCAAGCCTACACTAATACACATGCACCAGTGGACGTTTTACGTGAGAAATTTGAACCTGTCTTAAATCAGGAAGGTGTTGTCGGAATATCTATAGCAACACGCCCTGATTGCTTACCAGATGATGTGGTTGAATATTTAGCAGAGCTTAATGAACGAACATATCTCTGGGTTGAACTTGGATTGCAAACTGTTCATGAACGTACGGCGCTCCTAATCAACCGAGCGCATGATTTTGATTGCTATATTGAAGGTGTCAATAAATTACGAAAACATAAGATCCGAATTTGTTCTCATTTAATCAATGGTTTACCACTTGAAACCCCTAACATGATGATGGAGACCGCTCGGGAAGTTGCAAAACTGGATGTTCAAGGGATTAAGATTCACTTATTACATCTATTAAAAGGTACACCTATGGTAAAGCAATATGAAAAAGGACTGCTCGAATTTATGTCCTTGAATGATTATGTAAGTTTAGTATGTGATCAATTAGAAGTTCTACCCCCGGAAATGATTGTTCACAGAATAACTGGTGATGGACCGATTGACCTGATGATTGGCCCGATGTGGAGCGTAAATAAGTGGGAAGTCTTAAATAGCATTGATGCGGAACTTAAGCGTAGAGATAGCTATCAAGGAAAGTTTTATAAAAAGGAAGTTGAACAAAAATGAAGTTAGACCGGATTCTTCCCTTTGCTAGAAAGTTATTAACATTAGCTGTTTCACCAGGTGACATTGTCATCGATGCAACGATTGGTAATGGTCATGATACTCTATATTTGGCAAATTTAGTTGGAGAGAGTGGTCATGTGTATGGATTTGATATTCAACAATCTGCAATAGATCAAACGGTTAATAGGCTTAGTGAAGCACAAGCCTTATCTCGTGCTACCTTATATAAGGAAAGTCACGATAAAATCAGTACATTACTACCAGCCTCAGCTAATCATAAGGTAACAGCAGCCATCTTTAATTTAGGTTACTTACCTGGTGGAGATAAAGAAATTGTCACAAAGCCAGACTCGACCATTGCAGCAGTTGAGCAAATACTTGAAATGATGCCTCCGGAAGGAATAATCATTCTTGTCATCTATCATGGTCATGAAGAAGGTGCGTACGAACGAGATGCACTTCTAAAATATGTCACAACCATCGATCAGCAATATGCACATGTCTTGAACTATCGATTTATGAACCAACAAAATAATCCACCCTTCATCCTAGCAATTGAAAAAAGATAAATCATGGTGCCAGGCACCTAAAGCGGGACGTGGAATGTCCCGCCATCTAACAAAGGTAGTGCGAATAACGCACTACCTTTGTTTTTTTACCTACTAAATGCACCTGATACTTTTTGAAAGGTACGGAATGCACGGCCATTCATATAAAAGAAGAGGGAGGTTCCTCCACCACATTTAATCATTTCCCTCGCAATTTTTGATACTTTCTTTTGTTTTCTAACCTTTTCATCAGAGAGATAGATCCCAAGAAGGCCACGATTGATTAGTTTATGAAATTTCTCATTTGGAAGACCTTTTATATGCTTGTCGGCTTCACGAACAAAGTGCTTCAGACGAGCCAATAATTTCTCTTCATGTGGATAATAAAAGCAAAAATTCAGGTCTCCACCTTTAATATCCTCTTCTTGATCAATTAGATAATCAAGCATAATGTGAAGACCTTGTATATAAGGGAAATAACCACTTCTTATTTTCTCAGCTATTTCTTTATCAAATTCACGCTGAAACCCATGGGCAACCAAACAGAAAATACCAAGAGTTGAACCTGAGCACGCTGAGAACTCATACCATTCCATTTCAGGTAATTCCGGTTTATAAGTCTCAAACCATTTTTCAAGTCTAGGTACACGTTCATCTACTTGGACATGCTTATGAACCTGAAGGTCACAATAATAACCGGCCAACTCGTGTAAATGAGAAACTATTTTATCATAGTGTTTTGAGTTGGATAGTGATTCTTGACAAGACATTACCAGGTCACTTAAATAACCACCATCGTCTTGCTCTTCTCGATATCGATAATAATTCGTTGTTCCCTGACCAACTGTTAACGCATGTGGCATAGACTCATGTAGTGAGCGAAAGTCTTTCGGATTTAACGAAGTACTTCTGTCACATAAATTATCTAGATAATCACTAATCGTCTGGTAAGCGACAATAAACTTAATACATTCTTTCCAATTCTCATGAGCTAAAATAGCCATGATTGACCCACCTTGGCAATGAAAGGTCTTCGAATCAATACTTGCTAACGCTTGCTTCCTTAATTCTTGGTTTGGAATTTTTTCTGCTTTTTCTCGCCAATGTGCTAAGTATTTATGTACTGTTGGTATTACATCATTATACACTTTCCCCATTAACGGGAAGGGGTGCGTTGGTACTTTCAATTAAATCACCACACATTTCATGTTGTATCCATTAGATTAAATTATTTACAAAAGCTAAAGCATAATTAAATACTTGCTCTCTTTCAGGTTCGTTAAAAACTTCATGGTATAACTCAGGATATTCTTTATACACTTTTTCACTGTTATTAACATGATTAAACCACGTGAAAACAGATTCCTTGTTTACAATTTTATCTTCTCCACCTTGAAGCACTAATAACGGTATATTCGGAAATTTATCAACTTTTTTGTTAGCTTGTTTCATCCCGTTTGATAACTCTCGATACCATCTTACCGATACGTTCTTAATATACAACGGATCTTTAGTATTAGCTAAGCGCACTTCTTCATTTCTTGTTGCCTGGTTAACCGTAACACCACTATTTACTCTTAATCTTGGGCAAAATACATTTAAACCTCTCGTTACCAAATCCAAAGCCTTTGAAGGTGGATGTACTAAACCGAGACATGGCGAGGATAAAATCACACCTCTTACTTGCGAAAATTTTTCTTGAAGTGTTCTAATAACAACAGTACCACCCATACTATGTCCAATTAAGAAAATCGGTAAATTGTAACTAGATGCATGCCTAATCCACTTTTCAACTTCATTAATATAATCATCAAACTGTTCAATATGGCCACGGCTTTTGTTGGATACATCCCCCTGTCCGGGTAGATCCCCCATCACAACATTCATACCATTAGTTTGCCACTGTTCAATTAACCATCTGTATCTTCCATGATGCTCATTCGCTCCATGGACGATAACAATGACTGCTTTCGCATTTTCGGCTTCCCAATTCCACATATAAAAGCCTCCTTTTTATAACAAATAAAAAAGTGTTAAACTAAACTTAGATGATTTTTGAAAATAATTCAACTGAAAGAGGGAGAGTTCATGATATATCCATATAAAGATAAACATCCAAAAATCTCCGATTCAGCATTCATTGCTGACTTTGTAACCATCACCGGAGATGTCAGGATTGGGGATTATAGCACAGTCTGGTTTAACACTGTGATCAGAGGAGATGTGGCCCCTACAATTATAGGTAATCGAGTAAACATTCAAGACAACTCCTGTCTTCATCAAAGTCCAAATAAAACGCTACTGATCGAAGATGATGTAACAATAGGACATGGAGTTATCCTACATAGCTCAGTCATCCGAAAGAATGCATTAATAGGAATGGGCTCTATTATACTTGATGGTGCTGAAATTGGTGAAGGTGCCTTTATTGGTGCCGGCAGTCTTGTTCCACCAGGAAAAAAAATCCCCCCACATACGTTAGCTCTTGGGAGACCTGCAAAGGTTGTTCGTCCTCTAACCGAAGAAGACAAAAAGGATATGGGTAGAATTCGACAGGAATATGTTGAAAAGGGACAGTATTATAAGTCTTTACAATAAGAACCGAAAGACACTGGCTATAAGAGTGAGTTTTCACTCACTCTTTCTCCCTACTACCTCCTCTTATCTATACTTTACTTAATCTTTACAACCACTTATTATTCCTTTTAAATCGCACTGATACAATAAATCTCAAATAGAGTTGTATAGGGGGCGATAGATAATGATTACTAAAATAATGCTAAATTGCTATTCGGTAGAATGTCAGCTTTTTTATAATGTCAATAAGCATTATGACGTAAAAGGATTAAACTTATTTTTTAGAACGATTACACATTTAGGCGGCGCTTCGTTTACGATTTTAACTTGTTTAGCCATCATTTTCTTTTCTACAGGTCAACTCCAATTGGCTGGAGTAGGATGTGCCATTTCATTAGCACTTAGTCATATCCCAGTAGCTATAATGAAAAAGTTCTACCCTCGTTTAAGACCCTATATCGCGTTGGAGCATACAAAGCATCAAAACAAACCATTAAAAGACCATTCGTTCCCATCCGGTCACACAACTGCTATCTTTTCAGTGATCCTTCCAATAGTCATGTTTTTCCCAACGCTTTCTTTATTCTTAATCCCGGTCGCATGTTTGGTGGGCATCTCAAGAATTTATTTAGGTTTACATTATCCCTCAGATGTACTAGTTGGAATTTTTCTTGGTTCAATCATTGGAATTATTTCTTTTTTCTCTGTCACAAGTTACCTAGGTAATTATCTTGGGCTTGATTTAGGAGGGCTACTATGAAAAAAATCGCTATTTTTACGGATACTTACGCACCTGATGTCAACGGGGTTGCAAGGACATTAAAAAGATTAACAACCTACTTAGAAAAACAAGGGGTTGAATATAGAGTTTTTGCACCCGAGAGTACAAGTCAAACCATTTTCGAGCATCAAATACATCGTTTTATTAGTCTCCCTTTTTTCTTATATCCTGAATGCCGATTAGGATTACCGAACCTTCCTTCCATTAAATCAGAGCTTCAACTTTTCAAACCAGACTTAATTCATATTGCAACTCCATTCAATATTGGTCTAACAGGATTGCATTACGCAAAAAAAATGAACATTCCAGTTGTGGGCTCTTATCATACTAATTTTGATCAATATCTAAACTATTATGAGCTACAGTTTTTATCTAAGGTTCTTTGGAAGTATATGCATTGGTTTCATCGGCCATTTAAGAGAATTTTTGTCCCCTCTAAAGAAACCTTAACTGATTTAAAAAAGCATGGATTCACCAATCTAAGTATTTGGCCAAGGGGTATTGACTGTAATCTATTCCACCCAAATCATTCAAGAGAAGTATTCCTGAATAAATATCAAATCAAATCAACCTATATCCTTACTTATGTTGGCAGATTATCACCAGAAAAGGACGTAACAACATTAATTGAAATAGCTATGGCGATTCCAAACTATTTACATGATCAAATACAATGGTTAATCGTTGGGGACGGTCCTTCTAAAGATGAAATGATGAAAACCGCACCACCTAACATGACCTTTACTGGCTTTCTAAATGGAGAAGAATTAGCTGAAGTATATGCTTGTTCTGACTTGTTTATTTTTCCATCCCCAACAGAAACCTTTGGTAATGTTGTATTAGAATCGCTTGCTTGCGGTACTCCAGTTATTGGAGCAAATTCTGGAGGTGTCAAAAGTATCATTCAGCATGAAAGAAATGGTTTACTTTGTAACCCAAATCAAGTTGATGAGTTTGTTTCAGCCATTCTTAAGTTGATAAATGATGGTCATTACCGAAAGGAAATGGGGCTAGCTGGACGGTCCTACGCATTAACGCAATCTTGGGATGTTATTTTTGATAATCTGCTTACTGAATACATTGAAATACTTCATACACAAGAAGACGTAAAATACGCTTAATTTTAAATCATCCATTTATAGAACCACCCTACTTATCCCTTTTCTTATTACTTATCTGTGCTTACCTTTATAAGGAAGCACTTTTTTTGATTGTTTAAGACGAATTCATGGTATGATAAAAAGGAACTATAACAATAAGGAGTAATGTTATGACAATTGCTTTAGTTCTTTTATCAGGGCTCATTACAATAGCCTTAATTATCTATATATTAAGTGGAAAGAAAGGGAAACCTTTTAAACGTATAGCATCGATTTATTCTCTTTTATTTTTCAGCTTATTTAGCATCTTGTTTGTTCACCATACTGACTGGCAGCGTGTTAGTGACAGGGTCAAAGCATTCAGAACTGATCATAATAATAAGCCGATTACACAACCTGTCGAAGCTGTTGTGGCACATGCTGAAGCTCAGCCAGCACCAATAAAATCATCAGTTTTGCTTGATGCACCTGTAATTAATCAATTTCCTGGGCTTCCTCGAGGTTGTGAAGTAACGAGCTTGGCCATGTTACTTCAAGATGCAGGGGTTAACATTGATAAAATGACACTTGCTAAAGCTGTCCGGAAGGATCAAACTCCATATAAAGAAGCTGATGGCAAGATTTACTTCGGTAATCCTAATATTGGCTTTGTTGGAGATATGTATTCATTCAATAATAAAGGGTATGGTGTTTATCACGGACCAATTGCAGATTTAGCTGATCAATTTCTGCCTGGACAAATAATTGATTTTACAGGAAGTGACTTTGAAGAGGTAAAGAAGCACTTATCAAAAGACACACCTGTATGGATCATTACAAATGTTCACTACAAGGAACTATCGCCTTCTTTATTTGAAACTTGGCATACGAGTGAGGGACTGATAGATATTACCTTCAAGGAACATTCAGTATTAATTACAGGTTATGATGATAAGTATATTTATTTTAATGATCCTCAAACAGGAACAAAAAATAAAAAAGCACCCAAAGAGGACTTCATAAAGGCTTGGGAACAAATGGGGAGACAAGCTATTACCTATTATCAATAAAAAGACAAAATCACGCTCTATTAAGTGCGTGATTTTTGTTTGTTTATTACATTAAACACCAGCAGGTGCTTTTGTTTCTTTATAGACGTTCGAAAAGTCATAAACTTTCTCAACGTAGACTTGATGCCAAACCATGAAAACAAGAACGGTCCATATTTTCCGGCTATGATCATGCTTACCTTTACAATGTTCGTCCAACAGGTTTAAAATCAAATTCTTATTAAATAAATGAGCCGTATCACTTTGGTTAATGATATTTACTGCCCAATCGTGCATTTCATTTTTCAACCAATGCCTAATTGGTACAGGAAACCCAAGTTTCTTTCGTTCAAGCACATGGTCTGGTACAATTCCTTCAACTGCTTTACGAAGAATGTACTTTGTTGTATTGTTAGCTGTCTTCAATTCAGGTGAGATTTTTGAAGCAACATCAAACACAACTTTATCCAAGAATGGAACACGTAATTCCAATGAATGTGCCATTGTCATCTTATCTGCTTTTAGTAAGATATCTCCACGTAACCATGTGTGTATATCAATATACTGCATGCGGTTTACAGGTTCATACCCTCTTGTCTCTTGATAAAAAGGAGCCGTAATGTTTGTATAGTCTAATCCCGCTTTATATCCTTTTAAAAGATGCTTCTTTTCATCCTCAGCAAACATTTTTGCATTCCCAATGTAACGTTCTTCCATTGGAGTAACACCACGTTCGATAAAGCTCTTCCCTCTAACTCCTTCTGGAAGAATCTTTGCGATTTTGCGAAGCATTGCCTTACCAGGTTCAGGAATCTTGTTGAACACCTCGAGTGACTGAGGCTCACGGTAAATATTATATCCACCGAATAGTTCGTCAGCTCCTTCACCAGATAGCACAACAGTTACGTGCTTACGAGCTTCTCTGGCCACAAAGTATAGTGGAACAGCTGCTGGGTCTGCAAGAGGGTCATCCATATGCCATATAATCTTAGGCAGCTCATTCATATATTCCTCAGGCGAGATCACATAGCTAATGTTTTCGACACCTAGCTTACTTGCTGTTTCTTTTGCGACATCAATTTCACTAAAACCATCTCGTTCAAACCCGACAGAAAAAGTCTTAATGCTTGGATGAAATTCTTTTGCAATTGAGACAATAATCGAAGAATCAATTCCACCAGATAAAAAGGAACCAACAGGAACATCACTTCGCATATGAATCTTCACAGAGTCATATAGGGCGTCACGAATTTCTTTAACCAATTGCTCTTCATTAGCATGTTTTGGTTGAAAAGATGCTTTCCAATATGTTTTGATTTCCATCTTTTCACCTAGCTTTTTTGTGAAATAATGACCTGGTTCTAGCTTCTTTATTCCATAAGACATCGTTTCTGGCTCTGGCACAAATTGATAAGTTAAATAGTATTGAAGAGAATCATAATTTAATACATCATTTTCTAGTGCCAATAGAATACTTTTCTTTTCAGATCCAAAATAGGTCTTATCTTCATTTTCTAAGTAAAAGAAAGGCTTAATTCCGAATTGATCTCGAGCTCCAAACAAGGTTTGCTCTTGCTTATCCCAAATAACAAAGGCAAACATTCCTCTTAACTGTTCTACTGCCTTTTCCTTGATATCACTATAAAGAGCAATAATCACTTCAGTATCACAATGTGTTGCAAATTCAAAACCTTTATTCACAAGTTCTTCTCTTAATTCCAGATAATTATAAATTTCCCCATTGAAAATAATCCAATATCGCTCATTTTCATAAGAAAGTGGTTGATGACCAGCTTCGATATCAATAATACTTAAACGTCTAAAGCCAAACTGAATATGATCATCATAAAAATACCCTGCATCATCTGGACCACGATGAGTGATAATCGTGTTCATGTCTTCAAACTGTGCTTTTTTCACTTCATCTATCGTTGTTTCTTTATCATGTATACATCCTATGAATCCACACATTTATGTAATTCACCTTCTTATTCTTATTATTTTTTCATTATAGACCTGACGATTAGGATTCTAATAGTCAGTGTAACCAATACTCTAGATTGTAACATAATCAATATTCTATTTGACGTCTTTTTCTACAAAAAGTTACATATTCAGATGGATTATTTTCCACACAAAAAGAGTTACACGAATGTGCAACTCTTTTTATTCATTTATTTTAGAGCTTGAGCTTTTAGAGTCTCTGCTTTATCTGTTCTTTCCCATGGTAAGTCTAAATCTGTACGACCAAAATGACCGTATGCAGCTGTTTGTTTATAAATTGGACGACGTAGGTCTAGCATCTTAATGATTCCTGCAGGACGTAAATCGAAATTACTACGTACAACTTCTACAAGTACTTCTTCTGACACTTGACCCGTACCAAACGTATCAATTGCAATTGAAACTGGTTGAGCAACACCAATCGCATAAGCTAATTGGACTTCACACTTATCTGCTAGTCCTGAAGCCACAATATTTTTGGCAACATAACGTGCTGCATATGCTGCAGAACGGTCAACTTTCGTTGCGTCTTTTCCTGAGAATGCTCCCCCACCATGACGAGCATAACCACCGTAAGTATCAACGATGATTTTACGTCCTGTTAAACCAGCGTCACCTTGAGGTCCACCGATAACGAAACGGCCAGTCGGATTGATAAAGTATTTCGTGTCTTCATCAATTAATTCACTCGGAACTACTGGTTTAATAACATGTTCCTTTATGTTACGTTGAATCTGTTCTAGAGAAACTTCAGGGTGATGTTGAGTCGAGATAACAATCGTGTCGATTCTCACAGGCTTATCATTTTCATCATATTCAACGGTTACTTGTGTTTTTCCATCCGGACGTAGGTATGGTAAGATATCCTCTTTACGAACTTCAGTTAATCGACGAGCTAATTTGTGAGCTAATGAAATCGGAAGGGGCATAAGTTCCTTTGTTTCATTAATCGCGAAACCAAACATTAAACCTTGGTCACCAGCTCCAATTGCATCAATTTCCTCATCGGTCATTTGTCCTTCTCGAGCTTCTAGAGCCTGGTCAACACCCATTGCGATATCTGCTGATTGTTCATCAATTGATGTTAATACAGCACATGTTTCAGCATCAAAGCCATATTTTGCACGAGTATATCCAATTCCACGTATTGTTTCACGTACAATTTTAGGAATATCAACATATGTAGACGTTGTAATTTCCCCTGCAACTAGAACCAAACCTGTTGTCACTGATGTTTCACAAGCAACACGCGCATTTGGATCATTTGTTAAAATTGCATCAAGAATTGAATCAGAAATTTGGTCAGAAATTTTATCCGGATGTCCCTCTGTTACTGATTCTGATGTAAATAAACGGCGTTTTTTTGACATGACAAACGCTTCCTCCTTTATAAATGGTGAAACAGGTGAAGCCTGTTCACATTGTTTTAGATACGGTACTCATTCCCTTAGTATTCATAACTTAAGCCCATTTTATGAAGAAAACTTCGCTAAAACGCTCTAAACAAATTGTGAAGTGTGTTTTTCGTAAGTGAACTATTTATGTAAATCACAACGTAAAGATAGACTAGCCATCGTTTCTTAAGAATTTTCTATTAGCAAATCACGATACATATATACAATAAAAAACCTTTCCTTCATCTAGAGGAAAGGGTCCATTTATGTAATCGCCTTTCACTCTTATCGCTCAAAGCATAAAGCCTTGCATCAGGTTAGCACCTTATCACCAAATCAAATGAAGCTAGGGGAAATTAATCCCTTAACTATAAATAGAATAGTAATGGTTGCCGGGTTTCATGGGGCCTGTCCCTCCACCAGCTCGGGATAAGAGAGTATCCGTTCAATGACATATCATAACGTACCGAACATACAGTGTCAACAATGAAGTCACAAAGATTTTAAGGATGTACTACTTTTACTCTATATTCACTTTCCGGTTAAATTTGCATAAAATAGATAATTATAGTATGAAACATTAAAACCAATGTGTTATACTTATTCCGAGTAAAATGATAACGTTTTCTCAACTTCTTATTTTCTGGCAAAAGGTGGGGTTTTTATGAGTTCAGTTGATATAATAGCAGAAAAAATTAGCACATTATTGAGGCAAAATCATTTCTATCATAATTTATCAGTTCCTTGTCTTGTTGAGAAAATCCTTGCGAGAAATGAAGCGGTCTTAACCTCAACAGGAGCCATCGGTGCAACAACAGGTAAATATACAGGCCGTTCACCTAAAGATAAATATATTGTAAAAGAACCTTCTATACTTGAAAAAATTAATTGGGGGAGCATCAATCAACCCATATCATCAGAGAGCTTCGAAAAATTATATAGAAAAATAATAAACTATCTACATCAAAAGGAAGAGATATTTGTTTTTGATGGATATGCTGGTGCTGACATTAACCACCGAATGGGAATTCGTGTCATAAATGAGTATGCATGGCATAATCTTTTTGCAAGACAATTATTTATTCGCCCTACTGAAGATGAACTTGCGAGCCATACTCCTGATTTTACTGTCATATCCGCTCCAACCTTTAAAGCAAATCCACTAGAAGACGGTACAAACTCTGAAACATTCATCATCATTTCTTTCGAGAAAAGAATCGTTCTAATTGGTGGAACTGAATATGCTGGAGAAATGAAAAAAGCAATTTTCTCTTGTATGAACTATCTTTTACCTCAAAAAGGGATATTACCAATGCATTGTTCAGCCAATGTCGGTATAGAAGGCGATGTCGCACTTTTTTTTGGTTTATCTGGAACTGGTAAAACAACTTTGTCTGCTGATGTGACAAGGAAACTGATCGGCGATGATGAACATGGCTGGTCTAGTTCAGGTGTTTTTAATATAGAAGGCGGTTGTTATGCAAAGTGTATTTCTTTATCACGAGAGAAGGAACCACAAATCTTTGATAGCATTCGATTTGGCTCAGTATTAGAAAATGTTGCAATTAATGAGGAGACCAGAGTGGCAGATTATGAAGATGGTTCTCTCACTGAAAACACTCGTGCAGCCTATCCGATACAGGCGATGGATAACATTGTTGATCCAAGTCTAGCAGGACACCCAACAACCATTATTTTTCTTACAGCAGATGCGTTTGGAGTGTTACCTCCGATTAGTAAGTTAACAAGAGAGCAAGCCATGTATCATTTCTTAAGTGGTTATACAAGTAAACTAGCAGGAACAGAACGGGGAATCACTTCTCCTGAAGCAACTTTCTCAACATGCTTTGGAGCACCATTCTTACCCCTTCCGGCAACAACCTATGCAGATATGCTAGGTGGACTTATTGACCAACATCATGTTCAAGTGTATTTAGTAAATACAGGATGGACAGGTGGAGAATACGGGGTTGGCGAACGAGTAAAGCTTAAATACACTCGTGCTATGATCCAAGCTGCAATTGAGGGAGACCTCCTTCACACTGAAACAATTAAAGCTGACAATGTCTTTGGGTTAGAGATCCCCCTTCATGTCCCAGGCGTACCTGATGATGTGCTACAGCCAGCTAAAACATGGGTCGATCAAAATGCTTACTATATTAAAGCCAAAGAATTAGCGTTAAAGTTCAAAGAAAACTTTAAACAATTTTCAAATGTTGCAGAAGAAGTGTATGAAAAGGGCGGCCCACTTTAAAGATTGATTCTGTCCTTCTTGAACAGTTATGAAAGACAAAATCCTTATCACCAACACTAAAATGTCCTTCATCAGCCCATGATGGACAAAGACCCAAGAGAAGAGTGCTTCATCAGGGTTATGAAGGACAAAATCTCCATTACCCCAAACCGAAATGTCCCTCATACTAGCTATGAAGGACATTTCCTTAATCTAAATCAATCATTTCTCAACCTAGTTAGTCGAATTCAACTTAATTAATTCATATGTAATGAGGGTTCGATTTTGTTCTAATTCGAGCTTTTTGATGAGTGCTTGTCCGCTTGTCTCACTATCTAATGTCTTTCTAACTTCTACAGGTATTTCAATTGGATATAAGCGATAGCCTTCTTTAACAACTGTAAAAAGATTTTCTTCAATTCTTTCTTCTTTACCCTTAGTGACAATTAAAGTGTTAAGTTCAAGTGGCATCCCCATTGTATTTCGCTCCTTATTTTCATTCTAATCTTATCATATCATTTCTTCGCTTGGTTTTTCATCCATTGAGTCAAATGTTTGACGGTTTGACGATTTTCAAAAGGAGGAAAATAGTGAGTAAATTGATTATAGTACCAACTAGTAACTTCTTTGCCCAGTTCTTTTAATCTTTTTTCTAGCCGGTAGGAATGTTCAATTGAAACATTTTGATCCTTGACTCCATGAATGATAAGGACTGGAGCCATCAACTCTTCAAGATTATAGAGCGGAGTCCTCCACTTATACCGCATCGGATATTTCGTTGGTGTCCCTCCAATTACGCGCTTCATCATTCTTCTTAAATCTTTTCGCTCAACATAAGTTAAACTCATATCACTCACACCACCCCACGATACAACCGAACAAACTGAGGGTTGATGGATAGCAGTTAAAAGAGCCATTACACCGCCACGTGAAAAACCAAATACATGAATTCTCTCTGCGTTCACCTTTTCATTTGATTCTAAAGCTTTATAGGCAGCAATGGCATCATAACGGTCATCTCCACCAAAGTCTTCATTCCCTCCCCCACCTTGGTTTCCTCTATAAAAGGGAGCCATCACTACAAAGCCTTCAGTTGCAAATTGAATAATACGGCCAATGCGAACTTTGCCAACATTTTTAATTCCTCCACGTAAATAGAGAAATCCATCATAGCTCCCCTCTGCTTTTGGCTCAGCAAGGAAACCTTTAATTCTTAAACCCTGGCAATAGTATGTAACCAGATATAAGTTGATAGTTGGATTGGGTGAAGGATATCGTTGTTTTTCAATAATCTCACCTTCATGATACAAGCATCTCACTCCTTAAGGTGGAAAAATATTTTTATTTATAGGCATTCACACATTTTCGGAACCCTACATAGTCTACTGTATAAAATCAAATAGTTTTTTAATACATTAGGAGGTTTATCATTTATGCGTATTTTAACATTATTTTTATCTTTGTTACTTATTATTCCTCTTGCCGCTTGTAATAACGATAGTGTTCAGAAGTTAAAAGTAGGTGAAGTTGCCCACACGATTTTTTATGCACCCTTATATGTTGCCCTATCAGAGGGGTTTTTTGAGGAAGAAGGATTGGAAATTGATTTGACCACTACGGCTGGTGGAGATAAGACAATGACAGCAATCCTTTCCGATGGAATCGATATCGGTCTTGTTGGATCAGAAACATCTATTTATGTTGAAGCACAAGGATCAACAGACCCAGTAATCAACTTTGCACAATTAACACAAACCGATGGTACATTCCTAGTTTCACGGGAGAAAATAGACAATTTTGATTGGGGTCAACTTAAAGATAGTACATTTCTTGGTCAGCGAAAAGGCGGAATGCCACAAATGGTTGGTGAATATGTCCTAAAGCAACATGGAATTGATCCACGTAATGATTTAGAGCTTATTCAAAATGTTGACTTTGCAAATATTGCGAGTGCATTTTCTTCAGGCACCGGTGACTTTGTTCAATTATTTGAGCCGACCGCTAGCATCTTTGAAGAAGAAGGCAGAGGTTATATTATCGCCTCATTTGGAGAAGAGTCAGGTCATGTACCTTACACAACATTTATGGCTAAGCAAAGCACCATCGATGAAAACGGAGAAGCAATAGAAAAATTCACACGTGCTATTTATAAAGCACAGCAGTGGGTAAAAGACCATAAACCAGAAGAAATTGCCGAGGCGATTTCAGAACAATTCCCAGATACTTCAATTGACCTTTTAACCACAGTAGTTGATCGTTACAAGAGTCAAGGTTCTTTTGCAACAGATCCGATTCTTGGTGAAGAAGAATGGGTTAACCTACAAAATATCATGGATGAAGCCGGAGAACTTCCTGAGCGTATTGAACATGATGTCCTTGTGAATACATCTATTGCTGAAAAGGTCATTTCTGAATAGGAGTGAAAAAGCATGGACTTTTTAACGATAAGCAATATTCATCACACCTACTTTACCAAAGATTCAGCAAAAACAGCATTAGAAGATATCACACTTTCGATTAAGGAGGGGGAGTTTGTCTCCTTCCTTGGTCCAAGTGGGTGTGGGAAAACCACTTTATTATCCATCATCTCAGGTCTCATTACACCTACTTCCGGGAAAGTAGAAATTGAAAATAAACCAGTCAATCGAACACATTCTTCTATTGGCTATATGCTTCAAGAAGACTATCTCTTCCCTTGGAAAACAATCAAAGAAAATATCCTAGTTGGACTAAAGACCATGAATATCCTTGATGGTGAAAATGAGAAAAAAGCACTTTCTCTTTTAAAAGAAATTGGATTATCAGGGGTAGAAGAATCTTACCCAAAACAATTATCGGGTGGAATGCGCCAAAGAGCTGCTCTTGTTCGCACTCTTACTACAAATCCGAAAATACTGCTTCTTGATGAACCATTTTCTGCGCTAGATTTTCAAACAAAATTAAAACTTGAGGATCTCGTGTCAACAACACTCAAAGACTATAATAAAACAGCTTTACTCGTGACACATGATATCGGTGAGGCCATTGCGATGAGCGACAAAATATTCTTACTATCAGCTAATCCAGGAAAAGTTGCAAAGGTTTTTGATATACCAAAGGAATTAAAAGACTTATTACCTTTTGAAGCTAGACAACATCCGGAGTACTCCTCACTTTTTCAAGAAATATGGAAGGAGTTAGATCAATTTGAAGCCTAATAAAAACATTGACCTGCTCCATCAGGAATATATCGCTGAGCAAAAAAAGGAAAAACGAGTTGTTCGGTTATATCAACTCTTAATCTTTATCGTATTCTTTTCAGGTTGGGAGATTACAAGTCAAAAACAATGGATTGATCCATTAATCTTCAGTTCTCCCACAAAGATTTGGAACTTGTTCGTCACCAAGCTTAATGATGGGTCCCTTCTTTTACATCTAAATATCACTTTATTTGAGACTGTATTAGGATTCATTTTAGGAACATTACTTGGGACAATTTTAGCTGCCATGCTATGGTGGTCTCCAAGATTAAGTAAAATTCTTGATCCCTATTTGGTCATTCTTAATGCGATGCCAAAAGTGGCCCTTGGGCCAATCTTAATAGTTGCATTAGGACCTGGTTACTTTTCAATTATAGCGATGGGTGCTATTATCTCAGTAATCATTACAACGATAGTTGTTTATACATCATTTAGAGAAGTAGACCCAAATTACTTAAAGGTTTTAAATACTTTCGGAGCTAGTCGGGCCCAGTGTTTTAGCCAAGCTATCTTGCCAGCGTCTTTTCCTACAATTATTTCAACTCTCAAAGTAAATGTTGGTTTGTCTTGGGTAGGGGTTATTGTTGGGGAGTTCCTCGTCTCTTCTAAGGGTCTAGGCTACTTGATTATTTATGGATTCCAAGTTTTTAACTTCTCACTCGTTCTACTAAGTCTATTAATTATTGCCGTCTTTGCAACACTAATGTATCAACTTGTAGAATTACTTGAGAAAAAATTAATCAAAAACAACTAAAAACTCCTATATAAAAGAGAGGCCATTTCATTGGTCACTCTCTTTCACATAGGAGTTGTTCTACTTGCTTTATACTATGTACAAGTACATCATCCTTCATGATAAAACTGTATTCATTATTTGTTTTAATCGATTCAGGTAAGTCTTGCATAAGAATTGGACCATATGTTTCAAAATAGCTAGTCTGATTGGTAAGTGAACATATTTCTGCAAAATAAATATTTTTCACAATTGTTTTCCCTCGACCTAATACCTTATATTGCCCTAAGTAGATTAGCTCTTTTACCTCTGCTCCAGTTTCTTCCATTACCTCTCGAACAGCAGCATCCTTTGCCTTTTCACCTAATTCTACTTTCCCACCTGGAAATTCCAAGCCTCTTTCCTTATGCTTAGTCAACAACCATTGATCCTTATATCGACAAATTACCCAAACATGCTTCGGATTTAGGCAAAATGGATCATTCGTGAATGATAAATGAACCTCGTTTTGATATGAATCTTGAAATACAAACATCTCTTTCGACTCCAATATGGTACCTAATTATTATTTTTTATCATACCATAGACCATCACTTTTGTAGAAATATTTCTAACAATTATAAGAGTTCTTCGTTGTTCACTATCTATCAAATTCTCCATCGTTACCTATTGCAGATATGAGTCCCATTGATTTTATATGTTCTCTTGCTTCTTCATTTCCTAATTCGTAAAGTAATCCAAAAACCTTTTGCATGTTATCATCATATGCATCATTATTTGGATCATGGTGATATTGTATATAAGGAACATGAGCTCTAAAAAAACCTTGCCAGTCTGATGAGTATTCTTGATCAAAGTATTCTCTTAATTTAATTATTTCATCGTCTGTGGCCTCGATTTGGTAGTCCCATGGTGACGCTGTTTTTAATTTTGATATTTCTCCATTTGCTATTGAGACAAAGTAGGTTGTCTTTTGTTGTTGTTCCATCTAAACTCCACTCCTGTACATCAAGATGTACTTAGCTTTTGCAGAAACCTACTATAAATATGCATTTTTCATTTAAACATAAGCCTGATCTAAAAAATGAAAAGATAAATAATTTAGCTTTTTTGAACATCTTTAGTCGCATCATTTAACCATTTAACGCTATACTATAGATAGAGAGGTGTGAATGCAATGAAACTAATTGATGAGTTATATGAAATGTATCGGAATAAATTGACCGGTGATGAAGAAGATGCAGATATTCTTGCCTTTTCAGTTTTAGAGCAGTTAGATCGTGAGGACATGCTTCAATTGATTGCAGAATTATCAGATCAGGAATTATACAATCTAGTTGGTTTTTATATGATTGAAAATTTAAAAGGAAAGATGGCACGTGAAGGGATTGGCCAAACAAAAATGCTAACCATTGACCAGCTTAGAAACCTACATTAAAAGGAGAATGACTAAACCAGTCATCCTCCTTTTTTTCGATACTAAATTTTATTTATACAAAGAAGAGCTTCGTTAATTTGCTCAAGTGATACATCATAGTGTGTTGTAAACCGGACTACTGTTGGACCAAAAGAAACTGCAAGAATTCCTTTTTCTGATAGCTTTTGAATATATTCTTTTGAGGTCATTCCTGTTTTGGCCACATCAACTAAAACAATATTAGTATCAACGCTATTCACTACTTCAAGACCGTTAATCTCTCTTAAACCATTCGCTAATTTCTGAGCATGATGATGGTCCTCCGATAATCGATCAACCATTGTTGTAAGTGCAACTAGACCAGGTGCAGCAATCATTCCTACCTGTCTTAATCCACCACCAAGCCTTTTTCTCCACTTCCTTGCTCTTGAAATAAAAGCTTGATCTCCAGCGATAATGGACCCAACTGGCGCACCCAGCCCTTTTGAAAGACAAACTT
Organism: Litchfieldia salsa; assembly: GCF_900104555.1. Taxonomy (GTDB): domain Bacteria; phylum Bacillota; class Bacilli; order Bacillales; family Bacillaceae_L; genus Litchfieldia; species Litchfieldia salsa. The sequence goes on from NZ_FNJU01000001.1 coordinate 831,174, forward strand.
GTACAGTTGTTGTATATTGTGCAATTTCATGAAGCGGTTGATTTAAAGCAACCGCTGCATTAAATAGTCTTGCACCATCTAAATGAACTGGAATTTGTTGCTTCATTGCAATCGTATAAATGTCATGCATATTTTGAGTTGGCACCACGGCCCCTCCTGCACGATTATGGGTGTTCTCTATACAGATTAGTCCTGTTTCTGGTACATGAATATCCTCATCCCGAATGGCTGCCTCAATATCCTCAGGATTCATTACTCCTCTTACCCCATTAATTGTTCGAGGTTGTACACCTGCAAAAGCAGAAATCGCACCCCCTTCATAATAAAAAATATGAGAATCTGCTTCAAGCAATACTTCATTACCCGCCACACAATGGGTTAACACCGCAATTTGATTCCCCTGTGTTCCACTTGTCACAAATAACGCGTCCTCTTTTCCTAACATCTCCGCTGCTACTTCCTCTAATTTTCTCACCGTAACATCTTCTTGATAGACGTCATCACCAACCTCTGCTTCATACGCAGCTCTTCTCATTTGTTCAGTAGGCTTTGTAACTGTATCACTTCTTAAATCAATCATACCTCTCCCCCATTTCTCTTACTCATGTGCATTTGTAGCTATTATAAAGAAACAAAGGTAATCTTTCTACAAATTTAGATACTCAAATACTAAAAAGCCTAGTACATTCCATACAAGGGAACGTACTAGGCTTTTTAAAATTTATTCTGTTATTTTCCAAGAAATGACTTAAGCATCCAAACATGCTTTTCTAGGCTTTGATGAATAGCTAATAACATATCGCCTGTAGTTTCATCATCTACTTCTCCAGCTAGTGTCATGCCTTCTTTAATTTCATTCGTAATAATTGCAAAATCATTTGTGATGTTTTGCACCATTTCGTCAGCTGTTTCATTTCCGGTTGCTTCCTTGATTGAAGATATTGATAAAATCTCACTCATTGTCGCTACTGGTCTTCCTTCAAGAGCTAATAGACGTTCTGCTAATTCATCAATATGAACTGATGCTTCACCATATAGTTCCTCAAATTTATCATGGAGTGTGAAAAATGCAGGACCTTTTACAAACCAATGGTAATTATGTAATTTAATATAAAGGACACTCCAGTTTGCGATTTGTTTGTTAACTGTTTTAATTAATTGTTCTGACATACAACAATCTCCTCCTTCTATTTATACTATTCCCCGTAACTAGCATACCAAAACATTTATTTTCTACCCATGTTAAATGAAAAGAGTCGAATTTTTGTAATAATTTGTTCGTTTTTTCTATCAGCATGCTAAAATAATAGTAGACATAAATTGCATAGGGGGAATGTTATGTACATGGTTTTAGTGATATGCATAATTATTGTAATCGTTATACTTGCACTTTCACTGATTACAACTTCGAAAGCCTATGATTATAAGCATACAATCGACCCGCTTGAAGATGAACTTTCATCTCAGAGTGATGTAAATACTCTAAAAGATAAAGGAGACCAACATGGAAAATAAACGACTTGAGGCCTTGTCTGAAAATTGGTTAGTAGAGGCAACTATTGATGATATCCAGGAAAAATTAACTAACAATGAAATTACGTCAAAAGAGCTAGTATTAATGTATCTTAATCGCATAGCGCTTTTCGATAAATCTGGTGTATCTATCAATTCAATCTTAGAAGTAAATCCAGACGTACTACATATCGCATCAGCTCTTGATGCCGAGCGAAACACAAATGGGATACGTGGACCACTTCACGGTATTCCCGTGCTTATCAAAGATAATATTGATACACACGATAAAATGCATACTTCTGCAGGTTCACTTGCACTAGCAAACTCAGTTGCCTCAAAAGACTCCCATGTTGCAAAAGTTTTAAGGGATGCGGGTGCAATTATCCTCGGAAAAACAAATATGACTGAGTGGGCAAACTATATGACGATTGGAATGCCAAGTGGTTATAGCTCAAGAGGAGGTCAAGTATTAAATCCTTATGGTCCTGGAACATTTGATGTAGGTGGTTCAAGTGCAGGCTCTGGTGCTTCTATTGCTGCTAATTTAGCTACTATAGCAGTCGGAACTGAAACATCTGGATCAATTCTAAGCCCAGCTAGTCAAAATTCACTAGTTGGAATTAAACCAACTGTCGGTTTAGTAAGTAGAACCGGAATTATTCCGATTGCACACAGTCAAGATACAGCCGGACCAATGGCACGTACTGTCAAAGATGCAGCTATTCTTTTAACAGTTCTCTCATCAACAGATGAGCAAGACCCAATCACCCTTACAAATCGTGAATTAGCAACGATAGATTTTACACAGTTTCTTGATAAACATAGTTTAAAAGGAGCACACATCGGAATTGCTAGAGATGTCTATTTTGATTATCTATCTGATGAAAAACGAGAGGTTATGGATAGGGCTGTTGAGAAGTTACAAGAACTAGGGGCAAATGTGATAGATGATGTCATCATTCCTTCAACAAAAGCAGAATGGACCTATGATGTCCTTAACTATGAATTTAAAGCAGATTTGAATGCGTACCTACAAACATTAGACTCTTCTATCCCAATTCGCTCATTAAAAGATGTGATAGAATTCAACAATAACAATGAAGATCAAACCTTAAAGTATGGACAACAACTTTTAATAGAATCTGAAGAAACCAGTGGAACATTGGCAGAAGCTGATTATCTAAGATCTCTTGAACAGGATATATATCTATCCACCGATCAAGGAATAGATTATACGTTGGAAAAACATCAACTAGATGCGATTGTATTCCCAAATAATTTTGGTGCAGGGATTCCAGCAAAGGCTGGTTATCCATCCATTACAGTTCCTGCGGGATATACTTCTGAAGGTGAGCCTGTTGGGATAACATTTACTAGCAGAGCTTATAGTGAACCCAAATTGTTAAAACTAGCATATGCATTTGAACAAGCAACAAAACATCGGAAACCACCAGTATTAAAAGATCACTCTAATTAATAAGTAGTTACAAAAAAATCCCAGTTCATCCTGGGATTTTTTTCTTTAACCAAATACTTTATGGAGGTCTTCCTTAGAAGTCTCAAGCCAAAATTTCATTAATCGCTTTGCACCTTCAAGATCATGGAGTTTAGCTTGACCACACTGTTTTTCGTTTGAAGCTGGTATATCAGTAATTTCAATTGCATCTTTCAAAGTATCTTCTAGTAAATCAATAATCTCTGTAACAGTCGGTTCTCCACTTACAACCAAATAATAACCTGTTTGACATCCCATTGGAGAAATATCGATGATATCAAAATGATCATATTTTTCAGCGTGTGCACGAATATTGAATGCTAATAAATGTTCAAGTGTATGAATTGCGTCCGGCTTCATCGCCTGCTTATTTGGCTGACAGAATCGAATGTCAAATTTATTTACAACACCGTCACTACCGACTTTATGAACCCCACAATGTCTTACATAAGGTGCTTTTACAGCACAATGGTCTAAATCAAAACTTTCTACTGATGGCATAAATAAAACTCCTCCATTTGTATTTTCAAAACCTTTTACTTATCATACCTTGTATTCTACTTTTTTTCATCATTTAAGACTACTATCTTTCATTTCAGATTTTAGTACAGTATAGTAATTAGTAACTAAAACTTAGGAGGTGGTAGCTTGGTACAGAAAAGTATTATTTGTGTCATTCGTTTTTATCAAAAATTCATTTCACCAATAACACCACCAACTTGTCGTTTCTATCCTACCTGTTCCCATTATGGATTAGAAGCAGTTTCTCGATTTGGTCCCATTAAAGGAAGCTGGTTAACAATGAAGAGAATCTTAAAATGTCATCCCTTTCATCCTGGTGGGATTGATCCAGTTCCTGAAAAAGAAAATAATGATGACACTCAGAAAGATTGATATAGAACCACTCACTCTATGGTTCTTTCTTTTCTTTCATTATTCCACAGTTATTTCTTTTTCTACATGATCATGTAATGACTCACTTTCTATATGTATACGAACATCATATACTCCTGCTTCTGTAAATGTATATTGGGCTACATAAGTACCTGATCCATTAGACTCAACTGCATCAACGTATTCATGTTTATGGTCTTCGCCTTTCCAGATTTCATACGAAACTTTAGCCCCACTAAACAATTCATCATTTTGCTTTACTTCGACCGAAAGCTCTGTTTCATTATTACTTTTCGCTTCTTTAGGATTCAATTCAATAAATAGCTGACTTTCATGATGATGATGTTCACTTTCTTCCTCACCATGTGAATCATGTGAATGCTCTTCACTCTCTCCATCACCGACAATCAATTCTTTTTTAGGCATATTATGCATATTTCGTGCTGTGACATGGGCAACAACATAGAATATTCCATCATGATCAAACGTCTTTTCAATTGTATATGTACCTGATCCTACATGGGTAGCATCAATAAATTCATCATCTTCTTCTTTTCCCTTTTCCCAAATCTGAAACTGAACTTCGTTCGCATCTTCAACCTCTTCTTCACCGAGTGTAACATAAGCATTGATCGTCACTACCTCATTTGCTTTAAGTGTGTCTGGCAAGGTTTCAATTTCAACATTCAATGGTAATAGTTCATTCTCTTCTTCCGTACCTTCCTTCTGTATATTCTCATTTTTACTACCACATGCTACAGTAACTATGGACAAAGCTAACATTATTAACAATATTCTCTTCAATTTCTATCTCCTCACTTTTAATTTATTTTAAAATATATTCTAATCAAGTATTGTCTTGGGCTACACTTGTTCATTATAATTAGTTAAATTATCTTTATGCAACTAAAAGGAGGAATTCTATGAGTTTAATTGTTGATATTATACAAACAAATTTACTTTCACCTATGATCTTGTTTTTTTTAATGGGAATCCTCGCCGTAATTGTAAATTCAGATTTAAAAGTACCGGAAGCCTTTTATAGTGGATATACAATGATCATTCTCTTTACAATTGGAATTAAAGGTGGAGTTGAATTAAAGACTGTTTCGTTTTTCACAATGCTACCTTCTATCGGAGCTGCTTTATTTTTAAGTATTCTTATGCTCTTTATAACGTATGGGCTTCTAAAAAGAGTGTTTCGATTTGATACAACGAACTCTTTAGCCATTGCAGCACATTACGGTTCTGTAAGTGCTGTTACCTTCGTTGCAGCATTGGGCTTCTTGGAAAAGATGGGAATTCCATATGAAAGTTATATCTCAGCCATCTTAGTTGTAATGGAAGGACCCGCTATTATAGGTGCCATCATTTTATACAAACTAATGAATAAAGAAAACCAAACAAGTAATCCTTCAGGTATAGGCCATGCATTTAAAGAGGCGTTTTTTGGAAAAAGTATCTTCCTACTTATAGGTGGAATTTTTATCGGTCTAGTAGCTTCAGAAGATGGTCTAGAAAAAATCAAACCATTATTTGGCGATTTATTTTATGGAATTTTATGTATCTTCTTACTACACCTAGGTATGATTGCTACTCAACAAATGAAAAAGCTTAAAGGATTCCGTATAACATCCTTCCTGTTCGCATTCATTCTACCACTTGTTGGTGGTTTTATTGGTGTAACGGTTGCCTCCTTGATTGGTATGTCAAGCGGCGGGGCTTTTATGTTAGGGATATTGACTGCTAGTTCTTCATACATAGCAGCTCCTGCAGCAATCGAACAAGCCATTCCAGAAGCCAATCCTGGTCTTTACTTAGGGTCATCGTTAGGTTTAACCTTACCATTTAATCTGATCATTGGAATTCCATTATTCTTTTGGTTTAGCTCGATCTTCTAAGAAAAATCCCAAGCGCCTCGTTCAGCCTTGGGCATTCATAAGGGGAATCACGCAGGATATCTTGATTTCTGAAACTAGGGTTATACAAAAAACTCCACTCTTAAAGAGAAGGAGTTTTTTCTTTCGTACCATAACCATTTACGACAACCTCTAACTTACCTGTGCTTGAATCAATAACCAATCCATGTACATGTATATCTAAAGGCAATAGCGGATGGTTTCGAACCATTTCTACACTATGTCTTACACTTTCTTCAACATCATTAAATCCTCTAAACCACTTATGTAGATTAATTCCTGAATACCGTAGTGTATCTATTTTTTCTTCTGCTACTCCTCGCTCCACAATCTTCTTTAAAATTACATCCGAATTTATACTACTCATTCCGCATTCATGATGTCCAACTACACATACTTCATTCGCATTTAATTCATACACTGCGACAAGAATACTTCTCATTATACTTCCGAATGGATGACTTACAATTGCACCGGCATTTTTAACGATTTTCACATCACCATTTCTCAGGTTCATTGCTTGAGGAAGTAATTCTACCAATCTTGTATCCATACAAGATAATATGACTAATCGTTTTTCCGGGAACTTTGAGGTTTGATATCTTTCATATTCTTTTTCTTCTACAAATACTTTGTTGTGTAGAAGAATTTCTTCTAAGATACTCACTTTACCACGCTCCGATATCTATAGTTTAACAGTGAAGAAGCTCTATTCCCATAATTTTCATTATTATACTTTTAAAAAATATCTTGTAAAAAGGTTTTGTATGCGTTATTATACATATTGTAAATCGTAATCGTTACTATTTATTTCAGCTAGAATTTTTCTATAATACTACATAAAAAAATAATCAAATAGTTTCCAGTTTTCAAATCGTAATTATTACGATAAAATTTATTGGGACTATAGAATGTGAGGAGAAAACATGAACTTAAAAAAGAGTAGTATATTATTAACCATGATTATAGCAATTTTACTAACCGGTTGTTCTAAAGAACAAACTGCAACATCTGACGATTCCTTATTGATCTATACAACTATTTATCCATTGGAGTTTTTCACAGAACAAATTGGGGGAGATTATGTTTCTGTTTCGAGTGTCATTCCACCAGGGGCTGATGCTCATACTTATGAACCTACAGCCAAAACGATGACAGAAATCGCGGAAGCGGATGGATTTATATATACGGGGATTGGACTAGAAGGGTTTGTTGATGCAGCAAAGGATTCTTTAACAAAGGAAAAGGTCCGTTTCATTACTGCTGGTGAAGGGCTAGAGTTTCATTCTGAAGAATCTCAGACACATGACAATGAAGAGAGTCATGCTACTGAAGACACTCATTCTCATGACGATGAAGAGAGTCATGCTACTGAAGACGCTCATTCTCATGACGATGAAGAGAGTCACGCTACTGAAGACAACCATGCTCATGACGATGAAGAAAGTCATGCTACTGAAGACACTCATTCTCATGACGATGAAGAGAGTCATGCTACTGAAGACGCTCATTCTCATGACGATGAAGAGAGTCACGCTACTGAAGACAACCATGCTCATGACGATGAAGAGAGTCATGCTACTGAAGACAATCATGACGATCACAACCATGGAGATGAAGATCCGCATGTTTGGATTGATCCAATTCTTTCAATTACATTAGCTGAGAACATAAAAAATGCCCTGACTGAACTCTCACCTGAAAACAAAGATGTTTTTGAACAAAATTTTCTTGACCTTAAACATGAGTTAGAAGACTTAGATTCAGAATTTCACAAGCTAGTTGATGAAGCAGCACATCCTGAAATTTTAGTATCTCATGCAGCATATGGTTATTGGGAAAAGCGTTACGGAATTGAACAAATTAGTGTAACCGGCCTTTCACCAACACAAGAACCATCACAAAAACAATTACAAACGATTATCGAGACTGCTAAAGAACATGAGATTAAATATATTCTTTTTGAACAAAATATAACAGGAAAAGTTGCAGAGGTTGTAAAAAATGAAATCGGGGCTGAAGCTCTTATGATTCATAATCTAGAGTCCTTAACAGAAGAAGATATTAAAAATAAAGAAGATTACCTAAGCATCATGCACAAAAACATAGAAACTCTTCGTAAAGCAATGAATTAATTAGAGGATTGATCCAACTATTTGGGTCAATCCTTTTTTTTTCTTATAAAGGCACTATATTGAAAAGAACTGTATTTAACTCTTTTTGATGTAAACAATAAAAGAGAATCCATTTATTTTAAATGTTCAATTTACTAGCTTACTTATTACTGATAAAATCATACTATTGCATTTTAGAATTCATTATACATCTGGAGGAAAACATTGTGAGAAAACAATTTGCTGTATTAGGGTTAGGACATTTCGGTGGAAGCCTTGTAAAGGAGTTCTATGAAATGGGTGTTGAAGTCTTAGCAGTTGATAAAGATGAAGAAAAAGTTAATACCTATGCCCAATTTTCAACACATGCTGTACTTGCTAACACAATGGATGAAAATATATTAAAACAAATTGGCATAAAAAACGTTGATCATGTTTTTGTATCATTAGGTGAGAACATCGAATCAAGTATATTGACCACCCTCTTACTTAAGGAATTAGGAGTAAAACAAGTTTGGGTAAAGGCAATTAACACCTATCATCAAAAAGTACTTGAAAAAATTGGTGCTGATCGAGTGATTCATCCTGAAAGAGATATGGCTAAACGTATTGCTCACCATATTGTCTCCGAAAAACTAGTTGACTATATTGAGCTTTCAAAGGAGTATAGCATAGTTGAAATTATTGCCAGTGATAAGATTCATAATAAGACATTAGAAGAACTAAGTATCTCACATAAATTCGGCTGTAATATTGTTGGGATTCAGACAAATGAGGAAATTAAAATTTCTCCAAAACCTGATGAAATTATTAACAAAGGTGATATTCTTATTATGATCGGAAAAAACACCGATTTAACTCGATTTGAGGAAATTGGAGTGTAAGGAGTATTCTTTGGAATGAAAAAACTAAAGTCTATTATTAATTCATTATCACCTGCTCAGTTGATTGTGTCATTTTACCTGTTAAGTGTAATTATTTCAGTATCTCTACTAAGTCTACCCATTGCCTTAAAGCCGGGTGTTACATGGTCATTTATTGATGTTGTTTTTACGGCAGTAAGTGCAATTAGTGTAACAGGACTTTCTGTAGTTTCAACGGTTGATACATTTAGTACCCCCGGCATCTTTATCTTAATGTTTATTTTACAATTCGGCGGCATCGGTATTATGACATTAGGAACGTTTTTTTGGTTGCTTATTGGAAAAAAGATTGGACTAAGAGAACGGCGCCTTATTATGACTGATCAAAATCGGACAAACCTTTCAGGCCTGGTTAATCTTATGAAACAAATACTTATTATTATTTTAATCATTGAACTGATTGGGGCTGCAATATTAGGTACATACTTTTTAAAATATTTTCCCACATGGCAGGAAGCCTATTTACAAGGATTATTCGCATCAGTAAGTGCAACAACTAACGCAGGTTTTGATATAACAGGACAATCGTTAATCCCTTTTGCTCAAGATTATTTTGTACAGTTTATTAATATAATTCTGTTAACTTTAGGAGCGATCGGATTCCCTGTGCTTATTGAGGTTAAAGACTATATCCTTAATAAAGAGAATAAGGTAAAGCATCACTTTTCCTTATATACAAAGTTAACTTCTATCACTTTCTTTTCACTGATGCTCTTTGGTACGATTGCTATTCTCGTTTTAGAATGGGATTTGTTCTTTGCTGATAAATCGTGGCATGAATCATTCTTTTATGCTTTTTTCCAATCATCTACCACCAGAAATGGCGGATTAGCTACGATGGATGTTAGTCTATTTTCAGAACCTACACTTCTTGTGATTTGTTTTTTAATGTTTATTGGTGCTTCACCAAGTTCAGTTGGAGGTGGGGTTAGAACGACAACGTTTGCATTAAATTTACTATTCCTCTTACACTTTGCTAGAGGAAACAAATCAATTAAATTATTTAAACGTGAGCTTCATCCAGATGATGTACAACGCTCCTTGGCAATTACCATGATGGCTGGGTTATTATGTTTCATATCTGTTATTATTCTAAAATTTACAGAGCCCTTTTCTACTATTGCCATCCTTTTTGAAGTAACATCAGCATTTGGCACAACCGGACTATCCATGGGGATTACACCTGAGTTAAGCACACTTGGTAAAGAAATTATTATAGCCTTAATGTTTATCGGGCGAATCGGGATCTTATCGTTTATCTTTTTAATAAATCGTGGTGACAATGAAGTGAAATACCATTACCCAAAAGAACGGATCATTATCGGATAGTTAATGTTCCAAAACATAGAGGCTGTCTCACAAAGCACTTTGAGACAGCCTCAATAAAAAATTATTAAGATTGAAGAATAGAATCAATTGCCAATAATTCTTCTGTTGAAAATTCTAAATTGTCTAGTGCCTTAACATTTTCTTCAATTTGACTTACTTTACTTGCCCCTATTAAAGCTGTTGTTATTCTTCCTTCACGAAGAACCCATGCAAGAGCCATTTGCGCAAGGCTTTGACCTCTTTTCACTGCAATTTCATTAAGCTTACGCGCTTTTGAAACGGACTCTTCCGTTATTTGGCTATCATTTAAAAATACCGAAGAACCAGCAGCTCGTGAATCAGCAGGAACTCCTGATAGGTACTTATTTGTTAACAGTCCCTGTGCTAAAGGGCAGAAAGCGATTGATCCTACACCACTTTCTTTTAATACATCTTGAAGTCCATCCTCTACCCAACGATTTAACATTGAATATACTGGCTGGTGAATCACAAGAGGTGTTCCTAGCCTATTAAGTATACGAACAGCTTCCCTTGTTTGTTCTACACTGTAATTTGAAATGCCAACATAGAGAGCTTTCCCTTGTCGAACGATCTGATCAAGCGCCCCCATTGTCTCTTCTAATGAGGTATTAGGATCTGGGCGATGAGAATAAAAAATATCAACATAATCTAATCCCAACCGTTTTAAGCTTTGATCAAGACTTGCTATTAGATATTTTTTTGAACCCCATTCACCATAAGGTCCATCCCACATTAAATAGCCAGCTTTTGAAGAAATAATCATTTCATCCCGGTACGGAGCAAAATCTGACTTTAACATGGCTCCGAACATTTCTTCTGCAGATCCCGGAGGAGGACCATAATTATTTGCTAGATCAAAATGTGTAATCCCTAGATCAAATGCTCGTCTAAGCATTGCACGTCCATTTTCAAAAGAATCTACTCCCCCAAAATTATGCCATAATCCTAATGATATGGCAGGAAGAAGTAAACCAGTATTTCCACACCGATTATATTTCATTGTTTGATACCGTTCTGAGCAAGCAGTATATGTCATTATCTATTACCTCCACTGTGATTTTGTATCATCTAATTATAGCAAAATCAAGTTAAATAGTGGTAACGTTTCCATTTTTAGTTTTAGAATATAAATTTGCCTCAGTTCAATCTTGAAATTGTTGGGAGTATTTTATTACTGCAGAAAGGAGATAATAGGGATTGTAAGACAATCTCAAAGAAGAGGTGATTAGTATGGCAAAAGATGTACTATGTGAAGTAAACAACTGTACTTTTTGGGAGCGCGGAAATAAGTGTAGTGCTGATGCTATTTATGTTGTAAGTCATTCAGGTAAAACAGCCTCTGACAGTGGTGAAACAGATTGTAAAACGTTTGAGCCAGAAACAGGTATGTAATATTTTCTTGAAAAGGACAGTCGAGCCCTCGACTGTTTCTTCTTTCATTATTATTGATAATAATAATCATTTTTATTCCCTATCTGTAAAATTTTCTTTTTTTAGAGATAAATAAATTAGGTCGTTCACTGAGATAATAGTATCGTACCATTACATATTGTAAAGGGGTGTATTTCACATGATAAACAAGGATAGCCTTATTGATGCTTTGAAACAAGGGGTAGCAGGAGCAAATCATCAAACATTTCCAATCTGTGTAGATTCCTTTACGAACCTATGGCAATATGAATACGGTTCATTGGAGGATTTGCCTCAAGATGTCGATGACATTATTGCTAGTAGGGCAGTGGAACTCGGTTTAATTGAATTAGATTACTAAGAGATAAGAGACTATCTTATATGGATAGTCTCTTATTAGTTACTTAGTATTTCCTTTTTGTACTTTGTGACTGCTTTTAAGCGTTTCATGTTCAAATCAAAACCAATCCCTGGTTTTTCTGGAACATCTATATATCCATCCACTACCTTCACTTCAGGTACTGTTATATCCTCTTCCCAATATCTAGCTGACGCTGAAACATCACCTGGTATACTGAAGTGATCCAAAGAAGCTAAAGCAATATTCACTGCTCTGGATACTCCCATTTCAAGCATTCCTCCACACCAAACAGGTATATTGTTTTCTTTACAAAGATTCTGAATTCTTATCGCTTCGGTTAGTCCACCCACGCGTCCTACCTTTATATTTATTATTTTGCAACTGCCAAGCTCTATAGCCTTTCTTGCATCCTCGTATGTCACAATACTTTCATCTAAACAAATTGGTGTGTGGAGATGTTTTTGCACCTTCGCATGATCAACAATATCATCGGATTCAAGAGGCTGTTCAATCATCATTAGCCCAAAGGAATCTAAAGCTTTTAAAGAGTCTATTTGTTCCAGACTATATGATGAATTTGCATCAACCATTAATGGAAGATCAGGAAATCTATCTCTAATACTTTTAACAATGTGATAATCGTTACCAGGCTTAATCTTAATTTTAATCCGTTTATAGCCTTCATTTACATATTTATCGATTGTATTAATCATTTCATTAACCTCTGATATACCTACAACCACACCAGACGCAATTCTAGTCCTTGTTCCACCTATAGCCCTAGCAAGGGACATTCCATTTCTTTTTGAATACAAATCCCATAGTGCGGTCTCAACACCCGATTTAGCCATCTGATTTCTTTTAATACCTTTAAAAAGGTCTATAGTGTCTGATGGGTGTTCGATGGTATTCCTATAAAGAATAGGTGCCAAAAAGTCTTCAATTATATGCCAACATGTTTTAACTGTTTCTTCGGTATACCATGGTGAAGAGAAAGCAACAACCTCACCCCAACCTTCAAAACCTTCTGCATCCTTAATTTTAATAAGTATACTCTCTCTCTCCTCTACTCTTTCTAAACTAGAGATAAATGGAGTCTTAAGGGTTTGTTCGACAAGATATAGTGTGATTTTTGTAATTTGCATCATCATTCACCCTCAGGAAGAATATAGTCATATAATTTCTTACGTTGAAGCTTGTTTGTTGCATTTCTAGGTAATGTATCAACCATGTATATCCTAGTTGGAACTTTATATTTAGCCAATTTGATCCTACAAAAATCTATGATCTCATCAATTGCTATCTTTTCTTTTGTTACTATGAATGCGATCGGTACCTGTCCCCAATCCTGATCTTCAATTCCGATTACTCCAGCATCATTAATAGTAGGATGTGACAATAAAATGGACTCAATTTCAGCAGGGTATACATTCTCTCCGCCTGAAATAATTAAATCAGATCGACGATCAAGTACGTACAAAAAACCATCTTCATCTAGATAACCTAAATCACCAGTATAAAGCCACCCATCAATGATTGCTTTTTCCGTCTCTTCACTTCTATGAAAATATCCCTTAGTTACATTCGGGCCTTTGACAACAATCTCACCATGTTCATACGGTTCTAACACTTCACCATTTTTTTCAATACGCAGTTGTGATGGAAATAACGGCTTCCCTGCTGATCCGAGCTTACTTAAACTATATTCAGGGGATAGTGTGACAATTTGTGAAGCTGTTTCAGTCATCCCATATGTTTGGTAAACAGGTACCTCTTTTATTTTACAATCTTCTAATAAGGACTTCGGTGCTGGTCCCCCCCCTAAAAGCATACATCGAAATGAAGTAGGATAACGACTCTCTTCTAAGTCCTGAACCATCTGTGTGAGCATTTTACTAACGACTGAAACAATCGTTACACCTTCCTCCATAATCGATCGATTAGCTTCATCAGCAGAGAATTTTTCATGCAGGACGATTGGAATCCCATAAATAACACTTCTGATAAGAATGGATAATCCACTGATATGAAAAAAAGGAACAATCGCAAGCCAACAGTCATTTTCTTTTAAACCTAAATTTAAGGAAGAACCAATAGCACTCCACCAATGATTCCCATATGTTTGGATAACCCCTTTAGGTTTTCCTGTTGTTCCTGAAGTGTACATAATTGTATCAATATCATTTAAGTTAAATTCTTTCTGATACTCGAATCCTATTCCTTTTACAGGACTCATTTGTAATTCCTCTAAAGTACAAATACGTTTGGATCCTTCATTCTTATTTAAATTTAACTGCTCCAGAAACTGATCTTCTGATAAAATAAGACATGATTTTGAGTCAGTTATTTGCCACAATAGTTCGTGCTTCGTCAGCCTATTATTTAATAACACGGTTCTAGCTCCAATATATTTCAATGCATGAATGACCTGAATCATTTCCAAACTATTGGTCATTAGTACTGATACTATATCTTCTTTCTTAACTCCTTGGAAGGCCAAACTCTCAGCCGTTCTTAGTACCTTTTGATGTAACTCAATAAACGTGATTTCTTGACCTTTTGATTTAATTGCAATTCGGTTTGGCGTTAAGTACGCACGATTTGCAAGCCAATTTGGAATTTCTATCATCTGTAATCTTCACCACCTACATTTGATATTCTGAAGAAACGAATTTAAAAAAGGGTATTCCAGAAGGAAAGCGCCAAGTCACCACTATAATCGTGGTGAGGGACTTGCCATCATGGAACACCCATCTGCTAATCGATTTAAGGAAAACGTGGGAATTGCTTAAAGTCTGGCTGACGCTTTTCTTTAAAGGAATCGCGCCCTTCTTTCGCTTCATCTGTTGTGTAATACAATAATGTCGCATCACCAGCAAATTGTTGTAGCCCAGCTAATCCATCTGTGTCTGCATTAAATGCAGCCTTCAAGAAACGAAGTGCAGTTGGACTCTTGTCTAACATCTCTTCACACCATTGAATCGTTTCCTCTTCAAGCTTTTCTAAAGGTACAACGGTATTTACTAATCCCATGTCTAATGCTTCTTGCGCATTGTACTGACGGCATAAGAACCAGATTTCTCGAGCCTTTTTATGTCCAACAATACGAGCTAAATATCCTGAACCATACCCTGCATCAAAACTTCCAACTTTAGGGCCTGTTTGTCCAAAGATTGCATTATCTGCTGCAATCGTTAAATCACATACGATATGTAAAACATGTCCGCCACCAATCGCATACCCTGATACCATTGCAACAACTGGCTTCGGAATAACACGAATCAAACGTTGAAGATCTAGAACATTTAGACGAGGAATCTGATCCTCACCCACATATCCACCATGCCCTCTTACCTTTTGATCTCCACCTGAACAAAACGCATCATCACCAGCACCCGCTAGTACAATTACTCCAATATTAGAATCATCTCTAGCATATGCAAAAGCATCGATTAATTCCATTACTGTTTTTGGTCGAAATGCATTTCGCACTTCAGGGCGATTAATGGTGATTTTAGCAATTCCGTTATATGTTTCATATAGAACATCCTCATATTTACGTTCTGCAATCCATTCTACAGTCATAAACTTGTCCTCCTTATTTCATCAATTTTCAAATATGTTTAGTTAAGGTATTCACCTAGAAAGAAACACACTTACTATTTTACCAAAATTCTCTGGTTGTTCCATATGAATTGCATGGCCAGCTCTATTAATTTTTTTTATTTCAGCATTCGTCAATAGAGTAGCCATCTTTTCAGCAATCATACAGAATTTCTGGTCGAGCTCACCACATAATAAAAGAACGGGAATCTTCACTTCATGTAGCTGGTTCCAATAAGAAGGTTGTACACCAGTTCCCATCCCTCGTAGGCTATTAGAGAGTCCAACTACATTATTCTTTAAACGTTGTACATGTAAGAACTTCCTTTTATTATCTTCTATCCTTCTTTGGCTTTCAAATAAAGAAATGTTTTCCCAGTAATCAACAAACTTCCTCAAACCATCTTGTTCTATAAATTTTGCTAATTTCTCATCAGCCTTCTTTCTTTCTTCACGTTCCACTAGCTTTTCAATACCTGGAGAACTACTTTCTAAAACAAGTTTACTAAACCTTTTGGGATACTCAACAATTAATGAAAGTGCTAATCTTCCTCCCATTGAATATCCTATTAGAGAAGCATCTTGTATTTTTAGTTGATCCAAAATAGTTATAACATCATCCCTTATATTCAAAAACTGGTAGCGAATAATTTCACTTGGACTATCAGAACCTCCATGGCCAATAAGGTCTATAAAAATCAACTGATAATGACCCTTTAAATAAGGTAATATTACATCCCAATTTTCTATACTCCCTGTAAAACCATGAAGAAAAATGAGAGGCTCACCTTCACCCACAACTCTAACATTATAGTAGATACCTTTTACGTCTATATACATCTATTTAATACTCTTTTCAACAAATCGACTTATTTCCTGGGAAACACAATTCCACAAATTTCGATGATATTTTAAATTATCCCGTCGATCTGTTTTAAGTTCAATTACTGATAATCCTCGACTATCCATTGAGCTTATAAATGCCTCTATAAACTCCTCCCAAGTAGTTGGATTTGTGAATTGTCCATTATACATCTTTACAGCATGGGTAAAATCAATTCCAGTTGGGGTACCAAATAAGTATTCGAAATGCTTCTCTTCCTTGGATTGAGGAAGAAATGAAAAAATTCCACCACCATCATTATTAATCAGGATTACTGTTAAGTCCAACTTATTTTGTTTAGCAGCTAATAATCCATTTAGATCATGGTAAAATGACAAATCTCCCAAAACCAGAACTGTTTTTCTACCTAAAGTGCTTGCTCCTAGTGCTGATGAAACAATCCCATCAATTCCATTTGCTCCTCGATTAGCCATTAAACGAACATCTTTCTCTGTTAGGGTGAAAAATGAATCTAAATCTCTAATTGGCATACTATTACCCACAAACATCAACGAATTTTCTGGGATCGCAGATTGTAACTCTTGAATAACCCGTCCTTCAAAAAGGGTAGTTTCCTCAACCATTCTGCCTAAACTGTGTCTTGTTAACAGATTGACTTCAGACCAGTATTTCAACCATCCTGACTGGTTTTGATCTGCCACTTGGTTAATAAGTCCATTACAAAACGAAGTTTCTTCACAATAAATCATTTCAGCAGCATTTAAGGTCGGCTCTCTCCATCCTCCGTCTCCATCAATGACAATTTGAATGGCATCGGAATGCTTTTTCAAATACAATAATAGAGCTTTCGAAATCGGCATTGCTCCAAAGCGAATAACTACTTCTGGAGAAACACTTGTTATAAAGTCTTCATTGCGTAAGAACGTATCATAAGAATCTAAAATATACTCTTTTGAATGACTTCCACTACGCAATTGAGATAATGGATCTGCAAGAATTGGGTATTGTAACTTCCCAGCTAACCTCGTGACAGAGTGAGCAAATTCCGGATCATTTATTTCCCCACATACAATGATTCCCTTTTCTTTACCCGCTAACATATTAGCTACAACCTGTGCTTGTTCATTATTTAATTGAGGAGCACCTATCGTTACGTTTATCTGTTTATTATGTATATTTCGCCCCATTGAAAATAAATGTTCAAGTGTAAGATCCGGTACAAGTGGCTCCCTTAATGGGAAATTCAAATGAATCGGTCCTGCCGGAGCTGCAAGTGCTTTCCCTGTTGCTCTAGCAGCAACTGTACGCACATAGCGGTTCATTTCTATCGTTCCTTCAGGTAGGCCCATTTCAACAAACCATTTGACATGGTTGCCATATAAGCGATTTTGATCAATCGCTTGTGGTGCACCAACATCTCTTAATTCATGGGGGCGATCTGCCGTAATAACAAGAAGCGGTACTCTAGAATAATGTGCTTCCACCACTGCTGGATAATAATTTGCTGCAGCAGTACCAGATGTACATAATAGAGCAACCGGTTGTTGTTTAGCCTTTGCCATTCCTAAAGCAAAGAATGATGCAGATCGCTCATCAATATTTATATAAGTATTCATTTCAGGATGCTCTGCCATTAAGATAGCTATGGGTGTGGATCTAGATCCAGGACTTATCACTACATCTTCAACACCTGCTCGAACTAACTCATCAACAAAGGATGCAATGTAAGTTGTAATCGTATCAGTTGCTTTCATCTTCTAATCCTCCTAATGCCGAAAGCATAGGTTTAAATTTAATATTTGTTTCCTTATACTCTTCAATAGGGTCTGAATCTGCGACAATCCCACAACCTGCAAATAATGATGCATCCTTACCGCGTAATAAACCTGACCGTATTGCTACTGCAAATTCACCATTATCATTGCCATCAACCCAACCAATTGGCGCTGCATACCAACCTCGGTCAAGTAGTTCAACCTCCCTAATTTTTTCAATTGCTTTATTAGAAGGAAAACCACCTAAAGCTGGAGTCGGATGAAGTTTTTTGACCATAGACAGTAACGATACATCTGACTTAGCCTCACCCTTTATCGGTGTATATAGATGTTGAATATGTCTCATCTTAAGAAGTTGTGGACGATTAGAAGAGGATATGGTCTTGCAAGACGCAATCATAGCTTCTTTAATCATTGAAACAACAACCTCGTGTTCAATCATATTTTTTTGATCCTGCAGTAATTGTTTACCTAACTCTTGATCAAGATTTATAGTTTGTCCTCGACCAATTGACCCTGCTAAACATGTCGATTTAATTGTATTTGCCTTCTTTTTAATGAGCCTTTCTGGAGAGGCACCAATAAAACAAGCATGCTTATTCTCAAACACGAATAAGTAACTCATTGGTTGTTGCTCCCTTAAGTTGAATAATACTTCATCTATATTTATTTGGTTCTTAAACGTTAGGTTTATTTCACGGGCTAATACTACTTTCTCAACATCACCATTTTTAATATCATTTACTACTTCTTTGACAGAACTCATCCATTTTTCTGGATTGACTTCCGATTTTACAAATTCCTTTTTCATTTCCTCGTGGTGACCTATTTTCTCGTTCATACTGTTCACTAGTTGATTTTTGATTTCTTCTATATTATCTAATACTTCGGTATCACCATTTGGACCACTAATATGATTGAATGTAAAATAGCACTCACCATCAATTACTGACAATAAGATCTTGGGAAGTACAAAAGTAGCATTGGAAAAATCATTCCATAGTGAGGTTTTATTCCGTTTTGGGTCAAAGGAAAACCCTCCGAACAAAATAGGTCCAGTCCCATATTTCATTTCGTTCTTATCATCTAATTGATTTATAAGTTCTTTCCATTTGGTTTCTACTTCATCAAATCTATTTGCTGAACGATCGACCTCAATTTCATGTGCTTTTCCTAAACCAACTAGAATCGTATTAAATGAAGGATTTGCCCAGAAAGTACGCTCACCTTCAAAAAAAGTCTTCCCAGCTTCAAAGAATAAAAGGGGATCAATGTTCTTAGCTTCAACTACTCGACTTAGAAGAACATGATTATTATGTTGTTCTTGCGTACGAGAGACTCCTTTTCGAACTTGGTCTATTGTGTTGTTGCTATGTTGTTTAAGTACCAAACCTAATCCCCCCGAACGAATTCTTACAAATTTATCTTAAAGAAGTTTACTTAACTAAAAAGTGTCTTAAAAAAGACTTATATCCTATATATTATATCATTTATTCATGGTGTTACTACAATTAGCTTCACCTTTTCGACACACGAACTACCTTATTTTAAGATACAACTCCACAAAGGGACTGTCAATTAACTCAAACTCTTACGTATCCTTGGATAAACTGGAAACAAGATTTCATCTATTAAGAGTGAAAAGCGTTGACACTTGATGTCGAATTCTCTAAACTTATTTTGTGACTTTAGAACTCTAATATGCCATACATTCTTATAAATAGCATGTATGAAAGGAGAAAGCATATATGCAACCTACATTACAAACACAAACCTCCCCAGAGATTCAAAAATCTACAGGGTGGAAAATATGGTGGAAATTAACTCGACCTCATACTTTAACAGCAGCATTTGTCCCAGTTTTTATAGGAACAGCGCTAGCAAGATTAGATACTAAGATCGATATTCCATTATTCCTTGCCATGCTTTTAGCGTGTTTGATCATACAAGCCGCAACCAACATGATTAATGAATATTATGATTATAAGCGTGGCCTAGATCATGCTGAATCTGTTGGCATAGGAGGCGCAATTGTCCGTGATGGAATTAAACCAGAAACAGTACTCCGACTTGCCTTCACTCTTTTTGGGATTGCAGTTCTGTTAGGAGTATATATATGTTTGCATAGCAACTGGTGGATTGCTGTAATTGGAACAGCTTGTATGCTTGTCGCATATCTTTATACTGGAGGCCCTGTTCCTATTGCATATACTCCCTTTGGTGAATTATTTGCAGGGTTATTTATGGGCTTAATTATTATTTTAATTTCTTTTTACATTCAAACAAACACAATAACAACAGAAAGTATTTTGATTTCTGTGCCGATTATCATTTTAGTCGGTGCCATTCTTATGGCAAACAATATTCGTGATTTAGATGGCGATAAAGAAAATGGCAGAAAAACACTCGCAATTCTTCTTGGCCGCCAAAATGCTATACGTTTCTTAGCAATGATGTTTACCGTTTCCTATGTTTGGATCGTTGCACTAGTTTTTTCTACTGATGTTACACTTTGGTTATTACTCGTTCTAATAAGTATTCCTAAATCGATCCATGCCATTAAAGGCTTTATTGGAAAAACACAGCCCATTCAAATGGCGCCCGCTATGAAAGCAACTGCTCAGACTAATACAATCTTTGGATTTTTACTTTCAATAGGGTTATTTATAAGTTATTGGTTATAAGAAAAGCACTATATAGCTTTTAAAAGGATATCGACATCGATATCCTTTTTTGATTTGAATCCATCCTACTTAATTTTTACCATCATTTTTTTCCCGTCAATAGTTGATAATACTCTTATAACAATCTTTTTTTGATCCAAAAGGAAGGAGTGCTTTTAGATGTTAACAAACGAGCAATTATCAACCTTCCGTTCACAGTTGATAAAAGCAAAACACGATGTTGAAGAACAACTTAAAGAAGGTGACCATTTCGATTTACAACAAGGTCACTTTCATGAGTCATTAGGAGAGTTATCAAGTTATGATAATCATCCTGGTGATGAAGGAACAGAACTTTATGAACGCGAAAAAGATATTGCCCTTAATGAACATGTTGAAAAAGAATTAAAAGATATAAATTATGCACTTGAAGCAATTGATAGTGGAACATATGGTGTGTGTGAAAAATGTGGCAAGGAAATACCTGTCGATCGTCTTGATGCCATACCTACAACTACCTACTGTAAAGAACATAGTCCGACACAAATTGTTTCTCATAATCGACCAATTGAAGAAGGCGTACTAATGACTCCTTTTGGCAAGTTTGAATTTGATGGAGAACCAGATGAAGTCGAGGCCTATGACGCAGAGGATTCTTGGCAAGATGTGGCAAGATACGGAACATCCGAAACTCCCGCTGACCTTACCGACAGTGTTGACAGCTACAATGAAACATATATCGAATCAGATGATCAAGTCGGTTATGTTGAAGAATATGAAAACTTTATCGGAACAGATATAGAAGGAAAAGAAATTACTGTTTATCCAAATAATCAACATAAGAAATACGAAGAAGATTTAGATGAAGAAGGAATTATGACCATGTTTGGTGATTTACCACCATATGAAAAAGATCCCTATACTGAGGATTAATCTCAAACCGTCCAACTTTTTGGACGGTTTTTTATGATTAATATTTTTATTCGACAGTGATTATTCTACATTTTTTTTCTACATGTTTAATTGTAAAATAAAGGATAATTCTGCAAATAGGAGAATTAATAAATATACTATAAAAAAGGATGTGTCGTAATGAATGCACATGAAATAGACTTTAAGCTACATGGAGATGATATGCAGTTTGTCGAAATTGAACTTGATCCAGGAGAAAGTGCAATTGCTGAAGCTGGTGGCATGATGTACATGGATAAAGAGATTGAAATGGAAACTATTTTTGGTGATGGAGGAAGTTCAAGCAAGGGATTACTTGGAAAATTAATGGGGGCCGGAAAACGTGTTCTAACTGGTGAAAGTCTATTCATGACCGTGTTCACTAACAATGGTAGAGGAAAAAAACAAGTCTCTTTTGCAGCACCATATCCAGGTAAGATAATCCCTATTGACCTAAGTGAGATGGGTGGTAAGGTCATTTGTCAAAAGGACGCTTTCCTTTGTGCAGCTAAGGGTGTCTCTATCGGAATCGATTTCCAACGAAAGCTTGGAGCAGGATTTTTTGGTGGAGAAGGTTTCATCATGCAAAAATTAGAAGGTGATGGACTTGCATTCTTACATGCTGGGGGCTCAATCATTCGACGTGATCTTCAACCAGGAGAAAAATTAATGATTGATACTGGTTGT
Organism: Litchfieldia salsa; assembly: GCF_900104555.1. GTDB lineage: Bacteria > Bacillota > Bacilli > Bacillales > Bacillaceae_L > Litchfieldia > Litchfieldia salsa. The sequence continues at coordinate 853,678 of NZ_FNJU01000001.1, forward strand.
CTGGTTGCTCTTACAAAAGAAGTTGACTACTCAATTGAATATGTAGGCAAAGTGAAAACGGCATTTTTTGGTGGTGAAGGTTTATTTTTTGCGACGGTAAGTGGACCAGGTTCGGTTTGGATCCAATCACTACCATTTAGTCGTTTAGCAGATCGAATCTTTGCAAGTGCACCAAGTAATGGAGGTTCTAGAGGAGAAGGAAGTATTCTAGGAGGTCTTGGAGACTTCTTAAATGGAGATAATCGATAGCATACGCAAAACGTAAAAAGGAGGGAAATCCCTCCTTTTTATTAGAATTTCAATGGACTAATCTTCCATATATCTTTCGCATATTCTGAAATTGTACGATCACTCGAAAAAGTACCTGAATGTGCAATATTTAAAATACTCTTTTCTAGCCATTCGTCCTGGTTCTGATAAGCAGTATTTACTCTTTCTTGAGCCTGAACGTAAGATCCAAAATCTCTCAAAACAAAGTATTGATCATTTTCCATTAACAACGAATCATAAATCGCGTCGAAATGATCAGCTGTATCTGGGAAATACCCACTTGTTAACTGCTCTAATACCTGGCGAATTCGCTTATCATGATGGAAATATTCGTGTGAATGATAACCACCATACTGATAAAAATGCAATACCTCCTCTGATGTCAATCCAAAGGTAAATATATTCTCCTTACCTACTTCATCTAAAATTTCGATGTTGGCACCATCCAATGTTCCAAGTGTTAATGCACCATTCATCATGAATTTCATATTTCCTGTACCAGATGCTTCTTTACTAGCCGTAGATATTTGTTCACTCACATCTGCAGCAGGAAAAATGTCTTCTGCTAATGAAACACGGTAATTTTCAAGGAAGATAACCTTTAATCGATCATTGGTTTGTTTATCATTATTTACTTTATCAGCTAACGAATTAATCAGTTTAATAATCTTTTTTGCATAATGATAACCAGGAGAAGCTTTTGCTCCAAAAATAAAAGTACGCGGATGTATCGTATATGATGAATCTTCTTTTAATTTATTATAAAGATACATAATATGAAGCACATTTAGAAGCTGTCTCTTATAAGCATGCAATCTCTTCACTTGCACATCAAATATCGATGATTCATCAATCGTAACACCGGTTTGTTCCTTTATCCGCTCTGCTAAAATTTGTTTGCGAATCTTTTTCACTTCTGAGATCGCGTATTTGAAACTTGCATCTTTACTGAAGCTTTTAATGTTAATTAAATCTCTAGGTTTCGAAATCCAACTTTCACCGATTGATTCATTTAATAAACTAGTTAATTGCGGATTTGCTTTAATTAACCAACGGCGATGGGTAATTCCATTGGTTTTATTATTAAATCTCTCAGGATAAATCTCATAAAAACTTTTCATTTCACGATGCTTTAGTATTTCTGAATGTATATGTGCAACCCCATTTGTACTATGTGTACCAACGATTGCAAGATGTGCCATTTTAACAACATTATGTGCAATAATAGCCATGTCTTCGATTCTCTTCCAATCACCAGGGAACTGCTTCCACAGCTCCTGACAAAAACGTTCGTTAATCTCATTCACAATCATAAATATACGTGGTAATAGCGGCTGAAAAATATGTACTGGCCACTTTTCTAATGCTTCTGATAAGGTTGTATGGTTTGTATAAGAAATAGTTCCTCTTGTTATCTCCCACGCTTGTTCCCAACTCATTCCTTCTTCATCCAGAAGAATTCGCATAAGCTCTGGAATGGCTAACACAGGATGAGTATCATTAACATGTATGGCTATATGCTCATGAAGATCATGTAATCTCCCATGCTTCGCTCGGAAGTTTCTCACAATACTTTGAAGACTTGCAGAAACAAGAAAGTATTGTTGTTTTAATCGTAAGATTTTGCCCTCATCATGTGTATCGTCGGGATATAAAAATTCAGATACAGCCTCTGTTTCTCTTTTATATACGAGTACATCCTTGCCTGTCGGGTATCTTGAGGGCTCTGCATTCCATAGTCTCAAAGTGTTTACAGTAGTCGTTTCGAATCCTACAACTGGAATATCATACGGAACAGCCATAATCTTCTCTGCTTCTACATGCTTAAAGGAAAATTCTCCATTTTTTTCAACGGTCTCTATTTCCCCCCAGAAACCAACCTCAATTGCTTGATCAGATTTCCGAACCTCCCATACATTTCCATGTCTTAACCATTGTTCAGGAAGTTCAACTTGATATCCATCTACAATTTTTTGATCGAATAAACCATGCTTATATCGGATCCCACAACCATGCCCTGGCAGATTTAATGATGCTAGAGAATCTAGAAAACATGCTGCTAATCTACCAAGCCCACCATTTCCTAAACCAGCATCAGCTTCACTTTCTTCTATATCATCTAATTGTATGCCTAACTCATTTAGACCTTCTTCTACAGTATTAAGGATCCCTAGGTTTAACAAGTTGCTACCTAACAAGCGTCCAAGGAGAAATTCAATTGATAGATAATATACTTGTTTATGGTTACTTGAACGCTGAGTTTCATTTGTACTAATCCAATTTGAACTTATATATTCTCTAACCATATTTCCAAGTGTATTATATTGATCTCTTGGTGTAGATTCTAGAAATGTTTTACCATACATCATTTCTAGTTTATTTAAAAATTCTCGCTTGAACGTTTCTTTGTTAGTAAACATTGCTTCCACTCCTAGCAGCTAATCCAGCATAAAGCTGGTTATATTTGAAGGCTGACTGTGCCCAACTATAGTCACGCGTCATCGCTTCACTTACTATATGTTCCCAACACTCGTTCTTATGATAAAAATGAAGAGCTCTTTTAATCGTATGCAACATATCATGGGCATTGTAATGAGTGAAACTAAAGCCATTCCCTTCATTTGTATGCTCATTATATGATTGAACTGTATCGTTAAGGCCACCGGTTTCTCTTACTATAGGAATCGTTCCATAGCGCATTGCAATTAACTGCCCTAATCCACATGGTTCAAATTTTGAGGGCATTAGAAACAAATCTGAACCAGCATAAATCTTCCTAGCCAAGCTTTCACTAAAGCCGATGTATGATCTTACTTTATCAGGGTATTTGAATTGTAAATGATTGAAGAAGTCTTCGTATTCCTGATCACCCGTACCAAGAACCACTAACTGGATTTCTTCTTGAAACAATAGTTCTTCAAAAACATGCCTTACTAAATCAAAGCCCTTTTGTGAGGTAAGCCTCGACACAACGGAAATTAGTGGTATTTCTTCTTCTATTGGCAAATCAAAATAAGTTTGGAGTGCTGCCTTATTTTCCGCTTTTCCCTCTAAATGGTCTGCATCATAATTAAATTCTATTGAGGCATCAGTAGCCGGATTGTATTCCTCTTCATCGATTCCATTTAATATACCAATCAGGGAACTACTTCGCTCTCGTAATAAGCCATCGAGCTTTTCTCCATAGTACTCAGTTTGGATCTCATTGCGATATGTAGGACTTACAGTCGTAATGACATTTGAAGTTACTAATGCAGCCTTCATAAAATTTACATTCCCATAAAACTCAAGTTGATCAATGTTAACATAAGAATCCTCTATATTGAGCAAATCATGTGTAATGGATTGTGGAAATATTCCTTGAAACTGCAAATTATGAATGGTAAACACAGAGCGAATAGAAGCATATTTTTTTTCTTGTTTATATTCGTTATGTAATAGGAAATTAACCATACCTGTATGCCAGTCATGACAATGCAAAATATCTGGGCTTTGATCCAAATGTGGAATAGCCTCTAGCACCGCTTTACAAAAGAAAGAAAATCTCTCACCATCATCATAGTGCCCATATAAGGAGTCTCTTTTAAAATAATATTCGTTATCTATAAAATAATAAGTAATTCCATTGTATATTAGTTTTTCTATCCCACAATATTGCTCTCTCCAACCAACATGAACGGTTATTTCAGCAACCTTTTCCATTTCATTTCTATACTTAGACGGGATTAGCCCATACTTTGGTAAGATTACCTGGACACTCGTTCCTAATCGAGTTAACTCCTTTGGCAATGCCCCTGCAACGTCTGCTAATCCTCCAGATTTAATGAAAGGTACACATTCTGATGCAACAAACAATACATTCACGAATTCATCAACGCCCCTTGTATAGTTCCTTTTCTTAAAACATGAGGAATAGTCTCTGTTCCCTTTATGGTAACACCATTTTCAATCTTTACATCTTTGTCTAAGATGACCGCGTCTAGTTCACAATTCTCTCCAATTTGAGATTTTTGCATAATCACACTATTTCTCACCACTGTCCCTTTTCCAATTTTAACTCCTCTAAACAAAATACAATTCTCTACATGCCCCTCAATCACACAACCATTAGCAATCATTGAGTTTTTAACGACAGCTCCTTTGTTATATCTTGTTGGTGGTTCATCCTTTACTTTCGTGTATATTGGACGATCTTTTAGGAACAATTGCTTCCAAATTTGAGGAGATATGATTTCAAGACTATATTTATAGTATTTTTCAATCGTGTTTATTAAAGCTGCATATCCTATATATTCATATTCACTAACTTTATATGTATTCCTACTATCACGGACCACATCTACAATACTACGATATCCTGTAGTTTCTTCATTTTGAACCAAATCGATTAATAATGAGGTCTCTATAATGTACATCTCTAACGATTGACCATCATGTTTAATCTCCGTAATATCGCTATGTGTACTAATATGCCTTTGTAAAATACTCTCGAAGTCCATATTGCATACAGTATGACAATTTGAGATAAGAGCGTATTGACTATCGCTTCTATAAAAATAGTCTATATTTTGCTTAAACTGTTTAAAGGAACCTAATTGATCACTGTCAGGCTCTTTTAACGGAGATGGAAAGAAGAATAAACCATCTCGTTTTCTATTTAAATCCCATTCTCTCCCAGATCCTAAATGGTCCATTAACGAACGGTTTTGAAAACCATGAAAAACTGCAACACTCTCAATACCTGAATTCACCATACTAGATAATACAAAATCTATTAAACGGTAACGCCCAGCAAATGGTATAGCAGACATTGAACGGTTTGTAATTAAATCTTCAATACCATTTTTATGGGTTGTTGCATCAATAACTCCCAAAAGTTTGTTTTGCATGCTTTCACTCATCCTCTCAATATTTATTATGGTTTTTGAAAGCTAGAAGACTCTAATTTGTTTTTTAATAACATAAGATTTCTAATCTGCTAGATTTATAAATATCTTTATACGATTAACAAACTTTCTTCAGTTACTAGTTTTATTTCATCCGATTCTTTATCTGCCCTAATTTCTGTACCATCTGGAATAAACATTCCTTCTGGAATTATCGCATTTTCAATAAACACGTTTTTACCTAAAATGGCATCAGGCATAATCACTGAATCCTTTACAATTGAAGATTCTCCAACATGAACCCCTTGAAAAATCACGGAATGATGTATGTGCCCTTCGATGACACACCCTTCATTAATTAAGGATTCATTAATGGTTGCAGTAGGTGAAATATACTGAGGTGGTTGATTCGGATTCACAGAGTACACTCTCCACGAATAATCGAATAAATTTAACCCTGAACTTTCTTCCAATAAGTCCATATTTGCTTCCCATAAACTCTTAACAGTACCAACATCCTTCCAATAGCCCTTGAAAGGATATGCAATTAGCTTTTTCTTTTCCTCAAGTAATAAAGGGATAACGTCTTTACCGAAGTCATGACTTGAATCTGGATTTCGATCATCCATCTCCAAATATTCCTTCAAAATAGAATATTTAAATATATAAATCCCCATAGATGCTAAATTATTCTTAGGATATAGGGGCTTCTCTTCGAATTTAGTAACTTCTAAATCTTTATTTGTATTCATGATTCCAAATCGGCTAGCTTCTTCCCATGGAACTTCAACTACGGAAATAGAAACATCCGCATCTTGCTCAATATGGTATTGTAACATCTCATCATAGTCCATCTTGTAAATATGATCTCCCGACAAAATCAGTACATACTCAGGATCATATTGTTTTAAAAAAGGCATATTTTGAAAAATTGCACTTGCTGTACCGGTATACCACTTAACGCCTGAAGACTCAGTATAAGGTGGAAGTACAGTAACCCCTCCATGTCTGCGATCTAAATCCCACGCACTCCCTATCCCAATATAAGAATGAAGTAGTAATGGTTGATATTGAGTTAAAACACCAACTGTATCAATACCAGAGTTCGTACAATTACTAAGTGTGAAATCTATTATTCTATATTTACCACCAAATGGAACAGCTGGTTTTGCTAAACTTTTTGTTAAGGAGCTTAGTCTACTCCCCTTACCCCCTGCTAATAACATCGCTACACACTTTTTTCGTACCATTCTTCTTAATCTCCCCTCTTTTTTTGACTGGTCTTAAAATAGACATTCCAAATGATGGAATGGTCATTGTTACGTGATAAGGTCTACCATGAAATGAATCATTTACTACCTTAATCGGTTTTTTATTAATTTGACCGGACCCACCATATTTAACATCATCACTATTTATCACTTCTTTATAGATCGTTTCAGTCGGGACTCCTACTTTAAAGTCGTTGTATGTTGTTTGTGAAAAATTACAAACTATGACTAAAAAATCTTGCTCATTTTTTCCCTTTCTTATAAATGAGAAGATATTTTGCTCATTATTATCAGCATCAATCCATTCAAAACCTGAATAATGGTGATCATTTTCATAAAGAGCTTTATATTTTTGATATACCTTCATTAAATCTTTATAATATGTACGAATGCCTCTGTGCATGTCATACTCTTCTAGCATCCAGTCTAACTCTTCCAGGTCTTTCCACTCATCAAATTGACCAAATTCTCCTCCCATAAAAAGCAGCTTTTTACCGGGATGTGAAATAAAATATCCATAAAAAAGCCGTAATTGTGCAAACTTGCTCCAATAATCACCGGGCATTTTATTTAACAAGGATTTTTTTCCATGGACGACTTCATCATGTGAAAGAGGTAAAACGAATCGCTCTGAAAAGGCGTATAGAAGTGAAAAAGTGACTTTGTTATGCATATTCACTCTTTCATAAGGCGTGGCTTCCATATAACTCAACATATCATTCATCCAACCCATATTCCATTTATAATGGAATCCGAGACCCCCATCCTTAACTGGAGTAGTAACCTTCGGCCAATCAGTGGAATCCTCTGCAATCATTAAAACTGTGGGATCAAAAGTTGAAATAGCATTATTCAACTTTTGCAGAAAATTAGCAGCATGTTCATTTTTGTGAAGTTGATCTCCTTGGTTTGGCCAATAAAGCATATTAGCCACAGCATCTACTCTAAACCCATCAATATGGTAATTTTCAACCCAAAATATGGCGTTTGAGATAAGAAAGCTCTGTACTTCTGTTTTACCCAAATCAAAGTTTGCAGTTCCCCAAACTCTATTTTCTCTATCAGCTTCCTTTTGATAGTCGTAAGTAGGACCACCATCAAACATATATAATCCATGCGAATCTTTGCAAAAGTGACCAGGAACCCAGTCAAGGATGACACCAATATCACTCTGATGACATTGATCTATAAAATACATTAAGTCCTCAGGAGCTCCAAAACGACTTGTAGCTGAAAAATAACCTGTACCTTGATAACCCCAGGATTTGTCGAGCGGATGTTCAACTATAGGTAATATTTCTATATGTGTAAATCCATGCTCCTTAACATAAGGAACAATCTGACCTACCAATTCTTTATAACTTAGTAATGTTCCATCATCTTTTAACTTCCATGAACCTAGATGACATTCATAAATCATAAAAGGCTGGTTTTCGATCGATTTAGATTTCTTCTGTTTTAACCATTTATCATCTTTCCAATGATATTTGTTAATATCATGTACAATCGAAGCAGTATTAGGTCTTAGTTCTGAATAAAATGCATATGGATCTGACTTTAAAATTACACTTCCACTTGTTGATATGATCTCATACTTATAAATATCTCCCTCATTAATATCAGTGAAAAAACCAGTCCATATCCCCTCATTGTTTACCTTTTCCAAGGAATAACCATTACCTATCCAATTATTAAAATTACCAACAAGCCTAACCTCCCGAGCGTTTGGTGCCCATACGCAGAAACGAGTACCCTTGATATTATCAATTACTTGGATGTGTGCTCCGAATAGGTTATAACTTTTTAATAAGTTTCCTTCATGAAATAAATGGATTTCGTATTCAGTTGGGGAAGTCACAGCCACTATCTTCATCCTTTCTATTTTTAAAGTAACATTGTTCTTGCTCCTTATTTTACATAACAAAATATCATATGAGTTGATAAATAGTATGACACACTTCGACACATTCCCTATATTAGTGTAACGTTAATTATTTTGAAATAGTATCTAAAGAAATTGAATAGTGAGATTATGAATAAGAGAGGGGTAAATGAGGAAATAAGACAATTATATACAAAATTTTCAGATATTTGAAACCCAATATCACTTATTTTATAGTAAATAAAGCTGTTTGATGTTTTTAAGTAATTAATTGAAGTTTTTGTTGTAAAGTATTAAATGTCGAGAATTAATTGGCAATACTTTGTTCACAATTAATTCAGGAATAATAGTTGGAGACTATATAATGAATTGATAGAGCTATTATTATTGAAATTTATTAAATATCTTGCGAGATTCCTATGCGGAATAATTGATCTAGTAAACAAATAAAAGAGCTACGATTAAATCGTAGCTCTTGATGACCCGTACGGGATTCGAACCCGTGTTACCGCCGTGAAAGGGCGGTGTCTTAACCGCTTGACCAACGGGCCGTATATTTAGTTAACTGGCGGAGAAGGAGGGATTTGAACCCTCGCGCCGCTCACGCGACCTACACCCTTAGCAGGGGCGCCTCTTCAGCCACTTGAGTACTTCCCCGTATGGCTCCACAGGTAGGACTCGAACCTACGACCGATCGGTTAACAGCCGATAGCTCTACCACTGAGCTACTGTGGAATAAAAATGGTGGGCCTAAATGGACTCGAACCATCGACCTCACGCTTATCAGGCGTGCGCTCTAACCAGCTGAGCTATAGGCCCACTTTTATTTGGAGCGGGTGATGAGAATCGAACTCACGACATCAGCTTGGAAGGCTGAGGTTTTACCATTAAACTACACCCGCAATTCATTTAAAAAGGAATGGGGCGACTGATGGGAATCGAACCCACGAATGCCTGAACCACAATCAGGTGCGTTAACCACTTCGCCACAACCGCCATGAAATATGTTGAATGAATAATATGAAAGGTGGCTCGGGACGGAATCGAACCGCCGACACATGGAATTTCAGTCCATTGCTCTACCGACTGAGCTACCGAGCCAAAATAATAAATGGCGGTCCCGACCGGGATCGAACCGGCGATCTCCTGCGTGACAGGCAGGCATGTTAACCGCTACACCACGGGACCATTGGTTGCGGGGACAGGATTTGAACCTGCGACCTTCGGGTTATGAGCCCGACGAGCTACCAGACTGCTCCACCCCGCGATAATAATAACATATTAAATTAATGGAGGAGGAAGAGGGATTCGAACCCCCGCGGGTTTTGACACCCCTGTCGGTTTTCAAGACCGATCCCTTCAGCCAAACTTGGGTATTCCTCCGTTAAAAATTACTGGTGGACCTTGTAGGACTCGAACCTACGACCGGACGGTTATGAGCCGTCTGCTCTAACCAACTGAGCTAAAGGTCCAATTGAATATAATATGGTAGCGGCGGAGGGAGTCGAACCCACGACCTCACGGGTATGAACCGTACGCTCTAGCCAGCTGAGCTACACCGCCATAATATAATCGATAAAAATGGTGGAGCCTAGCGGGATCGAACCGCTGACCTCCTGCGTGCAAGGCAGGCGCTCTCCCAGCTGAGCTAAGGCCCCGTGATTTTTGGAATGGTCGGGAAGACAGGATTCGAACCTGCGACCCCTTGGTCCCAAACCAAGTGCTCTACCAAGCTGAGCTACTTCCCGATATATGGCGCGCCCGAAAGGAGTCGAACCCATAACCTTCTGATCCGTAGTCAGACGCTCTATCCAATTGAGCTACGGGCGCGCTATAATAAGTCAATTTGCTATTGCAAACGGAAAGATATTTTGCTTTGCAAAAATCTTTGGTGCCGAGGACCGGAATCGAACCGGTACGGTAGTCACCTACCGCAGGATTTTAAGTCCTGTGCGTCTGCCAGTTCCGCCACCCCGGCATATTAATTGCAGACTAAAATTGGAGCGGAAGACGAGGTTCGAACTCGCGACCCCCACCTTGGCAAGGTGGTGTTCTACCACTGAACTACTTCCGCATATGGTGCGGGTGAAGGGACTCGAACCCCCACGTCAAAGACACTAGATCCTAAGTCTAGCGCGTCTGCCAATTCCGCCACACCCGCATAT
>NZ_FNJU01000021.1 GCF_900104555.1 Litchfieldia salsa
AATAGTATCCAAATCAACAATTTCATTTTTTTCTATTGCAGAAAATACTCCCCAGATAAAATAAACTTCTTTCATATTTGCAAGTTTGTTAAGGTTTTCTCCTGTTATTAAATAATTATTGCGACAGTGACTACTATCGTCATAAATACGATAATCCATAAAGTAATCGAGGTAGTTATCAGGATAAGACCAGTCTAAATCGGTTAGCAGCCAATTATATTCTTTTTCAAGACCATTAAAGGAATTCAAAATTTCTTTTAACTCTAAAAAGTCCTCTAAAATAGTGTTCATTACCTTGCACCTCAATTTATATTTACCTTTATAATAACATTTCTTTCTTAAATTAAACTGCTCCTATAACGAAAGAAGCGACTGCTGCTTATTCAGCAATCGCCCCCGTTAGTGGAACATAGACACTTACTTTTTACCTTTTTTCTTAAAGTCATCTTTTTTATAAGTAAATGTCCCCTGTATTATCTGGCATAATTCTACTTGGTCAGCTTCCCATAATCTATATGCCTCTTCTCCAACAAAAACTCCACCTATTTTTCCTACCGACAGTTTCCGTATTAAACCTTGTAACATTTTATATACATCTTTTTCAAAAGTTGCTTGTTTAATATTCCCTAAATCATCTTCCCATTGCGTAGTAATAGCAATTCTTCCAGTATCAATTCTGTTATGGGATTGCCTTGATAATTGTAATTGAATTGCCCTTGAATTTAGGTTATCTAATGGAAAATTTTCTCCACCTTTCGCTAATTTTACGGTTCTCCATTTTACTAAGTGTGTTTCAGTTTTTGGAACAACAAAATAATGAAGGTAATCTATATCAAAACTGCTGTTCAGGGTATGAATGGGTAATTGTTTAAAAATGTCATCAACAGTGTGTTTATATAAAACTAAATCCCCTTCAAAGAGTAGTTGGACCAACTTTTCATTGTCATATTTATCAAAAATAAAACTTGTTGTATTCCCTTTTAAAAAAGAAGCCATATTTCCTCCAAAACAACAGTTTTTATAAGCTATTTTATCGCTATTCTTCTTAAACTAAACTTCTCCTATACTTGAATAAGGAAAGCCACTACATAGAATGTTTATTTTTTTATAATTTGCCATCCTAAATTTTTATTAGATGCTACTTCTCTAAACATGTATATTGGAATGTTTATTTGCTTATCCAAGAGAAGATTATTAATAACCTCCTCATCTATTTCCTCTTGTTCACTATGGAAAAGACTCATTACTTTCCCTGCGTTTATTTCTACATAGCCATAATTACCAGTTACTTCGGATAAAACGATTCCTATCACTTCGGTTTGTATGTTTACTGAAAGATCTAGAAGAAGTTTATAATCATTTACTTCTTTCGATTCAATGATTGAAATCCAACCTTTACTTACCTGTGAAACTGCTATTTTTCTATTATTTTCTATCGCTAAGATTGAATCATAAGAATTAGGTATTCCAACATCTGGTTGTGTACCAAAAGTGTCAGGTAAACTAACCAATCTTTCTTTTATATTATCAATAATATTATCTATCTTCTCCGTTTTAATAAAAGCTAGTTCGACATTCATCACTAACTCCTCTTTCCTACTTTTACTGAATTTTAGATCCTTGTTCAACTATCCTGCCCGTTACTTCAACAAGGAATGCCAGATATCTTTGTTCAGCATTCGCCCTCTTTAGCTTAATAAAACCTTTAATAAAAAATCTGCTATTTGGCAAAAATGATAATAATATAGCCTTGATAAAGGAGAAACGGAATGCTTTATGAGATTATATCTGGGATACTCCAAAGTATAGGGCAAGACAGCTCTCTAAATACTGAAAAAATCGATAAGAATATAAAACAACTACGGAAATACGAATGGTTCAATGGGTTATATGAAAGTGAAACTTACCGACATTTATTCTTCGGCAATAGGAAAGTTAGAAAATACTTACAAAGCAGTCTTACTGCAAAAAAAATGATGAGAAATCAGGAAGCACAAGAAAAGTTTAAACAATTACTTGATAAGCAAGAAAAAGATTATCAAAACGCCTTAAAATAGACCTTAACATTGGGTCTTTTTTATGTACTTACGTTTTTTAATCGCCCATAAATAGTACAAGAGTATCTCAGTTTCTTCTAAATGAAAATAATATCCTAAATAATAGCGTCTCTGTTTATTAAGGTAATTGTTGGTGGTTCAGTAGCAACTACGTCTACAATGTGGTTTAGTGCAGTAATACCATAGTGCTTAAAAGGTCCAGGATAATCATCTGATGCAATTGTACTTACATTAATAAAATCCAAATATCTTGAGCGTTTATAAATACGGAATGCCTTCCCTTCATAAACTTCATAATCATCCATTATGGAGAAACTTTCGTTTGTTATGGAATATCGAATATACCAATTGAACTCAAAACGGAGAATAGGGAGAGAGTTGTCAATATCAATAGAGTGAGTGTCTTCAATAATATTATCTCCAATTCTAATATCTTCAGATGTTTCGTTTATTCTACAACGTTCTATTGTTAGAATTAAACTGTTATCCTCAGGCTCGTATATTGAGGTCAAATATATATATCCTTGGTAAGTAAGCAATTCAGAGTATTTCACATAGCACCCTCCAAAACCATTGAAAATCTTATTTCTTTATATTACTCCAATAATACTGTATTAATCAGATGTTAATTCTTGTTCAAAAAACCTGCTCCAATAGTGAAATGAGCGTTTCTGCTTGTTCCAGAAACGCACCCGTTACTTCAATAACTCAATATCATTCTTGCTCACTGTTAATAAGTCTAATGTTTTACCCTGAGTATCTACAAATTCAACTTCAACTTCCTCTTCATTGTGAATTATCAGGATAGTTCCCAGTGTTCCAATATCAATATTAGGCGATAATGTTTTGAGACTCTTTATCACATCAAATTCTTTAAACATTTTTAATCTCCTTCAGCACCCACAACAAACTTCTTAATATCATTCTTAATAATCCCTGTTAATTCTTCTGTTTTAAATCCACCTGAATACGCTTCTATATCCTCATAGCAATTGTTTTTTGCTTCGTCTAATGTTTTAGCATATTCAAGAAAATAACCATAATTGTCAGCTTTCGAAAGGGAATAGTATCCACCTTTGAACTCGAAATTTTCTCTACCATTGATGACTACTTTATTAAAATTTAGTTCTGTAAAATATTGATTTATTTCCTTAATTACTACGTCAATATCCTCACTCATATTTATCAACCTTCTTTCAATATCTGCCTCGTTAGTTTAAGTGAAAACCTTCACAATATCATAAATCTTTATACTAAAATCATACCAGAAGATAACGAATTATTGTTCATATTTTCCACAATTATGGTAATCGTAATTGCGCAGTATTAGTCTACTGTGCAGCAAACGATCCCTGTTGTAAATGATCGGTCTTGTTCAACTAAAGCCCCGTTTGTTTAAGTACAATGGTTCACAATTTCATAATGCTTAAGTTTACTTGCTACTAATTCAGAAAGGAATAGTTATCTATATTATCCAAGATAACTATTCCCAATATAAGAAGTATAGTTGTACTGCTCCTTTTCCTAAATTGTCAGATCTAAAAACAAGTACTATTTGTTCGTGATAACTTAGTGAGCTGCTTAAATAAGCGTTAACTCTTAAAATAAGCGTTAATCCTTCTTAGATCATCACTCACCTTTATCTAAACAAGAATTTCCTTTTCTCGTCAGAATATTCTCCATTAAAATCAGTAAGACATTCTATTAAAGTATTGGCATCAGAAGGTAATTTTTCTTCTAGATTAGACCAGCCAATAAATTGTATATTCATTGGTAGATCAATAAGACCTGTTATTGCATCCCAAAAAGCATTCCAGTTCTCACCATAGAAATCAGGAAGTTCAAGGGATTCTTTTAATAATAAATGTAATTCTTTTGATGTTTTAATACTTGATACATCAATCGTTAACATCGTTTGTTCGCCACTCAAATTAAACACCTCAATAAGAATAATGCACCCTTTAGTTGAATATGAAACATAAATTTTTAGTGCCTATTCTTTGGCTTATTCCAATATTTCAGACCTTCCATTGCTCTTTCTAAGTCATCCATATCGTCATCTCCAAGTGTATTATCAAACTTTTGTGATAATATCATTCTAATTTTCGCAAGTCTTTGCGTTACTTTCCAATCATCAATGAAATGTGTTGTTTCGGAGAAATATTCACGTTCTTTTTCTTTATCCAATTTTCCATTGTCGTCAATAAATTCGGCATAGTACGAACCTTGCTTATGCAATGACCTTAATATAATCTCAACTTCTTTAAGAACCTCGATTATTTCTTCACCAGAATATGTTAGCCTTTTATTATTTTCTAACATCCTTAATTCTCCTTTAATTTGTTGGTACCGACTTTTTTTCTCCTTATATTCTGCCAATCTTGAAGGACAGCATTACCGTGTTGTCGTAATCGCTCCCGTTAGTTACACAACTCCGTTAACTCTTCATTCCAAACTTCTTTTAATGTATTTCTAAATAACAGGTCAAGTTCCATTGTTGGATCAGGAATATCTAAGTTTAATCCTTTTGTATAAGCCTCTAAATGCTCTATTTCCTTGTTTATATATTCGTTAATAATATCAACCTTTGGTTCAAGATTTAACTCTTCACCTGCTATTTTACGCTTCAATAACGTAGAAACAGACTCTTTTAATTCTCCTGGTTCCAATATATCTTCTAGTAATGCTTGAAATTCCATTGGTGGGATAGCATTATATTTCTCAATCCATTTAGCAGCTAATATTGGCCGAAGTACATAAAAGTATTTTTTTATTCTTACTTCATTTCCTTGAAGATACTCACGGAAATTTCCCTTTGCCATGTTCAAATAATGATATAGGCAAGAAGTGGGTGAAAATATATTTTTATCTAGTTCTCTCATTCTCTCTATTGTTGAATATGATTGGTAATAAACAATACTTGATTTAAGCCATTCTAATAGAGGGGTATTTGACTTTCTAAATAGCCTAAGTGCCTTTGTTAACTCCCATCCACTAAGGTCTAATAATGGATCCATCGGAATTGATATATGATCCCTAGTTGGTATTTCTATAACATCTCTTTTTTGATCAATTGATAGATACCAGTTAGGTTTATGGATATATATAAACCTAACATCATAATCACTATCTTTAGATGGGAATCCCCATGCTCTACTTCCTGATTCACAAGCGAATAATATTTTAACATCGTTATCTTGTTCTATTTGTTTTATTACTTCATTAATGTGTTCTCTCATATTAATACCTCCATCCGATTAACCAAAACCAAACCATGTTACATTCCTAAACATACTACATCTAGATTTATTCTATTTCTATCATTCATTACCCTTTTTACATAGCAAAAAAGCGTATCATTTTAGATACGCACCCCTTTAGCTGAATAGGAACTCAACGTTTAACCTTGTGGTAAAGCTTCATATTTAAGCCATTCACCACCTATATTCACAATGAGAAAATCGTTACCGATACCAAGAGAAGTAGCATATATCTCAGTACCAATTGAGAGGATCGTTGCCATTCCATTTTGAAAAGTTTCTCCTGGTGAATATTGTTCCTGTATTTCTCCAATTTTTTCTTCAGCGGTTTTTTCAACATCACCATTTGATGAAACTTTCTCATAAACACTGTCATTAAACATAAATATATCTGCATTTTCGTTGTTCTCAACAATTTCATCCGCAATACCTTGGGCTTCAGTCAACACTTTTTCTTCTCCTGTGTTACAGCCAACTATCACTATCATCGAAATACAGACAAGTAATAAAATTTTTTTCAAAATAGCCCCCCTTTCTTTTATAGACGGTAATTCCTATCAAAGGTTTCTTCTTCTACAAGCCTGATTCGTTAGTAAAAAAGGTGACTGTCCCTATTTCGCAATCGCAACCCTTTAGCATAATAAGAGTCAATCTTGTTCCCATCTTAAAAAAGCCCAAAATTGCAACATTTCCATTTTTAAAGGCTGTGTATGATTTAAATATTCTTCATTAACAACCTTAATTACGGGAAAATCAGCTATTACCTCGGTACAGGCGATACTTAATAATTCTTTTTCTTCCTCAGTTGGTTCCCCATCAAAATAACCTTTCCAGTACAACGTTTCGTTATCTAATGCTACTGTTAGTCCTCTTAATCTGTTGGGTATTGAACCTAAAAGGGAGTAATGGCAACTAATAATCATATCATTTATTGCTGAAACCATAATAAAAACCTCTATTTAACAATTGATCCTCAATAAATTATAGCATTTCAAATTCAAGTAACCTGACCCTTTACTTCAATAAAGAAAGGTACTAATCCTGCTTGGATCGTGCCAATTCTTATTCCATATTCGCCCCCAATAGTTTAAGTGTAATAATTCACAAGTAAAAGAAGGAACTTTTATGTTTTATTAAATCTTCAATTTAATTCAAATCGATTCTAACCTTTTCTAATTCAACAGGAATATTGGCACTCAATGTTCCCATATTAACTCTTATTACATAGTCATTTAAGTTAAAATCATTAATTTCACTAATATCAAATGTGCTTCTAAAGCGTAAGTCATTTTTATTAATTGCTTCGACTGAGTGTTTAATGGGCTTCTGATAAATATCTTTTTCTGACTCTTTAACTAAAGTGACATCATTACGAGCAAAATTTTCATAGAAAGAGATATGTTTCTCCATGTTATTCCCATTATTTACTTGAAAGTCAAAAGTAATGCTTTTATCTTGAACAGTAATATGTTCTATTTCAACAGCTAGTTCTTGCCTTGCAGCATTAACTTCAACAGGAGTTGCTTCATCTAACCTTATAAAATGATCAGGTTCACTTAATGCCACTTTAGGACGCACTTCTATATAACTAGTTTCTCCCTTTTTTGACTGTGGAATAATGCTTCTACCTTTAACAATAATTCTATTGTTCTCTTTAATTGTTTCTAAATCTATTCCGTCCGTGGAGATATTGATTTCCTTACCTTGGTCATCATAAGCCTCTAGTCGTACTTGATCATGTTTTCCTTCAAGTGGAAAAGTTGCTGTATAATTAATAGCGGTTGACGCTTTACCTTGGATAATTGAATCAAAATGGATATTTATTTCTGCATTCTCTTTACTTGTTCCTTTGTCCACAATTACTGTCTCAAACGGTAATTGGTTTATCGGAACATCGAACCGCCAACTACCTTCTTTTCCACCTATCCTCTTGAATTCAAGTGGGAAAGAGGTTTCTGAAGGTAAAACGTTTTTTGGATAGCTTAATTGTATATGCCCTATATAGCCATCCTCTGATTGCTCCATATATACTAATTCTTTGCTATCTGAAATACCACCCTTACCATCAAAAATTTCATAAAACCCTTGAAGACTTCCATCTTTTTCAGTTTTTACATTTCCTTTAACAGAGAAAGTGACTCCTACAACAGCTCCATCATAATAAGCACTTGTAATAGATACAGCAACACCTTTATAACTAGAGACTTGATTCAACTCTGTTATTAAATCTTGGGATTGTAAACTCCGACCTATAGCATCATTAAATACAGCATATACATTCCCTAGCAACGGTACTTCTGCCATTGCTTGCGATAAGGTAGGTGAAATGAAACTTGAGGAAATAAATATAGTTGCAGCCGCGACTGCTGGCAAAACAAACTTTCTTGATCTTTTTTTACTTTTAGATACATCATGACTAGCACGATTCTTACCAGCCGTTATGGCACTTAAGACATCATCTTTAGGCACTTCAATCTTTTCATATACTTCTTGAAATGATTTTTTCTCCATTATGGTTCATTCCTCCTAACAATTTTTTTAATCGTTCTTTCCCTCTTCTCAAATGGGTTTTTATAGTATTTTCAGGTAAGTTCATCACTTTGGCTATTTCACCTATAGGGAGATCATGAAAATAAAACAGAATTATAGCATTTTTATGATTTTCATTTAGCGTATTTATAGCCTCTAATAAATCTAAGGTTTCGGCTCTTCTCTCACTTTTTCCATCCAGAGTGAGCTCGATTACACTGTTTAAAGGTAACTCTTTTTTGCTCTTTCTTAAAATATCATACGAGCAGTTTATAAGTATTTTTGTTAGCCAAGTTAAAAAGAACGCTTCATTTTTTAATTGACTAATCGATAAAAAGGCTTTGTAAGATGTCTCTTGAACGACATCCAAGGCATCCTCTCGATTCCGAACATATAAGTAAGCAGTACGATACAATTGGTCTCCATGTATTATAAGAAGTTCCTCTAGACATTCCTTGTTTCCATTTATCGCCTTCTTAATAAGGGTAAGTTCTTGCATCAACGTGACCTCCTTTTCTGCTTATTAGAGCGAGATAGTTATGAAAAAGTTTCAACATTTTTTAAATACTATGAAAAATTCTTTTAACTAAAAAAAGAGCGTCTTATGACGGCTCTTCTAATATAACATCTATATGAAAGTTTATTTGTAGTTTAAGAAAAGCCTCCTTCTATTAACCTGCTCCTTTACTTCAACAAAGAAGGTCGAATGCCCTTGTTAAGCATTCGCACCCGTTAACGCAATAAGAGGAGACCCTCATTAGTAGCCTTTTAGCTTAATATTACTCTTTTAAGGAAATATACTTTTCATACCACTCTTTACCTGTTGACCATTCTTTTACAGGATTCTCTTCACCTAAAATTTCCACAGAAGCAGCAGCCATAATATATTCTTCTAATCCGTTCTCATCACTTTTTTCAAACTTACTTAAGAAGTGGTTAATTGCGATTTCTTTTTGTGAGACTATGTTTTCAAATTCATTTAAATGAGCTTCAATATAATCATTGGGATTTGAAGAAATTTTATTTAGAGCGTTCGAATTAACTATTGTTTCTAAGTCTCTTTCAATTTGTTGGATTATATCCATTTCTTTCTCAGCAGATGTACAAGCAGTTAATACCATTAAAACACAAAGTAAAAATATCTTTCTCATTAAATTCCACCCCTTATTTATGACTTCACTATTGATTAACCTGATCCATTAGTCAAAAAGCGTTCCTGCTGCTGTTGCAGAAACGCCCCCGTTAATTCAATAAGCATCTTCCCATTTTAGAAAGCCTTCGTCCCAGCTACTGATATTGTCAACTTCAAACTTATCTATGTGAAAGCACTCTAAAGGATGATCTTTAAAGCCTGGCAATGAATTGTATTTATCAATAACTTTCTCAGCATTTTCTTTTGTTGCAAAAACACCAATTATCTTTATTTCATCAAAGATTTCACCTTTATATTCATACTCATAGCTATGTTGTAAGAGATATACATATTTCATAGAGTTCACCCTCAATTGACTTTAATTATAGTAATTCCTTCTTAAACTATTCTGCACCTTTAGTTTAATAACTTCTATTAAAAGTGCTTTAATCCTTCTTGGATCAAAGCATCCTTTAGCACAAGAAACGACTGCTCTTATTCAGCACTTGTCCACCGTTTCTTAAAGAATCTACCACTAAAATAGTCCAGTACCTGATAATTTTAGCAATGTGTTTACTATGTATTTTTGACCAAGTTCATAATCATTAAAGACTTCATCATTGTAGATATTACCTCTCTCTCTAAAGCAGGTATACCATTTACCATCTTCCTCAAAAAAATGGAACCCATCAGTCATAGAATATCTACTCGTTGAATAATTCTGTGGGATACCATTAATTGAGACATATTCATATATTTCTTCTTTACTGACCGTAAAAACTTCAGAGTAATTATGATTTTGCATATCTTTAACTCCAAGCAATCTACATGCAAATTTTAATGGATCTCCACAGAGTAGTATCTTTATTTGTGTTTCTTTATCAACCAAAAATATCCACTCCTTATTTATAGAATTTTTTAAACTATCCTGTTAGTTAGCACAAGAAGCGACTGCTCTTATTGAACACTCGAACCCTTTAGTTTAATAAAGAAGCAGTATTAAGAGAAGCATTTAATTCATTTTCTAACTTTTGATAATCTAAACTCCAGTAATATCCATTGCTTCCCTGAACAATGTTTTCTCCCATTGTAAATAGATTACCACCATAAGTGGTGTTATCATTTATTCGGATAAGAACTTTTGTGTAATCACCAGAAGTGTTTATTGAATAGGAGTCAGAAACCTCCACTTTTGAGTGTTTTTTCACTGTTGAAATTTCCTTTGCAATCGTTAACACAGTCTCTTTATCAGTAATCAGGTAAGATGAATTTTCAGTTTGAACGATTACATCTTTAATGTCTTTTTTGGCGAGGTTAAATCCCCATATTGATATATGTGATTGCTGGTAATAAACAAAAGATAAAATTACTATTAAACTTATAGAAATTAAAATACTCCAACCCTTTTTGTTCATGAACTCGACTCTCCTTTTTATAAATACATCTTACATTATTTTAAACCCTCTTGTTCAACTCTTCTGACCCGTTAGTACAATAACTTCCAAAAAAAAACATATCTCCTTCTTATAGAAATCCCGGTAGTTAATCATTAACTGGTATTTTTTTGTTAATTGCAATATGTTCTTCCCATTTACTTTTGATGATGAAATTGTATCAATTATTCCTTCAGGATATATTGGTCTTGCTTAGATTTCATCTAGTATTTTCCAGTCAATATTATATTATTTAAGATTCATTGAGTTGTAGAGTTACTTTCTCTTCATGCATTTTTTCTTCATCTTTCCCTCGCCATTGAACAATCGCATAAACTTCTTCAATATCTTGTATGCTAACTGGGTCTCCTTGAATATTTTTATAAGATTCATGCTCCCCGTAGTATTCTCCGGTAGGTTCCTCTGATATTTCTAGTTCCTCTGGCTTAACTTCAGGATTTGCTTCTGCGATTACATAGTCGTGTAGGGGAATAGGACCTTTACCTTTAAACACAATAAAGAATTCCTTTTGAAAATGAGCTGCTTGATACATCTCTTGTCCCTTCATATACATCCGCCCTTCAAACGTTCGAAACAAAGCCGGTGTAGCTTTCACAGTATAATTTACGATTCTCCAATGCTCACTTTCGCCGCTAAAAATCCCGGTAGTTTGTTCCTTGGGCAATTCTCTTTCATAATAGAGTTTTTCAGCTTCATCAAGCAGTGTATACAATGGAAATCTATTAATAAAGATTTCATTCGTATTCGGATAATTATTCAATTGCTCATACAACTGATTTATATCATCCAATGTTACTCCTGTCCGAAGTTTTAGCCCTTCTTTCTTTAACGTCTCCACAGAATCTTCCGTACTTACTCCTAGAAACAATCCATAAATAGCTTCACGACTAGAAGACAAGGGGTCATCGGAGTCATTCCAATCCAATTTATTAATACTGGTTAAAATCAAAACAAGTATAAGAATTATTACTTGGATTCTCGGAATCACTTCTCTAATATAGGAGGGATTATGAGCTGTGAACGTTTCAATATTTTGCTTAAGGATGTTTCGAAGTTCTTCTATTGTAACGTCTCCTTGCCCCTTTTTCGGTATCTGAATACATTTCCCTTCTTTATCAAATAGAAAGAAATAATTAATATCTTCTACTACTTGAATATAGTGTTTCCAATCGAAAAATTGTCTTTTAGACAGAGATACTAACTCAACGCCAGTCTCTTTTAGAATAAGACTTCTATCCCCTAGGAAGTTGCTATTTACCCGAACTTTATCCCTTATGTAATACAAACTACGTTCCACGGTCGGGAAAACTAAGGCAGACCAAATAAATGTTCTTACGACTGAATAAAGTAATGTCTGGCCAAGAGATAATAGAAAAGTTCCACAGATTAAAATAGTATACAACCAAAAGCGTGTAGTTTTAATTTGTGGAGAATACATACGGGCCTTCTTTGATAACTCCCAGTAATCATTTGAATCTAACTTATATTGTAATTTCATCACTTAACTCCTTCTTATTTTCTGCCATCGAAATAATAAACGATTAAGTTTATTGGGAAGAGTTACTATTTATAAAGGGAATGCCTGTAAAAGATCCACTAGTTTGTTAGAAAAACATATAATTTTATCTTGGATACTCTTCTAGAACTATTTTTACGTGTTCCCCATTGGATATATAATGAGGTTCTTCTAATACTTCGACAGGTCTAGGCTTTATAATAATAAAAGAGAAGATAAAGAAATCACGGCTTATTCCAAAATAATTATCTAATTCTTGTTGGTTTCGTAAATCTTTCATACTTTGATAGGAATCTAGAAATTTTAGTAGATTATTGTATATTAAATGATCATTTTCACTTGATTTTTCTAAAGCATCTTTTAAAATTCTAATTTTGTTATCTATATCATTGATAATATTTTGCTTTACAGACGAGTCGACTTTATCCCAAGCTAACAGTGGTTTGAAGAATTCAGTTCCCTCTGCTACACTAAAGTCTCCTGTATTTAACACGTAGTTTCTGCCGATTTCATTTAAAAGATGCGATAATAACACTTGTTGGTCATACTCTAAATCTAAAAATGCATTTTCTATTTCCTTCCATTCTTTTCCGACTATATATATTGTATCTTTATGATCGTTAAATTCCCCAAAATAATCATTGATTGGTAATTTCTCAGTTAACGCTTCGAGTTTGTAAATAGATAGTGAGTCTGTAGTCTCTTGTGCAATAGCTATTTTTTCTCTAAAATCAGCATCATTATTGTATGAATACAGTAGATTTTCGTTAAACTTGTTTTTTATACCATCAGGTAATCTGCGATATTCTTGCAGAGCTTCAATGTTTGTTAACATTTCTTTAACTAAATCACTCTCCTTTTCTGGAGTTTTGATATCATTTGTTGCTTGATTATTTTCAATTCCATCTTCCACAATTTTCAAATTAAGAAGGTAAATAGTAACTATGAGGAATGAAAAACAAACACAAACAGTTACTACACGATTGAAGATTAACTGTCTTCGGTTAGAAGTGGTAAGCTGCTTCTCTACTTGAGTAATTTTTCTAATCGCTCTTTCTTTTATTACTGCATTATAAGGATTTTCTTTAAAAACCTCTTCATCTAAAGCATTTTTAAATTCTTCCTTATTATTCAAACCAATCACTCCTATTGAATTTGCTTTTGAGTAGCTTGCGTGCACGATTTAATTTTGTTTTGACAGTTGATACATTTTGATTTAAAGTTTCGGCTATTTCACTAGTAGTAAAATCCTCATAATAATATAAAATTATGATTTCTCTATATTTTATCGGTATTTCTAATACTGTACGTGTTACTCTGCTTCTCTCCGTAGAAGAAATAAATAGTTCTTCAGGTGATGATTTATCATTGTTGCCAAAGTGCCCCATAAAGTCTAGGAGTATATCTCTCTTTAAGTAATTTTTTCTTAATAAGTCTTTACTTTTGTTAACTGTAATTTTGTATATCCAAGCTTTATACGAGGATATATGAGGAAGTTTATCGGCATTTTTATATATACTTACAAAAACCTCCTGCATTACATCTTCAGCTAACCTCCAATCTTTAACATATGTATAGGCTAAATTCATCATGGGTTTCCCAAACTCATCGATTAACTCTTCTATACTTTTATCTGAAGTACCTTCTTTATTAAGTGGGATATTCACAGATTCTTCACCTTCTTAAAATAAATATCATATTAGAAAGACGTAGAAAGAAATGTATTGGATTCAACTAATTAAATTTATTTCTTTTCCGTTTGTTATGTTTGTTCCAAAAAATAGGACTTATATATAGAGTGGCTAATGATATTTTTACTTATTTGAGTATCCTGACCGTTGATTCAATAAGTCTTCATTTCGATAAAATGGTCAATATTTCCTTTGAAAATAAGTTTTATATTGAGGAGGAATTAAATTGTTATTGTCTAAAGCATGGGAAAAATATGAGTCTGATAATAGGATCGAGGGATTTTCTCCTCATACATTAAAAGCGTACCGCCTTCAAGCAACACTACTTATTCGCTATTTTAACGACATAGAGATTGCTACCCTTACAACAGAACAATTAAAATGCTACCTATCTGAATCTAGTGAACAGCTAAAAGCATCAAGCCTTGCACATAGAATCCGTTTTATGAAGTCTCTGTTTCGTTGGTCACATGAGGAAGGGCATATCCCTAAAAATCCAGCTTCAAAAATCAGAGAACCCAAAGTCGGAAAACGAATCCCTAAATTCTTAACTGAAAGAGAAATTGAGCATTTACGTGAAGCATGCTTAACATCTATGGAAAAAGCCTTATTCGAATTTATGTTCTCAACTGGGTGCCGAATTGGAGAAATTGTTTCACTTGAGAAAAATTGTATTAATTGGTCTGATCGTTCAGCTATAGTTAGAGGCAAAGGAGATAAAGAAAGAGAGGTATATTTTAATATTCGCTGCGACATTTGGCTGAGGAGATACATAGATAGCCGTACAGATAAAGACCCTGCTATCTTTGTCACAGAACGGTATCCTCATCGAATGAGCATTGCACAAATGAGGAATGTCATTAAACGGATTTCCAGTCGTGCAGGTATTAATAAGGAAATTCATCCCCACCAACTTAGGCACAGCTATGCTACCCATTTACTAAACAACGGTGCCCCACTTGAAGTAATTCAAAGTTTAATGGGGCATGAGAAGAGTGAAACAACACGTATTTATGCTCAATTAAGTGGGAGGCTTCGAAAAGAGTTTTATCAGAAATACATCCAATCATTGTTGGAGCAACACTTACTAATGTGTTGCTCTTTTTAATTCTCGCCCCCTATAGTTGAATAAGGTGAACTTTCATTTTGCCTTTATAAGTTCATATAAAATTATTCAATACCATATCCTATTTCTTCAATTTTCACCAATTTTCCGTTTCTAAATACTTCGAATTTAGTTGGTGTCATTTTATCTATCTGAATATTATAAACTAAATTCTTCTCTCCTGTGGTGTTTTCATCAGTAATATAAATCTGTAAATTCCCCCTCATTTCAACTTTTTCAATCTCTGTTTTCATTGAATCATCCTTAGAATAGATAGTAAAAACCCTTTTACCTGAATGAGCTTTAAGCCCATTCACATATACACCATCTGATATTGTATTTTCTTCTGACTTTATTGGTTTATTAGTATAGTTAGAGTCAGGGGCAAAAGGCAGCTTGATTAACTCCAGTTCATTTTCAACGTGAGTTATAATCTGTTTATTAGTTTCTTCTAACGAAATTTCAGAAGTCGGTTGAACATTACCATTTGTAATAAAAAACAAAGTTGAACAAATGACTATGAAGGCTAAATTTAAAGAAGAGATAATATTTTTCATCAAGAAGATAGTCCTCCAAAAAGATGGTATTAGTACAACTTATGTTTATCTATTCATCAGTATTCAATTAACCTTCTCTGTTAATGAAAAAGCGAATGTTCTTGTTGAACACTCGCAATCCGTTTGTTTAAGTACATTTGTTCACAATCTTACTTCGAACAGGAAAAGGGCTCTTTAGACAGTCTTTCCTGTAAAATCTCGATAGTTTTGCAAGATTTTTTATTATGTTCCTTGTATTTGAGTTTTTATAACTAAACAATCTTTGCAAAAATAATAGAAAATATTCATTTCACCTAATTGAAAATCGACAACAGAAATAAGTTTCCGTTCACCAAGGTCTTGAGTTATTGTTGCAATGTACTTCATCTCTTGGTTACAAATCGGACAGGCTAAGTCTTCAGGGACTTCATCATACAAAGGGGCACCCAAAAATCTACATAAATATTCCGAACCAAATAAATCAAAAGCCGTATCATAATTGGCTTCACTAGATGGGATATCTTCGACCTTCATTTCAATAAGTTTTACATTTGTCCTTGGAAGTGGTACAGGGAGTCTATCTTCCTCATCTTGAACCCAATCTTCTTCAATATTTTCTTGACTTATTACTTGAATGGATTTCCCTCCATTACTTAACTGAAAATATTGAGGTTCCCACACCATCGAACAGTTCAAGCAAGAAACTAACGGTAGAACGTTTAGTCCTTCAGCCTTTATTTCGGAAAGTCTTTCATCTTTTAAATCATAACAAAATATTTGATGCATTTTCTCCCCGCATAATGGACAAACAGGCAATTCACAATCTTGACCACCAAAATAGTGTTTATATACATCGTTTCCTTCTATTACCCTGTACCCTTTTATATCTTTCCAATACTTCCCATAAGGTTTCTTTTTCATATTAAATCCCCGCCTAAGTAAATCTAAATTCAAAACATATTAAAATATATTCCACTTACATTTCCTTCTTGTGCTAACCTGACCAATAGTAAAACAGCGACTGCGGCTTGTTCAGCAATCGCCCCCTATAGTTGAAGAAGGAAACAAATTTAGTTAGATAAGTATAATTAATTTTTAATATTGATTTTAAACCATTTTCCAATTACGCCACCTATACTCATAGCAACGAAAATCCCCCAATTTATCTCTATATTTAGAAATAAACTAAATGTAAACTGCCAAAAAAACAAAAATAAAATCCAATAAATAGAGAATTTTAGTATATCTTTAAACACACTCTCCCCTCCTTAACAATCCTGATCCGTTAGCTTTATAAGCAATTGTCGTTTTCTTCTATGGTTATATTCAACTTTTGACATAAAGCATTGACCACATCCAATGCTTCTTCTCGCTGTTTATAATCAGAAGTGCAAAATCTTATCATTTCTAAATCATTTTCTGTTTGTTTTACAAGTCCTGCTATATCTTCTGGTAAGGTTATCCATGAAAAATTATGTACTAACTCTGCAATACTATATATACCTTCGATAAACTTACGACAAGCCAACTTTAACTCATACATATCATCGTTAAATGGCTTCCAATCAGGGTCTCTTTTATCGTCCTTATTTGGTTTTCTAACTAATCGATTCGCTTCCATTTCACAAGCACCATACCGAATATAATTCTTTTGTCCTTCTACTAATGGAATTTTATTGGCTCCTAAATCATATTCATTCATTTCTTGAAAGGGGTCGTCTTCCCAAAAACATATTGGACATATATCATAATTCCCATCACTGTCTAACGTTTTGTACCCACAACATTGGCATGTATATTTTTTCAAAGCACACCTCAATTCCTTTTAACAACTCTATCTAAAATAGTAAACCCTTTATTTCATTATCCTTCCCTTTACTTCAAGAAGAAGGTGTGAAAATCCTTCTTGGATCATCGCACCCGTTAGTTACACAACCACTTCAAGGAAATCTTTTGATAATGCACCCAAAAACAACGTTCTCCCATTATCATCACAAATTTCTATTTCAAAATGGTTATCATCGTAAACTTCTAAAATCGTACCAATTTGCCCTTTAGTAATACCTTCAACGGGGTAATCTTTTGTAATTTTTACTACGTCAAATTGTTGCACTATAACAACTCCTTGTTTGACTTTTGCTCCCATTAGCATAACAGAAATTAGTCATTAAACATCTTTTCAATATCGTTTTGTTCTATCATTTCTTCTTCTGCACGATAATCATTAAACTCATTTTCAACATTTATACTTAACAGCCCATTCTGAAAGAATGATAATAACCTTCTTGCTTCAGTAACCATCTTAGGTTTAATATTTTTTAATATTTCTCTCTTCCTATCGAACTCGTCGCTATCCCATTTATCTTTTTGTTTTAATTTAGGGAGGTCTTCAATTCAGTAACATAATTAAGTCCTAAATATCGTAGAAATGAATATCCTCTACAATAATCATCATAAATCTGCTCTAAAACTTCTACTAAATCATCTACTTCATAAATTATTTTTTCCAATAGTGAAACAATCCGCATTTGTTCAAATTCACCAAATGGGATTTTTGTTTCAATAACTTTCTCTAAATAATTTTTTATATGCCTATTTCTATAATTCAAATCAAGTAAGTTGAAGTAAAAAACATCGCCATAAACATCTTCAATTTCTGGTGTGTTATAGAGCCATTCCTCAAATTCTGCAACGTTAATTAGTCCTTTGTAAATTTTATAAAATTGCTTTTGAATGTCTTTTTCTTTGTTCATTCTCCTACCTCAACTCCTTTAACTAAGAACTTTTCTTCTTCAATAATCCTGACCGTTAGTAAAAAAGCGTTTCTATTGCAGAAACGCCCTGTTAGTTGTGTAAGGATAAAAATTCATTGGTAATTGATCTCAGTTCATCACTACAATTATGAGAATGGAGGACATTTTGCAATACATTTAAGTAGAATTTCTTTTTCTCTTTTTTCTCTCCCTCACTATCATTTATTATTCGATTTAGCATCCAAACAGTATGAGAAGTAGGGAACCTTTCTATTGATTGAACTAGCTTATCTTCATAACCATTTCCATAGAACTGTTCAACGAAATGTACTAACGGTCCTGGAGAACCAAAGTCTATATCTGGGTTTTGTTCTATAAGGTTTAAAACATGTTCAACAGCATCAAAAGCATTTTCATGTGTTTCTATATCTTCAATAACATCATAAGCAATATCAATAAAATCTTCGTTCAAAACAGAATTATCTAAAATTTCTATTTGTTTCTTTAATCTGCTATCCATATAATCACCTCTCAATATTTAATTCATCTGCCACTATTCTGACCTCTAGTTGAATAAATTCCACAAATAAAGCGTTAATCCCTTCTTAGATTAACGCTACCAAATATTAGAAGATCAAACTGTTTTTACTCCTAAAAAATCGCATCCAGTAATCCCTTGTTTTAAGACAGCATCTTTACATATTTCTGAAACAAACATCGGTATTTCGTAACCTTTAACTTTAAATATATGATAATCACTTACTGCACTTTTGTTTATAGCATATTTTCTTATCGAATAAACCTTTTCATCATCAACTTCAATAACGCTATAATCAGAATGTTCAAGGTTCAATACATCCAATAAGCTAAGGATATTCGCGACAGAATAACCTTTTATTATAGAATTGTCCTTTGAGTTAACAACTCTTATTGGGAGATACTGTATTTGACTTTTATCAATTTCTATTAATAAACTTTTTAATTTATCCGAAACAAGAAACCAACCTAAATTGTTTGCCAAGTAATCTGTCTGCTCGCTACCTTCTTCAGGGTTGAAGTAAAAGGTTAAATCCTCATTCCAATTTTTTATTAACTTTCCTTCTTTGAGATGGAATTGCTCAAACCCTTTACTGTCTTTACAAAAGCATACTATATCGTTTTGATTACTATCATCAAGAAGCAATTTATAATATTTCATATGTACACCAACCACATTTTTCTCTATATTTTACCATAACCTTCTTGCACTATCCTGACCTTTAGCTTAATAAGGATTTCAACAAAAAGGTGCCTTAATCCTTCTTGAATCAAAGCTCCCGTTAGCGTAATAAAAATCTTAATCATTCAAATAGGCATCCCAATCATAATCATCAATTTCTTCAAATAAACCTTCTTTATTTCTTTCAAATGCACACAGGGGTTTTTCATCAATAATAGATAAAATTGAGTCATCAATATTTAATATTACACCGATAGAAATGGGTTGGAAATTTTCAGAGTTACTTAGAAAGTCATCTTCTTCATAACCACTTAATACTGTCCAACCAGAGTCTTGTTCATTATTAGGATTATCTCGTAACATAAAGTTGAATTCCCTTCTATCGAGAACATCTTTACTAACCATAATTTTTGTATCAAAATAATAGTCCCATTCATATGAAGAAGGGTCTTCATACTCTGTATCACAAATATGTTCAACTTTAAATAAAACTTCTTGTCCAACTTTTAACTCCTTTAAATCATAAGGCTCATTAGTCAATAACCCTTTAAAATCTTCGCCATTTCTTTCAGTAATTTCTACCCACATTCTTTCTCCTGCAAGACCATCTTTTTCAGACTCACCCAAAAATATTAGCTTTACAATGTCACCAATATCTAATAGGGCAATTACTTGTTTGCTTGGAATATAAAAAGTATAAGGAGATTCTTTATTTCTATCATAGACATTATCTAATTCCCAAGACAATTGTTATTCCTCCTTTATGCTACTGCTCATAATTACAATTAGTTATCATGTCGTTTTTTACTAAACTGATCCTTTACTTCAATTAGCAGTATGGAGCTGTCGTAACAACTCCGTGATAAGCCAAGTGTCCAATGGAATTAAATTTATATATCCGGATTTTTATCTTTTGTGTTATTCGATAAGTACCTAATAAATAGGATACCAATTAATATAAAAATAGTAATTACACCAATTGTGAATCCAAGTGGATGATCAGTTGCCCTAACCCACAATGGAGTGCTTAGAATACCATCTCTCCAACCATTTTCTCCACTATACACCGTGCCTTCTGTTCTATATAGAATAGCCCATGATAGGTACACTTTTGAAACCAGTAAACCAAGAACAAATCCGAAAAATGCTCCCCAAAGTACATTATTTTCATTATTCATTGTGTATTTCTCACCTCTTCTATTCTAATTACCAACTCTACGCCTTTAGTAGCAAGTAGTCATAGATAAAGTCTAGTAAAAATAGTAGAAAATAAATAAACTCTTACCCTAAATTGCATACTCTTTCATCTAAGACCTTCTTTTATTAACCTGACTATTCCTTTACTAAGTCTTCAATTCTATAAAGAGGGCAATAATTCCTTTAAAGTATGTTTTCATTAGGAGGAATTGAATTGTTATTATCAAGAGCATGGGAAAAGTATGAATCTGATAAAAAGATTGAGGGATTTTCACCTCATACACTGAAAGCCTATCGACTTCAAGCTACACTTCTTATTCGCCATTTTAACGACATTGAGATAGGTACACTTACTACTGAACAATTAAAAAGCTATCTATCTGAATCTAGTGAACAATTAAAACCATCAAGCCTTGCACATAGAATCCGTTTCATGAAGTCTCTATTTCGATGGTCACATTAGGAAGGGCATATCCCTAAAAATCCAGCTTCAAAAATTAGAGAGCCGAAAGTCGGAAAACGAATTCCAAAATTCTTAACTGAAAGAGAGATTGAACACTTACGTGAAGCTTGTTGGACCTCTATGGAAAAAGCATTATTCGAATTCATGTTTTCAACTGGGTGCCGCATTGGAGAAATTGTTTCTCTTGAGAAGAATTGTATTAATTGGTCTGATCGTTCAGCGATTGTTAGAGGTAAAGGAGATAAGGAAAGAGAAGTATATTTTAATATCCGCTGCGACATTTGGTTAAAGCGATATATAGATAGCCGTAAAGATAAAGACACTGCTATCATTGTCACAGAACGGTATCCTCATCGAATGAGCATTGCACAAATGAGGTATGTTATTAAACGGATTTCCAGTCGTGCTGGTATTAATAAGGAAATTCATCCCCACCAACTAAGGCACAGCTATGCTACCCATTTACTAAACAACGGTGCCCCACTTGAAGTGATTCAAAGTCTAATGGGGCATGAGAAGAGTGAAACAACACGTATTTATGCTCAACTAAGTGGGAGACTTAGGAAGGAGTTTTATCAGAAGTATTTCTAATTGAATAACTGCTAGAGCAACACTTTGTAATGTGTTGCTCTTTTCAATTCTCGCACCCGTTAGCACAACAAGAACTGTAGTTATTTTATTTCTGAAAGGTTAACCCATATAACTGCTTCTATAGGATGCTTATAAGGGGTAATACCAGCGTAGCTGTCACCAAGGGCAAAGTATATGGCTATAAATGTACCAATTGCATTCTGTTCGTTGAACTATCGTACCGATTAGCGCAATGAAGCAGTTGTAAAGAGATCCCGCGGCAGTACAAAAAGACTAAATATTTCGTTTCTCGTACTCAAAGGGTACTTCACACGAGTAAATTTCATGGAAAAAACCCTTATACGGAATATCGTCTTCCAGGCATTTTATGAGATACGACAGCTCCTCGTCACACTCCGGCTCTTCGCTATTATTGTGCATCACCTCAAATGCATCTACAATATTTTCCATGAGGGTTACCTTTATAAATAAGGACAATTTATCCAACATTGTACAATCGATCGTGGTCTCGGATCTATATCCTTCGAGGACTGTTTTAAAGTAATCATCCATAAACTTTTTGCGTTTATCCGCGTCTGGTTCAGCTGCTATCCAGCACACTCCGTGTGTCCAGAGATCTGCCAAGTCATACATATACCAACCGAAACATGAATTATCAAAATCATATACGGTTATTTGCCCTGTATCAAAATCTATCGAATAATTCCCATCGTTGTAATCAAAATGGATCATACCATAAGACTCACGGTTCCTGTCCAATCCTTCTAAGGTATTAAGGAGCTCTACCAGTTTCTCCTTAAGCAGAGATAAGGAGCTGGGTATCAGTTTATCGAAATATTCGGCATTGTATTTATCAAAAAAACTATACCGACGATGGACAGGAGTATATCCTTTCGACAATGATGCAGTTTCCCCAGAACTTTACCGCAGTTATAATAATATTCGGTAATAGGAACGCCTTTCCGGTACCGATAATGATTTTCTACAAGCATTTTTCCCTTCGCTTTTTTAAACAGGCACATAAAAAAGATATGATTATTATGATTGACCTCTTCCAGGAGATTCCCCTTCCGGGAGCTGACTACATCCGAGACACTTCCGCCATGCTCGAATAGATACCTGATATACTCAACTTCGCCCAGTAAATCTTCCCGACTCCGATCAGGTAAGAAAGCAATTCTGAGTATTTTGGCATTCGCGCCCTCTTTCTCACAGGTATATACAACATTCCGCCCTCCGTCATGTCCTGGAATCAGCTGGATGTCATAGCCTTCTAACCCGAACAACTCCGATGCTAATGGAAGTAAATAGGTATTGCCAATTGAAACAACTTCGTTATAATTCATACTATCTCCTTTTCGTAAAAAATCTATTTTTTATACAATAAGAACAAATCAAAATAGCGGTACGTTCTATGAACTTTTTTGATCAATTTAAGTGTATTTCACTCTGATGAGCGCAAACCATTCCATTTGACAATATTGGCCATCATATACATCTGTATCGATCTTTTCGAAAAAAAATTCGTTATCCAGAAGCTCATATCTCCCTTTGTGCTCCTCTACTAGCCTATCGATCGCGTTATACAGTGCCTCTGCGCGCAGTGCGTCAATCTCCTCGTAATGATGGTTACCAATATAGAGAAAGCCGACGCACAAGGAAGCAGGGACGGTGCAGCCTGAAAAGCCGTTAGGAATATCACTCAGATTCTTTACACGCATAGAAGGTAGATAGTACGTCCAACTTAGCGATGGATCAAGTGTATTCGTTAGACCGTAATAGATGTTGGGCTCCACTGGATCAGGCACTTTGTGACGATTGTTCCACCAAAACTGCTTGGCAGCTTCGGGCGCTTTTGTAAGAGAATCAGCGATTTCAATTCGATAACTTTGCCCGATTAAATGAAAAGATGGGATCATTACCATATCAGGTCCGTACACCACATTACCGCAAACATTGTTCTTTGGAAACAGATTAAAAGGAGGTGTTACCTGAATGATTCTGCCGGAATGTCTGCATTCGCCAGGTGTAAGACCATACTCGCGTTTAAACGCGCGTATGTAGGTTTGCTCATGTTCATAACCGCATTCGATTGCAATGTCGAGGACACGTTTCTCGGTTAACATAAAAGTCTCCAAGCTGGCGGCTAGCTTTCGAGAGCGGATATAGCATTGTAGTGGAACGCCGAAAGCAATTTAAAGAGTCGACGCAAATGTTGCTAAACTAGTAACCTTCTTACGCAACCTACCTTTTATCGCCACGAGCTTTGTCAATCTCGTTAGTTTGTCAACCATTCCATATCATAACTATTCCTGCCATGTAAAATGTCATCTCGCCTATTTCTCTTTCCTATTCATTTCCCGTAAAGTATTAAAACGATACTCCTTGATGGTACAACCATCATGAGCTCTCGATTCTCAAACAAATCATTTTCTTATTGTCTCACTCAAATATCAGCTGATTTAGTATAAATTAAAGTAAAAAACCTTGAAAGGCATTTAGCCAATCAAGGTTCTCAAATTTTTCCTTATGATAGTCCCCAAACACTTAACTCATAAAAATATTCCGTTCGTTCAATACACAAACCAAAATTAAAATCTTCTGCAACTAGAATAAAATCTCCATATCCAACTGAAAACTTTGTTAACTCAATAATTTCATTTAAGTGACTAAATACTTCATTAACATTAACCAACACTGCTTCTATTTCATTTTCTCTAAAAAACAATAGTCTTCCTTGTTTTGGTATTACTTCGATATTATCAATAGTATCATTTAACAATTGTATTGATTTTTGAATATGTTCTTTATAGCTATCTCCTTGCAATTGAATCTTATTTTCCCTTGTGTTAAGTAGCGAAAACACATTCTTACAAAATAAATCATTATCTTCAATATCTAAAAAAGGTTCCTCTGTAAGATTCATGAAGTTTATTTCTTTTACCAAATTCTTTCTTCTACTTTGTCTTTTTAACAGCTCCATTTTTGTTTTTCTTTCGTCACTCAAATTAATCACCTTTCTCATGGTCGACCCTTCTTTTTATAACCAACAAAATCTTCCGGGGAATGTCCAGGATACTGATTATATCTTCCTTTTTCCAATGGGCTTCCCTTCAAATCGTCAGCACCATGAAAGTGAGGACCTCTCCCGAATTTATCCTCTCGGTGCTCTATAATATATTTTTTCTTACCATCTACTTCAAATTCATATACTCTTCTATTTTCAGTTGTTCCATCATAAACATCGACAGGTTTCTTGTGCTGAGTAGAGTTAGGTATTCCCGCCCTTCTCTTTGCATCCCTAAATGCTCCATTTTTTGTTAATACCTTATCAATTTCATCCGTACCCTTATGTTGTAATATTATACTATTTTATTTTTAAAAAACCTTGAAGGATTCAGTCCTTCAAGGTTTTTTAATAAGCTATCTAACCTATATTTATTAATAATTATTTTTTCAAAATCGCTTGAACTTCACTAACTTTTATATTGTAATGTTTTTTGTTTACAAACCAAAATTCTTTTAATTTTGGGAGGTTAATAATAACTTCAAGATTACCATCTATAATTGTTGTATCTCCCCCTAACCAAACTTTTATCAAGTTTAGACAATATTTTAGTGGTTTTATCGATTGTATTTTTCCACAATCCTCAATTAATAAGGTCTTCAAATTTGTCAAATTACTCAATTGATAAAGGTTATTTAATTTTTTACAATTTTCAGCCTCAAATTCTTCTAATGATTCTAGGTGGTCAATCGATTCCAATGATTCTAGTTGATTACACTTAAATAGATCTACAGCTTTTAAGTTAATCAAATTATCTATTCCTTTTAATGTCTTTAGTTTGGTTGAAGTTAATTGTAACTTTTTTAAGTTGCTATAATTGCTAAGGGCAACTAAGTCTTCATTTGGATATTTAATAATATTCAAAGACTCAATTGAAGAGACGTTAAACATATTTTTAAAATGTTTATTCCACTTAACTTGAAGTGTTTTTAATTTTTTGAAATTTATCATATCTAAATCGAAAGACAAGTTACAATCTAAACCTATATATTCTAATGATTTCAAGTCATACATTGCACTTAAATCTTTTATATCATCTGCATAGACTTCTACTCCTTTTAGGAAAGGCAGTGTCTTTAAAAAAGAAACATCTTTATCTGCCCATCCTGTAAATCTACTTAGTCTAAGGTTTTTAATTTCTTTTTTAAGCATTATATCTTTCAGACTTTCATCCCAATAGCTAGTTAACACTAAACAGTCACCAGAATTTTTTTCTCCAGTGTCAATAAAATATTTTTTATCATCGGTCATTTTAGTAAATGCCTCCTTGATTGACCTATAGGATCAACTTTGTTTGCTACCTTATCAGAGAATCGTGCAGGAACACCACCAGTTATTTCTTGTATCCTTTTATGTTCGGCTATCTCCCTTGAAGTTTTTCCACCCTTTACTTCAGTTAATTTCACTGAACTATTAGGGTCATATTTCCCAGATTTCTCATGTTGTTTAAGTCTATTTTTAATATTCTTAGATTGTCCTATATAAGGTTTTCCTGTTTTATTGTCAAAGAATTCATATATGCCCTCATTCACTTTTTTAGGTTTTACCGTACCCTTAGAGGGTCTTTTTGCAAAGCCAAGCCCATACCTAGCACCCTTTAACGCAGACTTACCAAAGCCCCCTGTGAATATCCCCACGCCTGCAATAATTCTCTCACTCGCAGAAAGCTTCTTACCTGTCACGAGGTCTTTCCCAATAATGGCCTCTAATCCACTTTTAATGTTACCAACCACCGGGATAAAATCAAGAGCTGCTGATCCCACTTGTCGCTTGAAGGTAGATGATGATGGCAAGCGGAATTTTTTAAATTTAGCTAATCCTGCTAACGCAGAAACACTTGGTTTAAAGTCAAACCCGTAGTTTGAGAATGTCGGGCTACTAAATACATATTGATTTTTCACTGATTGTGCGGTTCGGACACTGTAAGATGGAATCCCTCCAGAAATGGCTCTGAAATGCCCACTTCTTGCTGCTATGATTTCCGCTCTTGTTGGTGGAGGTGGAGTGACCGTTCCTGAGCCTCCACTGCTACTTCCGCCACCTGTGCTTCCTCCTGAACTACTTCCACCGAGTCCACCATATTGGACAAGGGCTCGGTACGTTTGTGGACCTGCAATACCGTCTACAGTGATGTTCGAATAATCTTGGAACCCAATGACTGCCCCTTCTGTCATTGGACCAAAGATACCATCAATCGATCCAGGTGAGAAGCCTACATTCGATAACATTTGCTGTAAATCTGCTACATACGCTCCTCTGTCACCACGTTCTAATACTTGTCCTGTCCATTCTATGGTTTCGGCGTAACGACCTGTTGGGTCAATTAAGGTGACCGGGTTGTTATGAACGTAAGCATAACGGTTCAAGCTGACCGGTTGATCTCTCCAGCCTGAGAAGGTGTCTTCTGAGATAAAGCGTCCTTCATTTGGACTGTACCATCTTGCACTGAAGTCAATCAAGCTTGCTTTCGCATCATACGACTTACCAGAGAATCCAATCGTGTTATGAGGTGCTGCCATATGGGTAAATAAATTACCAAACGCATCATAACGGTACTTCATGATCTGCTCACCAATTCGGTCAGTGACATCCATGATATTACCAGAACCATCTTCATGGTAATATAATAACCCGCCTCTAGTTCGTAGGTTTCCCTCATCTCCTTCTTGTTTTCTACCATGATAGCCAAACATTTTACGTGCTATGACTTGATTAGAATCCATGTAATACTGAGCTAACGGCTGTCCATTTTCTCCGTATTCCTTGAAAACATTCATGCCGTCATATAGATACTGAGTCGTCTCGGTATAGGTTGCTTCTCCAAACTTATCTTTTAGCCCGTTCTTTTGACCATTTCCTTGATCAATCGCATGAACAGGACCTTTTCCTCTTCCATTACCTGGTAGTTTAACATCGTAGTACGTTTGCTCACGGGATGCTTTTCTTCTAAACGCATCATAAGTAAACTCAACTTGTGATCCATCTGGATAATAAACACCTTTTAATCGGTTATCGGTCGTATACTCATACTTCACGATACCTTCTTTGGTCTCCTTCTCCACAAGGTTTCCGTTTGCATCATAGTAGAATTGGTCATTACCTTCTTGAACAAGTTCATTTACTTCATTATAAACGTAATTCGTTTCTTTTCCATCTTCTACTTGCTTGATTCTGTTCCCAACATTGTCATACTGATAGGCAACTTGACGAACCGGATCTTTGAAATAATCAGGTACTTCTGGGAATGCTTCATCCTTTACATAAAACTCTGTCCATTTTTGTGGACCTTTTCCGATCCCATGGTATACTTCTTCTTTTGGTTTAGCCTTTCCGTTGTTACCTGAAGGAGTGTCAGTTGGTTTACCTTTTCCTTTTTCTGCTGGTTGCTCTTTCTTTTCTTCTTTATTAGGTCCCTTAGCTGGCGGTTCATCAGTTGTAGAATCACTACCATCTGTCTTATCTGGCTTACCGGATGGAGTATTATGTTCCACTTCTTCGGCCTCAGCTGTTGTTCCTCCAAAGAAATCCACTAAGAACTTCCATATATCTTTAAAGAATGTCACTACACGGTTCAGAACTGCTTGAAGACTCTTGGTAAAGGAGGATAGAATTCCTTCCTCTTTTCCATTTGTCTCTTTCTTGCTGTTGGATGAAGTGATTTCTGTGTTTGCAGATGAAGGTCCATCCTCTTCCTTGATATCTCTAGCGTCTGATTTAACATTTACTTCTTCATCATTTGAATCTTCAACTGACGTAGAAGCTGGTTTTTCTCTTCCACCAAAGAAGGTTTTGATTTTTTTAATGAACGAAGGCTCTTCTTCATCAGAATCCTCTTTAGAACCTTCTGTTTTATCTTGATTGGATGTTCCATTCTTCTCTTTATTTTTTGGTGGAGTATAGGACGCATTTCGAATGTCTTCAATTTTTTCCTTTGGATAGATGACTTTCGTTAGGCGGGAAAGGTCATCATATTCATACGTCGTTTTCGCACCATCCTCTTCCACTTGACTTAATCGATTCCCGATTTTGTCATAGGAATACTTGAAGGAGACATCTAGCTGTTCTCCACTACCTTTATGAGCTAACGAGGTAAGCTGATTGTTTTCGTTAAATTGATAGATGCTAGATACACCACTTGAGCGATTTACCGTCGATAATTGACCGTCTGGATGATACGCAAAAGATGTTGTGTTTCCATCAGGATCTACTAAGGCAGCCATTTCATTTCGCTCATTATACGTATACTGGATGATTCGGTCTTCTGGGTCTTTAATTTGGGTTCGGTTCCCTACCTGGTCATACGTAAATTGAGTGGTCTTCCCTAATGTTGTATTGGTGATGGACGTTACCTGGCTTAAGGCATCATAAGCAAATACCTCTGTTGCACCTGGACTCACACCCTTCGTCATGTTCCCTACACCATCATATTCATAGGCAAGTTTTTCGTCTCCTAAACCAACGCCTATTAACTCTTGGCGTTTATTGTAGCTATAGGAAATATCTTGTCCTTTCGGGTTGGTTTCACCAGCAAGATTTCCTACCTGATCATATCGGTACGTATTGGCTTCTCCGAGTGCATTAATTTCTTTAACCAGCTGCCCTACTCCATCATACGACCACTGTGTCTGATTTCCATTTGCATCTGTACTCTTTGTTAACTGCCCTAGTTGATTGTATAAATGAGTAGTTTTGTTCCCTAGAGCATCGGTTACAGAAGTCATATTCCCCACTTCATCATAACCGTAACTGGTGATGTGTCCTTCAGCATCCATGACTTGAGTTAAATTCCCCAACTCGTCATACATGTAAGAAGTCGTGTATCCCTTCGGGTTGATTTCCTTGATTAACCGATTTAATCGGTCATATCCATAAGAAGTGACATGATTTTCTTGATCCGTCATCTTCGTTAGATTCCCACTACCATCATAACGATAGGAAATGCTATAGCCTATTGGGTCGGTAACTTTTGTTACGTTTCCAACAGAATCATACGAAAACGCCGTTGTATATCCACGTTCATCTTGAATCGATTGTACTGCACCAGCTTTGGTATACGTTAAGGCTCTTGTATGTTGAAGAGGATTTAACATTTCCGTTAACTGGTCCTGTAAGTCATACGTGTACTTCCAGCTTTGTCCACTCTCATCTGTGTAAGATGTCATGTTACTGTTGGCATCATACGACATGGATACTTTGTATCCTTCTTGGTCCACCATTCCCAGGACATTACCAATCCTATCGTACGTGATGGAAGAAGTATGACCTAATGGATTCTTAATGTTAGTCAAACGTTGGAGAGAGTCATATTGATAACTTGTTACTTCTCCTAATGGATTCTTAACCGTTTTCACCATACCACTCGGATAGTAGGTATACTCTGTTTTGTTCTGTAATGCATCTACTTCCGCTATTAGTTCCCCTGCTAAGTTATAGTCAAATATAGAAATTCCACCGTTTTTATCCGTGATGGAAGTTAACTGGTCGACTGCATCATACTGATAGCGAACCTTTTGCCCTTTCGGATCAATTTCCTCGATTAGACGTTGCAACTGGTCGTAACCATAGCGAGTGACATTTCCTTCCGCTTCCTTAACGGTTGTAATTCCGCCAAATGAATCGTACGTATACTCAGTTGGATGACCATTTGGATCGATGAAGCGTTGCAGTTGATGATTGTCATTAAAGAAATATTGATAATTAGCCTGGTTTGGTAAGGTAACCTTGACTACACGCTTTCCAAGGTCATATTGATAAGACGTTTCATGTCCCTCTTCATTGACAAGGCGGGTCATTCTTCCTAATTCATCAAAGCTAAATTGAGACGTATGGTTCAATGGATTCGTTATTTTCATTAACTGACCCATTTGGTCGTAATCGAATTGATAGCTGGCCTTTCTTGCATTAGTGACAGTTGATACTAGCCCCAAATTATTATAAGAATAACTTGTAGTGTTCCCTTCTGGGTCTACTTCTTTCGTTAGTTGTCCAAGACTATCATACTCAAATGTTGTCACGTTACCAAGAGAATCTGTCATTTTGCTGACCTCTCCAAGTAAGTTATAAGAATAACTTGTGACATGACCTTCTGGATTAATAACCTGTGTCACTTGTTGGAGGTCATTATAGACAAACTTCGTGGTTCTTCCTATCGGATCACTCGAGGATGTCACATTTCCCCACACATTGTATTGATACGTGGTTTCTGCCCCTTTCGGGTCTTTAACCTTCAGAAGTTTCCCCATGGAATCATAAGTCATGTTATACGTATGCCCTAAAGCATTTGTTATCTGGCTCGGATACCCATGAATATCATAAGCATATGTGCTGTAGAGCTTCCCATTTAAGAAGACCTTCTCTACTTCTTTACCTTTGTATTGATAGGTCCAAGTCCCTTCCTGTGTGACTTGTTTTACTGGACGATTTAACACATCATACTCAAACATTTGTTTTTCAACTAATGGTCCAGACTGTTCCATCATACTCCCTAAAGCATCGTAACGATAAGACACAGTAGAGCCTAAAGGTCCTTCTACTTTTACCAATTGATCTTTGGTGTTATAAATGTAGCTTGTCGTTGCCCCATTCGGCTCTTTCTTCGAAACCACTTGTCCTTTGTTGTTATACATATATTGATAAAGAGCGTTGTTAGGTAGCTTCGCAGAGACTAATCGACCTTTCTCATCATAGATGTATTGGATCGTTTGACCTTTCGCATCTTTAATACTAGTGACGCGGTTCCCTTTATCATAGATGTAGGTTGTTGTAGAACCATTCGGGAGCTTCTCAGTTAATAAACGCCCCACTTTGTCATACGTATAGGTTGTCAGTTGACCTAGTTGATTTTTCATTGTTTGTAGTTGACCAAAAGAATCATAGGTAAAGGTGGTGATTTTTTGATCGATACCTTTTGCCTCTAACACTAACCCTCTGTGATCAAGAGTGAATACTTCTTTTTCCCCTAATGGGTACTCAATAGATTGAAGACTTCCATTTGAATCATACGTTCGTTTCCATGTTAGTCCTGCCTCGTCCGTAATGGACGTTGGCAATTGAAAGTCAGGATGATACACAATGGTTGATTTCTCCCCTAAAGAGGATTGTTCTAAGGTTACATTGTCGTATTCATCATATTGAAGCGTAATCGTTTCAAGTGAATTTTTTACTTGAATCAGTCGATCTCGACTATCGTATTGATAGCTATGCTGATTTCCGTTTGCATCCACTTTTAGGGTAATCAAATCCTTGTCGTTATAACTATATGAAGTGGTTTGTCCTAGCGCATCCTTTTCCAAAACCTTCGCTTGTTCGTAAACATACGTGGAAACAATATCTCCCTCATGTTTAACTTGTGTTATCTTGTCACCAAGGTACATGTAAGTTTTTGTACCGGTTTGAGAATGCGTAGAGCTGATTAAACGATGGTTGCTGTCATATGTAAAGCTTTCCGTTAATCCATCGGGATAGATTACCTTTTTCAGCTCCTGGTTCTCATATGCATAAGATGTGACACGACCAATCGGATCTGTCATGGAAGAAATTAGTTTTCCATTATAGGTGAAAGTGACGGCTCGTCCGTCCTGAATGGTAACCTTTGTTAATCTTCCTTGTTCATCGTAGGTAAACGTCATTCGTTCCCCTTTACGGTTTTCAACGGCTACTAATTTACCTGCAACCGCATCAAAGTTCTCTCTCCAAGGTGCCTCATACCCTTTAAAAATATAGGTAAGACCGTTAGGATGAGTCACATGATATTCATCTTCAGAAATTCGTTCAAGAACAGATTTAATGTTACCTTCCGTCGTGTAATGACCTTGATCTAATGGATAATAAATATTTGTATCGTTATCATATTCATCCACAAGTAGAGTTTCATCATCTTTGTGGAACGTATAATTGATTTGTGTTCCATCAGACTTAAATTCAGCAATATGGAAATCAGCAAACATTTGAATGGAATGTTCATATGGGAAACTCCACCCGTATCCAAATGGTGACAGCTTTTCTTTGTTTGAACTTTTATATAAGCGTTGAATCGTGATTGGAAATCCGTAAGAAGGAAGAACAAAATCATCCCTTTGGAGAACGAGATTTCCTTTCGGAATTTCTACAGGTGATACATAACCTGGATTTTCTACAGGTAACTGAGTAGAATGATTCCCTAGTAAACTAGGAACTTCCGGCTCTCCTTGTGTTGCACCTTGATTAATAGCCCCTAAGAAGCTCTGAGAGTAATCAGGAGCTTCACCCGGTTGTGGTAACCACTCCTCAAGTAAAGGATCCATAAATAACTCTGGTGGCGCTGCTTGTGCATTGCTTGCAAATCCTGGTAAGACAGAACTACCAATTAATAAAATGGTTAGAAAATAAATAATGACTTTTGCCCCTATCTTTTTAGACAAAACAAAAACTCCCTTTCTATCAACGTCATACTAAGCACAACAAAAATGGCGTTGCATGAATAGTGATATCAAGAGAGTGGTAAATTCGATATCAATTCGGTAACCCAGCCATCTTAGCATTGTCATGCGTTAGATCTGAGGCTTTGCGTCCCCGACTTTCGACGGGTTTGCCAGTATCGTTGATTAAAATCGTTATAAAGTAACAAGACTTTCAGACTACTTTATTCTACAAATATCGGGATATTTCTGCAATAAAAATTCTAAATTTTTTCGTCAATTGTAAAACTTCAAAATTACCATTAATGGTCAGTCATAAACGATTAGGATTTTTTTACTAAAAACTCTATTTGTTTGTGCCGATATATAGCAAGTAATTTATCTTCACTCTATTTTTTACTATTATTGGAGGTCATCATGAAAAAGTATTTATTTATTTTAGTTGGAGCCCTATTCATAGTGTTAGCTGGATGTGGGACAAAATTATCGAAAGAGGAAGTCGTAAGTAACGCGATTAATGCAGAAATCAATAGTGTTGAGGTAGATGGAACGGTTGAAGTTGAAATCAATTCTAACGGACAGAATATGACCCAATCTCTTGAATTAGTGGTTAAATATATACAAGAACCCTTCATCACTTACGTTCAAATGAGTACCGTTGATGGCGACGTAGAGTTATATAGTGATAAGGATCATACTTATATGCTAGTACCAGATGTGGAGGGTTGGCTAAAAACATCAACAAGCGATACACCCGGGATGTCTGATTTAGCAGGTGGACAATCTATAAAAGAAGATCTTGAGAGATTAAAGAAATTTGACGACTTATTTGCATTCGAACCAATTGAAGATGGATATATTCTAAAAGTGGCGTTAACAGAAGAAGCAAGTGAAGAAGAACTTGCTTTAGTAAAAGAAGTCTTAAAGGAATCTGTGCAGGATGTAGAATTTGAGGATGTACG
Organism: Litchfieldia salsa; assembly: GCF_900104555.1. GTDB lineage: Bacteria > Bacillota > Bacilli > Bacillales > Bacillaceae_L > Litchfieldia > Litchfieldia salsa. The sequence goes on from NZ_FNJU01000021.1 coordinate 33,929, forward strand.
AATTAATTCTTTTGACTATGTGTTAACGATAGACAAGGAATTCTTATTAAAATCAACTGTGGCTAAATTAGACTTAGAGGTAACTGCAGAGGGTGAAGAAGCAAGCATTGTAACGAGTGCTGATGTAAACTATACCAATGTTAACAATGTGAAGGAGTTTTCAGTACCGACTGAGGTAGTGGAGACTGCAGTAGAATATTAATTTGTTTCGTTACAGAGCATGGTCGCAAAGGGCCATGCTCTGTTTTGATGGTGATTTATCAAAATATAAATATGGTCTTGTTGAACTATACTTTCCCGTTAATGGAATAGTGGGTGCAATTCCTAATTCCTAAAGCAATCGATAGCACATTATATTACTTTAGGATTTCTATCTTCAACACTAAATCATCAAAATTATCATCAGGATGTCCCTCATTACAATGATAAAGTTTGCCATGCTCTATTTCTTCAACAATCATTGCGGCTCCATTATGCCAGGCATGCACAACCCCATCACCCGTATCCCATACATTCCAAACTTCTAATAAGCCGTTCTTAGTTTCAAATTCAACATCTATAAATTCAGGTGAATATGCTTCCCAAAATCTAATGTCTTTTACTTTATCATTATCATATGATAACGTTTTATCTGTTTTTAGGTAAATACCTTGTTCCCATTCTGAATTCGTATTAAAAAAAGTAATGCGTATTTTCCCCTTCTTACCAACATCAAAATAATCAATCTTCTGTAATTTTTTACCTTTATAGTTGATTGGTTGTCCCTGTGATCTTATAAATTCCGATTGAAATTCAGGCAATGTAGTACATCTCCTTAACCAAGGATATATTTAAAATAATTGTTTGCTTATTCAACTATTCTTGCACAAGAAGCAACTCCCTCTTATTGAGCACTCGCACCCCGTTAGTGGAGTAACAAACTAATTATTCTCCACTTCATTTAGGTAGTCCATAAATTTATCATGAAGCTCTATATTGCCCTTTAATGATTGTCCCGTATCTTTTTCAATTAAGTCTACTGCAAAACCTAAATCGTCATTATAACCATCAATCAATTCCATTACTGAATAAAGGACAGACTCAATGATCTCATTCTGATGTTCTTCTAAATCAACTGTTTCTATCCCATTTTCTAACTTGCTTAGGGAAGTAATCACGTATTCGTCTTTAATGCCTTTTAAAGCATGAAATAATTGCTTTTGTTTTTCATCTATCATTTCTAAACACTCCATTTTAATTAGCTATTAAAATTCGCCACCCGTTATTTAAATAGTCCCCAACTTATGAATGTATCTTGATATTCCCATCTTTCAACACATATTCCAAAACTATAATTAGGCTCAATTAAAACAAAATCCATACGCCCAATTGGATAACCAGTGAAGTCCACTAGCCAATCAACATTTTTAAGAGCATCTTTAAGAGTGATATTTATAGCACCTGTTTCCCTATAATTAAGGTGAAACAATAACACTTCACTATCCAATTTTGTAGGACTTAACAAGGGTATTATATATTTACTTAATTGTTCTTTTACTATTTCTGGACTATGCTCAAATTTAAATTCATTTTTATAATCAATAGCTCTGTCTATTCTTATAAATAATTGCTCCAATAGGTTAGAGGTTAATCGAGTAATTAATATCACAAAAAGAATTCAATGTTAGACTAATGTTTCTTTCTTCAAAATCCTTTATAATTGCTTTTCTTTTGTTTTTTATTTTAAGTAAATTTATTTTTTCACTACGACTTAATTCAGTCATTTTAATTCTCCTAATTCGAGTAAATTTCCTAACCTCATCCTATTTTTTAACATCGACTACTCCACCACTTAATATTAACATTAATATCCTTAGTTCTAAGGAAAAGAAAAAAAGCGTTCCTATTCATAAGGAACGCCCATTACACGAGATCCTGTCGTACAATCTCGACATCGATTGTAATTTAACTATATACAAATTCCATTTTATCTGCCACGGATGTTAATACCATCTTTAAATCAATTGCACAAAAAAAATGCTTTGCGTCAGGATTTTTTTAAAGCTTTAAAAACCCATTCGTATTTAGTTTTAGATAATAGTTCCTGATTACCCAAGTAAATTTTGCAATTCATTTTTGTTGTTCCTCAAAAGCTTTAATACTATTCAAAAGTTAAGATTACCTTGATTTTACTAATAGTGATAAAGACCTTGCCAGTTGACATTTAAGCGATTCTTCCCTTCGTGAAGAAGGTGTGAATATCCTGTTGGACCATCACACCCATTAACAACTATAATAAAGAACAATCATTGAAAGTATCAATTCGTTATTTCGGTAAATCATTTTTAAAGGAGGATAGTTCTTTAACTATCACTTTCTTTTATCTCAATCAATTATTCACTAAGTTTTTAAGAATAACATTGATATTCCATTCCATCATTTCTATATAGGAGTCACCATCTTCACCAAGTTTACCAAGAGAATCAGTAAATAATTCACCTCCAATAGCCACCCCTGTCTCTGTAGAGACCATTTCCATACTACGAGGATCTATACTGGTTTCAACAAACAATACTTGTACGTCCTTTGTATTTATTAAATCAACAATTTGTGTGACTTGTTGTGGTGTACCTTGATTCTCCGCATTAATTTCCCAAATGTACCCAGCCTCAAATTCATAGGCTTCGCTAAAATATTTAAAAGCACCTTCGCTTGTAACTAAAAAACGCTTTTCTGTAGGTATTTTATTAAAGCTGTCCAACGCGTGTTGGTGCAGGTCTTGTAATTTCGCAATATAATCTTTCGCATTCTTTTTATAAACTTCAGCATTTGTAGGATCTACTTTAATCAGTCCATCTCTTGCATTTTCTGCATACTTAATACCGTTTCGAATATCAAGCCATGCATGGGGATCTTCCTCGCCTTTATTTCCGTCTGATGTTAAATATTTTGGCACTACACCTTCACTTAGTCGGTATACAGGGCCACCCTCACCAGACTTTCCAGCTGTTTCAATCAGCTTTTCAAACCATGAATTCCCTTCTTCAAGATTTAATCCATTATAAAAAACAATGTCAGCGTCTGTTGTTTTTTGAATATCTAGGGGAAGTGGATCATATTCATGGGGGTTTGACCCAACTGGCGCTAAACTATGAATCTCAACTCTATCGCCACCTATATTTTTTACTATATCGTATAGAATCGAGTACGTCGTAACGACTTGTAGCTTATCTTTATCTTTTCCTACTTGACCATCCGTTTCTTTACTTTCAGTACACCCTGCTAGAATGACAATTGACAACAGACTAATAATAAATATTTTTTTTTAAAATGGTTCATCGTGATTCCTCCCTAAATCTTTAATTTTTTTATGAAAGTGATAGCTTTTTTCTTTTTGCTTTTATAGAACGCCATAGGATACCTTGTTTTGGAGAGAAAGCAAAAGCTAGTAAAAATAAAACAGTTGAAACCAAGACAATACTTGCTCCTGAGGCTAGGTTATAAGTGAAGCTAAAGTATAGCCCAACAACCGACGCTAGCACTCCTAAACCAGCTGAAAGATAGATCATTACCCCTAATCGATCGGTTAATAAATAGGCAGTCGCTGCAGGTGTTATTAACATAGCCACTACAAGTACAATTCCGACCGTTTGTAAAGAAGCAACTGTTACCATAGTAAGTAATGTCATTAAAAAATAATGGATAATTTTAATGGGAAGTCCATATGCTTCTGCCATAGTAGGATCAAAGGAAGTAACAAGAAGCTCTTTATAGAACAAGAAAATGGAAATTAATACAAACACTCCTATTCCAAGTGTAGTCCACATATCCGATGGTCTAACTGCTAATACATTACCAAACAAGATGTGATAAAGATCCGTACTACTTTTCATGACAGTAATGAGAATAATCCCTAGGGCAAAAGCTGCTGTAAACATAATCCCGATGGAGATATCATTTTTAATTCGACTATTTTGACTGATAAAGCCAATTCCCATGGCAGTTAAAACACCCGTTACTACCGCACCAATAAAGAAGTTGATTCCAAACATATAGGCGATAGCTACCCCAGGAAGAACCGCATGGGAAATGGCATCTCCCATGAGGGCCATTCCTCTTAAAATGATAAAGCATCCAACCACTCCACAAACAATACCAACCATGGTTGATGTAAGAAGAGCCTTTTGTAAGAAGTCATAATACATGACAGCATCAATAAAAGACATTTACACATTCACCCCCAATTTTTCAAAAAGGAAAATTGCCCAACATATGCTTTAGATAAAGTCTCTGCTTGTAAAACTTCATCTGTATGCCCAAAAGCAATTAACTCCTTATTTAATAGAATTAATTGATCAAAATAATGACTGACTTTACTTAAATCGTGGTGAACAACAAGAATGATTTTCCCACTTTTCTTAAGATCTTTTAAAATAGTAATAATGGTCTCTTCGCTCGCTATATCTATTCCAACAAAGGGTTCATCTAAATAAAATATTTCTGATTTTTGAGCAAGTGCCCTTGCTAAGAATACTCTTTGTTGTTGTCCTCCTGAAAGTTCACCAATTTGACGCTTACTAAACTCCTCCATCCCTACTCTTTCTAGGCAATGTTGAGCCCATTCTCTCTCTGTTTTCTTCGGACTTTTGAACAACCCTAGGTTAGGATATGTCCCGATTAAAACTGTATCAAATACCGTTATTGGAAAGTCCCAATCAATATTGTTTCTTTGTGGAACATAGGCAACAGACCTTCTTTGTTCATTAAAGCTTTTGCCGTAAATCTGAATATCTCCTTTATCTTTAGGGATCAGATTTAACAAAGATTTTAATAAAGTTGATTTCCCTGCTCCATTTGGGCCAATAATCCCAACTAAATTACTGTGTTCAATTGAAAAGTTTATGTTTTTAAGGGCCTCATTACCATGGTAAGACACAAATAGCTCTTTCACTGTAAGTGCTGATTTCATACCATTTCCCCCTTTCTTAAAGTTATAAAGTTTCCCTAAGGCAAGTTTTTGCGCAAAAAAATATAGGAACATGCTAGAGAAATTAAAAGTCTCTTTTCTTTCAATATGGTAATAATTAACCTTTTACTAATAAATATATTCCCTCGTCCACATAAAATTCATTAGAACAAATTTATTTCCTTAAGGAAACATTTTATACCTAGGGAAAATATCTGTCAATGCAGAAAGTATTCTGACCTTGATAAATTTGTGATGGGTTTGAACCTAATTCAAATTTTGTTATATAATACTATAGGGGAATTAGACAATTGGGATGAAAGGCGGAAATAAATTGCCAACACCAAGTATGGAAGATTATTTAGAAAAAATTTATATAACCATTGAAGAAAAAGGATATGCTCGTAGTGTAGATATAGCTTCTTCTCTTGGTGTCCTTCCATCTTCTGTGACTAAAATGATGCAGAAATTAGACGATGTAGATTTAGGGATTTATGAGAGATATAGAGGATTCATCCTTACAGATAAAGGAAAGAGACTCGCAAAAAAATTAGTGGAAAAACATCAAATGTTAGAAGAGTTTTTACAGCTAATCGGAGTTCAAGATCAAAATATATATGAGGAAGTAGAAAAGCTTGAGCACTACATTAGTAAAGAAACCGCTCTTTGTATATCAAGCCTACTTGATTTTTTTGTAGAAAACCCATCTATAAAGGATTCCTATTTAACTAACTTTAAAAAAAATAACTAAATATGAAGTATAATTCAATGAGTTACAATATAAAAGGCATCTATCAATGATATGCTCCCCATAAGGTCAAAGATTAAAAAATAAAAATCTGACTACCGAATGGGGAGTATTTTTATTTCCAAAAGAGCGTTTCCTCCAAAAATAAAATTAGAGTCATACAAATGTGTGAAGACGGTACTTCTTCTACCTTATCTGAGATTGTTAAAAAGTATAAGGTTAGTGAGGTTACAATAAGAAAATGGAAATATCAATTTGATACATATGGTTCTAAAGGTCTTAAGGAGTCTTCAACTTGGAAAAAGTAAACTAAAGAACTAAAACCAGTCTGGTTGTACTGCCCAGCTAAAGAATTTCTTTTTGAATTTGTTCTTTTTCAAAATAAGCACCTTGTTGAATATACAAAAAGAGCCAACATCGTTAGCTCTTTTGTATTTAGAATGTATGGGCTAAATCCTTAGCTCGTGCAATTGCATTTTCCTTAATTTCTTGTGCTTTATCAGGCATTGCTGCTTGTCCTTCCACAAATAAACCTTCAAACGATGGGACTCCATAAAATTGCATCATAATATTTAAATAGCGGTGGCCCATTTCCATTTGAGCAGCTGGTCCTTCTGAATAAATCCCCCCACGAGCTTGTATATGTAAAGCTTTTTTATCAGTTAACAGTCCTACTGGACCTTGTTCTGTGTATTTAAATGTTTTTCCTGCAACAGAAACTGAATCAATATAAGCCTTTAAGACTGGTGGAAAAGAAAAATTCCACAAAGGTGATACAAAAACATACTTATCAGCTGAAATAAATTGTTCACATAGTTCTGATAAACGACCTACTTTTGCCTTTTCATCTGCTGACAACTCTTCAAATCCTTTTCCTGATTGGAGTTTTCCCCAACCACTAAAAACATCAACATCTATTTGTGGAATATTCTCTTTATAAAGATCAACATTCACAACTTCGTCATTAGGGTTTGTTTCTTTGTAGGTATCAATAAATGCTTTGCCTACTGCCATACTATAAGATTGAGTATCATCATGTGGGTGTGCTGTAATATACAATACTTTTGCCATCTTTTTACTTCCTTTCTTTACCCTTATTTTGTCATTCTAGTTTGTGTTTGGAATAAAAATATATACCATTATCTTTAATTAATATATTTTTAATTCAAGGTAAATTATATAACTATCTTCAAGCCAAAGCAAATCATCTGACCCTTACCTAAATAAGAGTTTTTCTTGTTCAATGAACGCACCCTCTTGCTTAAGTACAGTTCTTCACAAAGTTTATGACGAAAGATGTAGTATTTAATACGCAGTATCGTTGTACTGTGCAGCAAAGATTATTAAAAAAACAGATGCTTCTTCAACAAAAGCCCCCTTTAAAGTGTTATTTTTCACAAGCTTTCATTATTATAGGAATGCTGCCCCGTTTATCATATTAAAAACATATCTCTGAAAAAGTTCTGATTAATTAAGAAGAACGTTAACATTGTTAACGTCCTCTAGATATTTACTTAATCGGTTATGTTATAAACTAATATATCGAATAATTCACCATTAACATAAAGTAACATTGCCCATTCACCTTTTAAAGGAATATTCACGCTTGAAGGTATGTGTGCATCCGCTCCATTATTCTTTCCACCAAGTTCAATTGTCCAGCCTGATGTTAGGATTTGATGGACAGTGTCCGTTTCTTTATGCAATCCAACGACCGTTAACTTGTTTTCAGTGGTATTATCAATCCCCCACAGATGCCACATCCACTTTTGGTTAATGTTTAAACTAGGCATATCCGCACCAATAACACCTGATTTGTTATCATTCCCTATGATATTATTACCTAAATCCACTGCCTCCTTGTTCCATTCAACGTTCTCAAAGTCTTTAATCAAAATATAGGAAGGTGTATTTTTAGGTAAAATTATTTTTCTTTGGTTTTTTTCTGGTCCAACAGGTAATACGACATCCCCGTATAATTTCTTATCAAAATACACCTCGTATTTCCAAATGCCACTATCAGGTACTGTAAGTGAAGCTGTAAATCTACCTAAACTTGAATACCCTGGGGTAGGTTCGGAAATTTTTAATGGAGTTAATACATTAATACGATCACCGGTTTCTTTATGAATTGCGTATATTTCAATTTCTTTTCCTTTATAGGTATTGAAAGACTCCTTAAAACTAAACACATACCCATAAGGTTTACCAGCAGAAAGATAAGGATCTGGAAAAACGTTGAATAGTACCTTACTATTCTTTGAATATTCCTCCCGTACCCCCCATTCATTTTCAACTGTCTGCTTAGCACCTTGGTTTACACCATCATTCGAAGATAGGTTAGTAAATAACCCTGTATAAACCAAAAAGAGGAATAAGGATGCTGCCAGAGTCGATATTAAATAAATAGAGACATTTGGTTTTCTAATTTCATTTGTTTGAAGAGAGGACCTAATCTTTCTTTTCTGAATCTCAGTAAAGTGCTTACCTTTATGAGTCGATGAATTCATAGCACCCCTTAAATTACTAAGCTCCTTTTCCATGTTACCTCCACCTTTCCATCAAGACTTTTAGTTTTGCCCTTGCTCTATTCAATCTAGTTTTGACCGTATTATTATTTATTTTTAATATCCTACTAATGTCTTCAATCGGTAGTTCTTCATAATAATATAGTGTAATTACCTCTCGATACTTGATTGGAAGTGCTAATACACAAGTAGATAGGAATTCCTCTTCACTACTCTTCATTATGGACATTTCTGGCGATAACTCTAACGTCCTTGAACTGATAATAAGGTTAGAACTCATAACAACCCTTTTGAAGAATGAACTCTTTAATAAATCTTTGCACTTGTTTATTGTAATCCTATAGATCCAAGCCTTAAAAAAGGTGATTTTATCGATGTTTTCATATTCCCTATAACAAGTAATGAATACTTCTTGTACAATATCTTCTGATATACTCCAATCCTTTGTATAATTAAAGCAAAGCTTAGTTAACCTTTCTCCATAAACATCCATAATTCTTTCAAACCATTCATCCTTAATTTCTATATCCACCATTTCATCCCCATTTGCTTTATTCAAGTTACTACCACCTCTGTTCTCACTCTTTATGCTAAGACGACCGAGATTTGCTTTGGTTTCATTTTTTATATTTTAACAATAAAAAACTACTCAAATGAGTAGTGAGATAACTTTTTATCCTCTTATCCTTTATTAATAAAATTGACCTTTACTTCAATAAGGATAGGCGGTACCTCTTTATTGAAGCATCGCTCCCTTTAGCGGAACAGTGGTAGTAGGAATTAACACTTTATTTAGCTTTTTGTGCTAAATCAATTGCTACTGCTAATTTAATTTGGTTTATCTTACTAAGACCTTTTTTATATTCAATCAGAGTTATAGGGTCATCCACTTGTACTACACTCTTACTTTCACGTTCTACCTCGACCTTAACTATTCTATCGGTGTTAATTAAAATTGTATAAAAGTCTTCACCCTGGCCTGGAATCCAATCAATAATATATGACGATGTCATACCTTGAAACAATTTTCTTAAAGTGATTAATCAATCTACTTTTTCCTCAGTATTAACTAGTCCATCATATGATTTAATCAATTGTTCTCTAATGTCTTCTTCTGCCTTACTTCCTCTAAGTTTAAAAGCCATCATCCTTGTATTGATTGAACTTTAGATATATTTTTTTACTAAAGCACCCCGATAGTTGAAGAACTTAATTGGTGTTATCTATCAAAAACCTCTTTGCATCCTCAAGATTAGAACTTTCAAAAACAATATTACGTTTACCTAAAATATAAATATAAGGTGATTTAGTAGCTTCTAAAGATGGATACTCCTTTTGGGTCAATTCTAAATCAAAAGCAATTAAATTTACGCCTTCATGTTCATCTTCAAACTCTTGCAGCCATTTTAGCTGTTCTTCATTTCCTTCCTCTGGAACAATATATATAACTTTGTATTGTTCTCCAGATAAAGCATAAGGAATATCATCTTTCTTTGAACAACTTATTAACGTAGCTAATGTTGTTATAAATACTAATCCTATAATCATATTTTTCATTGTATTCCCCCTGTTTTTATACTACACATCCCTATTTAAGATTTTTAAATATAGTATGAATAAATTCCACAAAAATAGCGTCAATCCCTTCTTAGATCAACGCCCCCGTTAATTAAATAGACTAATAATTTTTTTCATCTAAATACTCTCTATATGCTTTCTGAACTATATCCTCTTTGGCTGATATATTTGAAATTCTTTTATGCAGATCGTTTAGTAGATACAATCCTCTTAATATACAACCTACTACGATTCCAAAAGCAACAATACCACCTACAAGTGGCCCCATCATCAATAAAACGAAGCCTAAAATGGCACTTAAAATAATTGATATAAGTAAATACATATAATGCCTCCCACACATACTGTACTACAAATAATCCGTTTATCTTATTAAAGAATACTGCTCATGCTCATTACTTCACCAAGAAAAGCCATACATCCTTATTGAAGTATGGCACCCGTTTGTTTAAGTACATTTGTTCACAATCTTTGCATTGAATAAGAAAAAGCTGCCACAATGACAGCCAGTTCTAATTTAATATCTACGGGAGTGTTAATTTTAATTAGATAAAATGCCCTTCCCGCCTTTTGTTATTAAGGTGCTGATTCTTTCCATACCAGTAATAATTGGTTTCGCACGACTTATTAATGTTTGGGTGGCTTCAAGACTTAGAGACGCTTGATGGGCATCTTCATTAGCCCACACTTCATAAACATAAACAGAATTTGGTTCATTATCAGAAATATTCACAAGATATACTTCACATTCATCCAGACTCTTCATTGATTCTGCCGCTTCTAACAGAATATCAACCATTTTTTCTTTTTCGCCTTCTTGTACCATAAACTTGTTAAATAAACTAAATTTGCTCATACCATCCTCCTTAATTTTGTAACCTGTTAATTATTTCTATATCTATACACGCTTTTCCTATCATTCCCATAAATAAAACTAATCAAATCTTCTTGAGCTAACCTGCTCCGTTACTTCAATAAGAAAAAGCTGCCACAACGACAGCCTTTATCTTCAACTCTTGCACCCTTTACTTTAAATACACTTTTTCACAATCTTGTTCTTTGTAAGTTGATTTCTTTTGATATTGAAACACAAAGCTGCCTTAATAATTCTCTAACTCATTACTTAAATCTCTTAATAACACATCTATCTCCACCATTACTAAATCTTCATTGATTGGGAAAATGGATGGTTTAACTCTATCTTTCTTCATACCAACAAGCCATTTTTCAATAAACTCATATATGTCAATCGGTTCAGCTTTGAATTTATTCCACTCATTAACTGCACAGTATTCTGCAAATTCTTTTTTAGGAAAGAAAGGAATCAACATATTACCATCAACATCCTGTGCTGTTGCCCAACCATCGTCATATAAAGCCCAGACTTCTTCATAATCAGCAACCTTTTTAATAAAATACTCATATCTTATATTTGGTGGCTGTTTAATAACGGAATCAAATTCTCTTTGGTTCATATTTATATCCTCCAGTTACTACATTTAACAAGGCATTTAACATATTCTCCAATACTGATAAAAACACCTTCTTAAACTAACCTTCTCCGTTACTTCAATAAAAAAGCGTTCATTAGTTATTGAAGCATCGCCCCAGTTACGCAATAAGATTTATTTCTCTATATTATAAACTTTATATACTTCATTTGAATTTTCTTTAAAGACATAAATGCGTTCACATTTGATGCATCGCCATAAATCATATTTAGGGGAAGGGATATTTTAGACTTCACTTTCAATTAGCGATAGTAAGAAGTCACCAAAATCGTTTACTAAGATATTTGTTTCATTAGTACCAGATACATATTCGATTACTGGTGGTTCTCCATTTGACTTGATTTGATTAAAATCAAGACAGTTTAACACGCCCATACCCGTATCATATATAACAAGTAAGTTCCTTGGTAAATTAAAATCTCTTCGTTCTGTTAAAGTAAACCACACAGCATCAGGTACAGAAGAATTTTCAAAGTCATCATTTATAACACCATATATTTCCTCTGCTCCGAAGTTACCAGCACCATATCTTTTAATGAAATCTCTATATAATGGGGGAAATTCAAGTCCTAAAACCAATTCAGCTTTCTTGATTAATTCTTCTGAACGCTCACCCATAAAGTCTGCATTTTCAACATACTGCTCAATTAAATTGATTGCTTTCAAATAAGTTTCTCTGCTCATTTTAATTCCCTCCAAAGAAAGACCAATCCAACTTATTTTATACCCTGCCTTGCTCCACTAAACTGACCGTTAGTGAAAAAGCGACTGATCCTCTTGACAATCGCACTCCGTTAATTAAAGAAGCCATTACCTAAATAACCCAGAGTTATTTCTCCTTCGCGATTAATCTCAATCACATATTTACCCCTCACGAATAGGAATGTATTTGCTGATACTGCTATAACATCATCAAAAGCCTTTTGAATATTATCGAATTTAGCTTTCAATACGGGGAATTTATCATGGCTCCAATAAATTTCAATTTCTTCTTCTGAACTTAGTAAATCTGTTAACTCAACTATATTGTTTATGTTCAAAGGGTTACTAAACTTTTTCCAATCTAATCTTCCCCACTCAGTAAATGGAACATGTTCTTCAAATAGGTCATAAAGTTCTTCACTCTTATTGTCGGAAAAAATTGTCACACCATCACCCAAAGCCACTATACATTCATCAAATAAAGCTCCATAATCTTCCTTGATTTTTGCTTTTTGTTTTTCAATTAATAATTCTAATTTCTTCTTTCTGTCTTCTTTTTTCATTAATCTCCATCCATTCAAAAGGAATGTCGCTTTTTAAATTAACCTGCCTCAATAGCTGAAGAAGCGACAGCCCTATTTGTGCTATCGCCCCCGTTACTTTAATAAGAATAACTCACTTTAACGAATAAATGCCATTTCTTTTTTATCAAGAGCATCTTTTAACCATCGAGGGTGCATTTTCAATAAATCATGAGGTAGGGTTTCTTGTCCAAAAAATTTAATCTCAAGTGATTCATCTGAATTACATCTAAGTTCTCCTCCTGTAATTTCAGCTAAAAAACAAGTTGTTATGAAATGTACTACTTTACCATTTGGATAAACAAACACTTGTGAATTAGGGTCAGAATAAACACCTATTAGCTTTTTAATTCTTATATCTAAGTTTGTTTCCTCTTTTACTTCCCTAATAGCTGCTTCAGAAACTGTTTCTCCTATTTCTACATGTCCCGAAGGAATCCCCCATAATTCTACATCTGCTCTTTTCTGTAATAAAACTTGGTTCTTCTCATTCAAAATTACTACAGCAACACCAGCTTTTAATTCATCAATTTTCTCCATACAATAAACCTCCTTACAAAATAAAAAAGGTCCGAGGGGAAGGATTTCAACGCATAACAAATACGCTGAACCTTTCCCCTCGGACCTTTTATGTCAATAGGTGCCTTTTACTTTTGTAAAAGATGTAGCCCTCGGTCACAGACCTATAATAGCGGAACCCTAGCTACAATTTTCCAGTTCATAAAACGAAAATTATTATTTTTTACATTTCATATTTTATAATAAATCATAAAATAATTAAAGGCGTTCTTTCACTAAACTGCCCTTTACTTTAAGAAAGAGATACGGAAACACCTAAATTTGTGTGATTATATACACCAATGGGTTTGATTTATCTTCAGTCCCGAAAAAGAATAATTTATTGCCTAGGAATAACTCATAATAACTTTCCTCAGAAGGAATAGGGTCTCCATTTAGTCCTAGAGTCATTTGTGGTAAAGCATTTGGTAATATTTCAAACTGATAATTTTCTAACATTTGAAGAAGGAAGAACATAGGAACTTCATCATACATTGATGGAGATTCGTCATCTAGCAGCCAGTTTGGATTTCCCCCCAATTTATCTAAACTAATATTTAAATTCTTAGTAGCCTTAAGGCTAATTGGTTTGTACTTGATCTTCTCTGTATATTTCTTGGTAACAGCTTCTTTAGTTTTAAAAACTAAAATCTTAAAATTCCGTTGATAATTATGTAGATAACCCTTAGGTAATTTTATATTAGATAATATCCCGTCTGGCATTTCTGGAATTAAATATTCTTCACTTACACAGGTAGTACAAGCAAAGATAGCCATTGATAAGCCTTCCCATTGGTGATTGGTAGGAATTGCAATTTGAAAGAAAAATGTGAGTTGAGAACCACAAAGTTGGCAATCAGGAATACAAATATCACGAGGTAAACTAGGTTTACCCCCAATAAATGAAAGGTAATTTCCTTCCTTCACATTTTCATCTATCTTCAATAAATAACAATCTCCCATTTCTAATTCCCCTTAATTTATATTCGATTCTTTTATTATTTTAAGCCATGAAGATTAAGTCAGTAAAATCCTTTGTTATTAAGCTATACTTCCTCTTTAGCTTAATAAGGATTTCAACAAAAAGGTGCCTTAATCCTTCTTGGATCAAATCTCCCGTTACTTCAATAAAGTCTTATGACTGGTTATAAGACTTTAGGCCTTTCCAACCTTTAAAAGTGTTTCTGAAATTACTCGATAAATCATTACCTTTACTTAGGAGTAAGACTAAAGATGAATCCCACAATACCAATTCAGCCACCGCTAATGGATGTTGAATCACTGGGTTTTCCACCCAAAAATTAGGATTGCCATCAGCATATGGTTCATCTTGAATAGTATCCAAATCAACAATTTCATTTTTTTCTATTGCAGAAAATACTCCCCAGATAAAATAAACTTCTTTCATATTTGCAAGTTTGTTAAGGTTTTCTCCTGTTATTAAATAATTATTGCGACAGTGACTACTATCGTCATAAATACGATAATCCATAAAGTAATCGAGGTAGTTATCAGGATAAGACCAGTCTAAATCGGTTAGCAGCCAATTATATTCTTTTTCAAGACCATTAAAGGAATTCAAAATTTCTTTTAACTCTAAAAAGTCCTCTAAAATAGTGTTCATTACCTTGCACCTCAATTTATATTTACCTTTATAATAACATTTCGTTCTTAAATT
>NZ_FNJU01000011.1 GCF_900104555.1 Litchfieldia salsa
ACCTTCTTGGCGGATTGGCTTATGACCCGAGCCGATGGCTCCTGGAGCTAGACAATAGAAAAGCGAGAAAGAAGATCATAACATCTCCTATCTCGCGCTTTCACGTTAAACTTTTGCTTTTTGAGATTGTAGCATTTCAGCTAAAAGACGAATGATGTCTGAGTTTTGTTCCTCTGTCCCAACAGTAATTCTAACACTTGTAGGAAATCCGAGCGCATTACCTGACCTTACAATAACCCCTCGCTCAAGTAAATACTGGAACACTTGATTTCCTTCTTGCTTGAAATCTATTAAGATAAAATTCCCTTGTGATTGATAGTAGGAAAGATCATACTCCTTACAAAATGAATAGAATTGTGCCAAACCGGCTTTATTCTTTTTAACACATTCTTGTATAAAGGCTTGATCCCCAATCGCTGCATTTGCAGCTGCTTGGGCCACTCTTGTCGTATTGAAAGGCTCACGTGCTGGTTCGATTTGTCCAATTAATCGGCTCGATCCAATTCCATAACCAATACGCAATGATGCTAAACCATATGCCTTCGAGAATGTACGGAGAACCACTACATTTTGATAACTACTTAATAATTCAATTGTTTCAGGGTAATCATCTGCGTCAACATATTCATAATAGGCTTCATCTAGAACGATAAGTACATGCTCTGGAACTTGACTTACAAATGAAAGCAACTTCTCTTTATTAACATAAGTACCTGTTGGATTGTTCGGACTGCAAATCCATACAATTTGAGTATTATCATCGATTGACGCTAACATCTCAGGCAAGTTATGCTCACCATTTACCAATTCGACTTCCCTTATCTCAGCACCTTCAATAACTGCATTATGTTTATATTGTGGGAAAGAAGGTGTTGGCATTACTGTATTTTTCCCTGGAGCTAAAAGGGCTCTACAAATAATTTGAATGACTTCGTCAGATCCATTTCCGAAAATGATTTGTGATCCCTCTACCCCCAAATGCTTAGACAACGTTTGTCTTAACTCAGTAGAATAACCATCCGGGTATAATGCAAGTGTATTAAGTTCTGTTACTATAGCTTGTTTTGCTTTTTCAGAGCATCCATATGGATTTTCATTCGATGCTAACTTCGTAATTTTTTTTAATCCAAACTCTCTTTTTACTTCTTCAATCGGCTTACCGGGTTGATATGGCTTCAAATCTAATAACTGCTCTTTAATTTCCATTCCTACAATTACACCTCACATGGTTTAATTGGCGCAATAATGGTTTCTACGTATCCTTTGAATTCTACCAGTGCCTTCTGTCTTGAAGTAGGAAGAAGTAAAGCTTCGTTTAATTCTTCAATCTTTCTTACAATTGCACTACCAATGACAATTCCGTCACAATGGTCTTGAAGTAAACGGACATGGTCAGCATTAGAAATACCAAAACCTACCGCTACTGGTATTTTACTATACTGCTTAACTTCAGTTAAAAACCCAAGTACATCTTCATTTAATGTATCCCTTACACCAGTTACGCCCAATGAAGAAACACAATAAAGGAAGCCTTGTGCGTTATTTGCAATTTTTTCGATACGTTTTGAAGATGTTGGTGCTACTAAAGAGATATATTTAATCCCCTGCTGTTGACACTCTTCACGAAGATGTTCACTTTCTTCATAAGGTAAATCAGGAACAAGTAGACCATCAACGCCATTTTTATGCGCTAAAGTAAAAAAGCGATCCTCTCCTAATTGTAGCACAGGATTGTAATAGGTAAATACTACAACAGGAATATTTAACCCTTTTTCTCTCATTTTACCCACTAAGTTCATTGCTTGTTCAAGTGTCATATTATTTTTTAATGCTCTTTGTGATGCTCTTTGAATGATTGGTCCATCTGCAAGTGGATCAGAATATGGGATTCCTAGTTCTAGAACAGATGCTCCAGCCTCTTGAAGGGCTAGTGCTAGCTCAATTGTCACATCTGGATGTGGATCACCTGCTACAATAAACGGAATAAACAAATGGTCAACCTTTGGTAACCGTTCATTAAACGTTGTGTTCATATTCTATTCCTCCTTCGATAACCTCCATTAATGAGTGCACATCTTTATCCCCGCGCCCAGATAAACAAACTAGAATCGTTTCATCAGGCTTCATCATAGCTGCTATTTCAAACGTCTTTGCCAAAGCGTGTGCAGATTCAATTGCAGGAATAATGCCTTCTTCAATTGTAAGCCGCTGAAGTGCTTCAATTGCCTGTGCATCTGTAACGCTCTCATATTTAACTCTGCCTGTGTCAGCCAAGTAGGCATGTTCAGGACCCACACCTGGATAATCTAAACCAGCAGATATTGAATAAGGTTCTGTAATTTGGCCATACTCATCCTGTAATAAATAGGTAAGTGATCCATGAATAACTCCTTTTGTTCCTTTTGTAATAGTAGCTGCATGAAGATCCGAGTCGACACCTTTCCCAGCTGCCTCGACTCCAATCATTTCTACCTGATCTTCAAGAAACGGGTAAAACATACCAATTGAATTACTTCCACCACCAACACACGCTACAATCTTAGTAGGCAGTTTTCCTTCTCTTTCTAAAAATTGACTTCTTGCCTCATCTCCAATAACTCGTTGAAAATCTCGAACCATTTTTGGATAAGGGTGTGGCCCTACAACAGAACCAATTATATAGAAATGGTCTGTACAATTTGATACCCAATAACGAATTGCTTCATTGGTTGCATCCTTTAATGTCTTATTTCCACTTGAAACCGGAATTACTTCCGCACCTAATAATTGCATACGAAAGACGTTCAGTTTTTGACGGGCAATATCTTCTTCTCCCATGAATACCTTACATTCCATTCCGAATCTTGCAGCTACTGTTGCTGATGCAACACCATGCTGTCCTGCTCCAGTTTCAGCAATAATTTTTTTCTTTCCCATTCTCTTTGCTAAAAGAGCCTGACCAATCGCATTATTAATTTTATGGGCACCTGTATGGTTTAAATCTTCTCTTTTCAGATATATTTTAGCTCCACCTAAGCTCTTACTGACATTTTCTGCATAAGTTAGAGCTGTTGGACGTCCCGAGTACTCTTTCAAAATATCAAAATACTCTTTTTTAAAGGCATCATCTTCTAAGGCTTCTTTTAAAGCAATCTCAATTTCTTCTAGAGGTTGCATCAATGTTTCTGGCACAAATTTCCCGCCAAACTCACCAAAACGACCATTATGATCTGGAACCTGTATCATATAGCTTCACCTGCTCTTCAATTTTTTTTATAATTTCTTTATCTTTTATATTATTTAACTCTATTCCACTAGATAGATCTATCCCATCTATTTGAAACGTTAATAATTCTTTAAGATTATCTTTGTTTACACCACCAGCTATATAGCATGGTACCCCTTGACGTTTTGCTTCTTTTATATATTGCGGGATAAAGCTCCAATCAAATACTTCACCAGAACCACCCCACATCCCTTTCACCTTACTATCAATAACATAGGCATCCGCGATTCCACTATAATCTTCCATATGTTTAAAACTGTTGTCAGAATGGTGAATGACTTTCCAAACCTCTCTATTTAATACCGTTTTTATTTCTGTAAGCATTTGAGGAGATTCTGTTCCATGACATTGAATAACTGATAAAGGAACCTTAGATACAACAGATAGAATTTCATCAATAGCTGAATTTACAAATACACCAACTAGTTTCTTTGATCTGACATCTACATGTTCTAACCAAGACTTTAAATCTTCAGGACGCACTTCCCTTTTACTCTTAGCAAAAATAAAACCCAGATACTGTGCCTGACTAGAAGCGGTTATCTTCAAATCAACTAATGATTTATTACCACAATATTTAACTTTAAGCGAATCCTTAATGTTCACCATATAAAGCCCTAATACCCATACTTGGCTTTTCAAGTCGCATAAATGCCTCACCAATCAATACAGCTTTTGCGCCATATTCCCGAACACGATTTAGGTCGTTCGGAGTATGAATTCCACTTTCACTTACTAATATACTGTCCTTTGGGATATACTCTGCCAATTCCTGTGTTTGGTTAAGACTTGTTTCAAAGGTTTTAAGATTACGGTTATTGACACCCAATATTTTAGGAGAGAATTGTTTCAAGATTCTTTCTAGTGTATCAATTGAGTGTACCTCGACTAAACACTCTAAACCTTTTTCATATGCTTCTTGATAAAACTCATATAATTGTGAAGGCTCTAGAACCTCACCAATTAAAAGAATGGCATCGGCTCCAATTTGAACACTTTGCTCTATCTGCCTAGAATCAATGATAAAATCCTTTCTTAATACAGGAACATCAACAATCTCTTTTACTTCAATTAAATATTGGATCGCACCTTTAAAAAATTTTTCATCGGTTAAGACAGACATTGCATCTACTTTAGCAAATTTGTAGTCTTTGGCTATCTCAAGATGGTTAAAATTTTCACGAATAATGCCTTTTGATGGAGAAGCTTTTTTAATTTCTGCAATCAACGCTGGTTTTCTATCAGAATGAGTAAGTGCTTGATAGAGAGATTTTCTTTCTATCATTTTATTTTCTGGCATGTAAAGACGTTCTAATTCAATCTTTTTTTGTTCAATAATCTTATTAAGCATATTTTTCAACCTTTCGAGCACGTAGTTTATTAAAATGCTCTTTTACTAGACCATTTTGCAAAGCATCTTTCACTAGTAAGACACCTTTATTAATCGTTTCTACTTTACCAGCAACATACAACGCTACCGCTGAATTTATAATAACAATATTGGTTGCACTCTCATTAGATTTATTACACATAATATCTTGAATCATTGCTGCACTTTCTTCTGATGAAGATACTACTAATTCGTCTAAACAACCTCTAGTAAGACCTACATCCTCAGGCTTCAAGGTGAACCTACTAATCTGACCATTCTTCAATTCAACGACATCAGTTTCATTTGTGATTGTCACTTCATCTAACCCATCTCTACCAGTTACGAATAACACATGCTCTGAACCAAGTGTTTTCAATGTCTCGGCCATTTTTTCCGCATAATCAGTTGAATAAACACCAATCACCTGTTTTTTACACCCTGTTGGATTTGATAAAGGACCTAACAAGTTAAAAATAGTTCTAAATCCGATTTCCTTCCTTGGCAAAACTGCATGCCTCATCGCAGAGTGATAAAGAGGGGCAAATAAAAAACTCATACCGTTCTCGTTTAAAGCAGTGATTGCTTGCTCCCTCGTACCTTGTGTTTCTATACCTAGTTTTTCAAGCACATCAGCACTACCGCTTTTTGATGAAACTGCACGATTACCATGTTTTGCAACTTTTACACCTAGAGAAGAAACGATAATGGCCGAGGCAGTAGAAATATTAAAAGTTTGCGTACCATCCCCACCAGTTCCACAAGTATCAATCACGTCGCCTTGATACTCAAGTGTCGTCATATGAGTTCTCATCGCTCTAGCAAAACCCGTCATTTCATCAACAGTTTCACCGCGAAATCTCATGATCGATAACAGACTAGCAATTTGACTAGCAGTTGCTCTTCCTTCCATAATTTCATTCATTATTTTAAATGAGTCCTGTTCAGACAAAGTATTTCCTTGAACACACTTATTTAAGAGTTCTTTAAACATAAAGATCCTCCTGTTCACTAAAAGTTTTTTGAGCAACTTCAATGGTTTTGATTAATGCACTTGCCTTATTTCTTGTCTCTTTCCATTCAAGTTCTGGTATAGAATCAGCTACAACACCTGCACCAGCTTGAACATAAGCAATTCCATCCTTTAGTACGATTGTTCTAATCGTTATGCAAGAATCTATGTTTCCATCAAAACCGATATATGCAACAGTGCCAGCATATAAATTCCTAGCTGTCGGTTCTAATTCATTTAGAATCTGCATAGCACGGATTTTAGGTGCACCTGAAACAGTTCCTGCTGGAAAAGCTGCAATTAATGCATCGATCGGATCAATTCTTTCATCTAATATACCTGTTACTTTAGAAATTAAATGCATAACATGGGAGAATCGGCCAAGCTCCATTAATACAGGTGTATTTACACTTCCATATTTCGCAACTCTACCAATATCATTCCTAGCTAAATCTACCAACATATAATGCTCTGCTTGTTCCTTCTTATCGTTCTTTAATTCCTCTTCAAGTCGTAAGTCCTCTTCTTCTGTTCGACCTCGTCTTCTTGTACCTGCAATCGGATGAATTTCAAGATGGGTATTGTCAATTTTTATAAGTCTTTCTGGCGAACTACCAACAATTTCAAGATCATCAATTTTAATATAAAATAAATATGGTGATGGATTAACCATTCTCAACACTCGATATAATTGAAAGCCAGTAACATTAACAGGAATTTCAAAGCGTTGTGATAGTACTGCCTGAAAAACATCCCCTGCCGCAATATATTCTTTAATTTTATTTACATCTTCGATAAACTTTTCTTTCTCGTAGTTTGATTTAACACCTTCAAATGAGACATCTACTGAATATTCATTTTCCAGTTTCAACTCCTGTTGATTACCCTGATGCATGATTTTAGAAATATACATATTAATCTTAGAATAGGCGTGCTCCAATATTGCCAGTTTACTATTATCATTCTCATCGCCATTCAACCTAACGTTATGAATAAAGATCACTTCTCGTTCATGATGATCGTAGGCGATAATTGTTTCACAGAAGAAAAACTGTTGTCGTTCTACATTAATATCTTTATTAGGATTTTCTTCTACTTTCTCAAATGTAGAAATGGAATCATAGCCAAGATAACCAACAGCTCCTCCGCTAAAAGGAATATCCAACTCTATTTTCTTTATAGCAAGGGTTTGCTCTACCCAGTTAAAGGCTTCCTTTAGAGTCTCTTTCTTAATTAATTTCTGTTTACTTTCATTCTTTACGGTAAAAACACCGCTGTTCTCTTGAATAAAGAGAAATGGCTTTAAACCAATGAACGAGTATCTTGACCAAGATGACTCATCATCTTTACTCTCTAGTAAAAACGAAGCATCACTCTCAACATTTTGAAATATTTGAATGGGGGTTAATGTGTCAACAATAAACCGTTTAATAATCGGTATTGTCTTATATTTAAGTGAATCTGATAAAAAAGAGGTTACATCAGGATTTGTCATTTTTTCATTCCTCCATATTTTTTATTTATGGAGAATGAGGTTTAGGAGGATTTTTAAAAAAATAAAACCCAAAGACATGTATTTGTCTTGGGGTAGGAGTTGAACACTTAATAAACCTAGCTAACCTCGGCTAAACTCACTCATTCTCTCAAAGTAAATAACACAAACTAATATACATACAAAAGTAGTAAACCTTGTAGTATATCTAATTACCTGCCTATTTACTCTGACTACCCTATGCTCTGCTATGAAACACTGATTTCTAAACTAATCTAAAATCTAATACTTACTTATTCTATACTCATAAAACACTATCTAATATAATGTTATTACATATCCTTGCAATTTGTCAACAATACTCAGAAATTTAAAATTATTCAGCCTTCAAGTCTGGTCTTAGACTAACAGCATTCCCTAGATAAATATGATTAATATTCTCTTGAGGAATTGATGTATTTACCGTCATCATTACTCTTATACATTTTCTAAGTGAATTCGGTACAGGAATTTCCTGCATACACATTACGGGAACAAATGACCAACCCTCAATTTTTCTTAAAGCTGCTGCTGGAAAAACAGCATCAAGGTCATTTGTTACCGATATCAAAACCTGCGCTACATCTGTAGCTGCAATATGATTTTTACTGATCATTTCTTTTACGAGTTCATCTGTAGCTTTAATGATTTCTACGTCATTATTTTCAGCTACTGTCGTAGCTCCCCTTACTCCTCTAATCATTACAAACCTCCCCAAGCATGGACCTGATCATTTCTTCATTTACCTGTACTAATTCGACAGTTCCAATTTCCCGAAGAAGAACCATTCGAATTTTATCTTCTTTTGATTTCTTATCTCTTTTCATTCTTTCTAAAAGTGATGTTGCACTCAAACCACTTGGAATTGAAATTGGAAATCCATATTGCTCAAACCAAGCCAGGAATGAATCATGGTTAAGTTCGATACCATAATGATTCTCACTCACTTTAATAGCAAATAGCATTCCTATCGCAACAGCATCTCCATGAGAAATCTGACCATACCCTAACTCTGCTTCAATCGCATGACCTAAGGTATGACCAAAATTTAAGTACGCACGAATTCCAGTTTCGTTTTCATCTTCATAAACAACATCAGCTTTCACTTTAATTCCACTAATGATCATATGCTGTAGGTGTTCACCTTGTACGTCTGCCATCGAGTGAACATTCTTTTTCAACCAATTGTAAAGCTCTACATCTTTTATTAGCGCATGTTTAATAACTTCTGCAAATCCAGATCTCATTTCACTCTCTGGTAAAGTTTTCAATAATGAAATATCATAAACAACAGATTCTGGTTGGTTAAATACACCAATCATATTTTTACCCAGTTCATGGTTAATAGCCACTTTTCCACCTACAGCACTATCATGTGCTAAAAGTGTAGTAGGCATCTGAATAAAGGGGACTCCCCTCATGTATGTAGCCGCAACAAATCCAGCTAAATCTCCCACAACTCCTCCACCAAGAGCGATGACAAGTGATGAACGGTCTAATTTCTCTTGGAGGGCGTGGGTGTGGCATTTGTAAAAAACATCAATTGATTTTGCTTTTTCTCCGCTTGGTATGATAAAAGAAGTAACAGGAAAATGTTCCTTTAATATCTCTTCTATATGTTTTAGATAATAATTACTGACATTTTCATCAGTAATTATTAAAATTTTCGTCACTTTTCCTTTTATAAACTCCGGAAGGTTTATTGATATATTTGATCCAACATACAAAGGATAATCCTTCGTTTGGGTCTTGATTTGAAGTACTTCCATTTAGAAATCCCTCGCATGAACTTTACTACGATTAATATTCTCTAATAGTAAATCAATTCGGTCTTGACCAAATTGCTCGACAATTGCTGACGCTACCTCCCATGCAACAACTGCTTCAGCTACAACACTCGCAGCTGGTACTGCACAACTATCAGACCTTTCGATACTTGCAGCAAATACTTCTTTAGTTTCAATATCGACACTATTTAATGGTTTGTAAAGTGTAGGAATAGGCTTCATCACACCTCTTACAACTATAGGCATCCCAGTCGTCATGCCACCTTCAAATCCACCTAAGTTATTGGTTCGTCTTGTGTAACCATTTTCCTCATCCCAGATGATTTCGTCATGAACTTTACTTCCAGGTAATTGGGCTGCTTGAAAGCCAATACCAAATTCAACACCCTTAAATGCGTTTATACTCATTACAGCTCCAGCTATCTTAGCATCAAGCTTTCGATCATAATGGACATAACTACCCACACCAGCTGGCATGCCCTCAACAATGACCTCAACTACTCCACCAATCGAATCACCATTTTCTTTCGCCTGGTCAATGGCATCCATCATTTGTTGTTCTACTTTTGGGTCAAAAGAACGTACTGAAGATGCTTCAGTCACTTCTTGTAATTCTGTTAAATCCTTGTAAGGAACACGTTCAGCTTTCACCCCACCGATTTCAACAACATGACCTGCAACAGTAATTCCTAACTCAAACAATAGCTTTTTAGCAACCGCACCTGCTGCAACTCTCACTGTTGTTTCCCGAGCTGAAGAACGTTCTAATACATTTCTCATATCACGATGACCATATTTAATTGCACCATTTAAGTCAGCATGCCCTGGGCGAGGACGTGATATTTTTCTCTTTATTTCATCCTCTACTCCCTCTTCAATTGGCTCAATTCCCATTATTTTTGTCCAATGAGTCCAGTCTCTATTTTCAACAGCTAATGTAATTGGTGAGCCTAACGCCTTTCCATGTCGAACTCCACTTAATATTTGGACCTGATCTTTCTCTATTTGCATTCTTCTTCCACGACCATGGCCTTTTTGTCGTCTTGCTAGTTCTATATCAATATCTTCGTGTGTTATACTTAGTCCTGCTGGTACTCCTTCTATAATAGTTGTAAGCTGTGGACCATGTGATTCTCCTGCGGTTAAGTACCTCATTTTTATATCCCCCTTCATGACTTTAAAGCGATTATGTACCAATATATCACAGAATAGAGTGTACGAGTAGCAATATTTTTTAAAAATTTGAATAAATCGACATAATTATATCTTATATCAGAAATAAAAAAAGTCCACCACAGGTGATGAACTTTTTAACAATTTATATTTTTCTGTAAATGAATGTTTCTTCTGTCTCCAGGTTATACAAACTAGGATTAAAAATCTGTTCAGTACTACCAACAAAGAAAATACCATCCTTCTTTAAAGCAGAACTAAACTTTTGGTATAAAAGATTTTTCGCTTCATCAGTAAAGTAAATTAAAACATTTCTACAAACAATGATGTCAAAATTACGATCAAATGAATCGGCTAATAAATTTTGCTGCTTAAATGTTACCCTACTTTTCAAATCATCATTAACCTTAAAGTGATTATCTTCTAATGTGAAAAATTTTTGTTTCATCTTTTCAGGAACTTCTTTAAGCGAACGCTCAGGATAGACTCCCATTTTCGCTCGTGCAATCGCATTAGTATCTATATCAGTTGCAAGAATAGAGATTGCAGATAACGGTAGGAAATTTGAAAGAATCATCGCTAATGTATAAGGTTCTTCCCCAGTTGAACATGCTGCGCTCCACACCTTTAAAGTCTTACTCTTACTTAACAATTGTGGGATAATCTTTTGTTCAAGTACTTCCCAACGCTTACCATTACGATAGAATTCGGAGACGTTAATAGTCATCCTATCTAGAAATTCATGAAACAATTTATCTTCCTTATTCAGTGCTATGAAAAATTCCTTAAAATTTTTATACCCCTTTTTTTCATATAAGGATGATAGCCTACGCTTCATTTGTGCCTCTTTATAAAGAGACAAATCGATCCCTGATTTCTTTTTAATATCCATTGTAAATTGAATATAATCTTCTTCACTCATTTGCTTGCTCCTCTGACATTAAAACTTTTACACCTACCAAAACAAAGTACCTAGCACAAATCAATCGACCTTATTTTGAGATCAAATGGGTGCCAGGCACGTTAAAATATATCTGTTTTTTTTGGCGTCTACTAAAAGTTTAACCCATTAAAGTTAATAAATCCATCTATTTATTAACTTACTATAATCTTGCAATTCCTGTTCAGAAAAGAATAAACCGATTTCACGAACAGCACTTTCAGGAGAATCCGAGCCGTGAATAATATTCTTTCTAACAGTTAAACCGAAATCACCACGGATTGTTCCAGGTGTAGCTTCTTTAGGGTTTGTTACACCCATCATTTTACGAGAAGTAGAGATGACATTTTCCCCTTGCCATACCATAGCAAAAACTGGTCCGGATGTTATAAATTCAACTAAATCATTAAAAAATGGTCGTTCTTTGTGCTCAGCATAGTGTTCTCCAGCAAGTTCACTCGAAACGTTCATTAATTTCCCGCCAACCAATTGAAAGCCCTTTCTTTCGAAACGAGAAATAATCTCTCCGACCAATTGACGTTGTACCCCATCTGGTTTTACCATTAAAAATGTCTTTTCCATCTCTTCTCCACCCCACAAAAGTTATGTATGTATTGACTGGCAATAAAGACCAACCAATCAAAATATTAACATTTTTTTGATTGGTTATCAATATCCATTGGGGGTTAAAACTTCCTTTTGCCAATAAACTTAGCAATATTATTCAAAGCAGTTTTCGTTTTATTATTCGGTAACTCCTCCAATATCTTAAACGCCTTATTAAGGTATAAGTTACTAAGTTCAAAGGACTTTTCAATAGAGCTAGAAGTCTTTATCATATCAATAATGGGTCTAATATCAGATTCAGTTGAATCTTTAGTTATTGCGGAGATACTCTCTCTTATTTCAAGATTCTTTAGAGCTAATAATACAGGTAGTGTTATATTTCCTTGTAACAAGTCGCTTCCTGCTGGTTTGCCTAACTGTTCCTCAGTTGCAGTGAAATCTAAAATATCATCTGTAATTTGAAAAGACATACCAACATAATATCCAAATAAATATAACTTTTTTTGGATATCCTCTGATGCATTTGCTCCTATTGCACCAAGTTGGCAACTAACAGCAATTAATAAGGCTGTTTTTCTTTTTATTCTTCTTAAATAAGTACGAAGGTCTTGGTTAAAATTATACTTATCTTTAATTTGTTCGATCTCACCAATACAAAGTTCAACCATTGTATGTGAAAGAATTTTGTGAGCTACAGGATTTTCCAATTTAGTCATTAACGCTAATGCTCTGGCAAACAAAAAATCACCTGTATACATTGCAATTTTATTATCATATTTTGCTTTTATCGTTTGTCTGCCTCTTCGAAGTTCAGCATTATCAATAACATCATCATGAACTAACGATGCCATATGTATTAGCTCAAGAGCAACGGCCACATGTTTAATTCGATTGATATCATATTCTCCAAATTTACCAGCTAAGAGGACAAAAACTGGACGAAGACGTTTACCACCAGCTTGTAGTAATTCAACTCCAGCTTGCCTAAGAAGAGGATGTTCAGCCTGTACAGTAGCCTCAAGTTCCTTTTCGATCAAACCTATATCTGCGTTTAAGAAAGAGTACATCATTTTTAGTTTCATGGAAAATCACCTTAATTTACTTTAGTCTAGAAGACAAAAAACTTCTATTTTTTATATCCTAAATGCATGGCTGCAACCCCACCTGTATATGGTTTCACTTCAATATCAGATAACCCAGCATCTCTAAATAATTGTGCAAGCTCTATCATTCCAGGAAATTCACGAGCTGATTCTTGTAACCAGGAATATTCTTTGTAGCTCTTCGCAAAAAGCTTCCCAAATACGGGCATCACGTATTGAAAATAGAAATAGTATACTTGTTTAAAACCAATTAGGGTTGGTTGTGACGTTTCCAGACACACTACCTTTCCACCAGGCTTTACCACACGACACATTTCTTTTAACACCTGCATATAATCCGGAACATTTCTAAGTCCAAATCCAATGGTTACATAATCAAAAGAATTATCTTCAAATGGTAGTTCCATTGCATTACCATGGACTAACGTTACTTGATCTAATTTTAGTTTTTCTATTTTATTTTGTCCGATTTTTAACATGTTTTTGCTAAAATCCAAACCTATTACTTTTCCACCTGGACCTACCGCTTCAGCTAATGCAATTGTCCAATCGGCAGTACCACAACACAAATCAAGTGCTGCTTGATTTTTTTGGACATTCATTCTCTTCATTGTATCTTTTCTCCATGCTTTATGTTGCTGAAAGCTAATTACTGAATTCATCTTATCATAATTTTTATAAATACTTTCAAACACATGATGAACACGATCTTCTTTTGATTGTTGCATCCTATGAACCTTCCTCCACAATCTTTTTCATTGATAACTGGGGTTGACAATTAAGTAACTGATTAATTCTTACCTCAAGTGTTTGGTTACATTTAAAGTTCTTTGACACTAATTGTAAAAGAGATGTTTTTACATCATAAATGTACAAATCAAATTTATTCTTGATTTCCTCTCGTTCAAAGGACTCACTTGTAAGTTTAAACTGAGACTGTAGCACATTATGAAATGCATCTATGACAGGTGAAACACCTTCCCTAGTGTACAACTCTCTTTCATGTAATAGACGCTTCAGAAGTAGAAACTTTGAAATGAAATCCTCCCACTTTGATAGTTGGAAATATTGTGTTACTTGTGAAATTAATAAAGATTCGATTTTTTCTATACTTTCAAGTAGGGTATCAATTTGTGTTATATCACATTGATAAACTTTGATTTTATGTTCATTTACTTCTTTTGTAGCCTCAGCTAAAGACCGTATCATCGGAATATCGCCTTCCTGAGCAAGGAAATAATAATATAAACCACTAAAATAATCCCCTGCTAACACAGTGAGCTGATTTTTCAAAAGATCCTCAGATGTACTAGTAGGACTTGTACTCACTTGGTCGTGCGTATCTAGGGCCAATTGAATAAGCATTGTAGTTAAAACATAATGTTCTAATTCCTTCTCCCCAATTTCTATTTCTTCAAATATTGTATATAACAAAAGAAGCTTGTCCTCATCAATCTTAGGGGGGTTTAAATACTTATGTAAATATGAATGATTAATTTCCCCTTCAATTCGCTTCTTAAAATTGGTTATTTTCACATTGATGTCCAGCATTCAATCACCCTTGTTTCCCCTATTTATAACTTATTATCTTATCTACTTTTAATAAACAAACTATATTATATCATATCTAACTTCTTTTTGCTTTTTTGGCTCATACATGAGCTTTAAAGTAAACTATTTATTGACAACCAAGAAATCAAATCTAACATTAAAAAATAAAGCAGGAATATGTCCTGCTTATTTCTTCGCATCCGCTTCAATTTCTCCGTGACTAGTTTGGATAACTGCTTTACCTCTAATTTTTATAGCTGAAGTATGCTCAGTAAATTGAGCAATCATCACTTCGCCTTTGTCTAATTTTTCGGAGTGGTGAAATCTCGTATCTGTGCCACGTGTTAATCCAATCACATTAACTCCATCTTCTACTGCTTTTATTACGATAAAATCATTTTTATCATTCAAACTCATGAAATTTTCTCCCCTTATGTAAAGAAGACTTTTAAATAATCTTCCATAACTATCTCTTAAAAAGCTATATCTGTCAAACATATCAATGTTTTCTGTGACCATAATTTATAAAATACTAATGTAATTGAAATTTTAGCATATTGGGGATATGAAAAGCAAAAAAAAGAAGAATCATTTATAAACGATTCTCCTTTTTATATCAGGTGATTATGTATTATTTCACAGCGTCCTTTAGAGCTTTACCTGGTTTAAATGCAGGAACTTTGCTTGCTGCAATTTCGATTTCTTCTCCTGTTTGCGGATTGCGTCCCTTACGAGCTGCACGTTCGCGAACTTCAAAGTTTCCGAAACCAATCAATTGTACTTTATCACCATTTTTTAATGCTTCCAAAATTGAGTCAAATAGAGCATCAACAGCTTTAGTTACATCCTTTTTAGAAAGTTCTGTACTTTCGGCTACAGCGTTAATTAATTCTGTTTTGTTCATGCTATTCACCTCCTCCCAAAATCTAAGAAATATAATTATGCAACGATACTTGCAATTCATTAATCATTTCTTTACATATTTAGCTATTCCTATACATTCAAAAAGTCTAGTAAATGCTAACATGCCTTATATTAAACGATAATTAGACATATTTCAATATTTTTCGAGCAGTTTATTTCCGTTTTAGGTATATTTAGCCATATTTAATACAAATATTTGGCTGTCAAATTAAAAAGAGACTCCTTGAGAAAGGAGCCTTAATTGTTTTATAGAATTATAGCAATCAATCCACCAGAGCCTTCATTAATAATGCGTTCTAAAGTTTCCTTCAACTTGTATCTTGCATTTTCCGGCATTAGTGATAATTTCGCTTGAATACCTTCTCGAACAATTGAACTGAGAGATCTTCCGAAGATATCAGAATTCCAAATCGATAGTGGATCATCTTCAAAATCTTGCATTAAGTATCGAACAAGTTCTTCACTTTGCTTTTCAGTTCCAATGATTGGAGCAAATTCTGATTCAACATCCACTTTTATCATATGAATGGAAGGTGCAACAGCCTTCAATCGTACCCCAAATCTTGATCCTTGACGGATAATTTCTGGTTCATCAAGACTCATATCTGCTAATGCAGGAGCTGCGATACCATAACCTGTCTGCTTCACCATTCGAAGCGCATCAGATACTTGATCGTACTCTGCCTTTGCATAAGCAAAGTCTTGCATAAGTTGTAATAAGTGATCCTTACCACGAATCTCTACACCAACAACTTCTTTTAGTATTTGATCATATAGGTCATCTGGGGCATACAAATCAATCTCTGCTACACCCTGACCCATTTCAATCCCCGCAAGGCTCGCTTGATCAATAAAGTCGTACTCGCTAAATTGACCAACGACCCTGTCAACATCCCGCAGACGTTTAATATCTTTTACTGTATCTTTTACAGCATCCTGATAACTCTCTCTTAGCCAATGATCTTCACGTAATACCATGACCCAGCTTGGTAAATTAACATTGACTTCAAGTACAGGGAATTCATATAGCGACTCTCTAAGTACATTGAAAACGTCGCCTTCTCTCATACTCTCAACACTCATCGCTAAGACAGGAATATCATACATTTCAGTAAGCTCTTGTCTTAACGCTTCGGTATCAGGATGATGTGGTTGAACCGTATTGATGACCATAATAAAAGGTTTGCCAACCTCTTTTAGTTCATTAATTACTCTTGCCTCTGCATCAATATAATCTCTTCGTGGAATGTCACCTATCGAACCATCAGTAGTAATAACCACTCCAATAGTTGAGTGTTCTTGAATAACCTTTCTCGTTCCAATTTCAGCAGCTTCGTGAAAAGGAATTGGTTCTTCATACCAAGGTGTATTAATCATTCTTGGTCCATTTTCATCCTCATAACCTTTAGCACCAGGCACAGTATACCCAACACAATCTACCAGACGAATGTTTACATCAAGCCCCTCACCCACATGGACTGAAACTGCCTGATTTGGTACGAATTTTGGTTCTGTAGTCATAATTGTTTTTCCAGCCGCACTTTGAGGTAACTCATCCTGCGCTCTTGCTTTATCAGCTTCATTACCGATATTCGGTAGAACTACTAGCTCCATAAATTTCTTGATGAAAGTAGATTTACCTGTTCTTACCGCACCAACGACTCCTAAGTAAATATCGCCACCGGTACGTTCAGCGATATCTTTGAAAATATCTACCTTTTCCAAGTGATCCCCTCCTGATCTTAGAGTTCCTGGGATAATAATATCCGACAAATTAAATAATCTAGGACACTATATATGTATGACGTTGTCCTATTTAATTATGACTAGATGTTAAAAATAATTTCAGAACCCAAGTTATTAATTTTTTTAGAGTAAAAAAACCCTTCCTCTAGATTCTATTCAGCAAGGAAGGGTTCATAACTATTTTTTTAAAAAAATTGGTTCGTTTTCAGAATTAATTGTATAAGGAGCTGAATGAGCAGGAACGAACATTGAATTTTCCACCAAGATATTCCGAATATCTTCACCTGGTTTAAAGGAATGTTTATTGTTAGTTAGGGCATTATAGAGATCTATCCGATAGTCAACAAACACTTCTACTTCATTATTAATAACAAGTGGTAGATTGTTTCCTGTGAATGGACTAACTACAAAAAGCTCCTCTTTCATACCTAGCTTTTCATAGTCTAATGTGAAGATATTTGTATCTATTACATCTTTTACTGGTGGATATCCATTCTCTCTTCTGTACACATCTAACCTAAGTTTCAATTCTCTTATTTTTTCAGTAATCGTTAAATCAAAAAGTTTAACCTTGGGATCTGTTTCCACATCTACTAGGACATAAACATAAACTCCCCCACTTTCAAAAGCAGAACCAGGTGGCTCTCCTATGAATCTAGGAATAAGTTTATTAAAATCCACAGGATACTTCTGATAGATCGGTGTATCCATTTCCCTTGTCTTTATAGGTAGCAGACCACCGTTTGCTTCTTGAAAATTTATAACGGATTGTTGTACAGAATCTAGTTGATGTTCAAAAGGAACTTGGTTTTCCACCAGCTTTTCGTCGGGATACATACATCCCGTTAACAAAATTAAAACCGCAATTAACATTATGTAAATACTATATTTTTTCATTAAAATCCGCCTTTATTCATCTAATCACTAACCGGACCACTGAATACGACAAAGAAAATGATAATCCCCGCTAATACCATAAAAAAGTAGGCTAACACGGTTGTAATGATCTTAAATATACCTTTAAATTTATACCTGCTAAAATAAATCCCAATAACCGCAATAAACATAAAGCCCATCGCTGATAAAGAAATCCACATTTTAATTAAACCTGGTGTCATTCTTACATCTCCTTATCTTAATTCTCCGACGTACTGAGCACTATATGTCTTGTCCACCGCAAAATATTATACCATAAAATTCATAATCGATAAATGAAACCAAATCATTTAAAAAAAATACTGAAGTAAAGAGGGGCATCTTTACTTCAGTATCATGAATAACTATTTTAACCCATACCACATGTTCAACCCTTACAGTATCACGTTGCATACTATGCGAACGAAGTTCAAAATGTATCGTCTAATGCCTATCTTTCGTAAATCTATTTATAATAAGTTTGTAGTTTATATAAAAAAATTAATTAGAGAGGTAAAAAACCATTTTTTTCGGACGTAAACTCTCCATAGAAAACCTCCTTCGAACTGCACTCTGTTTATGCTATGCAGAACAAACGCCTAGTGTGAGCGATTAATTCCTACTCTCACCTAGTATATTTGAAAGGTCCTCCATTTCATGTGTCGGTAAACGTCCCATTAAAGAATCCACTGCCTCTTTAGGACTTTTATCATTAAAAAGAACATCATATAGAGCAAATGTAATTGGCATGCTAACATTCATCTTATGTGCAAGTTGATAAGCAGCCTTTGTTGTTCTTACTCCTTCAACAACCATACCCATGTTTTCTAACACTTCTTCTAAACTCTGACCTTTTCCGAGCAAATTACCCGCTCTCCAATTTCTCGAATGAACACTTGTACAAGTAACAATTAAATCTCCAACACCTGTAAGTCCAGAAAAAGTTAAAGGATTTGCACCCATAACGCTTCCCAATCTAGCAATTTCAGCGAGTCCTCTTGTAATTAATGCTGCTTTTGCATTATCCCCGTAACCTAGCCCATCCGTAATTCCAGCACACAATGCAATAATATTTTTTAATGCACCACCTATTTCAACACCTACAATATCAGGATTTGTATAAACTCTAAAATATTTGTTGATAAATAGATCTTGTACATGTTCAGCAGCAGTTATATTTTTAGATGAAGATGTAACTGTTGTCGGATGACGTAAACTAACTTCCTCTGCGTGACTTGGTCCGGATAGAACGACAACATCCTTTAACAATTCTTTTGGCATTTCCTCTTCAATAATTTCAGAAATTCTCTTTAATGAATCAGGCTCAATTCCCTTACTCACATGGACAATTGTTAAGGGTTTATCTGTATAACCAGTTACCTTTTGTAAAACCTCACGTATTGCCTTTGTTGGAACTGCGAGGACTACTGTATGTATACCCTCTAACGCTGCTTCGAGATCATGATATCCAATAATCTCTTCAGGTAGCTTAATATCGGGTAAGTACCGACTGTTTGTATGGTATTGATTAATTTCTGAAATTAAATCTTTGTTATGCCCCCATAACCTAACTTCATGTCCATTATCGGCTAACACCATTGCTAGTGCAGTTCCCCAACTACCTGCACCTATAACGATTATTTGTTGACCCATTTCTCACACCTCACTACTAATTCTTATTTTCTCGCTCTTGTCAATAATCTGATAGGCGTTCCTTCAAATCCAAAAGCAGCACGGATTCGATTCTCTAAGAAGCGTTCATATGAAAAATGCATAATTTCTGGTTCATTAACAAATACAACAAAAGTAGGTGGCTTTACCCCAACTTGTGTTACATAATAAATTCTTAATCGTTTTCCTTTGTCTGTAGGTGCAGGATTCATTGCAACTGCATCCATTATGACATCATTTAAGACATTTGTCTCCACTCTTAATGAGTGATTTTCACTAGCCAATTCAATCATAGGGATTAGTGTATGAATACGTTTTTTCGTGATTGCAGATAAAAACACAATAGGTGCATAATCAAGAAATAGGAAATGATCTCTAATTTTTTGCTCAAATTCCTTCATTGTTTTTTCATCTTTTTCTACTGCATCCCACTTATTAACAACAATAACAACAGCTCTACCTGCTTCGTGCGCATATCCCGCAATTTTCTTATCTTGTTCAATAATACCTTCCTCTGCATTAATAACGACTAAAACGACATCAGATCTTTCAATCGCCTTTAAAGCCCTAAGGACACTGTATTTTTCTGTTGTTTCATATACTTTCCCTTTTTTGCGCATTCCGGCAGTATCGATAATGACGTATTCCTTATTGTTATACTTCAACTCAGTATCAATTGCATCTCTTGTTGTTCCAGCTATATCACTAACAATTACTCTTTCTTCACCTAATAACGCATTTACCAATGAAGATTTCCCTACATTTGGTCTACCAATTAAGCTGAACTTGATTTTATCATCATCATCATCATCATTTCCCTTTTTAGGGAAATGCTCAATTACTGCATCTAACAAATCACCTAAACCAAGCCCGTGAGAACCTGAGATTGGATACGGCTCTCCAAACCCTAACGAATAAAAATCATAAATAGCTTCCCGCATTTCAGGATTATCTACCTTGTTAACGGCAAGTACAACTGGTTTCTTAGATCTAAAGAGCAATTTTGCGACCTCTTCGTCTGCCGCAGTTACTCCTTCACGACTGTTGGTCATAAAGATAATCACATCCGCTTCGTCAATCGCAATCTCTGCTTGATAGCGTATTTGTGCTAAAAACGGCTCGTCTCCAACCTCTATTCCACCTGTATCAATAATATTAAAAACCTGATTTAACCATTCTCCGGAACTATAAATTCTATCCCTCGTCACTCCTGGTACATCTTCTACAATTGAAATTCTTTCTCCAACTACACGATTAAAAATGGTTGATTTCCCTACATTAGGTCGTCCAACAATAGCTACTACTGGTTTCACCATTATACAATCACCCTTCCTCTATTTAATATTGTAAGCTATTTTTCACAGTTCTTATGTTAAGACATGCTTTTAAGGCGAAATTTAAAAAGCCAATATAAACAACTAGCAATATGTATGAAATAAACCCTTCTCTTTTAGAAGGGCTAACTTTTATATTTTATCAGAAATGGTTATAAAAGCAATTAAATTAAATATCAGTGTTTTACTATGACATATAGGTCGTCACTAAGTCCATGCGCAATTCCATCTAATATCGCTTCTAAGCTTGCCGCTGTCTGTTCCATCTCTTCCTTTGATTGACATGTAAAAATCGCAGTGCTGCCAGCTACCTTTGAAGGGTTTGTCGTAATAATGGCTAAAATATACTTTTCTATATTTATTTTAAACGCCGCCCTTTCTTATTGGCCTTTGATTCAGTAGGCATTCTTATCGCATTTTCCAATGTTGGTACTTGACCAATTACCGCTATCGCTTTCTCTATGTCTTTCTCTTGAGGTAAGACAAAGATACCTACCCTTCCATCATCAAGGTCTCTTTTGGCTAACGGAACAAGTGCAGGTGTTCCTGAGTCCCTATACACACCTAATGCAGTTGAAACATCATGTAAGATCGCTTGTCTTTGTCCCAAGTTAGCAATCGTTGAGCGTACATTAAAGTTTTTTGGCTTTAATACAAAACCCATACCATATTTCAGTACTTCTTTTTGCCTTGCCGGTAGGCCGATGTTCATAATATAAATATTATCAACATATAAGCCTGCACCATCAAACCTAGGTTCCATATATTCAATTTCAACAATATCTTTTAGTTTTCCACCTGCCATTAACTTTTTAGAAACAAAGATACCAAGGATCCCTACGACAAGTGCAATCCAAACATTCCAAACTAAATAAGCAAAAGTTGTCGAGAATGATGTTAGTATAACTAAATAATTTCTACTTTCAAATGCGACCGCAATCCCTTCAATATATGTACTCCCTCTTTTTACTAGTTCATATTGATCTAACTCTGTTAATGTATTTCGTTCCATATTTCTTACGTCTCTAAACTGTGAAGCTGCAATTGTAAGAAATGTAATGGCTGTAAATTCTTGTTCCATGATGGACGGAACAGCAACAGAACCTAAACCCGCTGCAATAAAACCTAAAGCAACATGAATAATCTTACCGTGCAGATAAGTTGGATATTGTCGATAATCGGTGCGGA
This sequence comes from Litchfieldia salsa, assembly GCF_900104555.1. Classification (GTDB taxonomy): domain Bacteria; phylum Bacillota; class Bacilli; order Bacillales; family Bacillaceae_L; genus Litchfieldia; species Litchfieldia salsa. The sequence continues at coordinate 22,077 of NZ_FNJU01000011.1, forward strand.
GCATATAAATTCTTGTCGCAACACCAAATATTAATCCGAACAAGATTGGATATGTATATTCATTCATTTATTCGAGTTTCTCCTTTTGCATTTTTTTGAACCATCTCATCAATATACTGGATTAAAACCTCTAATTTTAACCAAACAAACACAATAATAAAAGAAAGTGATAATACATCTAAAAATGAATAAGAACCAATTTCATAGTTGAACCGAAACTTATTAATGATGAATCCATAGAGTAATTCACCCTGACAACTCCCAATTAATAGACAAGCTATTCTAGACACTCTTTCTTTCGTTAGCATTAATGTTAAGTATACAAGCACAATGGCTAGCATCCATTTCCGGTCAAGAAACAGCCAAATCGGATCAAATAATTCAAACAATTGGAAGGTTACGTATGCAATAGTTATGGTTAGCGAACAAATGAGTAAATATACTTTTTGAGCAATTGTTTTTTTTACGATTAAAGCAAAAGGAAGAATGAGAATAATTAAATGAACAAGATTTAAGTGATATGTGTTAATCAATAAATCAATCGATGAAAGACTAAGAATTAGTAATATCAAAAATGAAAGTATTAAACGTTTTTTTCCTTTATCCATAAAAAAGGTTGTATAAATCCACCCCAACCAAGTAATCCAATAAAAATAAAGACCTTCCATCAGCCACCTCCTACCTTTTTCATTATGGGTAAAATAATTGTATATTAGACTGAATTTCCATAGAAATTAGGAAGAATAGATAAAGAAATTTCAGAAACAATAACGATAGTAAGTAAAATATGATTCTTATGAGATCACAATTAAATTTCAGGGGTTAAAGGAGGGAAAGAAAATGGGAAAGGATAGACAAGAGAAGAAGCTGCGAGAACGAAATGTTGTACGTGCTGACAGAGATCCTGAACTTCATAATCCAGGCGCTACGAAGTTAGAAGGACCTGAAGAAGCAAGAGAGAGAAATGAACATTAAATACTTGGTTTTCTATATAACGAAGAAAGCAGGCTGTCTAATCAGACAGCCTGCTTTCTTTAATCATCCTTTGACTATAATTTTTGGGATCAATACCTCTTTGAACTAACCAGTGATATGTATCACCACTTATAACAATAGGTGCATTTTGTAGTTCTTTTATACTCTTTGCACCTAGGGCTGTCATAATGAATTTAAGATCTCTTTCAATATTAGAAATTTCTTCTTTCAATGCTTGTTCACCTAAATTCAATAGCAGCTTTAGGAAGTGTCCAGCAAAAGCTGTAACTGAAGCCCCTAAAGCAATTGATTTTGCAACATCTAAAGCATTTTGTATTCCACCGGATGCAATAATGGTTAGAGGAAGTTTACTGCTTGCCGCTTCTGCAATTGATGCTGCAGTTGGAATACCCCATGTTTCGAAATAATCCAGAACTCGGGTCCGACGTTTATTTTCTATACTAGAAAAATTCGTACCTCCCATTCCCCCTATATCAACTAATGAAACCCCAGCATCTGTTAAACGTTGACAAGTTTCTTTGCTCATACCAAAACCAACTTCTTTAACAATTACTGGTACTGATATTGAATGAATGATTTTTTCTATTCTTAGTAAAGCATCTTCAAAGTTCCGATCTCCTTCAGGCATTACAAGTTCCTGTATAACATTAAGGTGGATTTGTAGCCCATTCGCTTCTATCATATCAACCGCTCTTTTAGCATCTTCTACAGTTGCCTCACTTCCTAAGTTGGCTAGAATTATTCCATTGGGATTAACTTTTCTAGCAATTTGAAAGGTTGAGCGCTCAGATGGATCCTTAATAGCTGACATTTGCGAGCCAACTGCTAATGGAATGTTTGAGTACTTAGCCACCAATGATAGCGATTTATTAATCGATCTCGTATACTCTCCACCGCCACCTGTCATAGCATTTATTAAAATAGGCGAACTCAATAAAAGTTCGCCTACTTTAGTGGAAATGTCTATTTGATCGATATTGGTATTGGGTAGGCTTTGATGCACGAACTTTATGTCTTCTAATCCATGTGTTCTATCTTGACCTACTGATAGAGCATGCTGTATATGTTCTAACTTCCTTTGTTTTCTGCTGCTCATTTCTACCACCGAATCTTATTTTAATTTTTTTAATTGATCCCCAATCATTTCCCCTAATTGAAAACCTGAAGAAGACTCTTCTTTTTGTTGGTACTTAATAAGATCCTCTTCATTAAAATAGTCTTCTTCTAGCTCTTTCATACTCAAAGAAATTCTTTGCTCTTTTTCATTAATTTCCAAGACTTTTACATTTACTTTTTGTCCTTCTTTTAGAACCTCATGCGGTGTACCGATATGTTTATTAGAAATTTGAGAGATATGAACAAGGCCCTCCACACCTGGAATAATTTCAACAAATGCACCAAATGATACAAGTCTTCTTACTGTACCTTCTTTTACGTCACCACGCGCAATTTGTTCATGAATATTTGCCCATGGTCCAGGTAAGGTATCCTTAATAGATAGAGATATTCGATCATTATCAAGATCAATTGATAGAATTTTCACAGTAACCTTTTGACCCTCTTCTACCACATCAGAAGGTTTATCAACATGGTTATGTGACAATTGTGAAATATGTACTAGACCATCAATTCCACCCAAATCAACAAATGCACCAAAATCAGTTAATCTCTGAACTGTACCTTCCAGAACTTGACCAGCTTCTAATGAATGAATTACTTTGTTCTTTTGTTGCTTCTGTTCTGCTTCAACAACCGCACGATGGGAAAGAATCACTCGATTTTTTTCACGGTCTAATTCTACTACTTTTACTGTTAAAGTGTTGTGTAAGTATTCAGAAAAGTCCTCAACATAGTGTGTTTCAACTAACGAGGCAGGAATGAAACCTCTAACACCAATATCAACGACTAAACCACCTTTCACTACATCCTTCACTTCTGTTTCAAACACTTCACCAGAATTAAATCGTTCTTCTAATATTTCCCAAGATTTTTCTGCAGTTGCAGCTCTCTTAGAAAGAATTAAAGTCTCTTCTTCAACTTTAGTGACCTTTAACTCTAATTCTTCCCCTTCTGATACTACATCACTCGCTTTTTCTACATGAAGACTAGAGAGTTCACTTATGGGAATAATGCCATCAACCTTACTGTTTGTAATGCTCACGATTACTTGCTTTTCTTCAACTTTTGTTACTGTGGCAGTAACAATGTCTCCAACTTCTAAATCTTTCACATCAACTTGATTCATATCCTCAACCATCACTTAACCTCCTTAAGTCCACCTGCTGACAAAACTAGAGTACTACTTTGCCATGCAAATGTGTCATATACCCTCGCGAATTGTTAGCAGAAAATTCTCAGGACTATATCTATTCTAAAATTCTTTCTTTAATAAACTTCTAATAAATGCTACTTTTTGTCAAGTACAAACTCTTAAACTATATATTTTTTTCAAGCAATTGTTGTATTCCAGCCATAATATGTTCTGTCACTGTTTCAGCAGATGCTTTCTCCTGCCTTAAATGATCCATTTCAATTGGTTGTCCATAGACCACCTTTATCTTGCCAAATATTTTATAAGGTCCAATAATGGCGCATGGAATAACAACAGCATTTGAACGGAGAGCAAAAAAACCTGCACCTGCTAACCCTTTCCCAAGCTTACCATCCTTACTTCTAGTACCTTCAGGGAATAATCCTAAAACCTCATTATCTTTTAGGATCTTCATCGCTTTTCGTAAGGCCTCCCTGTCACTCATACCGCGTTTAACAGGAAATGCGTTTGTTTTACTAATAAGTTTACCAAGAACAGGAACTTTAAATAATTCTTCTTTTGCCATAAAATGAACAGGTCTTTCCACTGTAATACCAACAACAGGGGGGTCTAAATTATCTATATGATTAGAACATATGATGACAGGATCATTCTTTGGCACGTTTTCTTGGCCAATAACTTCTATACGATAAAATGGTTTTAAAAGTGTCCTAACTGTTTCTCTTGCAAAGATATAAAAACTCATTTCATATCAACCCCTCTCATTGACAAGATTCATAATTTTGTCCACTACTTCAGGAATCGCCATAGATGTAGTATCAATTTCTATTGCATCATCTGCCTTTTTCAGAGGTGCTACTTCACGCTCAGAATCCAACTGATCTCTTAGAGCAATTTCTTCTTTTAAGCGATCAAGATTCGATTCCATTCCTTTTGAGACGTTCTCTTCATGTCGCCTTACTGCTCTTTCTTCTACTGAAGCCAATAAGAATACTTTAATTTCTGCATTAGGAAGGACGTGTGTTCCAATATCCCTTCCATCCATGACAACTCCACCATTAACAGCTAATTGCTGTTGCCTTGATACCATTTCTTCACGAACAGCACGATGCTTTGCTACAATTGATACAGAATTGGTAACCAAATTTGATCTTATTTCCTCTGTAACATTAACTCCATCCAAATAAACAAGTTGACCATTTGGAACCGGTTTTAATTCAATTTTAGTATGAAGCAACAGTTCAAGTAATTTATCTTCATCCTCTAGGTTGATCTCTTCTGCTATTGCCTTATAAGTTAATGATCGATACATTGCTCCAGTGTCAATATATATGTAAGATAGTTTTTTAGCGATAATTTTTGCAACCGTACTTTTCCCAGCAGCTGCCGGACCATCGATTGCAATTGAAATATGTTTTTCCATTAAGTTTAAATCCCCCTATAATACAAAACAAAATATAACTTAAAATCTCTATTTGAAATTACTTATTATGAAAAAATGTTTCAATTGTTTGTGTAGCTTCAGATTTATTGACTCCTTCATAATCAACCATCTTTGTTAGATAAGGTGAGATAGGAGTATATAACAATAGGCCTTGAGCTATGATTAAGGATACTAGTTGAATGATGATTAATTTTATCAATATTTTCTCAAACCTCTTCATGTCGCACAACTCCATACTTTTTTTATTATTATGCGAAAAAAGAGGAATAATTATTCGATATCTTGAATTCCTTTTTTACGAAGAGACACCTGTTTTTCAAAGCAAAACTTTGTGACCACCTGGACTTCGTTATTATTAGGGTTAATAAATTGTAATGATGCTCTTTTCCTGCCAGTTTCCTTATCCGTTAATACTCTAATTAATTTACTTTCTAGTTTCAAAAATTGATTTTCGCCCGAAACCATAGGTAATGCAAACCACGTAATTAACTCATCACCAGCTTGACATTGATTTTTATTAGGTAGAATAATTGAAGCACCGCCTGCACTAATATCAGTTGATAAGGTAACAAAAGGAGAAAAACGCTGTTGCTTTGAGTGAACAGCAACGTCAACATTTACATCAATTCTAACAAATTGTCTTCTTTGGATTCTTTTTAATTTTTCATAGCCTGGGAAGGAGATAATGACCATTGGAATCTCCTTAATCATTCGCCCAACAACCTCTGTGTCAAATAAATAAATCGAATTATCTTGACCAACAAAAGAACCTTTTAATCTTGTCCCATTCATAAAAAAAGCAGACTTACCAGTTAGCTCATTTATAGGATAATCAATATATAATTGATGACCATTGCTTTCAACTAATCGGCAACGATATTTATGTGCATTGTCGTCAAGCGACTCTAAGGTGATTGTTTCTCCAATTTTCAACAAACTATATCACTCTTTCTACCATCTAATGTCTAGGATATTCTTACAACTTCAAGCCTTAGTTGGATGTATTTCTTTGGGTCCTCTAAAAATGCCTATATTCTATTAAATCATGTAATAAAAAAAAGGGAAAGCATATTTCACTTTCCCAATTAATATCTTATGATTGATTATACAATGGTTCTGCATTTTTAAGCTTTATTACTTTTTCTTCATATCCATTTTCAGCGTTAATATATAATCGATAGGTATCATTGTCAATAACACCTAAGAACTCATAACAAAGAACTTCTTCACCCAAGTCATTTGTAATGATAGCAAGTCGATCTTCCATTACCTCTAGATTTGGATTTACTTTTTTTCGAGCTTCCTCTATTGAGATTTCCGGTTTTGGTATTTCCCTTTCCTTATGAGAAATCAGAAAATCTCTTGAAGAGAAGCCAATAATATGACCATCATCTAATGCTACTTTCATTTTAATTGAATCCGGATAGATTCTAACTCCATCGACACTTGCTACAAAGTTAAAGACTCCGATATTTTGATATTGAGCACTTTCGAAAAGCTCTTGGTTGTGGAAATTATGTTCTTTGAGAAACTTCATAGCATTGTTACTAGCTTCATTTAAGCTAATTTTTGCTGTTTTTACATCTCTATGTTGGATGACCCAAATTGGATATCCACCTTTTTTTGTGATATCCATAAAGATTTCAGACTTAGAATCGGGGTCATCTATTCTTAAGCTATAAAATCCGTTTGTTGCTCCCTCACCATTCTCAGACACAGACATTTTAACGTCGCCTTTAAGTCCTAGAAATTCTTTTGCAATTTCCTGAGCTTTTTTCTCATCTATTTTTTTACCTTCTAGACCTTCAAACTCACCACCATTTTTCATGCTTGCAAATGAAGGTCCAAAGTCTGTTCCAGAGTAGGCTTCAACATTTTTCTCAACCGTTTCAAAGCCATCGATGATTGTATTGTCAGCTTGTTTTTCTCCTGAAGCTAATGCTAATTCTACATCCATCCACCTTAAATTATTTTCTATTACTAAATGCTGAACTTTTCTTAATTCCTTTTGAATATCTTCAGCATTTTTGTAGAGCTGTTGTAATGTTTTATATTCTTCTTTAGATAAAGGTTCACCATTTAAATCTCTTACTGCAGTACGGTAACTGAAATCACCGATATTTGCTAAAAACTCCTCTGTCTTATTAAAAGGCAACAATGTTAATGGTAGTTGGCCAACATCAGATTGCGCTTCTGACGTCACTCTCCACACCTCAGCTAATGCTGGTGATAAAGAATCACGTGAATTCATCGCTAACGTTGTTCCAATCTTATCATGAAGCAAATCAACTTGATAAGACAAATCATGAAATGCTCGTTGATAGTTGTTTTCAGCATGAATTAATACTGCATTTTTTTCTTGGTGTTCTTTATACCCCCAATAAGAGGTACCAATAATTCCTATAGTTAATATCGTGATAAAGATTCCTCGTAGCATACTTATTCACCCTTTCTATCTACAGAAAATGTGCTTACCGATTCGCTTGATTTGTGGTCTACCCCAAATCCATTTGCTAGTTGCTGTTTCAGGATTAAAGTAATAGGTCGCTCCTCCAGTCGGATCCATCCCATTAATTGCATCTAACACCGCTTTCCTTGCCTGATCATTTGGTGTTAACCAGATTTGTCCGTCCGCAACTGCAGTAAATGCCAATGGTTCAAAGATAATCCCTGAAATTGTGTTTGGGAATGTTGCACTATTTAAACGGTTTAATATCACCGCAGCTACTGCTACTTGACCAATATAAGGCTCTCCACGTGCTTCACCATAAACAGCATTTGACATTAATTGAATATCATTTTGCGAAAATCCTCCAGGCACATTTACAGCTGTTGGTCCTGCAGACTCTGCTGGTGGAGCTTCTTCTTTCGCAGGCTCCTGTGCTGGTTCAGGTGAATCTTGTGGTTGTTCTTCCTCACCCTGCGGATTTTCTCCCTGTGCTTGTGCTTCACCTTCGGGACTGTCCCCACCCTGGGCTTGGCCTCCACCTTGTGGATTTTCTCCACCTTGGGCTTGGCCTCCACCTTGTGGATTCTCTCCACCCTGGGCTTGGCCTCCACCTTGTGAATTTTCTCCACCTTGGGCTTGGCCTCCACCTTGTGGATTCTCTCCACCTTGAGCTTGGCCTCCACCTTGTGGACTCTCTCCACCTTGAGCTTGGCCTCCACCTTGTGGATTCTCTTCTTTAGGAGCTTGGCCTCCACCTTCTTGTGGCTGTGCTTTAGTGTTGTCACTACTTTTAGCGGATCCTTGTGCTGTGAAACGTTTCTCTGACTCTGCACGTCTTGCTTCTGCAGTTTTTTTAGCTTTTTCAATTGTTTGTTGATTTGGTGCCGACTGTATATCCCAAGGCACTCCACCGTAATGTGTAAATCGGTTCCCCTTCTTCAAATTCTCATATACAAATTCACGGTTGTATTTTGTTGCTCGTTTTAACATATCCTTTGTTTTTTGGCCGGCCAAACCATCAACCTCAGTTAAACCAAAAGCCTCTTGAAAATTTCTTACTGCCCAATAGGTTGACCAACCATAAACACCATCGATAGTTCCATGGTAATAGCCATTGTATTGAAGTCTTGATTGTAGTTCGATGACGTCATCACCAGTTGCTCCCCTTTGAATAATCTGATCTGAGAAAGCTTCGACTTTGTCAAATCCACTTCCTCCAAACAATGTAAACATTATAATAAACACTAATATCGGTAACTTTATGAACAACTTGAAGTTCATTATTTTATTTACCTCCTTAACCAAATTCTATATAAACTTACATGTATTTTCTGTAATGTTGTCGTTTTTATACAAAACAATAGAAATTCATTTAAATCCAAATAAAAAAAGCCTAACAACCGTTAGACTCTTCAAAGATCATAATTTTTAATTTATCATTGAAAACCTTGCTTTTTTTGCTTTCCTAAGCCCTAACCACCATAAAAAAACCATAAAAGGGAGCATATAAAATAACCATTGCTCTTGTGTAAGTAAGATGAAATCATAAGTACCGTGTAACATAAAAGGAATGAACAACGAAAGAATAAGCCATTTTGCCTTCTTATCTTTAGGTGCAAACTTCCCTTTACCAATGTAATAGCCCATTATTACACCAAATAATGCATGACTCGAAACGGGTAATAATGCACGACCAAATGCAAACTGTAACCCATTTCCAAATAGATATAGAATATTTTCGAACGTTGCAAAGCCTAATGAAACTGAGGCACCGTATACAATACCATCATATGGCTCATCAAACTCAATATGTTGAAACACAATATACATAAGAATAAACCATTTAAAAAACTCCTCCAAAAGACTTGAGGCAATAAATGCATGTAAAAATTCAGAAATAAAGACTCCTTCTACTTGTAAAACATATTGAACAAACATAAGTGGAAATACCAAAATTGCACCAAATATAAACACACGAAAAACCATATAAATTGGTTCATTGTCATATCTGTCTTTTAAATAGAAATAGCTAAGTAGTGCTAACCCAGGAGCAATACCCGCAGAAATGATAGCTACCATATGCTTCCTCATTTCGTAAAATTCTAAAAAGTGTCACAAAAAAAGTAATAGTCATTGAGATTCATTTAAGAATATCGTAACATGAGAAAGAGAAATTGAACATCCATAAATAAGAGAAATGACCCAAGTAGGAGAGATATTTAATGAAAAAGATTTTACTTATACATACAGGTGGAACCATTTCTATGAAAGAGGATAAAACAACTGGTACGGTTCAACAAGATCAAGAAAACCCACTTTTGAGTTCAACGAATAATTTAAGTAGTTTAGCCGACATAACAGTCATTGAGTTATTTCATTTACCTTCACCACATATAACAACAAACGAAATGCTTATTCTGATGAGAAAGGTTAAAGAAATAGTGAAACTTGAAAAAATTGAGGGTGTAGTAATCACTCATGGTACAGATACACTTGAAGAAACAGCCTATTTCTTAGATTTGACCCTGCCATTTGAGATACCTATTGTTGTGACTGGTGCTATGCGCTCAAGTAATGAATTAGGTGCTGATGGTTTATACAATTTAATATCATCAATTAAGGTTGCGGCTTGTGACTCTGCAAGAGGAAAAGGTGTGTTGGTCGTACTTAATGACGAAATTCACACTGCTAGAAATGTCACCAAAACACATACAAGCAATGTTGCAACGTTTCAGAGTCCACAATACGGACCAATCGGCATTGTCACGAAAAGAGGTGTAACATTTTATCAAACACCTATTCACAGACAAACCTACAATATTGAATCCCTTACAAAAAACGTCATCATGTTAAAGGCATATGCAGGTATGGACGGAGCACTTCTTAAAGCTGCTCGGGATATAGGTGTTGATGGTCTTGTCATTGAGGCACTCGGGCAAGGGAATTTACCACCTGCAATGATTCAGGAACTTAATGATTTAATAGAAAAACAAATCTCAGTTGTATTAGTATCCCGATGCTTCAATGGATTTGTTGAAGACATATATAGTTACGAAGGTGGAGGAAAACACCTTAAAGATCTAGGTGTTATCTTTTCTAATGGCTTAAATGGTCAAAAAGCTAGACTCAAATTGTTAGTTGCTCTAGAAAATAACGTAAGTCAGGATGGATTACACGATTTATTTCAAAAATAAGAACAACATAAAAAACCTGGTGATTTCTTTTCAAAAGATATGACCAGGTTATTTCCTCTCTACCCTATTTCAGCTTGAATTTTCTTTGCAATCATATCGCCATGAAAACGACCATTTTCAATAAAAATTTCATTTGCGTTATTACCTGCTGCAATTACTCCAGCAATAAATAAACCATTTATATTTGTTTCCATTGTCTCTTCATAAAAAAAGGGCCTACCTGTATTTAAATCAATTTTGACATTCATTTTCTTTAAAAACTCATGGTCAGGATGGTACCCTGTCATCGCAAAAACAAAATCATTTTTGATCGAAATACGTCTCCCATCTTTTTCATAAACGATTGCTGAATTTGTAATTTCCTTTACTTGTGCCTCAAATTCCATCTTAATTTGTCCATTCCGGACTAGAGATTCAAATTCAGGTAATATCCATGGTTTAATACTTTGAGAGTATTCGCTCCCTCTATACAAAACAGTTACACTCGCTCCGGCCTTTACAAGTTCTAACGCTGCATCTACACTTGAATTCTTCCCACCTATTACAGCAACTTCACAATCAAAATAAGGATGAGCCTCTTTAAAATAATGGAACACTTTATCTAGACTTTCACCAGGTATATCCATATAATTCGGATGGTCATAATAGCCTGTTGCAATTACAACAAAATTGGCATGATAAGTTTCAAGTGAAGTTTCTACCAAGAATTTGTCACTTTTAGTAACTTGAATAACTTCTTCGAAAGAATTTACTCTTATATTCTTCCTTTTAACAACTTCACGATAATATGCGAGTGCTTGATTTCGAACAGGTTTGCGATTTTCAGTGATAAAAGCTACTTCCCCAATCTCTAATTTTTCACTAGAACTAAAAAAGGTCTGGTGTGTTGGATAATGATAGATACTATTTACTATATTCCCCTTTTCAATTACAAGTGGATCAAGACCAATCTTTTGCAAAGCAATTGCAGCAGCTAAACCACAGGGGCCTCCTCCAATAATAATTACTGACTCATTCTGCATACACGTTCACCTCAAATTATTTTCGAAATCTACAAAAAATCTCCTATTAAAATCATAGGAGATTTTTTTTCATTGTGCAAACAATATACAATTCCTTGGTTAAATCCAGCCTCTAAATCGAGATGCCTCTGCCATCTTTCTGACTCCAACCATATATGCTGCAAGCCTCATATCCACACGCCTAGTTACAGCCGTATCATAGATATTATTAAATGATTTAACCATTACTTTCTCAAGTCGTTCTTCTACTTCTTCCTCTGTCCAATAATAGCCTTGATTATTTTGTACCCACTCAAAATATGAAACAGTTACTCCCCCTGCACTAGCCAATACATCTGGAACAAGTAGGATTCCTCTTTGAGTTAATATTTCGGTAGCTTCTAGAGTTGTTGGTCCATTAGCCGCCTCCACAACAATACTAGCTTGAATTTGATAAGCATTTTCTTCAGTGATTTGATTTTCAATTGCAGCAGGTACTAATATATCGCAATCAAGTTCAAGTAATTCTTTATTAGTAATTGTATCACTAAACAGTTTAGTAACTGTTCCAAAGCTATCACGTCGGTCTAATAGGTAATCAACATCCAATCCTTCAGCATTGTAAAGCCCACCATAAGCATCTGATATTCCTACGATTTTCGCACCTGCATCATGCATAAATTTCGCTAAAAAACTACCAGCATTACCAAAGCCCTGAACAACTACACGAGCACCCTTCAAGTCAATACCCTTTTTTGCAGCTGCTTCTCTTATGCAGATTGTCACACCTTTAGCTGTCGCCGATTCTCTCCCATGGGATCCACCAAGGACTAGAGGCTTACCGGTTATGAAACCTGGAGAATTAAATTCATCAATTCGGCTATATTCATCCATCATCCAAGCCATAATTTGAGAGTTCGTAAAAACGTCTGGCGCAGGTATATCTTTTGTAGGACCAACTATTTGGCTAATTGCACGAACATACCCTCTACTCAATCGCTCTAACTCCCTAAATGACATATCTCTAGGATCACAAACAATTCCACCCTTACCACCACCATATGGAAGATCAACAATTCCACACTTTAAGCTCATCCATATCGACAATGCTTTTACTTCTTTTTCTGATACATTTGGATGGAATCTGATTCCACCTTTTGTAGGCCCAACTGCATCGTTATGCTGTGCTCTATAGCCAGTGAATATCTTCACTGCTCCATCATCCATGCGAACAGGTATCTTAACAGTCATCATCCGAATCGGTTCTTTTAATAACTCATAGACCTCTTCAGGGTAACCCAATTTCTCTAAAGCTTTATGTATAACAGTTTGCGTTGACTTCAGGACATCTAGTTTATCTTGTTTTTGATCATTGTTGTCCTTATTTTTATCGGCTACCATTTCGAAACCTCCCAAAAATATTCAAAGGCTAAACATTGGATATTTTACTTATGATTTTTGTTTTTTAAAAACCATCACTAAACTCTTTCAAGAAATAGTATACAACTGCTGTTGATCCAAGCAAAGAAAATGTCGAAAAACAGGAAAGCGATTTCAATGTTGTTTCGATTCTTTTATTATTAGTCCTAAAAAAAACTTAAAAAGGAGACATTAATCACATGTTTATTATCTCATATAACAATCATATGCATAATAAGCAAAAATCATGTAATGTCTTACCTTCTTAAGTTAATCAACAAATTACCGTTTTAGAAAATACCGATAGATATCTTCAATTGATCGTTCACTTATAAGCATTTTTCCATACTCATGTACTTTATATTTTGTAATGGTTGAAGAATTACCAAATTCAGCAAGAATTGAAATTAAAACTTCAGAATCAGGAATGTCGTCTTCTTCAAATAATAAATAAAAATGATGATTATACGAATATAACTTCCCACTAAGAATATTCAATGGTACAAGTCTTGAAGATAGTTGTATTACATCCTCAAATGTATGGAACTCATAAAAGAGATCATCACTTTCATCTAGAGTAACCTGCATTTCAATATAATCATCTGAGAAGTCATCGTCTTCATCATCATGATCCTGACTTTCAACATCCTTAGTCACAATAACAACCATTCCTTGAGCTTGTAAGGAATAAACTTCAACAGCAATAGCCCCATTCGCTTCAAAGCCTAGTTCTTCACTTGCCTCTTCAATCATATCACGAAAAAGTTGATGTACTTTAATTGAATCATGCCATAAATCTTCTTTTGTTAGTCCTCTTTCAATTAAATCATCAAACGTTAAAAATATTTTGATCTTATTATGATTTAAGCGTTCAAGACGCATAAAGACCCCTCCCTACCGTCACGCCAACATTCCTATTCATAGTTTATGAATCCATCTCGAGATGGTTCTTATATTTTAGAATAGAAATAGAAGTTAGTTTATTATTTTAGTTGACTAAGTCTTTCTTTTAACCATTGATCCCACTGATGTTGGTTCTCTCCAATAATTAATGAGTCATAAGGGGTCAAATTCTTTTCATTATTGTGGAAAGCACTCCCACCTAATCCAATCGATAAGTCATTAAAGTTAGTTGCAATTCGTTCAACTAACTTTATCGTTTCATCCACATTTTTCTCCATTGTACAAGAAACAAACAGAAATTTCGGATGTATCTCTTCTAATACAATTTCTAAGTCACCATCAGCAATGCCTGTCCCAATATAAATAACCTCAAAGCCTTTTCGTCTTAAATATAAGGTAAAAATCAGCAATCCTAATTCATGCATTTCACCTGGTCCACAAACCGAAACAACTTTAGGGAGCATTCCATTAACAGGTAGGCTATGAAGGATCATTCCAATTCGTGATCTTAAAAAAGAAGAAGCAAAACGTTCATGTGCACTTGTAATTTTCCCTTCTTCCCATAGATTCCCGATTTGGACAAGCAGAGTACCTAATATTTCAATAACAACTTTATCAATTGAATAAAGACTAAAAGCTTTGTTCATTAATTCTTGGGCTTGATGTTCATCAAAACTAATTAAGCTTTCTAACAATTCATTTTGAAGTGCTAATGAATATTCTTCAACTTGCTCACTTGAGATAGGGCTAGTAGTGAATTTACTTGTTTCAATTAGTGCAACAGCTTGACTTATTGTAAAGCCTTTATTTACCTTGTCTATTAGCCACTTTAGCACTTGAACATGCTCTTCTGTATATAATCGATGACCTGATTCATTTCTTTTAGGAGCAATAATTTTATATCTTCGTTCCCAAGCTCTTAATGTTCCTGCTTGGATACCTAACATTTTAGTTATTGCTTTAATATTGTATTTACCATATTCTGATACCATTTTAAGCCTCCATATCACCGAAGCTCATCGCTTATCTTCTCGTATTATATCTAAATTTGTAAGATGTGTAAAATATGTACTACATTGCTAAATTGATTTTTCACAATGATTTAATCGTTATTAGATGAGTTTCAGGTGGAGCTCCAAGTCGAAGCGGTAGTTCTGTAGTACCATATCCATTACTAGTAAGTAATGTAGTTGAACCTATCTTCTCTATGCAGCCTTTTTTATAAAGACCTATATTAAAAATTCGAATTTGCCCCCCATGAGTATGACCGGACATGATGAAATCAATCCCATTCTCTGGTTTTATTTCATCTACTATTACGGGGTTATGACTAATTAAAATCTTAAAAGGGACTTCCTCTCCAACATCCTTTAGAGCAAGATCTAAACGATGTCGACCTACTCTAATATCATCAATCCCTAAAATAGCAATTGAATCCCCACTCTCAGATTCGAACCTTGCAGCCGTGTTATCTAGAATTGTCACACCTTGACTCAATAAAAGCGAATCCAATTCATGATAATTTATTTCATAATCATTATTACCCCAAACAAAGTAAACAGGGGCAATGGACTTTAATAATTTTATATTAGATTCAATCTTAGTCAAAGGGACGCCTTTTTCACATAAATCCCCTCCAATAATAACCAAATCTGCTGATCCTTTTACTTCCTCAATCAGCTTCTCTGAAATACTTCGCTTATGTATATCTGAAATAAAAAAAATGGTAATTTCTCCAAAACTTTTTGGGAAATTCTTAAATAAAAGTGTTTGCCTGGTTATATTGTTTTGTCTAGCCTCTATAATCATATAAACTAAAATACCAATACAAAGCAAGAAGAGAATAATAACACCAACCACAAAGATTCCTCCTACCTTCTGTTCGTTTTCAAATAATTATAATCTACAGATAATAATCCGTATAAAATCGAAAAAGCAAGAATTAAGATAGCATCCCATACAGCTAATAAACTTAAAATGAAAAAGCTTATAAAAACACTATAACACAAAAGTGTATTCCGAAATGGAACTCTTACTCCATTTATTAACAAATATGTATTCTCTATAGATTCAGCAATAAATATTGCATGGAAAACAAAGCTTATTATAAAACAAATCATTACAATAAAAAAATCCATTGGACTCAACAAAAAATTAATAACTACTTCCTCAAGTCTGAGTGGGAATGTTATGTTCATATATTTAACTAATAAGCAACCCGAGATAAACCCAATCAGTAATTGAATGATTTTTTTTCGCATCAGACCGCCCCCTATTTCCTACTATATTCGGAGACTAATACTCATACGCTAAACCATTTTCTTTCTTACCAATAATTTGTCATTAAATCTCAATTTAACCATAAATATGAATTGACACTGTTTTGTAAATTCTCAATAGGAGGTTAGTTTTATGTATACTTTGAGAAAGAGCTATATGCCCTATTCCAGTCCTTTTGACCCATGTCGTCCACTCCCCAAAAAAACTTATGTCACTCCACCTAATCTTTATATAGGATATCAACCAGCAAACCTTCCTCAGTTTTCACCTAAGGAAGCATTGTGTGCTGGTACTCTTTGGAAAGCTTTTTATGATCCTTATTACAGTCCTTATGAAAAGATGAAAAGGGAGGTAGTCGAATGAAAAAAATGCCCCCAGAATATTACGCTTTACTAGAAGATCTTCAAGCACTTGATTTTGTTTTAGTTGAATTAACCTTGTATTTAGATACGCACCCAAATGATTATGATGCAATAAAACAATTTAACGATACAGCTTATGAACGAAAGAAAGTGGCGAAGCTTTTTGAAGCTCAATTTCATCCGCTATTGCAATACGGCAAGAGCTATTCAAGTTATCCCTGGAATTGGGATGACAGTCCATGGCCATGGCAGGTTTAATTATCTTCAACGTGTATGTTTTAAACAACTTTCGATACAGTGATCTAAAGGAGGACGTCATTCAATGTGGGTATACGAAAAAAAGCTACAATATCCAGTTAAGGTAAGTACTTGCAATCCCTTATTAGCGAAATACTTAATCGAACAATATGGTGGGGCAGATGGAGAATTATCGGCTGCTCTAAGATATTTAAATCAAAGATATACGATTCCTGACAAGATTATCGGATTACTAAATGATATAGGTACTGAAGAATTTGCACATTTAGAGATGATTGCAACCATGATTTATAAGCTTACAAAAGATGCAACACCTGAGCAATTAAAAATAGCAGGAATTGATTCTCATTATGTCAATCACGATAGTGCATTGTTTTATCATAACGCTGCTGGCGCTCCTTGGACTGCGACTTATATTCAAGCCAAAGGTGATCCAATTGCTGATTTATATGAGGATATTGCAGCAGAAGAAAAAGCAAGAGCAACCTATCAATGGATTATCAATATGAGCGATGATCCAGATTTAAATGATAGCCTACGATTCTTGCGAGAACGTGAAATTGTCCATTCACAAAGATTTAGAGAAGCTGTCGAAATCTTAAAAGAGGAAAAAGATAAGAAAACGATATTTTAATACCAAATGAGGCTTTCAAAATCGAAAGCCTCATTTG
This sequence comes from Litchfieldia salsa, assembly GCF_900104555.1. Lineage (GTDB taxonomy): Bacteria > Bacillota > Bacilli > Bacillales > Bacillaceae_L > Litchfieldia > Litchfieldia salsa. The sequence continues at coordinate 39,326 of NZ_FNJU01000011.1, forward strand.
GTATTCTCTATTTTAATTGGGATTTTAAGTACTTGTCCCTCGTATATTCTATTTCCCTTTAGACCATTCCATTCTTTAATAAGCTGTTCTCCATCTCTGGATTGGTAATAGATATTTGAAATACGATATAATGTTTCACTTGAGTTCACCGTATGATATTTTATTTCATACTCGTTTTTTGGTTCCTGTTGTTTCCTTTGAACGGCTAGATCATTATTCTTCACTTCAGTGGTAGTATTTTCGTCAGTTGTTATTTCGTCGTTATTACTTACAAGGGGCTCATCTTCTATTTCTTTATCAATTATTTCGTTCTTAGTCTTGATTTGTAAAGGTTCCTTATTTGCATAATTAATTTTTTCATATATCTGATTATCTTCCTCTACAATTATGGGTAATGAAATAGAGTCTTTATAATAAATGGTAGTACTGATTATAGTAAGAACCAGTAGAATAAAAAATAGACTAAGCAACCGAACCACTGGAAACTTTATTTTCAACTTCGTATTCTTCTTCGAATTTTTATGAACTTTACTCCTCGGTGGTAGGGTTTCACCCTCAACCTTTTCAAGTATATCTTCTTCTTGATGATTCATGTACTCACCCCTTAACTTAAACTTTTAACATATTCAATTCTTAACTTAACAGCAAATACAAAATCTATTAAGAAATGTGTAAAGATTGTAATCCACAAATTATCAGTTAATTCATACACAACTCCTAATAAAAAACTTAGCACGACTACTGATAAGAGCAACACCCACTTATATAAGTACCTTACATGCAATAGGGCAAACACAATACTGGCAGTATATAATCCAAAATGAGTTTGAAGAATTCCTCTAAAAAGAAGTTCTTCAGTAAATGAAATTAGAAAACAAACAAAAAGAATGTGTACAATACCTAACTCTTGAAACATGCGCTTGTTAATACCACCATCATCAAGCAATTCCTCTGGTAGCCATTTAGCTAATAATAAATCGACTACAATGACAACTAGTGCTACAGTACCACCAATAAAAAACACATCTATATTCAATTTCCATAATGACTTAAATGATGAATAATCGTCAAATAGAACAAATGCTAAAAAGATGGATAGTGCTAATAAAACAAGTTGAGTTAGATAGAGGTGAAGAATGATTTCCTTGTGCGACATCCTTTTAATAGCATTAGCTTGTCTACTCATAGACTTTCTCACACTCTTCCTTCACAAGTATGCTGTGAAGTTCCCTTTTCCAATCGTAAACCAGCTTACTCATAGCATACTGCTCCTTCATTTCTTCATTGTAGGCTTTGACAATATCACTCGCACAGTTATCACAGCACCGTTTAGGCTTTTCATTAAGATGTTCATGAAAATATGCTAACATTTCCTCTCTACGACAATGCTTTGTAGCAATCCAATTTTTCATAAAGTGAAGCTTATCTTCTTTATAATCAATTCTCGCTTTTACTATTAAATCTATTTTTTCTGTAAACTCTGTTATGCTAAAGGATTTAACCATTCTTGAATGTTGAATGACCATACTTTCCTCAAGATGATACTTTATAAATCGCCAATGCGTCTCTGAAATTACGTTAGTTGTCATAAGTTCAGTTTCTATTTCTTTTGTGAAGTTTATTTCAGTATTTCCAAGCAGCTTGTTGTTTAAGTAAGTAAGCACATTTTCCAATTGTGTCCTATTAGGCAAATCATTTTGTATAAGCATCTCAGAAAGTTCATGATCGTTCACACTATGAAGTAGGATTGCTATACTCTCTTTTCCATCTCTACCTGCTCTACCAATTTCCTGAAGATAACTTTCCAATTGTGGTGGAAAATGAAAATGAATCACATATCGAATATTTGATTTATCTACTCCCATACCGAATGCATTTGTGCTACAGATAACTGATAATTGGTCATGTATGAATTGCTGCTGTATGAGCATTCTTTGTTCATGATCAAGACCACCATGATAATAGGCTACATTTTGCACCTGATGTTCCTGCAAAAATGCCGCTACACCTTCAGCTACATTACGACTTGAGAAATAAATAATTCCAGGTCCCCGTAGCGATCGAACCAACTCTAATACTTTTTCTAATTTTTGTTGATAACTACTTACATTTTCAACAACAAATGAGATGTTTTTTCTATCAACCGAGTGGATGTGTTTTTGAACACTTTCTAACTGTAGACACTCTGCTATATCTTTTACTACCTCAGGTGTGGCTGTAGCTGTTAAGGCGACACATGGCGGATTTCCAATTTGCTTTCTTATCGTTCCTAACCGCGAATAATCAGGTCTAAAATCATGTCCCCATTGGGAAATACAATGTGCTTCATCTATGACCAAATAAGATATTTTTAATCCCTTTAATTTATCGATTATCCAACTTGACTGAATAATTTCAGGAGAGACATATATAAATTTAAATGTATTTAAATGTCTCATCACATAATTCTTTTCGTTTGCAGTTAAAAAGCTGTTTAATGCAACAACCCTTTTTTCTCCTTTTCTTCTCAGCTGATAAACCTGATCTTCCATTAAAGATAAAAGGGGAGACACAATTAATACTGAGCCGTCCTTAACATATGCAGGTAATTGATAACAAATCGACTTCCCCCCTCCAGTTGGCAGCATCGCGATTACGTCATTACCATCAATAATATCTTCAATAATTGCTTTTTGACCTTCTCTAAAAAAACTATAGTTAAACTTTTCAAATAAAACCTGCTCAAGATTCATGTTTTACACCACTTTTTGCTAAGACTAATCTTAGTTGAAAATAAGTAACATCGCTTTTTATTTCATCTTTAATCTTTTTTAATCTCATTGTGTTAATTGATCCTTGTGTTTTGATGATTAGTTCTTGCTGTTCTTGAGATACAAAAGGGATAATTGAGAATTCTTTAACATGGTGAGCAATTTCCACAATATGATCTTCTATCGTACTTCTCTTCAAGTTTCTTATTAAGACAATTTCTTCAATAGTTTTACCGCTACTCAGCATTTGAAAGGTTTTTTCTGTTGATTCAGTTAAAGAATACATGCTTTTACTGATCGAAGAAAATATTTCATTAAGCCTTGGGAAGCAATCTGGCTCCTGTTCTATTCTCATTAGTATAAAATGAATGGCATTTAGAAATAGAAGCTCAACATAGGTCTCATCCTTTGATAAATAAGAGGCTATCTGATGGTTGGTCCAACCAATACGATTAAAACTCGATAATTTCAATACAAAAATGGTACTTTCTGTGTCTGATAATTGATCTAGACAATCTTCACATTCTTTGTATATTTCGAAGGATAGCTCATGCTTGGCTTTTATATTTGATAATAAATAGATTTTTGTCCAATTTAGAATAGTTTGATCCTGCTGAATGGTAATATAATCTCTTTTTTCTCTCAGTAAGTTTGAGAGAACCTGAATGAGCAACGATAATTTTTGCCAAAATTGAATACCCATGTCATAGTATTTTCGTCCATTAATAAAAGATAGTGAATGCATAGGATCTCTTTCTAACACCTTACACCCTTTAGAAGTCGGAAGATATTTATTTTGTTCTGTGATTTCTATTAATCCATTTGAAGTAAGTTCCGTAATACTATTTAAAAGTTCATTCCGACTCATCTTCTTCATGACACTAAACAAATTAGATAATTGATAAAATTCTCCATCTGTAATTGCCTGTGATGACTTTTTGCCTGTTAGGATATGATATATACCATAGATCGATCTTTCACTTTTCACTTTGTTAATGCAATATAATAAAATTAGTGACCGGTAGGATACTTTCAATGAAATCGTACCACCTTTTTTACAACCTAATCCAGAAATTTGTCGAAATAAGGTTTTTCTCTATTTTATCAAATCGATTAGTATATGAATACTCCCTCTAGAGGGAATGTTCATCGAATTTAATAATAATTTCCATGAATTAGCGTCCATTGATCCAACAAAATGTAGCTTGTAGTAAAAAGTTGAATATTATTAATTTTTTATAATATTATTTAGTAAGGTAGTCCTTTTAGGTGTAAACCTAGCTGTGATAAGCATTCTCACTAGAGTTTTCTATTGAAAAGTTTTCAAAACAGTTTTACAATAGGTATGAAGGATACGTAGCATCTTCTACCAATCGATCAGTAAGATGAAGATAGTGTAGTATGTTCTAGAACATTTTCAAAGATATTTGGGAGGTAATTTACTCATGGCAAAGTACACAATTGTTGACAAAGAAACATGTATTGCATGTGGAGCTTGTGGTGCAGCTGCACCAGACATTTATGATTACGATGATGAAGGTATTGCATTCGTAACATTAGATGATAACCAAGGGATTGTTGAGATTCCAGAAGTACTAGAGGAAGATATGATGGATGCTTTTGAAGGTTGTCCAACTGACTCAATTAAAGTGGCTGACGAATCATTTGATGGTGACGCACTTAAATTTGAATAGTAGTTTTTCTTCTGTAAGGGAGCTGACTTCATAGTCAGCTCTTTTTCAATCCAAAAAAGGCAATTCCATTATTGTCCTAGACAAATGGAATCACCTCTTTTTGTTTTATAAAAATTTATCCAATAGGAACTTCCTTACGTTCACCCTTTTCGAAGGTCATAAGTGTATCATAACCAACACTTCTTGCTAATTCGATAGCTTGGTTATAGTCAGCACCCACATCACCAGGTACATGGGCATCAGATGATAGTACAATAGGAATGCCCTTATCAAAACACATTTGCAACAACCTTGGATCTGGATACAACTTTCCAATAGGTTTGCGTAATCCAGCAGTACTGATTTCTACACAAGTCTTTGAATTTGCTAAAGCGGTAGTAGCTCGGTCAAATTGCTGTAATAGGAATTCTTCATCTTTTGGAATATAGTTGAAAATCTTAACTAAATCTAAATGACCTACAATATCAAAAAGATTCGATTGTGCTAATGTAACAACCTGGTCATAATACTTTTCATATGTAACAAATAAATCCCTTCGATCCCATTCTTTACGAAATTCAGCCAAATCAATTCCAAAGTCATCCACCCAATGTATTGAACCAATTACATAATCAAAATCATAAGAATCAATGAATTCTTTCATCTCCTTATGTTTACCGGGTGTATAATCCATTTCAATTGACATTTTTACATTAATCTGTTGATTCCAAGCTTGCTTAAATAATTCTACATAATCCTTCATATCGTAAAATCGACGTTCATCCACCCATGGGTTACTTAAAATATTTTTAGTCTGATAAAAGTGATAAGCGTGTTCCGAAATACCAAAATGCTCGATTTTTTTCTTTTCAGCTTCATCTGTGAACTGTTTTAAGTAATCTAGTGTGAGTGTTCCTCTCTCTAAATGGTTATGGTAATCTGTTAACATACTTGTTCCCCCTCAAGTTTTTAACCATTATACCATTCTGTATAGTAAATACAATTACCTAACGCGCGAAAATTAAGAAACTTTCGTCTTTATTCTTTTTTTATGATTAACTCTTGCATAGGAAAAATTAAATCTCCTTCTATATGATTCAGAGTTTTTAATGCTTCTACTGAAATATCTAATTGATTTGAAATCTTCTCAAGGGAATCACCAGCCATAACAATATAAACATCGTCTTCATTTTCATATATTTCTAACTCTTGTCCAACGTGTAATAAATCTGTTGATAATTCATTCCATTTAATAATAGAGTCGATCGAAACACTGTGCTCTTTTGATATCCCCCATAATGTCTGTCCTTCCTGAACCTTAACTACTATAGGTTCGGCCTCCTCATTTACATGCTGATGATTTGAGACAACAACAGATTGACCTGCAATTTGACCTTCTTCACGTTCAATGGTTTCCCACGAGTCAAAATCCTCTATATACTCACTAGCTGCTAACTTCATGCTTTGTCGTTTTTGTTCGTCTTCTTCCTGCTCTATTGCTAAGTAAAGTTCTTTATCATTTAGGACTTGTAGTGGATCAATCGCATTATTTTTTTCATATGTCCATTCCCCAATATGTACTTCAAAATGAAGATGTGCTCCTGTTGAGACACCTGTGCTTCCAACCTCACCGATTTTTTGTCCCGCTTTCACTTTATCACCTTCATTTACACTCCTCTTACTTAGATGAGCATAGACTGTTTCTAAGCCATTAGGATGACTAATAAATACTACATGGCCATATGTGGTTGAATAGTATGATTTTTTAACTTCTCCTTCATCAACCGTCAATGCGTCTACACCATTTGGTGCGGCAATATCCAACCCCTTATGTCGACCAGACCTTGTCCCAAAAGTATCTGTAATTTCTCCAATAACCGGCCATACCCAATGGTCTGTGTTTTCTTGTATTACTGTATTTGCACTTGTTGGTTTACCTCCAACAAAAAATAGTCCAATACTAAATGCCACTATTAAAAAACATGTCAGGCGGGTACTGTTTATTTGCATTCCCATCTTCATCCCCCTTGAATACTATGTTGTTAGATATATTATGTAAGCCTGTCTATACATAGTACAGGTTTTTACCTTTGTAACGTAATCGTTACAATTATCTAATCCCTAACAGAACAAACACCCTTTCATTATTTGACATACTTTCATAAAATATGTAATTTTTTTCATACAAAAAAGAGACTAAAATAATAGTCTCTTCAAAAGTTCGAAAATCATTCTTATAAATCAATGGGGTTTGGTGAAACTGGAACAGGGATCGATATTCCTATCGAAATAGTACCTACTTTATCAATATCCCCTTCGAAAGTCACTGATTCGAACCCGAACTCTTTTGCGGTAAGCAACATTGCTTCAAGGGCAAAGATATATTCATCATTATTCTCAAGTGTTGATTGGAAGGATATTGTTAAGTTCTTACCACCTTCATCATGTCCTAATTGATACACCATCTCGTTAGGAATTGAAGGATTTAAAACAAAATCTCCTCTTTTTTCTTCTAGCTTCATCGCTTCAAAAGCTTCCTCAATCGTGTCATAAGATTTTAGTGAATGTGATAAAAATTTCTTTTCTGATGATTTATTAGCATACATAAAATAGCCCTTTTGTGTCGAGGATACAAGATCAACTCCCTCTTCAACAATACCAGTTTGCCCAATTTCAGCTCCAATTTGACCATCTACCATATATACAACTTTTTTATATTCTTCTTGTAACCACCTGAAAGACTCAGTCATCGTTATATTAAACACCTCTGTAAGAGTCGGTGAAAAAGAAGGTGTATTAGCCTCCGCTGGAATAGTTGCTATGATATTTTTTGTTCCGTCACTTTGCGTTTCCTCCGAAAATCTTAAATAATCTAATGCAAAGGTTTCAGCTCCCCATATGTTATAATTCTCACTCAACAAATGATTGAGCATGGGAATATATTCATTATATTTATCAATAGGACTTCGTCCATCATTTTCAGTAAGTACACTAACTGTTGTATAAAACTGTGCTGATGAGATTGGTACTGTAAACGTTAATAACGTCTTGTTTTCTAAGTCCTCTTCCCATAGAACATAGGTGGATTTCTGTTCACTTGTGATATCCATCATTGCTTCTTTTTTAGTATCTTCTGCCATTCTAGCTTCTTCTTTACCAGCCATCGACATCATTCCTGATTCGGCTTCTTTAGTTTCATTAGCAAAGTCAGCACTTTCCTTGGAGGAACTTTCAGACCCACTGTTCATTTCATTAATAAATGAAGGTCCCATCATAATAATTAAAATCACAGCAGCTATGCCAGCTATACTAGGTACAAGCCATGGCGTTTTTCTTCTTTTATTAACCTTAGTAGAAATGTTTTGATAGATATCCTGTGGTTTGCGGTTGTCCTTGATTTGCGGCATTTCACTTAATAAACGCTCTAGCTGTTCATCGCTCCACTCTGATCTTTTCATCTAATGTTTCCTCCTTTACACCAGACTCTTCCATATACCCTTTTAGCACCTTTAAACCGCGATGTTGTGTTGTTTTCACTTTACTTTCTGTCCAACCAAGGGTCTCGGCTGTTTCAGTTATTGATAAGGACTGTATATACCTTAAGACTAATACAAGACGTTGATCAACTGTACATTTATCAAGACATTTATACATCATTTGAATCTGTTCATTTTGTATGGTTATTTCTTCTGGTAACGGCGTCTCATCTTGGACTTGTTGTTTATTCCAATCAAAAGATTCCATAATGCGATGTTTCCAACCTTTTTGCTTACGGAATGAATCAATCGCCACATGTCTAGCAATTGAAAATAACCAAGTCTTTTCACTACTCTTACCTTCAAAGCGATCATATGATTTTAATACTCTTATATACACTTCCTGAACGAGGTCTTCTGCTTGTTCACGATTTTTCACCATATATAATAAAAACGAAAATACATCGTGATGATATTTTTCATAAAGTTTCTGAAAAACAGCCTCCATACTCTTTAACCTCCTCGTTCAAAATAATAGTCGATAAAACCAATCAAAAGGTTTCACATAAATTCACCTTAATCATACATTAAATTTGGCAAATTTGGGAATATAATTTGTTATAATAAAAAACTGCCCCTAAGTAAATGGGACAGCCTCCTATTGTATAATTCCTTAGTTTCAACATCATTGTTTCTTATGAAACAAGAATCTTCGGCAACACCTTTCATATTACTCAGTTTTTCGAGGTAAAAAGAAAGTAAATGTCGTACCTTCGTTTATTTTGCTATGAACTGATATTTCACCTTGATGGGCATCAACAATGTTCTTTGCAATCGCTAACCCCAAACCGGTTCCTGAACGTCCTCTTGTTCTTGCTTTATCAGCTTTATAAAATCGTTCAAACACAAATGGTAAGTCTTCTTCAGGAATTCCCGACCCTGAGTCTGACACATCAAACAAAATTCCATTTTCTTGTGACATGATATTAAGGGTGACAGATCCTTGCTCTTTTGTATGCCTAATTGCATTATCAATTAGATTGGTGAGAACTTGTTCGATTCTGTCAGGGTCTAACACAAGAGAACCCACAGTTTGTTCACTTTTGGAGGTAGTTAGTTTAATTTCTTTATCTTTTGCTAACCCCTGAAATTTCCTTATTATTTTCTCAATAAATTGGTCAATATTTACTTCATCCTTGTTTAGTGTGATATGACCAGCTTCCATACGCGCAAGATCCAATAATTCATTAACCAATCTCCCCATTCTCAATGACTCGTCATAGATGACCTTAACAATTTCTTTCTTTTCTTCCTCAGAACTTGCGATATCATCTATAATTGCTTCACTGTAACCTTGGAGCATTGCAATCGGTGTCCGTAACTCATGTGAAACATTTGCTATGAAATCAGTTCTTAATTTATCAAGTCTTCTTTCCTCAGTCATATCGCGTAAAACAGCCACAGCCCCACGAATATAAGTCTGATTATAAAGAGGGCTCATGATTATAACCCAATTTCTCCCTTGGAGACTTACCTCAATAATTTGTTCTTTTTCAAATGAAACTGCTTTTTGAAAGAGTTCTCTAATTTCTTCAGGTAGTTCTTCTCCAGGATTATTTTTCATTCCCTGCTGATAGTACCACGCTTGTAAGAACCGTTCTGCAGGTGGGTTTGTAATTAGTATTGTACTGTCACGATTTAATGTAATAACACCGTCTGCCATACTTGATAAAATACTCGAAAGTTGTTCTTTTTCCTGGTTTACTGCATTTATATTATATTTAAGTTGACGTGCCATTTGATTGAAGGCTGTTGCAAGTTCGCCAATTTCATCATTTGTCAGAATGGGTACCTTTGTATCAAATTTGCCTTTAGATAATTCGAAAGCAGCCTCTCTCATTTTACGAAGTGGTGCCGTAATTCTTGTTAATAAGAAAAACGCAAAAATTGTTGTTAATATTATTGCTACACCTGCAGCAAAATAAATAAATGTTCTTGTTCTTTTGGACGTCTCTTCAACGATATTTAAAGATTGATAAATAAATACCGCACCTGTTTTATCACTTGAGAAGTGTAGTGGAGCACCTACGATAAACATTTCATCAGGGAACTCTGAATCCAGACCAGCATCCGTTAAATATTTCTTCTCACTTACCTTTATATCCTCTGAAAAGACCTTTTGTAAATTAGGATCATCCATAAAATATGAAATAGGTAGATTCCCAATACCTTCTAAGTCCGGAGAATACCAATAAGTGTTCTCATCATATATAATTAGTACTTTTGTAACATCATCAGCGAATTCCCATGCGATTGCTCTAGCAACATCGTTATCATCATAAGTCTCGAGTGTTGTTGCAATCTTTGTGGCAAGCTGAGTCAAATCAGCTTCTGTTTCATTTACGTGATAATTTTCAAAGTATTCAAGCAGTAAGACAGTTAAGATAAATAATACAAATGAAACTAGTAAAAGGATGGTGATCCAAAGTTTTCCAACTATACTTCGCCAGAACATCATTCATTAACTACCTCAAACTTATAACCTACTCCCCAAACCGTTACTATCATCTTGGCTGCATCTGGGGAAACTTTATTTAACTTTTCTCTCAGTCTTTTCACATGAGTATCCACTGTTCTTAAATCACCAAAGAATTCATAATGCCATACTTCTTTTAATAATTGCTCTCGGTCATACACTTTGTCAGGTGCTTTCGCAAGGAACAGAAGAAGTTCATATTCCTTAGGTGTTAAGCTAACTTCCTTACCATCAGCAGTTACTCGATGTGCATCATTATCAATTGTAAGATGACTGAAAACGATAACATCTTTTGTAGTCGTTTCTGTTTGTAAAAATGAAGTAGGTGAAGACCTTCTTAACAATGCTTTCACTCTTAATACTACTTCCCTTGGGCTGAATGGTTTGACAATATAATCATCAGTGCCAACCTCAAAACCTTGAACACGATTAATCTCTTCACCTTTAGCAGTTAGCATGATAATCGGTGTTGATTTTTTTTCTCTTATTTCCTTACAAACCTCGATACCGTCTTTTCCTGGCATCATAAGATCTAATAAAATTAAATCGTATTCAGATTGCAATGCCTTATCAATTGCAATTTCACCATTTTCAGCTTCTTCAATTACATAATTCTCTCTCTCTAAATACATTTTTAATAGACGTCTAATTCTCTCTTCATCATCAACAATTAAGATTCTAGCTTCTTTCTCCATCAAAAAAACCTCCAGACTGTATCACTCTTTGAACATCGAACATACTAAACTTTCAATACTGTTTTAATACAATGAATATATAAAAAACCTTAAGACAACATTATCGTACATAAATAAGACACAGACTTCTATAACATTTGTCACAAAAGGTAAAAAACTTTCTTTCTTCTGACACAATTTTATCATAATTTAGCCAAATTAAAAAAGGTCTGACAAAATTGTCAGACCTCTGCTATTTACGCATATGAGTGTAAGCCAGCAATAACTAGATTAACAAACACGAGGTTAAACATGATGATGGCAAAACCAATAACAGCTAGCCAAGCTGATTTTTCACCATGCCAGCCTTTTGATAATCGTAAGTGTAAGAATACAGCATAGAATAACCATGTAATTAGTGCCCAAACTTCCTTGGGATCCCAACCCCAAAATCTAGTCCATGCGATTTGTGCCCAAATCATTGCAAATATTAAGGCGCCAAGTGTAAAGATTGGAAATCCAATGGCTACAGAACGGTAACCAATTTCATCAATTAAATCTAAATTAACATTTTTAACGATTGGTTGAAGTGCTGCACTTATTCTCTTTCGTAGCATAAGTCTAAATAATCCGTACAGAATTGTCCCAACTAAAAACGACCATAGTACAGTATTAACTTTCCTTGCACTTAAAATGGCAGGTAGTTCAATAACTGGGTCAAACTTACCTTCTGTTAATAACTCACCCTCATTAGGGCCAACAAGGGCAGGTAAATGATAGACCATTTCAGCTTGTTTCTCATTTTTATCAATCCATGAAAATGTTGATTCATAGTTCATCACACTAAATACAATTGATACTAAAATAAATCCTACTGTTGTAACAAGTGTATACATGATAAATTCGAGCCAGAAAGTACGCTTACTTGAAAAACTTTGGTCAACCACTTTTAATAAATAGATAACTCCAGTAATCGCACTAATTGCTAATACCGCTTGTCCTAACGCAGCCGTAGTTACATGAATATGAAGCCAATCACTCTGAAGTGCTGGAATCAAAGGTGAAATCTCTCTAGGAAACATACTTGCATAAGCAATTAAAAGCAGTGCAACTGGAAGAGAGAATAAACCGAGAGCACTTGTTTTATATATGAAATATAAAAAAATAAAAGCAAGAACTACCATCATTCCGAAAAACGTTGTAAATTCAAATAAGTTACTTACAGGAGCATGTCCTGCAGCGATCCATCGGGTAATAAAATATCCAACCTGTCCAATAAAACCGATTATTGTTAGTATGATCCCTATTTGGGACCATCGATTAATATTAGACTTTTCTTTCTTATCTCGAATCGCACCACCAAAGAAAAATGTTGCAATTAAATAAAGGATAAAAGAAAGATATAATAAATTCCCACTCAATGCTGCCAATGCCTACCCCTCCTTCTCAACCTTTTTGGTTTCTACTATTTCTTTTGGGTTCTCTTTATCTAATTGATCAATAGGTGTTGTTATACTTGTGTTCCCAACAATGAACTCAAGTTCCCTCTTTAGACCAAAATAGTTTTTATTTGTATGACCAGCAATCATTACTTCTCCGTCGATTTTTTGAACCCAAATACGACGGTGATTCCAATACATCCCCTGTATAACTCCAATCATAAAGATTAGACCTCCTAGAGCAAGCGCCCAAAGAGTTAGATCCTTTCGAACGATCAAACCAGATACATTCGCCGTATCGAGCCCTGCAAATGTCATTTTGTATTGGTTATTACCAAACGGCTCAATGTTTTGTTGTATGGCCACAAAGGCCACTTCACCTTCTGGTTTTTCGGGAGAAAACATCTTAAATACAAACGCTGGATTATTCGGTATTTTCGATTTCGTTGCTGGGTCGCCGTTCTCATCAAAGAAGAAATCTGGGAAATAGCTAACCATTTCTACCGAATAGTCATTGTTTAGCTCATACATTTTTTGTGGATTTCTTAGTTCTACTGTCAACTTTCCGTGATTGGTCTCAGTTTCCTTATCAATCAGGTTAAATGACATTGCTTTAAACTCATTTAATTTAAAGTCAACTTGGTATAGAGCATACTTATTATGTTTAAGCGGCTCATTTACTCGAATCTTCCAATCTTTTATTTTTTGAAGATTGGTGTCATCCCCTGCAATCATCGTATGATCGCGTTCGTATAAGACTACATTGGTTTGATAATTTTTTACTGCCATCCCATTTCCTACTCTGTCAATGGCTTCTCCAAAAACTTCTTTCTCATTTTCTTTCTCATAGACTTCCATTAGAAATTGTTCGTTTTTCAAAAAGTATTTCCCATCAGTACCCGGTATACTAGTTGTCTCTCCTTCGCGAATCCACATGACTTCGTCAACATACATTCCAGGTATAAAACGCAACATTGCTCCAAATAAAAAAATGATTAACCCAATATGATTTACATAGGGGCCCCATCTTGAAAAGCGCCCTTTTTCAGCGAGTATATTTCCATTTTCTTCTTTAATGTTATATCGTTTTTTTACTAAATTTTCTTTTATTATTTTGAAGTCCTCATCTGCTACTTCAGTTCCCGAAGTAGCACTGAAAAGGCGTTGACGTCTTAAGAAGCTTCCATGCCTAGTAACTCCTTGCTTCTTCAAAGCACGGTAAAGTGGAACTACTCGATCAAGACTGGCAATAAAAAGAGAGATTCCAATTGAAGCAATAAGGATCATATACCACCAAGAGCCATACATGTTATGGAATCCTAACAGATAATAGAGTTTTCCTGCATATCCATATTCTTCACCATAGAAGTCAGCTGGATTCGCCGTAGGGGGTATGTACATTTCTTGTGGGAAAATCGTTCCAACTGCCGACGCAATTAACGTAACGACAATCAACCAGACTCCAACCTTTACAGATGAAAAAAAGTTCCAAATCTTATCAATAAAGGTTTTATTATACGTCTGTGATCTCCTTGCACTACCTTCATAGCGCATATCTAGTAATTTTTGAGTCTTGTTTTCTTCGATGGGTCTTCCACAAGATTCACAAAAGATTGTACCATGCGGGTTAATATGTCCACATGTGCACTTAGTTTGTTCCATTATTAAAACCCCTTATGGCTTGATTTGTTCCATATAATCATGAATCATTCTTTCTGTTAGTTCTCTTGATACAATATCAACCACTATTCCATCTTTATCAATAAAAAACGTCGTCGGTAACGGATCTACTCCATAAAGATGTAAGAGTTCATTTCCTTTATCAATCCCCACTGGGAATGTCATTTGATATTTATCGACGAATGTTTCTACACTAAATTCCGGTTCACCTACATTTACCGCAATAAGTTGAACACCTTGATCTTTATATAGTTGATATTGGTTTTCTAAATACGGCATTTCTCTTTCACACGGTTTACACCAAGTACCCCAAAAATTAACAATCACAGCTTGACCTCGGTACTCTGATAATTGGTGCTTTGTGCCATTAAGGTCTGTTATGACAAAGTCAGGGGCTTTATCACCGACTGCTACTTTTACTTTTTCAACAAAAAAGTTAGAATAAAGCGTGTATCCCAAAGCAGTTGCTAAAAGTAGCAGTATCACAGTTCGCATTAATAAACGATACTTTTTCATACTACCTCTCCCATTAAAAATAACATTAAATACACATGATATTATAGCATTTTTCACTATTCCCACGTTAGTTATTTTTGAACATTATGTGTCTAATTGTAATAATTATTTTTAAATATTTATTTCTTCAAACGATTACCCTCTGTTGTCGCCAATGCTCTTAATTGTTTAACCTCATGTGGTGATAATTCTCGATACTCTCCTGTAGCCAATCCTTGTAGTGTTAAGAAACCAAATCTTTCCCGTTTGAGCTTTATTACCTCATGGCCAATTGCATCAAACATTCTTCGTACTTGACGATTCCTTCCTTCATGGATGATTATTTCAATAATTGATGTTTGTTTTTTCTTATCAACAGAGAGTACTTTCACATTAGCCGGAGCAGTCTTTCCATCTTCAAGCATAATTCCTCTTTCTAGTTGTTTAAGCTTTTCACGTAAAGGTATTCCTTTCACCTTTGCAACATATACTTTATCAACTTCATATTTAGGATGAATTAATATATTCGCAAAATCTCCATCATTAGTCATAAGCAAAAGACCAGAAGTATCATAATCTAATCTTCCTACTGGGTAAATTCTTTGCTCAATAAATGGAAATAAATCCGTTACTACCTTTCTTCCTTTATCATCTGAAACACTAGATATGACGCCTCTTGGTTTATACAATAAGAAATAAACAGGTCTTTCCTTTTCAAGTGGAATCCCGTTCACTTCAATTTTATCATTAAGGGTTACCTTCGTTCCAAGTTCTTTTACTACTTTTCCATTTACCTTTACTCTACCCTCAAGTATTAATTCTTCAGCCTTACGTCTAGACGCAACACCTGCTTGAGCTATTATTTTTTGTAATCGTTCCATTGTGTTCACCTCTTGTAACATCTTACTTGTTTCTCACATAATAAACAAGCCAAAGTAATCAATAATACCCTTATATCATTAATGTCTTAATATTCAACAAAACTTATTCACTAATCGTCGACATTATATATCCACTTACATGATATAAAAATAAAAAATAGACATACCCACTTAGGTATGTCTTCTATCGTCAACCTCCAAACAATAATAGTACAATAACTATGGAAGCAATGATTCCTACTAGATCAGCCAAAAGACCAACCTTTAAAGCATCTCCCATTTTTTTGATTCCTACTGCACCAAAGTATACTGTTAATACATAAAAAGTTGTATCTGTACTTCCCTGCATGGTCGATGCCAAACGTCCAATAAACGAATCAGGACCATATGTTGAGATCAAATCTGTTGTCATTCCTAATGCAGCTGTCCCTGATATCGGCCTTATTAGTGCTAATGGTGCAACTTCTGCAGGAAAACCAATAAATTGTAGAGCAGGACGTAATATATCTATGAAAAAATCCATTGCACCAGAAGCTCGAAAGATTGAAATTGATACAAGCATTCCTACTAGATAAGGTATAATAGAAAATGCAATATTGATACCCTCTTTTCCACCTTCAACAAAAGACTCGTATGTTGGCACTTTTTTTGCGGTTCCATAAATTAAGATGAAACCTATTATGACTGGAATAATATATAGTGAAATGAGACTAACAACCCCCATTACCTGTTACCCCCTTTTCGCTTTCTACGATGGTAGAAATATCGATCAATCAATATCGCTCCTATTGTTGAAGCAAGTGTTGCGATAAGAGTAGTCCCAACAATTTCTGTAGGATTGGCAGAATCATAAGTCATCCGTATCGCAATTACTGTTGTTGGAATTAAAGTTAAACTAGAGGTATTGATGGCAAGAAAGGTAATCATTGATCGACTTGCCTCTGTAGATCCTCCGTTTAAGTCTCTTAATTGCTCCATCGCTTTTATTCCCATTGGAGTTGCAGCATTCCCAAGACCAAATAAATTTGCAATCATATTCGATAGTATATATCCCATAGCAGGATGGTTAACAGGCACTTCTGGAAATAATCTACTTACAAGTGGCTGAAAAAGCCTTGCTAATTTCTTTAGTAACCCAGCATCCTGCGCAATCCTCATTAGTCCAAGCCAAAACACTAGGATACTAATAAGTCCAATACAAATTGTAACGGCTTCCTTAGCCCCTTTGAATAAGGCTTCATTTACTTCCTCAATCGTCCCATTGATCATCGCAAAAACAATACCAACAATTGTCATAAGTACCCATATAATATTAACCATCAGTCTTTACACCCATTGTGATCATAAAGAGTTTCTTAAATATTCCCCACCAACCACTTTTTTGATCATCATTATTATTGTGAGAGAAATAGATTGGGAGCTTCCCAATATTTTCTCCTCCTTGCTTTACTATTAAGGAACCAACAATATCTGGAACGTCCCTTTGCTGATCCCACTCGTTCTCTTCTGGATTTAGCAGTTTTATATCTATTTCTATGTTCTCTTTCTCATCTTCTGTTAATGGATACACTAAGTCACGGTTAATATAAACATTATTCTTATAGAAAGTATCCTTTATGTTATCTAATTTCCCCTTTTTCATTAATCTTACAAGCTTGTATTCTTCAAAAGCACTATTAAATAAATTCATGTGATCATTCCAGTCATCACCAGCATTTATTGTCACTGCAATTAAATCTAACCCATCTTTGGAAGCTGTTGATACAAGTGTCCTTTTCGCAAGCTTAGTATATCCGGTTTTCCCCCCTGTACTGTACCGATACATGCCAGTTAATAGTTTGTTTTTATTCTTCCAAACGCGATCCCACTTCTCATTCGGATTTGGAGCCCGGTGTACCTTTGTCCCAAAGATGGTCCTAAATTGTTCATTAGCCATTGAGTACTGTGTTAAAATCGCCATGTCATATGCAGTCGAATAATGGTTTTCATGATCATCTAGTCCGTGGGGGTTGGCAAATTCAGTATTTCTCATTCCAATTTCAGCCGCCTTTTGATTCATCATTATGACAAAGCCCTCTAAACTTCCTCCCACATGCTCTGCTATAGCCACTGCGGCGTCATTTCCTGATCGTAGCATTAATCCATAAACTAAATCTTCCAATTTTATTTTCTCGTTTTCTTGTAGGTACAATGATGACCCCTCTGTTCCATATGCACGACTACTTACCTTGACCATTTCATCCATCTTTCCAGACTCAACAGCCAATATTGCTGTCATTATTTTTGTAATACTTGCAATTCTCCTTTGTGTATGTGCATCTTTTTCAAATATGACACGTCCAGTTTTTTCTTCTATTAAAACTGCACTAAGTGCACTCACTGATCCAAATGCAGCCGTCTTTTGAGGAATATAAGAAAATAAGATCATCAATGTTAGTAGTAATATGGTAAATTTCCTTAAGTAGGTCATCAAATCCCCGTCCCTTTTGCTGTTTTGTACAAGTTTATGCAATACAAGTCCGTATATGAACGAAAATTGGAAAAGCTAATATGATAAATAAAAAGCTGTATTCCATTAAGGTAGTGCATTGCACTCCTTGAACACAGCTTCAGGACAATTTATTTAGATTTATTAAATGATCAAAATGGCTTCCATTGAAGTTTTGAAGCTTCTTTAAAGCGATTTTCCACTTCATTCCAATCAACTATATTCCACCAATTCTGAACATAATCTGCTCTTTCATTCTTATATTGTAAGTAATAAGCATGCTCCCATACATCTAAGACTAATAAAGGTATCGTATCCCATTGTGTTAACATTTGATGTCTCTCAGATTGTAGAATTTCTAATTTATGTGATCTTGTAGACCAAACTAGAATTGCCCATCCTACACCTTCCACTTTTTTGGCTGCCTCTGTGAAATGCTGTTTGAATGCATCAAAACTACCGAAGTCTTCTGTGATTTTATTTAGTAGTTTGCCAGTAGGAATTTTCTTACCCCTTGGATTCATCACATTCCAGAAAATGGTGTGTAGGTAATGACCAGAACCATGAAATGCAGCTTCTCGTTCCCAGTGCTTTATAAGATCAAATTCACCTGTTTGACGAGCCTTTTCCATCATTCGTTCTGCTTTGTTTAGTCCATCCACATAACTTTGATGGTGTTTTTTGTGATGTAATTCCATTATTTCACTTGCTATATATGGCTCTAGTGCATCATAGCTATACGGTAGTGGAGGTAACTTGTGCTCACCAATTTTAATACCATTGTATAGGTTTAACCTCTCATCCGTTTGTCTGTTAGTTTGCAAGATTGATGAGCTATCCTGATAGAGTATATCTACCTTCTCTTTAATACTAACAATATCCTCATACTGAATCTCATTCTCAAAGCTGTTTAACAAATTTAACAAATCGCTAATTTCATTCTTACTCTTCTTTGCTTCATTGTCCTCGGTTCGCATTTCACCCAATAGTGTTTCTAGTTGTTCAGCCCACAAAGTAACTTCCTGAATGTACTGTTTATAACTCAATTGATTACTCATACCATAAATTCCTCCCCTATTGTTTTCCGCTTTATACTATGCTGTTTTTAATTTTACGTGACATCAACCCACGGTTTTAAAATGGAAAATTATTACACATGAAGACCAATTAATAATCATACATTTAAGAAGGACATTTTGGAGGTGTTAATATGAATCAAGCGTTTATAAAAGAAGCTGTTTTTGAAGTGAATTTTTGGATGCAGATTTTAGGAGATCATAGCCGCTTTATTTTTGAATCTTTATCTTCAAATGAAGAGAAAAGGATTTCTACTGCGAAGTATTTTATCTCCAGTTTTGATAAACTTCTTGGAGCATCAAACCAGTCATTACATATTGACGAGTTACAAGCTGTTATTCAGTCTGGTATAGAAGAAGGAGAAAGGTTAAGAGCCTTTAAGTTAGATATTATCAAACAGCATTTAGTAGGGAAAGTGGGGATTCAACTTCCTCCCTCTTTTATAAGCCACATGGTAAACGAACTTGAAGAGTGGCTCAGGGTGGCAAGTTACCTTGTGAAAGGGAATTCGGTCCCACCAACCCATGCCCTTCATCACCACTTATTGTGGTTGCTTGATGCGGCTGGTCACGCAGGAGCGATAGCAGATAATCTTGATCGAGTTGAAAAAGATTTGAAAGAGAAAGGTCAGGAGTATACGAAGCAATGGGAAGATTTTTATCTTAAAGCGGTTGAATTAGTGGGGTATTTACGTACAAATCAGTTCGATTTCCCTGCACTATCACGATTTAATAATCAAGTCGAATTAGAAATGACGATTTTCAAAGGATTTCTAAATGAACTTGAGGAGATGGAGCTAAACAAGGAATTATTAGGTGTGTTAACCCCTTTAATGGCAGATCATATGGCAAGGGAGGAATGTTATTATTTAACAAAACTATCACAATCTACAAAAGATGTTAAACCTCCTGCCTGTGACCCAACAAAACCGAGAACCAATGTTTAAACTTTCCTATGATTAAGTTAAAAAAACTCAATCCATAATCAGATTGAGTTTTTTCAACACTATTTAGACTGTAGCATTTTTGTGCGATAATCAGTTTCGTAAAATTCAAGCTCTTCACGAATTGATTGAAAACTTGCCTCCAAAGAAGACAGTAATTTCTCAGTAGATGGTGGTGGAGTCTGCCTAAAGGTTAATGCATTCTTACCTGTATATGCTGAACGACTGTCTTCATACCAAGAATCATTTTTAGGTGAGAAAAACTCCTCAATACATTGGTGATAGATTTTATACAAAGTTTTTTCTGCAGCACCTTTTCTAAAAGGTTCGTTCGTCAAAACAACCTGACACGCATCAAGTCCTTCTTCACAAAAAACCACAAGACGTCTAATATTGCTTAACAGACTTTCAAAATATTCCTTTTCACCATCTGCTTCATTTATTAATGAATCAATTGTTGTTTGGTTTAAATAATTTGTAATAGATGAAACCGAATTTCTTAAGAATTCCTCTACCTGTTCTGTTTGTGATTTGACAATTAGATTTCCCATAAAACTTTCCCTCCACTACTTATATGTAAAAGTAAATTCACTTATTTAATCGTTGTATATAGCATTGTTGGTTCAATATTAAACAATTTGTTTTCCTCAATCGTTTGAAATATCTTTGGTAACAAGTCAAAATCAAATCCCTTAAAATACGATAGTAATTCTTCCAGCGAATTAATATAGACACGTTTGCGATTTCGGAAATTTGGATTACTCAATAGACAAACGATGCCAATGACATCCTTTAGCGTTACTTGTCGATCTCCTACTTTGAATAAACTGTTGTTATTATATGGCATTTCTTCTGATAATTGCTCATCAAAGTATCGCACATACAACACATGAAATATTCTTTCCTCATTTTGATCGAGATAAACGACCTCCGAACGATTAAAAAAGTCCTCAGATGTATTAGGCTGTTCTTTTTCAAGTTCATAGCCCCTACAGTCTTTGATTTTCATATTCCACCTCTTTGTTTGTATTTACCTTACTCTGAAAATGGAAAACAAACTACAAAATTAGCTTAGTTTTATTTTAACATATACTAGCCAATGATGTGAGATTATTTTGAATCATCTACTGTTTCTTGGAACCTCTCAAAAAATAAATCTGCTTCTTCCTGAACTGATTCATCATCTATTTTTTCTGGTAAGGGTGGTAATTCCTCAATGGTTTTAAGACCAAAATACTCAAGAAATTCCTTTGTCGTACCATAAAGGATCGCACGTCCTGTTCTTTCAACTCTGCCAACCTCTTTGATTAATGCTTTAGCTGCGAGAGTGTGGAGTGGTCTTTCAGTTTTCACGCCTCGTATTTCTTCAATTTCAGCTCTTGTGATTGGTTGCCGATATGCTACAATAGCCAATGTCTCAAGTGCAGCCTGTGACAAAACGGTATTAGATGGTGACTCAACAAGCTTTCTCAAATACTCAGAATGCTCTTTTTTAGTTGTAAGTTGAAATGCACCTGCAATTTCAACTAAATGCAACCCTCTATCTTCGTCTTTGTAATCTATAATCAAATCACTAATGATATCTTGAGCAATCTGTTGGTCTACTTCAAGGACTGCGGCAAGCTGTTTAAGACTTAATCCTTCATCACCCGCTACAAATAGTAAACCCTCTACAATTGCTTTCCATTGGGTTATTTTCACAACGTCAAATCCTTTCCTTACAAGATACAAATATATCCGAAAAGTTTTGGTCTTGTTCAAGAATTATTGAATTATTTTTTAATAGTTCCAAAATAGCCAAAAACGTTACAACAATGTGTTCTTTTATAGGTAATGGGAAAAGATCAAAGAAATTTCTTCGTTCTCTACTGTTTTGAAGTTCTACTAAAATCTCTTCCATTCTTTTTTCAATCGGTATTTCTTGCCTCGTAATTCTCGTTGTTAATGGTTTTTGAAGCTTTTTTCGGCGCATTAATTTCTGAAGTGCACCCAGCATATCATACAGATTGACATCGATTTTTTGGTTGAGGTTAGTGGTTTCTTCCATCCATTCACCTAAATCACTTGGAGGCTTTGTAAAGATATGACTTCTTTCTTCCTCCAGTACTTTCAAATCCTCAGCGGCACCTTTGTATTTACGGTATTCAATTAATCGATTCATTAACTCTTCACGTGGATCTTCTTCAATATCAATCTCTAAATCCTCATCATACAACTCTTCCTGCTTAGGAAGTAGCATCTTACTTTTTATTGCAAGTAGTGTTGCTGCCATGACCAAGTACTCACTTGCAATGTCTAATTTCATTTCTGTCATCGTCTTTATATAAAACATATACTGTTCTGTAATATTTGCAACTGGGATATCATATATATCAATTTCTAGTCGATTTATCAGATGCAACAGTAAATCTAAAGGTCCTTCAAATGAGTCTATTTTTACATTATATTCCATTATAACCCCACCAAATATCATACACTAACTTACTAATAGATAATTAATAGTATAGTGTATATTCATGTCTTGTCCAATAATAATTTGATGTAAAACATAGTGGAAATACTTAACACCTTGCTGGACATGTTAATTGAACGCTCTTTTTTAAGAGATTGTTGTTTTTAAATACTATATTGTCTTGGATAATTGGAATATGAGGTGGCATACAATTATAGTATCAACAAAGTTTACGAGACAGACTAATTGAAAGTGAAATACGCGAAAAGTTATAATTATGATAAACTTAATATGATGTAAAATGCGTAAAAGGAGTGTATTCTTTGACATATCCAGCTGAATATATAAATTATCTTGTCCATTTTCATGGTGATAGGGATTACTTTGAATGTCATGAAGAATTAGAAGAGCTTTGGAAACAAGATCCAAAAGGGAAACGGAAACATCATCTAGTTGGACTTATTCAAATTGCCGTCTCCTTGTATCATCATAGAAGAGGTAATTTTAGTGGTGCCTTCCGAATGATGGCAAATGCAATCTCAATTATTGAACAAAACAGAAAACCTCTTAAAGAATTTGGCTTAAATACAGAAACTTTAATACCCATTCTAAAAGAAAGGCTTAATGACATACAAAACCATGTAGCCTATAAAAGTTTTAATCTCCCAATTGGTCATCCAGCTCTTATTAGAATATGTAATGAACAATGCGAAAGCCTTGGTTTTATTTGGGGATCTGAAAGTCAATTGGATAATATAGAACTTATAGAAAAGCATAAAAGAAGGGATCGAAGTGAGGTAATAGCGGAAAGAGAGTTGCAAAAACTAAAAAAAGCGCAAGCACCTTGTTCATCCCCCAAAAACCTTTCGGACACTGACTAGGAAGCTCGGTTCCTTTAGGTTTGGAGCTGGTCTCAAACAGAGTTCATACTTATAGTAGCTATAATCCCCATAAAAATAAGGGACAAATTAGTCCCTTTCTTCTTTAGTGTCACAACGATCAAAAAATGCTGCGGTATATTCATTTGGCTGGATTGCCTTGTTTGGAAATGTCTCTTTTAAGGCCTTTACCATTTTCTTTCCAATCCCTTGAAGTCTGTGTGATGGATTAACACTAATATGCTGTATTTCTAAGCCCTCGTTTTCGAGCAATTGTGTTCCAATAATTCCGATGATATCCTCTTCTTTCCAAAGAAATAGTTGTCTATCTTCTTCCATCTCATATTGCCTCATTGTTGCTTGAAGCTTTTTCAGATCTTTTTCTGATGGCATAAAAGACAGAAGACCCATCGCAATTTTTTCATAATTTTTTTTGTATCTTATTAGCATAGATATCCCTCATTAATGAAATAACTTTCCTGAAATTGAAAATAATAGTAATTAAGTTATGTTTATACTTTACCTTAGATTAACATTTTCCTACTTTTTTTTCTATAGTTAAAATCATCATTCACCTAAATAATTTGAATATTATTCCATATGATGCAAAGTAACTAAAAGAATAACCAGTGGCGATGTTGGATTCACTTCACCCTGGTTACTAAAAAGAAAAACACTCTCATGATTACCATTGTGCAT
Organism: Litchfieldia salsa; assembly: GCF_900104555.1. GTDB lineage: Bacteria > Bacillota > Bacilli > Bacillales > Bacillaceae_L > Litchfieldia > Litchfieldia salsa. Next base: position 63,467 of record NZ_FNJU01000011.1, read on the forward strand.
AAAAATCATACATGTAATTAAGATCTTATTAGAATGATCTTAATAAATTAGCCATCTCAATCGCAGAGATTGCAGTTTCCCATCCTTTATTCCCAGCTTTTGTACCTGCTCTTTCAATTGCTTGCTCAATATTTTCTGTAGTTAACACTCCAAATACAACTGGTTTACCTGTAGATAACGCTGTTGTAGCTACACCCTTTGCTACCTCATTACACACATAGTCATAATGTGTTGTAGCACCTCTTATAACAGTTCCTAATGTGAGGACTGCATCAAATTTATCTGATTCTGCCATCTTTTTTGCAACTAATGGAATTTCGAAAGCCCCTGGAACCCACGCGATTCCAATGTCTTCCTCTTTAACTCCATGTCTTTTCAGACCATCTAATGCACCGTCTAATAATTTGCTGTTAATGAATTCATTAAAACGTGCAACGACGATTCCTACTCTAAGTCCTGTACCAATTAAATTGCCTTCATATATTTGTGTATTCATGATAATCCTCCTAAGTATATTCCATTTTCTGTTTCTTAACGTTACCCCATTGTACACAACGTATTATTATTGTACAAATTACTACTTTTAAAAATGAAGCATATGGCCTAGTTTTTGATGCTTTGTTCTTAAATACTTTTCATTCTCTGTTTTCGCTGGCATTTGCAATGGAATACGGTCAACAACTTCTAGATCATATCCTTTTAATCCAGTGATTTTTCGTGGGTTATTTGTCAATAGCCTCATCTTTTGTATTCCGAGATTCTTTAAGATTTGTGCACCAATTCCATAATCTCTTAGATCAGGTGCAAAACCAAGCTTTTCATTGGCCTCAACTGTATCATAGCCTTCTTCTTGTAGCTTGTAAGCCCGCATTTTATTTAATAATCCAATGCCACGGCCCTCTTGACGCATGTACAATAGTACACCCGAACCTTCTTTTTCGATCTGAGTTAATGCAGCGTGAAGCTGTGAACCACAATCACAACGATATGATCCAAATACATCACCTGTTAGACATTCAGAGTGAACTCTTACAAGGCTTGTTTCACCAGGGATTATCTCACCCTTTACTAATGCAACATGTTCCTTCCCGTCAATCACATTTGAGAAACCGATCGCTTTAAAATCACCAAATTCTGTCGGTAATTCAATCTCAACTTCTCGTTTAATGAGATTATCCTTTCGGTTTCTGTATTCGATTAAATCCTTGATCGTAATCATTTTTAATTCAAAATCATCTGCTAATGCTCTTAGTTCTGGCACTCTAGCCATTGTTCCATCTTCATTAATAATTTCGCAAATAACCCCTACAGGTTCTGAACCACATAAGCGAGCCAAATCAATTGCTGCCTCTGTATGTCCAGCTCGTCTTAATACCCCACCCTTTTTAGCAATTAATGGAAAGACATGGCCTGGTCTTTTAAAATCAGAACCTTTGGATTCAGGATTTAACAATTCAAGTATTGTCGTTGATCTTTCAAATGTACTTATACCAGTTGTTGTTGTTTTATGATCGATACTCACCGTAAACGCGGTTCCATGTGGGTCAGTATTATGGTTAACCATCGGTAACAACTGTAGTTTCCCAGCTAATTCTTCTGTTATAGGCGTACATACAAGTCCACGACCATGCTTAATCATAAAATTAATCACTTCAGGTGTTGCCTTATCAGCTAAAGCGATAAAGTCACCTTCATTTTCTCGATCTTCATCATCACAAACAATGACGACTTTGCCTTGCATTAATTCATAAATGGCTTCTTCAATCGGATCAAACATGCTTAACTCATCCTCTCTCTACCTACTATTTAAATCCATTTTCCTCAAGAAAGCTTGAGGTAACCGATGTTTTCCTTGTTTGCTGTTTGGATTGTAGTATAAATTTTTCTACGTATTTCCCGAGCATATCACACTCAATATTTACAATATCGCCAATCCCCTTTTCTCCAATAATGGTTTCAGTAACTGTATGTGGAATTAGTGAAATGGTAACGATATCGTTAGAAATTCCAAAGATCGTTAAGCTCGTTCCATCGACTGTAATTGATCCTTTAGGAATCATATAATTTGTGAGTGATGTATCTACTTTAATTCCATAATACACAGCATTTGATTGACGTTCTTTCAACACAATCTTTCCTGTTCCATCCACATGACCTGATACAAAATGCCCCCCAAAACGACCACCTGCAGACATTGCTCTTTCTAAGTTAACTGATGACTGTTTTTTGAGCATTTGTAAGGATGTCGATTTCACTGTTTCTGGCATAACATCAACCGTAAATTCATCACTTGTAAAAGAGGTTACAGTTAAGCAAACACCATTTACTGAAATACTGTCTCCTAATGCTACATCCTCAAGAATTTTTTTTGCCTTTATTCTCATCACAATAGAATCTTTTGTGCCTTGTAAGTCACTTATCTTACCTATTTCCTCAACGATTCCTGTAAACAAACTGCTCATCCTCCTCTCCATACTTTTTTCATCTCAAATCAATGCTTCAAGGAGAACACCTTTTAAAAGTAGTATACAAAAAAGGTTAACTCTCAGACGAATTCCCTAAAGAATCCACAAAAAAGTGAACAAGGGAGTTTGCTTAAGAGTTAACCTCATATTAAACAGAATATCACATTAGATATGTAAGCATTTATAGCACACCAAATAAAGGTAATAGAACCCTATTTTTTGGCCTATCCGCTTCCTGTGATTTTCCTTCTCCCATCCAGACTTTACTGTCGGCCTTGGAATCACACCAAGTCAGCCATATAGCAAAAAGCTATATGGGTCGCGGGCTACACATAAAAATGATCACCGCCGGTTGGGAATTTCACCCTACCCCCGAAGGAAATATATTGATTTTCAAGTATTATATCATAATATATATAGCTTTGTCGTATTTTTGGTTTTTTTATACCTATTTAGGTTACCTATATTTGAACAAAGTTTGGCTACCTAGACAATTACAAACCAGTATACTAGTCCCCAAATAATACAAATAGTAATGATAATAAAAAACAAAGTCCAATTTGTCGATTTCAAAGCGATCACCCTCATCTTTCATTCAAAAAAGCACAACAGGCAAATGCCTGCTGTGCCATATGTCTTATTCTTCCCAGACCTTAACTTCCTTCATAACATCACCTTGTTTAATTCTAAGTACTGAATCAATTCCTTCAGTAACTTGTCCAAAAACAGTATGTACACCATTTAAGTGAGGTTGTGGCTCATGTACGATAAAAAATTGGCTCCCACCAGTGTCTTTACCAGCGTGTGCCATTGAAAGAGAACCAGCTACATGCTTATGTGGATTCCCTGCTGTTTCACACTTAATTGTATATCCTGGACCACCTGTACCAGTTCCTGTTGGGCAACCGCCTTGAGCAACAAAACCAGGTATAACACGGTGGAAGTTTAATCCATTATAAAATCCTTCTTTTGCTAACTTCTCAAAATTTTCTACTGTACCTGGTGCAGCATCAGCATATAAATCAATGAGAATTTTTTCTCCATTTTCAAACTCGATACTCGCTTTTTTCATGTGAAACCTCCAAAAAAATAGATTCGTCAATATCATTGAACGTATCCATTCTACTATAATTGAATTCAATATTCCAATTGTGATTAAATTTTTTTCAAATTAAAATATATGAATGTTAGACTCGTATAAAAAAATGAAGGGGATCCCCTTCACTTTTTATTTTTTCACATTTGCTTTTAATGGAACATCTAAACGAACAATATCTTCATAACTTTCACGCTTTACAACTAATTGTTCTTCACTGTTTTCTACAAATATTACTGGTGGACGTGGAATCCGATTATAATTGTTTGCCATAGAATAACCATATGCTCCTGTACAGAAAACGGCTAAAACATCAGCTGAGTTCGCTTTTGGCAGAGGTAAATCCCAAATAAGCATATCTCCAGATTCACAACATTTCCCCGCTATAGAGACTGTTTCTTCAACCTCATCGTATACTCGATTAGCTAGGACTGCTTCATACTTTGCCTGATATAAGGCTGGACGAATATTATCATTCATTCCCCCATCAATCGCTACATAATTGCGTATATTAGGCACTTCTTTTCTTGAACCTACCGAGTACAAAGTTGTTCCTGCATCACCAACCATTGAACGACCTGGTTCAATCCATATTTCCGGAACATCAATGTTTAGTTCCGCAGCATGTATTTTAACTTCCCTAATAATTTCTTCCACATATTGAGCAACAGGAATAGGATCGTCTTCTTTCGTATAACGTATCCCAAATCCTCCACCTAGGTTAAGTACCTCTGGAATATAATTATGGGCCTGTTTCCAATCTTTTAATTTACCAAACATTTTCTTGGCAGCCAACACAAACCCAGTAGTCTCAAAGATTTGTGAACCAATATGACAGTGGATTCCGAGTAATGATACTCCTGATAAGGATAGTACGGTCTCAACAGCTGTGTCTGCTTGTCCATTTTCAAGACCAAAACCAAATTTTGAATCTTCTTGCCCAGTTAAGATATAATCATGGGTATGTGCCTCAATTCCAGGGGTCACTCTCAGAAGTATAGGTGTTTGTACTTGATGCTTATTACTTATTTCATCCAAAAGGGTTAGTTCATAGAAATTATCAACTACTATACAGCCAACTTGATGTTTAATCGCCATTTCTAACTCCTCGTAGCTTTTGTTGTTTCCATGAAAGTGGATACGCTCCACCGGAAATCCAGCTTGAAGAGCCGTGTATAATTCACCACCTGATACTACATCTAGTGATAAGCCTTCCTCTTCAACAAGTTGTATCATCGCGACGGTTGAAAAAGCTTTACTAGCATATGCCACCTGTGCCTTTATACCTAACTTTGCAAATGTATCTCGAAAGTTCTTTGCTCTTTCGCGGATTAACGCTACATCATATACATATAAAGGAGTGCCGTACTTTTTTGTCAATTCAATCGTGTCTATCCCACCGATTTCTAAATGTCCTTGCTTATTAACGCGACTCGTTCCATGTAAATACATATTAGTTCCCTCTTTTCATAGCACTACTAGTAATTAATCTATTCTTTTTATAAGCTATGTTCATTATTAGTATTGATATAGTTGAACTGACTCATTTCCAATAAATATCTTTTAACAACGGTCAGCTCTTCTCTACTTCACACAACAGAGCCTAAAAAAAGACAGCAATGGAGTAAACCATTAGCTGTCTTTCATATTGAAAATACGTTTTAACTACAGCTATATAGACATAAAAATATCATAAGCTGGGCAATCATGCAATCATCTTAACATTTCAATTTTAAAATTATTTTGGTTGTTTGTAAGGATTTTGAGGATGTACGATACTTGGTCTTAATTTTTGACCAGGAACTGCAGAACGAATAACGATTTCCCACAACGCTCTAGCATTAAACGGGAGAAATGGCCATAGGTAAGGAGTATTTAATGATCTTATACTCGCTAATAAAAGGAAAAAAACAGTTGCCCCAATAACAAATCCCGGTAATTTAAAGACTGCAACTATTACTAACAAGATAAGTCTAGCCATTTTATTTGCTATACTTAACTCATAACTTGGTGTAGCAAAGGACCCTATTGCAGCGACTGCAACGTACATAATAACTTCTGGAACAAATAATCCAACATCAATGGCTATTTGACCAATCAACGCAGCTGCTATTAATCCCATCGCTGTAGATAAAGGAGTTGGTGTGTGAATGGCGGCCATTCTTAAAAATTCGATCCCAAAATCAGCAAGAAATATCTGTACGACAATTGGAATATTACCTTTTTCACTAGGACCTATAAACTCCAAAGCTTTAGGTAATAACTGTGGTTCTAATACAAATAAAAACCAAAGAGGTAACAGGTAAATTGATGCAATAATCCCTAAAAATCGCACCCATCTTAAATAGGTCCCAACAGCTGGTGCTTGTCTATATTCTTCAGCATGCTGTACATGATGAAACATCGTCGTAGGTGTAATGATAACACTTGGAGAAGTATCTACAGTAATCACAACATGTCCTTCTAACAAGTGATTTGCTGCAACATCAGGTCGCTCAGTATACCGTACAAGCGGATAAGGATTATAACTTTGTTTTACCAAGAATTCCTCAACTGTTTTATCAGCCATTGTTAAACCATCCACTTTTATGGCGTTAAGTTCATCTTTGATCTTTTTAACAAGATTTGGATTGGCTACATCTTTAAGATAAGAAATACAAATATCTGTTTTTGATCGTTCACCAACTTGCAGTATTTCATTCCTTAATCTTTCGTCTCTAATTCGTCTTCTAGTAAGTGCAACATTTACGACAAGGTTTTCCGTATACCCATCTCTTGCACCTCTGATTACTTTTTCTGTATCAGGTTCTTCTGGATTTCTTCCTGGATAACTTCTTACATCCACAGCTAGTCCAGTATCTTCACCATCCACTAGAATAATGATTAGTCCTGACAATAGCTTATCAACAGCTTCATCCAGGTTCTTGATCGTCGATACTTGCTGATGAACCATTCTATTCTCAATAATTTCCATTGCCTGATGTGCTAATTTTTCTTTGTCATTGATATTCACTAATTCCTTTAATAATTGAATAATGAAGTTCGTATCACATAAACCATTGAGATAAAATAGATTTAAATCCTTTTTTTGAATGGTTATTTTTCTGACACCGATATCAAAGCTGCCGGTGCCCATCTCGATATGCTCTTTAAAAAATTTTTCATTCAACTTGATTTGATCAGAAATTGGGGTTTTATTTTGAGTGTTATTCGTCATAATATCCACTCCTTTCTAATATCAATTCCACAGCTTTCCGAGTGATAGGCGAACCATTTTGCACATGATCCTTTCTTGCCATCTTCCCTATATCACCAATCCCAACAATGATCGGGACATTTAATTCATCTAGACAATAAACGGTGTCACCGTTTATTCGCCCCACATCAAATTCTTCAACCCCACTTTTATCAACACCAAAATGAGTGAGTTTTCCAAATCGATCAATGCTAACATCCACTCTTGTCCATTCGTCCTGATGTGTTTTTGATGCAACCGCAATGATTCCTAATATATCAAGTCTCTTGTCATTAGCCACATATTTCAAAGCCAGTTCTCCTGCACCTTCTCCAATAAACCCACTATCATCGAACATAACAAATACTGGATCATTAGGTGCCTGAAGGATTAATTCACTGATCTCTGGACCAGAAAGAGTTGTTGGATTACCCTGCGACTTTGATATACATCGTCCACCAAATTCCCGAGCGATATATTCAATTGTTTTAAGCGCATATTCATCCCCATCAGTTACAAGAATCACCTTCCTGCGGTCTTTATTCATCACTCATTATCCTTTCGGTTTAAATAGTAATGCTACGATAAAAGCAAACAATATGGCTGATGAGATGCCTGCTGAAGTTAATTCAAAAATACCCATCCCAATCCCAATAAATCCGTGTTCATCAGCTTGATGCATTGCTCCATGTAAAAGCGAATGTCCAAAACTTGTAATAGGTACCGTTGCACCCGCACCTGCGAACTCAATAAAGTTATCGTACAGATTAAATCCGTCAAGAATTGCTCCAAGTACAACGAATGTACTCATAACATGTGCGGGGGTTAACTTAGCCACATCTAACAAAATCTGCCCAATAACGCAAATACCTCCACCAACTAAAAATGCAATGATATATTCCACGAACGATCATCCTTTATTCTTCAATTGTTCTTTCTAATACAACTCCATGTGCGATGGTTGGAATGGACTCCTTTTGTTGTATCATCGTTGGACTCAATAGGGCGCCAGTAGCAACCACTAGTACCTTTTGAAGATTCCCTAAGATTAACTGTTTGATAATATGTCCATACGTTACAACCGCTGAACATGCACACCCACTTCCCCCTGCAAAGGTTTCTTGATCCTTTGAGTAAATCATTAATCCACAATCATTATGCCTAGTATTTAAATCGTAGCCTTCTTCGAGTAGTAGTTCCCTTACAATCGGACTTCCAATCCCCGAGAGATCACCTGTGACGATTAGATCATAATCCTTTGGTGAAGTACCAAGATCTTCGAAATGGGTCTTTATCGTATCAGCAGCAGCAGGAGCCATTGCAGATCCCATATCAAACGGATTATTAATTCCTAGGTCATTCACTTTCCCAATGGTCGCTGACGTAATTCTAACTGGTCCTTTTTCTTTGCTAACTAAAGCAGTCCCAGCACCAGTAACCGTGAATGTGGCAGTACTTGGTTTTTGTCCTCCATATTCTGTTGGATAACGAAACTGTCTCTCAGCTGTCGCATTATGACTGCTTGTTGAAGCAATGATTCGATTCGCAAATCCACCTGCCACAAGAGCTGATCCAACAGCCAAAGTTTCCATTGAGGTTGAACAAGCACCAAACATACATAAGAAGGGAATTTGGGTATGTCTTGCAACATAATTTGATGTAACATTTTGGTTTAGTAAATCACCTGCTAGAAAAAAATCAACATCTGCATAAGAAAGATTCACTTTGTCAAGACAAGTAGTGATTGATTGCTCCATTAACCTTCGTTCTGCGAGTTCCCAGTTCTCTTCACCACAATGCAAGTCTTTATGTGTAATATCAAATTGAAATCCTAAAGGACCATCCGCTTCCTTTGGACCAACTGCAGTTCCAACTGAATTAATATAAATAGACTGATTAAATTTCCATGTTTGTTTTCCTACTAATTCCATTTACATCTTCCTCTCATCTACATTAATGCGAGGTGAAACAAGTATCTAATAATTCCAACCACATAAGTGGCAACGACACCAAATACAATTACACTTCCTGCAAGTTTAAACATATTAGTACCTATTCCAAGAACAATGCCTTCACTTTTATGTTCTAGGGCCGCACTTGTCATTGAATTCGCAAAACCCGTTACTGGCACAGCCGATCCGGCACCAGCAAACTGACCTAACTTATCATATACACCGAATCCTGTTAAAACTGACGCAATCAGAATCAATGTTGCTACAGTAGGGTTCCCAACTGTTTCTTTAGTGAAATCAAATACGTTTATATAGAAATTTTGAATTCCTTGACCAAAAGTACAAATGATTCCACCTACAAGAAATGCTTTTAAACAATTCATCAATAGTGGTAGTTTAGGTTGAAATTGTTTTATATTGTTTTTATAATCGTCTTTTAATCGATTAGCCATCCTAGCCCCTCCTTTATAAGAAGTTCATTAAAGATTGACAAAATATAACCAATGAAAAAGTGATCCTATTACTTTACCTAGAACAATTGCCATTAAGAGTGCAATAATTTTATCATCTACCCTTATTCGTTTTGCTAGAATTGGCCATACATTAAGAACTTCAGTAAGCGCTGCTGCTAGCATGCCTACATATATCCCACTCGCTAAACCCACAGGAATGGTAAAAAAGTTTGGTAAGGAAAGCACGATATCTGTAAGGCTAAACCAACCTCCCATAAGGGCACCAAACACGACTCCCCACTCTATTAAGTGAATATATTTCCATGTTTTTGTTAGTTGAGTTAGCCTAGGTATAATCCCTAACACTGCTAAAAAGGCGACAAATCCTGCACCTACAGCCAGTCCACTAGCGAATCCAATAAAAACGATTAAGATTATTTTAAGGATCATCTATTTTTTTTATGCTTTCCTTATTTTCGTTTATAATTAAGTAGTTATCTAAATCTTGTTGGTAATTAAACATTTCAACTTCGAGTGGACTAGGTTCTTCATTAATTCTCTTTTTAAAAATGTGATTGAAAAATAGGATCATCCCTAATCCCAATCCAATTGAGTAAGGAACTTGAAGTAATAGTGGCTGCTTTTCTTTTTCACCAGTTATCACTTCATATAACTTCTGATGTACCTGCTGCATGCTTACATCTTCATGAAAATTCATAATTGTTAAAGCTGCCCCTACAAATAATAAAAACCAAATCAATACAAAAAATAAATAAGGATACTTTTTTTTAGCAAAAACAATTTCAATTAACGCTTGGGACGGTCCGATTGTTTGAACGTCTATCTCAGGATCAAAAATTTTCACTTTTTTAATGACATTCATTAGATCAATGACAACAATCGTTTTATCCTGAATCGTAATTTGGTAAATTGGGATATTCTGTATTTCCTTGCATTGTTCTTCATTATTACAAATAATTTGAGCAATATCGCTCATTCTCACCAGTTGATTAGGTCTAACTTGAATGCGATGGCGCAAGCGTACATATATCGTTTTCTCCATTACCTTCACACCCTACACGTTGTTATCTCTGTAACTGTAGTATGGTATTTGTTACATTCTCTAATGCAACCATTAATTTCCACAAAAAAACCGAATGGATGTGCTAAGCATCCATTCGGTCTTTCATTTGCTGCAATATTTTCTTTTCAAGTCTTGAAACCTGAACCTGCGATATCCCTAATCGTGCCGCAACCTCTGATTGCGTTTGATCCTTATAATATCTAAGATACACAATTAATCGTTCTCGTTCATCTAATTCTCGGATTGCTTCTTTCAAAGCAATCTTATCAAACCATTTTGTTTCACTATTGTCTGCAATTTGATCTAACAAAGTAATTGGGTCACCATCATTTTCATACACGGTTTCATGGATAGATGATGGAGTGCGGCTCGCCTCTTGTGCTAATACAACATCTTCCGGTGTGATTTCTAGAAATGTAGCAATTTCTACCACCGTTGGCACTCTTCCCAATCGCTTAGATAGCTCATCCTTTGCTTTACGGATTTTATTACCAGTTTCCTTTAATGACCTACTGACCTTCACCGTACCATCATCTCGAATAAATCGTTGAATCTCACCGATAATCATCGGAACTGCATACGTTGAAAACTTCACATCATAGGATAAATCAAACTTATCAACTGATTTTAATAACCCTATACAACCAATTTGAAACAAATCATCTGGTTCATAACCACGGTTTAAAAAGCGCTGAACAACAGACCAAACTAATCGCATATTTTTCTGGACAATTAAATCTCTGGCCTCTTGTTCCCCGTTCTGGCTTCGCTTAATTAAACTCTTTACTTCATTATCCTTTAAATACGTTTCAGTTTTTTCGTTCTTGACCTCCACATCCATTGGCTAGTCTCCTTAATTGCATAGCGCTTTGCTCTTTGATAAATGCTTTTTCAAACGTAATACAGTACCCTTTGACTCTGATGTCGCAATTTCAACTTCGTCCATGAAATTTTCCATAATGGTAAAGCCCATTCCTGAACGTTCAAGTTCTGGTTTCGTCGTAAATAAAGGTTGACGCGCTTCTTCAAGGTTTGATATCCCCATTCCTTCATCACGTATCGTCATTGAAACCACACAGTCTTCTTCAAGTGTACAAGATATATACACGATGCCGTCCGGGTTACTATCATACCCATGGATAATAGCATTCGTAACAGCTTCTGATACCACTGTTTTTATTTCTGTTAATTCATCCAAAGTCGGATCAAGCTGCGCAATGAAAGACGCTACTGTCACACGTGCAAAGGACTCATTTTGGCTAAGTGCTGAGAATTGGAGATGCATCTCATTTTTCATGTTATGCCACCCCCAATGTTTGTAACGCATAATTTTCATCTGTTTCTAATCGAATAATTTTAAATAACCCTGACATGTCGAACAAACGTTTGACCGATGGAGAGATTGAACAAACAACCATTTCCCCACCCTTACTTTTCACTTGTTTGTAACGCCCTAGAATGACTCCTAGTCCAGAGCTATCCATAAAGGATAAATTTTCAAGATTTAATAAAATATGATTAATATCCTTACTCTCTATTACACTAGTTACCTTCTGACGCAATTCTTCTGCAGCGTGATGATCTAATTCACCAGTAAGACGAATGCATAACACATTGTTTTTAACTTCTAGTTCTATTGCGAGACTCACTACACTTTCCTCCTTGCTTTTCGTATAATGAGTTTTTCTATAAGAACCCTCTAGATTCCTTCTTCATGACAAAACTAGTGCTCATTCGTCAAAACTAGTGAATATTCTTTACGATGATTTTGTAAAAGTACCAATTGTACGTTTAAATAATTTCCACCAACTAGCTTCTTCGATATCCTCACTAGCTAAAAGTGGACTTTCGCTTAAAACTTTATCGTTTTTCTTAATAATTAATGTACCTAATTCATCACCTTTTTTAACTGGAGCACTAACATCCTCTTTGACGATGAATTCTTTTTTTACATCATCAATCGCTTCACCTTTTTTCGTTAAAACAGAAATTGGTTCAGATGTGACTAAATCTACTGTATTTTCACTACCTTTACCTACCTTCACCTTTGAAACAACTTCATTTCGCTCAAACATCGGATGTGTTTTAAATTGACTAAAGCCATAGTCGAGCATTTTTGTCGTTTGAGCATTTCGTTCCTTTGGTGTCGGTGCACCCATGATAACTGTAATTAATCGCATTCCATCTTTTTCAGCAGTAGCTGTTAAACAATACTTTGCCTCACTTGTGTATCCAGTTTTTAGTCCATCTACACCCGGATAGAATTTCACTAAACGATTGGTATTTACTAGCCAAAATTTATCATCCGAATCTTCTCTTAAGTAATCTTCATATTTCCCTGTATACTTTGTGATTAATTCATATTTTAAAAGCTCTTTTGCCATTATAGCCATGTCATAAGAGGTACTGTAATGGTTTTCAGCAGGTAAGCCTGTTGGGTTCTGGAATAATGTATTCTCTAAACCTAACTCTTTGACCTTTTGATTCATTTTCTCAACAAATCCTTCTTCAGAACCTGCAATCCTTTCGGCCATGGCAACAGACGCATCATTACCAGATGCAATTGCAATTCCTCGAAGCATTTCATCAACTGTCATTTCCTCACCAGGTTCAAGAAATATTTGAGAACCACCCATTGAAGCGGCATGCTCACTTGTTCGAACCTTCTCATCTAAAGAAATACTACCTTGATCAATTGCTTCCATAATTAATAACATTGTCATTATTTTCGTCATACTTGCTGGTGGTAATTTTTCATGACTATTTTTATCGTATAAAACTGTACCCGTGTCTCTTTCAATGACAACTGCTGATTTAGCATTCTCAGCCAGATTCACAGATGTTCCCTTTTCCTCTGCAAAAGCAAATGGGGTACTAACAGAAACTATCATTGATAATAGTAAAAAACTAATGAAATAGCGTTTCATCTCCAAACCCTCCATTCTTATATACATCCCATTTTTCCCAATTAACACAAATCTATACAAAAATTTTGGTCAATTTTGGGATTAAAAAATAAAGCTTGTTTTCGTATAGAGTTTTGCTTTAAAAGCCGCAGGCTGAATACACTCCGCGTCCGGCGGGTGACCAGTGAGCCTCCTCGTCGCTGAATCTCCTTTGGGGTCTCACTTTGGCCACTGGTCCCGCAGGAGTCTACGTGTATTCAGCCTGCTAGAAACTAGCTTTTCAATGTTTTATAAGCTAAAACAACAAATTTTGATAAAACAGCTAATAATAAAAAAACAGGTAAATTGCATTAATACTTCGCAATTTACCTGTTTTTACGTTTCTTCTATATAATTTTTTCAAGAATTAATGTTGGGCTTTCAACTTTTTCGCTTGAAATTCTAATACTATCGTATAGTTTATTTTTTACTTCTTCGACATTTTCACGATTACTATAAATAGTAACTAGATTTTCTCCTTTTATTACTTGATCACCGATTTTCTTCTTTAGAAGAAGTCCTACGGCTAAATCAATAACTGATTCCTTCGTTGCTCTTCCTGCACCTAATAGCATAGCAGCAGTTCCCACACCATCTGCGATAATCTCTGATACATAGCCATCTTCTTTTGCTTCAAGTTCGATTTTATACGTAGCTTGTGGAAGTTTAGAATAATCATCAACTACTGAAGCATCTCCACCTTGAGCACTTAAGAACGCCTTTAGTGTTTCCAGCGCTTTTCCATTTTCGATTACTTCTACAAGAAGTTCTCTCGCCGCCTCTAACGAATTAGCTTTTTTGGCTAAGTAAACCATTTGGCTTCCTAATGTCAGACAAAGCTCCTCCAAGTCTTTTGGACCTTCACCCTTCAACGTATCGATTGCCTCTTGAACTTCTAACGCATTTCCGATTGCATAACCAAGTGGTTGACTCATATCAGTGATCACAGCAATTGTGTGTCGACCAACATTGTTTCCAATATCAACCATAGCTTTTGCTAGATCCTTTGCCTCTTCAAAATCCTTCATAAAGGCCCCTGCACCAGTTTTAACATCTAGAACAATTGCATCAGCACCTGCAGCAATTTTTTTACTCATAATTGAGCTTGCAATAAGAGGAATACTATTTACTGTCGCTGTAACATCTCTTAATGAATAGAGTTTTTTATCGGCCGGTGTTAAATTCCCACTTTGCCCAATAACAGCCACTTTATTTTTGTTAACTAGCTCAATAAATTCTTCATTCGTTATTTCAACATGAAACCCAGGGACTGCTTCAAGCTTATCAATTGTTCCACCAGTATGACCTAACCCTCGGCCTGACATCTTCGCAACCGGCACTCCAACAGCTGCTACAAGCGGAGCTAAAACAAGAGTTGTAGTATCACCAACACCGCCTGTACTGTGTTTATCAACCTTAATTCCTTCAATTGCTGATAAGTCAATCTTTTCTCCTGAGTCAACCATCGCCAATGTGAAATCAGCGCGTTCTTCATCTGTCATGCCACGGAAAAATACTGCCATAGTGAATGCACTCATTTGATAATCTGGAATATCACCTTTTGTGTATCCATCGATAATGAACGTGATTTCCTCTTTAGAAAGTGTTTGTCCATCTCTCTTTTTCTCTATTAAATCAACCATTCTCATATAATTCACCTTTTTCCTTTTCATGCAATCTTTTCAAGTCAATGACACAGATTAAAGCTGATTGATGATTTCTTTAACGAAAGATAAAAAGTTTGCTTTAACATTTTCTGTAGTTTCAATTACTTCATCATGGGTTAATGGCTGATCTAGTATTCCTGCTGCCATATTAGAGATACAAGAAATACCAAGTACTTTCATGCCTGAATGGCGCGCCACAATAACTTCGGGTACTGTTGACATACCAACCGCGTCCCCACCAAACACTCTAAGCATTCTCACTTCCGCTGGAGTCTCATAGCTTGGACCTGTATTCCCTACATAAACACCCTCTTGAATGGAGATACCTAGACGGTCAGCAACTGACTTTGCAAGTTGTCTTAATTCTTTTGAATATGCCTCTGACATATCAGGAAAACGAACTCCTAAGTCTTTGTCATTTTCACCTATTAACGGGTTCGTTCCCATGTTATTAATATGGTCGCTTATTAACATTAAATCGCCCGCTTCAAAGGATTCATTTATTCCACCTGCTGCATTTGTTACGATTAATGTAGAAACACCTAGCTTCTTCATCACGCGTACTGGAAAGGTTACTTTTTCTAAGCTATAACCTTCATAAAAATGAAATCGTCCCTGCATAGCAATGACTGTCTTTCCATTAAGTGTTCCATAAACAAGCTGTCCAGCGTGCCCTTCTACCGTTGAAACAGGAAATTCAGGAATTTCTTGATATGGAATTTTTATTGCATTCTCAATTTCATCTGCTAATACTCCTAATCCAGACCCTAAAATTAATCCTATTTCAGGAGTTTCAGGAAATTTCTTTTGCAGAAATTCTGTAGAGATATCGATTGTTTTTTTATTTACCATTTAAATTCCCCCTAATTGATGAAAGAAAGCTCTCACCATACTTTGGCATACTCACATTGAAGTTCTCAGCAATTGTTGCACCTACGTCCGCAAATGTATTTCTTATTGGAAATTCTTTTCCACTAATCATTTTAGGACTGTACGCTAACAAAGGAACATATTCTCTTGTATGGTCTGTACCAGGATACGTAGGATCATTACCATGATCTGCTGTAATCACTAATAAATCATCTTCTTTTAATAGTTTCATTACCTCATTTAACCTTGAGTCAAAATCCTCCAGTGCTTTTCCATACCCATCAGGATCTCTACGATGACCATACAATGCATCAAAATCAACCAAATTTAAAAAGCTAAGCCCTGTAAAATCCATATGTAATGTTTCAACTAATTTATCCATTCCGTCCATATTTGACTTAGTCCGTAAAGATTTTGTAACACCTTCACCGTCATAAATATCTGCAATTTTCCCTATTGAAATTACATCTAACCCAGAATCCGCCAACTCGTTCATGACCGTTCGTCCAAAAGGCTTTAGAGCATAATCGTGCCGATTAGCAGTACGTTCAAATTGACCTGGTGAACCAAGGAATGGTCTAGCTATGACACGACCCACCATATATTTTTCATCAAGAGTTAACTCACGCGCAATTTCACAAATCTTGTATAACTCGTCAAGTGGCACAACCTCTTCATGTGCAGCAATTTGTAAAACCGAATCCGCAGAAGTATAGACAATTAAAGCACCTGTTTCCATATGCTCTTCGCCTAATTCATCCAATATTTCAGTACCCGAAGCTGGCTTATTTCCAATAATATCTCTACCTGTTTTTTCCTTAAGCTCCTGTAAAAGTTCATCTGGGAACCCTTCTGGAAATACTCGGAATGGTGTATCAATATATAAACCCATTAGCTCCCAGTGACCTGTCATTGTATCTTTTCCATTTGATGCTTCCTGCATTTTCGTGTAAGCTGCTAGTGGTTTATCAGCTTTTGGGATCCCTTGCACTTCTTTAATATTTCCTAATCCTAACTTTTGCATGAAAGGCATGTTAAGACCATTTACATGATCAGCAATATGCCCTAATGTATCAGAGCCTACATCGCCGAATTTCTCTGCATCTGGTGCTTCGCCAATACCTACAGAATCCATTACAACTAGAAATATTCTTTTATATGTACTTATAGACAATTGTTGTTCTCCTCCTATCAAAGGGTTTTCATATTCACTTCCTAGTTTATGAACTACCCAACACACTTATTATATTCCCCGTCTGAGAACTTACTAATCCCACGGTTACACTTGTCAGAAGTCTGACAACCTGAGTATAAAATTGATAGTCTCTGATTGCAAGGAAAATATGATGGAATCGTAGAATTTTTTTCCATTTAACTTTTCTGTTAAAAAAAATAGACTACTGAGGACCCCCTAGTAATCTTTTCTGTCCATTATGCTCTTGGATGATATAGGTTATAAACGTCTTTCAATCTAGCTTTTGTTACATGTGTATAGATTTGAGTTGTTGAAATATCAGCATGTCCTAACATTTCCTGAACCGCACGAATATCAGCACCATTTTCTAAAAGGTGGGTTGCAAATGAATGCCTTAGTGTATGTGGTGTTAAATCTTTTTGAATATTAGCCAAGGCTGTTAACTTTTTTAAATTTTTCCAAAATCCTTGTCTAGTCATTCTATTGCCATGGTGATTTAAAAATAATGCCTCTGATTTATTCTGCTTTAATAAAAGTGGTCTTCCATTTTCAAGGTAGCTAGAAATTGCTCTTGCTGCAGTTGCTCCTAATGGAATGATTCGTTCTTTATTTCCTTTCCCAATACAGCGGACAAAGCCCATTGTTATATGAACATCATGGATATTTAAGCTAATTAATTCACTCACACGTATCCCTGTCGCATATAACAACTCTAACATGGCTTTATCACGGATTCCAAAGATGGTATCGTCTTTAGGAGCCTCTAAAAGTGCTTCCACTTCTGATATATTTAACACTTTAGGAAGTGTTTTATGTTGTTGTGGTGTTTCGATGTGAACGGTTGGATCCTGGCTCGTTATTTGTTCTCTAAGAAGAAATTGGTGAAAGGATCTTATAGATGCAATTTGGCGAGCAAGAGTCTTTGCTGATTTTCCCCGCTCGTTTAAATATTTAAGAAAGTGAAGAATATGTATTCTAGTTATTTCTTTAAAGGATGTGATTTTCTCAACATTGAAAATATATTTGTGATATTCTCTTAGGTCTCTTTCATAAGAAACAATTGTATTTTCTGCTAATCTTCGTTCAACGATTAGATAGTGCAGGAAATCTTTAATCTGGTCTTCCATTTTCACTACTCCCCATAATGGTAGAAAAACTTCAATCGATCAAACCATTTATATTCTTCCTCACCTACTGTTGAAACCTTAACAGCAGTACCCTGTGGTTCATCATAACGGTGATAGTTTTCATATTCTTGATTGATCCACATAATACCATAATAAAATAAAATCGTGCAGCCCGTAAATAATATAAAGATTTTAACAGTCCCATACATCATTTGTATCATTTGTCTCATTTTGTAATCCTCCAAAATTGTTACTTTATTAAGAAGATATGCCAAAATGATTCTGTTTTATACATACTTGTCTAAATCTTTCAGATATTATGATCGGCTCGTTTAGTTTACCTCAATGAAAAAAGGCAGGTTCTAGGGTGTTAGCGTACATACCACCCGTGAACTGCCTTTACTTTTATTCTTCTATTTGTTCTGTCGCTGCTTCATCTTTGTCATGACATCGATGGCAAATACCATGAAAAGTGAGACGGTGGTCTTTTATAATAAAGTTCCATTTTGTTTCGACTATTTCTTCTACATCCTCAAGAAGATCTTCTTGGATTTCATCAACAGCACCGCATTCTATACATACTAAGTGATGATGAAAATGAGCTGCGCCCTCTTGGCGTAAATCATATCTTGAAACTCCATCACCGAAATTTATTTTATCAACAATTTTTAACTCGGTTAATAATTCAAGTGTTCGATATACAGTCGCTAATCCTATTTCCGGCGCTTTTTCTTTAACGAGGAGGTATACATCTTCAGCACTCAAATGATCCTCTTCATGTTCAAGAAGTACTCTTACAGTCGCTTCACGTTGTGGTGTTAATTTGTAGCTCGATGAATGCAACTGCTTCTTGATCCGTTCAATCCGATTTTCCATCTTACAATTCCCTCCCTCGCCATTACCATCCTATTATAGCAAAGATACGGAAACTGTCCAAATAAAATTATTACAAATAAATAAAAATAATGAATATCATTTAAAAATAATTTTAATTTTTAAACCCCTCTATTCCGATCAGTTTTTAATATTCGTTATTTAAAAACATCGATTACACTCTTCATTAAGGCTGGTGAGGCAAAGGCTTCAAATCCAGACGCCAGTAATAATACGATGCTTATTCCGACCATTGCAAGTGTATATTTTGTGAATAACTGAAGGATAGGTTCATTTGCTCTTTTCATAAATTGTTGACGAATCATTTTCAAGGAAAATGATACGGAAATTGTTCCGATAATGATAAAGGCTGGAATAATTAACAAGTTCTGGGGTAGCACAGATACAATTGATAACAAGAATCCGTCCCACTGCATTTGATTCACTAAAAATCCAACTGTAAATCCAACAACTACACCTTTTAAAAATAAAAGAATCAGAATGACCGGTAATCCAATAATCGATATACCAAGTAACCACATTAATCCTACCGATTTTATATTATGAAAATAGCTTTGCTTAAACATATCAGTAGCACTCGCAAATCTACCTTCAGATACTTGTCCAAAAAATTGACTAAGGTAATAATATAAATCCTGTTTTTGGCTTAAATTTAAACTATTAACAACAACTGCACCAAAAATTACACCCATTAAAAAGAGCACTGTGATAAATATATAAATAGAGGCATGCTCACGTCCATGGTTTTGTAATGCTATTTTTATTGGAGTCTGTTTTTTCATTTTTGTTCCTCCTATCAGTCTCTTACTAGATTCTATGAATTTTTTTAGAAACTATGACCTCAGATAAGAGAATTTATTTGTAATTTTATTATTTTATAATGGCTGTTTTCGCATAGATTGTTGCTTTTAAAGCCGCAGGCTGAATACACTCCGCGTCCGGCGGGTGACCAGTGAGCCTCCTCGTCGCTGAACCTCCTTTGGTGTATCACTTTGGCCACTGGTCTGAGCAGGAGTCTACGTGTATTCAGCCTGCTAGAGTCTAGCTTCTCAATGTTTTATGTCTAAAACAACAGAATTTTAAAAAACAGCCTTTAGAAAAATAGCTTTTATATTAAAAAAAGCCCCGTTAGGAGCTTGGTGATTACAATTTAACTTTCCCATAAATCCCACCACCGCCAGATTGAAGGGTTAACTTACCTTCTCTAGCAAAAATAATGGTTTCTGCGATTTTTTTAGGTAGAATTTCTTTTATTGCAGACTCTGGCGCCTCATGGATGATTGCCATTTCTGTTTTAAAATAATTCCTCAATTTTTTTAGTGTTTTCGGTCCAATTCCCGGAATAAATTCAAGTGGAACTTGGTGAATATAAGGAGCCCTTGTTGAAGGTGAAACCGATTCACCACTCCCCAACTCCATTATCCGATCATAAACACCTTTGACAAATCGATGATGTCCACAATGGGGACAGGTTTCTTCTACAAGATCCTTTATTAACTTTTCACACTTTTCACAGGTCGTTTTATGATACTTTCCTAACAATGGGTCTAGACCATAGTTGACCATAATTTGTCTACCCTGTTCGCGATGTAGAGCTTTCCTTAATTCTTCAAAAGTAGGCTCTACCATCAATATTTTTTGGTACTCTCTAGCAATTTTCCCTAGTGAATGTGCATCTGATGGTTACATAAGGGTACGCATGTAGCTCTGATATATGATCAGCCATTATCGTATCTGAGCTTAATCCCAGTTCAATCGCATCAATTAGTAATGGATTGAACACCTCTGTTAGCGTTGATTTGACTCCTTTCCCATATAAACTCTTATATGGAGTGAAGACGTGAGCAGGTATAAATAGACCTTGTAGCTCTTTGACTTTTTCTTGAAGTACTGTTCCACGTTCATAGATTCGTTGGGAGCTCAAGGAAATATTTTTCATCCTTGTTGCTAACCATCGTGAAAACTCCCACATTTTCTCTATTGTCGGTAGATAAGCAAGAACATGAATTGGCCCTTTACAATTTTCATCATAAATCTCCAATTCCGATCCTAATAGCAGGGTTACATCCTTGAAACGCAAGCCTCCTTCTTCAAACTGAAAAACATCACCTTTGTCCATTAACCGCTCTAGTTCATTTAACACTTCTGGGACATGACAGTCTATCACGCCAATCATATCCATCCCTTTTATCTCAGTCGCTTCTAATAGAATATTTTCGATTGTTAACGATTTTGCACCTGTAATCTTAACAGGCTTCCCCGTATTCGTACGACCAATATGGATATGTAAGTCTACATAATACTGATTCATTATTTCCCTAATACCTGTTGTAGCTGTAAATATTGAACAGCATATGCCGTTTTGGCATCATAGATTTGTTTCTCCTCTAGTAAACCAAGCGCTTCTTCTAATGACACTTCTAGTAAATCAACAAACTCATCTTCATCTAATGGTGCAGCATTTTCCTTTTTTGATAGTTTTTCTGCAACATAAAGGTGGACTAGTTCATCAGCAAAACCAGGTGATGTATAAAATGAAATAAGTGGTTTTAATGTTTCACATATATAACCTGTTTCTTCCTCAAGCTCCCTTCGTGCTGTCACAATTGGTTCTTCTCCCTTTTCAAGCTTTCCTGCTGGGATTTCTACCATGACTCTCTCCATTGCCTTTCGATATTGTCTAACCATCAAAATTTTACCTTCATCTGTAATGGCAATAATCGCAACAGCACCAGGGTGTTTAATGATTTCCCTTTTACTCATTTTTCCGTTAGGAAGCTCGACATCATCTACATGTAAATCAATAATTTTACCTTCAAAGATGGTTTTCCTTGAGAGTGTTTTTTCTATTAAATGATCCATTTCTTCTCAACTCCTTGTTCTATCACTGATATCATACTCATACATTTTACCATAATCTGTTGAATTATTATGAATGGTAAAGGAGTGAACTTTTGATGAAAATTTATGTGTTAGAGAAAGGATTAACAATGGTTGGTAAGCCTTGGGAGATTCGCCAAAAGCTAAAAGAGTACAGTAAGGAGTTTGACACCGTTGAGGAATGGCTCAATGCTAATCAAGCCCTTTCCACCAAAAATAGCACAAAAAAAGTCATTTGGTTAGATTCTAAATCCTCCAAATGACCTTTTTATATGTTAGACGATTTCTGTTTTAAAAACGGTACTCATGTGCTTGATGAATGTATCATGTTGATCAGTAAAAGTAGCCATTTTATCCTGATGTGCAACTGTTTTATAACCTCTTACATATGCACCATAAGCTGTTAAAAAATTACAGATGTCTGTACAAACTCCTGTTAAGTGCACTTTGGCAACGTCTCTCTTTCGTAACTCATCGTCAAGACCAGTGTTGTAGAATGCATCATATTCTGGTTTACCTATGTATACTACATTCTCATGATGCTTGTTCTTTTCATACCATTCCTCAAGCTCATTGAACAACTTTTGCCCCCAAGTACCTTCTACATTATGAGCTGGCCATAACTCAAAATGAGGGTCGTCTTCTTTATGATTGTCCATGCAAATTGCCACAACATCTCCGTTTTCTAAAAACTGATTTGCTGCTTCCAAAATATTTGGAACAATTACCTGTGCAGGCTTTCCCACAGTCAGATTCCCTTCATCTGAAACGAAATCATTGCTCATATCGATGATTAATAATGCATCACGACTCATTTCTACCCCTCCTTTTATTTCTCACCTTTTCTTCTTACTTTCTTATAGCTAAGAATACATGCTAGTCATTTCTGTTTCAACTTATTTGAGCTATACATGGTGAAATTGTTACAATGGAATCAAGGATTGGAGGAATCGAAAATATGAATAAACGTCAAATTGGAAAATCTGATTTATTTGCTAGTGAGATTGGCCTTGGTTGTATGAGCATTGGAGTTGAAGAAGCTCATGCAGTAAGGATCATTGATGAAGCAATAGATAGTGGGATTAACTATCTTGATACAGCCGACCTATATGATCAAGGTTTAAATGAAGAGTTTGTCGGTAAGGCCATTAAGGGTAAAAGACAAGACCTTATTCTTGCAACAAAGGTCGGTAATCGTTTTGAACGAGGAAAAGAAGGCTGGTCTTGGGACCCTTCAAAAAAACATATTATGAATGCTATTAAAGAAAGCTTACGCCGATTACAAACTGACTATATTGACCTCTATCAGTTGCACGGTGGAACAATGGAAGATCATATTGATGAAACAATCGATGCGTTTGAGGCATTAAAACAAGAGGGTGTCATTCGATATTACGGGATTTCATCAATTCGTCCTAATGTTATTCAAGAATATGTAAAACGTTCTTCGATTATCAGTGTAATGATGCAGTACAGTATCCTTGACCGACGACCAGAGGAACAAGTACTTCCTCTTTTAGAAGAAAATCAAATTAGTGTTTTAGCTCGTGGTCCCGTTGCAAAAGGTTTTTTAACTGAACGTTCCTTTAATCCATCCAAGGAAGCATTGTTTTCAAAAGGCTATCTTGATTATTCTTCCGAAGAATTAAAATCGATCGTTACTAGGATTAGAAATAGTTGTGATGGCCGTTCCTTAACAGAAATTGGCTTGCGTTACATTCTTCAAAGTTCAACAGTCTCTTCAGTCATTGCCGGGGCAAGTAATGTCGAACAATTACATGCAAACGTTATTGCTGGATCATCTTCGTCACTCACCGATGATGAAATGAAGCAAATTAGACAACTAACTAAATCAGCAGGTTATGCTCAACATAGATTGTAGCATTTGTTTGAGGCTGTCAGCTGTTTGTTTCAGACAGCCTCTTTTTAATTTTATTTATAATCATTCCACTTTAAAGGACTTTCATTTAACAATTCTTCGAATGACTTGTTTTTTTCACGTTCTTTTCGTTCTTTGCGTTTTCTTTCTTCCTCTCTCTCAATTTCCACTCTTTCTTGTTCCTTTAATTCTTTTTGTGTGTTCTTTAATTTTGATACAATCTCTTCATTCAATAAGTCTCCTAGACTTAGCTTTTCTTCTTGCTTCTTTTTAGTTGGGTGTTGCTGTTTCTTTTTTGCCATTTTAATTCTCCCTTTTCTACCTTAAAAATGATTCTATAAATTAGTCCTACTTTTAACCAGATTATATCATGTTTGTTTTTTTATAAAAACTGTTTGGCATGAGCATCAATTTCCCATTCGTGATACTATAAGCCTATAGACTTGTTGGAGGAATTTGTTTATGAAAAAAACTTTATTTTCACTGGGTGCAGGAATTGCTTCTTTAACTGCAGTTGGACTTCTTTTTACAAATAAAATCATCTATATTAAAAAGAAAAGTGACGATACCATTCTACATCGGGAGTTATCTGAAGGAAGATTTACACTTGAAGAATTCAATCATTTAAATAAAGACACGATTACTATTCCCTCTAAGTTCGGCTACTCGATTCAAGGGTGGTTTGTTAAAGCAACAAATGACAAGAGATTTATGATTATTTCTCACGGTGTGACCATGAATAAAATCAACTCAATTAAATACATGAAGCTATTTTTAAGTCGGGGCTGGAATGTAGTCGTTTACGATCATCGAAGTCATGGGGAATCTGGCGGAAAAACAACTAGTTATGGTTTTTATGAAAAGTTCGACTTACAATCAGTTGTTTCATGGATAAAAAACCAGTATGGAGATGAGAGTGTGATTGGTATACACGGCGAATCCATGGGAGCAGTGACGACTCTTCTTTACGCTGGAATGGTTGAGGATGGTGCTGATTTCTATATTGTCGATTGTCCTTTTTCGGATTTTAAAGACCAACTGAAATATCTTCTAAAAAAAGACTATAATCTCCCACCGTTTCCGGTTCTTCCAATTGCAAATCAACTGTTGAAACTTCGGGAGGGTTATCGCATGGAGGATGTATCCCCTATCACAGTTATCAAAAATATAAAAAATCCTGTTTTGTTCATTCATAGCGCTAAGGATGATTATATCCTCCCTGAAATGACTAAAAAGCTCTTTGAATTAAAAGAAGGGCCTAAAAAATTATTTATTGCCAAGAACGGAAATCATGCTTATTCCTTTGGCGAAAATAAAGAGGAGTATGAATCAATCATTGATCAATTTTTAGACGAAATATTATAAAAAGTGCCAGGCACCATAAGTGGTACCTAGCACTTTTTATGCGTTAAGACATCTTATCCTAACACATCTGTAATCTCTGTATAGTTTTCTTCAATATACGCAATCGCTAAATCTATTGTCTCAAATTCTTTCGCTTCAAATGTAACCTCATCTTGAATCAACCATACATCTTTCTGTTCCATATCACTTCCTGCTACAGACCAGTGAAGCAGGCTGAGTGGGTGATTATCACTTAAAAATGATACCCATGTTTTGTTTTCTGCTACATTTTTAATCGTTTTAAGCTTTTGGTTCATGTGTGAGTTCTCTCTTTTCTATTAACATCATACGTGGATTTAATATTTGATTAGGACTTCTCAATAAATAACAGTTCGCAGATTCTACATAATCAATCTTTAGTTGTTCATCATAAAAGACCTTTTTGGATTTCTCTACTAATACTGGACAAAAATTCGTTTCAAACCTTTCCTCATCCTCTTCCTGGTGATCAACAATCCAAAGGGTTGGGACACCACTGACCACACACCCACAGCCTTCAGTTTCATATTTCACCTTTAGTAAAAGCTCATTATTAATTTTCTTATGATTTAAGCGTGTTATCGCTTCCTCTGTAAATGTAAATTCCATCTATAAATCCCCTTTACTTCTTTGTTCATTCATTTTATCATATTTCTCTATTTTACACATATTGTATGTATATCACCTAAGAAAAGCGCAAGGTGCCCGCTTATCGGCGACAGGCATAAGACGAGCCGTCTAGAAGGTTGCTTTTTACCTTCTAGACGGCTTGGCTTATGACCCCGAGCCGATGGCGCCTGGAGCTAGACACTAAAACCGAGTGCAAAATTTTTCTTATTTTATAAAAAAAGGGGGGGAGTATTTTGACAAAAGGACAAATTAAAGTTAATAATAATGGATCTCTTCGAGTGACAGGTGATGTGGAGCTTATTGATGCGCAAGGAAATATCTTTGACACGAAACACACTTTTTCACTTTGTCGCTGTGGACTTTCAGCAAAAAAACCATTTTGTGATGGAGCACACAAAGGAAATTTCGACTCTGTTGTTAGCGCTAAATAATCATGATCATAAGGGCTTCTCCGCTCTAATTTATACAGAATTCTGTAATTCATTTGTCTATTTTACAAACTTTTCAAAATTTCTCTTGCTACACCTTGCTTCCCTATCTATACTAAAGAAGATAAATACATATTTTAAAGGAGTGTTTTTAATGGTTGTTACTGTTTTAAAACCAATTTTCGCTGAAGCGGCAAGTCAGTTAGTGAACACAACAAGTCAATTTCCTGGAACTGTTCTTATTAAGAAAGAACACTGGGTAGTGGATGCAAAAAGTTTACTGGGAGTATTAGCACTTTCATTACAACCGGGGCAAGAAGTTGAGATTACTTCAGATGAAGGCGAAGAAGTGTTCAAAGCTCTGTTTGAGTTAAATATTTTCGAACAAAAATAAACAGTCTTCTCTTAAAATTTTTTATCCAAAAAGTTATGCGCTTTCATTTCCAAAACGATTGAAGGATGACGTCCACTCCAGTTTGTTCACCTAGGCAAAAGAGTGTTACGACCATCCTTTTTTATTACCTCAATTGTTTAGTCTTAAATCCACCAGTTGGCTTGCTCCAATATAATGAGGCTCACCGAATTTATCCACCAAATGTAGTTTTTGATTGAATTCATCATAATGATGCATTTTTCCAATCAGAAGCTTATGCCTCCTATTTTCGTAATAAGTAATAACTAGCTGCTTTCCTGCTTCCATTGCTTCAAATAGTAGACTATTCATTGCTTCAAGCTGTTGCTCGTCAAGATCAGGCTTCTGTTGATCTAAATCCTCCTTAGCCCAGTCCCTTAATAACTTCACATGCTCTGGCAGCATCATTGATGTCCACTTTATAGCTCCACGATCTCGAATCATCTGCACTCAAATCCCTTCCCTTAATTCGCCTTATGTCCACCAACAAGCTTACTCCGATGCCTTGCGGTTCCCGCATCCGTATAAGAAACTGCTCGTAAAATGGCATTAGCACCGTACTTACTTCGAATAGAGTCCATCACATATCCTACCTTGCGTTGCTTCAAACGCTTCGAATAAAATAAATCCAATTGCATTTCCTGATCTTCTTCAATATTTGAAAGCATTAGCGAAATTTTTCTGACTGTCCTTGGAACATAATGCTTTTCAAATAACTCAAGACATACTTTATAGATTTCCATTGTAATATTCGTGCTAGAATCGATGGTTTTGGAACGATAAAAACCACCACCAAATTCCTCATGACTATAACCTATCCCTAAGCTGATTGTTCGCCCAGCCTTTTTATGTCGTCGCGCCCTTCTTGCAACTTCCTCACAGATTTCCAAAATAACATGCTTAACCTCTGTTGGGTCTGGATAATCTCGTAATAAAATTTGACTTTTCCCGAAACTGATTTGCCCTTGAATAATTGGAGCTCCTAATTCGGATAAATCGACCCCCCATGCATGATGATAGAGTTGGTTTCCCATCACTCCAAATTTCTTCTCTAACAGGTCAAGTGGATAATTTGCAAGCTGCCCAATTGTTGTAATACCCATTCTATTTAATGTTTTTTCAACTTTACTTCCAATTCCCCACATTTGGCTCAGTGGTGATAGGGGCCAAAGCTTTTCTTTTATATCTTGATAAGTCCACTCTGCAATCCCTTTTTTCTTTGCTTCAAGATCAAGACATAATTTAGCTACCAACATATTCGGTCCAATCCCAATCGCACATGGAAGTCCATATTCATGTTCAATTTCAGCCTTAATTTTCTGTGCAATGATTGTTGCATCTCCCCAAAGCTTTTCTACTCCATCTATCTTTAAGAAACTTTCATCCACGCTATACGTGTGAATGGCTTCCTTTGGTACATAGCGGTTGAATAGTTTCGTAATTTCAGTTGAAATTCTTAGATATGTAGCCATTTTAGGATTTACAATTTGAATTCTTGGATCCTTTGGAATTTCAAAAAGCCTCGAACCTGTCTTAATGCCAAATTCCTGCTTCATTTTAGGAGAAGCAGCCAAAACAATGCTCCCCTGGCGCTGTGTATCACCGACCACAGCAAGATAGCATTCTAATGGATCTAACCCTAGCAAAACAGCTGCACAGCTTGCGTAGAAGCTTTTCATATCAATGCATAAAATTTTATGTGTTGGAAGTTGACTGTAATCAATCATAAAATCACCTTCACTCAGAGAATGTATGTTCGTATTTATATTATATTCTATATATTAAGCGAATATACGTTCGATTTCAATGGAAATTTCAAACAGAAAATGATCATCTTTGAAAATACGAGGTATAATGAGGTACCAACTAATGAGGGTGTATATATGGACGAAAAATTACTACATAAAATGATACAGAAATGCTTTTTACAATATAATCATAATCTGGAATCAGTTCCGCTCACAAAGGAAGAGTATCTAGATCTACTGGTGGAGATTAAGCAAGTACTAGCGATAAATCCCAATGAAAATCTCTATGACATAATTAATGACCTTGTATATGAATATCTAACAAAATGAGGATACCCATAGTTGTACATCCTTGTTTGTCTATTTTAAGTTTTAAATTTTTTTAGGAAGCTAATAAAATCTATTGTGAAATATGCATATCTTGAAAATTTGGTGCAAAAAATGACTAATTCTGTGCATATACGATTGTTTCTCGCGCAAAAAATATAATTCTCGTGCATATCCGCAAATTCACCACGTAATTAGCCAAAAATAAAGTGCCAAACACCACATTGAGATCGTGGTGCCAGGCACTAAGGTTCAACATCTATTTCTTAAATAGCGCTTTACCACCGACTTTTTCAACGACTGTCGGAAAGAGAGTGTATAGCACACTTCCGATGTTCATCCATCCTGGAAGATTTAACTCACGTTTAGAAGTAAACATAATGTTCACTATTTTTCTAGCTACATCATCCGGTTCAAGCATAAATCGTTCAACATTTTTTACATAGTTTCCAGATTCGTCGGCAATATCAAAGAATTTAGTACGAATTGGTCCAGGGTTTACAGCCGTCACATAAATGTTTGTAGACGTAAGTTCCATTCGAAGACTATTTGTGAATCCTAAGACAGCATGCTTCGTTGCTGAATATACACTTGATTTTGGTGTAGCGAGTTTTCCTGCTTGTGATGCAATATTAATGATGTGCCCGCTGTTATTTGCCATCATGGTTGGAAGCACCATCTTTGTACAAGCAATCAGTCCAAACACATTGACAGCAAACATTTCCTTCGTTTCGGCAATAGTAGCGTCAACAACATGATCAAATTTACCATAACCTGCGTTGTTAATAAGCACATCAACCTTATTTGTCTTGTCTAAAATATCAAGAAACACAGTCTCAACAGCCTTTGAATCACTGACATCTACTTTATAATAGAGGGAATCAACACCCGTTCTCTCTTTAATCTTCTTTGCAATCTCAATTAATCTCTCATAACTACGAGCTAGTAGAACAGGTCTAGCACCTTGTTCAGCAACCATATAAGCGACTCGTTCACCAATTCCACTTGATGCTCCTGTAATAACAATTGTTTTATTTTTTAATGTACCAGAATTCATTTTATCACCTCAAAGAAATCAAACATATCTTAAATTTCTCCTAATCAATAGATAAAGTCAAGTTTACAAATATGCTTTTTCGTAATAAAGTATTGACATTATGAAAAAAAACACAGATAATTCTCTCAACTTTTTGTCTTTCTTAACTATAAAATAAACATTAGTTCAGGATCAAAAACATCATAATAGAGGAGAATCATCTTATGAAGAAAAAGCAAAAAATTGCATTTATTGGAGCAGGCTCAATGGCAGAGGCGATTATCGCAGGGATGCTACAGCAACAGTTGTTCACACCAGAACAAATCATTGTAACAAATCGTTCAAACAGACAACGACTACAAGAACTACACGAAACATATGGAGTACAAGTAACTCATAACAAACAAGAAGCTCTGCAACATGCAGATCTAATCCTTTTAGCAATAAAACCAAAAGATGTCACTGAGGGCGTCAAAGAAATTGCCCCCTTTGTAAACACATCCCAATTAGTGATCTCGGTTCTCGCTGGAGTCTCCACAGACACTCTCCTCCAGTTATTTAATAAAAGCATGGCGATTGTCAGGGTCATGCCAAATACATCAGCAGCTATTGGAAAATCTGCAACTGCAATTGCACTCGGGGAATATGCTACAGATATACATAGAGATCTTGTGCAAGAATTATTTGAGACAGTAGGACTTGTAGTATTAGTTGAAGAGGCAGAAATACATGCTGTAACAGGACTATCAGGAAGTGGACCAGCATATGTATACTATCTAGTAGAAGCGATGGAAAAAGCCGCCACAGAAATCGGACTAGACAAGGACGTTGCTAAGGATTTAATCCTACAAACAATCATTGGTGCAGCCGAGATGCTTAAATCATCGACTAAACACCCTGCTACGTTAAGAAAAGAAGTAACAAGCCCTGGTGGAACAACAGAAGCGGGAATAAAAGTGTTAGAAAACTACAATTATCAAGAAGCAATGATTTCCTGTATCAAACAAGCAACCAAACGCTCGGAGCAAATGGGTGAACAACTTAAAGAACATGTACTAAATCAAAAATAAGAATAACAATCCCTCACGTTGACAAAAGAAGAACACCAACTTGTCGTCATTCGGAGGGATTTGCTTTTTCTCTAGCTACAACTAACTTTTTCTTAAAAATCAGACCGAGAACAAAGACAATTCCAAGTACCCCAATCCCTATAACGTGTGCAATAATTACCCAGTACGTCTCTATAAACATCATTGCTCTCTCATGATCAAACACAACCCAGTATCCATAAGCAGTTAACACTGAACATACTGGTATGATGACAGGTCTATAGTCCTTTAGACCGAACAACCGCTGGATAGAAACTGAAGCACAAAGAAAGGTCATCATAATTTGCGTTAAGACGGATAATGCGAAAAGCGCAACCATCATCATTTCATATCTATGAATAAAATGACCAATTTCAGCACTTCTGGCCATCTGCATACATGAAACAATATATTGTCCCGTTACTTCGGCTGACAGTACACCGATCTCCAGAATGGGCCAAATGACAACAAATAAACCACCATAGGCAATTCCAGCCACCCCAGAGTTTTTCCATACCTCCTGTTTTTTTACGATCGGTAAAATAATAGCTGCCATCATAATCGACATCATCCAATCTGCATTATGATGACGACTCGCCCAGATTGTTTTTGTTACTCCAGATTCAAACACGGGCATTAACTCACGAATATCAAACTTTGGCAACGAACCAATCATAATTAAAATATTTAAGGCTAAAATTGAAAAAACGCCGATTAACGCCATTCTTGCAATTACTTCAATTCCAAAATGAATCGCATAAACCCCTAAAAGAAATGCAACAGAAACCACAAGTAGAATCGGAGCATCAGGTAGAAAATAATCTTTAATATGATAAACAAATGTAGCCATTATCGTGCCATATGATGCAAGAAAAAAGATAAATACGAGTAGACTTATTATTCTCCCAAACCACTTCCCAGCTAGTACTTCGCTTTGATGAATAATATCCGAATCTGGTAGCCTTCTTACAATAGAAACAGTAAATACGATGATGAATAAACCGACCACCACCGATATGAGCGTTGATATCCAAATATCATTTCCAATTTCACGAGCCATTGATCCTTGAGTCACACCAATGGCTTTTGCATAGACCATATTAATCATTAGTGCCATAAACATTCCGTTAGATATTCGTACTTTCATAGCAACACCTCTTTATTTACCCGACTCAGTGGGATTATATAATAGTGCAGATTCATTTACATGTGCTGTTGAATGAACCTTTAATGTAATAGAGGGCAATAAATCCCCCCACTCATCCTTAAAACCTTTCCATTCCAAGGGATATCTATTATTAAATACCTTCCCTAATTGCAGAAAATCTGATTTTTCTACTTGAGCCTTATTAAATACTGTTTCAATCTGACTTTTAATTTCTTCTGCGACAAGTTTCTCTATTTTTTCAACTTGATCCCTATCTTTTAAAGTAAATGGACAACCTGCTTCAACAACAGCACCATAAATATCAATAGTCGCTTCAAATGCAGGAAGATTATTTTTAACCATAGGTTTCAAATCAAAAGACTGATCAAGAACTTCCACACTTAACTTTTTAGTAGGATCACTCGGACAGTTAATCCCGATTACTCCTGATTCTACAGTCTCAATAAATGGCAATAATCCCTTAACCTCATCTGGCTGGACAATTCCAACAAGTTTATCGTCTTTAAATATCCCCGCACCTGCCAAATCGACCTGCTTATATGAACCAGATTGACCTTCCTTTTTATTAGATACGCCACGTTTTTGTAGCTTTACTCTTGCTAAAACAGGTTGTGTCTCTTCACTTAAATAGGCAGCTTGTAAATCCATCATTTGAGTTTGTGGTGCATGAGTAGAAATAGTCGTATATCGAAATAATTTATCAATGGCTTCACCAGGAACAACCTCTAAACCAGTTATAGTAGAAATTACTTCACTTGCTTTATCAGGTGTAACGACCACCCAAGTTCTCATGCGCAATTGGGGATTTCTAGTAAAAAAATCAATGATATCACCAATTCCTATTTCTCTAGCAAGATCCTCGTTAATCACAATGGCATAATTATGCGCCCAGAACACTCGGCGAGAAGAAAATGAAGCTAAATTTCGAATCGCTTCAAAGATCGTTTCTCCTTCTGCAGAAGCGGACCAAATAGGATCCCCTGTTTGTCCCGAAGGAGCCCCTGTTTGTCCTCTTGCATCTGCTGGCCGGGCAACTTGAGTTGTAACCCTGATCGACCCTTCTTTTTCACCTTTGTCTAAACCGACAGCCATCACTAATGCCAACTCATCGATTTCAATTTTTCCAGTACAGCTAGTCAGCAGGGGTATCAAGAAAAAAACTAAAGAAAACAATAAAATCCTCCGATTCACTTATCATTCTCCTCACATTCATAAATTCATAAGAAACTATTTTTTTGGCCCTTTTTCAGGAGGCTCAGGAAGTTGGTCACTTCCAACTCTATCCTCTACCCCTTCAGCAAGCTGTGGCTGCTTTTCCATTTTCCACCATGGCATACGGACAACAATGTCCTTTTGATCTGAAGGTTGGAAAGGAGCTGCTGGAGCAAGGTATGATTCTCCAAAAGAGCGAATCGTTAAGGCATGGATTGCTAACAACGTAAACATCGTAGCAAAACCTAGTAACCCTAGTGTTCCTGAAGCAACTAGAAGCGGAAACCGAATCAACCTAATTGAAAAAGAAGCAGCATAATTAGGAATAGCGAAAGAAGAAATTCCCGTAACAGCAACAATAATAACCATAAATGGCGAAACGAGACCTGCTTGTACAGCAGCCTGTCCTATAATTAAGGACCCAACGATACTAACAGCTTGCCCTACAGGCTTCGGCATTCTGAGACCCGCTTCTCTCATAAGTTCAAAGGCAATCTCCATTACGATTGCTTCTAATAAGACTGGAAAAGGTACAACCTCACGCCCTGAAGCAATCGTTAATGCTAGAGGAGTTGGAATCATCTCCTGATGAAAGCTTACTAACATAACATATAAAGATGGCAGAGTTAAGCTAATCACAAAAGCGATATAGCGTATGATTCGAAAAAAGGAGCCAGCCATATAACGTGAATAATAATCATCACTCGCTTGTAAAAACTGCCAGAAATAAGTGGGCATTAGAAGAACAAATGGTGAATTATCAACAAAAACAGCCACTCTTCCTTCTAAGATAGCTGAAGCAACCTTATCAGGTCTTTCCGTGCTCAAAACAGTTGTAAATGGCGAATAAGGAGCATCTGAAATAAGTTCCTCAATATACCCACTATCCATAATGCTATCAATTTTAATTTTTTGTAGTCGTTCCTTTACCTCATCAACTAAACTCGGTTTAACAGTTCCTTCTAAATAAGCAATATTAATGTCTGTTTTTGATTTAGTACCAATTTTCATTCCCTCCATCTTAAAAAGAGGGTCTCTAATTCTTCTTCTCACTAAGGCAGTATTGGTTCGAATATTTTCAGTAAAGCCATCTCTTGGACCACGGACCACCTGTTCTGTCGCTGGATCTTCAACCGATCTTTCCTTCCAGCCTTTTGTAGACGCTATAAATGCTTGTTCGGAATGATCGATAACAAATAATGAATCACCAGATAAAATAGCATCAATTCCTTCTTCAACTTTGCGCGTTAACTTAACATTATGTTTCGCTAATATCTCATTTTTCAATTTATCAGCAAAGTCCGGACCTTCCATCGTCTCATGCATACTAGTTAGAAGTTCATTTGCACGATACACCAATAGATCTAACACCGCATTTATCTCAAGGGAATTAACAAGACCATCTGTATAAATGCATGTCCCCTTAATATCACGATTATGATCGTGGAATACAAATTCTCTATAAACGATGTCATCATTATGACTTAAAATCTCTTTAAATAATGCGAGATTATTCTCATGACCACTATTAAATGATTGTTTTAACAAGTGTCTCACTTTGTCTGCGTGTTTCATAAAAGTTCTCCCTTTCTATTCTGTGAAGTATTTTCCCCTAAGAAAGAAAACACTATTCTACTTGAATGAAAGAGAGCAAGATGGAGAATATAGAAAAAATAAGAGGTGATCCTGTGAATATTTATCATACTTGGATTTATGAGCATATCTTAAATACTCGTTGGATGGTTTGGGGAATTGTCGCTACAGTGTTCCTTGCTAATCTATTAGGTCCTATCCACATTTGGTTTGTGATGAATAGTAAATCAATGCCGTTTAAGAAGAAAGAACAAGAGAGACCAACAAAAAAGGAAGTAACTGAATAACCATTCTAGGGCAAGATAAATGACGGAACTTACTGTCAAGTGCTATAATTACTTAGATAATCGAAATTATTACATAGGAGGTTCCCTAATGGATACTGCTCTTTTTTCACCTTATACGATTAAAAACATAACCATCAAAAATAGAATCGTCATGTCACCAATGTGTATGTATTCTAGCCATAATGAGGACGGAAAGGTTCAAGATTTTCATCACACTCACTATATTAGTCGTGCAGTTGGACAAGTGGGGCTAATTATGGTAGAAGCAACAGCAGTTACTCCTCAAGGAAGAATTTCAGCTGCTGATCTAGGAATTTGGAGTGATGAACATATCCCAGAACTACAAAAGCTAGTTCAGTCAATCAAGCAATATGGTGCAACATCGTCTATTCAAATAGCCCATGCTGGGAGAAAAGCAACCATAGACGGAGAAATAATCGCACCTTCAGCCATTGCGTTTAATGAACAAATGAAGCAGCCCAAAGAAATGACGCTTGAAGAAATTAAAGAAACCGTTCAAGCATTTAGAGAAGGTGTCCGTCGAGCCAAGGAGGCTGGCTTTGAGATCATTGAACTTCACGCAGCACATGGCTACTTAATTAACCAATTTTTATCACCATTATCAAATAAGAGAAATGACCAATATGGCGGAAGCTTTGAAAACCGCTACCGTTTCTTAGGTGAAATTATTGAGTCGGTGAAAGAAGTTTGGGATGGTCCACTAATGGTGCGTATATCAGCAAGTGATTATCACACTGACGGACTGAATGTGGATAATTATGTGGAATATGCAAAAATGATGAAGGAACAAGGAGTAGACTTGATCGATGTAAGCTCAGGTGCTGTTGTACCAGCTCCTATCACCCCTTACCCAGGTTACCAGGTTAAGTTCGCAGAAAGAATTCGACATGGTGCTGGGATCGCAACAGGTGCAGTTGGATTAATTACAAATGGTTTACAAGCAGAAGAAATACTAAGAAATGATCGAGCAGACTTAATCTTTATCGCACGCGAACTATTAAGAGACCCCTACTGGCCAAGAACCGCTGCAAAGCAATTAGGAGTAGAAATCGAAAGCCCTAAACAATACGACCGTGGTTGGTAAATAGAAAAGCGAAAGAAGCCCGCTTACATCCATAGGTTGGTGGAGCAACTGACGAGAGACCTTGGTCTCGGGCGGAAGTTGTGAAGCAGCCGTAGGATGTGGCTTCTGTAGCTGGACAAATAGAAAAGCGAAAGAAGCCCGTTTATCGGCGACAGGCATAAGACAGGCGCTGACAGAAGGCGCTTTTTGCCTTCCGAAGCGACTGACTTATGACCCCGAGCCGATGGCGCCTGTAGCTGGACAAATAGAAAAGCGAAAGAAGCCCCACTTACATCCATAGGCTGGTGGATTTCAAAAAATACAGGATAGCACTCCTTAGTGCTCATCCTGTATTTTTTAAGTTATAAAAAAGACTCAGAACCAAACTAAAGAGTAAGCAATACGATATGAGCAATACTACTAGAAAACACCATTAAAGGAGAATTCGTATGAAACGCGACGACAAAAAAATTATTAATTTAGTAAATAAAGAAGAAAAACTCAAGATTGAGACTGAATTAAAAAGCCTCCGCTTCACTAAGAATTTCCGGTCAGCCTCAGCCGAAGAATGGTATTTATTTCTTGAGCATTTTCAAGATCCAAACATTGGTGGTGCTGCGGGTAAAGTAATCGTACATTATAATCTATACGGTAATCGAGAAGTATTTATCAACACAACCATTATCATTGATGATCCTCTTTTACATGAAAAAAAACATCAACAACTTTTATATGCGATTTGCGATGAAACCATTGATCGACTAGTTGGATATGCAGACACACTACTTTCTGTTCATGCTGGTAAAAATTCGTATGATGCAGAATATGTTGACCAAAGTAATTAAAACTAAAAGAATAGATTAATCTAACCCAAACCCCTGTTTAGTTAAGTATTCTCTCATATACGTTCTTTTCGGTATTTGTAACATCGTTGACATTTGCTCTGTCCACGTGTCTCTTCTATTACCATTAGTACGCTCAGCATAATACATTGATATTTCTTGATTGTATTGTTTGAGCTCCCCTTTAAAGTGCTCTATATCCTGTTGGTACTCCTCTTCATGATAGATATTTGAAAGAGGAAGTCTAGGTTTTTGGCTAGATTCATCTAAGGGGTGACCGATAGCAAGACCAAACAAAGGCAACACTCTTCTTGGTATCTTTAACACATTTTGAACGTCCTCTAGGTGATTTCGAATTCCACCAATATAGCATGCCCCAAGTCCCATTGATTCGGCGGCAAGCACTGCGTTTTGAGAAGCGAGTGCTGCATCTATAAGGGCTACCATAAATGTCTCAGTACTTTCAATTGATTTCGAAATATCCTTTCCTTCCATTTCAGCAGCCAATTCATGACGATATAAATCTGCACAGAAAACAAAGAAATGACCATTATGTTCAACATACGATTGATTTCCGGCAATCTCTGCTAATTTCCTTTTCTTCTCTTTGTCCTTCACCCCAATTATCGTGTAAGCCTGAACAAAGCTAGAAGTAGATGCTGCCTGGGCACTGTTAACAATGAGCTCTATCTGCTCTTTGGAGAGTGGTTCTTCCTTAAATTTACGGATCGATCGGTGATTTAATATGGTTTCGATTGTTGAATTTATAATCATCATTATCCCTCCTCTACTATAGTTATAACAAAAAAGAAGCATTAAGGCATCTTATTAACCTCATCTCTTGCAACTGAATATATATAGGTAAATTAGTTACAAAGAGGAGAGAATACCGTGACAATTCGAAGAGCCACGCACAATGAGATAGCAATAATCAGGAGTTATGGTGATAAAGTTAGAGATGAAGCTTCATTAGGTTATTTAGCTAATAGCCCTTATGCAGCAGAGGAATTGAAAGGCTTTAATGATTATTTTATTTCAGAGGATAAAGGTGTCATTCAAGGATGGGTATTAGTAGGCGAGTCATTTGACTATTACACAAGTCAAACGACCGGAATGATTCTTGAATTATATGTATTTAAGGAGCATCGAAATCGAGGGTTAGGAAAAATATTAATAAAATCAGCCTTATCTTATTTTAAGCATCTTGGACTTAACCGAATCCATCTAAATGTGTTCTCAGGAAACCATGCGAAAAAACTTTACGAGAAACTAGGTTTTAAGGAAGTTTCCACAGTAATGGAGAAAAAAATATAATACTTTTAAGGGGGAGAGCTAAAGCGAAGCCTTCCCCTCCCTTGTAGTATTATTTATAGCATCACTCTTTACCGTACGATTTCATATGTAAATAAATCAAAGGCAAGAAAAGTATTTGGGAAAATCTCTTTGGCTTCACGTTCTAACCTACTAGCATCATCGCCTTGATATCTTGAGCTAATATGGGTCAATATAAGCGTTTTTACGTTTGCATCAGATGCAACTTGGGCTGCTTGTGAGGTTGTTGAATGAAAATATTCATGTGCTAAATCTTGTTCATTAGAACTGAATGTAGCCTCATGGATCAGAGTATTTGCATTTTTAGCTAGCAGTAGACTATTATCACAATGACGAGTATCGCCTAGAATTGTCACTACTCTACCACTTTGGGGAGGGCCTATAAAGTCTTTACCATCTATCACTCTACCATCATCAAGGGTAACGACCTCCCCTGCTTTAATGTTCTGATAAATAGGACCAGGTGGGATCTCAAATACCTTTAGTTTATCAACCAGTAATGTACCTAGCAGATCTTTTTCAATAACACGATACCCATATGAATCAATTCCATGGTCTAACTTTTTTACAATAACCTCAAATTGATTATCCTCAAAAATCGTTCCATCCTCTTCTATCTCATGAACATTTAATGGATATTTCAAATGTGTTTTGCTAATGGACAAAGAAGTATTTATAAATTCCTTGATTCCCTTTGGACCATAAACAGTTAAAACAGTATCACCACTTTGAAATGAGCGACTACCTAACAAGCCAGGTAAACCAAATATATGATCACCATGTAGATGTGTTATAAAAATCTTCTCAATTCTACGTGGCTTAATTGGTGTATATAGAATTTGATGTTGAGTTGCCTCCCCGCAATCAAATAGCCATGTTGTACCCCTTTCAGCAACTAACTGTAGGGCAATTGAAGAAACGTTCCGTTCTTTTGCTGGAACCCCTGCACCAGTTCCGAGAAATATGATTTCCATGTAAAACACCTCACTTTTTGAAAAAAGATTATTGTAACAATTCGAAAAATTGTATAAACTAGAATAACTGTAGTCATATTTCAAAATTAGAAAGAGACATGGTATCATTTTAACCTATGGGGGAAGAATCGCACAAATGATGTTATCGATACCACAATCATATACACTACATCAATAAGTAATAAACGGTGAAATCGGAAACAATAAAACGATGTATTGAACTGGTTTCTCGAATTTTGACACAATTCAAAAATATTTTTTCAAAAAACAAACTAAATGTTTGATTTAACTGAAATAAAAGTCTAAAATTAATTATTTGTATAGGATAAAAATTTCAAAATAATCAAGCATGAATAAAGTGAGGTACTATTCGTGAATACATATAAACCTAAAACAACAATTGTTATTTTTGGAGCTACTGGTGATTTAGCAAAACGAAAGCTATTTCCATCCATTTACCGCTTATTCAAAAAAGGAAAAATCTCTGAAGATTTCGCAGTGGTTGGTGTTGCTAGAAGACCATTGACAAACGAAGAATTCAGAAGTAATGTAATCAACTCTGTCTCTGAGGTTGATCAAAACTGTGAGAATATAGAAGGCTTTTCTAGTCATTTTTATTATCATCCGTTTGATGTGACTAATACCGCTTCTTATCAAGAGCTTAATCAGTTATTAGGAACATTAGACGATACATATCACACAGAAGGCAATCGTATTTTTTACTTAGCTATGGCACCTGAATTCTTCGGAACAATTGCCGAGCATTTGAAAGAAGAAGGATTAACAAAGACGAATGGATATAGTCGCCTTGTTATCGAAAAACCATTCGGACATAACCACCCTTCTGCACAACAACTAAACGATCAAATCCGACATGCTTTTAAAGAAGATCAAATTTACCGTATTGATCATTATCTTGGTAAAGAAATGGTCCAAAACATTGAGGTTATCCGGTTTGCAAACGCGATTTTCGAACCACTATGGAATAATCGTTATATTTCTAATATCCAAATAACTTCAAGTGAAGTTCTAGGTGTTGAGGATCGTGGTGGCTACTATGAAAAATCTGGTGCCATTCGTGATATGGTTCAAAATCACATGCTACAAATGGTTTCTCTACTAGCAATGGAGCCTCCGATCAAATTAACTACAGAAGAAATTAGAAGTGAGAAAATCAAAGTATTACGTGCATTACGTCCAGTTGATGAAAACAATATCGACGAATACTTTGTAAGAGGCCAGTATGGACCAGGAACGGTAAATGACGTTAACGTTAATGGTTACCGTGAGGAAAATAATGTTGATCCTAATTCGATTACCGAAACGTATGTAGCTGGAAAATTAATGATTGATAATTTCAGATGGGCTGGTGTTCCATTCTATATTCGAACCGGGAAGAAAATGGCTGCCAAATCAACAAAAATTGTAGTGCAATTTAAGGATATCCCAATGAACCTTTACTACAAAAAAGGGGTCAATGAACCAGTCCAAAACCCTAACCTTCTTGTTATTCATATTCAACCAGAAGAAGGAATTACACTACATCTTAATGTGAAGAAATCCGGACAAGAAACACAACCAGTTCAGTTAGATTTCAGCAATGATTTAATTGATGGTATTAATACACCTGAGGCATATGAAAAGCTGATTTATGATTGCATTCGTGGTGATGCAACCAACTTTACTCATTGGGATGAAGTTTCACTTTCTTGGAGCTTTGTTGACCCAATCTCTTCAGTATGGGAAAGTAGAATTACGACTGATTTCCCTAATTACCCTGCTGGTTCGATGGGTCCAAAAGCAGCTGATGATCTATTAGCTAAAAATGGTGATCATTGGTGGCCACTATCTGACTTTGAAAATAAGAAGTAACAAAGGAGTGTTAACATGAAAATCTATGATGTTTCAACAACGATTCAACATGGGATGGCTGTTTATGAAAACAAGTCTGAAAAAAAACCAACTATCACAACTGTGACTGACGGATATATTTCTGAAACTAGACTTGATATGGATGTTCATAATGGTACACATGTTGATGCTCCGTTACATATGATCGTTAATGGTGAAGCCATCGAAACACTTGCTCTTGAGGATCTTGTTGGTTCTAGTAAAGTCTTTGATTTAACAGACATTGAAGACAAAATTACAAGAAAAGACCTTGAAGCATTAGATATCCAAAAGAACGATTTCATCATTTTCAAGACAAAAAACTCTTTTGAAGAGGAGTTTAACTTTGACTTTATCTTTTTAGCTAAAGAAGCCGCAAAATATCTTGTAGAAAAAGGCATTCGTGGCGTGGCTACAGATGCACTAGGAATCGAACGCAGCCAGGAAGGTCATCCAACCCATAAAACACTATTTGGAGCAAATATCATCATTATTGAAGGCTTACGTCTTAAAGATGTACCTGCTGGTGAATATTTCATGGTTGCTGCTCCATTAAAACTAACAGGCATAGAAGCGGCACCTGCTCGTATATTATTGCTTGAAGGTGTACAAGCATCTCAATAGAAACTGGACCTCATCTTTATGGATGAGGTCTTTTTTTCTGATTAATATAAATCAATTCATAGAAAAAAGAACAGTCAGATCACTCCAACTGTCCTCACAAATATTAATTATTTTACTTTTCCATCCATTCTGTATGGAACACGCCTTCTTTATCAATACGTTGGTACGTATGAGCACCAAAGTAATCTCTTTGCGCTTGTAATAGGTTAGCTGGCAAAGTCTCTGTACGATAGCTATCAAAGTATGCTAATGCACTAGAGAACGATGGTACTG
This sequence comes from Litchfieldia salsa, assembly GCF_900104555.1. Lineage (GTDB taxonomy): Bacteria > Bacillota > Bacilli > Bacillales > Bacillaceae_L > Litchfieldia > Litchfieldia salsa. Next base: position 105,539 of record NZ_FNJU01000011.1, read on the forward strand.
GGATTCCGTTAGCAATAGCAACACTTAGGATTTCACGTAATGAACCTTGGTAGCTCTCAACGATTTCCTTGAAGTAAGGATCAAGCAATAAGTTTGAAAGATTTGCTTCACGGTCATATGCATCCTTAATCTTCTGAAGGAATGCCGCACGAATAATACATCCACCTCTGAAGATCATTGCAATTTCACCGTAACTTAAATTCCAGTTATACTCATCAGAAGCAGCTCTCATTTGAGCAAACCCTTGAGCATATGAGCAGATTTTACTCATATAAAGGGCTTTACGTACAGACTCGATTAAAGCCGCTTTATCACCTTCGTATGGAGTTGCAGAAGGCCCGCTAAGAATCTTGCTTGCTTTTACACGCTCATCCTTCATTGCAGAAATAAAGCGAGCAAATACAGATTCTGTAATGATTGGAAGTGGTACCCCAAGATCTAAAGCACTTTGACTTGTCCATTTACCAGTACCTTTTTGTCCAGCTGTATCCAAGATAAGATCAACTAGAGGCTTTCCAGTTTCCTCATCCATTTTTGTGAAGATGTCAGCAGTAATTTCGATTAAATAACTATCAAGTTCACCCTTATTCCATTCAGCAAAAATTTCGTGAAGCTCTTGGGCAGAAACACCAAGAACCTGCTTCATTAAGAAATAAGCTTCTGAAATTAACTGCATGTCACCATACTCAATACCGTTATGCACCATCTTCACATAATGTCCCGCTCCATCTGGGCCGATATATGTGCAACATGCGTCTCCATCCACTTTCGCAGCAATGTCCTTCAAGATTGGCTCAACTAAATCATATGCTTCTTTTTGTCCACCAGGCATGATTGAAGGTCCTTTTAATGCCCCTTCTTCTCCACCAGAAACACCAGTCCCTATGAAATGGATTCCAGCTTCTTCAAGCTCTTTATTTCGACGTTGTGTATCTACAAAATATGTATTACCACCATCAATTAGAATATCACCTTTATCAAGATGAGGCTTTAACGCTTCGATTGTTGCATCTGTTGCTGCTCCAGCTTTTACCATTAATAAAATTTTTCTTGGTGTTTCAAGTGAATTTACAAATTCTTCAACACTATATGTACCAATTAAATTTTTATCTGTTGCTTCCTTCAGTACTTCTTCTGTCTTTTCAGAAGAACGGTTATATACCGATACTGAATACCCTCTGCTTTCAATATTGAAAGCTAAGTTTTTTCCCATTACTGCTAAACCAACGACACCAATTTGTTGTTTTGCCATTATTAAACTTCCTTTCTTGCGCTCATTTACATTAAGCATAATACCTTTTACTTTAGCAAATTTCTTTGATACTGTCACCTTTTAATTGTTAGAATTTTTGTTATTATTTAAATCACTTAGAAAATCCTTCTCAAAACTAGTCCCATGATGATTATCTCCAATATTCTCTTCATCACTTCGGGACATTCCTTTTTTAACAACATCATTTCCATACTTTTGAATCAACTCGTTCATTACTTTCATTAAGGGCTCTTTTTTCGCGTCCTTTTCAAATGAAAACAAATCGAGTTGCTTATAGGCTTCCCCTTTTTCAACTAAATCTTGTGCAGTGATACCAATTAAACGAACTGCTTCCTCATTCCAATGATGCTTCCATAAGTAAAGGGCTGCTCGGTATATATCTTCTTCCAGTTCAATTGGATTATTAAGCTTTCTACTTCGTGTAATAGTTTTCCGATCAGAATACCTTATTGTAAGCTGAACATTGGTAGTCATCATGTTTTTGCGACGAATTCTTCGAGCCACAGAGGCGGATAATCGCTTCATTACTTCATAGATTTCTTCAAGGTGTGTGGTATCCTGGGGTAAAGTTGTAGAATTCCCGATACTTTTGAAATCAGAAATACTGTCTGGGTCAACCGAACGATTATCTATTCCATTTGCCCTTTGCAATAGTCTTTCACCATTAATGCCTAATAGTGTCTTAAGCTGAACATCATTTCCTTTTGCTAAGTCACCAATCGTTTCAATACCAATCCCTTTTAGCTTCTCAGCAGTTTTACTCCCAATACCATGCATTTCTCCCACAGTAAGTGGCCATAACACATGTGGGACATCTCGCTTTCTCAGAATTGTAATTCCCATTGGTTTTTTCATATCGGAAGCCATTTTTGCTAAGAATTTATTAGGGGCAATACCAATACTACAAGGAAGCTTTAACTGTTCATATAATTTAGTCTGTATTTCTTGCGCTAGTTCAATGGGTGAGCCTTTTTCAAAGCATTCTGTAATATCCATATATCCTTCATCAACAGAAACTGGTTCAACAACGGGTGTATAGCTCCTCAGAAACTCAAACATGGCGAGAGAAGCTTTACGATATCGTTCAAAGTTAGGCTTTTTAATGATTAGGTGTGGACAAAGTCTCTTTGCTTCCCATAAAGGCATAGTCGTTTTCACACCTAAACGTCTAGCTTCATAGCTACATGTAATAATAATCCCACGTCGTTCTTCCACATTCCCTGCGATTGCAAGAGGTTTTCCCTTGAGAGTAGCATCATAAGCCATTTCGACAGAAGCATAAAAACTATTCATGTCCACATGCAGAATTACTTTACCATTTGTTGGATACATGTTTTTCATGTTCTACACTCCCGTTACAGTCAATGTTATATTTCTGCTTACAATATCGTACAAACAAGAGAAGCGGCTAATGAAATAGGGTAACTGCTTGTTTTTCAAGCATTAATTATTTGCTGCTACATCCTCTATAATTGCAACGACCATTTCGGTAAGTTTCACAAGCTCTTCAACTGGCATTCTTTCATTAGTCGTATGAATTTCTTCGTAACCAACTGCAAGATTGACCGTTGGAATACCGTGACCTGCAATTACATTCGCGTCACTTCCTCCACCGCTTTGAAGAAGTTCACTTGTACGACCAATTTTTGATGCAGCACGTTTAGCCACTTCTACAACATGATCTCCATCCTTGAATTTAAATCCTGGATACATGACCGTTATCTCAACATCGGCACTTCCACCCATTTGAGAAGCCGTTGTTTCATAAGCAGTTTTCATTTTCTGAACCTGTGCTTCCATTTTTTCAGGCACAAGTGAACGTGCTTCTGCTAAAATATCAACTCGATCACAAACGATATTCGTCTGAGTACCACCTTCAAATCGACCTATGTTTGCTGTGGTTTCTTCATCAATTCGACCTAATGGCATTTTAGAAATCGATTTAGCTGCAATCGTAATAGCAGAAACTCCTTTTTCCGGGGCAACTCCTGCATGAGCCGTTTTCCCATGTATGATTGCTTTTACCTTAGCTTGTGTTGGCGCAGCAACAATTATATTACCAACTTTTCCATCACTATCAAGTGCGAACCCAAATTTAGCTGTGATTAATTTAGGATCAAGTGCTTTTGCACCAACAAGACCTGACTCTTCACCAGCAGTAATAATAAATTCTATTGTTCCGTGTTCAATTGATCTTTCCTTAAGTAATTTGATGCATTCTAACATCGCAGCTAATCCTGCTTTATCATCTGCGCCAAGGATTGTTGTGCCGTCAGTAATGACATACCCATCTTTGATTGATGGCTTAATGCCTTTTCCAGGAACAACAGTATCCATATGGGATGTAAAATAGATTGTATCTACACCTTCTTTTGTTCCAGGTAATGTACAAATTAAATTCCCTGCTCCATGTCCTGTTATACCTGTTGTGTCATCCTCTATTACATTTACTCCAAGTGAAGTGAACTTTTCCTTTAACACCTTCGCAATTTCAGATTCAAATTTTGTTTCAGAATCAATTTGAACCAATTCCAAAAATTCATTAACAAGTCGATCTTGATTCACCATATGTATGTACCTCCATTTAAATATAACTCTTATTTCAGACTACCATAAGAGAAGAATTCAAGCCAATAATGTGTTTAAAACAAAGAAAAGCGGAAGCGCCTTGGTCAGCCTCAGGCAGGCATAAGGCGAATCACGCAGGAAATCTTGATTTCTGAAGTGATTTGACTTATGACCCCGAGGGGCTAGGCGCTGGAGCTAGACACTATAACTGAGTACGAAATCCACATACTTCTTAAACGTTAAAAAAACAGACGGACATTGCCCATCTGCACGGTGCTCCTTATTCTAAAGTGGCATATTACCATGTTTTTTGTTCGGTCTTGATTCACGTTTGAATCTCATCATCTCTAATGCCTGAACTAATTTGATTCTTGTATCTCTTGGATCAATAACATCGTCTACCATTCCCTGCTTCGCTGCAATAAATGGATTAGCAAACTTTTCCCTGTACTCTTCGATTTTTTGTTTTCTTGTACTCTCTGGATCTTGGCTATCGTTAATCTCCTTTGTAAAAATAATATTTGCAGCACCTTGTGGTCCCATCACAGCAATTTCTGCATTAGGCCATGCAAAGACTAGATCTGCTCCAATTGATTTACTATTAAGAGCAACATATGCCCCACCATAAGCTTTTCTTAATATAACTGTAATCTTCGGAACAGTTGCTTCAGAATAGGAGTACAGAATTTTAGCTCCATGACGAATAATTCCACCATGCTCTTGCTTAATACCAGGGAAGAACCCTGTAACATCCTCAAATGTGATCAACGGAATATTGAACGAATCACAAAATCGTATAAATCGAGCTGCCTTATCTGACGAATCAATATCTAAACCACCTGCCAACCATTTAGGTTGGTTACAAACAAGGCCTACTACTTCCCCCTTAATTCGTGCTAAACCTACCACAATATTTTTAGCAAAATCTTTTTGAACTTCCGTAAAAGAGTTAAAATCCACAATTTCTTTGATTACTTTTCTAATATCATAAGTCCTCGTCGAATCGAATGGAATGAGGTCTGATAGGTTGGGACGATCATCATTGTCAATGGTAGCACTTTCTTCATATGGTGGCTTTTCCTGATAGCTTTGAGGTAAATAGCTTAGCAGATTTCGAACCTGCTCTAATACATCTTCCTCTGACTCACCAGAAAAATGAGCATTGCCACTTATCGTATTATGCACTTTTGCACCACCAAGATCCTCAGAGCTAATTTTTTCACCTGTTACTGTCTCAATGACCTTTGGTCCTGTTATAAACATTTGACTTGTTTTCTCAACCATAAACACAAAATCTGTAATGGCTGGAGAATATACAGCTCCACCAGCACACGGTCCCATGATGACCGAAATTTGAGGAATAACACCAGAGTAAATGCTATTGCGATAAAAGATATGACCATACCCATCAAGCGAAACAACGCCTTCTTGAATTCTTGCTCCACCTGAATCATTTAACCCGATAATAGGTGCACCATTTGTTGCTGCCATATCCATAATTGTAGCAATCTTCTTTGCGTGCATTTCTCCTAATGCTCCACCAAATACAGTGAAATCTTGAGAAAATAAATAAACTGGTCTACCATTTACTTTTCCATAACCTGTTACTACACCATCGCCTGGTCCTTTTTTATCGTTAAGTCCAAAATCTGAACAACGATGCTCTATAAATGGATTTAACTCAACAAAGGTATCTTTATCTAACAGAAGTTCTATTCGTTCCCTTGCTGTTAGTTTTCCCTTTTCATGTTGCTTCTTTATTCTTTCATCCCCACCCCCAAGTTCAATTTCCCGCCGACGATCATACAGTTCATTAATTTTACTATACATATCAGTCATAAGGATTTGACCCCTTTCTCTTTTTCACATAATTCAATAAGAACGTTTCCTGTTGATTTTGGATGTAAGAATGCAATGTTTTTTCCACCTGCACCCTTTTTTGCATGGTCATGAATCATCCTAATCCCCTCAGTTTTCAGTTGATGTATTCTTTCATCAATTGATTCAACTCCAAATGCGATATGGTGTATACCTTCACCTCGTTTATCAATAAACTTAGCGATCGCACTCTCATTTGAAGTTGGCTCTAGCAACTCAATTTTCATTTGACCAATTGATAAAAAAGCGATACTAACTTTTTCTGATTCCACTTCTTCAATGTGTTCAAGCGTAAGATTAAGGACCTCTGTATAAAATGGGAGAATCTCTCTAATTGATTTGACTGCAATTCCAATATGATCAACGTTCTTTATCAAGATAGGACAACCTCCTACTGAAAATAACGCGCCCAACCCATTAAGTAAGCGCTAACATTTTATTTTTTTCGAACATTCACTCACTTAATTTTACCATGAAAGATTGCAAAATTGTGTACTTTATGTGAAATTGTTACAGTTGAATTGTAGTAAAATGGCTTGTTCTATTCATTCTTTCAAGTTAAAATAGAATCAGAAACCTAAAATGGGAGGAATTCGTAATGTCCCGTAAAACTCAAAAGATTGTTGTTTATCTAATGATTGCTACGATGCTATTAACTTCATTATTAGCTGGAGCAAGCATGATGCTTTAAATCAGCTGCAAATTAAAGATTCAACCATATAAAAATGAGGCTGATTCAACGTTTGTTGAACAGCCTCATTTTTTTCATAGCCCACTAATTGATCGCACCGTGCAATTTACCTAACTCTTCAAAGCTTTGGTCAGTTTTCAGTATTAGCACCTTCGTTCCCACCGGTACCTTTGTGAATAGAAACTCAACATCTCTGTTATACATTCGAACACAACCACCTGTAATATATTTTGAAATGGATTGCTCATTGTTGGTGCCATGAATACCATAGATTCGGCCATCGGTCCCAGCTGCATTTAATCCCATCCAACGTGAACCAAGCGGATTATCTGGTGAACCACCCGGTATATTCTTTTTTCGGTAATACGGATTTGCCGCTTTGACTGTAATCGAAAATTCACCTTCAGGGGTTAATTCTTTCGATACACCAGTAGCGACAGGATAAATCTCTTGAATATCACCATAGTTAAAATAGGCAAGCTCGTTCGTTTGTTTATTAATGATGATATAAGGGTCACCTACAAGAGGATTTTGACCTAATGGCCAAATTGGAGAGAGAGTTACTGTTAGAATCAATGCGATTATCGCCTTCACATAGATCACCTTCTGAGCGCTTTTACTCTTAGTGTGATTAAATTAAGAAATTCCATACATCTGAAAAAATTTAAACTAAACCTTTGAACGTTTGCTTAATCACCAGGTAATGCTCCATTTCTTTAAGGAATTGTAAAAGTCCCGCCCTAGCTTCAAACTCTTCTCTCGTAGTAGGCAGCTCCATTTCTTCAAATATTTTTCTCATTTGATCCAACTTTTTCAAAAATTCGATCGCTGTATTTCCCGGATGAATTGAATTACTAATTTCTTCAATAAAATCCGCAATGATTTTACCTTGTTCTACAGAGTGTGTAATAGATGTAACGATTGGTAGCATTCGTTCAATAATCTCAAATTGTTTTTCACGCATTCTAAAATAATGATAATAGTTATTCTCTAAACGGGAGAAATGATTCTCCACATCGCGAAACGCAAGAGTTTTTGCTTTTTGTAACAGTTCTTCGGTTTCAGTGATTTCTTTTCCATCCCAATTACTTTGATTTGTTCTTAAGTAGATAACCATTTCTTTAAAAATATGACCAAATTGATCTTCTAAATCTAGTTGATATTGCTTCAAATGTTTTTCAACACTTGGCATATATAAATTAACAACGAGAGCTACGCCAATACCGATCATAATAATTCCTAACTCGTTTATGAGTAATTCATATGAAAAACTTCCAGTGATATAAATATGTAGAATAATAACAGAGCTTGACGCAATTCCTTCTGTCGCATTGAATTTCACAATGGTAGGAATTAAGAAGAGTAACAACAAACCAACCGATAACGGATGATAACCGATCACTTCAAAAAAAAGAAAAGAGAATAAGATGCCAAGAAGACAGGAAATTAAACGATCTAAAGAGCTTCTAAGAGACTTTTTCTTTGTAACTTGAATACATAAAATGGTTAATATTCCTGCTGAAGTATAAAAGTCCAAATGTAATAATTGAGCAAGTGCAATTGAAATAGCAGCACCACTCGCTGTTTTAATTGTACGATAACCAATCTTAAACATGTTTCAACTCCTGAACCCATTGTCATTTTATGTTTCTCATTATACGTATCACGAGTTACAACTACAACCTCTAAATCGTGACAATCTTACTAATTACGACTCCATTAAACTTATTCACTACAAAGAACAAAAAAAGGAAGTCATAATGACTCCCCTAGTTCCTATACTTCTTCACAATACTCATCAAATGCTTGTTGTAGCTTTGATACTACTGACATTGGATCATGACCTTCGATTTCGTGACGTTCAACCATTGTTAATATCTTTCCATCTTTAAGTAATGCAAATGATGGTGATGATGGTGGGTAACCCTCAAAGTATGATCTAGCCTTTGCAGTTGCATCTTTATCTTGTCCAGCAAATACTGTTACAAGTTGATCTGGACGCTTATCAAAATGGATCGCATTAGCAGCCGCTGGTCTGGCAATTCCACCTGCACAACCACAAACAGAATTAACCATTACTAATGTTGTGCCTTCTTTTGCTAAACAATCTTCCACTTCTTCAGCTGTTGTCAATTCAGTATAGCCAGCAGCCACAATTTCTTTACGAGCTTGTTGAACGACATCGTTCATAAACATATTAAAATCAATACTCATCATGATCTCTCCTTAATAAAAAAACATTAAATGCAATACAGTACAATCATATCATATCAATAGAGAGCGTAAAAATTCAATCTTGAAGATTGTTTTCTCTTTCTTTTTACTATTTATGTTTAAATTCACCTCAGGTGGGGATGATAGTAATACATCTAGTTCATACCCCTAAACTCCCTAGATGGAAGGAAAGTTTTCTTTCCTTCATTTTTTTTTGCTTATTCAGTCTCCTTCCTCCTTATAGATTCCGAGTATTTCTCTGGCCGCTTTAGTTGGCGTTTCTTTTCCTAGATAGACATTTTGTTCGATAAGCGGCAATTCTTTCTTCACTTTAGGATGTGAAAAGAAACGGCGCTCTAAATCATCTCTAATCATCGAATAGAGCCATTCTTTTAACTGCGATTTTCTTCTCTCTTCAAAGAATCCATTTTTTTTTGTGATTTCAATAAAACATTCTAATGTACCTGCTAACTCTTTAATTCCTTCACCTGAATAACTAGATGCAGTGTATGCTCTTACTTCCCACCCATTCGTAGTAGGTTTCATGAAATGAAGGATTTGATTATACTCTTCTTTAGTAGTCAATGCCTTTTGCTTATTATCACCATCAGCCTTGTGAATCACAATTGAATCCGCTAACTCTAATACCCCTTTTTTCATTCCCTGAAGCTCATCTCCAGCTCCAGTAAGCATAAGCAATAAAAAATAGTCAACCATACTTCTTACTACAACTTCACTTTGACCAACACCAATGGTTTCAATCAAAATAATATCATATCCGGCAGCCTCACATAATAGAATTGTTTCTCGTGTTTTACGACTAACTCCACCTAACGTACCTCCAGATGGAGAAGGACGTACAAACGCTCGGGGATCTTGCGATAACTGTTCCATTCGCGTTTTATCACCAAGAATACTTCCACCAGTTATCGAACTTGAGGGGTCAACTGCCAAGACTGCCACTCGATGCCCTATATTACATAGATGCTGACCAAATGCCTCAATAAAGGTACTCTTTCCTGCACCAGGCACACCTGTTATCCCAATCCTAATGGAGTTCCCAGTGTAGGGTAATAACCCATTTAACACATTTTGAGACTTTTCAGCATGTTTACTTGCATGACTTTCCACTAAAGTAATTGCTTGAGCTAACATGGCACGGTTCCCATTTCTTACACCATTAATAAGATCATCTATACCTTTTCCGCTTCTATTCTTTCCTGCCGTACGGTCCTTTCCCCTTTGTTCATCCATTACGACTCCACATCCTCAAGCTCCAAGCGACCAATAATTTCGTCCATTACTTTCCTAGCAGCTACTGGAATCACTGTACCTGGCCCGAAAATGGCGGAAGCCCCTTTTTCTAAAAGGAAGTCATAGTCCTGAGGGGGAATTACTCCACCGATCACTACAATGATATCTTCTCTTCCTAACCTTCTCAATTCTTCAATTAGTTGTGGCAGTAATGTTTTATGGCCAGCTGCTAAGGAACTCATTCCTACAACATGAACATCGTTTTCAACCGCTTGTTTAGCTGTTTCTTCTGCTGTTTGGAATAAAGGTCCAATATCAACGTCAAACCCTAAGTCAGCAAATGCAGTAGAGATGATTTTCGCCCCTCGATCATGTCCATCCTGACCCATTTTAGCCACTAGAATTCTCGGTCTCCTACCCTCTTGAACATAGAAATCATCGGTAATTTTTCTGACCTCCTTTATTTCTTTTTCATCATTATATTCCGAACTGTATACCCCACTTATGGAGCGAATCACTGCTTTATGCCTTTTCGCCACTTTTTCAATTGCATCTGAAATCTCTCCCAAACTAGCACGAGCACGAGCTGCTTCAACGGATAGTTCTAACAAATTGCCTTGATTTGTTTCAGTCGCAATCGTTAGTTTCTTTAAGGTTTCCCTTACCAGTTCCTCATCTCTTATTGCTCGTAGCTTTTCTAGGTTTGCTATTTGCTTTAACCTTACAGCTGTATTATCAATAGTCAGTATATCAATCGGTTCTTCCTTATCTAATTGAAATTTGTTAACACCAATAATCGTTTCAAGTCCGCTATCAATCTTTGCTTGCCTACGAGCTGCCGCTTCCTCTATACGCATTTTAGGTAAACCAGTTTCAATTGCCTTTGCCATTCCTCCTAATTCCTCAATTTCAATCATATGCTTCCAAGCCTTTTCAACTAATTGTTGAGTTAATGACTCCACATAATACGAACCAGCCCAGGGATCTATCGTCTGACATATACCAGTTTCGTTTTGTAGATATAATTGTGTATTTCGCGCAATTCGGGCCGAAAAATCTGTTGGTAAAGCGATTGCCTCATCAAGAGCATTAGTATGAAGTGACTGGGTATGCCCTAGAGCGGCAGCCATCGCCTCAATACATGTTCTGGTAATATTGTTAAAAGGGTCTTGTTCTGTTAAACTCCAACCAGATGTTTGTGAATGAGCTCGTAGTGTAAGAGATTTAGAATTCTGTGGTTTAAACTGCTTCATTAGCTGAGCCCAAATTAATCTGCCCGCTCTCATTTTTGCAATCTCCATAAAATAATTCATACTAATCCCCCAAAAAAACGATAGCCTCGGGGCAAATGAATCAATATCAATTCCTGCTTCCATACCTGTGCGAACATACTCTAATCCATCTGCTAATGTATAAGCTAATTCAAGATCAGCAGGAGCACCTGCTTCTTGCATATGATAGCCTGATATACTAATACTATTAAATTTCGGCATATGAGCTGATGTATACTTAAAGATATCTGCAATGATTCTCATTGACGTTTCAGGTGGGTAAATATACGTATTACGAACCATATACTCTTTTAAAATATCATTTTGAATCGTACCTGTAAGTTGTTCTAGTCTTACACCTTGTTCTTCGGCTGTGACGATATAAAAAGCGAGAATCGGTAAGACAGCTCCATTCATTGTCATAGATACAGACATTTGATCAAGTGGAATTGAATCAAATAAGATTTTCATATCTAGAATCGAATCGATTGCAACACCTGCTTTTCCTACATCACTAACTACTCTTGGATGATCTGAATCATATCCGCGATGTGTCGCCAAATCAAAAGCGACTGATAGCCCTTTTTGCCCCATCTCTAAGTTCCGACGATAAAACGCATTACTCTCCTCAGCCGTTGAGAAACCTGCATATTGTCGAATGGTCCAAGGTCTATTTACATACATAGTAGGGTATGGTCCTCTCAAAAAAGGAGGCAAACCTGGAAACGTATCCAGATACTTGTTTCCCTTCGTGTCATCAGATGTATATAATGGCTTAATATTAATTTGCTCATTGGTTTTAGTCACAAGGTCTTCAAACGATTTTTCAGCATTTTTTTCAAATTTCTTTTTCCATTCTTCTAGTGTCGTATCATTCGATTGAGTTCTTTTTAATTCAACTTTCGAAAAATCAATTCGCTTCTTCATTTTGGGTAACCCCCATTTTAAGCTGAAGTGCTAATAGTGTTTCATAACAATTCGTTTTTTCATGAATAAACTGAACTAATCCAATACTGCTACACTTTTCAACAACACTTTTTATTGGTTTTCCTATCAAATAAAATCGTATATTAGTTAAGCTCTTAGCAAATTCATCATTAAATAGATCCAAGTAAGCCTCATCTCTTCCACATAGTACATATGAGGATAAGTTCCTTGAATGAATATATTCCATCACTTCGTTGACATTGTTTAGACTAGCAGAACTCTCAAGTTCAAATCCACCTGCTTCAAAAAAACCCTTTGCAAAATCCGATTTTGTCTTTGAACTAGAAATGTTACCTAAAATAAGCAAACCTACCTTGGGGCGCTGACCATTTTTAAGCAAATAATGATCTGAAGATAACCTAAGAGCTTCAAAATCCTCTGTTAATCGGTGTTGTTTTATTGGAGTAATTTTAAGTGGTTCTTCTAGTTCATTGGCTTTTAATAACTGATCTCTCGTGATTTTCAATGGCAGGCTTACATTTGCTATCATTGAATTTAAGCTTTCCTCTAGGCTTTTTCTTTTTTTCTCTGAAGGTAGCTTATCTTTCACTGTTAACTTTGTAAGAGGTTGTTCAGACATATTGACAAACATATTTGTACCAACAATTCGATCCTTCCTAACCTCTACATTCATCTTTCTATTTATTGCAGTTTGCTCTATATCCTTTTGAGGAAAACCAGATTTTAAAGCTTCTAACATCCCTCCCTTTGCTTCTACTTGTCGAAAGAGCTTATAAGCTTTTTCAGCAAGTTCATTTGTAATGGATTCTATATAATAAGATCCACCACACGGATCTATCACTTTTGTTAAGAGTGCTTCCTCCTGCAGAATTAATTGGGTATTCCTTGCAATTCTTCTTGAAAATGAACGATTATCGCGTTGGTTTTGTTTGTCAAAAGGTTCAACATGAAGGCTTTCAATTCCCCCCATTGCAGCAGCGAAGGATTCTACCGTCGAACGAATGATATTAACATATGGGTCATAAATTGCCTTTGTATAAGATGAAGTTTGTGCATGTATACGCATTTTTTGATCTTCAGCACTTCCTCCAAACGCCTCAACAATAGTCGCCCACACGATTTTTGCAGCACGGAGCTTTGCAATTTCCATAAAGAAGTGTGATCCAATTGAAAAACAAAATGTCATTCGTGGTGCTAGATCATGAATACTTATTCCACGCTCAATACATTCATTCAAGTAGTCTGTAGCCGTTGCAAGAGTATACGCAAGTTCACTTACTGCACTAGCACCACCATTATGATATGCTTCACTATTTACGATGATCGTCTTTAGTTGTGGTGCATGTTCCTTTGCCCACAATAGCTTAAATGCCATAGCATCATATAAGGACTCGAAAGAATAAGGAATGTTCGCATTCTTTACTAATACATGGAGAGGGTCCATCCCCACTGTTCCTTCCAACTTTTCCATTGAAATGCAATGAGATGCACAATATTCAATAAAAACCGATAAAAATGGAAGTGAATTTGCACCCGTATTGACGAGGATTGGTGTTCCCATTATCGGGATATCTTGCAATGCTTGGGATAATTCTTCCTTTGTATTAACGGTTAGACCATTAGAGGGGATATTTGAATCAGCAACATAAAAATGAATCATTTTCTGTTTTATTGCTAATTCCTCCCTAACCTCTTCATTGAAGGTCTCTAGGTTATCTACATCTACTCCTTGTGCTATTAACCAAGGCTGTACTGTATAACCAAATGAATTGCTCCCTCGGTTAAATGGCTTCTCTCCAGGAAGTGTATGTAGATGTTTTATAGGCTCTATGTCTTTTTTGGTGTAGAGTGGTTTTATCGTTATGTTTTCATATGTATTTGTAAGCAAGGTTTCAAATGGAGCTCCTTTTAGGATTTTTATAACTTCCTCCTTCCAGGTTTTAGCATCAGTTTTATCAAATGTGATTCTTTTCGATTCATGAATTCCCATTTTCACTCATCCTCTCACTTTGAAGAAATCGCTTACATTTATGAATTTAAATGATTTACATATTTTTATTTTAGTATATCTATAGTCAACTAGCAATCAAAATATGAACAGTCGTTCATTTTATACAGAAAAAAACCCTTCCGAAGAAGGGTTTTCTAATAGATAGATGTAGTCTCTTTTGAAACATTCTCTAATATTTCTTTTACTCGTGCTAGGAAACGGCCACATACAAGCCCATCCAGTACTCGATGATCCAGCGATAAACAAAGATTAACCATATCACGAACTGCAATCATGTTATCAATAATAACAGGTCTCTTTACAATGGATTCTACCTGTAAAATGGCAGCTTGTGGATAATTAATAATCCCCATTGATTGAATCGAACCGAAGGAACCAGTATTATTCAACGTAAACGTTCCTCCTTGCATCTCAGCAGCAGTCAACTTTCCTGAACGAACTTTATTTGCTAACTCAGTAATCTCTTTAGCAATGCCCTTTATTGATTTTTCATCAGCATTTTTAATAACCGGTACATATAATGCTTCTTCAGTAGCAACAGCAATCGAAATATTGATTTCTTTCTTTTGAATGATTTTCTCTCCAGCCCACATTGAATTCATTTGTGGGAACTCTTTTAATGCTTGAGCAATAGCTTTCACGAAGAAAGCGAAGAAGGTAAGATTAAATCCTTCCTCTTGTTTAAATTGGTCTTTAAGTGAATTACGGTAATTGACTAATGTCGTTACATCCACTTCCACCATCATCCAGGCATGTGGAACTTCATGCTTACTACGAAGCATATTTGCAGCTATCGCCTTACGTATACCAGAGACCGGAATTTCAATATCTCCTGTTTCTTTTTGAACATTCACTGGATTAGATGAAGTCAAAGAATGGGACTCGTCTAGCTGATTTTGTGCTTGAGAAGCTTTTGTATTAAGTTCAGACTGAACTCCGGCTGTAGGAATTTTCCCTGTTTCAAGGATTTTCATTAAATCCTTACGGGTAATTCTACCACCAGCACCTGATCCCTCAACTTGCTGTAAATCGATTTGATTTTCTTGAGCTATTCTTAAAACAGCAGGAGAAAATCGTTGTTTATGGCCGCTTTCAACCTTAGTTGGAGTTTGGCTCATGTCGGTATTCACTTTCGGCACTTTAACTTCCTCAGATTGACTTTCACTACCCTCAACCTCAATCGTACAAATCACCGCGCCAACTTCAAGTGTCTCATCTTCTTCTGCAAGTAACTCCTTGATTACTCCACTAAAAGAAGATGGGACTTCTGCATTAACTTTATCTGTCATTACCTCCAAGAGAGGATCATACTTGTTCACACGATCTCCAACAGATACAAGCCACTTACTCACTGTTCCCTCTGTTACACTTTCTCCCAATTGAGGCATTTTAATTTTTTCAATTGCCATTACTTAAACCTCCTCATTCATCACAGTAGACTCTAAGTGCTTATTATTAAAATGCAGCAAGTTCTCGCATTGCTTTTTCGACTTTATCAGGATTGACCATAAAGAATTTTTCCATTGTCGGTGCATAAGGCATAGCTGGTATTTCTGGACCTGCTAAACGCTTTATAGGTGCATCTAAGTCAAATAAACAATGTTCTGCAATAATCGCTGATACTTCACTAATAATACTTCCCTCTTTATTGTCTTCTGTGATTAGAAGTACCTTCCCTGTTTTTGAAGCAGCCTCAATAATGGCTTCCTGATCAAGAGGATAAACAGTTCTCAAATCAAGAATATGAACGGAGATTCCATCCTTTGCAAGGCGCTCTGCAGCCTGTAATGCAAAATGAACACAAAGTCCATAAGTAATGACTGTGATATCCTCCCCTTCACGTTTGATATCAGCTTTTCCTATTGGAAGAACATAATCATCAGTAGGCACTTCACCTTTAATTAATCGATATGCACGTTTATGTTCAAAAAATAAAACTGGGTCATCATCACGTATCGCTGCCTTTAGTAATCCTTTCACATCATATGGAGTAGACGGCATAACAATCTTTAATCCAGGCTGATTTGCAAAGACAGCTTCAACTGATTGCGAATGGTATAATGCTCCATGTACCCCACCACCATATGGCGCCCGAATCGTAATTGGACAATGAAAGTCACCATTTGAACGGTAACGAATTTTTGCTGCCTCTGAAATAATTTGATTAACTGCTGGCATAATAAAATCAGCAAATTGCATTTCCGCGACAGGACGCATACCATACATTGCCGCTCCAATTCCAACGCCAGCTATCGCTGATTCAGCAAGAGGGGTATCAATAACGCGTTCTTCACCAAATTGACTATACAATCCATTTGTTGCTTTAAAAACGCCACCTTTTCTACCAACATCCTCACCCAATACAAATACCTTTGAATCTCTCTCCATTTCTTCCCGCATCGCCATTGTGACTGCATCAATATAAGATATAACTGGCATCTTATTTCCCCCTCACATCATCAGCATATACGTGTTCTAACGCATATTCAGGCTCTGAATACGGTGCGTTTTCCGCATAATCAGTCGCTTCATTTACTTGTTGAACAATACGCTCATTTATTTCATGATTTAATTCTTCTGTTAATACGCCAACTTCTCTCAAATAAGTAGCAAAGGACAGAATGGGATCTTTCTTTTTCGCCTCAGCCACCTCATCTTGTTCTCTATATGAGCGATCATCATCATCTGATGAATGTGGAGTGAGTCGATAAGAAATGGCTTCAATTAATGTTGGCCCTTCCCCGCGACGGCCACGGTCTGCCGCTTCCTTTACAGCCTCATAAACCTCTAACGGGCAATTTCCATCAACAGTCACTCCTGGCATCCCATAACCGATTGCACGATCTGAGATTTTTTCACAAGCAACTTGCTTTTCATAAGGAACAGAAATCGCATATTTATTATTTTCACACATGAATATAACTGGAAGCTTATGAACAGCTGCAAAATTAGCTCCTTCGTGAAAGTCTCCTTGGTTTGATGACCCTTCACCAAATGTTACGAAGGAAACGATATCCTTGCCTTCCATACGCCCACCTAAGGCTACACCAACAGCATGTGGAACTTGTGTAGTTACCGGCGAAGACCCTGTCACAATTCTATTTTTTTTCTGACCAAAGTGTCCTGGCATTTGTCTACCTGCTGAATTCGGATCTTCATGTTTAGCAAACCCTGACAACATAAGGTCTGTTGCCGTCATCCCAAATGCAAGCACTACACCCATATCTCGGTAATATGGAAGAACGTAGTCTTTACTACGATCTAATGCAAATGCAGCACCTACTTGCGCAGCCTCTTGACCTTGACAAGAGATCACAAATGGAATTTTTCCTGCACGATTTAAAAGCCACATTCGTTCGTCTATTTTTCTAGCAAGTAGCATCGTTTCATACATTTCCAATACACTTTTATCACTAAGTCCTAATAGTTGGTGACGATTTTTAGTCATACGTTACCCTCCTTATTTTTGAACAAGATATACTCAAATTTCTTTTCTATAAACGTTATAAATGGATAGCCTTTCCATCAACTGCTAACGCTGCTTCTCCAATTGCTTCAGAGAGTGAAGGATGTGGATGAATGGTATGAGCAACCTCCCAAGGAGTTGCATCTAATACTCGCGCCAAGCCCGCTTCTGAAATCATGTCTGTAACATGTGGGCCAATCATATGAACACCTAATATATCATTTGTTGCTTCATCTACAACTAACTTAACAAATCCATCAGATTCTCCAAATACTAGTGCTTTTCCAATTGCTTTAAATGGAAACTTACCTATCTTTAGTGTATACCCTAACTCCTTTGCCTGTTGCTCTGTGTAACCAACACTAGCAATCTCTGGATTACTATAAATACACTTTGAAATATTTGAAGTTTGAATCAGGTATGGTGTTTCACCTGCAATATGCTCAACAGCTGCTATTCCTTCATGTGAAGCAACATGGGCAAGCTGAAGACCACCAATGACATCACCAATCGCATAAATATGAGATTCTTTTGTTTGGTAAAATTCATTTGTTGTGATATAGCCATTCTCTATTTCGATATCGGTATTTTCCAACCCGATTCCTTCGATATTTGCTCTTCTTCCAACCGATTGTAATAGTTTTTCAGCTGTAAAGGATTTTGTACTTCCTTTATGTTCTGCTTCAATCGTCACACTAGTGGCATTCTTCACAAGGGACTCTGGTAAAATCTTGGCGTTGGTTAATACTTTTATCTTTTTCTTCTTTAAAAGTCGAAGCATTTCTTTTGAAATTTCTTCATCCTCAGTTGGCAGAATACGATTTGAATATTCCAACACGGTTACTTCTAACCCAAAATCCGAAAGCATTGAAGCCCACTCAATACCAATTACCCCTCCACCAATAATAATGATTGAAGTAGGAAGCTCTTTCATCTCGAGTGCTTCATCAGAGGTTAGAACAAATTCACCGTCAACCTCGAGTCCTGGTAAAGTTTGAGGTCTAGAACCAGTGGCTACAATCATATTTTTTGGGATAAGCATTTCATTTTCTTCTCCATTGGACATTTCAACCGATATTGTTCCTGGTAAGGGTGAAAAGATTGACGGACCTAAGATTCGTCCGGTTCCTTCATATATTTTGATCTTACCTTGCTTCATTAAATGCTGTACACCTTTGTAAAGCTGATTTACGACTTTTCTTTTACGCTCCTGCACCTTTTCAAAATTAAGAGAAATGTTTGAAGCAATTACCCCAAACTCTTCACTATTCTTTGTTTGAGCAAATACCTCAGCACTCCTAAGTAACGCTTTGCTCGGAATACATCCTGCATGTAGACAAGTTCCACCAAGTTTCCCCTTCTCAACAACAGCGACCTTTAATCCGAGCTGTGCGGCACGTATTGCTGCAACATACCCTCCAGTACCTGCTCCAAGAATAACTAAATCATATTCTTCTGTAGCCATAGATGTTTTCTCCTCTCTTAATCCTTTATCATCACTTTATATCAGGTATTCTTTATGATGTTCTTCTCCTCTTAACACTCTTAAAGCACCCTCCGCAAGGGCCTGCAACTCATTTTCACCCGGATGTACAATAACATCTGCAATCCAATTTACTCGATTAGTTATATAGTTTATAAAATCCTGACTGAAGGCAATTCCCCCAGTTAAGATAATTGCATCAACTTTGCCCTCAAGGACAGCACTTGCTGCACCAATTTCTTTTGCCACTTGATAAGCCATGGCCTCATATACAAGTTTTGCCTTGTTATCCCCTGCTTTAATCATCTTTTCAACTTTTATTGCGTCGCTTGTATTTAAATAGCCTACAAGGCCACCTTGACCAACCAACATCTTCATCACTTCTTCTCGGAAGTAATCACCTGAATAACATAGTGCAACAAGATCACCAACAGGTACTGTTCCTGCTCGCTCTGGACTGAATGGTCCATCACCATGAAGCCCATTATTAACGTCAATTACTTTTCCACGTTTATGAGCACCTATTGTTATTCCCCCACCCATGTGTGTAACAATTAAATTAAGCTCTTCATATTTCTTGCCGAAATCCGCTGCTACTCGCCTCGCAACAGCCTTTTGATTTAATGCGTGAAAAATACTCTTTCTTTCTATCATTGGCAAACCAGAGATTCGGGCAATTGGTTCTAATTCATCAACTACAACCGGATCAACTATATACGAAGGAATATTCAATGCCGAAGCTATTTCATATGCTATAATTCCACCTAGATTTGAAGCATGTTGTCCAGCGTAGCCAGCTTTTAAATCCTTAAGCATTAACTCATTAACTAGATATGTACCACCCTCGATAGGTCTCAACAATCCTCCACGACCACATACAGCACTTATTTTAGAAATGTTAATAGCTTCGCTATCCAACGTTTCAAGAATCGTTTCTTTCCGAAATTCATATTGACTAATAATACTGTCAAATGAATTGATTTGATCATAGTCATGTCTAATCGTTTTTTCAAACATAGAGCGTTCATTTTCAAACACACCAATTTTGGTGGAAGTTGAACCAGGGTTGATAACTAGAATTCGGTAAACATTTTCTTGCAACATAAACCCTCCAAATGGTTGTAGCATCACTTTAACTAATAATAAAAATAGGAAAAATGAGGGTTTTTGAATATTATTTCAAAAATACTCCCCCATCTGGTTCTATGCGTCAGCAGAATTATCTTCTACTTAATATGTGATGACCATTTTGCAGAAATTGACTACGTGAATTACGCATTCTTTCAATGCGCTCTTCTGCTAATCGATCTGCTGCTTTGTAAGTAGGAATTCGGTCACGTTTTGCTATGTCAATTACTTTTTCAATATTATCGTATATGAGCTCAACTTTTTTTATTGCACGATCATAATTATATCCATATAATTCATCTGCCACATTAATTACACCACCAGCATTGATTACATAGTCTGGTGCATAAACAATTCCAAGTTCATGAATAACATCACCATGACGTGGTTCCCTTAGTTGATTATTGGCTGCTCCAGCAATTACTTTTGCTTTTAATTGTGGAATGGTTTGGTCGTTAATTGATGCTCCAAGTGCACATGGTGCATAAATATCGCAATCCACACTATAGATTTCATCAATTTCAACTGCTTTTGCACCAAAATCTTCTACAGCACGTTTCACTGCATCTTTGTTAATATCAGTTACAA
Organism: Litchfieldia salsa; assembly: GCF_900104555.1. GTDB lineage: Bacteria > Bacillota > Bacilli > Bacillales > Bacillaceae_L > Litchfieldia > Litchfieldia salsa. The sequence continues at coordinate 126,312 of NZ_FNJU01000011.1, forward strand.
TTAATTGTGCTCCTTCTTCATGTAAATACTTACAAAGTGTATATGCAACATTTCCAACACCTTGCACAGCAACAATTTTACCTTCAAGAGAATCTGTGCCAAATGCTTCCTTAGCCGCAGCTTTCATCCCACGATAAACACCGTATGCAGTGACAGGTGAAGGGTTTCCAGATGAACCAAACGCTGGGGAGATCCCAGTCACAAAATCAGTTTCTTCATGAATAAGATCCATATCAGCTACAGTTGTCCCCACATCCTCTGCTGTGATATAGCGACCATTCAATCCTTGGATATAACGTCCAAATGCTCGAAACATTTCTTCATTTTTATCTTTACGTGGATCACCAATAATGACTGTTTTTCCCCCACCAAGATTCAAACCTGCGACAGCATTTTTATACGTCATGCCTTTTGCAAGGCGTAGGGCATCTTCGATTGCCGCCTCCTCTGTCTCATATGTCCACATACGTGTTCCACCTAGTGCTGGCCCAAGTGTTGTGTCATGGATTGCAATAATTGCTTTTAAGCCTGATTGTTTGTCTTGGCACAGTACCAATTGTTCATAGTCATACATTTCCATATATTTAAACATTTCCATTTTGTAATTTCCTCCCCTTACTATCTAAACCAGATGCATTATTTCTTTGAACAGCATACAGCTAATGCTAATGAATATAGCTTACTTTCAGCTGAATCTGATCTTGATGTCAATACGATTGGTACTTTTGCTCCCGCTACAACTGCCCCAACTTTTGCACCTGCAAAATAGATGAGCGATTTGTATAAGCTATTTCCTACTTCAATAGAAGGCACTAATAAAATATCTGCTTCCCCAGCAACTTCACTCTCAATCCCTTTTTGTTTAGCAGCAGATAATGAAACAGCGTTATCTAACGCTAGTGGGCCATCTACAATACAATCCTTAATTTGGCCTCTCTTGTTCATTTGCGTTAGAATTGCACCATCAACTGTAGCACTCATTGAAGGATTGATTGTTTCAAGGGCAGCTAATGGGGCTACCTTTGGCATGTGAACACCCAGAGCCCTTGCAATCGAAACTGCGTTGGCAACTATTTCAACCTTTTGTTCTAAGGTCGGAGATATATTCATTCCAGCATCTGTTACAAAGATTAATCGGTCATAGCCTTGTACTTCAAACACAGCAATATGAGAAAGTACTTTTCCTGTTCTGAGACCGTAATCTTTATTTAAAACAGCCTTAAGCAATGTCGAGGAATGCAAGTTTCCTTTCATAAGGATGTCTGCGTCCTGAGAATGTACTGCCTTTACAGCAAGTTCTGCTGATTTCTCTTTCGAGTTTGAATGAATGACTTTTATGTCATCATGCTTCACAAACGTTGGTCCTTTTTCTCTTAACAGCTGATTTATTTTCTCCCGATCACCAAATAAAAGGAATTTACCTAACCCGTGTTCAACCGCTTCAAGGACAGCTGATAAAACCTCTTCATCCTCTGCCACAGCAACCGCAATTGTCCGTTGAGAATAATCTTTTGCGCTTTGTACTAGCTCATTTAAATTCATTGAATATGAACCTTTCCTTTCTCATTTACCAGCTATCCTTATATCATGCAAAAAACGTGCCAACTCCTGAATCTTATGTAAATAAAGAGATTATCATTTTTCCATGCAAAACATTGCATGCATCTGCAGATTATTGCATGCTGTTATTTGCAAGGTTATATTTCTCAAGTTTATAGTAGAGACTCCTCAAGGAAATCTCCAATGATTTTGCCGTTAGGGTTTTATTCCCATTAAATTGAGCTAATTTTTTACTTATAACTTCAGCCTCGTATAACTCTAGTATCTCTGCGAGTGATCGTTCTGACTCAGCTTTCTCTACCTCTGTTTGCACTGTTTCTGGCTTGATGGCCTCCAATGATTTAAGGTGTTGAACATCAATTACAAATTCATTGGATTTCATAAATATTACCGCTCGTCCCAAAACATTTTCTAATTCTCTTACATTTCCAGGCCATTGATAATTCATTAAGTGATTAACAGCATCTTGGGTCAACCCTTCAATATTCCGACCATAATCTTGGTTTATCTTGTACAATAAATGCTGCGTTAACTCTGCTATATCTTGTTTCCGTAAGCGGAGGGGAGGGATATGAATAGGCATCCGATTTAACCGATAATATAAATCTTCCCTGAAAACACCACTTGCGATTGCCTTTTCTAAATTCACGTTCGTAGCTGCAATTACCCTTACATTTAATGTAATAGATTTAGTTCCACCAACACGAACGATCTCATGCTCTTGTAATACTCTTAGTAGTTTTGCTTGTGTACCTGAAGATAATTCACCGATTTCATCTAAAAAGATGCTACCATTGTTAGCTTCTTCAAACAAACCACGTTTCCCACCGCGCTTAGCACCCGAAAAAGCCCCCTCCTCATAACCGAACAATTCACTCTCAAGTAATGACTCCGAAAGTGCCGCACAATTAACTCTAACAAATTTGTTGAACTTTCGATCACTCGCATTATGAATAGCGTGAGCAAATAACTCTTTTCCTGTTCCAGATTCCCCTCTTAGCAAAACAGTTGCTGGGGTTTTAGCACCAAGCTTAGCCTGTTCAATTGCTACCTTCATTTCTTCCGATATTGCAACGATGTCCTCGAATGAATATTTAGCTTCCAAGGTTCTAATAATTTGCCTAGCTCTATGTAATTCATTTGTTAATGTACGAATTTCAGACATATCGTGAATGACTGCTACACTACCTTTTAATTTCCCATCAACAATAATAGGTGCAACATTTACAACAACGTCCTTTTTATTTGGCCCCACTTTAAGTTGGACACCACGAACGGCTCTTCTAGTAGTTAATACTTGCATATGCATACTTTCACCCTCAGATATATCTGCATCTGCTGGCTTGCCTATCACTTCTTGTTCACTTAATCCTGTTATTCTAGTATATGCAGGGTTAATAATAATGCCTCTCCCCTGCTCATCTACAACTGAAATCGCGTCATCAGAAGATTGAATGACGGCTTCAAGCATTGTTTGAATTTCTCTTAAGTTTGTAATTTCAGCAGCTAATGTAACAACTTCAGTTATTTCTTTGAAAACTGCAAAAGCACCGAATAAAAGTCCTGAATCATTAATCATTGGAATTCTTGTTGTAATAATCTTTTTTCCATTTTTCAGGACCAACTCTTGATTCACTTCAATTTTTCTTGAGGATAATACAGTTGGTAGCTTAGTCATAGGAATTACATCTCGAATATGCTTACCAAAAACATCTTCTTTCCTTAGTTCCGTTATCTTTTCTGCACTTTTATTAAATAAGATGACCTGGCTATTTTGATCTATGACAATCATTCCATCATGCGTCGAATTGAATATCAAATCATGTTTGTAGGATTCATCTTTCAATATTGATATAAGCGATTCTTTTTCTTCCATCAACTGTGCTGTTATTCTAGCAACAGCTCCAGGTATAACAACTGTATTCTTACCTCTAGATTCTCTTATTTCTTTAAAGACCTCTTCATCACCAGTAGCTTCAACGACAATATCAATATCATCAGAAAGATATTGACTCCAATCATTGTCTTCACAAATATTCAATTGTTTAGCTAAAAGCCTGCCAGGAGCATTTGGATTTGGGTCGATCACAGACACGATTTTCATCATTTTAGTATCATATAAATTTTTCAGGATGGCTGTCCCACCCTTACCTGCACCGACAATTAATACTCTTTGCAAACCATTAACCTCCCACTACTATCAATTTCCGAGTTAACACGGGATTTCATATATATATTGAACCATCTTAAACTCCTTCAAAAGCACAACCATTATTTATGTAGTTATGTAGCCGGAATCAATAATATGCAATTTTTTGCAAATTTTGATTTATCCAACAACTCATTGTGCAATCTCTTGCACATCTCTATCATACTTAAATTTTTGTATCTTGACAAATCTTTTTTTTAGCATAACAATCGTTATAGACCTTATTTTACGTTGAAAGGAATTTTTTACTCATGCAACGAATCATAGCCTTAATCATCATGTTAATCCCAGGTATTATTGCAGCTCTTGGGATCAAAATGATGAGAGACATGCTTTTTAATATCTTACACGCACCAATCCCAAATCTTTTTCTTCAATTTTTGATTGGATTTCTCTTTTTTGTTATAGGACTTGGATTTATAGCAGGGTTTGTCCTACACCGAGACCGTAAACGAAACAAAGTTCAACAACGATTTCAAAAAAAATAAGAGGCTGCATCGCAACCTCTTACTTTTACCTCTTCTTCAATTTAAGAGCTTTTTCGGGATAGTCCGTGATGATTGCATCACAGGAATACGAGATCATTTTTTTCATTCCTGCTTCATCGTTGATTGTAAAGGGACGAACACTAACATTATGTTGATGACATTCTTTTACAATATCCTCCCTAACTGTACGGTGGTAAGGATGTATGGAACGAAGTCCTAATTTCTTTGCATATTCCCACGGCTCATATATTTTTTCCATGTAAAGAATAGCAGCTTCAATGGAAGGATCTATCATATTAGCTTTCACCATACTTTCGTGATTGAAAGACGACAAAAACACTCTTTGTTTTAACTGATATCTGTTAATAAAATTAATCGTTTTCTGCTCAATGTCTGGATAATCAATTAAGCTGTTTTTGAGTTCAACATTTATGACAAGCTCATTTGATAGTGCCCATTCAAATACTTCCTCAAGAGTAGGTATCCCACAAAAACCATATTTATCACCAAACTTGTAACTTGCATCTAATTCTTTCAGTTCACTCGCCTTAAGGTCTTTAACCCAACCTGAACCATTTGTTGTACGGTCTACCTTATCATCATGAATAACCATTAAAACATGATCTTTTGAGAGATGCACATCTAATTCAATACCATAAGCACCAACACGCTCCGCCTCTTTAAAAGAAATCATCGTGTTTTCCGGATGAGTTCCTGCAGCACCTCTATGCCCTATAATCTTTGTCTTCCTCATATGATATGGACCTCCAATTTGTTATAATATATTTATATTTAAAATAATACAAAACGACAAACCATTTGGTTATCGCTTGGGAGGATAAAAATGAAACCACTACAAATAAGTGCCGATACAGCCGTAAAACTCGCTAAGGCTTTAGGTGTTCCACTAGAACAGATTATGCACATGCCTCAACATATATTAATTCAAAAAATGATTGAGCTAGAGAAAAACGAAGCAAAATAAGTTATTTAAACGTTATATGACCATTTCATTGGTCTATAACGGTTTTTATTTTAAACGTTCACTAAATGTAAAAACACCCATACTTGTTGATTACAACAAATAATAGGTGCTTTTCCTCGTTATCATAAATTATTATTGCATGATTCCCTTAGTCCTTACCCTCTCAAGAAGCCTTATGTTCCAAACGAAGTTTATCAGCAACCATCGCGATGAATTCCGAATTTGTCGGTTTAGCTTTTGACATGGATACAGTGTAGCCAAATAGTGAGGAGATGCTGTCGATATTTCCTCTGCTCCAAGCTACTTCAATCGCATGACGGATAGCACGTTCAACACGACTTGCTGTAGTATTAAATTTCTTAGCAATATCTGGATATAGAACTTTAGTTATCGAACCTAGAAGCTCAATATCGTTATAAACCATCGAGATAGCCTCTCGTAAGTATAAATACCCTTTAATGTGCGCAGGCACGCCGATTTCATGAATAATGCTTGTTATATTAGCATCTAGGTTTCTCGGTCCATTGTTTTCAGAATTTGATCTATATGTGTTTGTTTGTGAAGCTCTTTTTATTACAGATGTTGCATTACCACTTACTTGACGAATAGTAGCTCCAAGATTCTCCATATCAAACGGTTTTAAGATAAAATATGATGCACCTAAATCAACAGCCTTTTTTGTAACATCTTCTTGACCAAATGCAGTGAGCATAATAACGTTCGGCTGATTACTTTTGTTTACTTCACGAAGCTTCTCCAAAACAGCTAAACCATCTAAATGCGGCATAATGATATCAAGTAATAAAACATCTGGTTGTTGCTCCTGTAATAAATTCAAGCAATCCTGACCATTATAGGCAACGCCAAGTATCTCCATATCATCTTGGCTAGAAATATACTCTTCTAATAAATTTACAAGTTCCTTATTATCATCCACTACACAAACCTTAATTTTTTTCAACATATGTTCCTCCTCGATCTAAGTCGCACTTTAATATCTTTTGGTTATATCTCTATTCTAAAGAATGATTTCGACAATGCAATATAAAATCCTCTATTTTTTTAAAAAAAACGTAAAAAAACATTGAAATCTAGATTTTCCTCCATTATACTTAATGATTCGACTAAAAACGCCATTTGACAAAGATTACCCCTTGACTTTGTCGAATAATCTTTAATGGAAAAGCTAGAGAACAATACTAAGTAAAAAAAAGCTTTCTTTCAAAGCTTGTTGTTTAGATATATACCATTCAAATGTAGTTACAAGCAGGCTGAATACACGTAGACTCCTGCGGGATCAGTGGCCATAGTGAGACCCCGCAGGAGCATTAGCGACGAGGAGGCTCACTGGTCACCCGCCGGACGCGGAGTGTATTCAGCCTGCGGCTTTAAAAGCAACAACCTATAGGAAAACAGCCTAAAAAAAACAAAAAGCAAGCTCTTAGCTCGCTTTTTGTTTCTCGTCATTCTCATAAATATTAATACCCGCTTCGTTCAACATCCATTCAATGTGAACACCGTATCCACTAGTCGGGTCATTAACGAAAACATGTGTAACCGCACCAATCAATTTTCCATCTTGAATAATTGGGCTCCCACTCATTCCCTGAACGATTCCACCAGTTTTACTTAATAATCTTTCATCTGTAATCTTTACAACCATTCCTTTTGTAGCAGGAAATTTCTGTGGGACTGAACTAACAACTTCGACATCAAATTCCTCAACTTTGTCATTTTCAACTACAGTTAAGATTTTGGCTGGTCCCTCTTTCACTTGGTGAGAAAGTGTAATCGGAATTGCTTTGTCCATAATTCCGTTATCTACTTGTTTAGATAGTTCACCAAAGATTCCAAATGGACTGTTTCTTGTAATATTACCGATCACTTCTTTATCAGCAGAGAAACGAGCTAATTTTTCACCTGGTTCTCCATTACTTCCTTTATGGATCGATGTTACCGTGGATCTAACAATTTGGCCATCTTGAACAACGATCGGCTTTTTTGTATCCATATCAGAAATCACATGCCCTAACGCACCATATTTTTTTGAATTAGGGTGGAAAAATGTCATCGTGCCAATTCCTGCAGCAGAATCTCGAATATATAAACCGATACGATATGCATGATCATTTTTATCCTTCATCGGAATTAGTTTAGTTTTTATTTCTTCTCTTTCTCTTGCAATGACAAGATCTAAAGGTTTTCCTGTCTTACCTGATTCTTGAACGAATGGAGTAACATCACTCATCTTCTCAATTTTTTTCCCGTTAATCTCCTTGATAATATCTCCAACTTCTACACCAGCTATTTCTCCTGGTGATTGCTTTCCTTCAGCTGTATCAATTTGATGATGTCCGACAACCAATACTCCTAAAGTATTTAATTTAACTCCAATTGATTGTCCTCCAGGTATTACTTTAAAATCAGAAAGAACGTTAACATCCACTTTTTTAATAGGAATTCCTGCCATCTCAAGCATCATGTAACCTTCACCACTTTCTTTCGCATCAATCGAAAGGGTGTCATTACTTTTTGTTGAGGAGAAAGCTTCCACTTCAGTTCCCTGTATATTAGCTGATACTGGTAATGAAGTTTCAAATGAATATTCCTGTCCTTCAAATAAAGTTAATTGCTTCGGTATTTCAATCATCTCTTTTAAAGGCTGACAAAACCCTAAAGCTACAAGTGAAACAAGGAGAAATGCGCCTATTAATTTTCTTATTTTCTCTCTATTCAAATCAAATCACTCTCCTCGCTCCTAACCCACACACCTTACTTGGCTACATCCTTTAATTTGGCCTTAAAAGGCAACATTTATAACTATAAATCGATTTAAAAATGCTACCCTATTTGGATAGCATTACAAGTTTATTTTTTTGAGCTAGCTCTAACAGCTCTTTAGCATGCTCTGTTGTTAAATCTGTGATTTCTGCACCAGCGATCATTCGCCCGATTTCCTTGACTTTTCCATTTGATGACAATGGATTAATTGATGTTTTAGTTCGATCATTTTTGATTTCCTTCGAAATATACAAATGAGTATCAGCCATGGCGGCTACCTGTGGAAGATGTGTTATACAAATAACCTGTGATCCAACCGACACTCTGTACATTTTTTCAGCGATTGCTTGAGCAACACGTCCACTTACTCCCGTATCAACCTCGTCAAATATGATCGAAGTAATACCTTGGTGAACTGAAAATATACTCTTCATCGCTAACATAATTCTTGATAGTTCTCCACCTGAAGCCACTTTCGACAGCGGCTTTAATGGTTCTCCAGGATTGGTTGAAAGAAAGAACTCAATAATATCCACTCCATGATTTTTAAAGTTTCCACCATGATTAACATCTAATGTATTTGAAAAAACAATATCAAATGTAGTCTTTTCCATGTATAAGTCTTTTAGTTCCTGATGAATATTATCGATAAGAACTTTAGCAAATTGTTTCCTTAAAACTGTAATATTTTTAGCTTCAACTAATAAATCATCTGTCAAAGATTGTAATTCTTTATTTAGTTGATCAAGTAAGCCATCTCTATTTTCAATTGTCTCTACCTCATCTTGAATTTTAGCTGAATATTGAAGTATTTCATTAACGTCTTGTCCATATTTTCTCTTCAATCCTGTAATTTCATTCAAACGACCTTCAATAAAATCCAATCTTTCAGGGCTAAAATCCAGATTATCTAGTTCATCCCGAATTTTATATGAGATTTCCTCAAGTAAATAATAGCTATTAGAGACTGTCTCATGAATAGTCTTTAATTGGTCATCAAGGTCAGAAATCCCTTCAGTATGACTCATCGCAAGACCTACCCAATCAAGTCCCTTCTGCTCACCATGAAGCGCATCATAACTATTTTTTAACGTCCGGAATATTTTTTCATAATTTGAGATTTTTCGTTTTTCTTCCATTAACTCATGATCTTCGTTCGGTTGTAAACCAGCCTGTTCAATCTCCCTTAATTGGAATTGTATAAGATCCAAACGATGAGCCATTTCTTGCTCACTTTCAGAGAGTTTCTTGATCTTTTTAGTTAACTCATTATAACTTTTAAAAATAGTTTGATACTCTCTTAAGCCATTTGAAATGGCTTCTCCCCCATATTGATCTAAAAGAGTAAGGTGCTGTTCCTGGAACAAAAGATCTTGATGTTCATGCTGCCCATGAATGTCAATTAATGTTCTGCCGATTTCTCGGAGAATCGCAATAGTTACTAACTTTCCGTTAACTCGGCAAACACTCTTTCCACTAATTGAAATATCTCTTCTAAGAACAATCATTCCATCAGTAATATCAATTCCAAACTCTGCTGCACGTTCAAAACAAGGATGTTGATCATCATCTAGTAAAAAAAGCCCCTCAATTTCCGCTCGCTTTTCACCATAACGGACAAACTCAGAAGAACCTCTTCCCCCAACTAGTAGATGGATGGCATCAATTATAATGGATTTCCCCGCACCAGTCTCTCCAGATAAAACAGTTAAACCTTTCTCAAATGAAATGGAAAGTGATTCAATAATCGCAAAGTTTTTTATTGAAATTTCTGCTAACAAATAGAATCACGCCCCCCTTCCTTTTATATCTATTTCTTAAAGCATATCTATAAAACGTTGTGAGATCTCGTCAGTCACTTGGTCTGTTCTGCATATAATAAGGATTGTGTCATCACCACAGATGGTCCCTAAAATTTCATCCCAATCCAAATTATCAATTAAAGCTCCAATCGAATTTGCATTACCCGGTAATGTCTTCATAACAATCAATTGCCCTGCTCCATCAATCCTAACAAACGCATCCATCAGTGCGCGTTTTAATTTCTGTAGTGGGTTGAATCGTTGATCTGCAGGAAGACTATATTTATATCTTCCATCTTGCATTGGCACCTTAACTAAATGAAGTTCTTTAATATCTCTAGAGACAGTCGCTTGGGTCACATTGAACCCTGCTTCCTTTAAAATATCAACTAATTCATCTTGTGTTTCAATATCGTTATTTGTAATAATATCTCTAATTTTAATATGTCTTTGACCTTTGTTCATCTAGGCACCTCACAAAAAATAGATAACTCTGCTCACAATGTATTTTTATACCTTTTATGTTATATGATTATGGCAAGAAAGTACATTTTTTTCGGGAGTTTTTTTAAGAATGTCGAAAAATTCATTTCTCAAACACAAATAGAAGGATGACTTCCAGAAACCAGATAGCCGCATTTTAAAGTTACAGCTTTTTCCCTACAAGTGTAGAGTTGGTTCATTTCTGTTGGTCATCCTTCAATCCCTTTATGCATCATGTTTATCTTTAAAAGCTCGATGAGCATTTAATACGACTTCATTCGCTGTTTGTTTAAGTTGATTCTCACCAACATGTTCTGAATTGATCCATTTCATATGAAGTAAGAATTCTATATTACCATCTCCACCTGTAATTGGTGAGTAGGAGAGATTTACACAATCATATCCTTGTAATAAGGAAAATTCAATCATCGTTGATAAGACAAACTCATGAACTTTTGGATCACGTACAATGCCTTTTTTTCCAACCTGCTCTCTTCCTGCTTCAAATTGTGGTTTAACAAGTGCAATAATATCACTGTTCTCAACTAAAAGAGTTTTAAGGACTGGTAAAATCAATTTCAGGGAGATAAAAGAAACATCAATTGATGCAAATTCTGGAAGTCCCTCATTAAGGTCAGCAGCTGTAACATATCGAAAATTAGTTCTCTCCATTACGACAACTCGTTCATCTTGACGAAGCTTCCATGCTAATTGATTGTACCCAACATCAAGTGCATATGATAATTTCGCACCATTCTGAAGAGCACAATCAGTAAAGCCGCCTGTTGAAGAACCAATATCGATCATAATTTTATCTTGGACTGTTACATCAAATTCTTTCAAAGCTTTTTCAAGCTTAAGACCACCACGACTTACATATGGCATGACCTTCCCTTTTATGGTGATTGGAAGTTCACGATCTACTTTTTCACCTGGTTTATCCAAACGTACTTCATTTGAATAAACCAGACCTGCCATAATCGTTCGTTTTGCCTTCTCACGGGTTTCTATAAGTCCCCGTTCTACAAGAATAACGTCTAATCTTTCTTTTTTCGTACTCATAATCAAGCCCTTTTTTGTTTCTTAGGTATTAATCGTCTAACACGACTTTTGACTTCATCTGTTGTTAGATTGATTTCTTCTAGCAGTTCATTCACATTACCATGTTCAATGAATTGATCTGGTATGCCCATACGTTCAATTACAGTGTGATGATATCCTTGGTCATGTGCAAATTCTAGCACAGCACTACCAAATCCTCCTTGAAGGATCGCTTCTTCAATTGTTAAAACAGGCACTTCTGATGAAAATAACTCATGAAGCATTGCTTCATCCATAGGCTTGATAAACCTAGCATTTATTACTTTGACTGATAAATCCTCAGTCTGTAACATTTCAGCTGCCTCTAAAGCCATCGGTATGGTTGTCCCAAATGTAAGAATGATCAAATCCTTACCTTCCTTAAGCACTTCCCATGAGCCTATTGGCAGTTCCTTTAACTCTTCATCCATTTTAACACCAAGCCCATTCCCACGCGGATAGCGAATAGCAATTGGACCACCATCATACTTAACAGCCGTGTTTACCATATGTTGTCCTTCATTTTCATCCTTTGGCATCATCAGCACTAAATTTGGCATATGGCGTAGGAAAGCAATATCAAAAACCCCTTGGTGGGTTTCACCATCTGCTCCTACAAGACCAGATCGGTCTATTCCAAAGAATACGTTTAAGTTCTGTCTGCATACATCATGTAGAACTTGATCATATGCTCTTTGTAGAAATGTTGAATAAATAGCTAGAAATGGCTTCATATTCTGAGTTGCTAAACCAGCCGCCATTGTCGTTGCATGCTGCTCTGCAATTCCTACATCATACATTCTTTCTGGGAACTCCTTAGCAAAGTTCTCCAGTTTTGAACCAACCGGCATAGCCGGAGTTATCGCAACGATACGTTCGTCCTCTCTTGCTAACCTACGAACTGTTTCACTAATTAGTGAACTCCATGCAGGAGCAACATTAACAGGCTTTACAAAATCTCCAGTTTCGATTTTGTATGCTCCTGTACCATGCCAAGTTCCAACGGTATCAATTTCTGCAGGTTGATAGCCTTTTCCTTTTTTTGTTATTACATGTAATAACACAGGTCCTTTTGTTTTCTTGGCATATTGCAGATTTTCAATCAAATCCTCATAGCTATGACCATCAACAGGTCCCAGATACGTAAAACCAAGTTCCTCAAAGAATACACCTGAAACAAGCAGATATTTTAGGCTATCCTTCACTCGTTCTGCAGTACTAGCTAACTTACCTCCAACAGCAGGAATTCTTTTAAGTAAATATTCAAGCTCATCTTTTACCCAATGATACTTACCAGCAGTTCTAAGTTTCCCAAGAACATTGTGAAGTGCACCAACATTTGGTGCAATTGACATCTCATTATCATTAAGAATCACAATCATATCTTTTCTTTCATGACCTATATGGTTAAGCGCCTCTAAAGCCATTCCGCCTGTTAAAGCTCCATCACCAATAATAGGTACGATAAACTCCCCACTCTTTTTGAGGTCTCTTGCAACGACCATACCCATAGCAGCAGATAAGCTAGTTGAACTATGACCCGTTTCCCAAACATCATGTTCGCTTTCAATTCTTTTCGGGAAGCCACAAAGTCCTTTATACTGACGAAGTGAATCAAATTCAGATGCCCGACCAGTAAGAATTTTGTGCACATAAGATTGATGACCAACATCCCATATAAATTTGTCTTTCGGGCTACTAAATTCTTTATGAAGAGCTATTGTTAGTTCTACCACCCCAAGGTTAGGTCCTATATGACCACCCGTTACAGATAATTTTTCTATTAAGAATGTTCTTATCTCTTCACTTAGTAAATCTAATTCTTCATATGACATGTCCTTCAAAAAAGCCGGACTTTTTATTGCAGTTAGATCCAAGAGGACCACTCACTTTCGCTTCGAATTTCTCTTTTTCTTTTTATCCTTTATTAACACTATATTAAACTTATCTTCAATAAAATGGAAGATGCGTCCTACCTGAAAGATAATCTCTGTCGATGATCTTATTGCAATCGATTTTCCAAGTGCTTTTCCACCAACTGTTAAAGCAGCCACCAAACTAGTAAAGACTACCGAAACGACATAATGAAAGACAGAACCATCTGTATAGTTATATGTAACAGTTAACTCTAAGACGACAATCGCTGTTGCAGTCCCACTTATTATCCCAGATATATCACCAATTACATCATTACAGAAGCTGGCAAACCGATCTGCATTCCTTACAATGTGTATTGCACTCTTTGAACCATTCACTTTTTTAGATGCCATTGCATGAAAAGGTATTTCATCTGCAGCCGTGGCGGCGATGCCAAGCATGTCAAAAAAGATACCGATAAAAACAATGATGAAAACGACAATTGTACCAATTGCCCAGGTTAACCCAGATAATGCATAGGTAGAGACAATAGTAAAAATAGCCGCTAACACAAAAGTGATAACGGCAATACCCAAACTCCAGTTTATTGATTCACGTATATGTTGTTTCATAATGTATTCACACATCCATCCGTTTTAAAGCAATACCTATGTATAATAGGTGGTCATATGAAAAGTAAATTTTACGGCTTAGGTCCAGTAGGATTTCCCAAATAAGTACCAAGTGTTGCCACAATGGCGGTTTCCCATTAAACCTATCTTAGCACCGTCACCGAATGCTAGACTGGATTACCACTTAGTCCGTACTGCAATCCTATTCATATGTCCATTTAGAACAGCCTAGGAGTTTTCCTCAAACAGTCCTTAACCATTTCCTAGCCTCTTTTGCAGAGTTAATTTCATATGGGCTAACCTTTGACTCATATATCAATGGCCAACTGATGTATGAATCTCGAACCATAATCCCCTTAACTCCACTCAAGGCAGGCTACGCTGTTTGAATCTCAACTACCAAAAACGAGACCAACACAGGTTCATACCCCATCCCATAGGATGAAATTCCTACATAAATGGGCCTCCACGGAAGCAGGGTCAACGCCCACATGCCATTGTGGATCGCCCTGCAACCTTAACCCCCAGCATCAACCCAAGGCTGGGCGCCTCAAGCCAACGCCAGGGACTTCATCGATGTGCCCTTTGACGGATTTTTAGGCCCGTCTTCAGAAACGGAGGACTGACTAGAATACTGCACCACCCAATTTATAGTTATTATATCATATTTTCATGTTTTCCTCAATCTGAAGCCCTTACTAACATAATTGCTTAATTTTGTCTCGATCCAACCAATTGGCACAAATACTCTAGAATCTCTGATTCTATCCCAATTTCTTTTATAGTTGTCATCGCTTGATCTATGTGATATTCAAGCTTTGCTTTAGCTCCACTCATCGTCAATAATGAGGGATATGTATTTTTATGATTTGTAGCATCACTTCCAACTGGCTTACCAATGGCTTCTTCAGAACCTTCAATATCAAGTATGTCATCTCTAATCTGAAACGCTAAACCAAGATGGAGTGCAAAACTTTCCAACATTTCGAGTTTTTCGGCTGAAGCATTTGCCATAATTCCTCCTGCCATAATACTATATGCCAGTAATTTACCTGTCTTATGCTTATGTATATACTCAAGTTCAGGAAGAGTTAATGCTTGTCCTTCTCCCTCAATATCAGCAACTTGACCACCAACCATCCCTTCTGCACCTGCTGCTTTAGCTAGTTCTGTAATTAACTTTAGCTTAGTACTAGGAGGAACTAACTCTTCATTCATGTCAGCGATTAGTTGAAAGCTGTAAGTTAACAAACCATCCCCCGCCAAAATGGCATTAGCTTCTCCGAAAATAATATGGTTTGTTGGTTTACCTCTCCGTAAATTATCATTATCCATGCTTGGTAGATCATCATGAATAAGAGAATACGTATGAATCATTTCAATTGCACAAGCAACTGGCAAACCCATCTCCTCTTCTTTATTAAAGGCCTTTAAAGTTGATAGAAGTAGAAGTGGTCTTATACGCTTTCCCCCTGCTTCAAGGGAATAGTTCATTGCATCTTTTAGTATACTAGGTGCTTGAAGGTGATCTATATACAATGGCAATACTTGTTCAATTTTTTGCTTTTGCGAAGACAAATAGTGTGTAATATCATGTACAAGCACCCTATTCTTCCTCCTGAATTGAGAATGGCTCTAGCTTTCCATCTTCTTTTAAGATTTGATCCATTTGTTTCTCAACATTTTGTAGTTTATCATGACAAAGCTTAGACAACTTCATACCCTCTTGGAAGTAATTAATCGCTTGTTCTAAAGGAACATCTCCTTCTTCCAACTTTGATACAATTCCTTCAAGTTTCTTCATGGCTTCTTCAAAAGATATAGCTTGCTCTTCACTCATTTATTTGTCTCTCCTCTACCCTAATAACTTGGCAGTCTAACTGACCATCTTGTAGTCTTACTTTAACTGAATCTCCTGGTTCAACAGTATTTACTGTTTTTAATAAGGTGTTTTCTTCATTATAGACAATACTAAATCCTCGTTCCATAACCTTTAGAGGACTTAACGCATTTAATTTTGATAGAGTTGATGTGAACATCTGATTATGTTCCTTAATAATACCCTTCACTTCCTTTTGAAAGGATTTTTCAAGCTGCAGTAATTGTTCTTTTGCTTGTAATTTCTTTTCTTCAGGATGCTGGTGGGATAAACGCAACATCAAGGTGTTAAATAAATCCTTCTTATTCTTAATCGTCTGATATGATTCACTTTTAAATTTATCATATAAGCGGTCTAACTGTTGCTCCTTTTGAGCATATAAGTTCTTCGGATAACGAAACGCATATGACTTTTGTAAGGAAGATAAGCGATCATGTTGAAGTGTTAACCTTTCCTTCATACTTCTCATCAAACGAGCTTGTCTTACAAAAATCCTTTCAGCTAATTCAGTCATATGAGGGACTGCTAATTCTGCAGCTGCAGTTGGTGTGGGTGCACGAAGGTCTGCAACAAAATCAGCAATGGTGAAATCTGTTTCATGACCTACAGCAGAGATAATCGGTACGTCTGATTCAAAAATTGTCCTAGCGACAATTTCTTCGTTAAATGCCCATAGCTCTTCAATCGAGCCGCCGCCACGACCAACAATTAATAAATCAATGTTCCCCATCTCATTTGCAATTGCAATTTGACGAGAAATCGACTCTCCCGCTTTAGTCCCTTGAACAAGAGCTGGGAGAATAATCACATTAACGATGGGATATCTTCTTTTAATCGTTGTTAAGATGTCCCTAACTGCAGCACCTGTTGGAGAAGTAATCACTCCAATGGTCTGTGGGAAAGAAGGTAATGGTTTTTTGTGTTTTTCTAAAAACAAACCCTCTTCTTCAAGGTTTTTCTTTAACTCTTCATAGGCTAAATAAAGATTCCCAATACCATCCGGTTGCATTTCTTTCACATACATCTGATAACCACCAGAAGTTTCATAGACAGTAACTTCTCCGCGAAGAAGAACCTTCATTCCATTTTCGGGCGTAAAGTTTATTGAGCGATTTTGACTTGAAAACATTACAGCTTGAATTCTTGCATGTTCATCTTTAATAGTAAAATACATATGTCCACGACTATGAGATTTAAAATTCGAAATTTCTCCTCGTAACCAAATATCTTGTAGATGTGGATCATAATCAAATTTTCTTTTTATGTACTTTGTTAATGCAGTCACTGTTAAGTAACGTTTTTGGGAATCACTCATGTTACCCTCCCTTAACACGATATATCGTATTTACCTAGTTATACAGTATGATACAATTAATTCAACGCAGTAGTGACTTTTGATAAAACAGCATTAATAAAACGACTTGAACTCTCATCACCAAATGTTTTTGCTAACTCAATCGCTTCATCAATACTAACCTTAGGCGGTACCTCGTCAACATGATTTAATTCAAAGATAGCTAATCTTAAAATAGAGCGATCAACATTAGCCAAGCGTTCTAAATTCCATTTCTCTAAGTTTCCTCGTAAAAGTGCATCGATTTCCTCTTTATGTTCAACCACACCTAATACAAGTTGAGTTAAAAACTCATCACCAACTTCATTTTCTAACACACTTTCAATCGCTTCTCTAGGATCACTATCACTCATATCAATTTGAAATAGGGCCTGTAATGCTTTTTCTCGTGCTGTTCGTCTTTTCATTCGTTTGTTCTCCTTTTACTTCGACAATTATTTTATCTACATCATAGCATATTTTTCATGTGCAATAAAATAGGACACAAAAAAAGCAAAATGCCAGTCATTAATTCAACCCTCAATACTGTCTTACGAAAAGTATTGAGGGTTTGAATAGTGACAGGCATTTCATGCTTATATCATCTTATGGTTATACCATTTTAGATTTCTTGATCATACGGTAATTCTTGTTTCTGGTTTTCAAACACGACACCAACAACATGAATATTCACTTCATCCACTTCTAGTGCAGTCATATTGAGTAAGGCTTGGCGGATATTATCCTGAATTTTCTGTGCCACGTTTGGAATTGAAATCCCAAAGTTCATTGCACAAAACACATCTACGATTACACCTGTTTCGGTAAGTTCTACCTTAACACCTTTACCGTGATTTTTCTTGCCCAAACGTTCAACTACCCCAGCTGCAAAATTACCTCGCATTTGAGCGACACCTTCAACTTCTGAAGCAGCAATTCCAGCAATGACCTCAATCACCTCAGGAGCAATCTCAACTTTTCCTAAGCCATTATTCTCTTGATTCATTTCTAAGATATTATTTTCAGACATTCAAAAGCACCTCCTTCTATAGTTTACGACTTCATGACATCATATAATTCAAGAAATTTCGTATTAAATTGACCACTAACAAATTGTTCATGTTCCATCAATTTGATATGAAACGGAATTGTCGTATGAATCCCTTCAATTACAAATTCACTTAATGCTCTTTTCATTCTAGAAACAGCTTCTTCACGTGTAGCACCATAAGTAATTAATTTGGCAATCATTGAATCGTAGTACGGAGGAATTGTATATCCTGGATATGCTGCTGAATCAACACGCACACCAAACCCTCCTGGTGGTAGGTACATATTGATTTTTCCTGCTGATGGCATGAAATTCTTTTCAGGATTTTCAGCATTAATTCTACACTCAATCGACCAGCCATTAAATTGAACATCCTCTTGTTTAAGAGAAAGTGTCTCACCTGAGGCGACTTTAATCATTTCTTTAATCAAATCCACACCAGTGACCATCTCAGTAACAGGATGCTCAACCTGAATCCTTGTGTTCATCTCCATGAAATAAAATGTATCTTCATTATGATCATAGATAAATTCAATGGTTCCAGCACCTGAATAATTTACAGCTTTCGCTGCCTTCACAGCGGCGTCTCCCATTTTACTACGAGTTGCTTCACTGAGTACAGGAGATGGAGTTTCTTCAACTAGTTTCTGTAATCGACGTTGAATCGAGCAATCACGTTCTCCTAGATGAATTACATTACCAAAGTTATCGGCCATTACTTGAATCTCAACATGGCGAAAATCTTGTATGTATTTTTCAATATAAACTCCAGGATTTCCGAATGCTGTGGCAGCTTCCTGCTGCGTGATATTAATGCCCTTAATTAAATCTTGTTCGTTATGTGCAACCCTTATACCCTTACCACCACCACCGGCAGTAGCTTTAATAATGACAGGATAACCCATTTCATTTGCTAATTCAACAGCTGCAGTTGCATTCTCTACGATCCCTTGAGAACCTGGAACAATTGGTACCCCAGCCTCACGCATGGTCTCTCTAGCAACATCCTTTGTACCCATTTTTGTAATTGCCTCTGGACTTGGACCAACAAAAATAATATTACACTCTCGGCAAAGCTCTGCAAAATCAGCATTTTCTGCAAGAAATCCATATCCTGGATGAATCGCTTGACTTTCAGTTAACTTAGCTACGGTAATAATGTTCGTGAAATTTAAGTAGCTATCCTTAGATGAGGTTGGTCCAATACAATAAGCTTCATCTGCTAATTGAACATGTAGTGATTCGCGATCAGCCTCTGAAAATACAGCTACTGTTTCAATTCCTAGCTCCTTACATGCTCTGATAATCCGTACCGCTATTTCTCCACGGTTCGCGATCAGTAACTTCTTTATCATATTATTCGCTCCTTACTATGCCTTAACAAGAAATAGTGGTTGACCATATTCAACAAGTTGTCCATTCTCAACCAATACCTCAACAATTTCTCCAGCTACCTCTGCCTCAATCTCATTGAAAAGTTTCATTGCTTCAACAATACAAACAACTGTATCAGCACTTACTTTATCTCCAATATTTGCATATACTGGTGCATCTGGTGATGGAGACGAATAAAATGTTCCAACCATAGGTGAAGTAATTTTATGTAAGTTTTCTTTACCCGTTTCCTCTGATGGAGAAACCGGTGCAGTAGCTGATTGACTCTCCTTTTGAGATGCAGGAGCTGCTTGTGGCGTGTGTCCGACCATTGGTTGTGGAATTTGTTCAACAACTGTATTTACTGTCGGTTGTACAACAACTTCCTTTACTTTCTTCATTTTCAATTTTGAACCTTCGTGTTCAAACGAAAATTCGTCAATGCTTGATTCATCGATTAATTTAATTAGTTCTCTAATCTCTTGTATTTTCAACATGATCTTACACTCCTTATTATAAGTAAAGAGACCCCTTCACACCAATCCAATGGTATGTATTTAGGTGGTCATACCACTCCATCATACTTTATATTTCAGTAAAATACTATCAAAAAATATAACTGTTAGTATTAGTACCACATACTAACATGATACGCTAGAGTGTAATCTCATTCAAGCGATAGTAGGATGTTTTTAAATATAAGTAAATTATACCATATAATTAAAGCGTTTTCATTGGTTGATATTTGTTATTTGTGCTTTTTCTGTAGGTTCAAATCCCTAATTTAATAATTCATTCGGTATAACAAAGAATTGAGTTCGGTGTGTTGTTTATCACGGTTGCTTTTGTCCGATCGCGAGACCTCTTATTAGACAAATCCTTTGCTGGCACCGTTCGTTTTGTCCGATAGAGACCTCTTATTAGACAAAACCTTTGCTGGCGCCGTTCGTTTTGTCCGATAGAGACCTCTTATTGGACAAAACCTTTGCTGGCACCGTTCGTTTTGTCCGATAGAGACCTCTTATTGGACAAATCCTTTGCTGGCGCCGTTCGTTTTGTCCGATAGAGACCGCTTATTGGACAAACCCTTTGCTGGCACCGTTCGTTTTGTCCGATAGAGACCTCCTACAAACAAGGCCTATATGCTTTCACAGTCCGATTTGTGTTTTTTAACTCTTATTTCACGATTTGCAACAAAAATATATAACAAAGTCTTTATAGAACAAGAGCGCACCCATGATTTGGATACGCCCTACGTTGTTGATCAATTATTTTGAATCAAATGTAACGACTACATTTTGTAGGTCTTCCATTTCACTTCTTACAAGTCTGATAATTTCGTTTGCAGCCGTTTTTGAATTTTCTTCAGCTTTAACTGTAATTTTCACTTCAGAACCATCCGCACGTACTAGTGCATCTTCATAACCCTTACCTTTAATTAGCATTTCTAAGAATGTTTCTTTTGCACTAACTTCTTGTAGTTCACGCATTTCTTCATATGCTTTACTCTTTTCTTCTGCAGATACATCTTTAGATGCTACGCGTGCTTGTAAATCACTTCTTACCTGACTTCTATAATCCTCGATTTGCATGCGAAGCTCCGTGAACAACTCATCACTTGATACAGCAGAAATGAGAGAGCCATCTTCAGCTTCTTCAACTGTCACATCAACGCCATCTTCTTTAGCAGCCTCTTCATTCACTTTTTCATCAGCCGCTGTCTCTTTTTCAACTTCAGCACTCTCTTGATCGAAAGCTACATTTTCAGTTGTGATATCTGGTGAAGTAATATAGTAGACTGACAGAACCACCACTAAGCTTAACATTGTTAATAACCATACTGTTTGTTTTTTCAATAACATTTATGAATCCCCCTTAGTTTTTTTGGGCATTACTGCAACTTTATGAGCCGGTACATCCAACCCCTTTGTTACAGCTTCAAGCACCATTTGTTTTATTTTAATGTTGTCAGCACCTGCAGCTACGACGAGAACACTTCTTATCACTGGTTTTTCAATTTTAATGATAATTGGCTTCTCATCATTTTCTGTTCTGACGATGACAACTTGTTCATCCATGGATGTATCCTCTACGTTTCGTTCACCACCATTAGGGTCTTTCTCCTTTGTTGATTGGCTTTGTGTGATTGTATTTTTTTCGAGAACCTTTGTTTCTGTTGCATCTACATTCACAACTACGGTCACATCATCAACGCCAATGATGGTTTCTAATGCTTCTTTCAAATCATTTTCATATTTAGTTTCATATTCAGAGATTGCTAGTGATTCAACATTATCTTTTTGCCCAAATGTCTCAACTTCTCCTTGTGAACTCGTCTCCTTCAAAACTGGAATTGATGATTGAGTAGTAGTTTCCTTTGAAAAAAGATTGCCCACTAACATAAAGACAATTCCAGCTGCCAAAACGATGAGGATATATCGATTCTTCTTTGTCTTTTTGTCAGGCGGATTTTCATTTGATTGAAAAAATAATTTTTTCATTGAATCTATAAACCCTTTATCTTTATCCATTTCCTACTCTTTCCCTCCTTCCACAGTAACTTCAATCATTTCTGTGTGAATTTCCCATTCAGTAGATAAATAAGTAACAATAGGTTTGGTGTCCATTTGCTGATCCTCTATTTTTGGCTGTTTGGAGGTATCAATCACTACTGGCTTGATGACTGGGATCTCATTTGAATCACTTACATTTTCAGATAATACTACTTTGATAGAGGCAATATCATTATGAGTGGGTTCTTCACCAACTTCCTCTTTTAATGCAATATCCACCCGCTCTACCCCTAACTCATATTTATCCATCAACTCCTCTTCAACTTGAGATTTCATTTGGACAGCCATTTGTTCTAAAATATATGCACGGTTTGAGGCTTGTATTTCTATTTTTTTCATTTCTATCAAATTTTCCATATTTTTTTCATCAGATACAGGTGTAACACTTATCGAAGAAAGCACTTTTTCAAAGTCCTTGGATAAAATACTAAACAATGGTGTTAAAATGATGACAATTAGAATAAGTCCGGTAACCATCTTGACGTATTTCTGCATGCTTGAATTTGGGAGGAGCATATCTATGATCGTCGCAAGCAAAATAAATAAAATAATATTTGTTATCCATTCTGTTAAAAAGTTCATTCCATCCCCCCCTCCAGTCACTCAATCTAACAACTTAGAATACTTACCTGACCATCATTGTGAGGTTACCAGCTGCAATGATTACTGTAATGCTTAAAAAGAACATAAGAGAAACAATCGCAAGTGCAGCAAAAATGTAGATTACACTTTTACTAATTACATCTAAACAAGCAATAACTGGTCCACCACCAATCGGCTGAAGGAGTGCGGCAGCAATTTTATAAATAATCGCTAGTGACAAAACCTTTAAAGCTGGAAATGCAGCTAGTAATAATAAAATCACCACGCCAACAATGCCCACTGTATTCTTAAGTAAAACTGATGCACTAATCACAGTATCTGTGGCATCTGTAAACATACGACCAACAACTGGGACGAAATTACCTGTAATAAATTTAGCTGTCCTGATTGTGATCCCATCGGCTACCGCTGCAGATGCACCCTGAACAGAGATGACACCAAGAAAGATTGTTAAGAATGCACCCAATAAACCGATGCTCACATTTCTAATTAATTGTGCAAGCTGTGTCACCTTGTAATGCTCACTCATTGTACTTACAATACTTAGCAACGCAGATAAAAACAGAAGTGGCAGAATAACAAACTGGATCAGCATGCCACTTGTATTCATTAAGAATAAAATCAATGGATGGAAGAATGCTGCAGAAGCTAGTCCACCAGAAGATGCAATCAATGCCAGCAATAACGGAACAAGTGCTAAAATAAAATTGGTCATCGTAGTAATCGCTTCTTCTGTATACATAATGGCTAATCGGAAGCTATTCAAAGCGATAATGATTAACACCATATATACAAGAGCATAAGCGACCTTGCTAACTGCACTCTTTTCAAAGGAATTCTGTAATGTTTGTAAAAAAGTACTAAATATCGTTAACATAATTAACGTACTAAGAAGTTTACCGTTAGCAATCAGTTCGTAAAATAGGTATTTAACAAAGCCAAGTAGCCACTCTTTTAGTGATAGTTTTTTTTCCCCACTAATAAATTCAACTAATGACCCTTTTTGACTTTCCGGTAACACGCCTCCGTACTCTGAAACGACTTTTTCCCAGTAAAGCTTGATTTCATCTAAACCTAGATTTTCTATTTGTTGCTCAACAAGTGTTTCATCTTGGGGAGAAGCTTGTACTATCTGTGGTAAAAATAAGAGAACGAGAAAGATTATAAAAGTCGAGAGTCCAAATCGATTCATTGTTTCACCCCTTAGGTATAACTACCTTGGTATCAAATTTATAACCGTTTCGATAATTACGGTCAGGATTGGTATCGCCATTGCTAAAATAAGTATTTTTCCACCAAGCTCTATCTTGGAAGCAATGGCACCTTGTCCAGCATCCTTTGTAATTTGAGCACCAAATTCAGCTATATAAGCAATTCCAATAATCTTCAAAATTGTTTCAACATAAACCATATTTACATTTGCATTAATCGCAATTTTTTCAAGCATGCGGATAATGTCCGATATTTGATCAACTAGGAAGAGGAAGATCACACAACCGACAAATACCACTAACATGAAAGCAAAAGTAGGTTTTTGTTCTTTTATAATTAGAGCTAAAAAGGTAGCGACTAACCCTAGACCTACAATCTGAATAATTTCAATGACCGATTCCCCCTTTACCCTTGAAAAAGGAAGACTGACTTAATTTTGGCAAACAGTTCTTCTACGATCGTCGCAACCATAAATAAAATATAAATAAAGCCTAGAAGTGTTACCCACTGAGCATATTCTTTTTTTCCCATTTGATCTAAAATAGTGTGGAGAAATGCAACAACGATTCCTACACCAGCAATTTGAAAAATGACATTTACATCGACTCCCACAAGCTTCTCCCCCTATAACCTACATCAACAAGATGATTAACAATAAACCAGATAAGAACCCAAGACTTTTAATCATTTTTTCATATTTCCCCTGCTTCTCTCTTGCCTCATTCTCTTCTTGTTCCAAATGTGTTAATGCTAAAACTATGTGCTTTTGCTGGGAGATTCGATCACTTTGCCCAAGCGTTTCACCAAATTGTTTTAAAATCTCATACTCACCTTGCTTAAAGGCAGTTAACTTCCAAATCTCCTTCATACTCTCTTCCCAAGCTTGATTAACCATTAATCCTCCGGCTTGAAGCTTCTTGCTAAATACCTCAAAAAACCAAGACAAAGGCTTCGGGATCTGACGTGATAAGTTCATCGCAGCTTCATCAAGTGGGATATGACCATACATGATTTCAGCTTCTAGTGACTTTAGTGCCGTACGTAAATACCTTAATTGACGAGGACGTTCAGTCAGATGACGTGAAATTTCGAATCCAATCCAAGTAGACGCTGATAAAATGAAAATGGCACCAAGGATTTTCATCATGATGACACTCTCGCTGGACGTGGATATATTTCTTTGCCATGCTGATTTAAAACCGCCCGAATCGTACCTGGGCCTTTTGTACGTGACAATTCAATAAAACGTTCAAAGACACCTATCTCTAGAAGTGGACGAAGTGTAGGTCGTTTATATAAATCTGCAAGCTGATGACCATGAACAGTAATAATTAAAGAAACACCCGCATTAACTGCTTCAAGAATGCTATCACTATCTTCTTGACGACCAATTTCATCAACAATTAATACTTCAGGGCTTAATGAACGAATCATCATCATCATTCCCTCTGCTTTTGGACAAGCGTCAAGCACGTCCACTCTTGGACCAAGAGCTTGCTGCGGAATACCCTTTACACAACCAGCAATTTCAGACCGTTCGTCTACAATCCCCACCTTGCTAGAGGGGATCCCCAAAAGCTCATCACCTGTACTAATTATTCTTGCAAGATCACGAAGCAATGTGGTCTTACCTGTTTGAGGTGGTCCGATAATCACTGTATTTTTCCAATGCTCCTTGTACAGTAAGGGAACATAAGGAGCAGCAATTCCTATTTTTTGCTTGGCGATTCGTATATTAAATGAAGAAATATCTCTTATCGCCTTTACTTTCCCTTGCTCCGTAATTACCTTGCCCGCAAGTCCAACCCTATGTCCACCTTGAATGGTGATATAGCCTCTTTTAAGCTCTTCTTCGAGTGTATAAATAGAATAATGACTTAACCGATTTAACAGTTGAATCCCTTCATCAGCTGTCACAATATGAGATTGCAAGTGCGGCTTTCCACCTACAACAAGCTCAAGAGGTCTAGAAACTCTTACTCTAATTTCTTCCACTTTTTCCTTTAAGGAAGGAGGATAATTTTGGATGATATCTGCAATCGCTGAGGGCAATATCTCGACAATCTCATGCATTGTGATTCCTCCAATTATAATTTATTCACTGGTACTACTTGTTCACTTTATATTTCAATGTATGCAGGCTTGACCACTTTATGACAACTAATACGGTGCCATTACTTATAAATACCGAACAGAATAAGCCCAACACCAAGTGCTACAAAGAATAATTTCGAAAATGAAAGGTCATCTGCAAGACTTAATAACCCAATCGCCATCGTAGTGATTAGAATAACCGGTCCTACTACAGCTAACATTGCATTTATTGCCACTGCTTTTTTTACATCATTAAAAACAAGCATAAGAATCGCAGCAGTTAATTCAATGGAAGCCGATAAAAAACGAAGTCCAGCCATTGAAAGTACACTTGTTTCTATTAAAGATAGCCATTTTCTCATGAAGAATCCCCCAACACTTTAAGAATGTTTTATTTGTACAACCTATGCGGTCATCTGGTTTTTAAGAAGTGAAAGTTTCTAATCATCGAGGAAATTATGAATTGGTAGGACAGGAAGGCATTTGAGGATTATCGAGAAGACTTTCAAAATTTTTGAACAAAAAAATACCCATTCATAGGAATGGGTACTTTTAATAATTATAAGGAAGTATAAGAACTGAACGAAGTTTTGGTGTCCAGCTCCAGCGCCTAGCCCCTCGGGGTCATAAGTCAAATCACTTCAGAAATCAAGATTTCCTGCGTGATTCGCCTTATGCCTGCCTGAGGCTGATCAAGGCGCTTCCGCTTTTCTTGGTGTCTAGCTCCAGCGCCTAGCCCCTCGGGGTCATAAGTCAAATCACTTCAGAAATCAAGATTTCCTGCGTGATTCGCCTTATGCCTGTCGGAGCTGAACAGGCGCTTCCGCTTTTCTTAGTTATGCTCTTGAAACATAAGCTGCTTCGGTAGTATTAATAATAAGAACGTCACCTTCATTAATGAAGAATGGAACTTGAACAGATAATCCAGTTTCTAAGATTGCAGGCTTAGTACCACCAGAGGCAGTATCACCTTTTATACCAGGTTCTGTTTCTGCTACTTTTAACTCAACTGAATTTGGTAATTCAACCCCAAGAGTCTCATGACCAAATGTCATGATTTGAACTTCCATGTTTTCTTTTAGAAACTTAAGCTCATACTCAATTGCGGTTGCTGAAAGTTCAATTTGCTCATATGACTCATTATCCATGAATACATGCATATCACCATTTGCATATAAATATTGCATTTTGCGGTTTTCGATTTGAGCTTTAGCTACTTTTTCACCGGCACGGAATGTTTTTTCTTGAACAGCTCCTGTACGCAGATTACGTAACTTTGAACGAACAAACGCTGCACCCTTTCCTGGTTTAACGTGTTGGAAATCCATTACACGCCAAATTCCACCATCAACCTCTATTGTTAATCCTGTACGAAAATCATTTACTGAAATCATTTACAAATATCCTCCTAATTTAAAATACACTTTTTAACGAGATAGTTAACGTCATTAAAGAATGATTAATTCTTTACTTGAAAATGTTAATGTTTCATTACCTTTTTCTGTTATAACTGTATCATCCTCAATTCTTACACCACCAAGGCCTGCTATGTATATGCCTGGTTCAACAGTTACTACCATGCCAGGTACTAGAACCATCTCTGATTTTGAAGAAAGACCAGGTTGTTCATGAACCTCCATACCTAACCCATGGCCAGTTGAATGTCCGAAATACTGACCATAACCTTGTTCTGTAATATAATCACGAGTCAGGGCATCTGCTTCTTTCCCAGTCAAACCTGGTTTGATTCCTGCCATGCCACGTAATTGTGCCTCAAGAACTACATCATAGATATTTTTAAGTTCATCACTTGGAGTTCCAACCGCAAAAGTTCTAGTAATATCAGAGCAATACCCTTTATAGTAAGCACCGAAATCTAATGTAACAAAATCACCCTTTTCAATCACTTTGTCTGACGCGACTCCATGCGGCAATGCTGAACGAACGCCTGATGCAACAATAATATCAAAGGATGAAGAAACAGCTCCCTGTTTTCTCATAAAGAATTCTAATTCATTAGAAACGTCTAACTCACTTATCCCTGGACGAACATATCCCAAAATATGTGTATATGCGGCATCGGCAATCTCTGCTGCTTCCTTTAATATCTTAATCTCTGATTCAGACTTAATCAAGCGTAACTTTTCAATTGAATTAGACACTGGTACTAATTCAGCTGAAACAGCATTTTGGTAGGCAGTATAGGTTGAATATGAAAGATCATCTTGTTCAAATCCTAACTTCTTAATACCCAATTCAGTTACTTGCTTTGCCACTTCATCAATAAGTAGTCCGGTATGTTTAACAATCTCAAACTCTTTAATTTGCTCATAGGCTTGTTCCACATAGCGAAAGTCTGTAATAAACACTGCTTTGGATTCAGAAATAACCGCAACACCAGCTGTACCAGTGAAATTGGTCATATATCTTCTATTATAGCTATTTGTCACGACAATTCCATCTATTCCGAAATCTTTAAAGCTCTCTCGTAACTGTTCTATCTTCCCCATATTCTGATCCTCCCGACGACCATATTTGTATTAATATGTAATTTTCTCAGACAAAAATAGAATGTTCAATCAAGAACATTCTATCATAAATAAACTGAAGCTACCTACTCATTTACCAACGAAGCCTTTTTTTCATGAGCGAATTCGTTTGCTTCAAATGAAATCGAATACCCAATAAAAACACCATATAATATATAGAAACAAATGGTTGTGATATTCGTATTTCGATCAAGTTCAGTGACTGCCTTCAGGCCCGGGAAAATTGGATTTAGCACAAAGAATACCATTGCCCATAAAGCAATACCAAACGCCATACCGACCCATATCTTTTGAAATCTTCTTAGTAGTGCATAATATAAAAGTGCTACCCCAATCGATAATATACCGATTACTGCTATTCCTATAAATTGCCCTAATACTCGGTCCTTCCAATCCCCTACAGTCCAAGGCTGTAGAACTAGATTAGGGCTTATTTCTGTAAAATTAAACACATATGTCCCATAGTTCAATAAACTCCAAAAAATCCCTCCAAAGAGACCTGTAATAACAACTTTTGCAATCATCGACATTGGTTCATCTGATTTATTTTGTTCTAACTGCGGATTTTGCTTTGCTTCTTTTTCCACAACCAACACCTCCATTCCTTATTATGTCCCTCTTAATCCTCATCTATTTATTTGGAAAGGAAGGAAAAAAATACAGAATTTTTGTGTATAGAAGGAAATTCTTGGGCAAAATATCTTTAAAGTAATCATTTACCTAGAGGTTTACCATGTTTTCTTGTAGAATAAAAGAAGAGATACTCTTGAAAGAAAGAAATTATGTAATTTATGCAACAAGCTCTTTTAAAGATAATACAATACTAAAAGAGGGTAATTCAGGGAGGTGTTTCTCATGAATCGTCGACGTTCAAATCTTTTCGTTTATGCTATTGTTTTCTTAGGTATTATCGGTATTCTATATACCCTTTTTACACAGCCTTCCAGATTACTGACTCAATTAGGGTCGATTGTTTTCTTTGGTGGAATCATCTATCTTGTTTACAAATTCTATATGAAGCGCCGACATGGAAGCAATGAACATTCTGCATATTTGCGTGCAGCAAAACAATCCAAAAGACGTTTCAATGAGCCAGGTCAACAAAAACAGCCATCAAAAATCATTGATGGAAAAAGACTCACTTCTACAGCTAAAAAAAATGCAAACCATACAAGTACAACTAAACGAAAAAAATCAACGACCCATTTAACAGTCATCGAAGGAAAAAAAGGGAAAAAGAAGAATCGAGCTTTCTTTTAAAAGCTCGGTTCTTTTTATGTTGTTAAAAACACCATGTTTTTAAGAATTGTTCTGTTTTTTCCTTTCCTTGTTGGATTAGCGCTTCTCTTTGTTTTTCACCTAGAGAGAATTCAGTTGTTATTCCTCCCTCAACTGGAATGAAAACAATGTTTTTTTCATGCTTTCTCGAAATATACCTTAGATCATGTGCTGTCATCATCGTTTCAAATAGTGATGAAAAAAGAGTAATTGCGTTGTCAATTTTATTAACAGGCTGTTTATTCGTATTTGCCGAGAGTTTAATCCCCAGAACAGGCCTCTCTTGCCGACTAGTTCCATTATCAAATAGCCAAATCGGGAAATTACTTAATACACCACCATCAACTATTAAGGAATAGCCAGTTGGAGGTCTTAACTTTACAGGTTCAAAAAAATAAGGAAGACTACAACTCATTCTAACCGCTCTTGCTACGGAAAAGCTGTCAGGATTAATTCCGTACTTTTGCAGGTCATCTGGGAGAACAATTAATGTGCCGGTTGTTAAATCAGAAGCGATGAGACGTAACGAGCCTGTTGGGAGGTCACCAAAAGTAGCAACACCTCTTGCAGATAATATTGCTTCTAGCCAATGCTCAAGAGCATCTCCTCGATATAAACCAAGTCTCTTATATAAAAACAGCCACTTTGCAAACGGAATAGGGATGAGTGTTTTTCTTTCATCTAAAAAATAAGACAATTCAACAGCCCCCATAATTTGTGCAATTTCTTTACTTTTATATCCTGCCATAATCAAAGCAGAAATAATTGCGCCTGCGCTAGTACCCGCTACCCGCTTAAATCCTATCCCTTTTTGTTCAAGTGCTTCATATGCACCAATAAGAGCAAACCCCTTTATTCCGCCACCAGAAAAAACACCATCAATATATAACATGGTACCCCTCCGTTCATTATCCCTCTTACATCTTTAATAAGGGAATGAACGAAATAGTACAGAATTTGACATAAAAAAAGAGAACATCATTTGTTCTCAATATTTGATAAACTTATGTGAAATATTGTACCTCTGCATTAGGAAAGAATTCATGAATATATCGGCGAATCGTCGTTTCAATATCATTAGCATCTTCATTTTGATAAACATATTTACCTATGCCATATCTTCCCCATTTATATTTCCTCTTTGTTTCATCCATCTCAAGCTTTGTTTTAGGATAGCGTTTTTCAATCACCTTTTTCGCTGGCTTTGTAAAACGATGTTGAATTAGTTCAAAAGTTAAATCGTCTAAATTGACTCCTTCTAAAGATTTAGACAGTCGTTCAAACAATTCATAATAGCCTTCCTGCCAATCATCATGCATATAGATAGGGGCAACAATAAATCCTAAAGGATAATCAGCTTTAGCAACCTTTCTAGCTGCTTCAAGACGTTCATCGAAAGAAGATGTACCAGGCTCAAAATTCTTAATAACATATCTTGAGTTTACGCTGAATCTAAATCTCGTTCTGCCATTATGTTTTGCATCGAGAAGGTGATCGACATGATGATATTTTGTAACAAATCGTAATTGACCAAACTCTGTTTGACCCATATATTCAATTGTTTTCTTTAATGAGTGTGTCAGATGATCAATACCTACAATGTCTGACGTACATGCTGCCTCAAACCTTGTTATTTCAGGCTCACGTTCTTTCATGTATTTATCAGCTTGTTCAAAGATATCCTCTAAGTTTACATACGTACGAATGTATGGTTTGCTTCCAAGTGTTGTTTGTAAATAACAATAATGGCAATGCCCCATACACCCTGTCGCTAAAGGAATCGCATATTCAGCTGACGGCTTTGATGTATCAAACTTTAAGGTTCTTCTAATACCTACTACTAATGTTGATTTAGCATTTCGGTATTGCTGAAATTCATTATCCCCAGGGATTCCTCGTACCTGATTATGAGAAGTGGTTTCACGAATTTCAATTCCCATCTTTTCGAATTTCTCTTTCAGTTCTTTACCTAACGGATACTCTAAAGCTTTTGGTTCAATATAAACAAGCTGTGGAACAAACGGTTCCATATACTCACCTCTTTTTTCATCAATACTTGCAGTTAGTATTAGCAATTAGGAGAAATTAGAGTTAAGTAATGGTTTCCAATAGTTAATTCCTACGTGTGTATTTATTTACTTTCCTTTTAAAAAATGAAAAACCCGCTGCTGGTGATCAGCAAACGGGTTTTAGAGAATATTTTAGAGGCCACACTTCAATTGTGCGCCACAACCAGTACAAGTGTTACATCCACCAAGATCTTCAACCGTACCTTGACGACAAACAGGACAAGTATTTCCAACTTCTGAACCGATCGTTACATTTGTGGAGCGTAGGTCATTAATCGTATCTACTAAAACAACATGACTTTTCTTCTTTTCAGTTGATTTCACTTCAACTTCATCTTCAAAAGTATTCTCCTCAGCCTTTAAGGTAAGAACCTGAGCATCACGGCTACCATCAACATAAACCGTTCCACCTTTAGCTCCACCATTGTAAAGACGCTCATAGACAGCCTCAACCTGCTCAACAGTATAGCCTTTAGGAGCATTTACCGTTTTACTGATTGAACTATCAATCCAGCGTTGGATAATACATTGAACATCAGCATGTGCTTCAGGTGCTAATTCCATCGCAGAAACAAACCAGTTTGGTAAATTGTTTGGATCCACTTCTGGATGTTGATCAAGATATTCTTGAACGATATCTGCCTTCACTTCAATAAATTTACCTAAACGTCCACTTCTAAAATAAGAGAATGAGAAGTAAGGTTCTAATCCTGTGGAAACTCCTACCATCGTACCAGTGCTTCCCGTAGGAGCAACGGTTAGTAAATGAGAGTTACGAATCCCGTATTTTTTAATATCATCTCTGATACCTTCTGGCATTTTTTGCATGAAACCAGTGTTCGTAAATGCTTCACGAAGACGATTTGTTTCTTGCTCATCTCCTACTAAGAATGGGAAGCTTCCTTTTTCTTTCGCTAATTCTACTGATGCACGGTAAGCTGTTGTTGCAATCGTTTCAAACACTTCGTCAACTAGCTTGTTTCCTTGTTCTGAACCATACTCAGTTTCACAATAGATTAGTAAGTCATGTAATCCCATCACGCCTAAACCAACACGGCGCTCACCAAGAGCTTGTTTTTTATTGTCTTCAAGGAAGTATGGAGTAGCATCGATTACGTTATCCTGCATTCTTACTCCTACTTCAACTGTTTTCTTAAGCTTCTCAAAGTTAACCGTTCTTGTTTCTTTGTCAGCCATTTCAGCTAAATTAACAGCAGCAAGGTTACAAACTGAATAAGGTGCAAGTGGTTGTTCACCACATGGATTTGTCGCAACAACTTGTTGACCATATGCTTTTGCATTTGTCATGTCGTTAGCATTATCAATAAAGAAAATACCTGGTTCTGCTGAATAAGTCGCACAAATGTTGATTAAATTCCAAAGCTCTTTCGCTTGGATTTTACGATAAACGCGAACCTTGTGACCAAGTCTTTCCCACTCACGTACATCTCCAACCTTATGCCATTCTTCATTATAAATCTTCATTTCTTCCGGTCCGTAGCTTTCTACATCCGGGAATTTCAATTCATAAGTTGCATCTGCTTCAACAGCATTCATGAAATCCTCAGTTAAACAAATAGAAATATTTGCTCCTGTTAAAAATTCAGAATTATGAACACTATAATTTCCACCAATGCTTAGCTTAAGTTCAGCATCTTGGAAGATCTTCTCACTAAATCCCCCGTAACCTGGAATCTGTTTATAATTGATAATTCCTTGATACATTGCTTTCTCTTGCTCTGTAAGTGGTGTAAATTTTAATTTATCTTGAGCGTATTTTTTAATTGCTTCATCATTTGTATTTTCAATTAAGAATCGTAAAATTCTTGGGTTTTGCATTTTAGAAATAATGAATTCCATGATGTCTGGATGCCAATCCGAAAGCATGATCATCTGTGCGCCCCTGCGTGATCCACCCTGCTCCACAAGATGAGTCAACTTAGCAATATCATCTAACCACGATACAGATCCCGATGATTTACCGTTTACTCCTCGAGCAAGTGTGTTACGAGGACGAAGAGTTGAACCGTTTGTTCCTACTCCACCACCACGACTCATGATCTCCATCACTTGTTTGCGATGCTCTGAAATGCCTTCACGAGAGTCCTGTACAAATGGCATAACATAGCAATTGAAGTAAGTTACATCCGTATCTGCCCCTGCACCATATAGAACTCGTCCAGCTGGGATGAAGTTTAAGCCAACTAATTCAGCATAGAACTTCTCAAACCATTCTTGGCGTTTCTCTTCAGTATTTTCAACAGATGCCAGTCCAGTTGCGTTTCTTTTAGCAATTTGCTCATAAAAAACTTCAAGCGGTTTTTCAATAACATCTAGCGAGCGATTCACAATCCCTGTTTCAATTTCCTCAGGTGAATCTAATACACCACGGTACTCTTCATCTACAAGTACTTGTGCTGATTTTTGCTCCCAATCGATGCTAACGATAAACCCAAGACCACGAGCTGGAAACTTTGGATCTTCCTTAATAGTAAGAACAACAAAATCGCCCTCTGCTAAAGTTAGCTTCTCGGTATCTTTAAATGTGTACCGATCAAGCATGACTAAACGAGATACCCCTTTGTGTGACAGTTTCATATCATCAGTAATTGGATGAACTTGAGGAAACAGTCGGATATCTTGATTTAGTCTTTCAACATTAATATTCATTTTTTTAGGTAACGCAACAGACATTCTCACAACTCCCTTAAACTATCTATTATAAAAAGCTTGTCCAACGAGCATCTTGGTGTATATTTCTATTAGAAGCTCGGATTGATGACTTGTTTTTACGGTAAGAATAACTTATCATATTTTCTCCAATAAAATCAATATATAGTATTTAATATTTTAAAAAACATACAACATATTGATTTTGTTATAGGTTATTTTAATTTTGTCAAACAGAAAATTGTTAATAAATGAAAGGATACTCGAGATAAAACTAGATAACCCTCTTATTTTCGTTAAATTTGATGAATTTTGTCGGTTGCGTTTTTTCGATAGTAAACAACCCTTAATTTCTCAGGCTTTTCAAAACACACTAAAAAAAGATGACTAAAAAAAGTCACCTTATCTCTTAAAATTCCATTCATCATTTGCATATCGATTTTTCATTATCTTTTGTACATAGTCTAATTCTGTTTGTGAAAGTACATATGGTTCCAAATGAATGTTAAGCCCTTGCTCAAAACCTTTAATAAATGCTTCCTTTGCCTCATCAATCGTAACTGGTGTCTCACGAATTGCATTAATTGCAACAGCTTTATTCTTAAAATTACGTTGCATTCGTTCACGTACACGTTCATTCGGATACTTAAATAAATCAAACAACTTATCCTCATCTATATCTAGAAGGATCGAGCCATGTTGTAAAATAACACCTTTTTGCCTTGTTTGCGCACTACCAGCTACCTTTCGTCCCTCAACCACTAGTTCGTACCATGAAGGTGCATCAAAACAAACAGCAGAACGTGGATTTTTCAACCCAGCTTTTTCTTCGTCCGTTCGAGGTATAGCAAAGTATGCATCAAGACCAAGTAAACGAAACCCTTGAAGAATTCCTTCAGAAATGACTCGATAAGCTTCAGTAACTGTTTTTGGCATTTCTGGGTGCTCCTCAGACACAATTACGCTGTAAGTAAGCTCTTTATCGTGTAGAACGCCTCTCCCACCTGTAGGTCTTCTAACAAACCCCAATCCATAGCGCTCTACAACATCTAGATTTATTTCTTTTTCTACCTTTTGAAAATATCCAATCGACAGAGTTGCAGGATTCCATCCATAAAAACGAATCGTAGGAGGAATTTCTCCCTTACTATGCCACTCTAATAATGCTTCATCTAATGCCATATTAAATTCAGGAGAACATTCTCCGGAGTCAATAAACCTCCATGTTTCTTGTTCCATTTTTAACCCTCTTTATGTTGTATTCTTCTTTTGCTTCCTAAGTCTATCAAATACTGAAGAATTTTCAAAGAAAAATGATAGTAGAATTCCTTTGATTCTTAATGCCTGTACTTATATAATAGAAGATGTCGATAATAGAGGACAAGAGAAGGAGTCGATTCATTGTGGAAATAATCATTATAGCCTTAGTAGCAATCATCACATATTCATTAGTTATGTTTTTCTATCAAAAAAGAATATTAAAAACACTTACTGAAGATGAATTCCGTGCAGGCTATCGTAAAGCACAATTAATAGATGTTCGTGAACCAAATGAATATGATGGAGGCCATATATTAGGTGCTCGTAATATTCCACTTACTCAGTTAAAAATGAGAATTAAAGAAGTACGAACAGATCAGCCAGTTTATCTATATTGTCAAAACACAATGAGAAGCGGAAGAGCCGCTCAGCTTTTAAGACGAAAAGGATATAAACAGTTGTTTACACTTAAAGGTGGATACAAGCAATGGAATGGCAAGATTAAATCAAAAAAATAAAGAATTAGAAAAGACCGCTTGAGATCCAGGCGGTCTTTTTTTTGCTAAAAAAAAAAGACCTTAGCCTATATAATATAGAGCCAAAGCCGCTTATCAATTTATTTTCGCCTGTCTAGGTATTAACGTATATTCTCTAATGCGATTCAAACAATTATAAAACAACACTACCATGTGTGTCACAAAAAACATTTAAGCAAACGTACGTTTTATAGCCTCTTCTATCCTACTTGGATTGTCTTTTGGCATATACCTTTTTGTCACATTTACATCTGAATGTCCGGCAAGCTCAGCTACAGTTGAAATATCAATCCCATTTTGGACTAACTCCGTACAAAATGTATGACGTAGTTTGTGTGGATTCACATTATATTTTTTTAACATATATTGAACTCCTCGTGTTGAAATTCTCTTTCCAACACTTGAGATAAATAATGCTTCTTGATTATCCTTTAATGTTTCAATATATCTTCCTAGGTATAACATGAGGTCCTTTGATAACGGAATTGTTCGTTTAGTTGTACCGTTATCATTTCGAATAAATACTTCACCATTACCAGAATTTAAGTGAACATCAACGACATTCAAAGCACATAATTCTGAAATACGAATCCCTG
The DNA here is from genome assembly GCF_900104555.1 of Litchfieldia salsa. Classification (GTDB taxonomy): domain Bacteria; phylum Bacillota; class Bacilli; order Bacillales; family Bacillaceae_L; genus Litchfieldia; species Litchfieldia salsa. Next base: position 163,266 of record NZ_FNJU01000011.1, read on the forward strand.
TATGCAGTAAAGTATAAACAATGACAATATTTCGAAGATCCCCATCCTTCTCGACTTCTTGAAGCAATGCTGTTCTTTCTACCTTATCTAAAGCATCAGGGCTTTCATGATTTTTTTCTTTTTCTAATCGTGAAATATTACTCATAACCTCTTGTATATTCTGAAACCTAGCGAATACACTAATCGCCGAAAATGCTTTCTCAATCGTTGCTGCACTTCTATTAAGATTTTCAAGATGAAACATGTAGTCTTGAACATCCTCTCGTGTTAAATGATGTATACTACGCTCATTTTTTAAAATCCACTCAAAAAATTGACGAAGAGACCCATCATAAGTTTTAATTGTATTTTCAGACTTCCCTTCATCACTTAACCAGCTAGCAAACGATTTTAGAAGATTTTCCAAACCAATAACCCCCATAAAAAGACTTTACTACATGCAAAGTATAACAGATAGTTTCGCAGAAGTAAAACCACTTTTAAATTTACATACAAAAAAAGAAGAGTTACTTAATAAGCCCTTCTTTTAAGTATGTATATATAATTTTGAGTTTAGTAAGGAATTGGAGGCGACACCCGGATTTGAACCGGGGATAAAGGTTTTGCAGACCTCTGCCTTACCACTTGGCTATGCCGCCATTAATATAATAACATGTAGCTTTACTTGCTTTACTTGCTTTACTTGCTTTACTTGCTTTACTTGCTTTACTTGCTTTACTTGCTTTACTTGCTTTACTTGCTTTAATTTCTATAATTATACTATATGTTGAAAAAACAAAATGTTTACAAAAAAAAATGGCTGGGCTAGCTGGATTTGAACCAACGCATGACGGAGTCAAAGTCCGTTGCCTTACCGCTTGGCTATAGCCCATTGAAGAATCTACATGAACATCTTCCTCGAATACGCTCCATGAATCAGCATCGCAAGAGGATATTTTGGGATATTTCAGTAGGAAATATCACGAAATATCGTCGACATTCTAAGTATTATTTTAAACTTTTTTTGGAGCGGGTGATGAGAATCGAACTCACGACATCAGCTTGGAAGGCTGAGGTTTTACCATTAAACTACACCCGCAAGAATAAATATGGGGCGACTGATGGGAATCGAACCCACGAATGCCTGAACCACAATCAGGTGCGTTAACCACTTCGCCACAACCGCCATACTTAATATTAACTTAGTTGGCAGGGGCAGTAGGAATCGAACCCACACTGGAGGTTTTGGAGACCTCAGTTCTACCTTTAAACTATGCCCCTATAATGGTGGAGGGGGGCAGATTCGAACTGCCGAACCCAAAGGAGCGGATTTACAGTCCGCCGCGTTTAGCCACTTCGCTACCCCTCCATATTGGTTGCGGGGACAGGATTTGAACCTGCGACCTTCGGGTTATGAGCCCGACGAGCTACCAGACTGCTCCACCCCGCGATAATAAGGAATATTTTTTTGATTAAATGCTTACTTTAAATAAAATGGAGGAGGAAGAGGGATTCGAACCCCCGCGGGTTTTGACACCCCTGTCGGTTTTCAAGACCGATCCCTTCAGCCAAACTTGGGTATTCCTCCGTATAAAATAACAAATGGTAGCGGCGGAGGGAGTCGAACCCACGACCTCACGGGTATGAACCGTACGCTCTAGCCAGCTGAGCTACACCGCCAAGAAATTCTTATAATTAGTAATAATAATTTGGCGCGCCCGAAAGGAGTCGAACCCATAACCTTCTGATCCGTAGTCAGACGCTCTATCCAATTGAGCTACGGGCGCAATAAATTGGCTCCACAGGTAGGACTCGAACCTACGACCGATCGGTTAACAGCCGATAGCTCTACCACTGAGCTACTGTGGAACAATATAAGCCTAGCAATGTCCTACTCTCGCAGGGGGAGTCCCCCAACTACCATCGGCGCTGAAGAGCTTAACTTCCGTGTTCGGTATGGGAACGGGTGTGACCTCTTCGCCAAAATCACTAGACAATTTCAAAAGAACATTTTCTATTATACCCTTTTATCAAGAATAATGCAACAGAAAATTTCGTTCCTTCAAAACTAGATAACGTTAGACAAAATACATTCATTTTGAATCTAGCTCCAGAAGCCACATCCTATGGATGTAAACGGGCTTCTTGCGCTTTATAAATTTGGTTAAGTCCTCGATCGATTAGTATCAGTCAGCTACACACGTCACCGCGCTTCCACCTCTGACCTATCAACCTCGTCATCTTCGAGGGATCTTACTAGCTTGCGCTATGGGAAATCTCATCTTGAGGGGGGCTTCATGCTTAGATGCTTTCAGCACTTATCCCGTCCACACATAGCTACCCAGCGATGCCCTTGGCAGAACAACTGGTACACCAGCGGTGTGTCCATCCCGGTCCTCTCGTACTAAGGACAGCTCCTCTCAAATTTCCTACGCCCACGACGGATAGGGACCGAACTGTCTCACGACGTTCTGAACCCAGCTCGCG
>NZ_FNJU01000012.1:0-18146 GCF_900104555.1 Litchfieldia salsa
CTCGGGGTCATAAGCCAATCCGACTAGAAGGTTAAAAAGCAACCTTCAAGCCGGCTCGTCTTATGCCTGTCGCCGATAAGCGGGCGCCTTCCGCTTTTCTTAGTTAATCAAACGTTTAATTAGATAATTTGTGATATTAGGTACGATTTCTAGGGAATAGGTTAGTTCCATTCGCTCGTATTTTTTATGTGCATCATATCCGTATGGCCCTATATTTATGACGGGTACGTTTAATTCTCGAATTTTTTCGTAATCAACATAATGCTTTGTTCCCCAACCGGGATTATTATCAGCAACAGCCTTGATCCCAGTGTCATCATCACTTAATGCCACAAAACTCATATCTGAAATATACGGGAAGAAATTGCGGACAACAATTGGATGTGGATAATAAGGTTGAACCTGGTTAACTGCATGGTCCAAAGCCTCCATTAAATGCCGCTCATTTTCATTCTCCCCAGTTAATTGAACTCTTGGGGAATATAATGAAGAATAAAACAAAATAATCGTAGGAGACTGATTCTTCATCCATTTCCAAGCTTCTTCAACCACTCTAGCTGCATACATTCTAGTGTCCAATGTTTCATCTAATAGAAGTTCAGATTTAAATAACTCCATATGATTTTGATACTTAGTACCATGCTCATCTAGTAATCGTTCATTCATCTCTTCATAGGTTAACACATTAGGTTCCCACTTCACTTCTTTGAATGGTTCACCACTCATCTGACAATAAGTTTGGTAACGCTCCTTAAAAGTAAGGAGTGCCTGAGTAAACGCAATATATGCTTGTTCCTTCAGTTTAATTAATACGTCCTTTGGTGACCAAGAGTAAATAAAGAAATTATAGTAAACATAAGCGGAAAGGGCTGTTTGTACTGTATAGCTAGGCTTTAAATCGGTTTGTTTAAGAGAAACTGGAGGAACGGTAATTTCACCATCTGCTTCATTACATAGCTCTGGATTATAATTAATTTGTCTTGTTAATTCCGCAGCGATTAGGTTAGGGTCTAATCCTTCAAAACAAGAGCCAACATGTGTCTCTGCTCCTGTGATAAAAAAGGAAGGAAGAAGCTTTCCAGTTGTTCCTTTATAAATATAACGATTTTGATCTCCCTCATATCTTGGAGAAACGAAATCAGCATTTATTGCCGCGATATAGTCGAACTGTTGTTCCTGCTTCCATGCACTAAGTTGTTCTAAAGAAGATAAGATTCCTCGTGACCCATCTTCTTCATCACATTCAGAAACAAACACAAGATTACCATCCAATTCATCTGGATGCTCAGAATAATACTTTAGAAGGTACAAGTGACTTGCAAGGCCACTCTTCATATCTAGAACACCACGTCCAAACATCCAGTCCTCTGAGTCCGCATGTGCTTTAATATCAGTAGAAAGTGTTTCAGATTTTAAATGCTCTTTCAATGAATCTGGGGATGTCGCATATTCCTTTAAATGATTATAATCATCTATTCCAACTGTATCCATGTGTCCCATTAGAATGATTGTCTTCTGACTAGTTCCCTTCGTCCCTTTAACATATGCAAGCACGTTATATCGTTCCTGCTCGTCATCAACAGTTTGTGATTTGACTAACTGTTCGGGATGGTCAATGAAATAAGGAAAAGATGAGATCATTGTATGAATAACTTGGGCAATTTCCTTTTCACCAGATGTGTTCACAATGCTTTCTATATTCACTAACTGCTTGGTGAATAATAATAGTTCATCTCGGCATGATAGCATAAAAATCTCCTTTACTACGGTAAAATGGTAATAGTATGATTAAAAAATAACGTATTACCCCTTATATTACAAGAAATTGTCACTGTTCTCTAGATTAGTTCATGTAGCTTATCGTAATTGTGGTATAGTGGGGAGCGTAGAATTGAATTCATAGTTCACAAAGTGATAGAACACAATAAAGAATAATATGTAGTTAAAGGAGAATTTCATGGTTACGAATTGGCCAATTTTATCAAATATGAAACCTTTCATACAGGAAGCATGGGCAAAAGCAGGATTTAACGAAGCGACACTTATTCAACAAAAGGCAGTGCCATACATACTAGAAGGGCAAGATGTGATTGCAGAGTCTCCTACTGGAACAGGGAAAACACTCGCTTATTTACTGCCGATTTTGGATAAAATAGATCCAGAAAAAAGAGAAATACAAGCTGTTATCCTTGCTTCATCACATGAGCTGGTTATGCAACTATTTCAAGAATTTCAGAAGTGGTCTGAGGGTAGTGAAATCTATGGAGCAAGCTTCATTGGTGGCGCAAATGTTAAAAGACAGCTCGAAAAAATTAAGAAGAAACCACAAGTTGTGTTTGGTACTCCTGGAAGGGTATTGGAGTTAATCAAACAGAAGAAAATAAAAATGCATGAAGTCAAAACAGTTGTGCTTGATGAAGGAGATCAACTCCTAGTTCCTGAACATCTTCAAACAATGAAAGACATCATTAAGTCTACACTAAGAGATCGACAAGTCATTCTTTTTTCTGCAACATTAACAGAACAAGCTGAAGAAATTGTGAAGGGCATTGTCACTGAAAATGCGAAAACAATAAGAATAGATCGATCAGAGGTTACTACTGGATCCCAAGTAGACCATATCTATTTTGTTGCTGATGCTAGGGATAAGATAGAAGTGATTGCAAAGCTTTCTAGACTAGAATCTATACGTGGGCTTGTTTTTGTTAGAGATATAGGAAGCTTAAATGTGTTATCAGAAAAGCTTAACTTCAAAGGCGTCCATGTTGAAGTACTTCATGGTGATGTAAAGAAAACAGACCGTCAATTAGCATTATCAAACTTTAGAGCTGGTAAATCAAGTCTTCTTTTAGCAACAGATGTAGCTGCAAGGGGATTAGATATTCAAGGGATCACACATGTCATTCACTATGACTTACCGAAAGATATGACAGAATATACTCATCGTTCAGGCAGAACGGGCCGCCTAGGTTCAAGCTCTGGAACGGTTATTTCAATCATCTCGGGCAGGGAAGTAAAAGAATTTAAACAACTAACTCGCAAATTGAACATAGATGTAGAAGAAAAAGACTTTTTCAAAGGGAAAATAGTAGAAAAGAAAGAAGAAGTTAAGCGACCAGTAACAAATCATAAAAAACCTAAAGTAAATAGTAAGAATTCGAGAGGATAACCTTGTGTTATCTTCTTTTTTTAGGCTGATTTCTCAACGTTTGTTGTTTTAGTCAAAAAACTTTGGAATGGTCGTGATATAAGCAGGATGAATACACGTAGACTCCTGCGGGATCAGTGGCCAAAGTGAGACCCCACAGGAGCATCAGCGACGAGGAGGCTCACAGGTCACCCGCCGGACGCGGAGTGTATTCAGCCTGCGGCTTTGGAAGCAACCTCCGCTTTTCTTATTGTCTAGCTCCAGGCGCCATCGGCTCGGGGTCATAAGCCAATCCGTCTAGAAGGTTAAAAAGCACAACCTTCAAGCCGGCTCGTCTTATGCCTGTCGCCGATAAGCGGGCGCCCTCCGCTTTTCTTATTTGACTTTTTTGTGAAATGATTCACAAAAATAAGCCTAGGTGTGACAAACTTCACTAATGAAAAGTCAGAATCGAATTAAAATGAGTTTATTAAAACAATAACTAATTTCTAAAAATAGATGAAAATAAAAGTTGCGGAGGGCTAGCGATGGAAAAGAAAAAATTAGTCATGATTGGGAATGGTATGGCTGGGATTAGAACGATAGAAGAATTGCTAAAAGTAGCTCCAGATCAATACGAAATTACGATTTTTGGGAAGGAACCACACCCGAACTATAACCGAATTCAATTATCAACAGTGTTACAAGGTGATACAACGATTAATGATATTATCATGAATGATTGGGCTTGGTACGAAGAGAATCAAATTCAGTTATTTACTAATGAATCTATTGAGAAAATTGATAGTAACAATAAGCAAGTTGTTTCTGCCAAGGGGAGAGTTGTAAATTATGATGATTTAATTATCGCAACTGGTTCACGTTCTTTTATCCTACCTATTCCAGGAGCAGACAAAAAAGGAGTAGTAGGTTTTAGAGATATAGCTAATTGTGAAGAAATGATCAATACAGCTAAGGATTACAAGAAGGCAGTTGTCATTGGTGGAGGCTTACTAGGCTTAGAGGCTGCAAGAGGATTATTAAATCTTGGGATGACAGTGGATGTGGTACATTTGATGCCACATTTAATGGAAAGACAACTTGACGCAGTAGCTGCCAAGATGTTGAAAACAGAGCTTGAACAGCAGGGTATGAACTTCTTAATGGAAAAGAAAACAACTGAAATAATTGGCCAGGATAGAGTCACAGGTCTTAGATTTAGTGATGGATCAGAAGTGGAAGCAGACCTTGTTGTCATGGCGATTGGTATTACTCCTAATGTTCAAGTTGCAAAAGAAAGTGATATTTATATTAATCGAGCTATCGTAGTAAATGATTATATGGAAACAAATGTTAAACATGTATATGCAGTAGGGGAATGTGCAGAACATCGTGAAATTACCTATGGTTTAGTTGCTCCTTTATATGAACAAGGAAAGGTATTGGCTGAACATCTAGCTGGAAAACAACCAAAACCTTATGAAGGTACAATTTTAGGGACACAGTTAAAAGTATCAGGAGTAGACTTATTTTCAGCAGGTGAAATCTATGAAGATGAAACAACAAAATCTATTATTGTACAAAATGAATATGATGGAGTTTATAAAAAAGTACTGATTCGTGATCAAGTTTTAGCAGGAATTGTGCTTTATGGAGATACAAAAGATGGTAATCGACTATTTAAGATGTTAACAAACAAGGAAGATGTTAGTGGAATGACAAGTGTAAACATCCTTCATGGTGGATGTGGGGCAGTGGATGCTAGTAGTGATGTAGCTTCTATGCCAGATTCAGAGCTTGTATGTGGATGTAATGGTGTCACAAAAGGAACAATTGTAACTGCTATTAAGGAACAAGGATTATCCTCTGTGGAACAGGTGAGTAGCTGTACAAATGCAGGACGTTCTTGTGGTCGCTGTAAGCCAATGGTTGCCGATATCTTGGCATACACACTTGGAGATCAGTTTGATCAAACAAAGCAAAAGACAGCACTTTGTGGATGTACATCTTTAAGTAGAGATGAAGTAGTAGAGGAAATTAAAGCAAAGGGATTGCAATCTGTTAAAGAGGTTATGAATGTCCTAGAATGGAAGAATGAAGAAGGCTGTTCAAAGTGTCGTCCAGCAGTTAACTACTACCTTGGAATGATCCATGTTGACGATTATCATGATGCAAGAGATTCACGTTTAGTAAATGAAAAAATGCATGCGAATATCCAAAAGGACGGGACATACTCAGTTGTTCCAAGGATGTATGGTGGAGTAACGACAGCTGAGGATCTAAAGAAAATTGCAGAAGTTGCTGAGAAATATGATGTCCCATTAGTGAAATTAACAGGTGGTCAACGAATTGGTTTATTCGGAGTAAAGAAACAAGATCTACCTAGCATGTGGGAAGATTTAGGGATGCCATCTGGATATGCATACGGCAAGACACTCCGAACAGTTAAAACATGTGTTGGTGCAACATTCTGCCGCTTTGGTACGCAGGATTCAATGGGACTTGGAATTGAATTAGAGAAGAAGTTCGAACGTCTAGATACACCACATAAGGTGAAAATGGGTGTATCAGCGTGCCCGCGAAATTGTGCAGAAGCAGGAATTAAGGATTTAGGCTTTGTTGGAATAGATGGTGGCTGGGAAATTTACGTTGCCGGTAATGGTGGTGTCGATTTAAGAGCTGCTGACCTTCTTTGTACGGTGAAAACAAAGGAAGAAGTAATGGATATCTCAGGTGCCTTTATTCAATATTACCGTGAAACAGCTAACTATTTAGAGCGTACAGCTCCATGGATTGAAAGACTAGGATTTGAGCATATCAAGCAAATTTTAGAAGACGAAATGAAGCGCAACGAACTAAACGAACGTTTGGATAAAACATTAAAAAGGTACAATGAACCGTGGCAAGAAGCAATTGAAAATAAAGAGATCCAAGATAAGTATTATACAACAATTAGTATTCCAGAAATGAATTAGGGTGAGGTGAAGATAATGGTTCAATCTACAACGGTGATAGAAGCTGCGAAATATAGTGAAATCCCATTAGGGACAGGGCTTGTCATTAATTTGGAAAAAGAGAATATTGCATTGTTTAGATGCTCAAATGGGTCGGTTTTTGCGATTGAAAATAAAAGTCCACATCCGAAGGGTGGAACACTTGCAGAAGGTTTAGTCAGTGGTGAGTATGTATTCTGTCCATTATATGATTGGAAAATTTCGTTACAATCTGGTGAAGTTCAAGCACCTGATGAAGGGAAATTAAGAACTTTCCCTGTAAAAGTCGAAGAAGGAATAGTATATTTAACTATATGATAGAAGAAGTTGGGAGCGACTTATAAAGTTTGCTCCCATCTTTATTAATTGGATGTAAGGGTGGGGAAGAATGACAAACGGTAAGGTATATTTAGTTGGGGCTGGCCCTGGTGACTTAAAGCTAATGACTATTAAAGGTAGAGAAGCAATTGAGAAAGCAGATGTCATTCTATATGATCGTCTTGTTAACCCGAAACTACTTGATTTTTCTTCAAATCGATGTGAATTGATTTACTGTGGCAAACTACCTGATCGTCATACTCTTAGACAAGAGGAAATTAATGAGTTATTAGTAAGCAAAGCTCTTGAAGGAAAAACCGTTATTAGATTAAAGGGAGGAGATCCAGGTGTCTTTGGTCGGGTTGGAGAAGAGGCAGCTGAACTCGTAAGACATGAGATAGCTTTTGAGATCATTCCTGGGATTACTTCCGGTATTGCAGCACCGCTTTATGCTGGGATTCCGGTTACACACCGAGAATATGGTGAAACCTTTGCGATTGTGACTGCACACGATAAAACTCACTCAAATATTAATTGGGAGGGCTTGGCAAAAGGAATCGATACCATCGCTTTTTATATGGGAGTGGGTAATCTGCCTTCAATTTGTGAGAATTTGATTCAGTATGGAAAAACGGCAAGTACACCAGTTATATTAATTCAATGGGGGACATTTGGTCGCCAAAAAGTTGTTGAAGGTACACTAGATAATATTGCCCAAAAGGCAAAGGATGAGAACTTAACAAACCCTGCCATTACATTAGTCGGGGAAATTGTTGCGTTAAGGAGCCATTTAAAGTGGTTTGAAAATAAAGTGTTATTTAGTAAACAAATTCTATTAGCAAGGACAGGCATTTTACCGAGTAATTTAGCTAACGAACTAACAGAATATGGGGCAGACGTGATCGAGTTTCCTAAATGGAGTAAGAGTGAACCTATTCTTGATGATCAAATCTTAAATTCCCTTGAACAATTTGATCATATATTATTTACTTCACCTGAATGTGTTGAAGAATTCTTCACAGTGCTCATAAAAACCGGACGAGATATTAGAGACTTAAAAGCTAAGGTGTATGGTGCATCCACTAAATCAACGAATGCATTAAGACAGAAAGGATTGTTAGCCAATGTATCAACAGAAGAAGAAATTCCTGCAGGAAAGCTTCTTGTTGTAAAGTTGGAGCATGAAGTTATTCCTGAAAAGCCTTTATTGAATAGAAAAAATGATGAAATTTATACGATTAGTAAATTAAGTATGGATGAAGGACATTTACCGATTTATAAGAGAATGATGGATGAAGCTTCTATTAATACTGTAATTTTTCCAAGTAGTCGATCAGTGCAGTGCTTATTAAAGGGATTGGAGTATAGTCAAATAGATTCTAAGTCATTTTTATCTTCTAAGAGAATTGTTTGTATGGGAGAGAAAACAAAAGCGGCATTAAATGCTCAAGAAGTTATACCAGACGTAATTTCTGAACATGCTTCAATTGAGTCTCTACTGAATAGCCTCGTAAATAATATAGATTAATTTGGGAGTGGATAAGAAAATGGAAGCACTGATCTATGCTAGCCATGGGAGTAGAACTGAATCAGGAAATACACAGTTTCTCAACTTTGTGAAGGAAATGATGCCAATTGTAAAGGTTCCTCTGCAAAGCTTCGGTTTTTTAGAAGGAATTAAACCCTCTATTTTTGAGGCGATTTCAACGGCCATTTTCCAAGGAGCTACATCGGTTACAATTATGCCGGTGCTCCTTTTAACAGGTTCTTTTGCAAGTAAAGATATGCCTGCTGAGATTACAAAAGCAAAAGAGATGTTTCCGACGATCCCTTTTTACTATGGTCAGCCCTTCGGTTATGATGAAATACTTATTCAAATACTCAATGATCGATTAGAAAAGAAAATGCATAATAACAGAAAGTTTAAAGCAGTACTGTTAGTAAGTCATGGTAGCTATGATGAGAATGCACACGATCAATTTGAGGAGATTGCTCAAAAGCTCAGATTTAACAAGCCATTCGATGTATTTACTTGTTATTTAAATATGGCAAAACCCTCTTTAGAAAATGAATTAGAAAATATACTAAATCAACCTTATGAAGAAGTATATATTGTTCCCTATCTCTTATATTCTGGGGGATTCACGATTGAAATTGAAAATATCACGTCTAAATATCAAGAGTCTTATCTAGATAAAAACGTGATTCTCTGTGAATTAGTAGGATTTGATGATAAATTAAAAGACCTATTTCTCCGGAGAATTACAGAAGTACAGCCATTAGTGTAGTATTACGATAAATCACCTCAAGGTAAGAGCGAATGTAATTACCTATGAAAATAACCCTCCTAATGAAGTCTCGTCTGAATAAAAACGGGGCTTTTGTTGTACATTAATATGGAAATAAATCCATTACTACAAATTAGTACCAATTTAGGAGGTCTCCATGAAAGAATTACATACTTTTGGTTGGTATGCCGCTCGAATCAAACCACATCTTCCCAAGGAAGCATTTAAACCTGTACCAGCTCGCCTATGGGGTGGACTAGCATACCTATTGGTGACAGTTGCTGGATTTTTAGCAATTGGGTTATTTGATTTGCATGTTGTCTTAAATGTATTGATTGCATGTGTGTTAGGTGCAAGCTTTGCTGCAATGGGCTTTTTAGGTCATGAAATTTTACACGGTACGGTTGTAAGGAAAGGGTGGCTACGTGATCTTTTAGGTGCAATCGCGTTCTTTCCTCTTAGCACTGGTCCGAGTCTTTGGAGAAAGTGGCATAATCTTACACATCATGTTCATACACAGGACGATGAGAATGATCCTGACTCATGGCCGACATTAGAAAAAATGTTAAAACAGCCATTTTTCAGATGGGTATATAGAATTCCATTACCGGTTCGCGCGTTTTTCAGTTTTTGTTCATTAGCGATTCAATTTTCAGCACATTCCGCAAAAATGTTTGGTGTATACATAAAAGAATTTAATGTAAAAAAACGTCCGAAGGTGTGGCTAGAATTAATTTTACCGTGGGCAACATGGATCAGTATACTATTTATATTAGGGCCAATAAAATGGTTTTTTGCGTTTTTACTTCCTTTACTTATCGCGAATTTTATCGTGATGAGTTATATTTCAACAAATCATCGCTTAAATCCATTAGTGCCAGTAAATGATCCTTTAGCAAATAGCTTAACCGTAACAGTCCCAAAATGGGTTGATGTGTTACATTTTAACTTTTCTTATCATACCGAGCATCATTTATTCCCGGGAATGAGTTCGAAATTCTATCCTTTAGTGAAAGAGCATATTAAAAAAATGTGGCCAGATCGATATCACGAAATGCCTATGATTAAAGCAATGATTGCTCTATGGAAAACACCAAGGCTATATTTTCAAGGTAACGAACTCGTCGATCCAAGAAAAGGGGCTCTATACGGTTCGCTTGGCAATGGGCTAGATCCGGCTCGAATTATGGCTAGATCATCGATGTTAAAACAGGAAACAGAGGTATCTGACGAGTTTGTTAATAAGGAATCAAACGATAAAACCATATAAAAAAACTGACCGTAATTGGTCAGTTTTTTTTTGTTATATATGAAATACGAAAACAATGTACCTGATATAGTATTGGACAAAATTATTGCTTGGATCGTGAGTTTTGTCTAATAGAGGTCTTCTATTGAACAAAAGCCATAGCTTGAATTGATAGTTTGTCCAATAGAGGTCTTCTATTGAACAAAACTCATAGCTTGGATCAGTAGTTTGTCCAATAGAGGTCTTCTATTGAACAAAACACATAGCTAGGATCGATAATTTGTCCAATAGAGGTCTTTTATCGAACAAAACACATTGCTTGACTCGATAATTTGTCCAATAAAGGTCTTCTATTGAACAAAACACATAGCTGGACTCGATAGTTTGTCTAATAGAGGTCTCCTTAAAACACCTTGGTAGTCCAGGTTTCACAGTTCCATACATCTGTTACAATATCTTGATAAAATTCAGGTTCATGGGATATGAGTATGATTGAACCTTTGTAAGCTTGTAATGCTCGCTTTAGTTCATCTTTTGCTTCAACGTCTAAATGGTTGGTCGGCTCATCAAGCACAAGGATATTTGTTTCATTATTAATGAGCTTACATAAACGCACCTTCGCTTTTTCCCCACCACTTAATACTTCAATTTTACTTTCAATATGTTTTGTAGTTAGTCCGCATTTTGCTAAAGCTGCACGAATTTCAGCTTGATTATAGGAAGGGAACTCGTTCCATACCTCTTCAATACATGTATTATAGTTAGCTTCTTTTATTTCTTGCTCAAAATAGCCAATGTATTGATAATCCCCACGTTCGACTTCACCTTCTAAAGGCTTGTTTATACCTAAAATGCTTTTTAGTAATGTTGTTTTACCAATTCCATTTGCACCAACTAAGGCAACCTTTTGTCCACGTTCCATCTTAAGATTTAAAGGTCTGGACAATGCCTCAGTATAACCAATAACAAGATCCTTCGTTTCGAAAATAAGCTTACTAGAAGATCTAGCTGCTTTGAAATGAAACTCTGGTTTTGGTTTTTCTTTGGCAAGCTCAATGACATCCATCTTATCGAGCTTCTTTTGGCGGGACATTGCCATATTTCTAGTGGCTACACTCGCTTTATTACGAGCAACAAAGTCTTTTAATTTTGAGATTTCCTGTTGCTGTCTTTTATAAGCAGACTCTAGTTGCTGTTTTTTCATTTCATGAACTTGCAAGAAATTGTCGTAATCCCCAACATAACGGTTTAACTCTTGATTTTCCATATGATAGATTAGGTTAATTACACTATTAAGGAAAGGAATGTCATGAGAAATTAGGATAAATGCATTTTCATATTCTTGTAAATATCGTTTTAGCCAAACAATATGTTGCTCATCAAGATAGTTAGTCGGCTCATCTAGTAATAAGATATCTGGTTTTTCTAATAAAAGCTTAGCTAGAAGAACCTTAGTACGCTGCCCACCACTTAGGTCATGAACATCGCGTTCTAATCCTATATCCTCTAACCCTAGACCTCTTGCAATTTCCTCAACCTTTGCATCAATTGTGTAAAAATCATTGTTTGTTAGGATATCCTGAAGAACTCCAACTTCTTCTAAAAGCTGTTCTAGTTCTTCAGGTGTTGCTTCACCCATTTTGTTATAATTTTCATTTATTTCTGCTTCAAGGTTAAAAAGGTATTGAAATGCACCCTTAAGCACATCACGAATCGATGATCCGCGCTCGAGTGCCGCGTGTTGATCAAGATAACCAACTCGAACATTCTTTGACCATTCTACTTTTCCATCATCTGGTTGAAGTTGACCTGTAATGATATTCATAAAGGTTGATTTACCCTCACCATTTGCACCAATTAATCCAACGTGTTCACCCTTAAGTAATCGGAAAGAAACATCATTGAAAATAGCACGGTCACCAAAACCGTGACTCAAGTTTTTAACTGCTAATACACTCATGTATAAATACTCCTTTATCTATGAAGGATTTGTTAAATTTTTAATATAAAAAACATACATATACGATTATATATGAGATTTCACATGGATAAAAGATTGCTATTCGAATTTTAGATTGTAAATTTTCACTAAAAACATAAATTTTAACAATATTTCTATGACTTGTCTCATATTCTTTAATTATTAAGCAATTTAGTGAAGGGGACATGACAACATGAGTACATTTCTAAAAGGTACTATTGTTCTAATATTAGTAGCATTTATAGGTGAATGTATAGAGTTTTTATTAAACATGGTTCTTGCCAAAGAACTAGGTGAGGTTGGAATGGGGTTGTATATGACGATTCTGCCGTCTATTTTTTTGGTCGTCATTTTAGCTAGTTTAGAATTACCCATTTCGGTTTCAAAGCTAATTGCTGAGCATGAGCAAAAATACCATCGACATATGCTTCAACATATTATGAAAATAACAATCATCATGACAACTATTTTTTTACTTTTAAGTGTACTTATTTTACCGTATGTTTCAGTATTTGATGACTATCATCCATATGTACGTTGGTTAGTTGTTGCATTAATCCCACTTATTTCATTTACATCAATCGCTCGTGGCTATTTTATGGGCGTACAAAAAATGGGGAAGATTGCTTTTTCTAACTTTTTGAGAAAAGCCATTCAGTTAATTCTACTTGTGTTTATCTTTCAGATGTTTGATTTGAATTTGGACTATGCGATCCTTATAGCTCTTTCTACGTTGGTTATTAGTGATATTTTCGTATTTGGTTACCTAATCTATGAGTATATTGTTCGGGTTCGCTTTTTGAATAGACAACCTAAAGAAAAAGTCAGTAAGAGGACTGTTAGTAAACAATTGATGTCCGTGTCAATTCCGACAACTGGCTTAAGAATTTTTCACTCTGTTACACATGCGATACAGCCGTTTCTTATAAAGGCTGCACTTATAAGAGCGGGGATGCCAGCAGCTGTTGCGACAGAGCATTATGGATTACTAGCAGGAGTTGCACTAACAATAGGGTTTTTTCCAGCGTTTATTGCACATTCACTGTTAATTGTTCTAATTCCAACAGTATCAGAGGCATATGCTAAGGGTGATTTGACTAAATTGCAGCATCTACTCCAGAAAGTACTTAGGTTTACAATGCTCTACGGTGTACCAGCAATTGCTGTCTTCTATTTCTTTGCAGAGCCCTTAACCCATTTATTCTTTGAATCAACTGCAGCAACCATTTATCTTCAAATGCTATGGCCATATTTTTTGTTTCATTTTTTTGTGATACCAATGCAGGCATACTTAATTGGACTAGGCTTATTAAAGGATGCATTTTTTCATACAGTTTGGTCCCATGTTATCGCATTTTTAGTTATGTTTATTCTAGGTTCCCTCCAGCAACTCCGTATGGAAGGAATTATAATCGGTATGAATATGGGGGCAGTTTTATTGACCTTGATGCATTATGTAACCATCTGTAAAAAGATTGGGTTGACAGTATTTCTTAAGATTCCAATAAAGACTTATAATTAAATAGCTTTTTCCCAAAGTTTGTTGTTTTAGCGAGGAGGCTCACTGGTCACCCGCCGGACGCGGAGTGTATTCAGCCTGCGGCTTTAAAAGCAACAATCTATATGAATAGCTATTTAAAAAGAACATTCATATTTTAAGCCCTTAAGGATTGTTCAATCTTTGTATACATGTTATGATTAAGTTGATTAATGTCTATCAGTCATTAATTTTGTTTTCACCACCATTTTAAATGATCATTCCGGTAATTAAATAAAAAATATTAATGGTAAATGGAAGAAAAATATATAGTCTATCCATGGCCTAACTTCTTTTAGAGGTTAGGCCTTTTTATGTATTTATATTAGATATGGAAATAAGTAGGGGGATTCATGAGTAGAAACATAGATAACATTATAGATCAGCATGAAGAGTTAACTATGATTAGTAGCTATACTAGTAAACTTATTAAAAAAACATTTGGAAAAGGTCCAGAAAGTTGCTTTAGTCAACTATCAGATCAATATATTGTTATTTATATTAAGAAATTTATGACTCCAATTGAGGAAGTACTAGTTAGTAAGGGAAAGCTCACACTTGCAGAATCTATTCGTAATACAGTGATGAAAGAAATTTACTTATCACTCACAGATACCCTTCATAATACTTTGGGTAAGAAGGTCTATAAATTTTATACAGACTGGGATTACATAAATAATATAGGTGTAATTTGGGGCGAATGGGAAGAAAGTACTCCTTCAAATAAGGAACTACCTATAGCAAAAAGTCTGAAAAGCCAGGTCCTACTGTATGGTCAGGAGCTTTTTCAGGAGATTACTGACCTTTCTATTGAACGGATTGGCCACACTGTTTATTTGGCAAAATGTAATGTGGATCTATTGCCAATTGAAAAGGTACTGTTAGAAAAAGGATTAGTCGAACTTTTAAAAGAGAATGAGAGAGAAGTAAGACATTTTTATAGCTCTCGCAAGAAATCGCTAGAAAAGGTTTTTAACAGGGAGATCGAAGCAATTTTCATGTGTTGGGATTATTCAATGAACTCATTCTATATTCTGTTTATTCTTAAATCGTAGTATAAATAACCCATATTTCACCAATAATATGGATTATACAGGATAAAGTCATGCGAAATTTGTCATTAATAAATCATTTGACATTAAGGCAATTATGATACAATGGTTATGACCAGTGTCATTAAAGTCAATGGTTAATTATGAATCTTTATCCAAATGAGGTAGGGATTGATGAACATACAAGATCAATTAAAGTACATAAGCAGTTATACAAGTAAATTACTTAGACAAACCTTTGGACGTGGTCCAGAATCATGTTTTGCAGCTACCGCTGATCATTACTTAGTGATGAATATTAGAGGGTTCATCTCACCTTTGGAAGATGTACTACTGCAAAATGGAAAATCTGCTGATGTTGATCGGACAAGGAATACGATTATCAAGAGTTTAATGAATGAACTACGGGGTGTTATCCATGTAACAATGGACGCTGAGGTTCAATCGTTCTACCATGATTGGAATTTCCCCAATAACAGGGGAGTTATAATATTAGAGCTTGATAAGATCCTAATTCCTTCTGAAGTGAATTCCACGATTAATTATGGGGCAGTAGAAAAGGAAGTAGCTCGTATAAGTAATTTGGTTCAAAAAGTACCAGAGGCAATACATATTTCACAAATTACGCCTAAGATCTTGATTGTCAAAAGATCTGGTATTTTGGTTCCTATTGAGAAAGCCTTGTTACAAAAAGGTTTTAAGGATGAACTTTACGTAACAAAAGATGATCTTGAAAAAATGTACTTTCATAAAGATGGCAATTTCGATGAAATACTTGGTCAAGCAGTGACAGATATTTTTATTGATTGGCATTTTGAACAGGATAATAGCTTAATGTGCTTTATTTTAAAGCAATAGTACATGGTAAATGTGAGAATAAATGTCTCAAACATGACCTAACTTCTTTATAGGAGTTAGGTCTTTTTATTTGGACAGGTTTATACACACTTAGGAGGTTAATAGGTGAATAAGAGAAAAGGAAAGAATGCTCATATATGGCTTATTCTAGGAGGCTTATTCCTTGTTACCAATCAAATGGTTAGCTTGATGGCCAACAATTTATATATGATTAAAGTTTGGTCTCTATGTTTCAGTTTTTTGTTTATAGGCATTTTTATTCTGTTATTTTTATCGAAAAAAACAGAGCAAGACCATAATCATATGATCTTAAAAAAAATTGTAGAAAAGACTCCTTTTGGATATGTGCTAACCTCAAAAGGAAAGGTTTTATATGTAAATAATGCTAGTCTTGCTATGTTTGGTGCCAGTAAAAAAGAGCAAATCTTAAGGCATCATCTTTCTGAATTTCTAGGGTTAGGTCTACGAGAGTTTCATAGGTGGAAACAAGTAAATATTGAGGAAACAATTGAGACGAAAATCTTAAAAGTAGATGGGAACAAATTAGATGTGGAGCTAATATCGATGACAATCGATGAGAAACATCAGTTCTTTGTCATGAGGGATATTAGTGAGAGTAGGAAGAGTAATGAGATCATACAGCAATCTGAAAAGTTATCAGTTGTAGGTGAGTTAGCTGCTGGGATTGCTCACGAAATCCGAAATCCACTGACTAGTTTAAAAGGGTTTCTTCAATTGATTGAGCATGGCACTACAGATGAAAATGCTCGAAAAAGTTATTCAAAAGTGATGTTAGCTGAGATTGAACGCATAAACAAGATTGTTGGGGAATTATTATTTTTATCTAAGCCGCAAAAAGTCGAATTAGCTCAATGTAACTTAATGAATCTATTAGAATCAGTTATTTTTCTCTTAAATACTCAAGCAATACTTTACAATATTCAAATTCAATTACTAGGTCATGATCGAGGGAGAAATATGGTGATCTATTGTGATGAGACAAAAATAAAGCAGGTATTTATTAACTTGTTAAAAAATAGTATTGAATCAATGAAGGTAGGCGGTGTTATACAGATAATAGTTAATACAAATGATGACAATAGTGTCCACATTCAGGTGGTTGATCAAGGATATGGTATACCTAAGGAGAAGCTTGAATATATAGGAAAAGCCTTTTATTCCTCCAAAGAAGGGGGTACAGGTCTGGGATTAATGGTGAGTAGGCGGATTATTCATGACCATGAAGGCGAGTTGACCATTGATAGTCTTGAAAATCAAGGAACAACTGTTAGTGTATCCCTACCGGTTGCAAGATAAAAGGGGAATTTATTAAAAAGCAATAAAGCATACGAAAGATTGCCTTTCTAAATGTTGTGATAAAGGAAGAATAATAAATATACACGCATACTCTATAACTAGATGCTAAAACTAGTATCATTATGTTTTCCTTAAATTGGAGGATAATCAAATGATAACCATTAAAGAGATCGAGGAAGCAAAGAGCAAGATGAGAGGAATTGTACATTATACACATCTAGATCATTCTAGTACATTTAGTAGGCTTAGTAATAATGAAATTTATCTTAAGCTTGAAAACCTTCAAAAAACAGGGTCTTTTAAGGTGAGGGGATCTTATAATAAAATGATCTCCCTTAGCAAGGAAGAACTTGAAAGAGGGGTAATAGCGGCATCAGCGGGTAATCATGCCCAAGGAGTTGCATATTCGAGCAGCCAATTAAATGTACCATGTACAATTGTGATGCCAAAGGGAGCACCCCTAAGTAAAATTGAAGCAACGAGAAGATATGGTGCTAACGTGGAGCTACAAGGCACAACCTTTGATGAAGCACTTGAATATGCGATTGGACTTCAGAAGGAGATTGGTGCAACCTTTGTTCATCCGTTCGATGATGATGCAGTAATTGCTGGACAAGGTACAGTTGGAATTGAAATATTTGAACAACTACCATCGATTGATGCGGTAGTTTGTCCAGTAGGTGGAGGCGGGTTAATTGCCGGAATCGCTCTAGCCTTGAAAACGCTTAAACCCTCTATAAAGGTATATGGTGTTGAATCAAATGCTTGTCCTAGTATGAAAGCATCTTTACAAGCTGAGAAGCCTGTAATATTCGAGGCACTCCCAAGTATGGCTGATGGAATTGCAGTGAAAAAGCCTGGTCACCTAACTTTTGAATTAATTCAAAAGTATGTTGATGCGATTTACACAGTCGAGGAAATGGAAATAGCACGTACAATGCTGCTATTACTCGAACGTAACAAGCTTTTGGCGGAAGGGTCAGGAGCAGTCTCCTTAGCAGCACTTCTATATCATAAGATTCCTATAGAAGGTAAAAATGTTGTTCCTATAATTACTGGTGGAAATGTTGACATGAACTTTATTTCCCGAATTATTGAGCATGGGATGGTAGAGTCTGGAAGATATTTATCATTAATCACAACAATTCCAGATAAACCAGGAAATTTACAAAAGCTTCTACAATTGATTGCAGATTTAGATGGGAATGTCTTAAATATTAATCATCAGCGAATTGGTGCAAGGGTGTTTCCAGGGCAGACTCAAATACAGCTCTCGCTAGAGACTAAAAACCATGCCCATATCGATCAAATTACCCAAAAGATTAAGGATGAGGGGTACAGTGTGGAAGTTGTACTTTAATTTCTTGTAATGTCTTTAAGAGATAGTGATGAAAGACAAAATAGCTGGTAAGCACGTGAAAAAGTC
>NZ_FNJU01000012.1:18471-31726 GCF_900104555.1 Litchfieldia salsa
AAGCACGTGGAAAAGTCTTTCATGAAGCTTATGAAGGACAAAATAGCTGGAAAAGCACGTGGAAAAGTCTTTCATGAAGCTGATGAAGGACAAAATAACTGGAAAGCACGTGAAAAAGTCCTTCATCAAGCTTATGAAAGACAAAATAGCTGGTAAGCACATGAAAAAGTCCTTCATCAAGCTTATGAAAGTTAAAATAGCTGGTAAGCACGTGAAAAAGTCGTTCATCAAGCTTATGAAAGACAAAATAGCTGGGAAGCACGTGAAAAAGTCTTTCATGAAGCTTATGAAAGACAAAATAGCTGGGAAGCACGTGAAAAAGTCGTTCATCAAGCTTATGAAGGACAAAATAGTTGTAAAGCACCGAAAAAAGTCCTTCACTTGATAATAACAGTGAAGGAGCAATTAAGTGTGTTCTTAAACTTATTAAATCGCTTGAAGTCTTTTAATCATACTTAACGATCGACCAGTTCCAATTGCTACAGCTTCTAATGGGTTTGGAGCAATATGAACTGGAACATGAATTTCTGCGCTAAGCCATTCCTGAATTCCTTTTAAAAGTGCACCACCACCAGTTAAAACGACCCCTCGGTCTACAATATCTCCACTTAATTCAGGTGGACACTCCTCTAAAGTTGCCCGTACGGATTCTAAAATATGAGCTAATGAATCCTGAAGTGTCTTTTGAATCTCAAAAGATGATAGTGTTACTGTCTTTGGAAGCCCGAAAACTAAGTCACGTCCTCTAATATCGAGTGTCTCTTTTGGATGGTCAATTGGAGCATATCCAATGTCAATTTTAATTTTTTCAGCCGTTCTTTCACCAATAAGAACATTATATTTCTTTCGTACGTATTGAATGATATCTTCATCAAATTGATCACCACCAACACTAATGGACTGATATGTTACAACTCCACCATATGAAATAATGGCAACTTCAGTTGTACCCCCACCGATATCCACAACGACATTGGCAGTAGGCTCGTCCACAGGAAGGTCTGCACCAATTGCGGCTGCAACTGGCTCTTCAATTAAGTATACCTGTTTTGCACCACTATTTCTCGCTGCATCCTGAATCGCTCTTCTTTCTACAGAGGTAGCCCCAGATGGAGTACATACAACAAGACTTGGTTTTCGCAATGTATATCCAAGCTTTTTACTCGCTTTCAACATGATATGTCTAAGCAGTTCAGATGTCATATTATAGTCCGCAATCACACCTTTTTTTAACGGACGTACTGCTGTAATTCTTCCAGGTGTTTTACCGATCATTTCTTTCGCTTCTATACCTACAGCAATGACTTTGTTTGTTACCGTATCAACCGCCACAACTGAAGGCTCATTTAAAATAATCCCTTTATTTTTACTATAAACAAGTATATTTGCTGTACCTAAATCAATTCCTAATTCAAATGTAGAAAACATTTCTTCCAATCCCTTTCATACTTGACCCCAATATAGAATACTTAACCTATTGTCGATTTATGGGGGGACTTGTAAAAAACTTTTCGAAATTGAGCTTCCTGTCTACTAAATTTGCATGATGAAACTAAAAAGTTCACTCATTTCTAATCTTAGAGTGGATAAATGCTTTACCGTACTAATCTATTAGATTGATAACTTGTTAAAATGTGGTAATTTTTCATTGACATTCCATTTTATCCACACATACAATAAGAATAAGTTAATAGTTATTAGTGAACGATTCTAGAGCAACAGGTGTTGATATTAATGCTAAAACATGAAAGAGACAGGCTGGGGAAAAATGCAATCCTACTTGTACTAGCTGAAGATAAAGAAGAGGAATTATTTTCGACTTCTCACTTAGATGAGCTACAGTTTCGGTATTGTAAAGGAAAAGTCGGTTCAATGGAACTACAGAAAATTGTAGCGGCAATCGAGACCACAGCAAAACGAAATGGGATTGTAAATGGGGAAATATATCGTGAAATGCATGCATTATACCATGCAATTATTGAAGCCATGCACGGAGTAACAAGAGGCCAAGTCGACCTTGGAAACATGTTAAGGACAGTAGGGCTACGCTTTTCAATCGTTCGTGGGATACCATATGATAACGATCAAGAAGGCGAATGGTTAGCAGTGGCATTGTACGGAACAATTGGTGCACCTGTTAGAGGTCTAGAGCATGAGACAATTGGTTTAGGAATTAATCATATTTAATTTAATAGGATGATACTAGCCTATAGTATTTAGTGAGAAATTAGGGGGCTGTATTACAAACATTGAGAGATGTTTTGTAATGCAGCCCCTTTCTTTATTTTAGGCAGTTTTCGCAAATTTTGTTGCCTTTAAAGCCGCAGGCTGAATACACTCCGCGTCCGGCGGGTGACCAGTGAGCCTCCTCGTCGCTAAAGCTCCTGTGGGGTCTCACTTTGGCCACAGGTCCCGCAGGAGTCTACGTGTATTCAGCCTGCTTGTAACTACCGTTTTAAGTATTATGTCTAAAACAACAAACTTTGAAAAGACAGCCTTATTTTATACAAAGGGGTGAAACTGGGTGGTTATTTTAACAGGGAATACACTAACAATGGAAGAAATGAAACGAGTTTTATATAAAAAGGAAATTGTTATTGCTTCTAAGGAAAGTATGAAGCTAGTAGAAAAAAGTCGTATGGCAGTGGAACAAATTGTTCAATCAAAGAAGGTGGTTTATGGAATAACTACTGGATTTGGAAAATTTAGTGATGTATTGATCGACCAGAATGATGTTGAAGAGTTACAGCTTAATCTTATACACTCACACGCTTGTGGAGTTGGGGAACCTTTTCCAGAAATCGTTTCTAGAGCGATGTTGCTATTAAGAGCGAATGCATTATTAAAAGGATATTCAGGTGTAAGAACCTGTGTTGTAGAACAATTAATAGATTTACTTAACTCAGAAATTCATCCTGTTGTCCCAAGTCAAGGCTCACTTGGGGCAAGTGGAGATCTAGCGCCACTATCCCATCTAGCCTTAGTTCTTATGGGTGAAGGAGAGGTTGTTTATAAGGGGGAAGTAATGGATGCAATCACAGCCTTAGAAGCTGAGAAAATTTCTCCACTTATATTAAAAGCGAAAGAAGGGCTTGCATTAATTAATGGAACGCAAGCAATGACAGCGATGGGGGTAGTTGGCTATTTAGAAGCAGAACAAATTGCATACCAGAGTGAGCTGATTTCCTCTATTACAATTGAAGGATTAAGAGGCATTATTGATGCTTTTGATGAAGATATTCATCTTGTACGTGGCTACTCACAGCAAGTAGAGGTTGCACAAAGAATAAGAGATTACTTAAGTGATAGTCAGTTAACAACGGCTCAAGGGGAACTTAGAGTTCAGGATGCATATTCACTCAGATGTATTCCCCAAGTTCATGGTGCTTCTTGGCAAGTTTTAGATTATGTGAAAGAAAAGCTGGAAATCGAAGTGAATGCAGCGACAGACAACCCCCTTATTTTTAATGATGGACAAAAGGTGATTTCCGGGGGCAATTTTCATGGCCAACCAATTGCTTTTGCAATGGATTTTATGAAGATAGGAGTGGCTGAGCTTGCCAATATTTCAGAAAGAAGAATTGAGCGCTTAGTAAATCCACAATTAAATGATTTACCTCCATTCCTGAGTCCAGAACCTGGCCTTCAGTCTGGTGCGATGATTATGCAATATTGTGCAGCATCACTTGTTTCTGAAAATAAAACACTCGCACATCCGGCAAGTGTTGACTCGATTCCTTCATCAGCAAATCAAGAAGATCATGTCAGTATGGGCACAATCGGTTCAAGGCATGCCTATCAAATCATTCAAAATGCGAGAAGAGTATTATCAATTGAATTAATTTGTGCATTACAGGCTGCTGAATTTCGTGGTGTGGAACTTATGGCGAAGAAAACAAGGAACTTTTTACAAGAAGCAAGAAAGATTGTGCCAACGATTTTAAAGGATCGAATTTTCTCTAGGGATATCGAAAATATGAATGATTGGTTGAAAAATGTGGATATCACTCCATTAATTAGTCCACAAACATCAATAGAGATGATGAAGGAGGAAAAATAATGAATGAAAAGGTAGGAAGAATTGTTAGAGCAAAAAAAGGGCTTGATCTTGAATGTAAGGGGTGGGAACAAGAAGCAGTCTTACGTATGCTGTATAACAATTTAGATCCGGAAGTATCGGAAAAGGGTGAGGATTTAGTCGTCTATGGAGGAATCGGTAAGGCAGCGAGAAATTGGGAGGCCTTTGATGCAATTGTTCGAACACTAAGAATACTTGAAAATGATGAAACGATGTTGGTTCAGTCTGGTAAACCAGTCGGGGTATTCAAAACCCATGAACGTGCACCAAGAGTATTACTTTCAAATTCGGTTCTTGTGCCTAAGTGGGCTAACTGGGACCACTTCCATGAACTTGATAAAAAAGGGTTGATGATGTATGGCCAGATGACTGCAGGAAGTTGGATTTATATTGGAAGTCAGGGGATTTTACAAGGAACTTATGAGACGTTTGCTGCACTTGCGAAAATACACTTTAATGGGTCATTAAAAGGGACGATTACTTTAACAGCAGGGCTTGGAGGTATGGGAGGTGCCCAACCCCTTGCAGTGACAATGAACGGGGGAGTTGTCATTGGGGTTGAAGTAGATGCGACGAAAATTCAAAAGCGAATCGATACAAAATATTGTGACCGGATGACTGATTCGGTTGATGAAGCGTTAATGTGGGCGTATGAAGCAAGAGATAAGGAGATTCCGCTATCGATTGGACTTTTGGGCAATGCAGCAGAGGTTCACCATGATCTATTAAAAAGAGGGGTGAAAATTGATATTGTAACAGATCAAACATCTGCTCATGACCCTCTTAACGGATATATTCCGGTAGGATATTGTCTTGAGGAAGCCGAGAGTTTAAGAGTTTCAGATGCAAGTGACTATGTAAAAAAAGCAAACCAAAGTATGGCACTCCATGTGAAAGCGATGCTTGAGTTTAAGAACCGAGGTTCAATCGTTTTTGATTATGGTAATAATATTCGTCAAGTAGCATTTGATGCGGGAGTAACGAAGGCATTTGATTTCCCGGGCTTTGTACCAGCGTATATCAGGCCATTATTTTGCGAGGGTAAAGGGCCATTCAGATGGGCGGCATTATCTGGAGATCCAGGTGATATTGCTCGTACAGACCAATTAATTAAAGAGCTTTTTCCAGAAAATGAAGCACTTTTACGATGGATTGATATGGCAAGTGAAAAGGTTGCATTTCAAGGCTTACCTTCTAGAATTTGCTGGTTAGGCTATGGAGAACGAGTCAAAATGGGGCTAGCAATTAATGAATTAGTAAAAAGTGGTGAGTTAAAGGCACCTATCGTTATTGGACGCGATCATTTAGATTGTGGTTCTGTTGCTTCACCAAATCGTGAGACCGAAGCGATGAAGGACGGAAGCGATGCGGTTGGGGATTGGGCAATATTAAATGCGCTAATCAATACAGCGGCAGGTGGATCATGGATTTCGTTCCATCATGGTGGTGGTGTCGGAATGGGATATTCTCTTCATGCAGGTATGGTTGTAGTGGCAGATGGAACAGATCTTGCGAGGGAAAGATTAGAGAGGGTATTAACAACAGATCCAGGAATGGGTGTTATTCGTCATGTGGATGCTGGATATGAACTTGCTAAGAGAGTGGCAGAGGAAAATGAAATTGTTGTGCCAATGATAGACTCTAAGAAAGGTGATGAATAATGAAGGAGTTCGATACTTTAATAGTTAATATTGGACAGTTACTAACAATGGATCATGAAAAGGATGGACCAGTTAGGGGTAAGGAACTTCAAACGCTTCCAATCATCGAGAATGCAGCACTTGGGATTACAAATGGGAAGATCTCGTTCGTTGGACCTGGTGTTGATGCCAAGGGTTTCGTGGCAAAGCAAGTAATTGATGCAGGGGGAAAACTTGTAACACCTGGACTAGTTGACCCACATACACATCTAGTTTTTGGGGGATCGCGTGAGCACGAGCTTGCACTTAAGCAACAGGGAGTGCCTTATTTGGAAATACTTGAACAGGGTGGGGGCATTCTTTCAACAGTAAGGGCGACAAGAGAAGCTACCGAAGAAGAATTGTTAGCAAAAGCCTCATTTCACCTAGACCGATTGTTAAGCTACGGTATTACAACGGTTGAAGCTAAAAGTGGCTACGGATTAGATCATGAAACAGAATTAAAGCAGCTACGCGTTGCAAAGAGATTAAATGAGCTGCACCAAGTAGATATCGTATCTACCTTTCTAGGTGCACATGCGATACCACAGGAATATAAGGGAAGAGCCGATGAGTTTTTGACATTAATGGAAAGACTTTTAGATGTGATAAGGGAAGAAGAGCTGGCGGAATTTGTTGATATTTTCTGTGAAACGGGTGTCTTTTCTGTGGACCAATCACGAGCATTTTTAACCTATGCTAAGTCTAAAGGCTTTGATGTGAAAATACATGGGGATGAAATTGATTCATTAGGCGGAACAGAACTTGCAGTAGAAATTGGTGCTATCAGTGGAGACCATCTTGTTGGTGCATCAGATGAGGGGATTAAGGGGTTAGCATCATCAAACACAATTGCCGTTCTTTTACCTGGAACTTCATTTTACTTAGGAAAGGAAAAGAATGCGAGAGCCAGAGAAATGATTGATGCGGGAGTGGCTGTGGCTTTATCAACTGATTTTAATCCTGGAAGCTCACCTACGGAAAACCTCCAATTTATTATGACTTTAGCAGCATTGAAACTTAAGATGACTCCTGAAGAGATTTGGTATGCTGTGACAGTCAATGCAGCACATGCCATCAAGCGAGAAAATGTGGCTGGAAAAATTGCAATTCATCGGGATGCAGATTTAGTTATATGGAATGCTTCGAACTACTCGTATGTTCCATATCATTATGGAGTTAATCATGTGAAATCAGTCTTGAAACGTGGAAAAGTAGTTTGCGAGGGGGGGAGTGAGAATGGAGTTTAAGTATGTAACGAAATCTGGTACAGCAGTATTTCAAGACCGTTATGTGACGAAAGCAGATCGTATCACAGTACCTTATAATGAGAATAGAAAACATACTCAAAAAATTGGGTTAGTCGGGGCACCTCTTTCGAAATCGTCAATTAGTCATTCAGGTGCAGGATTTGCACCAGCTACAATACGAAAAATGCTTCAGTCATTTACAACTTATTCAATTGATCATGATCGAGATCTGGCTAGTGAATCTGTTGTCGATTATGGTGATATACTGATGCATCCAACAGACATTGTAGAGTCACAAAAACGTATAAGACTAGCACTGGATGAGATTTTGCATCGTGAAGAACCAAGTCAGTTAATCATACTAGGTGGGGATCATTCTGTTAGCTATCCTGCTATATCCTCTTTTTCTGGTTCAAATAGAGTGGGAGTCATTCAATTTGATGCACATCATGATTTGCGAAACCTTGAGGATGGTGGACCAACGAACGGCACTCCTTTTCGTAGTTTAATTGAAGGAAAGTGTATCCAAGGTGAAAACCTTGTTCAAATTGGGATACGCGATTTTATGAACAGTAAAATATACACCCAATATGCACAACAACATGGGGTTACAGTATACACAATGCAAGACGTGCGGAAACAATCAATTAAGAAGATTGTTGAGGAGGCTATTACTCTCCTTAAGAGAAATAAAGTTGACATGATCTATGTTTCTGTTGATATGGATGTGTTAGACCAATCATTTGCCCCTGGCTGCCCTGCAATAGGTCCTGGTGGAATGGATAGTCATACATTAATTGAAGCAATTGAAATTCTTGGGGCTTGCCAAATGGTGAAAGCAATGGATATTGTGGAAATTGATCCTACCGTTGATTATAGGGACATGACGAGTAAAATAGCCTCTTGGCTAATCTTGTCTTACTTAAGGGAAAGGGAATTAATGGTTTCAACTGTAAATAACTGTGAAAATGAAGTAAAATAAAATAGAGAAGGATCTCACTTTATAATGTCGGAGGAGATTTGAATGGATTTTTCACAGATTGCATCAGAGGATAAAATTCGTAGGGCGTATGAAGATGGAGAGTTTAATGATTTACCAGGCTATGGTAAACAATTAAAGCATGAAGATTTATCAGCCATTCCTCAGGAACTTC
This sequence comes from Litchfieldia salsa, assembly GCF_900104555.1. Classification (GTDB taxonomy): domain Bacteria; phylum Bacillota; class Bacilli; order Bacillales; family Bacillaceae_L; genus Litchfieldia; species Litchfieldia salsa. Next base: position 26,633 of record NZ_FNJU01000012.1, read on the forward strand.
GTATGGCATATAAAATGATGAAAAATGCTGGAATAATCAATGAAGAAACGGATCTAAGAAGAGACTTACTAACAATAGAGGATTTAATAGATAAATGTCAGGATAACGAACAGAGAGGAGTGCTACAAGAGAAATTGACACAGAAAAAATTGCGATTGAATCAAGTGATGAAGAGTAGAAAAACCTCAAACTCCTCTCTTTTCAAAAACTATGAAACAAAAATTAATAATAAATTGCGATGAAAATAAGGAGCCATTTGGCTCCTATTTTCACTAAGAATAAGTTAATTCCTTTTGTTCTTTTTTTAACGTAACCTCTACAGCTCTAACAAGTATATCAATTCCATTGAATATTGCATCTTTATTAAAACTCATTTGTGGATGATGTAATCCAGGCGCTAAATCACAGCCAAGTCCAAGCATAGTTGCTTTAATTGATGGGTGTTTTACTGTGTAAAAGTGAAAGTCATCACCACCAGTTGTTACAATAGGCTTAGCGAGTTGATCTGCACCAAGTACATCAATAATAGCTTCAGCTAATAATTCTTCTGCTTTCTCATTTGTCTCTGCAGCTACTAAATTAGCGGGTATCTCGCTTTTAATTTCAATATTATATAAAGTCTCAATCGTTTTTAATACACGATCTACCTTTAATTGCAGCTCTTTCATTGCATCATTTGTTTGTGCTCTTAGGTCAATACTAAAGGTAGCTGAACCAGGTATAATATTAAAGCTTTCTCCCCCAGCATGAAAGGATGTCAATTTAACAGAGTAAGGAATTAGTGGATTGATTTCAATACCTTTCAGTAGTTGAACAAGTGTTGCACCTACTTCAATTGCATTTACTCCAAGATGTGGGCGCGCTCCATGCATGTCTTCCCCATGAATTGATCCAGAGATAAATCGACTGGCCCCATGATAAATCCCAGGTACAGCCTTTCCATTTTCAAGTTCTTGATAAGGTCTAAGATGAACTCCAAATAAAAAATCGATATCTTTTGCTACTTGTTTTTCAATGAAGGTTAGAGCTCCTGTTCCTTTTTCTTCAGCAGGCTGAAAGATAAAGCGAATGGTCCCTTGTGTAATAGGCTTTTCTGCAAGAATCTTTAGTGCGCCAAGAACAATGGTCATATGTGCATCATGTCCACAAGAGTGAACAGGCTGAAAGTGACCATTAACTTCTTGCCATAGTGCATCCATGTCAGCACGAATGGCGACAACAGGAGATCCACTTCCCATTTCTGCAATAAGTCCTGAATGATCAGAAAAAGTTGTAATTTTACATACAGGAAATCTTTGAATATAGTTTTTGATGTATGCTGTAGTCTTCTGCTCTTTCCAACTTAGCTCTGGATTTGCATGAAGATATTCATATATATTTATCATTTCCTCATTGAATGTAGGTTCCTTTGATGTAGTCAAGCTATTGACCTCCTATAAGAAATGCAACATTTTGTTTTTAAAATAGTAACACGGAGTTCGAATTTTCACAATATTAATCTAGAAGCTCATAATTATAGCTTACTTTCTAAAAAAGCTGTTTTAGTATAGATTGTTGCTTTTAAATTCGCAGGCTGAATACACTCCGCGTCCGGCGGGTGACCCGTGAGCCTCCTCGTCGAAAATGCTCCTGTGGGGTCTCACTTTGGCCACTGGTCCCGCAGGAGTCTACGTGTATTCAGCCTGCTTGTTACTACAATTTCAAAGTTATATGTCAAACAACAAACTTTGAGAAAACAGCTTTCTAAAAATTACTAATTCATAAAACGTTCAATATTATTAAGTTTATCAAGTTGTCAAAGTGCTATAATCAAATTGTAGAAGAGATAAAGCAAGAATTTCAAAGGGAGGTTTTAAGCATGATCTTATGTGAGTGGAAAGACTTTTCAACAGATACTGAAACATATACTTTGGAAAACTTCGAGGAAATTGTTGGAGACGAGTTTGAGGCAATGATGATCGAAGATGGGAAAACGATACCTTCTTATATTTGGACTACTAACTTCGTATGTTTATTAAAACAGAATACTAGAATGTATAATGATATTTCAATCACAAAAATTTTAAGAAACCCAGTTTGTGAATAATTTTTTTAAAAAACATGCTCACTATTTCACAAACTGTTCACACACAAATGAAAAATATGGTTATATAATGTATACATGGAATGAAGAAACCAGATATACATTTCATTTTAAAAAACATGTGAAGTTTATCACAATCTTTTATGTGTTTTATTTTTTAAGACACAACATGTGAAAATATTCACAAATAGGAGGGTTTACAATGGCAGTAGAAGAGAAAGAAGTTAAAAAACAAAATGATGTTCAAAAGATGGTTGATTCTCTGGTTGAAAAAGGACAAAAGGCACTTAAGGCATTTATGGATTTTGATCAAGAATCAATTGACAAAATTGTGAAGGAAATGGCTTTAGCTGGTTTAGATCAACATATGCCACTTGCAAAACTAGCAGTTGAAGAAACAAAGCGTGGTGTATTTGAAGATAAAGTAATCAAAAATATTTTCTCAACAGAATATATATACAACAACATCAAATATGATAAAACAGTTGGAATTATAGATGAAAATGAATACGATGGATTAATTCAAATTGCAGAGCCTGTAGGTGTTGTGGCTGGGGTAACACCAGTAACAAATCCTACTTCTACTACAATGTTTAAAGCGATTGTAGCAATTAAAACAAGAAATCCAATTATCTTTGCTTTCCATCCGTCAGCACAAAAATGTAGTAGTGAAGCTGCAAGAATATTAAGAGATGCTGCAGTAAGGCATGGAGCACCAGAAAATTGTATTCAATGGATTGAAGTTCCTTCTATTGAAGCAACAAAACAACTGATGAATCATACTGGAATTGCGCTTGTATTGGCAACTGGTGGTGCAGCAATGGTTAAATCTGCATACAGTACTGGAAAGCCGGCATTAGGCGTTGGACCAGGAAACGTACCTTGTTATATTGAAAAGACTGCATTTGTTAAACGCTCAGTAAATGATCTAATATTATCTAAGACATTTGATAACGGGATGATTTGTGCTTCTGAACAAGCTGTAATCATAGATAAAGAAATATACGATGAAGTTAAAGCTGAAATGATCGATAAAGGCTGCTATTTCTTATCAGCTGATGAAATCAAAAAGGTATCTTCATTAGTAATTAGAGAAGATACTTGTGCAGTAAATGCAGATATCGTTGGTAAGCCAGCGTATGAGATTGCAAAAATGGCTGGGGTTACAGTACCGGTTGATGCAAAAATCTTAGTTGCAGAATTACAAGGTGTAGGACCACAATACCCACTTTCTAGAGAAAAATTAAGCCCTGTATTAGCTTGCTATAAAGTAAATAGTACAAATGAAGGTCTTCAAAGAGCAGAAGACATGTTAGAGTTTGGTGGTTTAGGACACTCTGCTGTTATCCATTCAACAAATGAAGAAGTACAAAAGGCATTTGCTCTAAGAATGAAAGCTTGCCGTATTATCGTGAATGCTCCATCTTCTCAAGGTGCAATTGGTGATATTTATAACTCATTCATGCCATCTCTAACACTTGGTTGTGGATCATATGGTAAAAACTCTGTATCTCAAAACGTAGGTGCAATTCATCTATTAAATATAAAAAGAATGGCGAGAAGGAATAATAATATGCAGTGGTTCAAAGTTCCATCAAAAATTTATTTTGAGAAAAATTCTACACAATATCTAGCTAAAATGCCTAACATTTCAAGAGCATTTATCGTAACAGACCCTGGTATGGTGAAGCTTGGATATGTAGACAAAGTAACTCATTACCTTCGTCAACGACCAGATATGGTACAAGTGGATGTGTTCTCTGATGTTGAGCCAGATCCGTCAATCGATACTGTAATGAGGGGTGCTGAAGCAATGGCAGCATTCCAACCAGATGTAATTATTGCTCTTGGTGGTGGTTCAGCAATGGATGCTGCCAAAGGTATGTGGTTATTCTATGAACATCCAGATGCAGACTTCTTTGGCTTAAAGCAAAAGTTCTTAGATATCCGTAAGCGTGTAGTGAAGTATCCAAAGCTAGGGGAAAAAACACAATTTGTTGCAATACCAACAACATCTGGAACTGGATCTGAAGTTACATCATTCTCAGTAATTACAGACAAAGTGAATAACATTAAATACCCATTAGCTGACTATGAATTAACTCCTGATGTAGCAATTGTTGATCCACAGTTTGTTATGACAGTTCCTAAAGTGATAACTGCGGATACTGGTATGGATGTGTTAACACATGCATTTGAAGCATATGTTTCAATCATGGCTAATGACTATACAGATGGTCTAGCAATGAAGGCTATTCAATTAGTATTTGAATATTTACCACGTGCTTACCGTGATGGTAGTGATGCAATTGCTCGTGAAAAAATGCATAATGCTTCAACAATTGCAGGTATGGCATTTGCGAATGCATTCCTTGGAATCAACCATAGTTTAGCTCATAAGCTAGGTGCTGAATTCCATATTGCACACGGACGTTCAAATACAATCTTAATGCCACATGTTATTCGTTACAATGCATCAAAACCAAAGAAATTTACTGCATTCCCTAAATATGAGCATTTCATTGCAGACCAACGTTATGCTGAAATTGCAAGAACTCTAGGATTACCAGCTAGCACAACTGAAGAGGGTGTAGAAAGCTTAGTTCAAGCTGTTATTAAACTAGCAAAAGAACTACAAATTCCAATGAGTATCGAAGCTAATGGAGTAACAAAGAAAGAATTCGAAGCGAAGGTAGATTATTTAGCAGAGCGTGCATTTGAAGACCAATGTACGACAGCTAACCCTAAATTACCTCTAGTAACAGAATTAGCTGAAATCTATCGTCAAGCATTTAAAGGTGTTTAATAAATAGATTTAAGCCAGAGGTGAACTTTCTTCCTCTGGCTTTTTATTTTGGCGTTGCTTTCTCAATATTTATTGTTTATGCAGGCAGAATACAAGTAGACTTCAGCGGGATCAGTGGCTAAAGTGAGGACCCCACAGGAGCTTGTACGAGGCGACTGAAAAACACTCCAACTAAATGTGAAGGACAAAACTGTTTTCGCTCAAG
>NZ_FNJU01000012.1:31938-39908 GCF_900104555.1 Litchfieldia salsa
GAAATGTCCTTCATAACGTCGATGAAGGACAAAACTGTTTTCGCTCAGGTCAGAAATGTCCTTCATAACGTCGATGAGGGTAAATGACAGCAACCTTTGATGATTATTTTTTATAGTACTTTTTCAGTGGTCTTAGCTTGTTCTGTGAGGAGGCTCACTGGTCACCCGCCGGAGGCGGAGTGTATTCAGCCTGCAGCTTTAAATAATCAATTTATACTAAATAGATTTTATTTTTCAACATATTCAAATAAAAACGATTCCCCATCCATATAGAAACGAGGATCATAAATCCCCACTTTTTCTTCATCATCTACAATCACAACAAAAGGAGACCACTTGTATAACGTTCTCGCATCAGGATTTTGAATAAAAAGATCATCAAGAATTGTATTTTCTTTTGAGTGAAGCGTATATAAATGATCTGCGTCTAGAAATAGTGCATCATCGGTAATCTCTACAACGTCAGCTTTTTTCCCTATTAATGTGTAATTCCAAGGTACAAAGCTTGCTGAAAGTGCTAGTTGATCATACTTACCCTCATACTGTTGATATAGAAAATAACCTTGTAATGACTGAATAGAAATATGAAGAGCAATTAGTACCCATGCAAAACGGAATGACTTATAACTGTTTTTCTTTTTAAAACGAGTAAAAATCATTGCGGTTAACATGATAACCCAAAATACAACATCCACTATTGGAATAACGCCAAATGTAACACGTATATCTGAGAGCGGTTCAAAATAACCCGTACCCCAAGCATTGAATAAATCACTTGTACTATGTATGAATACGGCAATACCTGAGATGAAAAATAATCGTTTATAATCCTTCACCTTAAAGATCAGAGTACAAAGAGCTGTTAAGATAAATGCCCATATTGGTACCATTAAAATAGAATGGGTAATTCCACGATGCCACATTTGATAAAGTCCCTCAGTGTCCCATAATCTAGAAATAACATCGATATCAGGAATTTGACTGCCAACCATTGTTGCAACAATAAGTGACTTTTTCATTTCTTTTGATTCATTTTTTTTGTCGATTGCGCCATATAGTGTCATTCCAAATAGTGTATGTGTTACTGTATCCAAATGTTTCACCTCTTGCTAAGTATACCCAATTATACGCTGAAAAGAGATTGGTTGTCCCATTAGTGTTCAAAAAAAGAGACCGAGACAAATGTGTTTAGCCTAATGAAAAGTCCGAACAATCATAGTTGGTATGGAAACACCGCTCCTGAAATATACTTCGCTTTCCGCGGGAAGCTGGTGAGCCTCCTCGCGCTTCGCACTGCTGGGTCTCACCGTTGCTTTTCATCCCGCAGGAGTCTGCGTATATTTCATCCGCTAAGTTAATGGTTTGTTCGGAAAAAAGTTACACATTGTGTTATGTCGCAGCCTCTTGGAAATTTGGCTTTAATCTATTTTTTTTCTGTGTAGTCTTCTTCAGGTAAAGGATCAATTTTGATAGCATCATGAATGTTCATTGAAGATTTCAGGCCTTGGATAATAAAGATTATCCCCAGAATAATAAACCCAAATATAACAATCGTAGTTAACCACATTCCCACCATAATAAAACCCTCTCCTTTTATTACACATATATGCATGTGTGTTAAAGGATATGAGGGTTTATATGACGCATTATGTACTTACTTTTTACGAAGTGAGCCCAGCTCTTCTACAAGGGCTTGCATTTCATTTGGACTAAATGAGTTTTTCTTCTTTACCATTTCATATATTTCAAAAAGTTCTTCATACATTTCTTCATCAAAGTGAGACGGCTTAATTGCACCTAAGTTTAGGACTTTAAGTTTTTCTTTTATTTCTTCAATCATATATTCTACATTCTCGACAGATTTTTGAGTTAAATCCATTTCAAAATCATCCCTTCTAATTTCGATGTTCTTATTGTATCACGTTTTATGAAAAAACCATTCTTAAATTGGAGAAATCTTTGAAAGGATCAGCTATGTTATTTTCTATCCTGTTCATATTTTATTATAATATATATAGATGAAGTAGGAGGGGATGTAAATGGTAAATGTCTTATTCGTATGTTTAGGCAATATCTGTCGCTCACCGATGGCCGAGGCGGTATTTAGAAAGATGGTACAGGAAGAAGGTTTAGAAGATAAAATCAAAGTTGATTCAGCAGGTACTGGTGATTGGCATGTTGGTAAACCACCACATGAAGGAACCTGTGAAATATTAAAAATTAATAAAGTTAATTACGAAGGTATCAAAGCAAGACAAGTTGCAAATAACGATGTAGTGGAGTTTGACTACATTATTGCTATGGATGCAGAAAACTTAGGGAATTTAAGAAGGATGGCAGGGTATAGACAAACAGGATATATAGGAAGACTCTTGGATTTTGTAAAGGATAGTGAAATAGAAGATGTTCCTGATCCTTATTTTACAGGTAACTTTGATCAGGTATATTCACTTATAGAGAACGGTTGTAGAAGTTTATTACTAGAAATCAGGAATGAACAGGGGTTATAGGTTCCATTCATACATAAATTAGATAGGGGTTAGGAAAATGGCAAAAAACAATAAGATGGCACAAAGTATGATTATTGGAGCACTAGTAGGTGGTGCCATTAGTCTACTTGATCGTGACACAAGAGAGCAGTTTGTGTGTAGTACAAAAAGGGTAAGTGAAAAAACAGTAGACCTGATTAAGAATCCCCAGCATGCAGTTAGTACTGTAAGAGATAATATTAATCAAGTCAAAACTACAGTTGAACAGGTTTCTAATGACCTGCGTTTTTTATCGGGTAAAGTAAATGAATTAAATGAGACCACTCCTGAAATGCTAAATATGTTGAAGGATACTCAAGACGCTTTCAGAAATCTTAAACCAAATTTATCTAAGGAGACTCAAGAATAACGAGGTGAATGAATCAATTGAATAACGTATGGAGCTTTGTAAAAGATCTTTTTAAACGTTTCAATGAAGATGAAGTGGCTGGACTTTCGGCAGAATTAGCCTACTTTTTTTTACTTTCATTATTTCCGTTCTTAATATTCAGTGTCACTTTAATTGGCTATTTACCGATATCAGAAATTGATTTACTAAATACTGTTCGTGAATATGCTCCAAGTGGGACGATTGATATGATTGAGAAAAACTTGGAGTCGGTTCTTGGCTCACATAATGGAACTTTACTTTCCTTTGGGGTTATCGCGACAATTTGGTCTGCCTCAAACGGAATTAATGCCGTTGTTCGTGCCTTTAATCGTGCTTATGATGTAAAAGAAAGTCGACATTTTCTTGTGGCACGTGCGATGTCGATTTTGTTAACTCTAGCAATGGTATTTGTTATTATTATTGCACTATTACTACCTGTTTTTGGACGACAAATAGGGTTGTTTATCTTTTCAGCCTTTGGATTCTCCTCTGAATTTATTAGTGTTTGGAATGCTATCCGTTGGATTCTTAGTGCTGGAATCTTATTTATCGTATTTAATTGTCTTTATTTATTTGCACCTAATCTGAAATTGAAATTGAAGGAAGTTTTAAGCGGAGCGTTCTTCGCAACTTTTGGTTGGATGTTTGTTTCTCTTGGTTTTTCATATTATGTGAGTAACTTTGCAAATTACACCGCTACATATGGAAGCTTAGGGGGAATTATCGTTTTGATGATATGGTTCTATTTATCAGGGATGATTATTATTCTTGGTGGAGAAATAAATGCAATACTAAATTGCAAACGTGTGAGGGCTTCGACCAAATAGGTCAAACAAAAACTGCCTTAGCCTACATTCTAGAATGTGGGTTAAGGCAGTTTAAAGTTTAGAAGAGATTTTTTCTAAATCTTATATTGAATTGAAGCCTAACTATTACCCTTTCAAAAGGCGGAGACCATTTAAAATAACAAGAATGGTACTACCTTCATGACCGATCACTCCAAAAGGTAAATCGATAATTTGGAGGAAATTTGAGCAAATTAAAAACATAATAACCGTAATTGAGAAAATGATATTTTGTTTTATAATACGGTTCATTCGTTTTGATAACTGAACAGCCTCAGCAATCCGTGTGAGGTCGTTCTTCATCAGCACAATATCAGCGGTTTCTAATGCCACATCAGTTCCTTCCCCCATGGCTAATCCTACATGGGCAGTAGCGAGTGCCGGTGCATCATTAATTCCATCCCCAACCATTCCAACGATTCCATACTTCTCTTTAAGCTTTTTAATGTATTCAACCTTTTGTTCTGGTAAACATTCAGCCATATAACTATCTATTTTACATTCTGATGCAATGGCGGAGGCAGTACGTTCACTATCGCCTGTTAACATCACGGTTTGAATACCTAACCTTTTAAGCTCCTTAATTGAGGCTGCAGTATCAGTTCTTACAGTGTCTTTCAGTGCAATTAAACCAATCACTCCATCAGAGTCGCTAACAAAAACTATTGTGTTTCCACTAGTTGCTAAGCTCGTTGCAATACCATCTTGAAATGCCTCTGCTTGTTCTTTCCCAACAAACTCTGCTTTCCCGATTTTCCACTCAAAAGAATTTAATGTACCTGTAACTCCCCAACCCGGGACATCTTCAATTCCATCAGGCTGTAAAAGATCTAGCTTTTGATTGTCCTGTGCAAAAGCAACAATAGACTTTGCTAATGGGTGTGTTGAATGATGTTCAATTGAAGCAACGGTCTGTAGGAATTCAGTTTCTGAGATCCCCTCACGGACAATAACTGAAGTTACTTCAGGCTTACCTTTTGTTAATGTACCAGTCTTATCAAAAGCTATCGCTTCTAAATTACCAAGTTGCTCTAAATGAATGCCCCCTTTGAATAAGATTCCGTGTCTTGCCCCTGTAGAAATGGCTGAAAGTGATGCAGGCATAATGGAAGCAACAAGAGCACAAGGAGATGCAACAACAAGTAAAATCATTGCTCGATAAAAAGTTTCTGTCCAACTCCACCCTAAAAGAAAATAGGGAAGAACCATCATTAAGCCAACTGCAACAAGTACACATTTGACATATGCCCCTTCAAATCTTTCAATAAACAATTGAGAAGGTGACTTTTCACTTTGAGCATTTTGAACAAGTTGTATGATTTTTTGGAAGAGTGTGTCGGAACTCTCTTTCGTCACCTCTACTGAGATTGAACCTTGCAGGTTTACAGTTCCAGCAAAAACGACCGAATCTGTTGATTTACTAACCGGAATGGATTCTCCAGAAATAGCAGACTCATCAATATTTGTGTTTCCTCTTGAAATTTTCCCATCAGCTGGTACTCTTTCTCCAGGTTTAATTAAGATTGTGTCCCCGACTCTAAGACTCGTAACCTTTACAACCTTATGGTTGCCATTTGTAAGTAAGGTTGCCTGTTCTGGTTGAAGATTCATTAAAGATGATATTTCCCGGTGGCTCTTATTCATTGTATAAGTTTCGAGTGCACCACTTAAAGCAAAGATGAAGATAAGAATCGCGCCTTCCATCCAATACCCAATGATGGCTGAACCGATTGCAGCGAAAATCATTAACATTTCCACATTTAATTCTTTATTTTCAATCGTATCTTCAATGCCTTCTTTCGCCTTGGCAAAACCACCGATAACAAAGGCTGATAAAAAAATAACAATGGATAGGGTTTCAGCATTTGTTTTGGAAAGAATATATCCGATAATAATTAAAAGTCCTGAGGCAAGCGCTGCGACAAGTTCAATATGTTCTTTCATCTTAGTGAGAATACCTTCATTTTTTTGTTCTGTTTGTATTTTGTTAGGTTGTTGTGAGACTGCTTTAACACTAGTATTCAATATGATCGCCTCCGTTTATTTTCTAATTGAGAAAAATAATCACAATCAATTACCCCTTTAAAATAGCGAAAGCTGCCATCAACAAGGATAGCAGCAGTGAAATCGAATGATTTTTATTTTATAATTATTATAATTTGATTATAGCATAAATGAGAATGAATAGGAAGAGCACCATTGAATTTATTTTGATAACTATGAATAGGCGATAAATAGTATGCAAGTTGTTAATTTATTATTTGTAATACCTATAAATATGAGGAGAAAAAGTTTTGGTGATGGAGAATATCAAAAATTATGTTAATGATTGGTAAGTGTTTACAAAAGTGACATATTGCATATTTTAAGTTCAAAAAGAGATTGTCGAATAATGTCGGATGAGATATAATTTTTACAAATGATAAATCCTTGTTCAAGTTATGTATAACCATTGTTTAAAGCCAGAGGGCTAATTATGAAATTAGGGAGAATTGAAATGACTAAAAATAATAATCTAATAATGATTTTATTAGCAGCATTATCGCTAATATTGACAATCGTCATTCATGTGTTACATCGACAATTCAATTTTTTAAGTTCGTATTTAAGCATAAGGGGTATAGGGGATCTAAGTGAAGGTATGCAATTTCTTCAAAATATAATCTTTATCCTTCCTTTTATTCCGTTTGTTATTGCTTTAGTACTACACAGAAAAAATAAAAATAAATTAGTTCCACTCTTCCTCTCATTATCTTTAACTTTCAGTAGTATTTCCATTATCGCAGGTGGAGATGGATTAGTAGAATATCATTTCTCTATATTCATGGTTATTGCTTTTATATCGTTTTTTAATTCTATAAAACTCATTATCGTTAATACGATTATCTTTGCTATCCAGCATCTAGCAGGTTATTTCTTCGTGCCAGAATTGATTTGTGGAACATCAGATTATAGTTTTTCATTATTAATGATTCATGCTGTCTTTTTAGTTTTCACAAGTGGTGCTAACATCCTTGTGATCTATTCAAAACAAAAGAACACAAAAATACTGGAAGATGAGAATAGTAGATATGAAGCCAATGCACGTGAAGTCATTACACAATTAACAGATACATCACAAAGGATATTAAATGTAGTTAAAGAATTATCAGTGGGTTCTTCTGAATCAACTAAAGCTTCCCAAGAAATCGCTATGTCAATTCAAGAATTATCAATTGGAACACAGAGTCAATTGGAAACGGCCAAAAATAATGAATCATTAATTATAGACATGGTAAAAAGTATCGACGAAATTTCAAAAGTTTCAAATCTTGTGAGTGATACTTCTTCTAAAACAAGCATACAGGCGACTAATGGAAATCAATCTATTGAAGGTATGGTTGAAAAAATGGGCAGTATTCAACGTTCGGTGCAGGAGGTTTCGGTTTTAATCGAAAGGCTAGATGAAAAATCAGAACAGATTAACACAATTGCTGAAAGTATTTCTCAAATATCAGAACAAACTAAACTACTAGCATTAAATGCATCAATTGAAGCAGCAAGAGCAGGAGATCAAGGTAAAGGCTTTGCTGTTGTTGCGAATGAGGTAAGGAAATTGGCTATTCAATCTGATGAATCTACCAAAGGGATTGGGGCAGTTACTGAAGATATCCGAGAAGGAATGAAGAAGGTGAAGGAGGCTCTAGCTGCAGGTTCAAATGAGGTAAACCAAGGTATTACTTTAATGGATTCGACAGATAAAGTATTTAAAGAGATTATCTCAGCTACCCAAGGTGTTGAAACACAAATTTTAAATGTATCTCAGCATTCTGATAGTCTTCTTAAGAGCTCGGATGATGTACTAAATATAGTCGCAGAGATGAGAAAAATCACTGAAGATTCACAAGGAAATACAATGAATATATCTGCTTCTGTCGAAGAGCAATTAGCTTCTGTGGAAATGTTAAATAATATATCTAACTCTATGCAAGAATTAGTGAATGAGTTGGAGAGCTTAGTTGAAAAGGTCAATAACTCTAAAGCTTAAAACTTAATTTCATTAGAAGAGAAAAGGCAGTCAGTAGTTTTCTGACTGCCTTTTTCCTTTTTACAAGTATGTTGAACGAGTGTATTCCTGGAAGGGGATCAGGTTGAATTTCGAGGGAATACGTACGAAACGCGCGGGATTATCGTTCTATTTCGCGGGATTCGGTGCGAAGTTCGTGG
>NZ_FNJU01000012.1:40088-98019 GCF_900104555.1 Litchfieldia salsa
ATTCGCGGGATTATCGTTCTATTTCGCGGGATTCGGTGCGAAGTTCGTGGGAAAAATAAGGACGCGCGCAACCGAAAAGGGGTTACGTGGGAATAAGTTTGAAATTCGAGGGATTACCGTTCTATTTCGCGGAATTCGGTGCAAAGTTCGCGGGAAAAAAGACCACCCCCCTCGAGAGCTTCAAGCCCCGTCAAATCTTGCTTCCTAATCAGGGTCAGCAGGATATGTCGGGGCTTGCAATGTTCTTAAGTCTGTCTTAATGTTCTACCTGTGAATATGCTTTTTTACCATTTGTTATCATGACAAGAAACATCATGAAAAATAGGGAACTAATAATCACAAAAAAACTAATATTTTTAAAGAATTGGATAAACAATCCACCGACAGAGGGTCCAACTAAACTTCCTAGACTAAAGAAGATACCACACATTAAATTTCCTGTAGGTAGTAAGTGTTTTGGCATTAAATCTGCCATATAAGAGATTCCAAGAGAGAATGTCGAACCTACGAACATACCAGCGATAAACAAACATAATACGAGACCGAAAAATGATTCCTCTAAAAAACTTGCAGAGGTGAAGCTTAAAAATCCGAGTAATAGAATAAAACTCAATATTCTTTTACGTCCGAATTTGTCACTTAATATCCCTAATGGCAGTTGAAAGACAATTCCGCCTATGGCAAATGATGCTAGTAGAACAGAAACACTACTTACATCAATTCCAATTCTGAGTGCATAAACTGGAAAGCTCCCATTTAAGGAGGATTCTAAGAACCCATAAGCAAGTGGAGGGAGAAAAGCAACCCATCCGTATTTCCAAGCTTGTGAAAATCTCTTTAACGTATCAAAAAATGAACTCATTTCTATATCTTGTTGCTCTGGGTGTTCATTTTTAAGTGCAAATAAGAAGAGCCACCCTATCAAGCACAGTACCGAGGATAATATAAATGGAAGTGCCTCATTTATTTGGATGAGCGGTGTCATAAGGGGACCAACTGCAAAACCTACTCCGAAAAATAAACCATATAGAGATATATTGCGTCCTCTTTTATTCTCGGGAGAAAAGTCAGTGATCCAGGTTTGCGTTCCGAAATGTAATGCATGATCACCGATTCCAATTAGTAAACGAAGAAAGAACCAAAACCAAAACGTCTTCCACAATGGAAAGAGTGCAAGTGCTACAAAAACTAATAATCCTCCAGCGATAATGATTGGTTTATATCCAAAGCGTCGAAGCGGCGCTTCCATGAATGGTGATGCGAGCAAAATACCTATGTACAATGCAGTGGCATTAAGTCCATTTAAGAATGAAGAGACTCCACTGTTTTCAAAGATAACAGCAATCAATGGTAACAGTAGTCCTTGACTGAAACCAGATATTGCTACAATACTAACTAATATCCAAAAGCGCGAATTTGTGTTTTTCATCTGTAACCCCAATATCTGTTATTTTTCTTCCAACATCCATCATACAAAATTCAGGAGTGTTAGTCACCATCTAAAGACTTATTTGTTAATAGTTGTATTTGTGAAGAAATCCTTTAAAATAGATAGTACTTTAACCTGATATGGAGGATGAGTATGGAATTTAAAATGAAAGAAGTTGGCTTCACAAGCGAATTTGAATTTGGTGAACTACATGTTGCAGGCGATGAGCAATATGGGTATAGACCTTTTCAATTGATGGTATCTGCAATTGTCGTATGTAGTGGTGGAGTATTAAGGAAAATTCTTGAAAAGAAAAGAATACATATCGAGGATATTACAATTAAATCAGAAGTAGAACGTAATGAAAGTGAAGCAAATCGGATTGAGAAAATTTCTATTCATTATGTTATAACTGGAAAAGATTTAAATGAAGGAAAGATATCACAGGCGATTGAACTTGCTAACAAAAACTGTCCGATGACGCAATCTGTTAAGGGTAGTATTGAAATTGAGGAAACGTTTGAATTAGTCCAAACTAATGGTTGAATTACAAAACGTTAGGTGAAGCAGCCTAACGTTTTTTGTTGTCTACCTGAAACTGTGAGTTGGATGTGTATTCATCTTACCTACTTAAGAGACAATAATCTATAACTAACCTTAAAAAGAAGAAAAACAACCATTGCATAAGCAGAAGTTAGGGGAATGATTTTAAAATGAGGCAATATCTTTGGAGAAGTATATTTTTTATAATTGGATTGTTTACGATTTCCTTAGGGATAAGTTTAACCATTAAAGCAGATCTAGGAGCAGGTGCATGGGATGCTTTAAATGTTGGATTATCAAACATGATTGGTTTGACAGTCGGAAGCTGGACAATTATTGTTGGTATTTTGCTAATTTTTTTAAATGCTTATTTATTAAGAGCAAAACCAGCATATTTGGCAATGCTGACTATAACACTTATAGGTTTTTTTATTGATTTTTGGCTTATCTATATGTTTGATGCTTGGGATCCATCTGGGTATGTTATTCAAGCCATTATCCTAGTAGTAGGAATTATTGCGTTGGCGCTAGGAATCTCTACATATTTGCAAGCTCGTTTTCCACTGTCACCAATTGATCAGTTAATGATCGCGATTAGGGAACGTCTAAATGTTAATTTAATGATTGCCAAAACAATTGGCGAACTAACCGCTTTACTTCTTGCGTTTATTTTCAAAGGGCCAATCGGTATTGGAACAATTGTTATTACTTTTTCCATCGGACCATTAATCCAAGTGTTTTTTCCAATTTTAGAAAAATTTTTGCGTATTCTCAGTAAAAATGGTCATTTAGAAAAAAAGAATGGATAATAAATCTTACCTTCGAAAAAACTAATAGCAAAGAATATGAAAGGAGTAAATTATATGAAATTTCTACTTCATTGCATTGCTGTTATCGTCCTTTTATTCAGTAGTTCTATCACTACATTTGCTGATAAAGTGAAAGAAGAACCAAAGGAAGAGAAGAAAGAAAATCAAGTAAATGAGAAAAAGTCTTCTGATGACAGTGAAAAATACCAAATTCCAAACTCTGTCATGGATATCTCAAAAGAGAACACTTATCCAAATCCAACACAGGATTTACCATATTTACAACCAAGTGAACTAACAAAAGAATTGATTGAAACCGCTCAAGTGAATATTGAGAACCCTGATTTAATCAAAATTCTGAATGAATCATCGATTTCAACAACACCTTTAGCGATTGGGTACCGTGCAACGATTTATCTTGGACAATGGGCATTGAATTATGAATCAACAGAAACAAATGTGAACTGGGAATATCAGAAGATAAATACAAATTACTATGATAATCGTGGAGGAAAAGCTCCATATCAAATTCACTATAATCAAGAAGCACAGAAACAAGTTAAAGGCGGTTTAACTGCAAAAATTGAAAGTGCTGATGAAGTGAAAAAAATGATGTTAATCACCGCAGCTAATAAAACAAAGCTACCACTCTCGTTTGAGACGATTATAGGTGCAGGTACGAAAAAAGACCAGGTATATAATATTCCACCGAAAAGATTAGGCTATTTATATGCCTATGCACCTGCAGTGAATGAAAAAGGGAAGGTAACCTATGGAGAGGTATACCTTGTCTTGAAGGGTAGTAAGAAAAGTATCGTTGTTAAAAACGTGACACATCAAGGGATTGGAGCATGGATACCTGTTCAGGATCATGCGTCATATGGATTTGTTGCTTCTGAGGTCCCTAAATAAGATCAAAACTTATCCTACTATCATAAAGATTTGTCATTTTAAAATAAATCAAATACGATAGTACAGAAGGGAGAGGTTATTTTGGGTAACGCTATACACGACAAAGATTCACAGATCAATTATTTGAAAAATCGTCTAAACATGTTTATAGATGTTATCGATTCTCTAGATCCCGAAAATACTGAATTAGAAGATATAGATCGTCTAATCAAGATGCTTGATGACCTAGAGTTTAAGTATGACCAGTTTAAAAATGATTGGGAAGAAGACCAAAAATAAAACCGCTCTCTGAGCGGTTTTTTATAGTTTATGGCGTTGTTAAAAGTCATGATTCCTGTCCGAAGTCAGGTCAGGTTCAGACTCGGTCGCGTTAGTAATAATAGACTCTGTCTGAAGTCAGTGCAGGTTTCGGACTCGATCGCAATAGTACTCATAGATTCTGTCTGAAGTCATTGCAGGTTCGGACTCGATCGCAGTTGTAATGGTAGATCCTGTCTGAATTCAGGGGATGTTGGGGACTCGATCGCAGTAGTACTCATAGACCCTGTCCGAAGTCAGGTCAGGTTCGGACTCGGTCGCGCTAGTAATGATAGATCCTGTCTGAAGTCAGTATAGGTTCAGACTCGGTCGCAGAAGTAATGATAGATCTTGTCCGAAGTCAGGTCAGGTTCAGACCGGGTTTCATCAAAAATTACAAATCCTGTCCGAATTCAGACCAAGTTCAGACTCGGGAGCATCTGAATTCACTCAGTGCTGAACAATGTGCTTTCCGCTCTTCATAATTATGAAAAATCTGTAATCGTTTGCATATGTCTTTCGTAATATCCTATTAGAAGTTATAATTGTTATTGAAGAAAATGGTCAGAAAAGTTGCACATTAATGCATGTGTATGGCAACGTAATTTCATTAATGATTCAATTCTATAGGGGAACAGGGGAGAGGTTATTACGATGGAAAAACTTCAAGAAAGTATGTACAAGTTAATTGTAGAAACATCAACAAGACTTCCAAGAGATGTACGAAGAGCAATTGCTAAAGCGAAAGAACTTGAAAATGCTGGTACGCGTGCAGCCATGTCATTAGATACAATTACAAATAATATTAAAATGGCAGACGATAATGTTTCACCAATCTGTCAGGATACAGGATTACCTACATTCAAAATAAAAACACCAGTTGGAGTTAACCAACTAAAAATAAAGGATGCCATTTATGCTGCCATTGCACAAGCCACTAAGGATGGAAAACTTCGTCCAAATTCAGTAGATTCATTAACTGGCGAAAATAGTGGAGATAATTTAGGATATGGTACACCTGTTATTAAGTTTGAGCAATGGGAAAAAGATTATATCGATGCACGCTTAATTCTTAAAGGTGGAGGCTGTGAAAATAAGAACATCCAGTATAGCCTACCATGTGAGCTAGATGGTCTTGGAAGAGCCGGACGTGATTTAGACGGTATCCGAAAATGTGTGATGCATTCAGTATACCAAGCACAGGGTCAAGGCTGTAGTGCCGGCTTTATAGGAGTTGGTATTGGAGGAGATCGCACATCAGGCTATGAGCTTGCAAAAGAGCAATTATTCCGTAGTGTAGAAGATGAAAACACGCACGAAGATCTAAAGCAACTGGAAGAGTACGTGATGGAAAATGCCAATAAGTTAGGTATCGGTACAATGGGTTTTGGTGGGGAAACAACATTACTAGGCTGTAAAGTTGGCGTAATGAATCGAATTCCAGCAAGCTTCTTTGTTTCGGTTGCTTATAACTGTTGGGCTTTTCGTCGCCTCGGAGTTACAATTGATCAGCAATCAGGAGAGATCAACGATTGGTTATATCAAGAAGGAGACGAAATCGATTTTACTAAGGAAGCAGAAACCAATACAGATCAAGAGGATACAAAACTTGTAGATCTTCAAGCACCAATTACAGAAGAACAAATTCGAGAATTAAAAGTAGGGGATGTTGTTCGTATTAATGGACGGATGTTTACTGGACGTGATGCCATTCATAAGTACTTAAGCGACCATGACGCGCCTGTTGATCTAGATGGGCAAATTATTTATCACTGTGGTCCGGTTATGCTGAAAGATGATGAAGGAAAATGGCATGTTAAAGCAGCAGGGCCGACAACTAGTATTCGTGAAGAACCTTATCAAGGTGATATCATGAAGAAATTCGGAATTCGAGCTGTAATTGGAAAAGGCGGAATGGGCCCTAAAACGCTTGCTGCATTAAAAGAGCATGGTGGTGTGTATCTTAATGCAATTGGTGGTGCTGCCCAGTACTATGCGGACTGTATTAAGGGTGTAGACGGTGTTGATTTAATGCAATTTGGAATACCAGAAGCAATGTGGCACTTACAGGTTGAGGGCTTTACAGCAGTTGTGACAATGGATTCTCACGGTAACAGCCTACATGAAGATGTCGATAAATCATCATTAGAGAAATTGGCTCAATTTAAGGAGCCAGTATTTAAATAAATCAAAATCAAAAGTGCTTAGCTCTTTTTTATGAGTTAAGCACTTTTGCTTTTAGTGAGTATCATCTAAAAATGGTTTGTTCACATAATGATACATGAATCCCATGAAAATCGAACCGCCAATTAAATTGCCAATGGTTACTGGGATTAAATTTCTTACCACGCCATAAAAAGAAATACTTTCAGGATGATCGAGAACTAGCGCAATGGCAAAGGTGCACATATTTGCAATACTATGCTCATAGCCAGAAATGAAGAAGCAAAACACAAATAAGACCATTGAAAATAATTTAGGTCCATCACTATCAAAATTCATTGGGATAAAGAAAGCTAAACAAACGAGCCAATTACATAGAATTGCTCTAAAGAAGAGTTCCATGATTGGAGCACTAACTTTTTTTTCAACAACACTTAATAAAAAACCATTAACAGAAGATTCATTAAAGAGACCAGTCGTATAAATTAGAAGAGCAAAAGCGATCGCACCAAGAATATTCCCAATATAACTATAAGTCCATAATTTCCAAACTGCACTCCAAGCCATCTTCTTCCTTAGTGCTGCATATGTAAAGTAGAAGGTGTTACCGGTAAATAAGTCTCCACCTCCATAAGCAATTAAAATAATTGCGGCCCCAAATGTTAGAGCTGCCATTGGATAGGTCAAAGGTGAGTGCTCAAGGAAGAAAAAACTACCTGTTTTAAAAGCAACAATAACACCAAATCCTATAAACATACTTGCAAGCATTGACCTTGCTAAATAACGTAAACGACTATTTTTGAAGATTTTATGTTTTTTTAGCGCAAGTTCTTCTACACCTTGTAATGGTTTTATCTCCATACACTATCTCCCTTTTTGAACTATTTTTATTATATCCACTGATGTTTAATTTATGTTTTTACTATATCATAGATGGAAAACTCTTCCCTGAATGAATTTGTCTGCTTTTGCAAAAAATAACCATAATATGCTGTAGTTTAGGGAGGGTCTTTTGGTGAAAAAGATCATTAGTATACTTGCAATGCTGGTAATAGCAATGTCATTTCAATCAAGCGTAAAAGCCAGCTATTCAAATCAACCAATTCACTGGGGATTTAAGAAAAGTCAGAACCATGAACCACCAAGTGCTGGAGAGGAACTAAATTTATTACTTGAGAACTATGGAACCTTTTATCTAGGTGATACCTCAAAGAAAGAGATCTATTTAACCTTTGATAATGGGTATGAAAATGGTTATACAGGACAAATTCTTGACGTTCTTAAGGAGAAAAATGTTCCTGCAACTTTTTTTGTAACAGGTCATTATTTAAAGGACCAACCAGATTTAGTCAAACGAATGGCTGAAGAGGGTCACATTGTTGGAAATCATTCATGGCATCATCCAGATTTAACAAAAGTTAGCGATAAACGACTTAGAAAAGAACTTGATTCAGTCAAAAATGAAACAGAACGATTAACCGGGCAAAAAGATGTTGCTTATCTTCGTCCACCGAGAGGGGTTTTTAGCGAAAGAACCCTTGCCTTATCGAAGGACCTTGGATATCAAACGGTTTTTTGGTCGTTGGCTTTCGTGGACTGGCATGTCGATCAGCAAAGAGGCTGGGAATATGCTTATGATAATATTATGAAACAAATTCATCCTGGAGCTATTCTTTTACTTCACACGGTATCAAAAGATAATGCAGAAGCGCTTGAAAAGGCGATTGATGAATTGCATGAACAAGGATATAGCTTTCATAGTCTAGATCATTTAATGGCAAGTAAAATGAATCTAGATGAACCTTATCTCTTTGAATTGGACTAATTCTCACACCTTTTGGGGCTAACCAAAAGGTGTTTTCGTATCTCATGAAGTATTTTTTGTTATACTAAAGAGTAGGAATAGGTCAAATTAAAAATGGAGTTGTCATATGAGTGGTCAAATAAAGAATCAAAATAATACATCAATTAAATTAGCGGAGGGACAAACCTTCCCTTTAACAATAAAAAGATTGGGCATTAACGGAGAAGGGGTTGGCTATTTCAAGAAGCAGGTTGTGTTTGTTCCAGGTGCACTACCAGGTGAAGAAGTAGTCGTTGAAGCGACAAGAATACATCCTAAATTTGCAGAGGGAAAAATAAAGAAAATCCGAAAGAAATCGGTGCACCGAGTCATGCCACCATGCCCGATTTATGAACAATGTGGGGGCTGTCAATTACAGCACTTAGATTATGGGCAGCAATTAAAAGAAAAACGTGATATTGTGGTCCAAGCATTTGAACGATATATGAAAAATGAAGTTGAAGGTTTAAAAATCAAAGAAACAATTGGAATGGAAAACCCGTGGAATTATCGGAATAAGAGTCAATTCCAAGTAGGGTTACAAAAGCAAAAAGTAATAGCGGGGTTATATGGGATTGGATCACACTCACTGATTGATATTTCTGACTGTATGGTACAGCATGAAGCGACAAACAAGGTAACTCAAGTTGTAAAAGCTGTGTTACAAAAGTTGAATATATCAATCTACAATGAACGAACTCGAAAAGGCCTTGTGCGAACGATTGTCACACGAGTGGGCGTCACAACAGGTGAAGTACAAGTGGTCCTAATCACTGCGGGTAAGGAGTTGCCACGCAAGCAAGATTTAATAACAGCTATTACAAATAAATTGCCTGAGGTAAAATCGATCGTTCAAAATATCAATGGAAACAAAACATCTTTAATCTTTGGTGATGAGACCAATCATATTCATGGAAGTGAAGTCATTCAAGAAACCCTTGGTGACCTTTCATTTGAATTATCAGCTAGAGCGTTCTTTCAATTAAATCCTTATCAAACAGTAAAGCTATATGATGAGGTGAAAAACGCTGCCCAATTAACAGGTAAAGAAAAAATTGTGGATGCATATTGTGGTGTCGGAACCATTGGATTATGGTTGGCACAAAATGCCTCAGAGTTAAGAGGGATGGATACAATTGCCGAGTCAATTGCGGATGCAAAGAAAAATGCGAAAAGACATCAAATAAAAAATGCTACATATGTAACTGGAAAAGCAGAAGAATGGCTTCCTAAATGGGTGAAGGAAGGCTGGAAACCAGATATCGTTGTCGTTGATCCACCGAGAACTGGATGCGATACAAAACTGTTAGAAACAGTTCTAAAAGTAAAGCCAAAGAAATTAATCTATGTTTCGTGTAATCCATCGACTTTGGCGAAGGATTTAAGTATGTTATCAAAACAGTACAAAGTAGAGTATGTTCAGCCAGTTGATATGTTTCCGCATACGGCGCACGTCGAGGCGGTTGCGCAACTCATTTTAAAAGAAGGCAACTAACCCTTGTGGGTGTTGCCTTTTTACGTTTACTTCGCATAATAGTTTGATGATATTCACAATTAATCTCAAATTCCTTCCATACCATGATGAGTATGTGATCCACAGTTTTTTGATGTTATCCAAGGGGGATTGGCATGGGAGAGTTTTATCTGGGAAATAGTTTGTATTGTGCGAATGCCTAATTTTTTTTTTATTTTTCTGGTCAATTTACCCAATGTTTCTAGTGCCTTTTTTTAGTTAAATAATAATATAGAAAATAATCAGAAAAAGGTGGGGGTTTGAAAATAGTCGTTGCTCCTGACTCTTTAAAGGGAGTTTGGCCGTGTTACTGGTTGGAAGATTATTCAGAATGTTCTTGGTAAAGAAATTCCAGATGTTCAAGTTGAGGTGAATCCAATGGCTGATGGGGTGAGGGGACTCCTGAGAAATTAATGTTTACTATAAAAAGTAAGCGCTTACCAATGTCTTCATCAGGTCCACTATTGGTGCATGCGAAAAGAAATAGCAAGTATTAAAAGCGTGTAATAAAAAACTAATAATATATTATTTAGGGGGATATTTAAATGAAAAGATTTAGCAAAAGTATCGGAGTGTTAATGGTTGTTTTAAGTTTAGTTTTAGCACTTGCAGCATGTGGTGGAGATAGTGCTAAGGAATCAAGTGCTAAGGAATCAAGTGAAGGTTCAAAGTCTTCAGAGAAAAAAGAAGTTGTTGTTCCAGAAGGTGAAGCTGAAATAGTTTTTACAGGTGGTACATCAGCAGCGTTTGGTCAAATGGATGCAACGCTTGACCTTTATGATGGTGGCACAGCTATTTTGACCACTGCATATGCAAAAAGAGAGACTGTGTTTGATGGTTCATGGTCTATGAGTGAGGACCAAAATACGATTAGTCTTAACATAAATGATAATGATGGCACTTCTTGGGAAGCAGTAAAAGGTGATGACGGAACCTATGCATTTGAATATAAGACCTTTGATGGTAAAGGTGAAGCAGTTATACCATTTACAACGAAGTAAACTAAGTACAGAGTCAGTAAAAGTGCATAACCTATTGTAAGGTTATGCTTTTGCGATAGGGACTTTATAAAATCTATGAAAAGCAAGAGCATTTAATTATGTTCTTGCTTTTCTTTGTGGTAAAAGTCAATACGGATAAAAATCGTTAAGTCCATGTGATTCATCTCCATTTACGAAAATGATCTTATAAATCTATTAATAATACTAAAATAAATACCAAAATACCATAATGGTATAGAGAATGATGCTACAATTACTATTAAACAAGAAATCCAAAGGAGAGCTAACCTTCTTAGGACGTATCAAAAATTTGAACTTTTAGGATGGGGAGCCGAGTTCAAATATAAATATTAATTAAAAAATAATAGGTGAAAAGGGGTAATAAATATGAAAGTTTTAGACAAGGTTGTTGTTGTAACAGGTGCTGGTGGCGGTATCGGACGAGAATTAGTTCTTAATCTCCTTTCAAAAGGAGCAAGTGTTGCAGCTGTTGATATTAACAAAGATGCCTTAGATGAGACAGTAAAACAAGCTGGGGAGAAAGCTGGAAAGTTATCAACACATATTGTGAATCTAACAGATAGAGAGGCAGTAGAGGCACTGCCAGACAAAGTAATTGCTCATCACGGTGCTGTAGACGGCATCATTAACAATGCGGGTATCATTCAACCGTTTGTAAATATCAACGATCTTGATTATGAAAAAATCAAACTAGTAATGGATATAAACTTTTATGGTACGCTTTACATGACAAAAACATTCCTACCTTATCTATTAGAAAGACCTGTAGGACATATCACAAACGTTTCCAGTATGGGAGGGTTCTTACCTGTACCTGGTCAGTCAATTTATGGAGCATCTAAAGCCGCTGTAAAATTAATGACAGAGGGGTTACATGCAGAGCTAAAAGATACAAACGTTAATGTAACAGTAGTGTTCCCTGGTGGTGTTGCGACAGATATTATGAAAAATTCTGGAGCAGAAGGATCAAGAAAATCAGATGCAAGTGAACAAGATATGTCCAAGCTATTAACACCTAAAGAAGCAGCAGAAATTATTGTAAATGGTACGGAGAATGATGAATATCGTGTATTGGCTGGTAAAGACTCGAAAGTAATGGACAAATTTTATCGTATAAGCCCTAAAAAGGCAGCTGAATTGATTGCTAACAAAATGAACAAAAAATAAAATCAATGTAATAATGAGGTAGTCTAACTGGACTGCCTCATTTTAGATTCGTACTATACTTCTACGAATGGTACACAGAGTCAAATATTATCGTCATGTAGCATTTCTGCCCTCCTTATCCTCTAGATGAGATTTCCCCTTTAGAGAAATAATTAGTAAATTATTAAACTCCTCTTTAGAAATTCTTTAGAACTCCAGACTATACTGAGGCTTGTAAAACAAACAAGGTCTTTATAGGAGGAGTTATTTTCATGGTTGAGTCAGTTATGTTTACTATTGAATCGTGGTATGTGTTAGGTCCTGTTGCAATGTTGGGTTTGATATGGTTAGTTTTGTGGTCAAGAAAAAGAGAGAGTGAATTGAAGCTAGGGCAGGTGGCAATGATCGTTTCGTTTGGAGTATACTTGCTTTGTGTCCTGCATCTTGTGTTCTTTCCGATTGATGTGAACATAGGGGAGTATGCGAATCAAACTCCGTGGTACAAAACGATTAACTTTATCCCCATTTTAACGATTGACATCCAAACATTTTTGCTTAATATCATTATGTTGATCCCGTTTGGAATGTATCTTCCTGTCCTATTTAAGGTCAAAGAGTCAGTGAAAAAGGCAGCAACTCTTGGGTTTATTTTTAGTATTTCCTTAGAGGTAGTCCAATTAGTAATTCGAATTACTCTAGGAAGTGGAAGAAGTACCGATATCAATGACTTAATAGCGAATTCCCTAGGGGCAGCGATCGGATTTATAATGATGAAAAAGTTGCTTAAATTCTCTCAATTAAAAAATACATTAAAATCATTTCAGCTTTAAGAAGAAGGAGGGGTGTAGGTGACAACTATTTTAATCGTAGATGATGATCCCCACATTGCCGAATTAATTGAGGTCTATCTGTTAAACGAAGGATTTTCAATCAATAAAGCAAAGGATGGGATAGAGGCTATAGATCTCTTTAACCGTGTCCCAGTGGATTTGATTATTTTAGATATAATGATGCCAAGAATGGACGGCTTTGAGTTTTGCAAAAAGGTTCGCAAACAGCATCAGGTCCCCATTCTGATGGTTAGTGCCAAGGTGGAAGATATGGATAAAATCGTTGGCTTGATGACGGGGGCAGATGATTATATGACCAAACCATTTAACCCTCTAGAGTTAATGGCGAGAGTCAAGGCGTTGCTTCGGCGAGCGAACTACAAACAAAGTGGTCAAGATGATGGTATATTGAAGGTTGGTTCATTTGAAATTGATAAGAATAGTCATACTGTCAGTGTGGAAGGCGAACAAATCAAATTGACTGCGCGTGAATTTGAGATTTTATATTTATTAGCAAAGCACCGTGGACGAGTGTTTTCCTCTGATGAAATATTTGAAAAGGTGTGGAATGAGCCGTGTGAGGGTGCAAATAAAACGGTGATGGTTCATATTAGTAATCTTCGTGATAAGTTGAATGCGGCAGTCCTAAGTGAGACCGTCATTCAAACGGTGTGGGGAGTGGGGTATAAAATTGAAAAATAACCTCATCAATATCGTCAAGTTTTTGCCGAAGTGGAAAATAGCGCTATATGTGATGCTCGCATTTTTTCTTGCATTTGTTACAGGAATTATTCTTCTACCAGCCATTTGGTTTCTCGAGGATCAATCACGTTTTTTCGAAAGTGTTCTATTTATCTTGTCTTACTTTCGAGAGGGAATCATTATCGTTTTTTATTTGATAACGGTGTTGATCTACTTGTTTCTATTTTATCAGTACGAGAGAAAAAGATACTTATCGTTTCATATTAAAAAGATATCATTGGATATGAAGCGGTTGATTCAAAAAGAGATATCAGCTGAGCAACTAGAGGCTCCCTTGGAGTTTAAACAGTTGAGTGAGTGTTTGTTAATGATGATAGAGAAGTCAGATGAGGCTATAACAGAGGTCCGGAGAGTTGAACAGTTAAAAAACGAGCTCATCACGAGTGTGGCACATGATCTTAGGTCACCGCTCACATCTGTAATTGGCTACTTAGATCTTATTAATGATGATCGCTACCGCGACGAAGTAGAATTACGGTATTATGTACAAATTATTCATGATAAGGCAGCACATCTCCATACCTTAATTAATGATATGTTTGAATATACGTATATGCAGAATCAGCATATCATGCTTGCAAATGAGGCGATTGACATGGAGGAGATGCTAAATCAACTCATTGTTCAATCAAGAGTTCAAATAGAAGAAGCGGGGATGGAGTGTCGATTTTCAACGGAAACTACAGATCCCAAAATTAATGGTGATGGTGCAAAGTTAGCTAGAGTATTTGAAAATTTGATTCAAAATGCCATTCGTTATGGGCAAAATGGTAAATATATTGATATACACTTAAGTGATTCAAACAACATGGTTGAAATTAACATGATCAATTATGGTCCTCCAATCCCAACAAGAGACCTTCCACATATTTTTGACCGATTTTATCGTGTGGAAAAGTCACGTTCTCTTTATACTGGGGGATCTGGGTTAGGATTAGCGATTGCAAAAAGTATTGTGGAACAGCATAGAGGTCAGATTGACGTGAAAAGTACAACGGGTAGCACCATTTTTACAGTAAAACTTGCAAAAGGATAGACTGCCTTCATAGAAATTGCCTAAAAAAGGTGGCTGTTACGAAAATAGCCTAAATGAAGAGGGAGCCTAATAGGGCTTCTTTTTGCTTATGTAGAGTAATTAAAGGTTCGGTAATCATTCAGAATTTTGATCCTTTTGGTAATTACTACGAGAATAAAATCCCTGGGATAAAAGATAAGTGATTCATGTTATAATACATATGCATTTATTACTTTTTGAGGTGTTACTAGATGAACGAAAAGGAACCAGGTTATATCACACTTTCCAAGCAAAAGTGTAAAGACATAGGGATGGATCCAAATGAGGTCGTTCGTCCCATAGTAACTTTATCCAAACAACAGGTTCAAAGCAAACAAGAAGCCTATAATGAAATTTTGTCTGTTGTTCGCTTCTTTTCAGAAAAACTACTTCATTCTTTACCAGAAACTCCTATATTAGTCGTAATCTCTGATTCTGACGGTTACTTATTAGAATTAGCAGGGGACGAACAAATGAAAGCTATTATCGATCATTATGGCATCACACTAGGAAGTTTGTTTAGACAAGAAGATACTGGAACTAATGTAGTTAGTTTGGCTTTAGAACAACGACATCCTGTACAGGTAGTTGGTGAGAATCATTACCATACGTTTCTTCACGAAATTGCGTGTTACGGTGCTCCGTTTCATTACACAGACGAGGATAATTTACTCGGAAGTATAAGTATTATGGTCCCAATTTCTTTTCATAACAGCTTGTTTATGCCCATGCTTAGTCAACTAGTGGATTCCATTGAACGAGAGTTGCTATTAAGAAAACATAATCGAAAGCTTAATATTTTCAATCAAGTGTTGCTAAGTGGAGCTAGAAACGGAATCATTATTACGAATGAAACTGGGGTTATTATAGATATTACTGACTTTGCGAAGGAAATCTTTTATCATGATTTTCCTAATTCTAGTAGTTATGAACTTCCTATTATAGGAAACGATTTCAAAAATGTCCTAACTGCTGAAGTAAGTTATGACAGTAAAGAAGTAGTTTTTCAAAACTCTAATGGTGACCCCATCATTTGTCTCTTTGATGCACAACCTATTTATGAGGGGAAGAAGGTTATTGGTGCATACGGCCAACTCCGTGACATGACTGATCGCTATATAATGGAGGAAAAGATTAAGGCAGCTGAAAAGCAAGTACTAGCAGGTCGCATTGCTGCGGGAATTGCTCATGAAATTAGAAATCCCCTTACAACTGTACGAGGGTATCTTCAATATTTTGAAAGAGAAGTAGAGAGAGACATCGGGCAAACAATTACCGAATTACTTATTCCCGAAATTGATCGTGCAAATAAAATCATTACTGATTTTCTAAGTATTGCAAAGCCTTCCGAAAAAGCGTTTGAAAGAATCCAAATTAAACATTTTTTTACAGATTACTTATGGAATTTCCTTAAAAGTGAAGCTCTGCTATACAATGTAGTATTAGATTTTGATATACCTTCACATACAGAAAATCACTATATCCTTTGTAATCGTGAAGAACTTCTTCAAGTATTTATTAATCTATTTCAAAATTCATTACAAGCAGAAGGTGATAACCCACTTTCTGTAAGAATCTGTACCGAAATCATAGATAATACAATCCAAATTAGGTTCAGTGACAATGGGAAAGGTATTCCAACAGCTATCCTAATGAATATTTTTGAACCTTTCTTTTCAACAAAGGATATAGGAACAGGTTTAGGACTTTCTGTTTCTCAAAAAATCATTGAGAACCATGGTGGTCAAATAACTGCTAAAAGTATTGAAAATACAGGTACTACGTTTGTAATTGAACTTCCCCTTCACAAGGAAATAAAGTAAAATTATCCTAACTTTTAATAAGGTATATGTTAGATTAAGGAGTTCAGTGATGAACTTCTTTATTTGTGTTCCAAAGAGAAGTTGTTTAGTTTATGAAACGTTTCATAGTCTAATCCGTAATATAGGTATTATCCTAGCATCTGCATGAGTGGAAAAAGGAGGTCTAGAAAAATGGAGTTTGAAGAGGTATTAACTGTACATGTCCAATTAGAAAAAACGACCGAACTGAAAAGTGATGATGGAGATTCAGTTATAATGATCTCTTTTAAAGGAAATGCCACTGGAAAGTACTTCGAAGGTGAAATCCTTGAGGGAGGAATCGATACTCAAATTATTGGAAAGTTGGGTGATCGACATACGTTATCAGCAAGATATATGCTAGAAGGAAAGGACTATACAGGGGAGACCTGCAAAATGTATATAGAGAATAACGGAAATGCTAATTCAAAATTAGAAGATGCTCTATTTATCACCTCCCCAAAAATAATTACGAATAGCAAAGCGTTATCTTATTGGAATGATCTGGTTTTAGTAGGGAAAGGACTGCCAACAGAGACTGGTTTAGATATAAAAATATATAAGGCGATATAAGAAATTACTAGGTTTTTAGATTAAAAAGGTAGATACAAAATTGTATCTACCAATTAAGAGTGTAAACCAATTATGATGCTTGAATAGAGTCAATATGATGGATAAGCTTCCTTTCCCACTTTCTTCCTGTCCAACGTCTGTAATGAATAACTCCTCTGACCCATTCGTCACAAGCGTGAGCGATCCAAACACCTAATACTCCAAAACCTAAGTGGATACCAAATAGATAGGCTAATGGAACTTTTAGTCCCCACATCGAAATGATTGCCATTACTAATGGAAACTTCACATCTCCGGCCGCACGGAGTGAATTAATGATTACATGGTTAAACACTCTGCCTGGCTCAAGAAGGATACAGAATAACAGGATCGCTGATCCAACTGTAATAATCTCTAAATCATTTGTGAAAATTAGAAGAACCTTTTCACGGAATAGGGATACAATTAAAATAAGTCCGACTGTTATGCCAAAAGCCCATCTTAAACTACGTAATAATTGTTTGTATGCTTTTTCAACTTTTTTGGCACCAAATAATTGAGCTACAAGAATTTCCGTCCCTTCCCCAATCGCCATGCTGAATAGCATGAAGAATAACACAATATTTGAGGCGTAAATATGTGTTGCTAAGGCCGTAGCGCCTAAAGTTGTTACCATTTTGGTCACCATCATTTGGCTAAAGTGAAACGAAAGCCATTCGAGACCAGAAGGAACACCAATCTTCAGAGTCATTATAATTTCACGCCACTTAATTTGAATATAATCTCTCCATGCAATTGGAACCTGAATACGTTTGTATAAAAGGAATACTAGGAAGATAAAACCTAAGATTCTACTAAACGCCGTAGAAATTGCAACGCCCATGACACCAAGTTCAGGTAAACCAAATAGCCCATAAATTAATAGTGCATTACCAATTACGTTAACCACGTTCATACCGATACCAACATACATTGTGTCCATCGTAAAACCATGGGAACGGATCACTGGACCGATTGTAAGCATGATTGCTTCTAAGAATAAGGTTCCCCCAACAATAAGTAGGTAAATTTGCGCAAGGTCATTTAATTCTGGTGATAAGTGATAGAATGACAGAAGCAAGTCTCGGTTTAGAACAAACAGAATACTAATAGCAATCCCAAATGCGAAATTTAGGGTGATTGCTGATGCAGCAATTTTACTAGCATAGTTGAAATTTTTTGCACCAACATATTGAGCAATTATAACTCCAACACCTAGGCCTAATAGATTAAATAAGATGATTGAAAAATCTAATAACTGCCTTGTTACTCCAACTGCTGCCACTGCATCGTCCGAGACATGGCTTAACATAAACGTATCGACATTCCCCATTAAAATATGAGTAAGCATCTCTACAAAAATCGGCCATGTAATGGCAAAAGCAGTAAGTTTTTTTAGTTTAGTCTTGTTGTTCACACTACCATTCCTCCAAAAGTAAAAACGAATCATTTATGCAGTAAGTATCTCCATAATAGGAGTAATCTAAAGTGCTTTCAGATTCATATCTACTCCCAATATTATAATTTCATTCTACGAGAATTTATTCATTAAGGAAAGTGTTAATTAGATAACATTTATAAATAGTAAAGCATGTTGATTAAATGCTCTCTAGACTTTTTTATGGCTGCTTTCGTATAGATTGTTGCTTTTAAAAGCCGCAGGCCGAATACACTCCGCGTCCGGCGGGTGACCAGTGAGCCTCCTCGTCGCTGAATCTCCTTTGGTGTATCACTCTGGCCACTGGTCCCGCAGGAGTCTACGTGTATTCAGCCTGCTTGTAACTACTATTTCTTGTTTTATGTCAAAAAAAAAACTTTGAGAAAACAGCCTTTTTCATTTAAATTTATTCAGTGAATGAGAAATGTAGACTGTTATAATAAACTAAAAGTATCAAAGGATAATTGATAGCAGATAAAGAATATTAACCTATAACTCTAAAAAAAGATGTAGTTAAACGTTACCAAATACAGTGTTGGAGGGTATTAAAAATGAGTGAGTGTATAAAGGAAGTTGTAAAGATTAAACATCATGGAAGGGAGATTTATGGTGTCTCCTACATGCCAAATAACGGAGAAAAATGCCCTTTCGTTATCTTCAGCCATGGTTTTAATGGAACAAATGAGGACTTTGCTAAGAATAGTGAATATTTAGTAGCTAACGGTGTAGGTGCATATTGTTTCGATTTTTGTGGTGGATCTGTGAATTCAAAAAGTGACCTTTCGACTGCTGAAATGTCTATATTCACTGAGAAAGAAGATTTATCAGCTGTTATTAATACTATTAAGGATTGGAATAATGTCGATCAAGATAATATTTTTCTATTTGGAGGTAGTCAAGGAGGACTGGTTACTGCATTAGCAGCGGAGGAATATATAGACGAGATCAAAGGAATCTTATTGCTATTTCCAGCATTTTGTATTCCTGATAACTGGACTGAAAGGTTCCCGACACTTGATAGTATCCCTGACACAGCTGAGATATGGGGAGTAACATTAGGGAGAGTATTTGTTGAATCTATTCATGGGTACAATGTATTTGACCATATCGGAAAGTATCATAAAAATGTATTGATTTTTCATGGTGATCAGGATGAAATCGTGCCACTTGAGGATGGGGAGAGAGCGACAAAGTTGTATCCCCATGCAAGACTGGAAGTGTTTCCGGGAGAAGGACATGGTTTTTCAGAAGAGGGTAATAAGAAAGTGATGGAAATGACTTATGAATTTGTAAAGGCAAATGCTTTAGATTCTTAGCAACTAAATATAAAACGTAATTTGTTAGGCATTAGTCCATTAAGTAAATGGTTAATGATTTTCTTAAAAGATAAAAGTATAAAATTTTATACTTAGTTTTAGTGTCCAGCTCCAGGCGCCATCGGCTCGGGGTCATAAGCCAATCCCCAAGAAGGTTAAAAAGCAACCTTCCAGCCGAATCGTCTTATGCCTGTCGCCGATAAGCGGCGCTTTGTGCTTTTCTTAGTCGCCCCAAATTGTAACCGAATTTCTTTTATGCTAGAGTAGATTTACTATTTCACAGGAAGAGGCTTAGAAAGTATGGACTACCAATACGAGCAAATTGATTATAAAACAGATATACCAGTCAATGTGTTTACTCATACGGTTGAACGATTTCCTTATCATTGGCATGAGGATATGGAGATTTTATTTGTTCTTGAAGGTAGACTTGAAATAAGGGTAGGCAAGGAAAGCTATGAATTAGAAGTCGGAGACATTTTCTTGATTAATGGTAGTGAATTGCACTTTATTAACTCTCGAACAGACTTTGGAAAAACACATATTTTGGCACTTCAAATTGATCATCGTTATTTAAAAAAACATAACATTGATACCGAGCAGAAACGATTCTTTTTATATTCAAGAGAAAGTGAAAAGGTCTCGGTTGAGGTGATGAATGAGATTAGACATGTCCTAGCAAATATGATGGACTTGGTGATTAATAAGAAGAATCTTTATCAGCTTAAAGTAAAAATGTGGTTGTTGGAACTCATCGTTATTCTTATTGAGCATTTTGAAATACCAGCAAAAGAGAACAATAGGCAAATAGATAATGACCAAAGATTACTAGAAATTCTCAAGTACATGAATAATCATTACATGAAATCGGATTTGGGATTACAGGATATTGCGGATGAATTTTCATTGAACTCTCAATATTTATCAAGATATTTTAAAATGAAAGTCGGAATACCTCTAAAAAAGAAATTAGATAGTATGCGTTTGAACAAGTCTTTGATAGCACTTCAAACCACAGATGATACGGTAACGGAAGTTGCATTAAAATATGGGTTTCCTGATAGTAAGGCTTATTACAGGGTATTCAAAGATGTTTTAGGAATGACGCCAAGTGAATATCGAGAAAGCTTTAAGATTGAAATTGAAAATAACATGTCTAAGGATTATTTAAGTTTAAATAGCAGGGAGTCACTTGCCAATCTGTTTAAGCATCTAGATCGAGAGCGTACCCATCAAGAAGTAATGAGAATTGAAACACAAACGCTTACCGTAGATCTTACTCAACCTTTGAGAAAGATAGCGCACACGTTTACAAATTTATTAACATTTGGTTATGCACCGCTTGCGTTAAGGAGTGATTTTAAAAATCAACTTCATCAGATACAAAAGGAAATTGGATTTAAGTACATTCGGTTTCATGGAATATTTGCAGATCAATTGCTTGTTTACAATGAGGGCAGTGACGGATCTTACTATTTTAATTTTAATAACGTTGATGTGTTGCTTGAGAATTTACTTGAAGAGAATATAAAACCATTTATTGAGATTGGATTTATGCCAAAGCAATTAGCATCAACAGATCAAAAAATTTTCTTATGGGATGCACATGTTTCACCGCCGAAATGTATGGAGCGGTGGAAAGAGTTAATCAATGCTTTTATTAGACACTTAATCAATCGTTATGGGATCGATGAAGTAAGAACTTGGTATTTTGAATTTTGGAATGAACCTGAAGTTGAATTTTTCTGGAGTGGTACAAGAAAAGAATTCATATCCCTCTATGCGGAAACGTATAAATCGATCAAAGTGATTGATACAGAAATAAAAGTTGGGGGATTTAGTAGCATTAATTTAACTAATTATCAACCTTGGATCGATGATTTTAATGCACTAGCAGCGATAGAAGGGGTCGCGTTAGACTTCTTTTCTTTTCATGTATACAATCTTGCAAGAAAGCCTAATGTGGAAATCGAACATGATGGAATTGTATCTAACCAACCAATTGAAAGTGTTATGCAATTTAGAAACATCATCATGATAGGTGATGAACATAACCTTTCTAAAAATATTGACTTAGGCGTCAACAAGAGCAAAGGGTTGTTTAATGTTTCTAAGGAAATTTGGATAACAGAATGGAATGCAAATAGTGATAGTAAAGATTTACTCCATGACACTTGTTACATGGCTGCCTTAATCGTAAAAAATTCAGTAGAAAACTTCGAAAAAGTAAATGGATTGGGATATTGGACTTTCACTGATTTATTCGAAGAATTTCAACAGCAAATGCCTCTGTTTCATGGAGGATTTGGTCTGATGACATATAACGGGATTAAAAAGGCTGGGTACCATGGATACTCTTTTTTAAACAAATTAGGAGATGAGTTGATTCTAAAAAGGAAAGATATGATTGTAACCAAAAGAGGAGCAGACTATCAAATCCTACTTTTTAATTACAGCCATCCTAATTGGTTATATCGCACATTTGATTATTCACAGTTGTCTGCAACAAGTCGTTATACTGTATTTGAAAAAGAAGAAGTGACTGGATTTAACATCGTCTTAAACGGGATTTCTGGAAACTATCGTATGAAAAAGCAGTATGTGAATCGGGAGAAAGGTTCTTCTTTTGACGCATGGATAGATATTGGAGCCCCGAGTGAACTAGATGATGAAACAATACGTTATCTAAAGGGAAGAGCAGAGCCGGGGATTCATATAGAGGATATAACTGTTAAACAGGAGTATACTCTGACTACAGAGCTACAACCGCATGAAATTCAGTTTATTGAACTTAAAAAGCGATACTAATTACTTAGAAATAAAAGTTAGGGAAATAAATAACTAGGATAAAAAGTCACTTGCTAGAGGAGCGAGTGACTTTTTTATATTGAATTGTCACTCATCTTCCTATCAGTTTGTCAAAAATCGTAATATACACACAATAAATCTATTATTTTAATGGGGTTATTTTCCAATTTTAATTTAAAAGAGGTCAATTATCGGAACATCATTTCTCCTATATTGGAATGATGTTTGTGTGAAAGCGGTATATATTATATTTACCTAGTCAATAGGTACGCAATTATATGGTATCGTTTTCACTTATTTTAAGAAACAAACAAATATAGGTAAGAGGAAGTGTGATTGATATGGCAAAGTCTAAATATAGACAACTAGTAAAGACTTACAAAGAAGAAGCCAAGGAGAAGTCCAAGCAATTAAGTTTGGCGAAGAAAGAAAGGAAGAATCTTTCCAAAGAGGAAAAGAAAGACTTAAAGCTAGAGGACAAGAGAAAGATAGAAGCCTGGAAGCAAGAGATTAAAGAAACCGAAGACAAGAAAGAACGAAAAGCAAAGAAAAAAGGATTCAAAAAATATAAGAAGATTAGAAGACGTCCTTACGTATTAGGAACATGGGCTGCAATTGTCCTTCTTATAGTCGGCTCCTATACTACTTTTTATGTGAGTAGAACAGCATCAATGAATGCTCAGCAAGCAGAAGCGGCTGAATTTTCTAAAGATGTTGCCGAGCAGGTGATGGCAGAAAGTATTGTACTTTTGAAAAATGAAAACGATATCCTACCGCTTCAAGAAACAAAAATTAATGTGTTTGGTGCCGGAGCTGCTAAGCCTGTGTTCGGTGGTGGTGGAGCTGGAGCAATAGACAGCTCAACTGTTGATGACCTATACCTTGCGTTTGATCAACAAAAGATTGAATACAATCCAACACTTTATAATCTTTACAGCAACTTTATCTATGGAGATGAAGCGAGCACAGAGAAATTTCAAAAGCCAGATAAGACACTTATTCAAAAGTTATTTCCGAACGTGATTGGATTTATCCCACAATCAACAAAGGAAATGCCAGCCAAGGAGCTTTCAGACAAAGTTGTAAAAGAAGCAGTTGAATATTCAGATACAGCTTTATATGTTATTTCCAGAACAGGTTCTGAGGCGATTGATTTATCAGTAGAAGATGTAAGATTGAACCAAGAAGAACGAGATACATTGGATATTCTAGATCAAAATTTTAACCACATTATTTTATTAGTAAATACGGTGAATGCATTTGAATTAGGTTTTATCGACGAGTATGAGAATATTGATGGTGTAATGTGGGTAGGTGCACCAGGACAATATGGTACCCATGCGATTTCAAAGGTTTTAACTGGTGAAGTAACACCATCTGGTAAGTTAGTAGATACCTATGCTTATAATGTCGAAAGTAACCCTGCTGTTATTAATACTGGTAATTTTGAATATGTAGACCAAAACGGGGAAGCGACAGGACGTTATTTCACGAACAACCTAGAAGGAATTTATGTTGGGTATCGATATTATGAAACGTTTTTAAACGAAGAAGAATATAGCGAAACGGTTCAGTTCCCATTTGGTTATGGCCTATCGTATACAGATTTTGATTGGAAAGTAGTTGGAACAAACTTTAATGAAAATCAGATTTCGGTAGATGTAGAGGTAACTAATACTGGTGAATTTACAGCGAAGGATGTTGTACAAGTTTACTTTACTGCTCCATTTACGCAAGGCGGTATTGAGAAATCAAGTATTGAACTTGGTGGATATGTGAAAACAAAGGAATTGGCTCCCAATGAGTCAGAGGTTGTGAAAGTAAACTTTGCAACAAATGAAATGTCTTCTTATGATCAGGAAAAAGAAGAAGCTTGGGTATTAGAAGCAGGAGAGTATCAAATTAAAGTAGCGCGACATATTCGCGACATTGTTGAACAGTTCCCTTATACTGTTGAAGAAACGATTGTGACAAAAATAGATGAAGTAACTGGTACGGAAATTGAGAATCTATTTGAAGATGCAGATGGAGATTTAATCTACTTATCTAGATCAAATCCTAAAGAAACATTCCCAACAGCACCATCTGAACAAGAGTATCTTATTCCAGAAGAAGTGGTAGAGACTGCTGAATACAAAGTGGAGCCATCCACTCAGGAAGCACCAACTACTGACGCAGACAATGGTGTCAAGTTAGAGGATTTAAAAGGGTTGGATTATAATGATCCACTTTGGGAGAAATTCCTTGATCAATTTACTGCAGATGAGATGATAAAGCTTGTAGGTGATGGTGGTTATTGGACTGAGCCTGTAAAACGACTTGGAGTACCAGAAACGACGATGTATGATGGTCCAGCAAGTATTCGTGCCTTCTTTGATAGTTGGGCATCAGTAGCATTTCCAGTAGGAGTTAATGCAGCAAGTACATGGAATGACATGTTAATTGAAGAAATGGGTGTAGCGATGGGACAAGAGGCAGTGGCATATGATGTAAATGCTGTATATGCACCATCAATGAATATGCACCGTTCACCTTTGGGTGGAAGAAACTTTGAATACTATTCTGAGGACCCTTATATCTCAGGTAAAATGTCTGCCGCTTATACGAGAGGCTTGCAAAGCACTGGAACAGTCGCGGTATTTAAACACTTTGCTGCGAATGATCAAGAAACGAATCGTGCTGCTAACGGACTATATGTATGGGCTACTGAACAAGCGTTAAGAGAAATCTATTTTGAGCCATTTGAGATAGCTGTTAAAGAAGGAAACCCTTATGGTGCAATGTCTGCGTTTAATCGAATTGGCACAACTTGGGCTGGTGGTAGCCGCGAGTTGCTTACCGACTTACTAAGGGAAGAGTGGGGATTTGAAGGCTTTGTTATTACAGATGCAGGTATTGGGCCTCAAGGACATCATTTTAATACACACCAAGCAATTTCAGCTGGTAATGATTTGATGCTGGCATTCCCGATTAACTTTAGTCAGCCTAATGGATTTGAAAAAGAACTACAAGAATATTTAATAGAAGATGAAGCTGGTACGCTTCTTGGACTTAGAAATGCTGTCCACAATATTAGTTACTATATACTGCAAACGAATAAGGTGGAATAAATGACTAACTACAAAGAATTAATAAGTAAAATGACACTAGAGGAAAAAGCGTCTTTGATGTCTGGGGACAACTTCTGGAATACGAAGCCGATTGATCGGCTTGGTATTCCTTCTATCATGCTTACGGATGGACCACATGGTTTACGTAAGCAAGGTGGAAAGGCCGATCATTTAGGTCTGAATAAAAGTATTCCGGCAACCTGCTTCCCGCCTGCTGCAACGTTAGCAAACAGCTGGGATTTAGAATTGCTCAATGAAGTAGGAACGTATTTAGGAAAAGAAGCGGCAAGTGAGCAAGTTAGTGTGCTACTTGGGCCGGGCTTAAATATTAAGAGGAATCCTCTTTGTGGACGGAACTTTGAGTATTTTTCAGAGGATCCATATTTAAGTGGAAAGCTAGCAGCCAATATGGTTAAAGGGATTCAGTCTCACGGAATCTCAGCTTGTCCAAAGCATTACGCAGTTAATAGCCAGGAACATATGCGGATGACGATTGATGAAGTTGTGGATGAACGTGCTTTACGTGAGGTTTATCTGGAGGGATTCCGATATGCTGTGGAGGAAGGTCAGCCGAAAACGGTGATGTCCTCCTACAACAAGGTAAATGGTGAATTCGCTAATGAAAATAAGCATCTTATGCAAGATATTTTGTATGGTGAATGGGATTACCAAGGGGTTGTCGTGACCGACTGGGGAGGGAACAATGATCGAGTTGAGGGGCTTAAGGCAGGAAATCAACTCGAAATGCCGTCTGCTGGTGGAATTACCGACAAAGAAATCGTCGATGCAATCAAGACTGGAAAGCTTAGTGAAGACGTTCTGGATGAAGCAGTGGAGCGCATGCTTACATTAGTTTTTGATACAAAAGAGGCTTTAAGGAATACAGAAAAGGTTGATTATGAAGAGCACCATAAAAAAGCAATTGATGCAGCAAAAAGATCAATGGTTCTGTTGAAAAACGATGAGAGTCTTCTTCCATTGAGACAAGGCCAACGGGTTGCCGTTATCGGTGATTTTGCCAAAGCTCCACGATATCAGGGTGCGGGAAGCTCTTTGATTAATCCGACAAAAGTAGATAATGCATGGGATTTGTTAGCTGAAACGGAATTAAAGATTGTTGGTTATGAACAAGGATTTAATCGTTTTGGTGGTAAAAATGAATCATTAAAAAATAGTGCGTTGAGATTAGCTAGGCAGGCAGATGTTGTTCTATTATTCCTTGGACTTGATGAAGGCAGTGAGGCTGAAGGTGTCGATCGTCAGGATATGAGGTTAAGAGGTAATCAGTTAGAGTTGGTTAATGAGCTATCAAAAGTCCATGATAATATTGTTGTTGTGTTATCGGGTGGTTCCGTGATCGAAATGCCTTTTGTGAACGATGTTAAGTCCATTTTACATGGTTATCTCGGTGGACAGGGGGGAGCTTCTGCTGTTCGTGATATTCTAATTGGTGATTATAATCCAAGTGGGAAGCTTGCAGAAACATATCCAATAAAATACGAGGATGTTTCATCAGCCCCATATTATCCAGGACTAGAGGCAACAGCAGAGCACAGAGAAAGTATATTCATTGGATATCGTTATTTTGACACGAAACATGTTCCAGTCCTTTTTCCTTTTGGACATGGTTTATCATATACCCAATTTGAATATAGCGATTTAGAGGTTACTGAACAGTCAATTTCATTTAAGGTCAAAAATGTCGGAATGCTTGCTGGAGAAGAAATTTCTCAGGTGTATATTAAGTCGACCAATTCAAGTGTGTTCCGTGCTAACAAGGAACTAAAAGGTTTTTCAAAAGTACATCTAGAACCAAGTGAATCCAAAGAAGTAAAAATAGAATTAGATGACCATGCGTTCGCATATTACAATTCATTCATCAATGGATGGTCAGTGGAAAGTGGTTTGTATGAGATTCAGGTTGGTAGCTCAATAGAGGACATTCGATTGACTGAAACGTTAGAGTTGCAAGGTGATGATGCCCCACATCAATATGATCAAGAAGTGCTCAAGCATTATTATCAGGGAGATGTTCATCAAATTACTGATACAGAATTTCATCAACTATTAGGATACACTCCACCGAATCCATTGTGGGATCGTAAGGGAAAGCTTGGATATAATGATACAATTGCTCAAGGACGATATAAAAAGGGGTTTGGAAAAGCTCTCTATTTAGTTGTTTTACTAACAAAAAAAGTCTTACATGTAATGGGCAAACCATTGCAGGCGAATAATGTAATGTTTGTCATGAATATGCCATTCCGCCAAATTCCAAGGTTTTCTCAAGGGAAAGTAAGTGAAAAGATGATTGATCGGTTGTTGAAATTGATTAATCTTTGGTAGAGTTGAGCTTATCTTTAAAAGAAATGTATTTTCGAAATGCAATGTGATTAGAATAAGCAGAACTTGATGTTTTAACTAAAAAAGAAATCTTGCCTAGCACTGCCGGACACTTGGAGAAATCTTCTCAACTGGTGTCCGGGGGTGCTCGGCTTTTTTTATCACAAAAACGACAAATAATCTAAAATTCATTTGTGTTTTAATTAGAGTTAGGGCTTTTATTGTGAAACTGTGAGCATTATGAAGTGGAGGGAATTAGAAGATGAACTATCAACATATGCTTAGTAAAGGTAAAGTAGGGACTTTAACATTAAATAATAGAATTGTAATGCCTGCTATGAGTACAAATCTCGCAGGCCCAAGTGGTGAGGTTACAGATCAACTCATACGTTATTATGAAGAAAGAGCGATGGGGGGAACTGGTTTAATCATTACTGAATTTACTTCAATCGATTATGAATTGGGAAGAGGCGCGGTTAATCAATTAAGGATTGATGATGATCGCTTTATACCTGGGATCAAACGGCTAGCGAATACAATCCATAAATATGGAGCAAAGATTTTTGTTCAACTTCATCATGCAGGCAGAGAATCAAATTCGATGCTGACTGGTGGGAAACAAATTGTTGCACCAAGCCCAGTTACTTGTGAAGTAATCGGTGAAGAACCGAGAGAATTAACAATTGAAGAGATCAAGGAAATCATTAATAAGTTTATTGCAGGGGCATATCGATGTAAAATGGCAGGCATTGATGGTGTTGAATTACATGGGGCGCATGGATACTTAATTAATCAGTTTCTAAGTCCAAATACAAATTTACGTTCTGATGAGTATGGTGGTAGTTTTAAGAATAGAATTAGGTTCCTAGAAGAAATCATTGTTGGAATTAAACAACTGTGCGGACATGATTTCCCGGTGACTGTTCGACTTAGCGTGGATGAATTTGAAAAGGGTGGAACGGATATTACATTAAGTCGAGAGATTAGCGTCTATTTGGAAAAATTAGGCATAGATGGCCT
Source organism: Litchfieldia salsa (assembly GCF_900104555.1). Taxonomy (GTDB): domain Bacteria; phylum Bacillota; class Bacilli; order Bacillales; family Bacillaceae_L; genus Litchfieldia; species Litchfieldia salsa. The sequence goes on from NZ_FNJU01000012.1 coordinate 68,879, forward strand.
ACATGCTAGTGCAGGAAACTATAATACGATGGATAAAGTAATTGAATCCCCGTTAGTCGAGGAAGGCTGGAGAGTTTACCTAGCCGAAGAGATAAAGAAAGAAGTAAACATCCCAGTCATTACAGTTGGTAATATACGTGATCCTCAATTTGTAGAATCCATTTTAGCGGAGGGAAAAGCAGACTTTGTAGCGATTGGACGGGGCCATCTTGCAGATCCTGAATGGGTTCGGAAGGTTTCTGATGGACGTGAAAAAGAGATTAGAATGTGTATTTCCTGCTTGCATTGCATGTATTCAAAAGGACATGTGGAGTGCTCAATTAATGTTAGGGCAGGAAGGGAACTTGAATTTACAGAAATGACCCAAGTTGATGAAAAGCGCCCTGTATTAATTATCGGTGGTGGACCTGGTGGACTGGAGGCAGCAAGAGTACTAACGATTAAAGGGTATCATGTCATCTTATTTGAGAAAAAGGACACTCTTGGTGGGCAGCTTAACCTTGTTACAGATCCTGTGTATAAGAAGAAAATGAAAAGATACGTAGATTACCTTTGTCATGAGATGGATCGATTAAAGGTAGATATCCGCCTTAATCATGAGGCTTCTGTTGAATTGATAAAATCCTATGAACCATATGCTGTTTTACTAGCAACAGGAGGAGTGCCACTTGTTCCAAACATAGAAGGCTATGATCTTCCGAATGTATGTAGCTATCGGGATATTAAACTTCAAAGCAATGCATTCTATGACAAGAAGATTGTTGTATTGGGAAGTGGGATGGTTTGCCACAGTACTTGTAGGAGACTTGCTGAAGAAGGAAATGAAGTGACTTTGATTGAATTACCTACTAAATCAGGCCGTAAAATAAGCCCTGAAACGAGAGTAAGGCTGCTTGAGAAGTTGAAAAAAGAAAATATTCAAATCATTACAGAGCATAAAGTAAGTACAATAACAATGAATGAGATTTTTTTGGAAAAGAAGGAATCGGAAGAGAAAGTTAAAATGGCGATTGACCATGTTGTCATTGCTATGGGGGTACAAGCGTATAACCCATTAGGGGATCGATTAAGTAAAGAGATGGATAATGTTTTTATAATTGGAGATGCAGCGGGTCATACCTCTCTAGCGGATGCTACGAAAGGCGGATTTGAAACGGCATATGTTCTTGAATCACTTGTGAACAGTTAAAAAGAATGAGATTACTAAGGTAGTGGGTTCGGTTTAAAAACCAAAAAGCAGTCCAATTAGCACAATAATTGGACTGCTTTTTTTTATGTTATAAACAACACCTTTCTTTTGGTAAAAAATTATTTTACCCCTGCAGCAAAGAAATGACCAGATTGTAACGGTTGATAGAATATGAGCCATTTCTTAAGGTGAACCTTATCATAAAAGAAAGATTTCTTTATTTAGTATCAAAAATGTAAGGGGTAACAACTTTTAGTTGATGGACAGTTAGAATGCAAGGCTACTATACTTATTGTATTAAACATAGGAGTTGACTATTTTGCGAAAATCGATAGCAAATCGGATTTTATTTATTTTAATTTTTTTAACATTTTTATTCACTTTGAACACAATCCTAAGTGGAATTACTAATTCACAGGTTCAATTATCAGCAAATTTAATTTCTGAGTCTTTTGTTAATCTTGAAGCTGAGCAGGTGAAATTAGCAAAAGAAGTGGGGCAAATTGAATTGTCTATTCAAGCATATTTATTGAATGACAATGATAGCAAGGAAGCAGTGTCAGAAACAATTCTAAGTAGTGTTGAAAAGTCTACTATTAGCATGAATGAAATCGCTAACATATCTAATGAGTTTTCTGAAAAAGCAATGAACAGTGCTCTTAGCAACGCATATAAGCCTTACATGAAGGATATGGAAGCCTATCTCCAACAAGCTTCCTTAATCGTAGAATTCATTAAACAAGGGGATACGGCGTCTGCAACTGAGGGCTATGAAGCATTTCAAACCTTATCTGACTCTATGATTAAAACAGAGAGTGGTTTTCAAACAGTTTTAAATGATAGTATCGACCATGAAGTTGAGCTTATAAATTCAAGAGTCGCCAGATCGACTATGATTATTTGGGGAATGGCAGTCATCTTTATTTTATCTGTTGCTATAGCTTTTTGGATCTCGATGAAGACGATTATTGCACCACTTAAAAAAGCAAACAAAAGTCTTGGTGATATTATTCAGAAGTTAGAAAATAATGAAGGTGATTTAACAGCACGAATAGAGAGTCATTCTGAAGATGAAGTGGGACAGATGGTAAAAGGCATCAATCGATTTTTAGAGACTTTGCAGCATACCATGATTTCTATCAAATCTGGTTCTCGAATAATTTTTAAGTCAACGGAAAACATTGGAAGTAACATTATGGGAAGTAAAGATGCTACTTCCAATATTTCAGCTAGCTTGAATGAATTGTCGGCAGGGATGCAAGAAATCAGTAGTACTATACAGAATATTGATTTCGGAGCTCAGGATGTCCTTTCCGCTGCAAATATTATTGCAGAAGATGCGAAATCAAATTCAGAGCATGTTGGAAGTATTGTTGAACGGGCGGATATAGTTCGTACACATTCACATCAGAGCAAGGAGCAAACGGAGAAGATCATACAGGATATTAAGAAGAAGATGGCTACATCTATTGAGAATAGCCGATCTGTGGAGAAAATCAATGAACTGACTACAGATATCCTACAGATTTCAACTCAAACAAACTTGCTAGCACTTAATGCTTCCATTGAAGCGGCAAGAGCAGGGGAAGCTGGAAAAGGTTTTGCAGTTGTAGCAGACGAAATCAGAAAACTCGCAGAGAACACAAAGGAAACGGCTAACGATATTCAAAACATCAGCAAAGTAGTGACGCAATCGGTAGAGCATCTTGTTAGTAATGCAAACGAGATTTTGTCTTATATAACTGAAAAAGTATTGACTGATTATGAAGAGTTTGTAGAAGTGGCACATACTTACAAACAGGATGTAGATACAATCAACCAAATGCTCGTTCGTTTTAGTACTAGATCTGGCGATTTAAAAAGAATATCAACCAATATGGCTGTTGGAATTCAAGAAATAACATTGGCGGTTGAAGAAAGTGTCAATGTAGTCATTCATTCAAGTGACAATACAACCAACTTACTGGACGCTATTACTGTTATAGCAAATGAAGCAAACCAGAATAGAGAAATTGTTAATGATCTTAATAACCAGGTGAACAAATTTAAAAAAGTGGAAGAAGATATGGAAGAAGAAAACAGATTAATGATAGAGATTTTATAAAAAGATATATATCTTCTACTAAATACAAGAAAAGAGAGGAGGGTGCTTAAGTTATGAAAAAACAAGCTTTTAATCCATATCTACCAAGTTATGAATATATTCCGGATGGAGAACCTTATGTGTTTGGTGATCGGTTATATGTATATGGTTCTCATGACAGGTTCAATGGACAGCTATTTTGTATGAACGATTATGTTTGTTGGTCCGCACCTGTTCATGACCTCAGTGACTGGAGATATGAAGGGGTAATTTATAAGAAGAAACAAGATCCGAAGAATCGATTAGGATTATTGCAAATGTTTGCTCCTGATGTAGCTAGAGGTACTGATGGTAGATATTATTTATATTATACAGCTGGGTTTAGCAGTGTCATGTCAATCGCCGTATGTGATACGCCAGCTGGGAATTATGAATTCTATGGTTATGTAAGTCGCTCAGATGGTAGTGTTTTATGGGATCAGAGTGGTGACCCGATCTTGTTTGATCCGGGAGTTCTAGTTGATGATGATGGCAGGGTTTATCTTTATTCAGGCTTTGCACCAAAGAGAGGTGTACCTTCGATTCTTACTGGGTTGAAGAAGCGTACATGTAAAGGTGGATATGTAATCGAACTTGAAAAAGACATGAAAACGGTCGTTGGTGAACCAAAGCTTATTTTTGAAAAAGTGGGCAATGCAAAAGGTACTGGGTTTGAAGGACATGAGTTTTTCGAGGCCAGTTCTATAAGAAGAATAATAGATACATATTACTTTATCTATTCTTCTATCAACGGACATGAACTTTGTTATGCAACAAGTAAGAGCCCTACCGGTGAATTTATATATGGAGGAACTCTTGTAAGTAATGGCGACCTATTTGTAAATGGCGAGAGTTTAGATGAAGCTGCTTATAATTACATCGGGAACAATCACGGTAGTATCGTTGAAGTAGAAAATCAATGGTATGTATTTCATCATAGACAAACGAATAGGCATCATTATTCAAGACAAGGTCTTGCGGAACCAATTGAGATCAAAGAAGATGGCTCGATTTCTCAGGTAGAGATGACCAGTTGTGGTTTAAACAATGGACCTTTAAGAGGTAAAGGAGAGTATGAGGCTCGTATTGCATGTCACCTCACGTCAAAAGGAGGCGCAGGCAGGTATGGTGTGTATTTTGGAAATATAACGTTTAAGGCCCATCCTTACTTCACCCAGAGTGGAAGAGATAGAGAAAACAATCCAAATCAATATATTGCTAATATGAGAGATGGAGCAACGGCAGGATATAAATACTTTATGATAGAAGATTTAAAGGAAGTGGCTATAAATGTCCGTGGGAATGCATCTGGAACTATACTAGTTTCCACCTCCTTAAATTCAGAACCAATTGCAAAAATAAAAATTGAACCTAGTAGAAATTTTACGGATTATCGTACAATGGTGAACATGGAAAATGGTAGACAAGCTCTTTATTTCACATATGAGGGATCAGGGAAATTGGATTTTATGTCCTTTGTTTTAAGGTGATCCATTCTGTCCTGATAGAGAAGAGATGAAAGAATATCGAAAAAATAAAAAAAGATAGATTCGTTTTAATAGCATTAAACAAATGGAATGATTATAAGAAACAACATCCTCATCTAGCACAGTTTATACTATTTTATCTACTCAGCAAAGGAGTAACTGTATTACAACTGTTCCTAATGCCAGTCTTTAAGAGTATTTTTGCGCAAACGTCATTAGTCACTACTAACTTTCAAGCTTTACCGATTGGATCTCACGTTGGGGAAAGAACCTACTATATCTTTGATTATGCAGCAGGTGCTCTTTCTTCAGGTGGGGGAGGAGGGCTTGCTTATTTTCTTTCAATCCAAATTACTATTGCAATAGCACAAATTATTAATTTTTTTGCGCAAAGAAATATTACGTTTAAATCAACTAGCAATGTTTGGAGAGCTGCATTTTGGTATGTAATTGCTTATATTATCATAACATTAGGTGCAGCTGCGACCCAGGTTTTTTACAAAGATCCTATTTATAACCTGTTAATAAATACTTGGGAAATGGGAGCGTTTGGGGAGACAACGGCTGATGTTATAACAATGAGTATAAACAGCACAATTTCATTTTGGGTATTCTTCCCGATATTCAAGCTCATTTTCAAGCATGAATCAGTTAAGCAGCGAACAAACTAAGTTTGCTGCTTTTTTCAATTATAATGTTTTCTTCCTATACTTTTACACTCCTTATCCGATAATATAAGTAAATGGAACTAATGGGAGGATATAAGAAAATGTCCAATGAAGCTCAAGGCTTGAAAGATATAATTAAAATGATTCCGCTCCTAAAATCAGCGGTTCCAGCAGATTTGTCAGTGGCAATTTGTGATACTGAAAAGTTCATTGCATATTTTCCAGGTGAAAATATTGATTTGAATATTAAGGTTGGTCAAAAATTGAATCCAGAGGAGCCTCTATCCTTAGCAATTGCTCAAAATAAAAGTTTAAAGGCACAGGTACCTGAACATTTCTATGGGTTTGAATTCACTGGAACAGCTGTCCCGATTCTTGGTGAAAAGAACCGAGTCATAGGAGGAATAGCGATTCAGATTCGGAGACAAAGTGAGTTAAGAGCGATTACGAAAGAGATATATAGATCTTTAACCCTCGTTAACACACAAATTTCTACCGTTACAAGTGCTTCGAATTCATTAGTTTCACTTTCACAAGACCTCCTTACCCAATCTAGTCAAGCAGAAGAAAAGGTAAAGGAAACGGATACCGTACTTGCACTCATTAAAAATATTGCCTCGATGACCAATATCCTTGGTATAAATGCTTCAATTGAGGCTGCTCGAAGTGGGGAAAGTGGCAGGGGCTTCAATGTAGTGGCTAAAGAAATTAGAAAACTATCTGGAGAGACAGAATCATCTACTCAAAAAGTGAGTGAGATTACTGGATTAATACAAAAGATGACAAATCAAATGGGAGAATCTATTTCTCAAATATCTAATGTAGGTCATGAACAGGCGGCTGCTATGCAGCAACTTGCTTCGTTTGTACAAGAAATTGAGCAATTATCAAAATCACTTGAGGAATTAGCAAACCAACTTTAAAAAAGACAGATAACTAATACAATATAAAAAAGAAGAAGGGTGCCAGAGAATCTATATGAGATTCAATCTTGCTTCCATCTTCTTATTTGTTTTGTTATTGATAAAGCTGACCGCTATTACCTACTGTAGGATTTTGGTGGTTTGCCATATAGTTCTGAATTTGATCTGTGTTTTCAGGAACAACCTGATACATGGCACCAATTTTTGAAATGTCTGCTGGGTTTGCGTTTTCAACTGGATAATAGCCCTTAGACGCCATATATTGCCACATATCATAGGCATGTGAACAACTCATCATAAATGCTGTTTGACAAAAAGAACGAATTTCAGGATTAGACATCTCCATTGCTGCCCATGCATATTCACGGCCAGCTCTTTTCAACGTTAAAAGGTAACCTGTAGCCATTTCACGATCATTCATATTTTCTACCATTGTTCTAGGTTGAATAGGAGGAGCAGGAGGAACCATTTGCAGAGTTTCATTAGTAACTTGTCTGTTTTCACTTAACAATGGAAGTTCTTTTTTAGCTCCCTCCATTTGATTTAAAAATTCCACCTTCATATTGTAGTCTCTAACATGAAGTGGGAAGTGTCGTTCGAGAATCTGTTTGAACTCTGGGTCCTGTACATGATGAAGCATATACCCCATGTTAGTTATTGAGTTTACACAGCTCAACGTTAGTTCATTTAAATCATGTAATTCATGTGCGGCTAATTTCATTTTCTTTTACCCTCCATATTGTTTATAAGAACTCTTTTATAATGTTCAAAGTTAAATCTAAATATACTACTAGAAAAATATATTGAAACTGGTGCCAGGCACCAATTTTTTTGGCATATTTTTTATAAGACATGTAATATTAATCACACAAGTAAAAGAATAAGAAGAGTAAAATGAAGATATTCCACTACGATTATTATCTTAAGAAGGAGTATCTATATGAGCCATTCTATTTCAACAAGCATGTTAATAAATGAGAGAGCATTCCTTTTAGAAATAGAATTGTTGAGGATGGATCTAGTTGAGGTAGGAGTGAGTCTTGGTTTAAATCATCCTTATACATTATATTTAAGTCAAACCTTAGATACCCTAATAATAGATTATCAAAGGTACTGTAGCATAACTTAGTACAAAGGAAGGTGCCTGGCACCAATCCTTACCGTGCCTGTGGGTCTCATCCTTCCTGAGGTCCCACAGGAGTCACACATATCCTCTATCAACTGTAAATCTTTGTATCATCTAGAGAACAATCTTAATTTTTTACCAGATTTACATACTTAAGAGGTCCTTCTTCAGCTGATTCTGTTTTAATAATCAGTTTATAATTACCCAAAATTGATATAATGGTGAAACGTCCATCTATATTTGAAACCCCTAGGCTTTAGTTAGTGCAGATCCAACAAAACCAGTGCCACCAGCAATTGCAATATACATCCAACTCCTCCTTATGTATGTTTTCCTAAAAAAATGAATCAAAATCATATATAATTGATGGATATAGGTTTATAGTATAGTTTACTTTATTTTTACTAGAACTAATACAAATTCAATTCATATTCAATAAACATTTTGTGCAAATAGAGGTGATGACCATGGCTGTTATTAAAAGGATTACCACACAAAAGAAAAATAAAGAACGCTTTAACATTTTTCTTGATCATGGAAATGGGAAGGAAGAATATGCGTTTAGTGTTGACCAAAATGTCCTTATTAAATTTCAACTACAAAAGGGTCTTGAACTGGATGATCTAGATCTCAGTGAAATTCAGTTTGATGACGAGGTGAAAAAAGGTATAAATACAGCAGTACATTACTTGTCCCATAGAATGAGATCAGAAAAAGAAGTAGTTGATTATTTGAAGAAAAAAGAAGTAGATGGTCCAATTATACAAGAGATTCTACATAAGCTTGGAGAGTACAATTACATAAACGATAGGGACTTTGCTATTGCATATGTTCGTACCCAAATGAATACGACTCAAAAAGGACCAGAAGTTATTAAAAGAGAACTAAATGAAAAAGGAATAGTAAACCACCTTATTGGTGAAAGCTTAGAGGAATTTAAAGAAGAACAGCAATTAGCGACTGCGAAGAATTTGGTGGAGAAATTACACAATAAAAGTAGTAAGGTTTCTTCAATGGAACAAAGGCAGAAGATTGAAACTGCACTACGAAGAAAAGGATTTCCGTGGAACATCATTGAAGCAGCATTAGCAGAGTCTGAGGACTCTCTTAGTGAGGAGGATGAATGGGACGCTCTAAAGCATCAAGGAGAAAAAGCAATAAAAAAGTATCAAAAATTTGAAGGATATATTTTTGAACAAAAAGTGAAACAAGCCCTCTATCGGAAAGGCTTTAATTTAGGCCAGATTGAACGATATTTAGATAGTATTAAGGAAGAGTAAATATTCCAGAATATGACTGATTTACCTGAAAGATATTTCTTGTTTTAATCTCATTTTTTTCATTTTTGAAGTAAATCTACTATACTAAATAAAATAGATATTGGAGAGGGTTCTATGCAAGAAAAGCGTTATAGTCAAATGAATGAATATGAACTTAATCATGAGATTGCTGTTTTAGCTGAAAAAGCGAGAAAAGCCGAACAGCTAGGAATCGTGAATGAACTTGCTGTTCTTGAAAGGAAAATAGTGATGGCTAAAGCTTATTTACTTAGTCCAGATTTATTTTTGCCAGGAGAAGTATATGAAATAGTCGAAGACCCAGGTAGTCAATTTAAGATTGATTATATGAATGGAATCTTTGCTTGGGGAAGCAGAATAGGAAGTCCTGAAAAAGAAGAAGCACTTCCGATTTCCTTGTTAAAAAAAAGAAGCTGACGAGAAAATCGTCAGCTCATTACGCATTTTAAAAATCGTGACGCTCCCCAGAAGCTCTCATTCGTTCTTGTGGGTGAGTGTTAATCGTACCATTTGCTCTTTTCGAGGCATATTCAGCTTTAGCTCTTGGTTCACCTTCAAATTTTTGACTGTTTTGATTTGGGAAACCTCGATCTTTATTTCTCATTCGAATAATGACCTCCTAAAGTAGCGGAAATAGTCGTGTAAGAAAAGCATTCCTCTTTTCAAACACGTAATAATAGTATGACTCATTTTTCGTTTGTTATGAAGGATTTTAGCGTGAAATATTGGAAAGAGGTGTTCTTTAATAATGGAAAAGAATGAAGGATTGATTGTTTTATTAATGGAAAAAAATCCGCAGCTCTCTTATGAAAAAGCGAGGGTTTGGGTGGAATTACTTTGGGATGATTTTGAAACAACTTATGCAAAAGCAGGACATGAATACAAAGGAGAAGAGTTAACAGAAAAGGTAGTAAGGCAAATGATTGAGAATTACGGTTCAAGGCTTCACGACTTTGTAGCGAAAAATCCAAAGTACAAAGACCTATTACATTAATCTAAATAGCTGTTTTAGTATCGAATTAAAGCTGCAGGCTGAATACACTCCGCGTCCGGCGGGTGACCAGTGAGCCTCCTCGTCGCTAGCGCTCCTGCGGGGTCTCACTTTGGCCACTGGTCCCGCAGGAGTCTACGTGTATTCAGCCTGCTAGTATATACTGTTCCACTGTTTTTATCTAAAAAAGAGGCTGCCCCAAAAGAGATTTCAGGGACAGCCTATAGACATCAACTTGGTAGAAGCTCAAGTTTTCTTCGCAGCTTTTCTTCACTAAATATCCATCCTGTATAGGAACTAATAATATTTAAATCTTGATCAAGTTGAACAATTGCAACAAACGGATAGTATCCTTTACTTCGGTAACGTAAGTCGATAAATCGTACTTCATAGTGATCGGCAAACTCATCCACTTCCCACCGATAGACAGGAGAAAAAGAAAGAAACGCTGAGATGTTTTCATCTTTTTGGGCTGCTTCAATAACCGGTGTATTAGGAATCGGACACTTTTCAAACTTATCTTGAATAATAATCTCATGATCCTTTGATCTCGCCACATAGAAATACTGATCGGTTGTCACAGCAATATGCCAGTGGTGAAAACGAAAAGTTGGCGAAATAATAATTTCCTTTGCATCAGGAATTTTTTCAAGAATATGATTTGACACTTTTCGCCGGGCATGGAAGCGGAGCAGGTAATAGACGACAAGAATCGAGTATATAAGGACAAAGGTGTAACCAGGGTGTGCACCATAACTCCATATAATGATTCCAACAATATGCATGAAAAATATAAAAGGGTCAAAGGTGTTAATCACACCTAAAGCAATCCATTTATTCGAAAATGGTCGAAGTGCTTGTGTCCCATATGCGTTGAAAATGTCGACAAATACATGCAGGATTACAGCAATAAATGTCCAAATCCATAGGTGGAGTAAATTTATTTCAGGTACAAAGAAATAAATACTTGCTGAAATAAGAATCGGCCAAAGTAAGACAGCTGGAATTGAATGAGTTATTCCACGATGGTTTCTTATATATTTTGCGTTGTTTCTTAATTTTAGAATTGTATCTAAGTCTGGAGCCTGTGAACCAACTAAGGTTGCTACGACTATACTTTGTGCAGTTATGGGGTCAGTTGCTACGATAGGGTCTAATGTAGCAATACCTCCTAAAGCTAATCCCATAACGACATGTGTTCCAGTATCCAATAAATAAACCTCCTTAAAACTGTAAGAGAGCATCTATATAAAAAAAGAGATATAAAGATGAAAAGGGTGAATGTGGATGATTAATAATGTTTCTGTTCATATTGAATACAAAGTAAAATCAACAGATACTTATCGTTATGAAATGATAATGGAAAATGTACTAGACCTTTTAACCGAATTTGGTGCCAAGAAGGTTCAGTGGTTTGTTTCCTCACGAGAAAATAATGTTTATATTGAGAAATTTGAACTACCAACTGAATCACACTACTATGCTCTTAAACGGTTAAGAGTATCAAATGAACGTATTACATTTAGTGAGCTTAATCAATGTCTTGAGGGTGGTATCCAAAACATATCTTTTTGGGCGTTAAAAAAGTGCTCTTAAATATATATTCCCACTTTCATAAAAGTTTAACATCTTGGGGGAATAAACATGGCAAAAAATGTTGGTAATTATAACCTAGGTCATTTTAACAAGGAGTCATTTCAGCAAGATTTATTGAGTTGGTTTGAAGCTGAGATGAGAAGCCTTCCTTGGAGAGAAGACAGTGACCCTTATAGGGTATGGGTATCAGAAATCATGCTTCAACAAACAAGAGTAGATACTGTTATCCCATATTTTAAGCGCTTTATGGAAAAATTTCCAACAATTGAATCGCTCGCGATGGCAAAAGAAGAAGATGTTCTTAAGGCATGGGAAGGTCTTGGCTACTATTCAAGAGTTCGAAATCTTCACTCAGCAGTTAAAGAAGTAAATGAAAGTTACGGTGGGGTCGTTCCAAATACGGTAGAAAACATCTCAAAGCTAAAAGGGGTAGGTCCTTATACAACAGGAGCAATATTAAGCATTGCCTACGGGATCCCAGAGCCTGCAGTTGATGGAAATGTGATGAGAGTTTTTTCTAGGATCTTCTCGGTTTGGGAGGACATCGCTAAACCTAAAACAAGAATATTATTTGAGGAAATAATAAGAGAGGTTATATCAAAAGAGAACCCCTCGTATTTTAACCAAGGACTTATGGAGCTTGGCGCATTAATTTGTACGCCAACAAGTCCATCATGCTTACTTTGTCCAGTTCGTGAACACTGTAAGGCCTTTGAAGAAGGTGTACAAGCTGAGCTTCCGGTAAAAAGTAAGAAGAAAGCCCCTAGATCGGTAACAATGGCAGCTGTAGTTATCCAAGATGAAGCTGGCAGATTGATCGTTCATAAAAGACAAAATAAAGGGTTGCTAGCAAATATGTGGGAGTTTCCAAATGTGGAAACACAGCTAGAATATCAATCACCTAAAGAAACGTTGCAGCAATATCTCAAAACTGATTTTAATTTGAAGGTTGAGATTGAGGCTCCCTTTACTACCATTGAACATGTTTTTTCGCATTTGGTCTGGAATATTACTGTTTACAAAGGGACGCTAACAGAAGAAATTACCGAGTTGGAAGATTTGAAAATTTTAGACTTAGCGTCACTATCAGAGTTAGCATTTCCTGTATCACATCAGAATATTTTAAAAGCGTTCTTGGCTCAATAGAGAAGAGCTTCCCTTTAATAACAAGGGAAGTTTTGTATTATTGTTAGAAGATAAAAAGCATCGTACTCAGTTTTAGTGTCTAGCTCCAGCGTCTAGCCCCTCAGGGTCATAAGTCAAATCACTTCAGAAATCAAGATTTCCTGCGTGATTCGCCTTATGCCTGTCGGGGTTGAACAAGGCGCTTACGCTTTTCTTTAGTCAATCATAAGTAACTCTTGTGCCGTGAGTGTAGTCTGCTTCATTTCGCTTCATTCCACCTCTGGCTTCAATCTCCTCTATGATAGAACGATGGATTGATTGACCTTCGACATTTAAATAAGGAACCATTTGCTGTAAAGAATGATGAAAAAAGGCTAGCTCAGAATTTTCCCATTCAGTTTTCGAAATCATTGATAGCTCTGTCATATCTCGACCAACATACATTCTTTTTTCCTCCTTAGTTCTATCTCCTATGTAGTTTCTGATACAATAAGCATGTCTATTACATGAAAATATATCAAATATAGATAAAAAAAAGGGAGTTGTACATAAATGACAAACAAAGTCGCGTTAGTAACAGGTAGTAGCAGGGGGATTGGAAAAGCGATAGCCCTGAGACTTGCAGAGAATGGCTATGATATCGTTGTAAATTACGCAAGAAGTAAAGGTGCTGCATTAGAAACAGCGGCTGAAATTGAAGCGCTAGGCAGAAGAGCGTTAGTGGTAAAAGCAAATGTAGGTAAAATTGATAAAATTAAAGAATTATTTAATGAAATTGACCAAGCATTTGGACGCTTAGATGTATTTATTAACAATGCTGCTTCAGGTGTACTTAGACCGGCTATGGAGCTAGAGGAATCTCACTGGGACTGGACAATGGACATTAATAGCAAGGCATTATTGTTCTGTGCTCAAGAAGCTGCGAAGAGAATGGAAAAAAACAACGGGGGAACCATCGTAAGTTTAAGTTCATTGGGCTCAATTCGCTATCTTGAGAACTATACAACTGTTGGAGTATCTAAAGCTGCTGTCGAAGCCTTAACAAGATATTTAGCAGTCGAGCTTGCTTCTAAGAATATTAGTGTTAATGCGGTGTCTGGAGGTGCAGTCGATACTGATGCACTTAAGCATTTTCCAAACAGGGAAGAACTGTTAGAGGACGCGAAGAAACAAACCCCAGCAGGAAGGATTGTTGAACCAGAGGACTTAGTAAATGCTGTTATGTTCTTAGTTTCTGATCATGCATCAATGATCAGGGGACAAACAATCATTGTAGATGGCGGCAGATCTTTATTGATGTAAAGGATCAAAATTCATAAATTTATTCAAAAAAAACTTTTCATTTTTTTTGGATAAGAAAATCACCTCTTGGACAAATTAATTTTCGTGGAGGTGATTAACAATGGCAAACAGAACTAACAAAACACAAGTTGGTACTAACGTACAACAAGTAAGACAACAAAACGCTAACTCTGCACAAGGTGGGCAAGGTGGAGCTGGTCAATTCGGAACAGAATTCGCTAGTGAAACAAATGTACAAGAAGTTAGACGTCAAAACCAACAAGCAGAACAAAACAAAGGTCAAAACTCATAATAAAGACCGACACTCCCTTCATTCGATTGGGAGTGTCTTTTTAATGTTTTTCTTCAAAGGCTCTTTTAAGGCTCTTTTCTAAAAGATTGTTGTTTCTAGACTTATTTTGTAGAGCCCGTTGATTGGAACGGAAGTTATGTGACTCCTGCGGGATGCGCAGGATATCCCATGAGACCATAAGATAAAAGAGGCTCATCACCTGCCCCGCGGAAAGCACATACCTGGAGTGCAAATCAACCTAACCTAGTCAAATGCAACAAAGTTTGCGAAAAGAGTCTTTTTCAAAATACTTTAACTCGACAAAACTTCTTATAAGTCAACAGATAAAGTCAAAGGATATTTATTTACTATCTAGAAATAGTCTACATAGCATATTTAATGGTATTGGAAGGAGAACGTCTATGAATCACTTTGAGGAACTTGTTGGTGAGCAATTAAAAACAATGGATAAGCTTCTATTCATACAGTCAGAAATAGAAAGATGTCAACAGCTAGAAGTTGAACTTCAATCGTTACAAAAGCAAACAGAGCTTGTATCAATTCAAGAAGAAATAGTCCAAATGAAGATGGAATTGCAGAAAATTCATCGAATGTTTGAAAAGCAGACGGAAGAGGTTGTAAAATCATACCAAAGTAAAGTGCAACCTATTGCATAAAAAACCATTAACTTCAGGCTAGTTTTATTAACATTAATGATTACTTAATAAAGGTTATTATACTTGATAAATTCTGCAATCTTTAAGAGTCATCATAAAACTGATGGCTCTTTTGTTTTAAATTATGTGTTGAACCGTTATAATAGTAGAAAATGGGTCAATCTTTGTTTACTAAAGTAATTAGCAGCAAAGCGTCCAAATAGAAAGTAGGGGAGAGAACATGGGTGTTCCCATGGAAGGAGATAGAGTCCAAATACATAGCTACAAACATAATGGTAAAATACACCGAGTGTGGGAAGAAACGACCGTTTTAAAGGGGACACAAGGATTAGTTATTGGTGGAAATGACCGGACTGTTGTTACAGAATCCGACGGTAGAACATGGATTACAAGAGAACCTGCAATCTGCTATTTTCATTCTCGTAATTGGTTTAATATTATTGCAATGATTCGTGAGGATGGAGTCTATTACTACTGTAACATAAGCTCACCTTTTATTTGGGACAATGAAGCGGTAAAGTATATTGACTATGATTTAGATATCAAAGTATTTCCGGATATGACGTTTATTTTATTAGATGAAGATGAATATGATCGTCATCGAGTTGAAATGAAATACCCTGAAGTCATTGATCATATTTTAAAAGAGAATGTGGACAAGCTTATTCGCTGGATTCGTCAACGAAAAGGTCCCTTTGCACCAGATTTTATCGATATTTGGTATGAAAGATATTTAACATATCGTCAGTAGATTTGAATAAGCTAGCTAAGGTAAATGGGGAAAATACTTATTCAATGATTAACCGTATAACAATCTTTAAACAATGACCTGTTGTTAAAGTACAACAGGTTTATTCATGATTAATTTAAGGGAAAATAAGTTGAGACAGCTAAGACAGGAGGTTTTATTCTGGATAGTATCAAGCGTTATATGATATTTGTTAAGCCATATAGGCTACAAATTATTGGAACCATTATAATTGGTATCTTTAAATTTGGAATTCCCTTATTAATCCCATTGTTATTAAAATATGTAGTGGATGATATCATTAACGGAGCAATGTCACCCGACGATAAAGTAACAAAATTAATGACGGTTATGGGTATTATGCTGTTTATTTTTATCGTATTGCGCCCACCTATTGAGTATTACCGACAGTATTATGCCCAATGGGTTGGTACCAAGATTTTATATGATATCCGTGATCAATTATACACACATATTCAGAAATTAAGTCTGAAATATTATGCAAACACAAGAGCCGGTGAAATTATATCTAGAGTTATAAATGATGTTGAACAAACAAAGACTTTTGTTATAACAGGTTTGATGAACCTTTGGCTTGATATTATTACTATCTTCATCGTACTAGGTTTTATGTTTTCAATGGATGTTCCTCTGACCATTGTTTCAATTCTACTTTTCCCGTTTTATGGATTTTCGGTGAAGTTTTTTTATGCTCGTTTACGAAAATTAACAAGAGATCGTTCACAAGCATTGGCTGAAGTGCAAGGCTTTTTACATGAAAGAGTGCAGGGGATTCCTGTGATTAGGAGTTTTGCAATTGAAGATGAAGAGCAAAAAAAGTTTAATCAAACAAATAGTAATTTCCTTTCAAAAGCCTTAGATCATACTAGTTGGAATGCAAAAACGTTTGCGGTAGTTAATACCATTACAGATGTTGCGCCACTGCTAGTTATAGGATATGCAGGCCTAAAAGTGATTCAAGGCGATTTAACTGTTGGAACAATGGTTGCCTTCATTGCATTTATTGATCGATTATATAATCCGTTACGAAGATTGGTTAATTCTTCGACAACCATGACACAGGCACTTGCTTCTATGGACCGTGTATTCGAGTTTGTCGATGAAAAATATGATATTAAAGATAAAAAAGATGCGATTGATTGTTCAAATATCGAAGGAAATGTAACTTTCGATCATATTTCATTCAAGTATAACGATGATGACCAAGAAGTGTTACGAGATATTCATCTTCATGTGACAAAGGGTGAAACCATTGCACTAGTTGGAATGAGTGGTGGTGGGAAGTCAAGTTTAGTTAGTCTGATTCCGCGCTTTTACGATGTAACGAGTGGGAGAATCCTGATCGATGGAATTGATATAAGAAATTTTAAATCTCGGAGTCTGAGAGATAAAATTGGTATGGTTCTACAGGACCCATTTTTATTTAGTGAGTCTATTAAAGCGAATATCTTAATAGGTAAGCCTGATGCGACAGAGGAAGAGGTAATTGCTGCTGCGGTTGCGGCAAATGCACATGAATTTATCATGCAACTTCCAAAAGGCTATGATACTGAGGTAGGAGAACGTGGAGTAAAGCTATCAGGTGGTCAAAAACAAAGAATTGCAATCGCACGTGTATTCTTGAAGAACCCGCCGCTTCTCGTATTAGATGAGGCCACATCAGCGCTTGATTTAGAAAGTGAGCATGTGATTCAGATTGCATTAGAAAAGCTAGCACAAAACCGAACAACCTTTATCGTAGCCCACCGACTGTCAACCATTACACATGCAAACAGAATTGTGATGATTGAGCACGGAAAGATTATTGAAGTTGGCTCACATGAAGAGTTAATGAAGAAAAAAGGTCATTATTTCGAACTGTTTCAAGTGCAACAGTTAGAATAGACAATGAAAAACTCCTACTTATGATGGTAGGAGTTTTGTCTTTGTAATTCAGAAGAAGGTGGACGACCATTTTTATTTTACCGTGAGTCTGTCATCATCTTTGTGGTAGCTGTGGTAGCTTTCAATCAATACATTAAGGTGATTGAGTTGATCATAATAATCGATGATAGAAGAGACGAGAGATAATAGTTGATACCAGTCCTTTTGGGATTCGTCATCTAACAGCTTTTGATGTGAAATAAAGGTATCAATTACTGCATTACGATCAAATTCAAAGTCCTTAATTAATTCGTGCGTAACAAGCTGTGTTTTTATTTTACCAATAACCTTTAGATTAAGCTGTTCATGAAAATGAATCATATCATCGATTTCCTTAATAAGTGTTTGTTGGAACTCGAGTGGCATCCGATGGAACTCATTCTCAAAACGGTGCAATTTTTTTAATGTATCAAGTGAATATTTAGTGGAGATAATCATTTGTCTAAATAATACTAGTTTCCTTGCTTTTGCCTTCTTGTACTTCTGTAAATAGTTTCGTTCTTCTTTATATAGTAAGTATAATTGATCTAGTTTCGTCAGTTGATCTTTTATGCCTTCAATTTCAGCTTTTAATGTATGGTGTTCAATCGCTTGCCTTGTATTAAGGCGAATCCACTTAAAAATAACCTCAGTGATCTCATCAATTTTCCCATACAATTTACTTTCATATTTAGGTGGTAGAAAAACTAAGTTAACGATAAAAGCAGATAAAACCCCAAGCATGATGGTTGAAAACCGAAGAAGAGCAAATTGAATGAAATCTTCACCCGGATTTTCCATAATAGCGATGACTGTTACAATCGCGACAGGTATTGTATTTTCAATTTTTAACTTGATATTAATTCCTATCACCAGAATGGCTGTTAATCCAATAATAAATGGATCATTCCCAAAGACTAGAACAAACACGATCGCGAATACAGCACCAATTATATTAGCTTGAAATTGTTCTAATACCGACAAGTATGATCGGTAAATTGAAGGTTGAATGGCAAAAACCGCAGCAATTCCAGCAAAGACAGGTGCGGACAGTTCAAGAACATTGGCAAGTATTAGTGCTAGAGTGATGGCTATGCCTGTTTTTAAAATACGGGCACCAATTTTCATATATGAAAAATTCCTTTCTTTTTAACTACGTATTACTTATCTATCCTGTTCAAAAATAATTGAAACAATACTGTACTATACATTGGTTTCCATTTCTTTTCAAGGGGTATTTCTCCAACATTTTGTGACAAACAAAATTACCCTGTGAAGTAAGATTATTGGTGGAGTCCAATTTGATGGGATGATCCTTGTGGGATAGGTGCCTAAAGTCGTGTTGAAAGTATCGGGAAAGGTAACTAAACGCGAGATAGGTGCCCGAAGTCGAAGCGAGGCAAATGGTAGAGTAACTAATGGTGAGATAGGTCCCCGAAGTCGAGTTGGGAGCAATGTGAAAGGTAACTAAACAAGAGATAGGTGCGCGAAAGTCGAGCGGAGCATCTTGTAGAGTAACTAAACAAGAAATAGATACCCGAAGTAAGTTGGAATCAATAAAAAAACATCCCTATTCAATATGAATAGGGATGTTTTGGTTTTAGTTGATCACTCAGTAGATACAGATGGATCTGCTTGTTCTTTCGTCGGGATGACTTGGAAGAAGTGTTGTTCTGGATTAGCAAGTAAGACTTTTAATTCGTCTGCTTCTTGCTGTTGTCCATGTTCTACTAAACCGTTAATAAATGCTGTTAATAGTTCTTGAACATCAAGCTTTCCTTTTTCAGATAGAGCTTGGATGGAAACTTTTGCTCCCTTTGCAATACGACGTTCGATTGCAGCTTTTGTAAGTCCCATTTCTGGTTGGTGACGAAGGTAAACGACTCCACCAGTCATACCAGCACAGATCCAAGGACCTGGGTCTCCAAGAACAAGGCCACGACCGTTTGTCATATATTCGAAAGCAAAACCTTTAATATTAGCATTTACACCTAGGTTACCATTTTCTTTTTCAGGGATAGGTGTTGTTAATTGGCCACCAATAATCATATCTGCACCAGATAAGCGAATTCCGGCACGAGCATCAGCGTTACCTTGGACTAGCAATAGTCCTTTTTGAGCTCCGTAACCAAATCCTTTACCTACAGAACCATTATAGTAGTTACCATCTTTACCTTTTGATTTGTAGATTTGAATGCTACCACCAAATGCAGTTTTACCAATTCCGTCTTGTGCTCCACCATCAACGTGAATATCGATACCAGAAGTGTTATATGCTCCTAGTCCATTTCCAGGAATAGATCCATCTTGATAGCGTAATTTAACGTCTGGTAGTTTTGTATACGAACCATCCAAGCGTCCTCTTACACGATGACAGGAAACACGACTTCCTAGTACACGTTGCTCAGAAGTGACAGTAGTAAAATCTCTTGATGTTTGTAGTTCATCTACATTTATATCAAGATATTCAGCACCAACAGCTACTAATAACTGCGGATCTTCAACACTTGCAGCAACTTCTTTTTGTGCAAATTGCTTCACTTCAAGAGGTTTTAGTAGATAACTTAAATCGATAGATTCAAGACCTCTAGTTTGTTCTAACAAGTCTGAACGTCCAACCAAGTCTTGAAGGTTGTCATGTCCTAATGATGCTGTTAGAGCTTTCACTTCGTTACCAAAAGCAGTAAACATATTTACTAACCCTTTTACAGCTAAATCATATTGACGTGGAACGAATCGACGAAGTCCATGTTCTTTTGCTTGTGCTTCTGACTCGATTTGCGTTGCAATACCAACGTGACAGGTGTCAAGGTGACAGCCACGACAAGTCGTACAGCCAATTGCAATCATTGATAGTGTACCGAAACCAATTCGGTTTGCACCTAATAACATCATTTTTACAACGTCTAGTGCACTCTTAATTCCACCATCTGCCCATAGTTCAACTTGATTACGAAGTCCAGCTTCTAAAAGGGCATTGTGTGCTGCTTTCACACCGATTTCTACTGGTAGACCAACATATTGAAGTGCATGAATTCTAGCAGCTCCTGTTCCACCATCAAATCCACTTATCGTAATAACGTCAGCACCAGCTTTTGCGATACCAACTGCAATTGTACCGATGTTTGGAACAACTGGAACTTTAACAGCTACTTTCGCTTGGTCGTTTGCTGTTTTTAATTCAGCAATCATTTGTGCTAAATCTTCAATCGAATAGATATCATGGTTATTTGAAGGCGAGATTAAATCTGACCCTAGTGTTGCATTACGAGCTTCTGCAACCTTTGCAGTAACCTTTGATCCAGGTAAGTGACCACCTTCACCAGGCTTCGCACCTTGACCAATTTTAATTTCTAGAAGATTAGAAGAGTTTAAAAGCTCTGCATTTACACCGAATCGCCCTGAAGCAATTTGTTGGCCACGAGTACGTGGGTATTTGCCTAGCATATCCTTAATCTCTCCGCCTTCACCATTTAAACTAATCATGTTCAATTGTTCTGCACCTTCAGCGTAAGCACGGAAAGCAATCTCGTTTTGAGATCCAAATGACATAGATGAAATGATAAATGGTAGGCTATGCTCACCAACTCCGATATTAACTTTGTCAGCAGAAACTGGCTTATCAGATTTCTTGATATCAGTTAAATGACGAATGGTAGTTGGGTTATTTTCCTCTTGCTCAGTAAGCTTTTCACGATAGCCATCATATGAACCAGATTGAGATACTTCACCAATTGCCTTCCAGATACGAGGGAAGAGGTGGAAGCTTTTTCCTGGTCGAGCTTTTTCGTCTTCAAAATCAACTGCTCTTTCAATCGCGTCTTTCTTAAGTGATTCGAAATTATAGTCTACAGTTTCAGAACCTAAGAAGTTAACAATCTTTAGGTAGTCTGCAATTTCATCATTTAATCCGATACTCGAGAATAATCTTGCATAACCGCGTAGTTCGTGAATTCCTAGGGTAGAAATAACTTTTTCAAGACCTTTTATTAAAGAGTTATAAAGATTTGTAGCAGGTGTAATCGTGTCTTCAGAAACTGTAGCAAACAATAGGTAAGGACTAATAATGTTTGCACCTAATCCGTAAGCAAGAATAATATCGTGTAATGAACGAATTGCACCTGAACGTAATAGTAAAGAGCAATCACGTCTTAAGTGAGAAGAGACTAATGCTTGATCAACAGCCGAGATAATTAAATGTGGATCAATCCAAAGTTGGCCATTTTTATGGGCAGTTGCATCATCAATCACAATTAATGTTTTACCTTGCTCAACAGCTTCTTTTGCTTCATCCGCCAATCTAGCAAGTGCATCTTTAAGAGTTTCATCTTCTGTAAAAGTTGCAGATAAATAGTGTACTAGTTTTTCTTTATTAAATGTCTCAACAACCTGGTCATAAGAAGGTTGTGCTGTTTGACTTGAGCATTCGTAACCAAGATTTCCTTCAATCAGTAAAGGAGAAGAGAGTTCCATAACAAGATCTTTTTCAACACGCTCAACAAGTGATGGACGTTTTCCGATAACTGTTCTTGTAGAGAAATGTTCTGTTTCACGATCACGGTCAATTGCAGGGTTTGTTACAACAGCTACACTTTCCTTAATGAAATCAGCAATATTTCTTCTACCATTATCAATTGCTGCGAGTGGTGAATCATGTCCAAGTGAACGAATCGGTTCAGCACCCTTTTCAGCCATTTGCTCAAGAAGTTGAATGTTCTCGCGATCCCAACCAAATGCAGCATATAGGCCATTATGAACCTTTGCTGTAGAAGACATTGTAACTGATTTTTCGATGCTTGGTGTTGCTAAACGAGTGCGATAGTTTTCAAAGTTTATACGGTTTGTGAAGCGTTGAAATACTTCTTCTTGATATGTTGAATACTCGTATACATTAATATTTTCATCATCAGACCATTTCAAACCAATTTTTTCACCAGGAGAAAGTGGTTTAGGTTCTGCAACATATTCTGAAGAAGGAATTATTCCAGGTTCAGATGAGAATAAATAAGTTGTTTCTGTTTCAATTTTCCAAAGAGGACGTAAACCTAGAGCATCCACACTAAAAACGGCTTCATCAGCAAATCTTGAGATGATCCCAGCTGGACCTTGTGCAAAATGTCCCCATGCCTCACGGATATAAGTATATAGATCCTGCAAGTGTTCAGGATATGATTTAATTTCATTTACGATAGGTGGGAATAAAACATCCATTGCTTCAAACAAGCTGTAACCATCACGAGAAATAAGTGTTTCAATTGTACGACTTAAATCTTGTGAATCACTACCACCATCTGTTAAAGGAACATTCATCATTCTTGCTTCATCACGAAGTTTTGAAATAGTGTTAATTTCTCCGTTATGACCTAACACAGCAAATGGTTGTACACGGAAGAAGTTGGATAGAGTATTTGTTGAATAACGATTGTGTCCTAATGTCATTGTAGATGCGACAAGTGGATTAGCTAAATCGTGATAGAACTTTGGTAAGATGTCTCCAGCACCAAGAACCTTGTATACTGCATGGTGGTTACTTAATGAAGCGACATGAATGTTCGAGTCTTTTTCAGCTTCTATTGTAAGATCAAATAGAATTTTAGTTAGATTAAGAGATTCGTTGTTAGGAATCAATGCAACTTGCCAGAATGTAGGTTCCTCTTGAGTAGCAATTGGACCTAGTGCACTAGATGTTGTAACTTTAATTGAGTCATAAATAACTGTTAAACCATTATCACTAAAAAGTTGTTGTAACGTTTCTTTGATTTGTTCAAAGTTAGCGTTTCTATTAATAAAGAAATGACCTACTGTGAAATCCTTACGATCAACTAATTCAGCACTTTGTCCAGATACTTGTAGCTTTTCTTTCCAAAGAGCTTTTGGAATATCGATATGAATTCCTACTCCGTCACCTTCCCCATTAATAAATCCAGCGCGGTGATTCATTTTGACAAGTGCATCGATGACAGCGTCAATATTTGCTTTCGTTGGAACTCTTTTCTTTTCAATTGCAGATACAATTCCACATGCATCATGTTCTTGACGATGAAATTCTTTAAATAGACTTGGACTCCAGTTTTTTTCCATTAAAGCGGCATAAAAAAGGAAGTTACTCTACAATGGATACTTAATGTACCCTAGTGTAAATTTCCTTTTTGTATAGCCTCCACCCCCTAAAAAGATTTTTCTCTATCTAATTTTTTCTTAATTAACAATATAAGGCAAAAAAGAACAAATTTTCAGAAATGTATGAACCTATCTTATCATATTAATAATGTAAAATCAATTCATTATTCAATGAGATGGATATGGTATTCATTTCCGATTTTAGAATAATGTCGCAAAATAACCGTAGTGTAAGCGTTTTCTATAACTTTGTAAGAACAGATGAATGTAGTTGACAGTCCATCTGTTCTTTAAATGCATAATTATGAATTTTTTAGTATATTAAATGCATAATCGACTGCTTCAAGTGTTTGAATAATATCGTCTTCTGTATGTGCTAGAGTTAAAAACCATGCTTCATATTTGGATGGTGCCAAATTAATTCCTTGCTCAAGCATTAGTTTGAAAAATTTTGCGAATGTATCTCCATCTGTATTTTCTGCTTGTTCATAATTGACCACCTTTTCAGTGGTGAAGTAAATCGTAAGAGCACCTTTAAGACGATTAATGGTTATAGGGATGTTATGAGTTTTGGCATGCTTCGTAATTCCTTCTTCTAGCATTGCTCCTAATCGATCTAATCTCTCATACAGACCCTTTTCTTGTAAAACTTCAAGACAAGCAATTCCTGAAAGAATGGACGCGGGGTTTCCGGCCATTGTACCTGCTTGATAAGCAGGGCCAAGTGGTGCTACTTGTTCCATAATTTCTTTTTTACCGCCATAAGCACCTATGGGTAGGCCTCCTCCTATAATTTTCCCCAAAGCAGTTAAGTCAGGGGTAACACCTAGCAGGTCTTGGGCCCCACCATACATGAATCGGAATGCTGTAATCACTTCATCATAAATAACTAATGCACCAGCAGCATGTGTTAGCTCATTAATTTGCTCAAGAAACCCTTCCTTTGGTTCAACAATTCCAAAATTACCAACAATCGGTTCAACGAGAACAGCTGCAATCTCTGGTCCCCATTTTTCAATAGCTTCCTTGAATGGTTCGATATCATTGAAAGGAACTGTAATCACTTCTTGTGCAATGCTTTTTGGGACTCCAGCTGAGTCTGGGGTACCGAGAGTTGCTGGGCCAGAACCGGCAGCTACAAGGACTAAGTCGGAATGACCGTGATAACAACCAGCGAATTTAATAATTTTATCACGCTTTGTATAGGCGCGTGCTACACGTATAGTGGTCATTACAGCTTCAGTCCCTGAATTTACAAAGCGTACTTTATCCATTTTTGGCATTGCTTCTTTAATCATTTTTGCAAATTTAATTTCATGTGGGGTAGGGGTTCCGTAGAGTACCCCGTTCTCTGCTGCTTCTTTAATTGCATTTGTAATATGGGGGTGTGCATGTCCAGTTATAATAGGTCCGTATGCGGCAAGATAATCAATATATTGATTTCCGTCAACATCCCAAAAGTAAGCTCCCTTTGCTCTTTCCATTACAACAGGGGAGCCTCCCCCAACAGCCTTGTAGGATCTTGATGGACTGTTAACACCACCAACAATATGTTCTAATGCTTCTTTATGTAATTGCTCGGATTTTGAAAAGTTCATTTAGGTAGTCCTCCTTGTTTTCATCGCTTTTCCTATTTTAGCATTGAAGGTAAATTATAAAAAGAATGAGTTAAATGAAAATGATATGAGTTGTAACAGTGTTGTAATTTCGATTAAACTAGTCTTTATGGTGAAAAAGTGGAGGTCTTAATAATGAAAGATGTTATAGAGGTAAAGTCGCTTAGGAAAGAATTCAAATCTTATTCAAGTAGGCAAGGGTTGAAAGGGGCTTTTCGTGATTTATTTACAAGAAACTATCAGATTCTTAGGGCTGTAGATGATATTTCTTTGACCATTAAACAAGGTGAAATGGTTGGATATATAGGGGAAAATGGTGCAGGTAAATCAACCACAATCAAAATGCTAACAGGCATTTTAACACCTACGTCAGGAGTCGTAACTGTAAATGGAATGAATCCTCATAAGGATCGAGAGAAGTTCGCACAAACAATTGGTGTTGTATTTGGCCAAAGATCACAGTTATGGTGGGATATTGCAGTTCAAGAATCGTTTCGTTTGTTAAAAAAAGTATATAAAGTATCAGATGAGGATTATAAAAATCATATGGAACATGTAATTGAATCCTTAGATATTGGTCCATTACTTGATAAACCAGTAAGAAAATTATCGCTTGGACAAAGAATGCGATGTGAATTAGCTGCTGCCCTTTTGCATAATCCTCCATTATTATTTTTAGATGAGCCGACAATTGGGCTAGATGTACTTGTAAAGTTGAAAATCCGTAAATTTTTAAAAGAAATGAATGAACGCTACCAAACAACGATTCTGCTAACAACTCATGACTTAACAGATATTGAGGCACTATGCGAAAGAGTTGTTATGTTAGATGAAGGTAAAATTATATATGATGGACAGTTAGGTCAACTAAGAAGGAATTGGGGAGAAGGTAAACAAATTCAATTCTTATTCAGTCAAGATATTAAGCGTGTTGACATTGAGAACCTAACTGCTGGCTTGGAAGTAGAATGGGTACAACCCGGAAGACCGTTTATTTGGGTTGCTAATGTAAGAAATGATGAAAACGTGATGTCTGATTTAATTGGACGTGTAGTAGCATCGCACAAAATAAAGGATATCAGTATTAATGAAGTTTCTACCGAAGAAATCATAAGAAATATTTATGAAGAAGGGATAGCTGTTAAATAAATGGAATAAATGCTAAACAAACGTTTGATTAAGGATTAGTTTAATACTAAACAAACGTTTGGTTAGATTGAAATTTCGTTGACAGGTATGACGAGGAAGGGAAATTTAAATGGATAAGTATCTTGAAATGATTAGAATTCGGTTTTTAATGATGCTCGCTTATAGGACGAACTATTACAGTGGAATTCTTATTTATAGTATTAACATTGGAGCATATTATTTTTTATGGACAGCCATTTATGGTGGCAAGGAAGAAATACAAGGAATGTCAGTTATTCAGATGACAACATATATTGCGGTTTCGTGGATGGCGCGGGCATTTTACTTTAATAATATTGATCGTGAAATCGCACAAGAGATTAAGGATGGAAAGGTTGCAATTGAACTTATAAGGCCATATAACTATTTAGGTATGAAAACAATGCAAGGACTAGGAGAAGGGGTTTTCAGGCTTCTATTTTTCTCGCTACCTGGGATGGTGATTGTTAGTTTAATCTTTCCACTCAGTTTTGCAACTAGCATTATAACCTGGTGTTATTTCGCTTTTTCCATTATTCTCAGCTTTATTGTTAATTCTCAAATCAATTTACTAACAGGAATCATGACATTTTTCCTTTTTAATAATGATGGGTTAATTCGCGCCAAGAGGGTTATTATTGATTTATTTTCAGGATTGCTGTTACCGATTAGCTTTTATCCAATCTGGGCTCAAGATGTAATGAAATTGCTACCCTTTCAAGCGATTAGTTATATTCCGAGTATGATTTTCACTGAAGGGTTTCAAGGACAAGAAATTCTTAATGCACTGTTTCTTCAGTTGGTTTGGGTTGTTATTTTAATTGTACCGATTCAAGCGTTATGGGTGCTTGCAAAAAAACAACTGATTGTGCAAGGAGGGTGAAGTATGTTCTATTTATCAATGTTTTTCCAATATGTCGGACAATATATGAAAACTCGAATGCAATACCGAGCCGATTTAGTTGTAGAAATTTTTTCGGATCTTCTTTTTCAGGGAGTAAACCTCATTTTCATTCTTGTTGTCTTTGGTCACACCCAATTTCTAAATGGTTGGGTAAGGGATGAAATCATCTTTATTTATGGATTTTTCTTAGTACCTTATGCACTCTTTTCTGCCTTTTTTAATATTTGGGATTTTAATGATCGCTATATTGTAAAAGGTGAGATGGATCGAATTCTAACTCGACCAATCCATAGCTTATTTCAAATTATCTTGGAACGTATGGAGTTAGAATCATTATTTGGGGTCATTACTGGTATTGTTGTTATGTTTTATGCGGGGACCAATCTTGGTTTAACAATTTGTTGGTATGATCCAATCATTTTTGTCGTACTGGTTTTAGGTGGGGCACTCGTGTATGCTTCAATCTTTATTATGCTTGCAAGTATTGGCTTTTGGTCAGATGCAAGAACCTCAATTATGCCAATGATGTATAATATCGGAAATTATGGAAGGTATCCGGTTGATATTTACAATAAAGTGATTCGTTTCACTTTAACCTGGATTCTTCCCTTTGCCTTTGTTGGGGTCTATCCAGCGTCATACTTTCTCGGAAAAACGGAATGGTATGTTTATGCGTTTATGACTCCTGTAATTGGGATCGTCTTTTTTATCTTTGCGGTTGTGCTGTGGAACTTTGGAGTTACAAAGTATCGCGGGGCAGGGAACTAATACAACTTCATATTATAGTTAAAGGGATAAGTTGGCCAACCTCTTCGTATATATTTATAAATGAATATATGAGGTGAGACAACTGGTCCCTTTATTTTTGCTTGCTATCACGATTGTTGGACTTATATCAAGTATCCGTTCGCTATTTATGACAAAAGTTAGTAAAAAACAATATATATCTATCGAAAACGTTGTCTTGCTGTTTTTGGTGTATGTTACGGTTTTGATTGGTTTTGGAATCATTTATATGGTTTTGGATCTAAATAATTTTCCTGTCTTGAATGAGGATGGTTTACCAGTTTCAGGCGTCTTTACAGAAAGACTTGAATCAACCATGTATTTCAGTGCAATAACTCTATTATCAGTCGGGTATGGTGATATTACCCCGATTGGTGTTGGAAGATGGATTGCAATTGTTGAGGCACTAATCGGATATACAATTCCAATGGCGTTTGTTGTTAAAACAGTTATAAACATTGAAAGAAACGAAAGTTGAATATTGGTGTTAAATTCTGTACGCTTAAATAAAAGATACAGAATGGAGAGAAAATTAATGACTATTGAAGTAGGAAATCTTGTGCCTGATTTTGAACTAGTTTCTAACACTGGTGAAACTGTACGTTTATCAAATTTAAAAGGAAAATATGTTGTGTTGTATTTTTATCCAAAAGACATGACTCCTGGATGTACAACCCAAGCATGCGATTTTCGAGATCAATATGAAAGCTTCGCAGATCTTAATGCTGTCATTTTAGGAGTCAGTCCTGATCCGGTAGAAAAGCACCAAAAATTTATCGAAAAACATGACTTACCATTTTCGCTATTAGTAGATGATAACCATCACGTAGCAGGATTATATGATGTATGGAAACTTAAGAAAACCTTCGGCAAGGAATACATGGGAATCGAACGCTCCACATTCATTATTGATTCCGAAGGAAAGTTAGTAAAGGAATGGCGTAAAGTTAAAGTGAAAGGTCATGTTGTTGAAGCATTGGAATTTATCAAAGAAGAGACAGCAGTATAACTCAGAGAGGTTCGGACTGGATTGACCTAGGATTCCCTAGTCTAGTCCGAAGTCCGGTAAGGTTCGGACTGGATTGACCTAGGTTCCACCACC
>NZ_FNJU01000012.1:98234-118867 GCF_900104555.1 Litchfieldia salsa
ACCTAGGTTTCACCACCGCAGTCCGAAGTCCGGTAAGGTTCGGACTGGATTCACCTAGGATCCACCACCGTAGTCCGAAGTCTCGTCAGGTTCAGACTGAATTGAACTAGGATCCACCACCGCAGTCCGAAGTTCAGTCAGGTACAGACTGAATTGAACTAGGTTCCACCACCGCAGTGCGAAGTCCCATCTCCTTCAGACTCAATTGTATTTATATTCCTCATACCTGTCAGTATCCCGCGAGAGATTCATAGTGAATCTAAAGTACACCATTATACATTTTTCAGAGAAGATCTAAATTTGTCACTGTTCCTATAACCCATTTTTTTCTCTATGCATATCTTATTGGGTGATGGAATAAAGAAAGGGGATGCCCTTCAGTGATAAAAGTGGTAATAGGAAGTAACACATATCTCCTTGCAGGGGAACTAGAAGCTTCCTTTCAAAAATATCGAGAAAACGTGATTGGTTATAATCAATATTTCATGTCACCTTATGGCAAGAAGAAGATGGTTTATGCTGATTGGACAGCAAGTGGGCGTTTATATCGGCCAATAGAAGAAAAAATCACCAACGACTGTGGTCCTCTCATCGGGAATACACATACTGAATCTAATATCACAGGTACAACGATGACCAAGGCATATAAGGCAGCGAAAGAGATTATAAGAAAACATGTAAATGCAGATAAAAACGATATTTTGATCATGGATGGATCTGGGATGACATCAATCGTTAATAAGCTTGCTCGTTTACTTGGAATTAAGGTTCCGAAAAACCTGAGTCACCATATTGATTTAAATGAAGAGGATCGTCCTATCATTTTTGTTTCCCATATGGAGCACCATTCAAATTATTTAACATGGATGGAGACTGTTGCTGATGTCGTTTGTATAGAACCCTCAAGGAACGGAGAAATAAACGTAGAAGAACTCGAACAATTATTGATGAAATATAACCATCGAAAGTTAAAGATTGGATCATTTACAGCTTGTTCTAATGTAACTGGAATAATGATTCCTTATCATAAAATAGCTAAAAAGATGCATGAATTTAATGGATATTGCTTTATTGACTTTAGCGCATCAGCACCTTATGTAGACATCAATATGCATCCGAATGATCCTGCTGAGAAACTAGACGCAGTCATGTTCTCTCCGCATAAGTTTCTTGGAGGTCCTGGTACTTGTGGGGTGTTAATCATGGACCAAAGTCTACTTAAGAATGAAACTCCGGATAACCCAGGAGGAGGCACAGTCTTGTGGACTAATCCTTGGGGAGACTATATGTATTCACCAAATAGAGAAGACCGTGAAGATGGTGGAACACCAGGCTTTCTTCAAGCGATCAAAACAGCTCTCTGTATTAAACTTAAAGAAAACATGGGAATAAACAAAATGCTTGAGCGAGAAAAAGAACTTGTGCAACTTCTTATGTCTGAATTGGAAAGGATAGAAGGGGTGCATTTATTTGAACCAGAAAGATGGGATCGACTAGGAATCATTTCCTTTTATGTCGATGAGATTCACCATCACCTTTTTGTAAAATTATTAAATGATCGTTTTGGAATTCAAGCGCGGGGTGGTTGTTCTTGTGCAGGACCTTATGGACATTATTTATTAGAGATTAGTAAAGAAAAGTCTAAAACAATAGCGGACAATATAACTAAAGGTGATGTGTTTAACAAACCGGGGTGGATTCGCATTTCAGTGCACCCAATTATGACGAATGCAGAAATGTATCAAATCATTCATGCAATAAAACTCATCATTGCTAATAGTAGTGAGTGGAAATTGGATTACAGCTATGACCCAGAAAAAGATGATTTCATTCATTTTTCAAACCCGAAGTTTTGTTTGGAACAATTATATGAATTTGATTAAATACTTTATGGTGCCAGGCACCCTTGTTAGAAAAGGGTGTATTTGGCATTTTTTTCTTTTTTTTGTAGGGGAACTTCAATTTTTTTCGTCTATATAAAGAGTGAGAATTGAGGAGAGGAGCGAAACCCTTTTGTAGGAAGATGGTCTTACCTACATAAAAAATGTAAAAAAGTAAAACTTTTTCCAATTATAAACGTCTATAATTAAAGGAAGTTGTCTAATTAGGGGGAATTATGTTTGCAGAAATACATAAAGTTATTAATCTCGTTCATTTTATTGCTAGTAGTCTTTGTTTCAACTCCTCTGCCTATAGGGGCTGAAAGGGTTCAGATTAAAATTACAGTAGATGAAGGCTTTGATGGGAAGGTAAAAAGAGGAGAGGGATTCCCGGTAAATGTAAAACTGGAGAATAATGGTGAAGCATTTAGTGGGGATTTATTAGTCAATTTTAATCCCTCCTATAATTCTGGGGGGGCTCTCTTGCTTCCGGTAGAATTACCTGAAGGGAGCACTAAAACATATCAACTATCTTTACCGGGAATGACGGAGGATGGTTATTCGTAC
Source organism: Litchfieldia salsa (assembly GCF_900104555.1). Taxonomy (GTDB): domain Bacteria; phylum Bacillota; class Bacilli; order Bacillales; family Bacillaceae_L; genus Litchfieldia; species Litchfieldia salsa. Next base: position 100,682 of record NZ_FNJU01000012.1, read on the forward strand.
AATCAAAATACAGAAATGATTCAGCTCTATAAAGGGGATTGGAAAAAGGGTGATAAAGTAACCTTTTCAGGAGATAAAATAATAAAGCCTAGATTTATCAACGCTAATGAGCTGGTAATAGGTGTGTTAAGTGAGAACTATGATCGCTTAAAGGAGCTAAGAGTTCTACCATCTACATCTGCTCAGATGCTTCCTTTGGAAGAGGAAATGATACCTAAGCAAGGGTTGGGACTTGAAACGGTTGATTATTTAATCATTGATGAATACGCTGTGTCAGAGTTGGACGATCAACAACAGCAAGCAATCAAGGAATGGATTCAGTCTGGTGGAGTTCTTGTGGCTGGAGCGGCTCCTGATGCTAGCAGCTCTTATGGGGAATTATACTCAATACTTCCTATGAAACTAGAAAATGAGAGTTTTGGAAGTGTTGATTTTCTGAAAAGTACTGAAACTGAAACGATTCCCTTCGAATCTATCAATCTTTTTACAGGCGCTGTTGAGAAGGAAGCGCAAGTATTAAACACTAGTGCAGGTCTTCCAGCGACTATAAAAAAAGAGTTCGGGAATGGAGCGATTTTACAGACGAGCTTTTCACTAGGTGATCAACCTTTATCAACATGGAAAGGCTATAGCACATGGTTTAAAGCCTTTATTGATCAAGCTGGTATGTCAAATACCAATGCGAATCATTATGGTCAGGACTTATATGACAGAATGTATTGGGAATTTGTTGAGACAAATGAATATTTTCCAGCTTCTAATTATTCAATCCCTCAATTAATTGTGATTATGCTGATTTATCTTGTTGTGATTGTTCCGATTCTATATGTAGTGTTAAGAAAACTTGATAAGCGGGAACATACTTGGTGGATTATTCCTTCTATTGCATTGGTTATGTCCATTATCGTGTTTAGTCTTGGTGCAAAGGATCGAATCGCAGAATCACAGCTTAATCAAATGGGAGTATACCAAGTAAAGGATGGTACGTTAGTTGGGCTACAAGCATCGACACTTCTATCAAATACAAGTGGGGAATATAAGATACAGGTACCAAAAGGTCAGTTTTATCCTATTCCTCATTTGAGTGATAATATACAAGGTTTCGATCCTTCTACAGGGGCAGTATTGGAAGAAAAACGGGAAGTAAATGAAGTTGTTTTTCCTAATGTGGGATATTGGTCGACCAAGACGATTTATGGGAAAGCACAAAAAGAAATTGAGGGTGCTTTTACTGCAAATCTATCATTGAAGAATAATCAGCTAACAGGGACAATTCAAAATGGATTTCCATATGATTTTGAGGAGCTTTTTATTTGGTCAGGAAATACGAAGTTTAAGCTAGGTGCAGTAAAGGAAGGCGAAACCATTAAGGTTGATCAGAAAATCAAACAAAACTTTCTGGCAGGACCTCTAATGTTATCAAATGCTGGTATGCATCAACAAACAGATCTTGAAAAAATGAAGATAGAAAAACTAGAATATGCAGCGTCTAGTTTCTTACTCGGAAGTATGCAAGGCAAGAATAATCAACCACTAATAGCAGGAATTACAAAAGACTCGATTGTGGATGTGACATTGGAGGGCAAAAAGGAAAAGCAAAAGAATCTTAATCTTATTCTTTCGCCTTTCGTGGCACAGAGCGATCTTACGGGTGAATTTACACTTACCAATGAGATGCTAAATTCAAAAATGGAAGTGATCCGTGGTGTCATTCATGAGGAGAATGTAAGTGGTTCTGTTAACGAAATTTTCATGGAGGACGGAGAATATGAATATATACATCAGTTTCCGGAGCAATTGAAAGGAAAGCAGGTTGAGATTACTAGTTTAAATCTTAAGATAAACAACCAATTTACTCAGTATTCAATTTTGAATAGAGAAACAGGAGAGTATTTTGAAATAAATCCTGATCAAAAAAGCGTGACCTTAAACAAGGACAGTCAAGTGAATCAGTATTTTTCAAAAGAAGGAGAGCTTCTGATTCGAATTAATAAAAGTGGAAACGGTGATCCGTATGTGATTTTACCAACGATTACTGTGAAAGGGGTAGTGGCACCTTGATTGAAATAATGGATCTTACGAAACGATACGGCAAATTCACAGCACTAGACTCACTCAACCTTCAAATTGAAAAGGGAACAGTATTTGGCTTTGTTGGTCAAAACGGGGCTGGTAAATCAACGACATTCTCAATCTTGGCGACACTCTTGGCTCCAACCTCTGGGACTGCTTATGTAAATGGATATAATGTACAAAAGGACACGAAAATGGTAAGAAAACAAATTGGGTATATGCCCGACTTCTTTGGCGTATATGATCAATTAAAAGCAGAGGAATACTTACATTTTTACGGAGCAAGCTATGGTATTTCATTAGACGAACGTCAAAAGCTGATTCCGCAGCTTTTGGATCTTGTGAATCTATCTCATAAACAAGATTCTTATGTTGATTTATTATCAAGGGGGATGAAGCAACGCTTGTGCTTAGCAAGATGCTTGATTCATGATCCAGAAGTATTGATCTTAGATGAGCCAGCATCTGGACTTGATCCAAGGGCTAGAGTTGAGATGAGGGAGATCCTAAGGGAACTTAAAAGTATGGGTAAAACGATTCTAATTTCATCGCATATCCTTCCAGAGCTATCGGAGATGTGTGATGTGATCGGAATTATCGACCAAGGGAAACTGGTAGCCCAAGGTTCAGTTGCAGATATTCAAGAAAAGCTCCAAGGTGAAAAATTAATCATCGTTAAAATGATGCGAAATTTGGAAAAGGCAATCAGCTTCTTTGAAGATGATCCATTTGTTTCACAGCTCGTCCGCGTCGAAGAGGAACAATCATTTCAATTCCTTTATAAAGGAACATCAGAAGAACAAACGAATTTATTAAGAAAAGCTATATTAAATGAACTTCCGATTATAAGTTTTTCTGAAGTGGAAACGGATTTGGAGGATGTATTTATGGAAATCACAAGGGGGGTAGAGCTAACATGAAAAATTTAGTGATTAACCCTGTATTAAATAAAGAATTCAAGCTTCGTTTTCGGACATTTAAGAGCTTCCTAGGTATATTCTTCTACTTGCTTGCTCTAGGAATCTTAATTATTGGGTTTGTATTCATACAGTCATTATCCAACAATCAAGGCTACTTTAAGCCAGACCAGAGTAAAGACATGTTTATGATTCTCTCTGTGCTACAACTAGCTTTAATCCTATTCATTACGCCAGGACTAACAGCAGGAGTCATTAGCAGTGAGCGTGAACGACAAACATTAAATATGATGCTTACAACCACCCAAAGTTCAACAAGTATTATATTAAGTAAGCTTATTTCATCGATTTCATTCTTGCTACTCTTAATCATTGCGAGCTTACCTTTATATAGCATTGTGTTTTTATTTGGAGGAATATCACCAGGCCAAGTTTTAATGACGATTGGTTTTTACACGTTTACCATTATTACTTACGGTAGTTTAGGTGTACTCTTTTCAACATTAATCAGAAAAACGGTTGTAGCGATGGTCACAACCTATGGAGTGACGTTATTTTTAGCAGGTGGGACGGCATTTTTAACTTTAATCTTGATGCAGTTGAATCAGGGCTTTTATAACCCTGCGGCGGGTACAACGAATCCACTCCCTTACTTTACAGCAATGCTGAATCCTCCTATCGTTTTATTAGGAACATTTCAGCCGGAAATAACAAAAGAACTGATGCGTGGAACAGGAATTGATTTTCCGATTTGGATTTCTTTCTTAATCTCCAATACAGTAATTATGGTAGGAGCAGTAGTACTTAGCATAATAAAGTTACGTCCAAATATGAAAAGAGGATAAAGGGTGGGGTTAAGTGGAAAATCAAAAACAGTTTGAACAATTATTGAGCCCAATCCGCAAACAGCTATTCATGAAACTAGTACTAAAGGAGGTGCAGCTCCTGCTTTTGGTAGCAGGAGTATTGTCTTTTCTGTTGATTACCATTGCTAGTTTAGTTGTAATTCCGTTTTTGATCTACTATTTTCTGTTCCTCTTCTTTCTATTGCTTATCTTTTTTTTCATCAGAATATGGAAGAGTCGACCTGGATTGTATGAAGCCGCATCTGTTTATCAGCCATTTGTTTCAGAGGATAGGGTCTTAACAGCATTTTCTTTCCTTGGGAAAAATGGGGATCTTGAAGAGCTTCAACTGGCTGATGCAGTTTCTAGGATGAAAAAAGTTCAACAGCAAGTTTTGAGAAGAAAGAAATATGTTTGGTACCCTAAATGGTTAATCACAGGAATGATGTTTATATTGGTAGCTGTTGTCGTTTATTTTACCGTTCCGGATTCATTTGAATTAGCGAGTGAGCTTGAGAAGAATATCAAGCTAGTGGAAGAGGTAGAGGAAAAGCTTAAGGAAAAGGTCGAGAAAGAAAAGAATCCTGAGGTAAAAAAAGCGTTACAGGAAGCCCAGGAAAAGCTAAGTCAATCCAAAACGGCTGACGAGGCATTGAAGGAATTGGAAAAGCAGGCGAACAAAATAGAGTTACAGACGATTAAAAAGAAGGATAAGCAGGTAACTCTAGAAAATTGGAAAAACGACTTAAATAAGAATGGTCTTTCTCAGTTATCAAATTTATTAGAGCAAAAGAATCTGGAGGAATTTGAAAAGAAGCTAAAGGAATTAAATAAAACCTGGGATCAACTAACCGAAGAGCAACAGAAAGCATTAAACCAGCTTACTCAAAAGGAACAGCAGTTAACAGATGAGGAACTTAACGAGTTGGTAAAACAAATTGAGTTAGCATTACAATCGCCAGAACTAATGAAAGCGTTGGCTGAGGCTCAAGCTGCTGTTCAACAAACCGGCTTAGCTATGCAGAATCAAATGGCTGCCAATGGTATGCCTCCTTCAAGTATGGCCTTTGCTCCACCAGGGCAAAGTGGACAACAACAGGGTGGGCAAACTCCAAATGGTAACGGGCAAACACCTAACCAGACTGGTCAAACCAATAATGGAAATGGGAATAACGGTTCAGGGGCCGGTTCAGGATCAGGGTCCGGTTCAGGTTCAGGTTCAGGTTCAGGTTCAGGTTCAGGTTCAGGTTCGGGTTCAGGCTCGGGTTCAGGATCAGGCTCAGGTTCAGGATCAGGCTCAGGATCTGGCACAGGAACTGGATCTGGAGCAGGACTTGGACAGGGTTCAAGGGAAATGCTGACAATTCCTAATCGGATACAAGGAGATAGCCAGATTGAAACGGATACAGGGCAGCTTGGTGAAGGACAGTCAGGTCAACAATCAGAAGGAACTGGCCCGGTGTTGAAAGGGAGTATCCGACCTTACAATGAAGTGTTTGGCTCCTATGAACAGGCATATCGCCAAAGTACAGAACGCATGGAGCTTCCTGCAGATCTTGGGGATATCGTCAAAAATTATTTTTCAAATATTGATCCAAACGAGGAGTGACAGATATGTCTTCAATTAAAGAAAAGGAGCAACAATTTGTTCATGCTGCAGAAACTGTCTCTAAAGTTAGAGAGGAGATTCGTTCCTTTATAGTCGGACAAGAAGAGGTTATAGACCAAGTTCTATGGAGTATTTTTTCAGGAGGACATGTGTTGTTAGAGGGGTTACCCGGACTTGGTAAAACGATGCTCATCAAAACGGTTGCTCAATGTTTAGATTTGCAGTTTTCAAGAATTCAGTTTACACCTGACTTAATGCCATCAGATATAACAGGTACCATGCTTCTGCAAGCAGAGGATAGCGGGAAACAAGGGTTTTCCTTTCATAAAGGACCGTTGTTTGCCAATATCGTGTTAGCTGATGAAATTAACCGGGCGACTCCTAAAACGCAGAGTGCGTTACTTGAAGCGATGGGAGAAAAAACGGTCACCATTATGGGGGAAACCAAGGAAATGGAAAAGCCTTTCTTCGTATTGGCAACCCAAAACCCAATTGATATGGAAGGGACATATCCACTACCAGAGGCTCAGTTGGACCGCTTTATATGTAAAGTACAGGTCCGTTATCCATCGAAAGAGGAATTAAAGGAAATTGCAATCAGGACGACAGGGGTAAAAACTTTTGGCTTAGAGAAGATTGCAACGATTAAAGAGGTTCAAGAGCTTCAGAAACTATCGAAAGAGATATTAGTTTCAGATGAAATGTTGAATTTTGCAGTTGATGTGGTTTCAGCAACACATCCTGATTCTGAGGATGCGACTGAAATGGTGAAACAATATGTACAATTCGGAAGTGGCCCACGTGGACTTCAAAGTCTGATTCAAATGGCGAAGGCGAGAGCTCTGTGTTTAGGACGATATCATGTTTCACTAGGGGATATCAAACAGCTTGCTTTACCTGTCTTAAGACATCGTCTTCTCTTGAATTTTGAAGGAGAAGCAACCGGTATAACAGCTGATGAAATCATTACGGGTATCACCAATGAGCTTAGCGGGCAGGGAGTTAAGGTGAAATGAGTCAAACTCAAGCAATGTTGGGAAGACTTCAAAAGATGCGATTGCTCGTTAAGACAAGAAAAAGAGGACATCACAAAGGGACAAGACTCTCTAGTCACTTTGGCTCTTCCTTAGAATTCTCAGATTTCAGAGTGTATCATCCAGGTGATGATGTACGACAAATAGACTGGAATGTATACGGAAGAACACAAAAGCATTATATTAAGAGATTTCTAGATGAACAGGAGCTGTCAATTGCGGTTTACCTTGATGTCACTTCTTCAATGCGAGTAATCAGTAGTAAATGGGAATTTGCCAAAAGGTTAGCTGCCCTTTTAAGTTATGTAGTGTTAGCGAGTGAAGATCGACTGATTTTTTCTCCTGTCGCCTCGAACACGTTGCAAACGATACGAAAGAAAGGTGCAGTGTCTAGTAGAAGAACATATTTAGATATTCTTCAACTTGAAGAGACCGGACAAACTGGTGATTTTATTGCAAGTCTTCAAAATTCCGTTTCGAAAAATCAACAGCTTTCGATTCTTATTACAGATGGTTTAGAACCACTGGATCGAATAGATGCTTTATTAAAAAAGTTGAGTTCGTTAAAGCAAGAAATTTGGTTTTTTCAAGTGTTAAGCAGTGATGAAATTTCACCAACTTATATAGGTGATCTAAAGTTAATTGATAGTGAATCAGAAACCCAGGTTAATGTAAGTATGAATGCAGCGATATTATCCCAGTATGAGAAACGTCTAAATGACCATAAGAAAGAGTTGGAAAGATTGTGTAGGCGCTATGGGGGGCATTATATCCCAATTTCTGATCAAGATCATTTAGAGTCGATTTTTTTCCATGAACTTCCTGCTAGAGGTTTAATGAGGTAGAAGCCTTGGTCCTTAGCTTTAACTGCCCTTTTTAGAATGAGAGGTGAAATTCTTTGCAATTTTTATATCCGTGGTTTTTTCTACTAAGTTTTTTTATAGCTGCTGTTATTTTATTCTACTTTTTCCGAAAGCAGTATGAGGAAAGGAAGATTCCTTCTAATCTACTTTGGGAACAAGTTCTAAATGAATGGCAAGCCTCACCTTGGTTGAAAAAGCTCCAACAGAATCTATTATTCTGGCTACAAATTCTTGCATTACTATTATTAATGTTTGCTCTTATTCGGCCGTTTTGGATGCAAAATGATTTACAAGGTAATGATCTCATTCTAATTGTTGATACTTCTGCTTCAATGTCAGCTGAATATGGTAACGCCACTCGCTTTATTGTTGTGAAAGAAGAATTAGGAAAGCTCGCTGATAAGCTAAACGGTCAAGAAGTGACGATTATAAGAGCTGGTCCGAAGCCTGAAATTCTTCTAAGTAAGGAAACGGATAAAAGTCAGGTTAATCAGACCATTGATGAACTTGAATTGTCCTATAACCATGAATCGATGGAAAATACAGTAAATCTTGCTGTTTCTCTTGCTACAGGAAAAGAAACTGCGATTCATATTTTTTCGGATTCAGTGAGTCGAGATGTTTTGTCTGAAGTGGAGCAGTATGTAGAAGTTCACAATATTGGGAAAGAAACAAGTAATCTAGCAATAATCTCTTTTGGAGTAGCACCTGTCTCTAAAGAGATTTCAGGAGTAGCTGTTCTAGAAAATCAATCTAAAAAAGAGCAAGAAGTTACGTTCGAGATCCATAGTGAAAATGAATTACTATTTGAGGAAAAAGTGAGGATAAGTGGTCAGGAAGAGTTCGTGGTGCAAATTCCGTCACTTCCTGAAAAGCCTTACTATGAAGCAAGAATTAAAGAGGATGATGGATACCAGGCAGATAATGAATTAACCTCGATTTATACAGATAATAACCCTGCAATCTTTACGATTGGAGATATTAACCCTTTTGTTGTAAAAGGATTTCAAACGATAGGTGTTGAGGTATTACAAACAGAGGTTAAGAATGTAGTCGAAAGTATGAATGGCATTTTCATCACACATTCGAACTCATTAAGCGAACTACCTAAAATGCCGTTAATTCTGTTTAATTCTAGTGAGGAAAAGATAAAGCTTACAGAGCCAATTGTGGCAGAAAACGACTCCTTATTAAAGTATGTCGATCATGAAAGTATCTATATTGATTCTGCAGTTAAGGAGTTAGAGGGTGAGTGGGAAACAATTTTGAAAAGTGGTTCAGTCCCATTAATTCAAAAAGGGAAACATGATGGTCAACCACTAATTGTGGTAAATTTCGGTTTAACTGATTCAGATTGGCCCTTGCAACCAAGTTTTCCTATTTTTCTATATAACAGCTATCAATGGCTTTCTCAACAGACTAATTTCCTTGGTTATTTTAGTCCTGGAGAGGAGAAATGGTTGAATGTTAGTGAAGGTTCTCCAACCTGGGCTATTTTCGATGGAGAAGATGAAAACCTATACACACTCGATTTAAGTAAGGAAAGTTTTAAGGCTCCTTTCCTACCTGGTACATATCAAGCGGTTGCCGGGGATAAAATTAACTATTTCTCAGTTTTAATCGATGACCGGGAAAAACTCCCATCCTTTGAGACATCTTTTAAAATGAACGAGTTAAAAAGTCAGGGGAAAAGTGAGATTGAAAGTCGGAATGATGTGCTTTGGTTTTGGCTAGCATTCATCGGCCTACTCTTTATTGCGCTAGAATGGGAGGTATACCGTCGTGGGTTTAGAGGTTAAATTCCCGTTTTTGTTTTTATTGTTGATACCATCTTTGTATTTAGTATTTTTATATATAAGGAAAAATAGATCACAAGAGTTCTTGCTAATTGCGGGATTAAGAACCGTCATTTTTATTTTGTTGATTTCGGCACTTACAGTTCCACAAATCTTATTACCGTTAAAAGGTGAACATGTCGTTTTCTTAGTGGATCGATCTGACAGTGTGCAAAATGGTGATGCGCTAGCTCTTGAATGGATTGAAAAAAGTGTTGAAAGTAAGGGGAATGATGATTCTTTTTCGATTGTGACGATGGGGAATCATGCATTATTAGAGCAATCTATGGGTAAACAAAAGCAAACCATTAGTGAGTTTAATACGAAAGTTGATGGTGGAGAGACAAACATTGAAGCGGGTATTCAATTTGCGTCTTCCCTTCTGCCAAAGGATTCTGCTGGTAGAATCATTCTCCTTTCTGATGGGAATGAGACGATTGGTAAGAGTAAAGAAGCTGCCATGCTACTAAAAAATAGAAAAATTGAGTTAGATACAGTCCTTATTGAGCAACCGATTCAAGAAGATATGTCCATCACGAAATTAGATGTCCCACCTTCCATGTACAAGGACGAGGAAGCGCAGATTGCACTGACAATTGATAGTAATACAAATAAATCTGCAACAATACGTCTCTCTGTCAATCAAGAAGATGTACTAACAGAAAAGGTAGAAGTGAAAGAAGGTAAAAATGTCTATCAATTCTCCTATAAAGTAGAAGAAACCGGAATGACAGTGTTCAAAGGAGAGGTTGCCACCGAAAACGATACGTTTATTGAGAATAATGCCATGTATTCGGTATCTGAGGTAAAAGGAACAGCTAAGGTGCTAGTTGTTCAAGGTAAAGATAGTGGTCAAATTGAGACCATTTTAGAAAACGCAGGACTTTTAGTTGATGTAATCGTGCCAGAGAAACTTCCAACTGTACTTTCAGGATATTTGCAATACCAGTCCATTATTTTTAATAATGTACCGGGAACAGTGATATCCGAGAATCAAATGAACCTGATTGAAAGAGCGGTTGAAGAGTTTGGGACAGGTTTTATAATGGCTGGAGGAGACGAAAGCTTTGGTCTCGGTGGTTATTTTAAAACGCCAATTGAAAGATTATTACCTGTAGACATGGATATTAAAGGAAAGAAAGAAATGCCATCACTAGGACTGATGATTGTTTTGGACCGCTCAGGTAGTATGATGGGTGGTAAATTAGAATTAGCGAAGGAAGCTGCAGCCCGATCTGTGGAATTGTTACGGGAAGAAGATACCCTAGGGTTTATTGCTTTTGATGATCGACCATGGGAAATTATCGAGACAGCTCCTCTTAAGGATAAGGAAGAGACTGTTGAAAAGATTCTCTCAATTACGCCAGGTGGAGGCACTGAAATTTATTCCTCTCTTGAAATGGCTTTTCAGGAGCTAGAAGATTTGAAATTACAGAGAAAGCATATTATCTTGCTTACGGATGGACAGTCAGCTACCAACGGAAGCTATGAAGATTTAATTGAAGCTGGGAAAGAGAACAATATCACACTATCAACTGTTGCTATTGGTTCAGATGCAGACCGTGTTCTTCTAGAAGATTTAGCATTGTGGGGTTCGGGAAGATTTTACGATGTCACTGATGCTTCTGTTATTCCTAGTATTCTTTCGAGGGAAACGGTCATGGCAACAAGAACGTATATTGAAGATAAACCATTTTTTCCGATAGTATCAGGAAATCAGAATTGGTCTTTTCTGGTTGAAAATGGAGTTCCACAGATGAATGCTTATATCGCTACAACCGCTAAATCACGGGCTACTGTTCCTTTTTTAAGTGAAAAAGAAGATCCTGTATTAGCTGAGTGGCAATATGGGATGGGAAAAACCATTGCATTTACATCAGATTTGTCTGGGAAATGGTCAGGAGACTGGGCAAGATGGGAGAAATGGCCAGCGTTTGTGAACCATCTAGTCACTAGAACCCTTCCACAGTATGAAACAGAGCCTTACAAAATCTCTATGGATAAAAAAGATGGTAATACCATTGTATCTCTAGAGTCTGTCAGTGGAAATTCTCTACCAGTAGAAACTGCGGTCGTTTCGGAGGATGGTGAGCGGATTCCCACTAATACGAAGCTAGTTGCACCAGGGAAATATGAACTATCGATACCAGGTACTAGTGGAATGCATTTCCTAAATGTGAAACAAACAGATCAAACAGGAGCTGTTCATATTTATCAAACAGGCTTTACTGTACCATATTCAGAAGAATACTTACTAAAAGGGGCTAATCAAGAACTGTTAAAAGAGCTTGTGGATGTGACTGGTGGAAAAGAGCTATTGGATGCGAAGGAGTCCTTTCGAGAAACAGTTGAAAAGAATTATTTGAAACAACCGATTAGTCAATGGTTGTTATTACTTGCATTTTTACTATTCTTTGTGGAAATTACAATTCGCCGTTTTGGGATGTCTCGTATTTTCGGTGGGTTACTTAAACGAGCTGAGCCGGTTGTTGACGGACCAAGCCGGATGGAACGATTACCTAAGAAGCAGAAAATAACTCCTGCTAAAGAAGAAGAAGCAATTGTAACGGAAGCGGTAAATTCACCTATAGTGGACAACAAGGACAAAAAAGCAAAAGTGAAGCGACCGAAGATCGTTGAGCAACCATTAACACCAGAAGAAAAACAAGATAGAATGCAAAGATTGCTTGAAGCGAAGAAGAGAAAGAGATAAGTGGTCTTGAAATTTTCTGTTATAAATAGAAACTTAGAATCTCTTTCTACCTATAGCGTATTGCCCTTGAAAGGTTTCAGAGCCTTCGCACGGGGCATACGCTTTTTTTATGCATTTGTTTCAGTCACATTGGAGATACTTCAACTATTCATGTGGTTGAAAGGGGACTTATATGTGGAGAAGCTAATTAGTGATATTAAAGAAAATGCAATTCGTTTTAATGGTGATGAGGATTTACAACATATTGTTGATGCTGTTGGTAACAAGCAATATGTACTTCTTGGAGAAGCCTCTCATGGTACCTCGGAATTTTATACAATTCGAGCACAGTTATCTAAAATGTTAATTGAACAAAAGGGCTTTAAAGTAATCGCTGTCGAAGGTGATTGGCCATCTTGTTTTCAAGTAAATAGTTACATAAAAGGATATCATCAAGACAGCAGTAGTGAGCAAGTTTTACTAAACGGATTTAACAGATGGCCAACCTGGATGTGGGCTAATGAAGAGATAACTCAGCTAGTTAATTGGTTAAAGGAATACAATGAGAAACGCGATTCTAAAGTAGGTTTCTATGGAATTGATGTATATAGTCTCTGGGAATCAATGGAAGAGATTGTTACCTATTTAGAACAGACAAATTCACCTGATGTTGAGGTTGCCAAAAAGGCATTTAGCTGCTTCGAACCTTTTAATAGAAGAGAAGAGAACTATGGAGTGTCTGCTTCATTCTTATCTCAAGACTGTATTGATGAGGTTATAAATTTATTAACGACTGTAAGAAGAAATAAACATCAATATTCTAGTGAAGAAGAAGCTGATTTAAGCCTTGATATTAATTCTCTTGTGACGGCGAATGCAGAACGTTATTACCGTGCAATGGTCCAAGATGATACAGAATCCTGGAATGTTAGAGACTATCATATGTCAGATGTTATTGAAAAATTAGTAGAGTACCACGGTCGTGATACAAAGGTCATTGTCTGGGAACATAATACTCATATCGGTGATGCCAGGTATACTGATATGAAAGGTGAAGGGTTAACAAATGTAGGTCAAATTGTTCGTGAAAGATATGGAGAGGAAAATGTATATGCTGTTGGTTTTGGTACCCATCATGGATCAGTAATTGCGGCGAGGCGATGGGGAGACGAACCTCAAGTCATGAATGTCCCAAATGGTGAACGAAACAGTTGGGAGGATTTATTGCACCGGGCAGGAGCATTTGACAAGATTCTACTTTTCCAAGAGGATAACAAAGAATTATTTTCTTCTACACTTGGTCACCGGGCCATTGGAGTTGTATATAATCCTGAATATGAGCATTTAGGAAATTACGTCCCTTCAATCGTATCAAGTCGTTACGATGCATTCATTTTTGTAAACCGAAGTCATGCGTTAGTTCCTTTGAAAATACAAATGCTTGTTTAACGCCCTTTTTTCAGGATTAAAGGCTATGGTCTATACATTTAGATTCGAAAATGAGTATGTTATGAGTGTAGGGCATACCTCCTCAGATGTTAGCGTATGGATGTGCGAGAAGTAAAGTTCTCGCACCTTTTTTTAATTGAGGGGTTTGAATTACATAATTGGTGCTGATGGTATTTATGAGGAGAAATACATTGTTTGGGCATTGAACTTGTTCGGGTAGGCAGGCTCTATTGGACAAAACCCCAGGTCTGAGCAATGATTATGTACGATAGGACAGCTCTATTGGACAAAACACCAGGTCCGAGCGATGATTATGTTCGATAGGACAGCTCTATTGGACAAAACACCAGGTCCGAGCAAAGATTATGTTCGATAGGCCAGCTCTATTGGACAAAACACAAAGTCCGAGCAAAGATTATGTTCAATAGGACAGCTCTATTGGACAAAACACCAGGTCCGAGCAACGATTATGTTCGATAGGACAGCTCTATTGGACAAAACCCCAGGTCCGAGTAAAGATTATGTTCGATAGGCCAGCTCTATTGGACAAAACACCAGGTCCGAGTAAAGATTATGTTCGATAGGCTAGCTCTATTGGACAAAACACATAGTCCGAGCAATGATTATGTCAAATAGCATCCCTCTCGAGGAGGAGGGGATTCCTTCCAATTTAGTTTCCTAGACAGGATATCGAGCATATCGGTGATAACCAAGGCACTTATACTTTTCTTATTTTTTGACAACTTACATCATATCCTTGTTAATATTATAAAAAAGGAGGGTTTTTGATGTTTATTTTATCAACAGTGAAACCGACAGATGCAATCATTGGCGAATTAAAAGACTCATTTCGAAGTGAGACCTTTTTATTTTATCCAAACATAAAAGAAGCAGAAGGTGATTTACCTAAAGCGGATATCCTCATTACACTTGGAGAAGATCTAACCCCTGATTTAATTGCAAAAGCAACAAAACTAAAATGGGTGATGGTCGTATCAGCAGGTCTTGAGAAGATGCCCTTTGAAGCGCTAAAAGATAGAAATATTATGGTTACTAATGCAAGAGGAATACATAAAATACCTATGGCCGAATATACATTTTCAATGATTCTACAGGTTGCAAAGCAGACTAAGCAACTGTATGAACTTGAAAAGCAGAAAATTTGGGATCGCACACTCGTTCAAACCTTTGAACTGGGTGGAAAGACATTAGGAATACTAGGTGTAGGAGCAATTGGTGGAGAAATTGCTCGATTAGGTAAAGCATTTAATATGAAAGTAATAGGTGTTAATCGAAGTGGTAACGCTCATCAGAATATAGATGAAATGTATGCGATGGAGAAGTTAGACGAGTTTCTTCAAGAAGCAGATTGTATAGTATCTGTATTGCCTAGTACAAATGAAACGACGTACCTTCTCACAGAGAGTCACTTTCGTTCAATGAAATCGAACGCAATCTTTATTAATGTTGGTCGAGGTGACTTAGTTAAAGACAGCGTCTTAGTGAAAGTTATGAGGGAAAAACAGATTGCTCATGCCATATTGGATGTGTTTGAAACAGAGCCACTGCCGCCTACTCATCCTTTCTGGAGTATGGATAATGTTACTGTTACTCCGCATATTTCTAGTATTACGAAAAATTATATGCCTCGTGCATTTGAGATCTTTAGAGAGAATTTAAAAGTGTATAACAACGGAGAAGGCACTTATATTAATCTAATTGATTTAGATAGGGGATATTAGAAGATGAAGATATATACGAAGACAGGTGATAAAGGGAAAACATCATTAGTATACGGTGACCGAGTCTCTAAATCGGATATACGAGTAGAGGCTTATGGAACTTGTGATGAAGCAAACTCGTTTATTGGTCTTGCCCTTAGCCACTTAAAAAAGAGTGGAGAGTTTGAGAACAAAGAGAAGGTATTAGAAGTTTTTCATAAAGTACAAACTGACCTCTTTCATGTTGGAGCAGAATTAGCCACTCCAACTGGAAAAGAAGTGAAGTGGTCATTAAAAGCAGAGGACATCGTCTTTTTGGAACAAACCATTGATCAGTGGGACCAAGAATTACCACAACTAATGAATTTTATCTTACCTGGTGGAAGTGAAGCGGGTGCTACATTACACATTGCGCGAACGGTTGTTAGACGAGCAGAGCGAATCGGTGTAGAAGTCCCTGACATTAATCCTGATGTTATCTCTTATTTAAATCGTTTATCCGATTTTCTATTTGTGGCTGCCCGATATGTAAATTATAAAGTAGGAACAGAAGAGCCTATCTTGCATCAATAAATCCGATTTATCGCGTGCTATGTACTCTCTTATATGAAATTTGCGGCAACTAGGTAACTAAAAGGTATATAGGTTTATATTTTTTAAAAAATGCGTAAACAACCTATTTTTCTCATATAGTAATGATAGATATGTTGACAAAATCTAGAATTCCAATGTACACTATTTATAAATATTATAAAATAAGAACATGTTTAGAAGAGAGGTGCATGGCGATGTCAGATAATCATTTAAAAGGTGCGCTTGATACGTTGAAGGAAACCGGAGTGCGTATCACTCCACAACGTCATGCGATTTTAGAGTACCTAATTAACGCAATGGCCCATCCTACTGCTGATGATATATATAAAGCTTTGGAAGGGAAATTCCCGAATATGAGTGTAGCAACAGTATATAATAACTTAAGGGTCTTTAAAGAAGTAGGACTTGTTAAAGAATTAAATTATGGCGATGCATCAAGTCGTTTTGATTATGTTACTACCGATCATTATCATGTTATTTGCGAATCATGTGGAAAAATGGTCGACTTTCATTATCCGGGACTAAATGAGGTTGAAGCTCTAGCAGCGCATGTAACTGGCTTTAAGGTAAGTCATCATCGTATGGAGATTTATGGTGCGTGTCAAGAATGTCAAAGTACTGATGTACACTAATAAGAATTTCCCTTTTTTAAAAATAAAATGCTGACAGCAATTCTAGCTGTCAGCTTTATTTTTAGCCATTTTTCGATTGTAGCTTTCGTCAAACTCTTTTCCTTCTAATTCACGATCTAATGTTAAAGGTTCATTACAATACATGCACATATCTACTCGACCTAATACTTTTGTTTGTTTATTACAAGTAGGGCACGTAACCTGAACTGTTCGTGTCGAAAGTAGTCCAATCCAAAAATAGACAACAGTGCTTGCGATAATAAACAATAAACCGAATATCATAAATAATGTCATGATTAGAGGGCTTGTTCTAAAGAATAATCCACCATACATAACGAAAAAGCCAATAAAGATTAGACTTAATGCGAAGGTACGGATTTTATTGATTTTATTTGAGTATTTTTTTGCCATAAAAGAAAAACCTCCTCATTAAAATATAGCATATCATTACTTAAGAAATAAAAGTATTTAAAAAAAGAAGATAATTTTTAAATGAAATTAATATGATAGAGAGAAAGGGTTTTGTATAATCTTGTCGAATAATATACTCAATTAGCTAAATGGAGGAACCCATATGGAAAATATACTTCGTCCAGTCTATCAAGAGAGAGCAAGTCATCCTAATACAGTAGGAATTATTATAATAGAGAAAAAGCTTCATGCTTTTCCCGTTACAGATTCCTTTGATACGATATTATTAGTCATTGTTAAGGAAATGGAAGAGCCGTTGATGATCAAGCATTATGATCATGAAGGGAGAATCGCCAGTCTATATACAGTAACAGAAGCAATGTTGAAAGAGTGGCTATTTCTTGGGTCTAATCGAAAGTTTGTTGAATGGATACTTAAAGGCAAGGTTATATTTGATCGTAATGAATACATATCGAACTTAAAGAAAGAATTAGAAGAATTTCCACAAGAAGAACGAGATATTAAAAAGGGAATTGAGTTTGGTAAGTTAATTAGAAGATATCAAGATGGAAAGGCATTTTTTAATATTGGACATTATTTAGACGCTTATAATAATATTGTTCATGCCCTCCATCATTTAGCAAGATTAGCGATTATAGAAAACGGGCTTCATCCTGAAGTAACTGTCTGGAACCAAGTAAAGCAGTTTGATCCAGAAATCTATAAATTATATGAAGAACTTGTAGAAAGTGAGGAGTCTCTTAGTAAGAGGCTGGAACTATTATTTCTAGCAAGCGAATTTTTAATCAACACACGTGCTAAACAAGGTGGTAGACATTTGTTAGAAGTTTTGGCTGAAAGAAGTGAATCGTGGTTATTCGGTGAAATATTAGACCATCCCAAATTAAAGGTCTATTCGGTTGATCTTGAATTGATGGTAGAATTTTTAGTTGAAAAACAATTAATACATGTTGAGAAAGTCCTTACTAAAGGGAAAGATCTTTATCATAGAAATTATTCAGTATCATTATAGTGATTGTTAGAAACACAAAGAAGAGTGCCTCGTACACTCTTTTTTCTTTTATGAAAAAATAGTGTTGACTTAATATATTTAAACATGGTATATTAGATTTCGTCGCTGCGGAACATAACCGCTAGACACAATAAAAAACATGTTGACTCGAATACAGTAACATGTTATATTAATAAAGTCGCCTCAACGAGACGGCCGATAAGTTCTTTGAAAACTGAACACAATAAACAAACGTCAACGTTTTAAATTAAGTAACAAACTATTGAGCAATCAATACTCTTTTTGGAGAGTTTGATCCTGGCTCAGGATGAACGCTGGCGGCGTGCCTAATACATGCAAGTCGAGCGAATACAAGGGAGCTTGCTCCCAAAGATTAGCGGCGGACGGGTGAGTAACACGTGGGCAATCTGCCTGTAAGACTGGGATAACTTCGGGAAACCGGAGCTAATACCGGATAATATAGAGAACCGCATGGTTC
>NZ_FNJU01000013.1 GCF_900104555.1 Litchfieldia salsa
CGGGGTCATAAGTCAAATCACTTCAGAAATCAAGATTTCCTGCGTGATTCGCCTTATGCCTGCCTGAGGCTGATCAAGGCGCTTCCGCTTTTCTTTTAATACCTTGGACAAGTTTTGTTAATACTTTCGTCATATTTACAGGTTAAGATTAACTCTAAGATATTGGCAGAAAAAACTTGTTAATGATAGAAGGGAAGTTAATTCATATGTTAAAAGAATTGAAGAAACGTAAGGTATATGTAAGTGTCATTACGGTGCTAGTTATAGGAATTATTGTTAGTACCTTTCTTTTACAAAAGGAAGTTGTTGCTAGTGTTGAAGGCACTTCAATTACCAAAGCTGAATTATCAGAAGAGTTGTTAGAGCAATATGGGAGCACTGTTTTAGATACAATGATTACAAATAAGTTAATTGAGCTTGAGGCGGAGAAACAAGAGGTAAAAGCGACTGATGAAGAAATTGAAGCTGAATTAGCAACATTAATTGAATCCTATGGCGGAGAAGAAGCATTTAATTCTGTGATTGAGT
The DNA here is from genome assembly GCF_900104555.1 of Litchfieldia salsa. Lineage (GTDB taxonomy): Bacteria > Bacillota > Bacilli > Bacillales > Bacillaceae_L > Litchfieldia > Litchfieldia salsa. Next base: position 529 of record NZ_FNJU01000013.1, read on the forward strand.
CAAGTGGAGCGTCAATGGAGGCAGTAAGGCAGGATTTGAGTTTATATCTTGTTACAGAAAAGCTTCTTAAAGAGAGAATTACGATTACAGATGAAGAGATGACAACGTACTTTGAAGAAAACAAGGAAACTTATGCACAAGCAGAACAAATCGAGGCAAGTCATATATTAGTGGAAGATGAAGAAACAGCAAGTGAGGTCGTTCAAAAGTTAGACGAGGGTGAAGACTTTGCAGAGCTTGCAAAAACATATTCAACAGATACAACTAACGCTAGTTCTGGTGGAGATTTAGGTTATTTTGGAAAGGGTGAAATGGTTGCAGAATTCGAAAATGTTGCGTTTAATTTAGAGCTTAATACAATTAGTGACCCTGTAAAAACAGAGTACGGATACCATATTATAAAAGTAACAGATAAGAAGGCAGCTGCAGAGGCGGATTTTGAGCAAAGTAAGGAGTTAGTTGAACAATCTATTTTAGAAGAAAGAATGAGTACTGAGTACTCGACATTTTTGAGTGAATTAGAGTCAGCGTATAGCATTGAAACATTCTTAGGAAGTAATTAAATAGAAAAGAAGAATGGGGGCCGTAGTGTTACATTACCGTCCCCATGATTAGTGTAATAGTTGGTGTCTTTTAATAAGTTGAGCGTTTACACCTTGTTCCTTTAAAGCTCGTACAATTTCTAACATTGTTCGTTTTGCTATGGGTTCTTCTTTTTGATCATTTTGTTTCTTTTTCAATGATATCCCTCTTTCACTTATTTAGTGACCACTCGGTCATTCCTATTATAATGGTTTTGTGACTAGTTGGTCAATGGGTTTAAAATTAAAAAAAAAAAACGCTCAAAAATGAACGTTTTTTGATAACTATATTTTGAACTGATAAATGGACGAAATTTCTTTTCTGAACTTCTCAAGCTGTGGATACTCTTTGAAATTTGATAACATTCCCTGGAGTACTGGCAATCTTGGTGATTCCTTGTTAATCTCAGCCTCCAATACATCCAATGAAACAAGTAAATCTTCATGTTTATCGATTTCTTCTATATTTTGGCGTAAGAGCTTTAGAACCGATTGTATTTTAGGACCTTCGCTTAAGAAAACTGACTTTGTCTTTTGGACAAAATTTTCCACGATTTTCCCTGTTAGTAAAGGTTCCTCATTACTGATTCCATCAACAATATGATCTAGACGTCTTAAGATAAAAGGTACCATTTTAGTCGTTTCTAATTGACTTGGGTTAATTAACAATAACTTTATATATGATTGGAGTAATCCATCAAGTATCATTGAAAGATCCCACAAGTGGTCATCGATTCGTTCACCGTAAATGGAACGCATCCCTTGTTGATAAAATTTATGAGTGTCTTCTTGCATTTTAAAAATAAAGGCTTTTACAGAATCGTTTATTGGAATAGCCTGTTCTCTTGATTGCATGATAATAAATTCTTTATGCTCAAGGAGTGTATCTAATAGTGTGATAAGCTGAGTCGAAAATAGTTCTCTCGGTTGAAAATCTTGATCATGATGTGCAAAAATGTTTGCTTGGAGTTTTTCATAGTAATATTCAAGGATTGAAAGTAATAATGAATCCTTAGATTTAAAGTGCAGATAAAATGCTCCCTTTGAAATTCCACTTTCATGAGCAATTTCTTGGATAGACGTATTGGTAAACCCCTTGTGAGCAAAGAGTTTAATAGCTGTTTCAATGATTAGCTTGTCTTTTTCTTTCATGTTTCCACCTCCTCACAAATGATACAAAGCTTGTTAAGGTTCTTTTTTATTAGCTTTTTATAATGACTGTATTCGTATAATTGTTGGTATTTAAAACCGCAGGCTGAATACACTCCGCGTCCGGCGGGTGCCCAGTGAGCCTCCTCGGCGCTATTGCTTCTGCGGGGTCTCACTTTGGCCACTGGTCCCGCAGGAGTCTACGTGTATTCATCCAGCTTGTATTTAAAGATTAAAAGTTTTATCTCTAAAACATTTGCCTTTTAATTAAGACATAACTTACTCTCGAATGACCGAGTGGTCATATTGAAGTATAGATTTAAATGATAGATGTGTCAAATAAAAGCTCGAGTGTCCATTTAAATAGGTTGTACTTGGAATGATATCACATTCTAAGTACAACCCTTCACTTTTTATTTTGATGTAATAATTTCTTCTTTATACTTCCTTTGAAGCTTAATGAGTCTCACTACGTGTAAAATTACGGCTTTTAATACGGCATATGTAGGGACAGCTAATATCATTCCAATGATTCCACCGAAACTTCCTGCACCTATTAATAGTAAGATAATCGTAAGTGGATGGGTATTTAATCGTTTACCGATAATTAGAGGAGAAAGTAAATTCCCATCAATTTGTTGAACAATTAATACCACAATAGCCGCTAGTGCTGCTTTTCCAGGTGAATCAAGCAAACCTACTATGATGGCAGGTGCTGCACCAATAAATGGACCAACATAAGGGATGATGTTTGTAATTGCAATGATGATCCCTAATACAAGGGCATATTTTAAGTCAATGATTAAATAGCCAATGAAACAACCTGTCCCAACAACTAATGATACAATTACCTGCCCTTGAATATAGGTTGATAACGTGTCATATAAATCTTTAAAAATAACCAATCCTTCATTACGCAATGAAGTAGGAAAGAATTTAATCGCAGTTTCTGAAAAACGATGACCATCCTTCAGCATATAAAATAGAATAAATGGGACGGTAATGATAATGAGTGTAATATTTGTTACTACTCCTAAAACCTGTGCTAGACTTGCAGTTATATTATCAGGGATGGTTTGGACAAAGGTTAGGAATCTATCTTCTATTTCATTTATTGATACATATTCCTGAGTCATGACCCAAGTAAACCAGGATTGGGTTGATAGATCATTTACAAATTGCTGAATGACTCGTGCATATCTTGGTGCATTCTTAATGAAGTCTGCAATTTGTTCAGATACAATTGGTCCAACAATTGAACCGAGTGTAATGATTAGACTTATAAACAGTAGGTATAAAATAAGGATGGCAACGGTTCTGGGTACCCGTCCTTTTTCTATTAATTTCACAATCGGGTTAAAAATAAAGAATAGAATTCCTGCTATCAATATTGGTAAAAAGAGAGTTGAGCCAAACACAATAATAGGTTGGAATAAAAAAGACACCTTCGAGCCAACATACACGATTAGTAGAATAAATAATAGTTGAAGTGTCCAGAAATGCACTTTCGATTTAATCACACAATCTTCCTCCTAAACTAAGTTCTTCCATAAAACATTTATTCCCATTATAACGTGAATTAATCGATATTTTATCATATTTTGTAAAATCTTATAAAATATGAATTTTATTTTCTATGTATATAACCCTTATAATTTGTCTACTCTTGTTAAAGAGGTGAGGGGAAATGAAAATAATATTAACAATTAGTCTATCAGTATCTATACTGTTCAGCTTTTATAGTCAAGTTTTCGGAATTGAACGTTATGAAACATTAAATACATTACAATCTATTGCAAAGGAAAATCAAGTTGAGGTAAGTCAATGGACGATTTATAGTAGAGGACATGTTGAATATGTAAAGGAACAAGAAGATGTGGAAGAGTATTTTCTGCAAATTCAGAAGGAACACCCAGAATTCACTTGGCATCAGGAGGAAGAAAAAGTGGATCATCATTTTGTTATAACTGGAACGAATGAAAAGAATAAAGAAGAGATTAATGAAAAAATGACGATTACAGCATATCCGTATAATGGGCAATATGAATTGAGTAAATCGTATCAGTTAACAGGAACAAGATGGACAGAAGACCAACAACAATTTGTAACAGAGAATTATGGTGAACTGTTTTCAAATAGTGAAATGTTTTATACAATCCGAGGTCAGTTAATTAAAAAAGGTAACTTAGAGCAAAAGGCAGAACACTTAGTGCGAAGCTATGGCGGGAAAATTGTTGAAGGCATCTATGAGGAGGACTTTGTTTCATTATCGGCTTTTTCAAAGGAGATTGACACACAAACCATGATGAATGGTGAAAATGAAATGAATCTACAAATAGGCTTGAGAACAAGTGATGCTTTAAATAAAGTGGACGTTACAATTGGAACTCCGATTATTACGACTGAATATTAATAAAAATGAGGCGATCCTAGAAATGCCTAGGCGCCTCATTTTTATGTTACTAGAGGTTTTACTAGTGTTATAAAATCTTGAGTCTATTAGATCGCGCAATAATGATGGTAAACTAGTTAAATGGTCAATTATAATGGAGGGTGTATTAATAATTAACCACTTATCACAGAGGGTAATATGGAGGAATAAATGCAAGAGCAACTCATAGAATTTCTTGTTAAGCACGCGGAAATAGCCGTTTTAATTAGCATTTTTATTAATATTGTTATTAGCATTGTTGGGGTGATACCGAGTTTTTTTCTTACTGCTGCTAATATTATTGTGTTCGGCTTCTGGGAAGGGATGTTTGTTTCCTTTGTAGGAGAAGCATTGGGGGCAGGTCTTGCATTCTGGTTATATAGAAAAGGGCTTAAAAGGATTGTTCAAAGAGAGACTATAAAAAATAAACTGATTTTAAAGCTCCTAGAAGTTAGAGGAATGGAAGCATTTTATAGTATTATCTTTTTAAGATTACTTCCTTTTGTTCCATCAGGAATTGTAACTATTGTTGCTGCGATGGGAAAGGTAAGTGGATTGACATTTATCTTGGCGAGTTCGATAGGAAAGGTTCCTGCGTTGGTAATGGAATCTTATTCAGTGTATCACATTAGTGAATGGACTGAAGAAGGGAAGGTCGTTTTAACCATTTTTGCTTTGATAGGACTTATTCTGATGATCTACAGGATTAAAAGAAACTTAGATATGAAACAAAGTGAATAAAAGTCACCATTTGAAATAAAGCTTTGTATGTAATAAAATATAGTTAATCAAAAAAAATAGATATAAAGAAATGGTGGTGTCAGTAATGAATACTCGCCCAATGATTGACCTAATGGATGTTTCACTTGAATCCACTTTTGAAAAATATGAATTGAAATTTAAAGCGTTAGCAGATAAAAAGCGATTAAGAATTTTAAACGAGATTGTCAATAAAGGTGATGTATGTGTGTGTGATTTATGTGAAATTATGGATATGTCCCAGTCAAAGCTTTCCTATCACCTGAAAATACTGTTAGATGCCGGACTAGTCATAAAAGTGACTAAAGGTACGTGGAGTTACTATGAGCTAAACGAAAAAGAAGTTAATCATCTGTTATCTGAGGAGCTTTGCTGTTTATTTCGCTCTGATCGTGAATCTAATGAAGGTGAATAAAAGACAGAAAATGAATTAAACCATTTTCTGTCTTTTATTTTTATAAACAATGCATCCTTTGAAGAATTTGTGGCAAAATAATAAAACCACTTTACATACGTTAGGGGGGTATGGTAATTTTGATTATGAGGAGGGGATTAAATTGAGTGAAGAAATTGAATTAACAGAAGAGTCTTCAGATGATTGTTGTTCTCCCCATAATGAAAGAAAAAGCCACCACTCTGAAAATACGAAAAGAAATCTGGTTAGTCGTTTAAATCGTATAGAAGGACAAATACGAGGAGTAAAAGGGCTGATTGAGAAAGATACTTATTGTGATGATGTAATTACGCAAATTTCTGCGATTCAGTCAGCTTTAAATAGTGTAAGTAAAATACTGCTCGAAGGTCATTTAAAGGGTTGCGTATTAGATCGCATTCAGGAAGGCGATATGGAAGTCCTTGATGAAGTGTTAGTTACTGTTCATAAATTAATGAAAAAATAAAGGAGTGTTTTAAGATGGAACAAGTTACGTTAAATGTTAAAGGGATGTCATGTGGACATTGTGTGAAAGCAGTCGAAGGTAGTGTTGGAGAACTAGCAGGAGTAAGTTCAGTTAGTGTGAATTTAAATGAAGGTAAAGTAGATGTATCTTTTGATGCTGGAGCTGTTTCAATCGAGAAAATTAAAGAAACGATTGATGATCAAGGTTATGATGTAGAATAATTTTTTTGACGTCAAATAATGTATAAATCTTTTAACATAGTTTTTGTGTCTAGCTCCAGGCGCCATCGGCTCGGGGTCATAAGCCGATAAGCGGGCGCCTTGCGCTTTTCATACGTGCTACAATGGTAGCACGCTTTATTTTCACGAAAATATACCCCTATATAGTATGTTTGGAGGGTTGCAGAGATGGGTAGTCTGAAGGAAACGAGTTTGCAAATAACTGGTATGACGTGTGCGGCTTGTGCCAATAGAATTGAAAAAGGATTAAAGAAAATAGAAGGTGTTGAGGAAGCTTCTGTTAATTTGGCACTAGAAAAATCAATGATTAAATTTGATCCTGAAAAGACAACTGTTCGAGCATTCGAACAGAAAATTGAATCACTAGGTTTTGGTGTTGTTTTAGAAAAAAAAGAGTTTGACATCACTGGGATGACATGTGCTGCGTGTTCTACAAGAATTGAAAAAGGGTTGAACAAATTAGAGGGTGTTTCAAAAGCAACTGTTAATCTTGCATTAGAAACTGCTTCAGTTGAATATAATCCTGCAGTTCTTTCCCAAGCAGATGTCATCACAAAGGTTGATAAGTTAGGATATAGTGCAAAAGTTAAAAGTGAAAATATGGAAGAGGCAATAGACCACCGTGCAAAAGAGGTAGAACAACAAACTGGTAAGTTCCTGTTCTCTTTGATCTTGTCTTTGCCATTATTATGGGCAATGGTTGGTCACTTTACTTTTACACAGTTTATCTATGTTCCTGATTTGTTTATGAATCCTTGGGTACAGCTTGCTTTAGCAACGCCAGTGCAATTTTTTATCGGAAAGCAGTTTTATGTAGGCGCTTATAAAGCGCTTCGAAATGGTAGTGCCAATATGGATGTGTTAGTGGCTTTAGGTACATCTGCTGCTTATTTTTATAGTGTTTATTTATCGATTGCTTCAATCGGTTCTAATGCACATATGGTAGAGCTTTACTATGAAACGAGTGCGATATTGATTACATTAATCATCTTAGGTAAATTATTTGAGGCAAGAGCAAAAGGAAGGTCATCTGAGGCGATTAAGAAGCTAATGAACCTTCAGGCAAAAACTGCAACGGTTATGAGGGATGGTGTAGAAATAAACATTTTGCTTGAAGAGGTTCAGGTTGAAGATATTGTCTTTGTAAAGCCAGGTGAAAAAGTTCCAGTAGATGGAGAAATTATTGAAGGAAAGTCAGCCCTAGATGAATCCATGTTAACTGGAGAAAGTGTTCCTGTTGATAAAGAGGTAGGAGACACTGTTATAGGAGCGACAATTAATAAAAATGGTTTCTTGAAAATCAAAGCAACAAAGGTTGGTAGAGATACTGCACTCGCTCAGATCATTAAAGTGGTTGAGGAAGCACAAGGATCAAAGGCACCAATACAACGACTTGCTGACCAGATTTCTGGAATTTTTGTTCCAATTGTTGTTGGGATTGCGATTGTTACATTTTTAGTGTGGTTCTTAGTTGTCGATCAAGGAAATTTCGGAAGTGCACTTGAGACAATGATTGCCGTTCTTGTCATTGCATGTCCATGCGCATTAGGTCTTGCAACCCCAACCTCAATTATGGCTGGTTCAGGTCGTGCTGCTGAGTTTGGTGTATTGTTCAAGGGTGGAGAGCACTTAGAAATGACACACCGTATTACAACAGTGATTCTTGACAAAACTGGTACTGTTACAAATGGAAAGCCAGTGTTAACAGATATTATTTTAAAAGAAAAGAATAAGGAAGAAGAAATAGTAGCTTTAATTGGAGCGACTGAAAAACAATCTGAGCATCCATTAGCACAATCGATTGTGCAAGGACTTACTGATAGAGGGATTATCTTCCCTGAGGTCATGTCCTTCGAAGCAATCCCAGGCTTTGGTGTAAAGGCAACTGTTAATGATAGGGATGTATTAATTGGTACAAGAAAGCTAATGTTACAGAATGGAATTGAGATTGAAGAAGGTTTGCTAGAGATGGAGAAGCTTGAAAATGAAGGGAAAACAGCAATGCTGGTTAGTATTAATGGTGTTTATACCGGTATAGTTGCTGTTGCTGATACGATCAAGGAGACATCTCGTGAGGCCGTAAGTAGACTTAAAGAGATGGGCTTAGAGGTTGTCATGATTACAGGTGATAATCAACGAACCGCAAATGCGATTGGTGCTCAAGCAGGAATTGACCACGTTGTCGCAGAAGTACTTCCAGAAGGGAAAGCGGAAGCGGTTATAGAATTTCAAAAGCAAGGTAAAAAAGTTGCGATGGTAGGAGACGGAATTAATGATGCACCAGCTCTTGCGACAGCGGATATAGGTATGGCAATTGGAACTGGGACAGATGTAGCGATGGAAGCTGCAGACATTACATTAATTCGCGGAGATTTGAATAGTATTGCGGATGCAATCTTCATGAGTAAGAAGACAATCAGAAATATTAGACAGAATCTATTCTGGGCATTTGCTTACAATACCCTTGGTATACCAATTGCGGCCTTAGGATTTCTAGCACCATGGCTAGCAGGTGCAGCTATGGCGTTTAGCTCCGTTTCAGTTGTCCTAAACGCATTACGATTACAAAAAGTGCGGGTGCCAGGCACCGATGGCGGGACATAATTTGTCCCGATAAGATAAGCCTCAAAAACGAAAGGAGAGGAAATCATGAAGAAATGGATGACATCAGCAATCCTCTATTTAGTTGTTGTGATTGCTGTGTATAATTTATACGGGCTAATTACCTCTAGTGACCAAGAGGGTTCAGACCCTGCTGCAGAACATTCTTCCCATGGAGAAGAAACAGCTCAACATGATCATGGTGATCATCATACGGAAAGTGATGTGAAAGCAGAGGTTAGGGCATCAGATAATAATATAAATATATATCTCACAGATCAATCAGGTCATCCGGTTGAGGAGCTAGAGGTCAATCATGAGGAGGTACTACATTTAATTATAGTTGATGAACAATTAGAGCAGTATTATCACCTTCACCCTAATCAGATTGATGTAGGGGTGTTTCAAGCAAGTCATGAATTGTCGGCAGGAACTTATATTGCTTTTGTTGACGTACTACCGGCTGAACAATCCTATGAAGTTGCGCCACTTCACTTTACGATTGGAGGAGAAGAGAAAGCGCACGAACATGGAAACTTAACACCCGACCAAGAGTTCATTAAAGTCATAAATGGGCAGTCTTCAATACTTGAAATGAGTTCCATGAATGCTGGTGAACCTATCACATTAAATTTCAAACTTCCTAATGCAGTAATTGAACCCTACTTAGGAGCAATGGGGCATGTCGTCATCCTTGATGAAAATGGACATAATTACTTACATGTCCATCCCAAAAATCATGAGGATCTAATTTTTGAGACTTTCTTTGACCAGCCTGGTATCTATAAAATATGGGCAGAGTTTCAGATTGCTGGTGAAGTATTAGTATTTCCGTACGTAGTGGAGATAAAATAAGTAAAAGATTTACAACCGGTTCTTATCAAGGACCGGTTTTTTTCATGTCTAAATAAGGGGAAATAATGGTGCCAGGCACCGAAAGTGGGACATATTTTGTCCCGGTGAAAATATTTTGTATTGCCTATTGAATACCGACATCTATGTCGTTTATAATAACGACAAAGGTGTCGGTAAACGACCGTTAGGAAGGTGAGGTTAAAGAATGAATCATAATAAACAAGTAGAAAAAGCTAGTTTGATGAGAAATAAACCATATTTGTATTTAATAAGTTCGCAAGTTGTTTCAAGTCTAGGAGACTGGTTAGATATGCTAGCAATAATGGCTCTAGTCGCACTAAAATGGGAGGCATCACCAATAGCGATGGCAGGAGTAGGGCTTTGCTTACTCGGTCCAATGGCTGTTGTTAGTCCAGTCGCTGGAATACTTGCTGATAAATATGACCGAAAAAAACTTATGATTCTTTCTGATGTTATTCGCTGCTTAGTTGTGATTGGTTTTGTCTTTTCGACAGCGCTTTGGCAGATCTATACTTTACTTATCATAAAAAGTATTTTTGCCGCATTATTTATCCCAGCCAAAAATGGTAAACTTAAAGAAATTGTCCCAGAGAGTCAAATGCAATCAGCGATGGCAATTAGTGGGGTAGTAGACAATGGTAGCAAAATTGTAGGACCATTAATTAGTGGTTTACTCGTTTCATTAGTGGGAATTCAGTGGTCCTTTTATTTAGATGCAGCCTCCTTTGTATTGTCTGCTATTTTACTATTTGGTGTCCCAAAGACCATAAATGAGACTTTCGTTAATGACAGTGGCATACCAAAGGAAAAGGAAACGATGATTAGTCAGTTAAAGGATGGACTTACAGTCTTAAGGCAAATTCCGTTTCTATCTGCTGGTTTAATGGTATTTAGTGTCGCTCTTCTTGTTATTCAAATAGCAGACACTCAGTTAATGGTTCTTCTAAGGCAAATTGATGGGGATCCTACCGAAATAGTTGGTTATGGAATTGCAGCCAATGGAATTGGCATGTTAATCATGTCGATCATATTAAGTAAAAAGAAAATCCAGTCAACAGCCATTTATATTGGGCTTGGATCAGCAGTTGTCGGGTTATGCTTTGCGGGAATGGTTTTGCTGGTCCCGTTATCCATTGTGATGACAACAATTTTGACACCCCTTTTATTTTTTATCGCAGGTTTAGCTGCTGCAGCAATCATCATCCCTTTTCAAATTACCGCACAAAAAGGAACCCCAGTGCAATATACAGGGAGGGTTTTTGGTACGATTAGTAGTGTGACCACCTTAGCCTCGCTGATTGGAATGGTAAGTGGTGGGGTGATTGCAGAAATATTTGGGGTCAATATGGCTTTTGTATTATCCGGTGGATTATTAGTAATTGTGGGAATAGTGGTGCTAATTAAAAGATCAAAATTAGAAAGTAGGGTGAACCTTGCCGAAAGTGACCGAGGATTACAAGGAAAAGCGTCGGGTTGAGATCCTTAAAAAGGCTGAAGCAGTCTTCATTGAAAAAGGGTTTAGTCATACAACCATGACAGATATCGTCAATGCTACAGGACTAAGTAGAGGTGGTTTGTATCATTATTTTTCAAATACAGATGAATTGTACCAAGCGATTATCCATGAAAAAGATAAAAGTGCAGAAGAATATTTTAATCAACTTTTAGATGGGTTTGAAACAGCGTGGGAAGGGCTGGATACTTATTTAAATGAAGTTGAAAAAGCACTGATAAACTCCAGTACCAGCTTTGCTTCTGTTAATCTTGAATACTTTATCATTGGGAGACATGCGGAAGGTAGAAGAGATTTCATCAGTGAAAGATATAAGCAAGCCATTGGACATTTTACCAAATTGTTAGGTAAAGGGGTAGAGCAGGGTGAATTCAAACCAATTCAGCCAGTAGATGCAATTGCCAACTATTTAATTAACATCGTTGATTCGATGCATATACAATTATTGGTAATCGATAAAGAACAAAGCTATATCTCCGAACAGATAGAAGGAGTAAGGATTTATTTGAAAAGGGTGCTTGGGAAGGGATAAATTAAGAGAAAACGCTATGGAAATCGTTTCTATGGCGTCTTTTGCTTGTCTCGGGAGGGTTGATATTAATCCTGCATAACTTAGAGAGAATCCCACGAAACTTGATAATTATCCCGAGAAACTGCAAGATAATTCAACGGGACAATAAGGATGAAAGCCAAACGCTGAATAATGAAGAGAATTCCACGAAACTGCATGCAAATTCAACGGAACATTAAGGATGAAGCCAAACACTGTAACGAATCCCGCGAAAAACGAAGAGAATCCCACAAAACTTAGTATTAATGCCGCGAAACTGCATGATAATTCAACGAAACATCAAGGATGGAGCTAAACGCTGTAACGAATCCCGCGAAAATCGAAGAGAATCCCACAAAAAATAGTAATAATCCCGCGAAACTGCATGCAAATTCAACGGAACAATAAGGATGGTGCCAAACCCTGTAACGGATCCCGCGAAACTGCATGCAAATTCAACGGAACATTAAGGATGAAGCCAAACACTGTAACGAATCCCGCGAAAAAAGAAGAGAATCCCACAAAACTTAGTATTAATGCCGCGAAACTACATGATAATTCAACGAAACATTAAGGATGGAGCAAAACCCTGTAACGAATCCCGCGAAAAACGAAGAGAATCCCACAAAACTTAATATTAATCCCGCGAAACTGCATGCAAATTCAACGGAACATTAAGGATGAAGCCAAACACTGTAACGAATCCCGCGAAAAACGAAGAGAATCCCACAAAACTTAGTATTAATGCCGCGAAACTGCATGATAATTCAACGAAACATCAAGGATGGAGCTAAACGCTGTAACGAATCCCGCGAAAATCGAAGAGAATCCCACAAAAAATAGTAATAATCCCGCGAAACTGCATGAAAATTCAACGGAACAATTAAGGTGTGCCAAACCCTGTAACTAATCCCACGAAAAAAATAATCCCCTTACAAAAAAATAGGTATTCAAACATTTTTTTGGTAAAATACACTTAGATATTAATACATAGGTACGAATAGTTTGATGAGAAAATAAATAGTCCAAACCTTAAAAAAACAAAAGACATCATAGACAAATGGAGAAATTGAATGAAAACACCTACTATAATAATTCTAATAGTAATCTTTACTCTACTTCTACCAAGTCAAGCCTTGGGTCAATTTGAAACGATAGATGATCCTGAAATACAGAGCGAGGCCGCGATTTTAATTGATGCAACAACTGGGGAAGTTCTATTCGAGCAAAATAGCGATGACAAAATGTATCCTGCTAGTATTACTAAGATTGTGACAGCTATTCTCGCAATTGAATCGAATCGGTTAGATGAATTGGTCACGGTTAGTAAGCGAGCAAGAGAAGCGGATGGTACTCGTGTGTATTTGGAAGAAGGAGAAGTCGTTCCTTTAAAGAAGCTTGTCCAAGGACTCATGATTAATTCCGGAAATGATGCCGGAATCGCCATAGCTGAACATCTAGGTGGAAGTGTTGAAGAATTTGCCGTGTTGATGAATCGATTCGTTAAGAATAAAATCGGTGTTAAGGATACTCACTTTGAAAACCCACATGGATTATTTGATGATGAACATTACAGCACAGCAGCAAACTTTGCTGAAATTATGAAATATGCAGTAAAAAATGAGACGTTTAGAGAAGTTATAGCTACAGCTGAGTTGCGATGGGTTGGTGAAAGTTGGGATACAACAATTTTTAATCATCATTGGATGTTAAGAGAGTGGCCGTATGAGGGTGTGATTGGTGGTAAAAATGGTTATATTGATCAGTCTGGTCACACATTGGTCACTGCAGCTGTCAGGGAGAATTTATCACTTATTACAGTTGTCTTAAAAGCCACGACAAAAAGAATGATGTACAATGACACGGAAAAGCTATTTGATTACGGCTTCACTCATTTTGAAACGGCTAAATTGCCACCACAGGAATTTACAAACGAAGAGAATGTGAAATATCGCCTTGAGGACCCGTTCTTTTATACAAAAAAGATTGGTGAAGAAACGAAGCTTGCAATAGGAACCTCAGGAGAACTAACCATTACTGGTGAGGATGAACGGGTGATTGCGAGTGAACAACTCATTAACCCATTAGAAATGGTTGATAAATCAAGACTCGTGAAATCAACCAATCCACTGGATGCAAGCTATAAGAATAAGGCAACTATCACAAGTAAAGGCTTAATAATGAGTGCAATCGTCATATTTTTAATTGGAACGTTCTTCTATTTAAGAAAAAGGAACAAGGAAAAGAGATTCTTTCAATAATCAAAAAAAAACGTTTGATCCTAATGGATTTAAACGTTTTTTTATTAGGTTTGTTGTTATTCCTGACCAACCATATTTGCTTGTTCTAACCTTAAAATTGACTCATCATTTTCGTCTGATAAAACTGGATAAGCTAGATTAAAAGTATCAATATCTACAATATACCTTGGGCGACGCTTTGTTTCTTTATATATTTTACCGATATATTCTCCAATGAAACCAATAGCAATCAGTTGAAGCCCACCAATTAGCCAGATGGATGTAATGAGTGAGGTCCATCCAGTTGTTGTATTTCCTGTGAATTTCAGGAGAATGAAGTAACCTCCAAAAATTAAGCTTACTAAAAAAGAAACAAAACCAACTAAAGAGACAAAGCGAATTGGGGTCACACTGAAAGATGTAATTCCATCAAGAGCAAAGGAAAGCATCTTTTTGAGAGGATATTTCGTTTCTCCTGCTAACCTTTCTTTCCGATTATAGTATACGTGAGTGGTGTTGAACCCAATTAGTGGAACAATTCCCCGAAGGAATAAATTGATTTCACCAAAGTTTTCAAGCTTCTCTACTGCCCGTCTACTCATCAAACGAAAATCAGCATGATTATAGACAATATTAACACCCATTTTCTTCATCAATTTATAGAAGCCCTGTGCTGTATGTTTTTTGAAAAATGTATCTGTTTTCCGTTCGTTACGTACACCAAGGACAACCTCAAACCCATCATGAAATTTTTTGATAAACTCACGAATGGCTCTGATGTCATCCTGAAGGTCGGCATCGATTGAGACAATGCAATCAGAATGTTCTTTTGCTGAGAATAAACCTGCAAGCAGTGCTTGCTGATGGCCAACATTGGTTGAGAGTTTCAATCCTTTAACCCTCCGATTATTGAGTCCACTTTGATAGATAATATCCCAAGTGTGGTCCTTGCTACCGTCATCAACAAAGAGGATCTTGCTGTTGGGGGATATAAGCATCTCCTGCTCAAGCTCGGTTAACAACCTTGTTAGTTCATTAATCGTAATAGGAAGGACTTCTTCTTCGTTAAAGCATGGTACAACAATGGTGAGTATAGGATCTGACATCTCTAAATGACCTCCTAAGGTTTGTCCGTATTTCAAAGATGATTCAAATATCTACGCTATATAAATAGATTTTCCAAGCTGAATCTTTAGAATCAAAGGTATTCACTAGAGAAAGATTGTTCTCCTTTTCATTTTTAATAGGGAGTGCAGAAAAAATGTACCTTCCTCCTAAATCATGAAAAGCCTGTGTGTTAAGTTGCATATGCTGAATTTCTCTTTTTGAATTCTTTTTAAACATATAGTGCTTACCTAGTTCATCTAGAAAAATGTAACAACGCCCGCCCCATTCATCAAAATATTGTGTCAGTTTCTTATTTTCTTCAAGCTCATTTTCAATAATTCTTCTAAACTGATATTTATAAGTGAGAGGGTAAAAGTTATTATACGTATCGACCGTATAAAATCCATTGAATTGTGCAATCGCTGGATGAATTCCTATACTCGCAACACGGTAGTCTTGTTGCGGCAAGCCGATATATTCCTCAATTTCACTAAACTGTTCCTCTGCATAAAACTCTTTAAATGAAGGCTTATTATGATATAAAATTTCTTCATTAAACCCTACAAGAATAAGTAATTGGGCTACCGTTAAGAACATACAAGTCTTTTTCCAAGTAAGTCCTGCAGTAACTAGTATCTTTAGCGAAAGTGCAAATAAAACATAAATAACCATAGGCCGTAAAAAATGATACCGAGCAAAGTTAAAGGTATCTAAGAAGTGAAACTTTTCTGTCAGAGGTGCCCATCCTTTATAAAACCAAAATGCATACCAAGCTGAAAGTATTAGATTAAATACATGCAAAAATATAAAAGCTCTTTCTTCGTTCCACTTTTTGGTAGAAATGACGTAATACAGTGCAAATAAAGTTGTTGGAACGATAATTAGTCCATGGACTGTCATGACATGAGTATGTCCCAACAGATAGTTTTTGAAGGTAAGACGTAACGAGTGAAAAAAGGTTAAACGGGCATGGAAATATTCATCTCGACTATTAGGTACATGATCAAACAAAAATGAGTAGACGAGACGATATTCGACTAAAAGGAAAATCATCGTCATAAAAAAGATGGCAAAGAAAAATCTTGGATTCCATCCTTTACCTCTTATAGCATCAGTTAACCAGAATACACCCATCGCACTTAAAAAGAAGAAGAAACCTAATACAATACTTGCGTATAAAGGAATAAGAGCTAATGTGATCCAATTAATTAAGGATCTTTCACCACCTCGAATGTTTAAAAATGCCCAGAGGGCGAGTGGCATCCCAAGTGTGCTTAGCATACCTGAAGGCCAAAAAGGGGTCAGGGCAAAGGCTAATGATACACCTACACGAATCCACGAAAAACGTTCACTGGTGATGAAATGTTTTCTTAGTAATAAATACATTCCTATAAAAGCAAACAATCTTGTGATAAATTGACTCAATCCATAGGCAATCATAGGGGAAAAGAACGTGTTTAATAAGACAATTCCACTATATTCAGTTCCATAAGCATTACGCGAAAGATTACCATTAATAATTTGTTCAATGGTTCCAGTTACAGAACCAAAGACTTGCCCACTATTTTTCAATACTTGGTACCATGCAAGATTTGAATCAAGATTATCATGAACACGTAAATGTGCATTCTCACCAAGAATGAAATAGGGCGATACAAAGATAACAATAATAATGAGTGCAAATAATAGTAGTTTTCGTTCAAAGTGATTGATTTGTCTAAGTTGCTGACCCAATGAATGAATCCTCCCATTTTGTTCATTTTTCTAACTTAATAGCTATTTTTACCACAACTGAAAATAATATGTAAGCTACAAAACACAAAAAGCGGGACGTAATCAGTCCCGCTTTAGGTGCCTGGCACCAATTAAGGGGCCAAATTAAGGGCACCAGCTCATTGGACACCATCTAATTTCTTTGGATATATCTAGATTCTTTCAAGGGTTTGAAGCAGCCTCTAGCGCTGCTGAAACATTAATAAGTCCTTCTCCAAAGTAAATATCTTTCCCCATTGCGCCTATATCAATGGAAGTGTCCTTAATGATTGCCATTACCTCTGTATTTTTCATATCTGGTTGAACAGATCTGATTAGTCCAGCTAGAGCTGCTACATGTGGTGTTGCCATCGAAGTACCTGAAAGTGCTGCATATTGGCTATCGAGATATGTGCTTGGAATATGGACTCCAGGAGCAGTGATATCAATATAATTCCCATAATTAGAGAAAGATGCTTTGTTTCCGTTATAGTCAATAGCAGAAACACTTAAAACCTCTGGATATGCAGCAGGATAACTTGGATGATCTGTATTATCATTTCCTGAAGCAGCAATCACGACAACATCATGATTAAAAGCATAGGTGACAGCTTCATGGAGAAGATCTGAATCACGATAATTCCCTAGACTTAAGTTAATAACATCTGCACCATTATCAGTTGCCCAAATAATTCCATTTGCAATATCAAACGAAGACCCATAGCCTTCATTTCCCATAACCTTGATTGGCATGATTGGGTTAAACCAAGTAATTCCTGCGACCCCTTCCTTATTATTTGTTTCAGAAGCGATCACACCTGCAACATGTGTACCGTGCCCATTATCATCGTCAGGTAGGTTCGTATTATCAACTATGTTATAGCCTTTTGTTAGACGGCCAACGAGGTCAGGATGATCTAAGTCAACGCCTGTATCAAGGACGGCGATTCGAACATCTTCTGTACCACGACTAATCCCCCAACCAGATTCTGCTTGAATCATTGGTAAATTCCATTGATAACGTTGATATAAACGATCATTGGGACCATTTGAAAATGCTTCACTTTGCTCATTCTGGATTAAGATAAAGTTCGGTTCAACAATATCAACATCCGTTCTTTTCGTAAAATAAGACTGAAGTTCAATCGTACTTAATGTGTCAGACTTAAAAATAAAGGAAGAATTAAATCGCTTTAACAATTTCCCGTTGATTTCTTTTGCCATTACATCTAATTCATTGTCTGTAGGAAGTTGTCCCTTTTTAAAGTCAACTACAACCTGTTGGTTCACATAATGACTATTTTCAGTTGTTCCAGTATGAGGGATGATGGTAATAGACTCATCTGTATTTAGTTCATCCTTTGTGGACTCATATAAAAGAATGGAATCTACATCCATTATTTTTGCCTTACTATGGTCTTGCTGACTAGGATTTTCAATATCACCAAACTTAAAAGGCGAAGTTGAACGACGATCATCAAACTGATTTACTCGATATTCATTATGTGGAAGCCTATTTCGATTACTTTCAAATGTCGCATCATGATCATTATCAATTCGATTGAAAAAAGGAAGAAGGACAACCAGTAATAGACCAAGTAAGATCGCAATACTACGTCCATATCGATTATTTTTATTCATAAATGCTCACCTCATTACGGATTTTGATGCTATGTTCTATTATTTGACCAACACTCGTAAAAAATGCTTATCCAATTAGATGAGGAATTTCCAATATTTAAAGAAACTTAATCTTGAGCAATTTGTAAAAGATAAAATAAAAGCTAGGAGGTGGTTAGGTGAAGCATTTAGTGGCACTGGGTATAAAATTTGGTGTAATATCAATCGTGTTACTTTCGGTTTTAAGTATTTTTACTTATGCAACGATTAGTGGGATTCTAGTTATATCATTACTGGTTACAGGTGTGTCATATGTATTAGGGGATTTATTTATCCTACCGAGGTTTGGAAACTTGGTCGCAACCATTGCAGATTTTGGTCTAGCGTTTCTATCTGTTTGGTTTTTAAGTTCATTCTTTATAGAGGCTACATTTCCAATCATTACTGCTTCTTTCTTCATAGCGATATTTATCACGTTAACAGAGGCTTTATTTCATGTGTATATGAAAAGTAGAGTCTTTAATTCCGAAGAATCATCTCAGCAACAAGGTCGTCAAACAAATGAATTTGGGAACTATCAAACAGAGTTTGCCGAAGAAGAAAATCCTCAATCTACAGTTAAAAGTATGGAGCAATATAAAGAAAACAAAAGGAAAAAATAAATTATATATTGGCTGTTTTCTCAAAGCTTGTTGTTTTGGTCATATACGAGCAGGCTGAATACACGTAGACTCCTGCGGGACCAGTGACCAAAGTGAGACCCCATAGGAGCATGAGCGACGAGGAGGCTCACTGGTCACCCGCCGGACGCGGAGTGTATTCAGCCTGCGGCTTTAAAAGCACCAATCTATACAAAAACAGCCTAAATATTAAAAAAAGAGATACCCCATCATTGCTATGATGGGGTATCTCTTTTTGCTTGTTTTTCCTTAAAAATAAATCTTTCTAGAAACTAAATGAATATTTACCAATCATTTCAACAAAAACTAGCGTATGGTATTTAATTTGACAGTTAAAAGAAAGAGTGAGATATATCATGTTCAAATGGTTAACTAAGAACGAGAAAAAGCCAAAACTTGTTGAAGAAGTGACAGAAATATTTAAGAAATCTAGTGATTATCTTAGCTATCAAAGTACAGAGGCTGTTAGTCCTTTTTGGCTTTGTTATGTAACAACACTCATTGATAAAAAGCTTTTGCATGAGAGTATCCTACCATATTTGCAATACAATCCTTCTGATTCTGTAAAAAATATCAAAAAAATCATACCGATTGAAGAAATCATCATTACAGACAGCGTAGACGATATTAAAAGCAAACTATTAGCAGGGCACATCATGGTGAAGCTAAAGAATAATGAACGCTTTTGTGCCTTAATTAAAGCTAATAAAGACAATACAAGATCTGTTTCTGTCCCGGAAGTAGAGTTTAGTGTACTTGGACCAAAAGAAGCTTTTGTAGAGTCACTTGAAACAAATATAAATCTAATACGAAAGCGACTTCCAATTGAACAATTAAGAGTCAAAGAGATAACAGTAGGAAAGTTATCGAAGACAAAGGTGGCTGTTTTGTATGTTGACCATATTGTTAACAAAGAAAATGTACAAACCGTGTTGCAACGAATAAGTGATCTTGATTTTGATCATATAAATGATAGTTCTTACATCAATCAAATGATTGCAGATAACCATCTTTCTCCCTTTCCACAATTACTCAGTTCTGAAAGGCCAGATCGTGTCGTATCGATTCTAGTAGAAGGAAAGGTGGCTGTAATATCAGACGGATCTCCACATGCAATAATAGGTCCAACAACTCTTGTAGAATTTTTCTCAGCATTTGAGGATTATTATTTAAATTGGTATATTTCATCTTTCTTTAGACTTGTTCGATTTTTTGCAGTAACCTTTTCTATTTTAGTCACGCCATTATATGTTGCTGTTTTGACTTATCATTATGAACTTATTCCAGAGGATTTGATGAGTACGCTTGTAACATCTAGGCGAGAGGTGCCACTGCCGCCTATATTAGAAGCACTATTCTTAGAATTGACCATCGAGCTATTAAGAGAGGCTGGAGCTAGACTACCAACAAAGGTTGGTCAGACGATTGGTATCGTAGGAGGGATTGTTATTGGGACAGCTTCAGTTGAAGCTGGGTTAACTAGTAATGTTCTCCTCATTATTGTAGCTCTAGCAGCTCTTGCCTCATTTACAACACCTATTTATAGCATGGGTAATACCATTCGTATCATTCGGTTTCCATTTCTTATCTTTGCTGAGCTATGGGGATTACTAGGTGTTGTATTTTGTTTTTCATTGATGCTAACACATCTAACTCGTTTGACTTCATTAGGTCGTCCATTTCTATCGCCTATTTACCCTATGCGTCTTAATGATTTAAAAGACTCCATTGTTAGGTTTCCTTTCTCGAGCTTATCAAAACGACCAAAGTATGTGCAATCAAATAACAGAAATCGGTTCAATGGAAAAGAAGCAAAAGAAAATCATGATATTGATGAATAGGAACGTGGTAAGGAGCTGTTATAGCTTATGATAAATGATCGTTTTAAGATCTCACCATACTTAGTATTCTTTATTATTTCAACGAACCAAATAGGGGTTGGTGTGCTTGGATTCCAACGAATCATATCCAAATCGGCTGGGAATGATAGCTGGATTGCAATCATTTTAGCAGGTATAGGGGTTCATATCATCTTGTTCCTAATGTATAGAATGCTGGAAGAATCAGAGGGAGATATCGTCAGTATCCACCAACGAGCATTAGGGAAATGGATTGGAAATAGTATGAGTGTTATTTTTCTCTTACTTGTAGCTTCAGAAAGTCTCGTTGTCATTCGAACATATCTAGAGGTTATCCAAGTGTGGATGTTCCCGGAAATAAATGTGTGGATTTTTACATTATTCCTTCTACTTCTAGTAACCTACATCATCTTTGGTGGGTTCAGGACCATTACTGGTATTTGTTTTTTTAGTATAATTCTGCCGGCTTATTTGTTTTTCACAGTTGTATTCCCACTAGAATTTTCTCATTTCCGAAATTTGTTGCCCATATTAGACCATTCAGTACTTGAACTTGCTAAGGCAACGAAGGATATGTCACTTAGTGTTATCGGCTTTGAAGTCTTGTTTATCATCTACCCGTTTATAAAGAATCCTGAAAAATCAAAGAAATGGGCGCATCTTGGTGTCATGTATACAACGTTTGTTTATCTTGTATTTGGATTGACAGCACTTGTATTTTTTAGTCATGCACAGCTAGACAAGCAGATATGGGCTACCTTAT
The DNA here is from genome assembly GCF_900104555.1 of Litchfieldia salsa. GTDB lineage: Bacteria > Bacillota > Bacilli > Bacillales > Bacillaceae_L > Litchfieldia > Litchfieldia salsa. The sequence goes on from NZ_FNJU01000013.1 coordinate 22,148, forward strand.
CGATGTGGAAAATTGTTGAGTTACCAATTGTAGAGAGATTTGAATATGTAGGAATTGCATCCTGGCTTTTAGTAATTATCCCAAATGTGTGTTTAAGTTTATGGGGTTCAAGCAGATTGATTAAAAGGCTATTTAATCTTAAACAGAAGGTCTCACTTTGGTTCTTATCATTGATCGTTCTTATAGCATGTGGATTACTAACTAATCGATCAGAAATAAATATAGTTCTTGATGCATACAGTCGGATTGGCTTCTATTTTATCTATGGATATATACCTTGCTTATTTTTACTTTCAGTTATTATGAACAAAGTGAGGCGAAGAGAATGAAGAATGCACTTTTAGCTTTAAGTATCTTAACAATTCTAGTCTTAACTTATACATATGGAAGGGTTGAATCTGAAATTGTTGATGATGTCAATGTTGCTAGTGCTATTGGGATTGATAAAAAGAAAGGAAATAAAATTAAAGGTACGGTTGTCATACCTGTATTTTTAGCTGATAAGAGTATTGAAAGTGAGACATTTATTGAAGAATCCATCTTAGCCAAAGAGGTGGTAAATATCCTCCAACATAAATCTGCTGATCCTCTAGTCACCGGAGGTTTAAAAGTAGCTCTTTATAGTGAAGATATTGCAAGAGAAGGAATTACTGAATATGCTGATGCCCTCCAAAGAGATGCGAGTATTGGATCTAAATTGTTTTTAGCAATAGTAGACGGAGAAGCAGGTGAAATTTTAAAAGAGAAACTAGGAAACCGTGGAACTGGTTATTATTTAAGAACGTTAATGGAACATAATATGGACAAGCGTGATCTCCCAGAGATGAATCTCCACCTCTTTATGTTTCGCTACTATGCAAAGGGTATGGATAGCTTTTTGCCATATGTAAAAAAAACGGGGAATAAAGTTGAAATTAGTGGTTTAGCCATCTTCAAGGAAGAGAAAATGGTGCATATAATTGATCCAGTTAATATGTTCTTTTTTAAAGCATTAGTTGAAAATTTCAGTGAAGGTACACATACATTACATTTAGAAAAATCAGATGAATATGTGTCAATTAAACGGATTGTTTCAAGCCGTAACATAGAAATAGAAGAAAAAGATGGAAAGCCACATGTGACCATTGATATTTATCTGCAAGGAATTCTGAGCGAGTTTTCTGGTAGAAAAACAGACCCAAGTGTCATTCAGGAAATTGTTGAGGGGCTTGAAGCTGAAATTGTAGAACGGTCCCAAAATATGCTGAGTGAGTTTCAAGAGTTAAATAGTGACCCAGTTGGAATAGGGTATATGGCGAAAAGATCAAAGCTTAGATTTGACGAAGAAGAGTGGAAAAATGTCTATCAAAATGTAGATATCAAGGTGAATGCAACAGTAGACTTAATTGAAACTGGTGTAATTGAATAACAATTGGTACAATTTATTTAAAAGGGAACAGTAAAGCTTTGCTGTTTGACATGAATGGTAAGGAATGGGGAAATGCTATCTATTATTGTTTTGTTGTTCTTGGTTGTACCAATTACTATATTTTTGCATGAGTGTGGTCATATTATTATAGCAAAACTGATGAAGCTTGATGGTCTTGAGATTGTCATTGGCTCAGGTCCTTCCCTCCTTCTATTTTTTGTAATAGGAATCAAGGTTCAGATTAACATGGTTTATTTTGTTGGTGGATATTCTACTAATACTTCAGTGCAAGAAATAAAAGAGTGGCAAAAAGGATTGATTTCCTTAGGTGGGCCACTCTTAAATCTATTCCTTGCAATCGTCTTTTTTATGTTATTTAATATGAATCATATGGTTGATGAATTATTGGTTTTATTTAATGTTTGGGTTGGAATTGTGAATTTAATTCCATATAAATTGATGAAAAAAGAATCTGATGGCTATGTCTTTGTGAAGTCTATGTATCATGAGCTTAAGGCGGCTAATACAAAATAAGAGGTGTGAAAGTTGAAGTATTTTATTATTACTGGGACGTCTCGAGGTTTAGGGAAATCTCTAACAGAGCAACTTATAAAGGATGATCATACTATTTTCTGTATTTCAAGAAGGCAAAATAATGAGTTGAAAGACCTAGCAGCTAAAGCGGGTATTAATCTCTATTATTTTTCTTGTGATTTGCAAAAGGTTGAAGAGACGGAACGCGTGATGGAAAAGATTTTTACTACGATTGATTTTACAAAGGCTGAAGGCATTTACTTGATTAACAATGCTGGAGTTGTTGAGCCTATTCACCCCGTTGGGAAAGCAACTTCCACAGAAATTGCCATGAATCTTCAAATCAATTTAATGGCACCAATGATTTTAAGTACTTCTTTTATTCGTTATACAGCTGATATTAATACGACCAAAATGATTGTTAATATTTCTTCTGGTGCAGCAAATCGTCCGATCTTTGGTTGGGGGGCATATTGCAGTTCAAAAGCTGGTCTAGATATGTTTACTAAAACTGTTGGATTTGAACAAGAGAGTGAGTCAAACCCTGTTACAGTAATCTCGTTTTCACCAGGAATTATGGATACAGAAATGCAGTCAACAATTAGACAGTCTGACAAAGCTGATTTCAAGGAAGTAGAGAAATTTATTGAATTTAATGAAACAGGGCAATTACGAACAACAGAACAGGTTTCTGCCATTCTATTAAATCTTCTGTTCCAAGGTTCCCCTGAAAATGGTCGAGTATATGATATTAAGGAATTTATCTAAAATTTAATGGCTGTTTTCTCAAAGTTTGTTGTTTTATACATAAAAACATTGAAATGGTAGTTAAAAGCAGGCTGAATACACGTAGACTCCTGCGGGACCTGTGACCAAAGTGAGACCCCACAGGAGCATTAGCGACGAGGAGGCTCACTAGTCACCCGCCGGACGCGGAGTGTATTCAGCCTGCGGTTTTAAAAGCAACAATCTATACTAAAACAGCCAATTTAATAATTGAGATAGTTTTATAGGAATAATTGGGGAGGAATAAGAAATGCCAGCTACAAAGAATATAAAAATTGGTGTTATAGGCTTAGGAGCGATTGGTGATCGTTTAATCGGTTCTTTTGTAGAACATCCTGAGATAGAAGTTGTTGCTGTTTGTGATACCAATGTAGAAAGAACAGAAAGCATGGTTCAAAAGCTTGAAGCTGTAAAAGGTTATACAAACTATAAAGAGATGCTTGAAGAAACAAAGTTAGACTTAGTATATATTGCTGTTCCACCTAGATATCATCATCAAATTGCCTTAGAAGTTATAGAAAAAGGAATACATATATTGTGTGAGAAACCTTTAGCAAATTCAGTTGAAGAAGCGAAGGACATGATGGAAAAAGCCCAAGGTAAAGGAATCATTCAAGCGATGAACTTTCCACTAAATTATAGTCTTGGAGCAAATACATTTAAGAAAATGGTTATGGATGGATATGTTGGTCAATTACGTAAATTAGAGCTTTCCATGCATTTTCCACAATGGCCAAGATTTTGGCAACAAAATGATTGGGTTGCTAGTAGAGAACAAGGCGGATTTGTCCTAGAGGTTGGTGTACACTTTATTCAACAAGCCCAAAGGATATTTGGAAGCATCACCCCACTACAAAGCTATTTAGAATTGCCTGCTGATTCAACTAAATCTGAAGTTGGAATCTCTGCATACTTAGAACTGGAGAACGGAGTTCCGTTCGTAATCAATGGGTTAAGCGATATTGCTGGAGACGAGAGGATTTCTTTTACAGCATATGGAACAGAAGGAACCTTGTCATTAGTCAATTGGTCCGAACTTGAGGGTGGTAAGCTTGGTGGACCTATTCAAACGATTGAGGCAACAGAACAATCTTCAAGTCTTCTAACCAACTTAATCAAAGCACTAAACGGAGAAGAAGCAGAGCTTTATGACTTCACTGCAGGATATGAAGCACAAGTAGTATTAGAAAAATTAAGAAATCGTTAAAATAAGTAAAAAGAGCTGCCCATAAAGCCTATATAATAGGCTCTAATAGGACAGCTCTTTTTACTTATTTTAGTTCTTATTGCTAACAACTAATTGAAAATGATTTTCAAAGTCATTGACTTACATATTGACTTAAAATAGACTTATATAGAAGATTGTAATAAAAGATAAGCTCTTATTGGTATGTTAAACAAAATAAAGGTTCTATATATCGATCGCCATGGGAAATTATATTACTTTCAGTCCCTGTGTTTTTATTTATTTACTTATTATTTAATAGCAGAAACTTATAGATAACAGATGAGGGAAAGGAGCGAATACTATGCATGCCTTAGAAACAAAAGAGCTAACACTATCATATGGTGGTGATTCTTTAATTATTGAGGAATTAGACCTTACCATTCCAAAAGGAGAAATCACCGTATTCATTGGGGGAAATGGATGTGGGAAGTCAACATTATTGAGATCTCTAGCCAGGCTAATGAAGCCACAAAAGGGTTCTGTATTACTAGAAGGCTCCCTGGTAGCGAAGCTTCCAACAAAGGATATTGCAAAAAAGTTAGCGATTTTACCTCAAGGTCCTGTCGCTCCTGAAGGGCTTACCGTTCTTCAACTAGTAAAACAAGGAAGGTATCCTTATCAAAATTGGCTAAAACAATGGTCAGAAGAAGATGAAAGAGAAGTAAATAAAGCACTAGAAGCAACAGGTATGAAGGAACTGGCAGAAAAGCCTGTTGATTCGCTTTCTGGTGGTCAAAGACAAAGAGCTTGGATTGCGATGACATTAGCTCAGCAAACTGAAATTATATTGCTAGACGAACCTACCACATATTTAGATATGACCCACCAGATTGAAATCTTAGATTTACTCTTTGAATTAAATGAGAAGGAAAAGAGAACAATCATCATGGTGTTACATGATTTAAATTTGGCCTGTAGATATGCCCATCACATTGTAGCCATTAAGGATAAAAGGATTTTTGCTGAAGGTAAGCCTGAGCATGTGATCAATTGTGAGCTAGTTAAAAACGTTTTTGATATGAATTGTGAGGTAACAATTGATCCATTATTCGGCACACCTCTTTGCATTCCGCATGGAAAAGGACGCTGTATCTTAAACAAAGTAGGTGTGTAGAAGAGTGAGAGATAGATTACTTGCAGAAGAGATCACAGAATTAAAGCAATATCGATTAGGTGAGGCTGGAGACGATAACGAATTTATTGTTCCATTACAAGAACTATTGTTAAGCGAAAATTTAGCAGCTTTTTTAAGTAAAGTTCAAGTGAAAATGAATGCGCCAGATTTATTAGTAGCAGCTTCTATGTTTGCTAAGAGATATGGTTTTTTTGCCGCGCTTAGCTTATATTCGATGACGGTGTTAAATAAAAGGCTAGCAACTTCGCTCGACAATGTTTCATTAGATGTAAATGAAGAAGGAGATATTTGGCTCCCAACGTTTATTTTTAGTGATTTAAAAGTAGAGCTTCCTGAAGCGAACAATCGAAATGAATGGCGAGAGACAGCAATAGGAGCGATTTTCAAAGAAAACATCAATCCGGTTATAGACCAACTAGCCAAAGTGACAAAGGTATCTAAGCAAATATTGTGGGAAAACGTAGCAATCTATATCTTTTGGTTTTATGAAAGAATGCTCGAGGAACATACAGAGGATGAGGTTGTAAAAAGAATACGAGATGACTTCTCTTACGTCGTTGAAGAAGCAAGTGGAGAATTATTTGGAGAATATCGTTCTAACCCTCTAAAGAAATTTTATCGTGAGAAGGTAAGTGTTCCTGGATCCGAACAAGAAGTCAGAATCCGTACAACATGCTGCCTTTATTATAAAACCAATGAAGAACAAGCAAAATGTATCTCTTGCCCTTTGCAATATAAAAAATGTAATTAATATTGATTTCAAAAAAATGTTGATTGCCTATTTTAATTATCTACTTTAAACAGGTGTACAGTTAGTTGATTGGAACGGAAGGTGTGTGACTCCTGCGGGATGCGCAGGATATCCCATGAGACCCGTTAAAATCAAAGCGACGAGGAGGCTCATCACCTGCCCCGCGGAAAGCACACACTGGAGTGCAAATCAACATACCTAGTTTGAACAACAGACTTTAAGAAAGGAAGTGGGATGTTGGATCAGAAACTAAAAGACCAATTTGATGGACTAATAGAAAAATATACAGAGCTAATGATTGGAGAAAGTACCCCAGAGTTGACTGAAAAAGTGAAAACCTGGGCTCTCTATTCACATATAGCAAAATCTATGCCACCACTTGTAAAGCATTGGAATGAAACTTATCCTGATGCTAAAGAAGGAATGAAAGAATTAATTGCCGAAATCAAAGAACTAAACGAAGAACATCGCGCAAAAAAGTAATTCAATACAATAAAAAAGAAGCTGATCCTTGTCTATCACGAGACCAGCTTCTTTTTTATATACTATTATTGAATCATATTACCATGAGTAGGAAATTGTGTAGTTGTGTAATTATAAAATTGCTGATGCTTTTGTTGAACCTTTTGCTGATCCTCAGCATCAAGCTTGTACCAACCATTCTTATACATCAAATTAAACAATTGACGTTGGCAATCTTGAGTTTCATTGAAAATTTGACGGATATCTTGATAAAGAGCTTCATGGCTCATTTCATTTAAAGAAGTACAATAAGCATCTGTCATGTACTTCTCTGTTGCAAGCATATCATTTAAGAAATCACGATCATTCATTTCAGGTGTTTTCGGTACAGTTGATTTTGGGTTTTTAATAACGTTTGAATTTTGATTTTGTTGTTGCATACGTTTCCCTCCTTAATAACAGTAATTATTGTTGTTGTTGTTGTTGTTGCATCTGCATGTTTGATTGAGACTGTGATGGCTGATTAGTGTTATCTAAATGACCTAGGATCGTGCGATAATGACGTTCATGCATTTCGCAAGCCTGCTTCATCGCCTGTGCAATCTCAGGGATTTGACATTGTCCTTCTAAAAAGTGTGCCTTTTTTAAAGCAGTTAAATTCCAAGACATCATATCTGTCAGATAAAGTACATCCTTAGTTGACAACACTTGTGGTGGTTGTGATTGAATGTTTTGTTGGTTTTGTTTCATTGTGTTAGGTATTGTTTGTTGATTTTGATTTTGTTGCTGTTGACCTTGCATAGAAACCCTCCTATGTAGTAAATATGTTCGATGTTTCGATACTATCTTTCCTTAAGAATCGTTTTACTATTCATTAAAACTTTATATAAGTCTTATTGAGAAATGGAGGCTTAAACATGGAACAATTAATGAGAAACTTCTTTCTATTTTTATCAAAAAATAAACCGCTTACAAAGGTTGCAAGGAAATATGGATTAAAATTTGGTGCATCTCGATTTGTAGCTGGTGAGAGTATTACTCAAGCGGTCAAAACCATTAAAGAATTAAACTCAAAGAACTTATCTGTCACTTTAGACTACCTTGGAGAATTTGTGGATAATGAGGTAGAAGCAAATTTAATAGCTGATCATTCAATTTTAGCAATTGAAGCTATTGGTAAGGAAAAATTAAATTCACAACTCTCGTTAAAACTAACGTCAATGGGACTCGATATTTCAGAAGAAGTAGTCATTAATAATATGCGAAGAATTCTAAAGGCTGCAAAAGAACATGATGTGTTTGTCACAATTGACATGGAGGATTACTCGCGTTGTCAGAAAACAATTGATGTATTTAAAAAGTTGAGGAAAGAATTTGATAATGTTGGAACAGTCATTCAAGCCTACTTGTATCGTACAGTAAAGGATATTGAAGAGTTAAATGAATATAAGCCAAACCTTAGATTAGTTAAAGGGGCTTATAAGGAAGCAGCAGAAGTTGCCTTCCCGATGAAGAAGGATGTGGATGAGAATTTTAAGAACATCATAAAAATGCACTTGCTTAACGGCAATTTTACAGCAGTGGCTACGCATGATGATGAAATGATTGAGTATACGAAAAGGTTAGTTAAAAAACATCATATTAAGCAAGAACAGTTTGAATTTCAAATGTTATATGGAATTCGTTCTGAAAGACAAGAAGAGCTAGTGAAAGAGGGATATGCCATGAGAGTATATGTCCCTTTTGGTACAGATTGGTACGGTTATTTTATGCGAAGACTCGGAGAACGACCTGCAAATGTGGCATTTGTTTTAAAAGGAATTTTTAAGAAATAATACTATAAATGAGGGGCTAATGAGACGAACATTAGCCCCAACTTACTGTTTTAAAATTGATCTTGTGTAGAATCTGAACCATATTGTTGATTTGTTGTTTGTGTTTTTCCACTATGTTCTCTAGTATGTGGACCAGCATTCCCTTTAACACTTGCCGCACTCACAGCTGCTTTGGATGGGTTTTTATCTCTTTTTGCCATGTGTATCACCTCCACTTGTTATAGTCACCATTTTACTTAAAACCATACTTTTGCCTTTATGAAATGCAGCCTGGGGTTTAGTTTGTTAACAGATTTTTCAAAAAAATATTGCGAGAAGTAAGAAAATCCTATATATTAGAAGTAAGAAATCCATATTTAAGCGGATCTATTTTTTTAAGTATAAAATGAATGAGTATTCATTCAAACTGCATGCTGAGGGGGAACGATGGATGATAAAATCGATTAAGAAAGCGGCTGTTCTTGGTTCTGGAGTAATGGGCTCAGGTATTGCTGCACATTTAGCTAACATTGGTATACCCACATTATTATTAGATATAGTACCGCGTGAGATTAATGAAAACGAAAAAAAGAAAGGGCTTACAACTGAAGATAAAGCTTTTCGAAACCGATTCTCTGAGACGGCGGCAAAAAAATTATTAAAACAAAAACCAGCTCCTTTAACAGTAAAAGATAACTTATCCTTAATTACAACAGGAAATTTTGAAGACGACATGGGCAAGCTCGCTGATGTTGATTGGGTTATTGAGGTAGTTGTTGAAAACCTTGAAATTAAAAAAAAGCTATTTGAAACAGTAGATCTATTCCGAAAACACGGGAGTATAGTTAGTTCAAATACATCAGGGATCTCGGTCGATGCGATGATAGAAGGACGTTCCGAGGATTTTAAGAATCACTTTTTAGGTACACATTTTTTTAATCCACCTAGATACTTAAAGTTATTGGAATTAATTCCGACGAAACATACGAACCAAGAAGTTCTTAGTTTTATGAAGACGTTCGGGGAGGATCATCTAGGAAAAGGTGTGGTTATTGCAAAGGATACACCAAACTTTATTGCAAACCGAATTGGTACTTATGGGCTACTTGTGACAGTAAGAGAAATGTTAAAAGGTGGTTATAGTGTAGGAGAAGTTGATTCGGTAACAGGCCCTCTAATAGGTCGTCCAAAGAGCGCAACCTTTAGAACACTTGATGTGGTTGGGCTAGATACCTTTGTTCATGTAGCTAATAATGTATATGAACAGGTAGAAGGAACAGAAAAAGAAGTGTTTAAGATTCCTAGTTTTATAGGTAAGATGCTCGAACAGGGGTGGATAGGGAGTAAATCAGGTCAAGGATTCTTTCTGAAAAAGGGAAAAGAGATTCTAGAACTTAATCCCAATACACTTGAATATGAAGAAAGAAAGAAACTATCTTCTCCTATAATTGAGATGAGTAAGCAGCAAAAAGGGCTTAACAACAAAATGAAAACGCTTATATATGGTGGAGACCGTGTTGGAAATTTGTTATGGAATATTACTAGTCCCACTCTCATCTACTCAGCTACTCTGCTAGGGGAGATTGCAGATGATATTGTTGCCATTGACCAAGCGATGAAATGGGGATTTGGTTGGGAGTTAGGTCCATTTGAAACATGGGATGCAATCGGTTTGGAACAATCAGTTGAAAAGATGAAAGTAGAGGGTATAGACATTCCAGACTGGATTTTAGAGATGCTTGAAAATGGATTTACATCATTCTATAAAAAAGATCTTAATGGAATCTCATATTTTCATAAAGGTGAATATGTGGGAATAAACAGCAATCATAAAAATATTCATATTAAACGTTTGAAAGAAGAAAAAGGTGTTATTAAAAAAAACAGTGGTGCTAGCTTAATAGACCTTGGTGATGATGTAGCACTATTAGAATTTCATTCACAAAGCAATGCGATTGGGCTTGATATCATTCAAATGATCAACTTTGCTGTTGAAGAGGTTGATTGTAACTACAAAGGACTTGTAATCGGAAATCAAGGGAAAAACTTCTGTGTTGGTGCAAACCTTGCTTTGATTCTAATGGAAGCACAAGATGATAATTATTTCGAAATTGAAATGGTCGTTCGTCATTTCCAACAGGCGATGACGAATATTAAATATAGTTCAAAACCTGTAATAGCCGCACCTTTCGGGATGACTCTTGGAGGTGGTGCAGAAATATGCCTTCCTGCTAGTGCGATTCAAGCTTCAAGTGAGACATATATGGGATTGGTGGAAGTAGGTGTTGGCTTAATCCCTGGAGGTGGTGGGAATAAGGAATTATATATCAATCACCTTAATGGGATTCCCAATGGAGTTGAGGTTGATTTGCAAAATGTGGCTAACAAGGTTTTTGAAACAATTGCAACTGCGAAGGTTTCAACGTCTGCTGAGGAAGCAAGACTTACTAACTTTCTGCAGTCTAATGATGGAGTCAGTGTAAATAGTGACCATTTACTTCACGATGCAAAGCAAAAAGTGATTTCAATGTATAACACCGGATATCAGTCTCCAAAGCGAAAGAAGATTCCTATTACAGGTGAGTCTGGTTATGCTGCATTATTACTAGGCGCTCAAACGATGAAATACTCAGGCTATATATCGGATCATGATTTAAAAATTGCAACAAAGCTAGCTAACGTAATTGCGGGTGGTAAATTACCATTTGGGACTTTGGTTGATGAACAGTATTTACTTGATTTAGAACGAGAAGCTTTTTTAAGTCTTGTCGGAGAACCGAAATCGCAAGCTAGAATGCAACATATGTTAGTCAAAGGAAAACCTTTACGTAACTAAATGAAGAGAATGATAGATTGTTAGTTTTTTATGAAACAGGGGGGGATTTTGTGAGGGAAGCAGTCATTGTAGCTGGAGCAAGAACACCAGTTGGTAAAGCAAAAAAAGGTTCATTAGCCACTGTCAGACCTGATGATTTAGGTGCACTAGTTGTTCGTGAGACATTGAAGAGAGCAGGGAACTATCAGGGTGAGATCGATGATCTGATCATTGGATGTGCAATGCCTGAAGCGGAGCAAGGAATGAACATGGCTAGAAATATAGCTGCACTTGCAGGTTTACCACATACAGTTCCAGCCATTACGATTAACCGTTATTGTTCTTCCGGACTTCAGTCAATTGCATATGCAGCTGAACGGATCATGTTGGGACACTCAGATACAATGATAGCTGGTGGAGCAGAATCGATGAGTCTAGTTCCAATGATGGGGCATGTGGTAAGACCTAATGTTCAGCTCGCTGAAAATGCTCCTGAATATTATATGGGAATGGGTCACACTGCTGAACAGGTTGCGATGAAGTATGGCATTAGTCGTGAGGATCAAGATGAATTCGCTGTTTTAAGTCACAAAAAAGCAGCCGCTGCAATCAAAGCTGGGAAATTTAAGGATGAGATTGTACCAGTAGATGTAAATGTTAAATCGGTTGGAAAAGATTTAAAACTTATTGATAGATCTTATACTTTTTCACAGGATGAAGGCGTAAGGCCTAACACCACATTAGATGTATTAGCTGGTCTTAGACCCGCATTCTCGGTTACTGGGACGGTCACTGCTGGAAATGCCTCGCAAACGAGTGATGGAGCAGCAGCAGTAATGGTTATGGAACGGGAGAAGGCAGAATCCTTAGGATTAACACCGTTAGCAAAATTTAGATCATTTGCTGTTGCTGGAGTACCTCCTGAAGTGATGGGGATTGGGCCTGTTGCTGCAATTCCGAAAGCATTAAAACTAGCGGGATTAGAGCTTTCTGATATCAACCTCTTCGAATTAAATGAAGCATTTGCATCACAATCACTTCAGGTCATTCGTGAGCTTGGAATTAATCAAGAGATTGTAAATGTGAATGGTGGAGCAATTGCACTTGGTCATCCTCTTGGTTGTACTGGAACAAAATTAACACTTACATTAATTCATGAGTTAAAAAGGAGACAGCAACAATTCGGTATTGTCACAATGTGTATTGGCGGTGGGATGGGTGCTGCTGGTGTATTCGAACTTCTGTAACGTAAACAGACGATCCAAAAGGAGGATTACTAAGATGACAAAAGCGACTGAAGGGTATATCAAAGGCGGGGCCTTTTTAATTGAGGATATTGAAGCAAATCGTATATTTACACCAGAGGACTTCAATGAAGAACATGTGATGATTGCTAAAACAACCGAAGATTTTATTACAGGAGAAGTAAGGCCGAAAATTGAGGAAATTGAAAATCATAACTTTGATATTTCAGTTAAATTACTGAAGCAAGCAGGTGAGTTAGGTTTATTGGGAGTAGATGTGCCTGAAGAATATGGTGGTCTTGGGTTAGACAAGATCAGTTCTGCTATTATAACTGAAAAGTTCTCAGGGGCAGGTGGGTTTTCGCTTTCATATGGTGCACATGTTGGGATAGGTTCCTTACCAATTGTCTTATTTGGAAATGAAGACCAAAAACAAAAATACTTACCAACGCTTGCTACTGGAGAAAAACTAGCTGCATATGCACTAACAGAGCCAGGATCTGGTTCAGATGCGCTTGGAGCAAAAACAACAGCGAAGTTAAATGCAGAAGGCACTCATTATATTCTAAATGGAGAAAAGCAGTGGATTACTAATGCAGGATTTGCAGATGTATTTATTGTTTATGCCAAAGTAGATGGTGAGCACTTCTCGACATTCATTGTTGAAAGAGGGCTCCAAGGGGTTACAACTGGACCGGAAGAAAAGAAGATGGGAATCAAAGGGTCATCAACTCGAACACTAATCCTAGAAGACGTGCAAGTTCCAAAGGAGAACCTTTTAGGTGAACTTGGTAAAGGGCACGTTATTGCGTTTAATATTTTGAATATAGGCCGATATAAACTTGCAGTTGGAACAGTTGGTGGCTCGAAAAACGTAATCGAGCTTGCAGTGAAATATGCAAATCAACGTGAGCAGTTCAAAACACCAATTTCACAGTTTTCCCTGATTCAAGAAAAATTAGCTAATATGGCAATAAAGACGTATGCAACGGAAAGTTCTGTCTACCGTACAGTAGGACTCTATGAAGACCGAATGGGGCAATTAACAGACGATGAGAGTAAAGATGGGAAATCAATTGCAAAAGCAGTGTCAGAATACGCAATTGAATGTTCATTAAATAAAGTATTTGGGTCTGAAACACTTGATTACTGTGTAGATGAAGGCGTTCAAATTCACGGTGGCTATGGATTTATGGCGGAGTATGAAATTGAAAGAGCATATCGTGATTCGCGTATCAATCGGATTTTTGAAGGAACAAATGAAATCAATCGTCTACTAGTACCAGGAACTTTCCTAAGAAAGGCCTTTAAGGGGGAACTTCCATTACTACAAAAGGCACAGTCACTTCAAGAAGAATTAATGATGTTAATGCCAGAAGAGGTTGGAGATGGTGTGTTAGAGCAAGAGAAGTATCTACTTCGCAATGCTAAGAAGATTGGATTAATGATTGCAGGTGTAGCCGTTCAAAAATATGGGAAGAGCATCGAGAAAGAACAAGAGGTCTTGGCAAATATAGCAGATATCGTAAGTAATATATATGCCATGGAATCAGCAATTCTCCGCACTGAGAAGGCAATTAATAAAACCAACATTGAAAAAAACCAACAAAAACTACGGTACACCCAAGTATATTGTCAGGAAGCATTTAATGAAATTGAAGCACATGCAAAAGAAACACTGATTGCAACAGAGCAAGGCGACGCATTGCGTATGATGCTATCAGCATTGCGTAAATTCACACGCTTCACACCGATTAATGTCATTGCGAAAAAACGAGAAATTGCCGCGAGTTTAATCGCAGCAGAAAAATATACACTATAGTTATGTTCCAAATTGCTATGAGACTAACCCGTAAAAGTGCCTAGCACTTATCTTATGGGATGGTCTTTTTAATATTAAAATTTTGCACTCAGTTTTAGTGTCTAGCTTCAGCGCCTAGCCCCTCGGGGTCATAAGTCAAATCACTTCAGAAACCAAGGTTTCCTGCGTGATTCGCCTTATGCCTGTCGGGGCTGAACGAGGCGCTTACGCTATTCTTACAATAAGATATTATGAATTGGACAAGTCATGTGTTAAAATACTAAATTAGAATGGAATGATTTACTAAGATTGGTGGTGAGGTAATTGACCTTAACATTTTATTGGTATCCAAAATGTAGTACATGTCGCAATGCAAAGAAACTGTTAGAAGAACACAATATTTCGTTTGAAGAAGTACATATTGTTGAGAATAATCCAACACGAGAAGTATTAACCGATCTATATCAAAAGAGTGGTCTTGAATTAAAAAAATTCTTTAATACAAGTGGACAAAAATATCGTGAACTTGGATTAAAAGATAAAATGAAGACGAGTACTGATGAGGAATTATTAGATCTATTAGCTACTGATGGTATGCTTGTGAAACGACCGCTTTTAACAAATGGCGAGAAAGTAACTGTCGGGTTTAATGAGAAGATGTACAAGGACAATTGGTTGTCTTAAATTGAATTAAAAGATTTATAACGAATCTTTTAAGTATAAATTATACATACTGTGGAGGGAATATAACATGAATACGCCAAAAGAATTACGTTATTCTGAAGAACATGAATGGGTTAAGGTCGAAGGTAACAAAGTACGTATCGGAATTACCGATTTTGCACAATCTGAACTAGGTGATATTGTATTTGTTGAGTTACCAGAAGTTGGGGATGAAATTAAAGCAGACGAGCCTTTTGGAAGTGTTGAATCAGTAAAAACGGTTTCTGAGTTATATGCTCCAATTAGTGGTAAAATTGTTGAAATCAATGAAAACCTTGATGACAGTCCTGAATTCGTTAATGAATCTCCATACGAAAAAGCATGGATGGTTGTAATTGAACCATCTGATGAGAGCCAAATTGAGAAATTAATGACTGCTGAACAGTATGAAGAAATGATAAATGAAGATTAAATTCTAGGTAAAGCTGATTTGTATGGAGAAATCCTCGCAAATCAGCTTTTTTGTACTATTTAGCTGTTTTCACGGACTTTGTACCATGGTAGTCGACTTCCACTGCAGATGCGATCTTTCCGCGGGGCAGGCGATGAGCCTCCTCGTCGCAAGCTCCTGCGGGGTCTCATCTGTCCTGCACATCCCGCAGGAGTCTCGCATCTTCCGTTCCAATCGACTAAAATAATATAAGTGTTTGTGAAGGCAACGATCTTTTAGAAACTGAGCTAATTCTGCATATATCGAATGTAACTGAAGTTTGAGGTTGCAACGCTTTTTAGTATTTTTCCCTCTTGGTCTTTGTAAATTTCGTATTCTTGATACTCTTCTACAATATACCCACCAACAACTTTCGTATCGACAAGTTTGTTTTCTAGTGTTGGCAAGATTGACCCAATTAGATCTTCTTCTTCTTCTTCAACATGTTCACCTGAGGTAGTTTGCTCTTCATGAACAGCAGGATAGTTGGTGACGAAGCTGGCGGTACTTTCTTCTTGTACTAAAGTTGTCTCTAGATAAGCTGTGATACCAATTATGAATATTAAAAAAAGAAAACTAAATATGAGTGAAGTTGTTTTTGATAACAAGGAATAAACTCCTTTCCATAAGCGGTCATTACTCTATCATACGCATGTCCTAACAGTAAATATGACTACGAATTAGTGCTTTGTGGAAATAATCGTTAGATTATCATTTAGATAAATGCAGACAATAATAATATCTTTTAAAAAGAGGTGTTATAGATGGTACTTGAGAAAAAAAGATTAGACATAACAGATCGTGTTGTTGGAAAGCTTGGACCAAATAACATGGATTTATATTTGGAGAATGAACTGATCGGAAAAATGAGTCTTTCAGATGAAGGAAACCGTTATGAATTGAACAACGGATTTGAAGAAGAGCAAAATAAGATTTATCAATACGTTGATATTACGACAGGTCCTGATCAAAAGTATGTAGATTGTGATGATGAAAATGGTTGGTGTTAAGACAGCGGGATAAGCCTCTGTCTTTTTTTTACAAAATAGGTACTAAGAAAAATGGTTAAACCATAACCATAGGGTAAGCTAAAGCATACTATAAATATTACTTCTAGCTCTAAAGGAATAAACCGATCTTCGGAGAAATATATATATAACGGTTTTACAACAAAAAATAGGGTGATTATTTTGTGCATAGAGGAAATCGAGAGAGTGCTAATTGTTGAAGGAAAATCTGATAAAATTAAAGTTGAAACAGTCATGAAGGATTCTATTGAAATTATTTGTACAAATGGAACAATTAGTATTTCAAAGCTAGATGAGCTCATTGAGTATTTATTTAATAAAGAAGTGTATATACTTGTGGATTCAGATGATTCGGGGGAAAAGCTTCGAAAACAGTTTAAAAGAGAACTTCCAGAAGCAGAGCATTTATATATTGATAAAACCTATCGAGAAGTAGCATGTGCTCCAGAACAGCACATTGCAACAGTTTTACTAGGAGCAGACATTGATGTTCATGCAGATTTTCTATAATTAAGTCGATTCTATTCATTAAGAAGCTCTTTTTTTGTTAAAATGGTTATTAAATAATCATGGAGATAGGGAATGAGAAGAATATGAAGGAATGGACAAGAGAAGATATTGAGCAAAATCTAAGTAATAACGAATTAACTTATGTTTATTTATATACCCCAATGTGTGGTACCTGTCAGATGGCAAAAAAGATGCTAGAGGTAGTCGATGAATTACTACCTAATCTAGACATAGGACAATGTAATTTAAATTATTTACCTGAAAAAGCAAGAGAATGGGAAATAGAAAGTGTACCTTGCTTACTCACCTTTAGCCAAGGACAAATGACAGAAAAAATATATGCGTTTAAATCAGTTGATTATTTATATTCAAAACTGAAAGCCAACTAATCTCCTGCGGGAGGTTTTTTTTGTTTGGCTGCTACGTATAGATTGTTGCTTAGAAACCCGCAGGCTGAATAGACTCCGCGTCCGGCGGGTGACCAGTGAGCCTCCTCGTCGCTGAATCTCCTTTGGTGTATCACTTTGGCCACTGATCCCGCAGGAGTCTACGTGTATTCAGCCTGCTTGTACCTACTATTCAATGTTTTTGTGTATAAAACACTAAACTGTAAGTTTGTTCTCAATTTTGTCGTTGCTTTTATTTTGAAAAAAGGTATGATATTTAGGGAGGCGAAATTGTTTTTAGCTCTTAAGAATGAACGACGAAAGGTAGAAAAAATGCAGATAATGACAGATTGGAAACATCAATTTGGAGCCTATAATCTAAATATAAGGTTATTTTTTATTACAAATATATGTACCCAAATCGGAATGGGTATTTTTATGGTTATTTATAATTTCTATATACGTGAGTTAGGATTTAATGAACACCTTAATGGGAATATCATTGCAATGACAGCTCTTGCTTCAGCAATTATATTAATACCAGCTGGAATAATTAGTGATAAACTAGGTAGAAAAAATGTAATGATGCTTGGAATTATTGTCACCACTGCCGCACTTATATGTAGAAGTTTATTTGAAATAGAATCGTTCCTTTTAGTGTCAGCGTTTATTGCTGGATTAGCTACTGCTTTTATTCAAGTTTCAGCCATTCCGTGGCTTGCAGAAAACTCAAGTCACACCCAGCGTGTGCAGTTATTTAGTTATCATGCTGCCGTCATGATGATTGCCAATGTCATTGGAAATGTTACAGGAGGAGTTTTAACAGACCTTTTTACATATGTTTTTAATATCGAAGCTATATGGAGTGTAAGATTGACTCTCCTAATTGCTGCAATTATTTTTTGTATGGGAATAGTACCAATCTTTAAAATGACTGAGAAAAAGAGGGTAATTGAACTCAATGATACGGGAAAAAGAAACCCGATAAAAATGTCATGGCTCAGGAATAAGAAGCATTTTAAGTTGATTCTCCTATTTGCAGTAGCACAGTTGCTAATTGGATTTGGTTCTGGATTAGTCATTCCATACTTGAATTTATATTTTGCTGACCGTTTTAATACAAGTAACTCTACTATTGGAATAATCCTGTCATTAGGCCAGGCTGCGACAGCTATTGCAATGCTTGTTGGTCCGTTAGTAGTTAAACGAGTGGGTGAGGTTCGGGCAGTCGTTTATCTTCAATTACTATCATTACCATTTTTGTTATTAACCGCTTATACAGAAAGTCTTTTAATTGCTACGATAGGGTTTTTATTTAGACAAGCTCTTATGAATGCAGGAAATCCTATACAAATGTCCTTAATGATGTCCAAGGTTGACGATTCAATGAAAGGATTAGCTAATTCAGTCAATCAAATGGTATTCCAATTAGGCTGGGCGTTTATGGGACCTGTATCAACTTCAATCGTAGTGCTATATGGATCATATTGGGGATATGCTTATGTATTTAGTATAACTGCTGGCCTATATTTGATCGGTTCCCTTTATTTTTATTTCGTGTTTAAGTCTAGTTCTAAACTGAGGGTTCAGCAATCTCTTGCAAAGAGTTCGTAAATGTGACATATTTCTCGGGAAATTAATACAAATTGATTCATTCTCCAATCTGTTTTATCATTAATTTTACAACCTTGAGTAAAATGTCGATTAACAAAATACATATTCTGCCATCGTGTTTATGAAAATTTAATATTATTAAAATATAATAATTGACAAGTTTTTTTTTCTGTTATACAATCACGAACATGATGAAAAAAACAATTTAATAATTGCTCTTATTAAGAGTGGTGGAGGGATGTGCCCTATGAAGCCCGGCAACCGTCAACGATGTTGAAATGGTGCCAATTCACACAAAGCATTGCTTTGGGAAATGAGAGGAAGGACTTACTAAAATGCCTTTCTGCTCATGTGAGCAAAAAGGTATTTTTTTATTGATTTTATATTTTACATGTTCTAATGATGTTAGTACAAATTAACAATAAAGTAGTTTTATAAAGGACGGTGAAACATGTGATTAGCTTGCAAAATGTTACAAAAGTATATAATACAAAAAATAATAAAGTAACTGCAGTGGATGATATAAATTTAACGATTAATTCTGGTGAAATTTACGGAATTATTGGTTATAGTGGTGCAGGTAAAAGTACATTAATTCGGCTATTAAATGGTTTAGAAAAACCTAGCAAAGGGTTAATTACTGTTGCAGGACATGAAATAACAAAGGCTAAAGGTGGTTCTCTTCGAAAAGCAAGACGAGAGATAAGTATGATCTTTCAGCATTTTAATCTCCTCTGGTCTCGTACAGTTAGAGAGAATATTGCATTTCCACTTGAAATAAATGGGGTGCCTAAAAAGGATCGATTGAAAAGGGTTGATGAGCTTATTAAGCTTGTTGGACTTGAAGGGCGAGAAAATGCGTATCCTTCCCAACTAAGCGGAGGTCAAAAGCAAAGGGTAGGAATTGCAAGAGCATTGGCAAATAACCCTAAAGTATTATTATGTGATGAAGCAACATCAGCATTGGATCCGCAAACTACTGATTCAATCCTTGAGTTGTTAGTTGATATTAATGAAAGATTAGGTTTAACAATTGTATTAATCACACATGAAATGCATGTTATTCGAAAAATTTGTCATCGTGTCGCAGTGATGGAAAGTGGAATGGTTGTTGAGCAAGGTGAAGTGTTGGATGTCTTTAAAAAACCTAAACAACCAATTACAAAAAGGTTTGTACAACAGGTAACTGAACCTGAGGAAACGAGAGAAACCATTCAACATTTAGTTGATCAATATCCAAATGGAAAGGTCATCCAATTGTCATTTGTTGGAGAATCAGCTGAACAACCCTTGATCACAAATTTAATTCGGAATTTCAATCTTAGTGTAAATATTTTACAAGGGAAGATTTCTCAAACTCAAAACGGATCATATGGTACATTATTTATCCATATTGATGGTGAACCAACAGAAGTAGAGAAAGCAATCGAGTATATTGAAAAGTTAGAAGTGGAAGTTGAGGTGATAGCGAATGCTTAGTGAGTTATTACCAGATGTGAAATGGGAAAAGGTTATTATTGCTACAAACGAAACTGTTTATATGACCACTATTTCTGTTATTGCAACTTTTTTATTAGGAATCATACTAGGTTTGTTATTATTTTTAACTGCTAAGGGCAATATATGGGAAAATAAAGGATTAAATAGTGTAATTGCTGCTTTTGTTAATATTTTTAGGTCAATTCCATTTATCATTTTAATCATTTTACTTATTCCATTTACGAAAGCAATAGTAGGAAGTATGTTAGGTGCAAATGCTGCACTTCCAGCATTGATAATCGGTGCTGCACCCTTCTATGCAAGGATGGTGGAGATTGCACTTCGAGAAATTGATAAAGGTGTCATTGAGGCAGCAAAGTCAATGGGTGCTAAAACAAGTACAATTATTTGGAAAGTTCTACTGCCTGAATCCTTGCCAGCTCTAGTTTCTGGTATTACGGTAACGGCTATTGCATTAGTAGGTTATACAGCGATGGCTGGTGTCATTGGTGCAGGTGGATTAGGGAACTTAGCTTATCTTGAAGGCTTCCAACGAAGTAATAGTCAAGTCACTTTAGTTGCAACTGTTTTAATCTTAATTATTGTTTTTGTTATTCAGTTTATTGGTGACATTGTCACTTCTAAAATAGATAAAAGATAAATTAAAAAGGGGAGTTCAAAAAATGAAAAAAGTACTTAGTTTCTTATTTTTAGTAGGATTAGTATTATCTCTTGTTGCTTGCGGTACAGCAACTGAAGAAGAAAACACAACTGGAGCAGATGAAGATGCTACTGGAGATGAGCCTGTAGAATTAGTTGTTGGAGCATCAAATGTTCCACATGCAGAGATTCTTGAAGAAGCAGTTCCATTATTAGAAGAGCAAGGAATTAACTTAGAAATCGTACCATTTCAAGACTATATTTTACCGAACAAAGCACTTGCAGATAAAGAAATTGATGCAAACTACTTCCAACATATTCCATATCTAAATGCACAAATTGCTGAAAACGGATATGACTTTACAAATGCAGGTGGAATCCACATCGAACCGATTGGTGTATATTCTAAAAAATATAAGTCACTTGAAGAGCTACCAGAAGGCGCATTAGTTATTATGAGTAGTTCAGTAGCAGATCATGGACGTATTTTAACAATGTTACAAGATCAAGGACTTCTTACACTTAGAGAAGATCTTGAAGATACAACAACTGCTACAATCGATGATATTGCTGAAAACCCTAAAAACATAGAATTCAAAACAGATGTTGAGGCTGCATTATTACCACAAATTTATAACAATGATGAAGGTGATGCAGTACTAATCAATACAAACTATGCAATTGATGCAGGTTTAAACCCACTTGAAGATGCAATTGCGATAGAAGGTCCAGAATCTCCATATGTGAATGTAATCGCAGTTCGTACTGGTGATGAAAATTCAGAATCAATTAAAGCTCTAGTGGAAGTGTTACGCTCTGAGCAAATTCAAAACTTCATTAAAGAAAAATATGAAGGTGCAGTTGTACCTGTATCTGAATAAATTTTTGTAGACTTGATCAGTTCCTGATCAAGTCTTTTTTTTCAAAAGGTAAGAAAGTATAAAAATTCGAACTTAGTTTTGGTGTCTAGCTCCAGCGCCTAGCCCCTCGGGGTCATAAGTCGAATCACTACGGAAAACAAGATTTCCTGCGTGATTCGCCTTATGCCTGTCGGGGCTGACCAAGGCGCTTGCGCTTTTCTTATGTTATCTTAAAGTTTGTTGTTTTATATAGATATAAACCATTGTGAAGATAGTTACAAGCAGGCTGAATACACGTAGACTCCTGCGGGACCAGTGGCCAAAGTGAGACCCCACAGGAGCATGAGCGACGAGGAGGCTCACTGGTCACCCGCCGGACGTGGAGTGTATTCAGCCTGCGGCTTTGAAAGCAACAATCTATACGAAAACAACCTTTTTTTTGAAGAATAAAAAATGCAGGCATATTTCATTTTTCCCGACTCATACTAACGAAGATATCATATTACAGAATGGAGTTGTTAAGATGGACTATCAGCCAAGTAATCCGACTGAAGAGGCATTGCATGACTATAAATTAGGATTAGGAACTTTCACTCAAAAGATGCCTGAAATCGCTCATCACTTTAATGCGTTTACTGAAGCATGTTTCAAAGAGGGCACACTTAGCCAAAAGGAAAAACAATTAATTGCGTTAGGGATAAGCATTTATTCTCAAGATGAATATTGCATCATCTACCATACAAAGGGTTGTATTGACCAAGGAGCATCAGAAGAAGAAATACTTGAAGCAATTGGCGTAACTGCTGCATTTGGTGGCGGAGCTGCGATGAGTCAAGCTGTTACACTTGTACAAGAATGTATAACAGACTTAAATCAATATAAACAATAATTCTCTGAATGCTGACAATGGGGTACTTAATTGTCAGCATTTTTTATGGACTATATCAAATATCAAGTATATGTTAGTAATAATGAGATATTGTCAGAAATTCTAACAAAAAATATCATTATTCTGACTAATCAACTTTAAATACGAAAATGAACAGGAATATCACCAATTTTCAGATTTGTTGCTTCAACTCTCAGATGTTAGGATTGTTATATCAACAAATAGGGAGTTGGAGAGTCATTAATCAACTAAAGATGAATTATAATTCTGAAATGGAAAAAGCGATGTTTCAATCACATGGTATAGGTTATGAACGTTATTGTAACGATTTCTCTGCACGTATGAAAGTTGAAGCGCGAAGAGAAGAAGACTATAATAAAGAAAAGCGTTTGTTACAAGAATTAGGAAATACTAATAGTTAATCCAAAGACTAGCCAGCGGCTGGTCTTCTTTTTTACCAAAAGAAAGAATTTTGTCGAATGCGTATTTAAGGAATTCTTTTAAAGTTTAGGTGGAAAATAAGATGAAAGATTAACTAACAGAGAATAACACTTATTTTGATATGTATAAACTTACTATACATAAGTGTTTAGAAAGTATAAGAATGAAAGGTCAAATGGTTGCAGACACATTTAATTTGTTATAAGATTAGAATGAGAATAAATTGAGAATAAAAGTATTGGCGTTATTCGTCAATTCTTTACAAATTTTATAGGTATACTGGAGGTATAGAGTTATGGCAGGTTCAACTTTAACAATTAAGGATCTTCATGTAGCAATTGATGGTAAGGAAATACTTAAGGGAGTAAACCTTGAGGTAAAGGGTGGAGAAATACATGCAATTATGGGACCAAACGGTACTGGTAAATCCACTTTATCATCAGCAATCATGGGACACCCAAAATATGAGGTAACAAGTGGTAGCATTACTTTTGACGGTGAAGATGTACTAGAAATGGAAGTAGACGAGCGCGCTCGTGTTGGACTATTTTTAGCAATGCAATATCCAAGTGAAATTAGTGGAGTAACAAATGCAGACTTTTTACGCTCAGCAGTAAATGCGCGTCGAGAAGAAGGCGATGAAATTTCATTAATGAAGTTTATCCGTACAATGGATAAGAGCATGGATTTCCTTGAAATGGATCCAGATATGGCACAACGTTATTTAAACGAAGGATTCTCTGGTGGAGAAAAGAAGCGTAATGAAATTCTTCAACTTATGATGATTCAACCAAAGATTGCGATTCTTGATGAGATCGACTCTGGTCTAGATATCGATGCATTAAAAGTTGTATCTAAAGGGATTAATGAAATGAGAAGCGAAGATTTCGGCTGTTTAATCATCACTCACTACCAACGCTTACTAAATTATATTACTCCAGATTTTGTACACGTAATGATGCAAGGACGTGTTGTTAAATCAGGTGGAGCAGAACTTGCTCACCGTTTAGAAGCAGAAGGTTATGATTGGATTAAACAAGAGCTTGGCATTGAAGACGAAACAGTAGGTCAAGAAGCGTAAGCGTTAGGGGGATTAAAATGACAATTGAGACTAAATTCTCATTCGATCAGGACTATGTCAAAGATCTATCAACAAAACATGGTGAACCAAGCTGGCTATTAGACCTCCGCTTACAAGCACTTGCTAAGCTAGAGGACCTTCCGATGCCAAAGCCAGACAAAACGAAAATTGACAAATGGAACTTTACACAGTTCAATGCACATACTGTTGAAAGTACACCATATAATTCATTAGAAGAGATTCCTGATGAGTTAAAGTCGTTGATTGATGTTAGTAATGAGGACAATAATTTATATATACAAAGAGATAATACACCTGCCTTTACAACTGTTTCAAAAGAACTTAAAGACAAAGGTGTAATCTTTACAGATATTTTATCTGCTGCAAAAAATCATGGAGACCTTTTGAAAAAATACTTCATGGATGGTGTAAAGGTTGATGAGCATCGCTTAACAGCTTTACATGCTGCACTACTTAATGGAGGAGCATTCATTTATGTTCCTAAAAATGTAGAAGTTGAAGCACCATTACACGCTATATTTGTACATGAACATGCAGATGCTACATTATTTAACCATGTAATCGTAGTCGCTGAAGATAACAGTTCTGTGACATATGTTGAGAACTACATTTCAATCGGAACTTTTGAAAATGCTGTTGTTAATATCATATCTGAAGTTTTCACAGGTGCTAATGCGAAGGTTACTTTTGGAGCAGTTGACCACTTGGCTAAAGGTGTGACAACCTATGTGAATCGTCGTGCAAAAACAGGTAGAGACAGTCGAATTGAATGGGCTCTTGGACTTATGAATGATGGAAATACCATTTCTGAAAACACGACTTACCTTATTGGTGACGGCTCTTCTGGTGATACAAAAACAGTTGTTGTTGGTCGTGGCGAGCAAAAGCAAAACTTTACAACTAGTGTGATTCACTTCGGAAAAAATACCGATGGCCAAATTCTTAAGCATGGTGTTATGAAGGATAGTGCAAGTTCAATCTTTAATGGTATTGGTAAAATTGAACATGGTGCATCAAAATCGAATGCTGAACAAGAATCAAGAGTTCTTATGCTTAGTGAAAAGGCACGTGGAGATGCAAACCCGATTCTTTTAATTGATGAAGATGATGTTACTGCAGGTCATGCTGCATCTGTTGGACGTGTAGATCCAATTCAACTTTACTATTTAATGAGTCGTGGTATTCCGAAAGTTGAAGCAGAAAGACTTGTCATTCATGGTTTCTTAGCACCAGTCGTAAATGAACTACCGATCGAAGGAGTTAAGAAGCAGCTGATTGATATCATCGAAAGGAAAGTTAAATAATGAATATCCAAGATATTCGTTCATTTTTTCCGATTTTGGATCAAGAAGTAAATGGTAAACCGCTTGTTTATCTTGATAGTGCTGCTACTTCGCAAAAGCCAGTTCAGGTAATAGAGGCAGTTGACCGTTATTACCGTGAATATAATTCTAATGTACACAGAGGTGTTCATACCTTAGGAACCATGGCAACAGATGGCTATGAAGGTGCGCGTGAAAAGGTACGAAAATTTATAAATGCTAGCTCAATGCAAGAAGTGATCTTTACCAGAGGGACAACAACTGCCCTTAACATGGTGGCTTCAAGTTATGGATTAGACAATTTAAGTCAAGGTGATGAAATTGTTATCTCATATATGGAGCATCATGCAAATATTATCCCTTGGCAACAAGTAGCAAAGAAAACAGGGGCTACTTTAAAATATCTACCATTAACTGAAGATGGTTCCATTACAATTGAAAATGTAGAGAGCACGATTTCTGACAAAACCAAAATCGTATCAATTATGATGGTATCCAATGTTCTTGGAGCAATTAATCCAATTAAAGAAATTACGGAAATTGCCCATCGAAATGGAGCAGTCATGGTTGTTGATGCCGCACAAGCTGCACCACATATGAAAATCGATGTTCAAGCCTTGGATTGTGATTTCCTTGCATTGTCTGGCCATAAAATGTGTGGTCCAACAGGCATAGGTGCACTTTATGGTAAAAAACAGCATTTAGAAAAGATGGAGCCAATTGAAACTGGTGGAGAGATGATTGACTTTGTTGGGTTATATGAATCATCATGGAAAGAGTTACCTTGGAAGTTTGAAGCAGGTACTCCGATCATTGCTGGTGCTATTGGACTTGGTGCAGCTATTGATTTCCTTGAGGAGATTGGTTTAGACAACATTGAAAAGCATGAACATGAATTAGCTCAATATGCAATGGATCGTATGCTTGAAATAGAAGGATTAACAATTTATGGTCCGAAAAAACGAGCTGGGTTAGTCACGTTTAATATTGCTGATGTACATCCACATGATGTAGCAACAGTACTTGATGCAGAAGGTATAGCTGTTCGTGCTGGACATCATTGTGCACAGCCATTAATGAAATGGTTGGAAGTATCAGCAACTGCCCGTGCTAGTTTTTACCTCTACAACACAAAGGAAGAAATCGATAAATTAGTTGAAGGACTCATAAACACAAAGGAGTATTTCGGCAATGGCTTTTAATAATAATAACCTTGATACACTGTATCGCCAAGTCATTATGGATCATTACAAAAACCCTCGTAACCGGGGATCGTTAGAAGATGAGACATTAACGATTGATATGAATAATCCAACATGTGGAGATCGTATTCACTTAACATTAAAGGTTGAAGATGGAATTGTTACTGACGCTAAGTTTGATGGAGAAGGATGTTCAATCTCGATGTCATCAGCTTCAATGATGACTCAAGCAATTAAAGGTCAACCAATTGATAATGCAATGAAGTTATCAACCATCTTTTCAGATATGATGCAAGGTAAAGAATACGACGAAGATATCGACCTAGGTGATATCGAGGCTCTCCAAGGTGTTTCTAAGTTTCCAGCGCGTATTAAGTGTGCAACATTAGCTTGGAAGGCGATGGAAAAAGGTCTGAATAATGAACAAAAATAGAGGGATAGCGATGCTAGAACTCTTGAATGGAGGGAATAAGAATGGCTAAAAAAATGCCTGATATCGGCGATTATAAATATGGATTTTCAGACAAAGACGTTTCGATTTTTCGTTCAGAACGCGGATTAACGAAGGAGATTGTTGAACAAATCTCCAACATGAAAAATGAACCACAGTGGATGTTAGATTTCCGCTTGAAATCACTTGAACTTTTCTACAATATGCCAATGCCTCAATGGGGTGGAGATTTACAGAGCTTAAGCTTCGATGAGATTACTTACTATGTAAAACCATCAGAGAGATCTGAAAAGTCATGGGATGAAGTTC
Organism: Litchfieldia salsa; assembly: GCF_900104555.1. Taxonomy (GTDB): domain Bacteria; phylum Bacillota; class Bacilli; order Bacillales; family Bacillaceae_L; genus Litchfieldia; species Litchfieldia salsa. The sequence continues at coordinate 49,532 of NZ_FNJU01000013.1, forward strand.
CCGAAGAAATTAAAGCGACTTTTGATAAGCTTGGAATTCCTGAAGCAGAGCAAAAGTATTTAGCTGGTGTTTCTGCACAATATGAATCTGAAGTTGTTTATCACAATATGAAGGAAGAACTAACAGATTTGGGTATTGTATTCAAAGACACAGATACAGCCTTAAAAGAGAATGAAGACATTTTCCGTAAACACTTTGCAACAGTTATCCCACCAACAGATAACAAGTTCTCAGCATTGAACTCAGCTGTATGGTCAGGTGGTTCGTTCATTTATGTCCCACCTGGTATAAAGGTAGAAACACCATTACAAGCATATTTCCGTATTAACTCAGAAAACATGGGACAATTTGAGCGTACCTTAATCATTGTTGATGAAGGTGCACATGTTCATTATGTTGAAGGCTGTACGGCGCCTGTATACACAACAAATTCATTACACAGTGCTGTTGTTGAGATTGCGATCAAAAAGGATGCTTATTGCCGTTATACAACGATTCAGAACTGGGCAAACAACGTGTTTAACCTAGTTACAAAACGTGCTGTTTGTGAAGAGAATGCAACGATGGAATGGATTGATGGTAACATTGGGTCTAAATTAACAATGAAATACCCTGCTGTTATCTTAAAAGGTGAAGGTGCTCGTGGAATGACTCTTTCTATTGCAATCGCAGGAAAAGGGCAACACCAGGACGCTGGAGCTAAGATGATACATCTTGCACCAAATACTTCATCTACAATCGTATCAAAATCTATCTCTAAACATGGTGGCAAAGTTACTTACCGTGGTGTTGTACATTTTGGACGTAAAGCAGATGGTGCACGTGCGAATATCGAATGTGATACATTAATCATGGATAACCAATCTACATCAGATACAATTCCTTATAATGAAATTTTAAATGACAACATTTCATTAGAGCATGAAGCGAAAGTTTCGAAAGTATCTGAAGAACAGTTATTCTACCTAATGAGTCGTGGTATTTCTGAGCAAGAAGCAACAGAGATGATCGTAATGGGCTTCATCGAGCCATTTACGAAAGAATTACCAATGGAATATGCTGTTGAAATGAACAGATTAATCAAGTTCGAAATGGAAGGTTCTATTGGATAATAAGTAATGAATAAAAACCTCACTTCTTCTGGAGTGGGGTTTTTATTTGATTTAGTCCTTTTAATTACATAGTAATTCTATTAAAATAGAGAGAATACTTCAGAAAAATCCGAAAAAATTAAAGAGGAATACTTACTATGATAATCACATCAGAACTAGCATATCCAATCATACACAAATTAAAAGATTTAGTAGATTATAATATTAATATTATGAATGAAGATGGAATTATCGTTGCAAGTAGAGACCCTAATAGAATAAATCAAATTCATTCCGGGGCATTAAAAGTAATTGAAACAAAGGAATCCATCGTCATTTACCCTGAAAATGTTGGGAAATTTCATGGAGCTAAGTCTGGCGTGAATCTACCAGTTGAATATCGTGATCGAATCATTGGAGTGATAGGAGTAACAGGTCATCCTGATGATGTATTTAAATTTGCTCAGATTTTAAAGGTAACAGTTGAAGTGATGATTGGACAAATGGAATTAAATTACCAATTACAGTACCAAAATAAAATAGTAGATAATTGGGTAATGGATTTCGTCCACCCTACTATATTAGATATGGATAAATTGAAATCAGATGCAATCCATTATCTAAATATTGATCCTGAAAAGGAAGCATCTATCTATCTGGTCCATTTTGAAGATTTAAATTTGGTAAGTCCGAATATTGAAAAGAATATGAGGGATCAAAATAAAAGAGATGAACGATTAAAAAAAATAAAATCATCTATACAAGATATCGTATTTTCTTCATTTATTGATGAGAGTACATGTTTAATTGCTGTTCATTCGGTAAAAAGGAAAAGCTACTTGTTAATCGCAAAATCGATTAAAAATCTGTTTCCTGATAAAAAGAGTAAAATAAAGATAGGAATAGGAACTAGCTACAATGGGATTGAAGGTTATCGGAATTCATATTGTGAGGCAATGAATAGCTTACAACTTCTCCATAAGTTTCCTGTTAGAGGAAACGTAGCTCATATTTCGGAATGGGGAATAAAAAATTTAATTAATCATATACCAGCAGACTTATTGAAAAGTTTTCATAATAAATATCTAACTAATAATAAAAAGCTTACACACGAACAAGAGCGCACGTTGGAACAATTAATTGAAACCAATTTAAATATGAAATTAACGGCTGAAAAATTGCATATTCATCGTAATACATTGCAATATAGATTAGATACAATATGGAAGCAAACAGGATTAGATCCGAAGAGTTTTCAGGATTTGATGATTCTTCACTTTTTAATGATTATTGAACAATTAATTAATGATTAATTACTTTTGTTGGAAACGCATACACACCAACGTTTCTTGGTAAATTTAACTAATCAGGATTGTGCATTTGCACAATCTTTTTATGCTAATTGACTATTTTTTTGGTTAGTTTACCAATGTATATATGAATTTATTATAGTTTAATAAAAGAGTATAAAAAATTCAGAAAAAGGTGGGAACATGAAAATAGTCGTTGCTCCTGACTCCTTTAAGGGGAGTTTGACCGCTTTACAGGTTGGAAAGATTATTCAAGAAGCACTTGTAACCGAAATGCCTGATGCTCAAGTTGAAATTATTCCAATGGCTGATGGAGGTGAGGGGACGCTAGAGACATTAGTGTTTGCTACAAATGGTAAGCGCTTACCAATAAAGTCTTATGGGCCATTTATGGAAGAAGTAAACACGGAATATGGGCTATTAGGTGACAAAAGAACGGTTGTCATTGAGATTGCAGCAATTGCAGGATTACCCATGGTACCAGAGGATCAGCGTAATCCAATTAATACAACTACTTTTGGCATTGGTGATGTAATCCTTACAGCAGCCAATATGGGGTACAGAGATTTTATTGTAGGACTTGGTGGAAGTTCAACAAATGATGGTGGCTTAGGGATGCTTCAAGCTCTTGGTGTTCAGTTTCTAGATGAAAACAATAAAGAAGTTTCACCTGTTGGTAGTTCCATTTTCAGTGTAAAGAATGTTAATTTTAAAACGCTACATCCGATCATTCGAGAATGCCGGTTTTTAATTGCAAGTGATGTTGATAGCCCTCTATGTGGTGAAGAAGGTGCTACATATGTGTTTGGGCCACAAAAAGGTATTACAGAGGATCGTCTAGAAGGTTATGATCAGGCGATGAAGAAATACGCTAGTTTAATTGAGACCCATACTGGTTTAAGGACACAATCTAAACCAGGGGCAGGCGCTGCTGGAGGACTTGGTTTTGCATTCATGTTATTGAATGGAAAAATAGAATCTGGGTCAAAAATAGTAGCTGAGGCAACAAAGTTGCAATCAAAAATTAAGGAAGCTGATTTTGTAATCACAGGTGAAGGTCAAAGTGATTATCAAACCTTGTTTGGTAAGGTTCCTTCATATGTTGCAAAGCTTGCAAATGAAGAAGAAGTTAAGACGATTCTCCTTTCTGGAAGTTTAGGAAAAGGGTATGAAGCATTATATGATTATTTTATGAGCTGTCATTCAATAGCTACAGGGCCTATGTCACTAAAAGAATGTATGGAGAATGCAGATAGTCTATTATCAAATGAAGCAAGAAATATTGCTCAGTTATTAAGAGAGATATCAGAAGAACGTGTTCGTACAAAGAATATTAGTTTCAATTAATTTTAGAAAGTTACCCAACATCAGATATACTTGAAAACGATTACAAATGGTAGTTTGGATATTAAGTAAGCCTATTTTAAATCGAAAATTTTAAAAAAGGGGTAATGCAAAGTGAAGAGAAAACTAATGAGTCTTTTAAGTGTTACAATGCTGGCGTTAAGTTTGGTTGCATGTGGTAGCTCAACTTCAGGTGATGGAGACAGTGCTACTGAAGTTGATGTAAATAGAGTCAGGGTGGTTATTGGTTCGACATCAACTGGTGGGGATACTTATCAAAATGCAGATGCAATTAGTAGATTTCTAGAAGAGCCATTAGGAACTAATATGAAAGTAGATGCGGTTGGTGCCAATAGAGCATTCGATGAACTTGCATCTGCAAAGAATGATGGAAGTACAGTTCTATTTTTCCACGATATGGCTTATTTAAGTGTTGAGTATGGAACATTGGATGAAAAGTATTCATTAGAAAATTGGACGGCAGGACCGATTGTCGCGATCAACCCAGGAAACGCATTTTTAGCAAAGTCTGATGCACCTTATAATACAATGGCAGAATCGGCTGAGTGGTTAAAAGATAATCCTAGTGAATCTATAACTGTCGCAATTGAAGCTGGAGGAGTATCTGAAATAATTTTTGATGGGTATTATTTATGGGTGAAAGAGGAATATGGTACAGAAGTATCAGATCGAATTAAAGTGTATGTAACAGGATCGCAGAGTGATAAAGACCAAGCTTTATGGGATGGAAATGCTGATATTATACACGGTGCAATTGCTTCAAATGTTCAATATACAGAAGATGGTGTTGAAGACCAAATTAAAATGAAGTTCTTAGGTGTCACTTCCGCTGAAAGAGTGGAAGGGTATGATATCCCGACATTTGCAGAACAAGGAATTAAGGTGAATGGTAAGGAATTTACTTTTGCCAAAGAATATTTCTTCTTGTTACCTAAGGATATTGACGAAGATTTTCTTAATAAACTAGATAAGGCTGCAGCAGAAGTAGCGAAGGATGCAAAATATGCGGAGGATTTAGAAGTTAACTCATACTATGTAAACTATATTCCTGCAGCAGAGGCAAAGGAGTACCTAATCGAAAAGAAGAATACGATGAAAAGTATTATTGAAAACGCTCCAAAGTTAGACGATATTACATCGAATTAACCAGAGTTCTTTGTAGGAAGAGGTTGTCCTTAAGAGGAAAAACAACCTCCTCCTTATATGAAAATGCAAACTGATTATGAGAGCAGGTGTAGTATGCTAAAGGATTTATTGACAATAGAAATGAAGTTTAGTGAATATCACTCAATATTTCCAACAATCATTTTTTGGACCTTAATTATTTTAGGGCTTTCCATGCTCATTCCGAATATCATAAAGAGAATCAAAGAAGGTAGATTAACATCGTTCAATATCAAATTCTTTGCAAAAAACTATGACAAGGTAAAGTTCTATGGAACGCTCGGTTTACTCCTTGCATATGTATTCTTTTTAGAGATAACAGGTTTCTTAGCAACAACCATTATTTTTATGTTTCTTATTACAATCTTATTTATGGGAGATTACAAGCGTAAAGCATTGATTGTTTCTCTAGTAAACTCTGTGACAACCTCGTTGATTGTCTGGTATGTGTTTGGTACGATCTTTGATATTACATTACCATAGGTGGTGAAATTATATGGAAATTTTTGAACTACTATCACCAATGTCATTTATCTTATGTGCGATTGGAGTTCTAGTTGGAATTATCTTTGGAGCGATTCCTGGAATGACAGCCACTATGGCCATAGCGATTTTCCTACCAATCACATATGCCTATGACATGATTGATTCAATTGCATTATTAATCGGATTATATGTAGGAGGAATAAGTGGGGGACTAGTACCTGCTATACTACTGAATATACCTGGAACACCATCCTCAATTTGTACGACATTTGATGGTTATCCAATGACTCAAAAAGGTCAAGGTGCGAGAGCATTAAAAATTGGAATTACTGCCTCTTTAATAGGAGGTGTGTTCAGTTTAATCATCTTGTATTTCTTTGCTCCAGCTCTAGCCAGTGCAGCAATTAAATTCTCTTCTGTTGAGAAGTTTTTAATTATCGTGTTTGCTCTGACTGTTATTGCTTCTTTATCAAGTGGAAGTTTGCGTGGTGGTATTTTTAGCGGAATCTTTGGTGTGTATCTCAGTTTAATTGGGATGTTCCTTGATAACAACACATTGCGAATGGTTCCACCAGGACTTGAAGAAGAATTGGTATATGGACTTTCATTATTACCAGTATTAATTGGTCTTTTTGCTATTTCTCAAGTACTTGAGGAATCTGAAAAAGGGATGAAACCTTCTCCATTTCAAAAAATTAAGTTCAGTAAAGAAGATAAGTTTTCCTTTAAAGTTTTTAAGGGTCAAATGATTAATATTATAAGATCATCTTCAATAGGAACTTTTGTCGGAATGCTTCCTGGTGTTGGGGGAAGTGCAGCTTCAATTCTTTCATACTCACAAACTAAAAACTTCTCAAAAAAACCAGAAGAGCTTGGAAAAGGATCTCCTGAAGGTGTCATTGCAAGTGAAGCTTCAAATAATGGATTAACCGGTGGGGCACTTATTCCACTTTTATCACTAGGCATCCCAGGTGATAGTACAACAGCAGTTTTAGTTGGCGCTTTTTTATTACAAGGAATCCAGGTAGGACCATTATTTATTACCCAGAACCCTGATTTGTGGAATGGAATCGTTTACACTTTAATTATTGCAAACGTTGTGATGTTCCTACTAATGTTCTTTACTATTAAATATATGGCTAAGATTATTTTTGTGCCTAAACAAATTATTTACCCGATTATCATCGTGATGTGTGTAGTTGGAGCTTATGCAATTAATAATGGTGTGATTTTTGATGTATGGACACTTATGATTTTTGGAATTGCCGGTTTTATATTTACGAAGATTGGCATCCAGTTAGCTCCATTCCTAATCGGTTTTATTCTTGGAAGAGATTTAGAAAAGTATTTTATTGATAGTTTAAAAGGTAGTGGTGGTGATCTTACTATCTTCTTCACAAAAGGTCCAGTTGCACTATTGTTATGGGGATTAATTATTGCTTCTATTGCATACGCATTATACAACAACTGGAAAAGTAAGAAATCAGCCGCTGACCCGGGAAGAGCCATTCAATCTTAAATTAAATATCACTTAAAAAGGGAGAGATAAACATGTTTCAACCAAAAGGGGTAATACCAGCATTAGTCACACCGATGGATCAAAATGGTAATTTATTGGAGGGGGCACTACGCCGGGTTATTGATTATACAATTGAAGGTGGAGTACATGGTGTGTTTGTACTAGGTAGTACAGGTGAAATATATGGGCTTGATCACGAACAGAAGAAACGAGTGCTTGAAATCACGGTTGACCAAACGGCAGGGAGAGTGCCTATTTATGCAGGAGCAAGCGAGATAACAACTCGTGATTGTATTAAAACAGCTAGACTCGCACAGGAAGTTGGAGGTATTTCAGCAGTATCTGTTTTAACTCCATACTTTGTCACACCAAATCAGGAAGAACTAAAGGCACACTATAAGGCGATTGCTGATTCTACCAATCTACCAATCATTCTTTATGGAAATGATGATAAAACAAATGTAAGTATAGCTCCAGCAACATGCGCCGCATTAGCTGATGTTGAGAATATAATTGCTATTAAGGATAGTAGTGGGGATATGACTAAGATGGCTGAGTATATTCGACTAACGAAAGGGAAGGAATTCTCAGTATTAGCAGGAAGAGATACATTAATCTTCGGTAATCTATGCTATGGAGGAACAGGTGCAATTGCTAGTACAGGAAACATCGTACCTTCCATTGTTGCAGGAATCTATGATGCATATGTAGCAGGTGAGGTTGAGAAATCACTAGAGCTACAATATCAACTAGCACCTCTACGAATCGCTTTCGGTCTGGGAACCTTTCCAGTTGTAATGAAGGAAGCATTAAGGCTTGTAGGGATTGATGTAGGGGTAACATTAAGCCCAGTACAAGAGATGACAAAAGAAAATCGGGAAAAGTTAATTGAAGTATTGAAAACTCTGAATGTCTATCAAATTAAATAAGAATTATTTAGATTAAGGAGAACAACGAAAAATTTATTTTTAAAAGTTGGGATGGGATAAAATTGAAAATTGGATTTATTGGATTAGGAATTATGGGAAAACCAATGAGCAAGAACTTACTTAAAGCGGGTTATGATTTAGTTGTGCTTGATCGAAATGCTTTGGTAACAGAGGAATACGAGGGATTAGGTGCAATCATTGTACAAACACCAAAGGAAGTTGCCGAAGTGGCTGATGTGATTATTACGATGCTGCCAAATTCTCCACAAGTGGAAGAAGTTGTATTAGGGGAAAATGGGTTGATTGAGGGAGCAGGTTCTGGCAAGGTCCTTATTGATATGAGTTCAATCGCTCCACTTGTTTCTCGAGAGGTAGCATTAAAATTAGCTCAAAAGGGAATGGAAATGCTAGATGCCCCGGTTAGTGGTGGAGAACCAAAAGCAATAGATGGAACATTGGCTGTCATGGTTGGGGGAAGTAAGGAAATTTTTGATCAATATTATGATGTGATGAAGGCAATGGCTGGATCGGTTGTTTATGTAGGTGAAATCGGTGCAGGCAATATCGCAAAGCTAGCAAATCAAACGATCGTAGCGATCAATATCGCAGCTGTTTCTGAAGCACTTGTGTTAGCTCAAAAGTCAGGAGTGAATCCTGAGTTAGTTTATCAAGCGATTCGAGGTGGATTAGCAGGAAGTACGGTTTTAGATGCGAAAGCACCATTAATGATGGATCGTAAATTCGACCCAGGCTTCCGTATTAATCTTCATATGAAGGATTTAAATAATGTGTTAGAAACGAGTCATGAAGTAGGAGTTCCACTTCCACTAACCGCATCTGTATTAGAGATGATGCAGGCATTAAAAGTAGATGGATTCGATTCTGAAGATCATAGTAGTCTAGTTAAATATTATGAAAAGCTTGCGAATGTAGAGGTTGGTAGATAGTTATTAAATTCTTTTTCTTTTAAGTAGATTCTGATCAAGGGGAGTGGATACAAGTGAGTACTTTAGAACAAACAAAGGTAAATGTAACACCAACCATTACGGAAATGTCAGTGATTCCAGTCGCTGGTCACGATAGCATGTTATTTAATTTAAGTGGAGCACACGGTCCATACTTTACTCGTAATATTGTCATCTTAAAGGACAGTACTGGTAATGTGGGTGTTGGGGAAGTTCCTGGTGGAGAAGGTATCAGAAAGACGCTAGAAGATGCGAAAGAAGTCGTGATTGGAGGATCAATCGGAAACTACAATAATATTTTAAACACAGTTAGAAAGCAATTTGCAGACCGTGATTCCGCTGGTCGTGGCCTTCAAACCTTTGATCTTCGTATTACAATCCATGCGGTTACTGCATTAGAAGCTGCACTTCTTGATCTACTTGGAAAGCATTTAAATGTACCAGTTGCTGCATTGCTTGGTGAAGGACAGCAGCGTGATAAAGTAAAAACACTTGGTTACCTTTTCTATATTGGGGACCGTAAGAAAACAGATCTTCCTTATTTCAGTAATGAACATGCAGATGATGAATGGTTACGTATTCGTCATGAAGAAGCATTAACTCCTGAAGCGGTTGTTCGTCTTGCTGAAGCTGCTCAAAAACGCTATGGCTTCAAAGATTTCAAATTAAAAGGTGGAGTGCTTGAAGGGAAAGAAGAAATTAAAGCAATCAAAGCACTTGCTGAACGTTTCCCAGATTCTCGTATCACACTTGATCCAAACGGTGCTTGGTCACTAGCTGAAGCAGTTGAGTTATGTAAAGACATGCATGGCATTCTAGCATATGCTGAAGATCCTTGTGGAGCAGAAAATGGATACTCAGGTCGTGAAGTGATGGCAGAATTCCGTCGTCAAACAGGTCTTCCAACTGCAACAAACATGATTGCAACCGATTGGCGCCAAATGGGTCATACAGTTTCATTACAATCAGTGGATATTCCACTCGCAGACCCACATTTCTGGACGATGCAAGGTTCAGTACGTGTTGCACAAATGTGTAATGAATGGGGCTTAACATGGGGTTCACACTCAAATAACCATTTCGATATTTCACTTGCAATGTTTACACATGTGGCGGCAGCAGCACCTGGTGAAATTACAGCAATTGATACACACTGGATATGGCAAGAAGGCACAGAGCGCTTAACCAAGGAGCCAATGCAAATAGTCGATGGTCATATCGCAATTCCAGATAAGCCAGGATTAGGAATCGAGGTGGACATGGATCAAATTGCAAAAGCACATGAACTATATAACAACATGGGATTAGGTTCTCGAGATGATGCAGTTGCCATGCAATATTTAATTCCGAACTGGACGTTTAATAATAAAAAACCTTGTCTTGTAAGGTAATATTTATATGTTTGTTATAACCTCCTTTTTTATGTATGCACAGCATATTCATGAAAGGGGTTTTTTGTTTGGAAAGAAAAGCTTAATACCTTGAGATAAATTCGATAATTAAGTAAACTTGAGCATTATAGGAAAAAACGGAATTTGAAACCAAACCAACATTAAGCGAGTAGAGTAGGTGAAGCTTTTGATCTATATCGGTTTAACAGGATGGGGAGACCATGATGAGTTATATGCAAATGCAACTGAAGCAAGAGCAAAACTTCGAACCTATTCTAGTCATTTTCCCATTGTTGAGGTGGACTCCTCATTTTATGCGATTCAACCAAATAGTAATGTTCAAAAGTGGGTTAGGGACACCCCTAAATCGTTCCAGTTCATTGTAAAGGCCTACCAAGGGATGACTGGTCATATAAGAGGAGAAATACCATTTGAGTCAAAAGAAATCATGTTTGATGCTTTTGTTTCCTCTCTGAAACCATACCAAGATGCTAATAAGTTAGCTTTGGTTTTATTTCAATTTCCTCCATGGTTTGATTGTCGCAAGGAAAATGTCGAGTATCTTCGTTGGTGCCGTCAACAAATGGGGGATTTACCAGTTGCTTTAGAATTCCGACATCAATCTTGGTTTAATAGTCAATATATGGATCGAACATTAGCTTTTATGGAGCATGAACGATGGGTTCATAGTATCTGTGATGAGCCTCAAGCAGGTAGTGGTTCCATACCAACGGTTTTACATCCGACATCGAGTGACAAGACAATTGTTCGGTTTCATGGTAGGAATGTCCATGGATGGAATAGACCGAATCAAGGAAATTGGCGAGAAGTTCGTTATTTATATCGTTATAATGAGGAAGAGTTGTTAGAGTGGGCTGAAAATCTTAATACCCTTCAAAAGATAACTAAGAATCTATATGTTCTATTTAATAATAATTCTGGTGGAGATGCTGCCTACAATGCAAAGCAATTAATGAGTCTGTTAAAAATTAACTATCATGATTTAGCACCCAGACAATTGAATCTTTTTAATTTAGACTAAAATGTTATTGCCAAATAAGGAGTCGGTGAGGATTTCTTAGTGATGAAAGAATATACTTTTTGGGGGAGGTGCTTTTCTTGATTGAAACGATACATATTTATCATACAAACGATTTGCATAGCCATTTTGAACAATGGCCAAAAATCGTACACTATATTAATAAACAAAGGGAAAAACATCGGCAAGAACATGAAGAGATGTTTTTATTTGACATCGGTGACCATATGGATCGATTTCACCCGATTTCTGAAGCATCTCTTGGAAAAATGAATATTGCTTTTCTAAATGAGTTGAAATATGATGCAGTAACAATTGGGAATAATGAAGGCATCACTTTACCGTATGAAGCTTTAGATTGCCTTTATGAAGAAGCAACCAGTGATGTGATAGTAGCAAATCTATATAATAGTGAAGGTAAAATTCCAATATGGGCAAAACCATATCAAGTATATACAACCAGTTCAGGGATAAGACTTGGTGTTATAGGGCTAACTGTATATTATCAACTGTTTTATGAACTTTTAGGATGGGAGATTAGAGATCCTTTTGAAGTCATTAAAGAGATTTTAAAAGAAATAAGTGGTCAAACAGATGTGATTGTGCTGTTATCACATCTAGGGATAAACGAAGATGAGAGACTAGCAGAACTACATGATATAGATGTAATCCTTGGAGGACATACTCACCATCTGTTAGAGGAAGGCAAGATGATTAACAATTCATTGGTTTGTGGTGCTGGAAAATATGGAATGTATATTGGTCATGTGGAGCTTCAAATTGTAACGAATACGAAAGCTGTTATTACAAAACGTGCAGAAGTCATTCCTACAAATGATCTTGTTGAAGAATCAAATTCAACAAAAAGAACACTCCAACTAGCAATGGAAGAAAGTGAAATAATGTTAGGTGAACAGATAACAGTGCTAAAAGAAGACTTAGTAAATAATTGGTTCAAGGAATCACCACTTTCACAAATGCTCGTAGAAACACTTAAGGATTGGTGTGAAGGGGAAATAGCAATGATTAATGCAGGAATCATCCTCGATTCACTGTCAAAAGGGGCTATATCCAGAAAAGACATTCATCGCATTTGTCCACATCCAATTAATCCTTGTAACGTTTGGTTAAAGGGAGATAAGTTGAAAGAAATTATTCTTCAAGCACACACAGAACAAATGGAAAATCTAAGATTTAAAGGTCTAGGTTTTAGAGGTGAAGTGATGGGGAAGATGATATACTCTGGTATTGAAATTGAGTCAGCAAAGCTTTCTGATGGAGAAACCCATATTAGATCAATCATCATAAATCATGAGCCTCTAGATCATAATCGTACTTATAAAATTTCTACCATTGATATGTTTACATTTGGGTATTTATATCCAGTCATAAGAGATGCTAAGAAAAAGGAATTTTTTATGCCGGAGCTTTTGAGAGATCTTTTAATTAATAAATTTATGGACGCATCCCTATAGAAAAAGGGGCGAGTGACTAATCAATTTTCATTCACGAATTTCTTTACTTTTCATATTGTGTAAAGAAAGGAGTGTGATAGGAAATGGTTACAATGACAGCGATTGTTATAGATAATCACCAGTTTACAGCCATTACCGTTAAGCTACCGAAGACAAATTTTATGGCTGTTACTAATGAAAATGGCTATATAATGTGTGGAGCACTTGATGTTGCACTTTTAAATGAAAAACTAAAAGACCGAGGGATTATTGCGGCTAGAGCTGTAGGTGTTCGCACGATTGAACAACTGCTTGAAGCACCGCTAGAATCTGTTACAATAGAGGCGGAGAACAAAGGGATTAAAGTAGGTATGAAAGGTAAAGATGCCCTTTTAAAAATGATATAACATATAAATTAAGGGAGCCTGATACAATGGCTCCCCTTATGATACTTCTACCTAAGAATATGCCACATGATATCTAAGGAGCAAAGCATGATATTAGCATCTACAAAATCATTAAAACCTGGACAATGTCTTGGTAAACCTGTATACACTGAAAAAGGATTTGTATTAGTAAGTGAGGGTGTCCCTATTACTAAACATATGATTAATCGATTACTAGAACTAGGGATTACTTATGTATATGTGGAGGATGAACGTACAAAGGATATAAAGGCACCAAAACCAATATCTGATGAATTAAGGAAGCAAGCAAAAGAGATGATTGAATCTAGTTTTAAAAATATACAAAATAAAGACACGCTCTCACAGACCTTTGTTCTAGAAAAAACATCAAAAGACCTTATGAAATTAGTCCGTTCAATTGTAAAAGAGATTAAAGCAAATAAAGAACTAATAACATTATTATCAGATGTAATTACATATGATAACTATATTTTTTCCCATTCATTAAATGTCACGCTTTATACACTGGCAATTGGTAAGAAGTTGAACTTATCAGAAAAGGATTTAGAAGTACTAGGGCTCGGGGCGATTCTTCATGATGTAGGGAAAATGTCCATTCCAACTAAAATTTTAATGAAACCTGGAAAATTAACGAATGAGGAGTTTGATATCGTTAAAGCTCATACAGATAGTGGGTTTGAAATTTTAAGGAATGTAATGACAATTCCACTTATTGCCTCTCATTGCGCATATCAACACCATGAGAGACTTGACGGTTCTGGTTATCCACGTGGGATAAAAGGGGAGGATATCCATTACTTTGCCAAAATCATTGCAGTTGCGGATGTTTTTGATGCTGTAACGTCTAATCGAGTCTACCGAAATGCAATGCTACCACATGAGGGGCTAGAAATCTTGTACTCTGGTGTTGGCAAGTTATTTGAGTCCGGAATTATTGAAGCTTTCCGTCGTGCAGTAGTGATTTATCCTTTAGGATTAACTGTCATTCTAAATGATGGTCGAAAAGGTGTGGTTTCTAAGCAAAACCCTGAACTTAGTGAAAGACCGGTTGTCCGAATTATTGAAGAGAGTGGACAAGTGTTAAGAGAAACCTATGAGGTTGATTTAAATAAAGATCTTCATTTAATAATATCTGAATGTGATACGACATTTGCCGTAGATCAAAATGGTGAAAAAAGTTAATTCTTTTTCTAATATTTAATCGTACATCCCTCCTTGTTAGCATAAATATAGCTTGTAAGGGGGGATTTAATGTGCCAAAATTTCGCGGTCGAGGTATACCGCGTAAAGGGCCCTTGCCTTTTCGCTACGTATTCTTATTAACCTTTGTCTTCTTTATGTTTTCAACAGCTGTGGGATTGGTTATTGTTAATAAAGGGATTGAACCAACATTAATTAAATATGCGCAAAATGAAACCAGTCGAATTGCAACTGTCGTAATTAAAAATGCAATTACTAAACAAATGACAGAAGAAAGTTTAAGTGATGAAGACATTATCTTGACACAGACGGATAGTGATGGAAAGATTACGAGTGTTACTTTTAATTCCAAGTTGATTAATGAAATTCTTGCGAAGACAACAAATAATGTGGATAAGTATTTAAAGTTTGTTAATAAAGGGGATGTAGCTGCCCTAGATCTTCCAGAGGTTGATCTACAAACAGACGAAAAAAGCCCGGGATTTATTTATGAAATCCCTCTAGGTCAAGCAACAAATAACGCAATCTTAGGTAACTTAGGCCCGAAAATTCCGATCCGCTTTCATATGATTGGTGATGTGATGACAGACTATTCTAGTAAGATATCAGACCATGGAATTAATAATACTTATATTGAAGTTTTAGTTCATATTGAAGTTAGAATACAGGTTATTATTCCATTTGCAACAGAAGAAGTCATTGTTCCAACAAATGTACCAATTGCCGGACCAATCTTTATACCAGGTGAAGTACCTCTATACTATAATGATGGTGGAGACGGCTCAGCACCTTCAATTGAATTACCGGGAAATTAGACATAAATTTTCCATTGCTTTTTGCATATGGAATTACTATAATACTAAGGTAATTCTAAAATTTAATATTCACCTTATCTCAGATCGATGAGGTAGAGGAGCAGGGATTATAAGTAGGTTATGTGAGGATGACAACAATGATCATAACTGAAAGGAATCATCTGCCGAAGTGAAAATAAATTGTCAACGTTTATTTTTGCTGGTGTTGCCTTTAATAAGGGTAACACTGTCATAAGAGTGTTTTAGATTTCTACTCTTATGGAGGGCTACTGATCGTGATGGAGGATAACATAACATTACAAAAGGAGTAATGATAGTTATTTTCTATCATTGCTCTTTTTTGTGCTTTTTTTGGTTAGCAAGCTACAATTCTAATCAATGAATAGTCATAATGATTCTCTCTCACATAGGTAGCCTCTTTTAAATTAAAAATTTATTTAACGGAGGAAATTTTCATGACAGCAACGATTTATTCACTTGTTCCACCTTTAGTCGCAATTTTAATGGTTATCCTAACAAGAAAAGTAATTCCTTCACTAGGAGTTGGTATTCTCTCGGCTGCTCTTATCTTACATGTACCAACCATTAGTGAAAATGGAGTAAGCACCTGGTTAATAGATTCCTTTTTAACCATTTGGACTAGCTTTATAGCAATCTTCATAGATGAAGGTGCTATTGCTACTTCAACAGTCTATATTATCTTGTTCTTACTAATACTTGGAATGATTACTGTATTTATTTCCATATCTGGCGGAAGTCGTGCATTCGGTGAGTGGGCCGAGAAACGCGTGAAAACAAGAGTTGGCGCAAAACTAACCGCATTTGTCTTAGGGATAATCATCTTTATTGATGATTACTTTAATGCACTTGCTGTTGGACAAGTTAGTAGACCATTAACAGACCGCCATCGTGTTTCACGTGCAAAACTGGCTTATATTATTGATTCTACTTCTGCACCAATTTGTGTTGTTTCACCTGTTTCAAGTTGGGGAGCATCCATTATCGGTATTATTGGAACGATTTTAATTGCTCATAACATGACCGATATTACTGCATTTTCAGCATTTCTTCAAATGATTCCAATGAATTTTTATGTAATTACGACACTATTAATGGTTTTTGGTGTCTCAATGTTTAATATTAATATCGGACCAATGAAGATACATGAAGAAAGGGCTATATTACATGGTGATGTAGTAGACCCTTCAAAACCAGTTTTAGGGGCATTAAAAGAAGAACTACCATCAAGTGCTAAGGGGACGGTTGGAGACTTAATTTGGCCAATCGTAGCACTAGTAGTTGGTACGGTAGGTTCAATGATTTGGACGGGTTCAAAGGCAACAGAGGAAAATGCAAATCTTATTGATATTTTTGGTAACGCATCTGTAGCACCATCTTTATTATACGGTGGCTTATTCGGTTTTGTTGTAGCACTTATTCTTTTCTTTAATCAAACACTTGTAAAGAAAAATATCCAATCGTCTCTTTTTAGTAAAGCGATTGTAGAGGGTATTAAATCAATGTTACCGGCTGTCTATATTTTAGTATTTGCATGGGTTATTGTTGATCTTATAAGTCAGTTGGGAACAGGCTCATATTTAGCCGTTCAAGTTGAAAACTCAAATATGAATCCGGCCTTTTTACCAGTTATCTTATTTGTGGTTGCAGGCTTGATGGCATTTTCAACTGGCACATCTTGGGGTACTTTTGGTGTGATGCTTCCAATAGCTGGAGATATTATTGTATCAACAGATGCAACACTCCTTTTGCCGACATTAGCGGCAGTACTAGCTGGAAGTGTTTTTGGTGATCATTGTTCACCAATTTCTGATACAACGATCCTTTCTTCTACTGGAGCTGGAAGCCACCATATTGACCATGTTCTTACACAACTTCCATATGCGATTATTTCAGCAGTATTTGCAATGGTGGGGTATATTGTATTAGGATTCACAGGTAGTACGGTAGCGGGTATAGTTGTTTCGGTTTCACTAATCGGGGTATTCTTGTTGATTTTTAGAAACAAAAGTAAGGTAGTAAAATAAGATTAAAAGTGTAAAATACACAAAATTCATTATATAGAAACCAATATTCTGGAAAAATGAAATTGGTATTATTACTATAGAGACAGGGTTTTATAACCCTTGTCTTTCTTTTTTTAATAATTTTAAAATAATGTTTTGACAGATGTTTAAAGACTAGCTATACTATGTATAGATTTATTTTAAAAAATCAGAAAATATAAAAATTTCCAACATTAGTTAGTCTTTTTAGTAGATAGATAGTAATAGAATAAGACTAGGTTCGGAAATAAGTATAGGGGAGGCATTTATTATGGAAAAAAGTCCACAATGGGGAACGCGTGCTGGTTTTATTTTGGCAGCGGTTGGTTCAGCAATAGGACTTGGGAACATCTGGAGATTCCCTGCAGTAGCTTATGAAAATGGAGGAGGAGCGTTTTTCTTCCCGTATTTATTTGCACTTTTAACGGCAGGTATTCCATTATTAATTTTAGAATTTACGATGGGTCATAAGTTTCGTGGGTCAGCACCGCTTTCGTATGCTAGATTAGGGAAGGGTAAAGAGTGGATTGGTTGGTGGCAAGTTGCTGTCTCGTTCGTGATTTCAACGTATTATGCGGTTATTATCGCTTGGGCGATGGCATATGCTGTATTTTCATTGAAACTTAGCTGGGGAAATGATCCAGGTACTTTCTTAATGGGAGACTACTTAGATCGAATTGACTTAGCTGGTGGAGAAATTGGACAATTCGGGAATCTTGTCCCTGGCGTATTTATCCCGCTTGTTCTAGTATGGGTTGTTGCACTAGGTGTTCTTTTTGCAGGTGTTAAAAAGGGTATAGAAATGGCAAACAGAATTTTTATTCCAACACTTGTTTTCTTATTTTTAATCATTGTTATTCGTGCTATTACTCTAGATGGAGCTACTGATGGTTTAAATGCGTTCTTCAAGCCAGATTGGAGTAGTATTACAAGTAGTAAAGTTTGGGTTGCGGCATATGGTCAAATATTCTTTAGTTTATCAATTGCTTTTGCTATTATGATTACTTATTCAAGCTATCTTCCGAAGAAATCTGATATTACGAACAATGCTTTTATCACTGGTTTTGCCAATTCAAGTTTTGAATTATTAGCTGGTATTGGAGTATTTAGTGCATTAGGTTTTATGGCATTTACACAAGGTGTCGAAGTGAAGGATGTTGTTTCAGCAGGAATTGGTTTAGCTTTCGTCGTATTCCCACAAATTATTAATGAGTTTCCTGCGTTTAGAGAATTTTTCGGTTTTCTATTCTTCACATCATTAGTATTAGCTGGTCTTACATCATTAATTTCCATTGTTGAAACCTATGTGGCTGCTGTACAAGATAAATTTAAAGTATCGCGTACAAAAGCTGTCATGTTAGGTGGAGGGTTATCTGCACTCATTTCTCTTGTATTCGCTACACAGGGCGGACTATTCTTCCTTGATGCTGCTGATTATTTTATCAATAATTTTGGTGTTGCATTATTAGGATTAATTGAAGTTATTGCGATTGCATGGTTTGCTAGGGAGTTACGTAACTTCCAAAAGCATGCGGATGATCTTTCAGACATTAAACTAGGTGCATGGTGGAGAATCTGTCTAGCAGTAATTACTCCAGTTGTATTAGGGTATATGATGTTCGACAACCTACGTACAAATTTAACAACCGATTATGAAGGTTACCCAAGAGAATTCTTATTTGATTGGGGTTGGACTGTTGCCTTAGGTGCACTATTTGTTGCAATTATTTTCTCTCTATTGAAATGGAAAAAAGGTGCTTTAGAGATGAATGGTAAGGAGGAATCACAATAATGGAAACAAGTGCAATCGTCATGATGGTTATTGGTATTGTGGTCGTTTGGGGAGGTTTAATAACGAGCGTTACACATGCAGTTATTAAGGCCAAGAAAAATTAATTTTAATCTATAGTGAGAGGTTGTTCCGGAGTTTAAAGGAACAACCTCTTTTGTCTTTCATAGATAAGAAAGTACCATAATTTTGAACTCGGTTTTAGTGTCTAGCTCCAGCGCCTAGCCCCTCGGGGTCATAAGTCAAATCACTTCAGAAATCAAGATTTCCTGCGTGATTCGCCTTATGCCTGTCGGGGCTGAGCAAGGCGCTTCCGCTTTTCTTATTTCTTGGCTTGTCTTTCTGCACGTTCCCATTGTTTTAAGTGTGGATAAGGGTCAAATGACCATTCTGTATGTCCATTGTCCTTATACATTCCATAATGTAAATGAGGAGGGAATTTCCCAGATGTACCTGGTGGACCATAGCCAGAACTCCCAACTCCCCCAATCAACATTCCTGGTTCCACGACTTGACCTACTTTTAAGTCTTTAGCAAAACCATTTAAATGGGCAAAGTAGTGATAGGTGTTGTTAATATCGCGAATACCGATTCTCCACCCGCCATATTTATTCCAACCTTTAATCTCAACAATCCCATATCCTGTTGCTCTTACTGGTGTAGAATACCCAGCAAATATATCTGTACCTTCATGTATTCTCCTTCCACCCCAACCACGGGCATCGCCCCACGTGTTTTTGTAGCTGTAATTAAAACGAAGTGGAACAGGAAAAGCATGTTTATCTAATGCGATTGTTCCAAAAGTCTTATAAATTTTCACTTTTCCCATAATTAACTCAACCGAACGGTCACGCTGATAATAGTCCCATAAAGCAATTTTTATGTTTTCTTCATCGGTACCATAGTTCAAAAGATGGGAGGCAAATGTATATAGAACATCTTCATCATTTTTTAAATCAGCTATACCATCTCCATTCCCGTCCTTACCAATCCCACCGAATATCCCAATACTAAATGGCGATGTATCATCTGGATTAGGATTTAGAGCTCCTGACCATTGTTCAGGTTTGAAATAGATTCCAATTAATCCTTCCTCTTTAGGAATATCATTTCTTACTCTTCTGATACTTCTCTCATATTGGTCAATGGCGGCATAGTAATACCATGGTATTAGGGTTAGTGATTCCATCTTAGAATACAAGTCCATACGGGCTTTATAGATCTTTTCTTGGTCCGTTTCAGCAGCAAAGCTAGCAGGAGCCAAGATGGATATTATGAATGTCATAATCAGAAGTAGTAAAAATAGCTTTCGCACAAATATAAACTCCTTTCATCCTTCTCTACATTTCCCTGAGAAAGAAAGTAAAAAAGATTAAGTAAATGGCTTTTTCTCAAAGTTTGTTGTTCTAGACATAAGAACATTGTTATGGTAGTTACAAGCAGGCTGAATACACGTAGACTCCTGCGGGACCTGTGGCCAAAGTGAGACCCCACAGGAGCATTTGCGACGAGGAGGCTCACTGGTCACCCGCCGGACGCGGAGTGTATTCAGCCTGCGGCTTTAAGTGCAACAATCTATTTGAAAACAGCCAACTAAATAAAGCAATGTTAAATCTGTTCTTATATTAGTTTGTTAAAAAAGGCCACTTTAATAAATACTAATTGTTGGAAATGTTCATAAACACTTTTCTTGTATCTGATTTTTTGTTATGTTAAAGTTGCTAAAGCATGTACTTATCTATATATTTTCATCTGTAACTACTAAAAATTTACTTTTACCTACCTGATTGGTAAGTATTTTTTATTTGGAGTGATGTTTATGTCAACAAATGAATACACAAGAAAACCAGAATGGTTAAAAATAAAACTAAACACCAATGAAAACTATACTGGTTTAAAGAAAATGATGAGAGAGAAAAAGCTACATACCGTTTGTGAAGAAGCTAGATGCCCTAATATTCATGAATGCTGGGCTGTTAGAAAGACAGCAACATTTATGATTCTAGGTGATACATGTACTCGTGCATGCCGCTTCTGTGCTGTTAAAACGGGTCTACCAACTGAACTTGACTTGCAAGAGCCAGAAAGAGTGGCGGAATCAGTTAGTCTAATGGGTCTTAAGCATGTAGTTGTAACAGCAGTAGCGAGGGATGACTTAAAAGATGGTGGAGCAGCTGTTTTTGCTGAGACTGTACGAGCCATTAGAAAAAAGAATCCATTTACTTCAATTGAAGTGCTACCTTCTGATATGGGCGGCGTGTTAGAAAATCTAAAGTTGTTAATGGATGCTAAGCCAGATATCCTAAACCATAACATTGAAACAGTTCGACGATTATCAGATCGTGTTCGTGCAAGAGCTAAATATGACCGTTCGCTAGAGTTCTTACGTCGTGCAAAAGAACTTCAACCTAGTATCCCTACGAAATCAAGCATTATGGTTGGTCTAGGTGAAACGAAAGAGGATATCATCGAAACAATGGATGATCTGCGTGCCAATAATGTGGACATAATGACTATTGGGCAATACTTACAACCATCTAAGAAGCATCTTAAAGTTGAGAAGTACTACCATCCAGATGAATTCCAAGAGCTTAAGGATATAGCTCTTTCAAAAGGATTTAGCCACTGTGAGTCTGGTCCACTTGTGCGATCTTCTTATCATGCTGATGAACAAGTTAATGCTGCTACTAAGCGTAATCAAGCAAAAGAAGCATAAAGTTAAAAAAGGGCTGCCATGATGGACAGCCCTTTTATTTAATTTGTATTGGTTCTGCCTCTTGATTCAGTATGTCCTTCATCAATGTCATCTGTCTCAACTTCAGTTACATCTGATTGTTCATTAGATGTCTTAGAATTTGGGTTTTGTAAATTTTCTGGTAAATCATTCATTTTTCGCTCGTATTGATTATTAACTCCACCAGACATTTCACCATTTGCATTTTCACCATCGCTTATCTTACGACCTTGAGGTGATTCTAACATTCGCTCAATTGTAGTCGTAATGATTTGATCTACATTTCTGCTGGTAGCATCTAATACGCCAAATCGTTCGATGTCTTTTATTAATCTTGGATTGTCAGAAACGTATACATGGTACCATCTTGGTACAATCGACAGAGCTGTTTTCTTAACTTGGTCTGCCGTTTCAAAGCGGTTTTCACTGTCTGTATCATAAACAATGAGAACCTCTTCATCTGTCACAAGAGTCGCGGCTTCGTTGACATCTGGTACTAATTGTGTTGACATTTTACTTATCATATCAGCAACTACTTCTCTGTCAATTGTAGGCATACTGTATACGGTTGGGCTACCAGGTACGGGACTCTTTTGGTGTCTTACATACCCAAAATGTTTATTTTCATCTGTAATATTTGCATTGTATAACTCACTTCTGTCAGTTCGATTAATTGTATTACCACTTTTTTCGTAGAGCTCTGCATTTTGATCGTTATTACAACCGCTTAGAGCAAATAAACAACATAATCCAGCTGTTATGACTGATTTTTTCATCAACGGTAAAACCCCCTCAATATTAGAGTGACCAACTAATGAAATTTTTCTCTTAGAAATTGATGGTTGAATGGATATACTTTATGATAAAGTGGAGGTAGACGAGGTGATTATTAATGATAACAATAAATAATATATCTTATGAAGTAGTTGAAGAATTAAAAGAAGGTTTTAACGAGGAAGCATTTCGTGCTCGATATAGTGAAATTTTAACAAAGTACGACTATATAGTTGGTGATTGGGGATATAACCAATTAAGGTTACGTGGATTTTTCGAGGATACAAATCAAAAGGCAACATTTGATACGAAAATCAGTACTTTATCAGAATATTTATATGAATACTGTAACTTTGGTTGTTCCTATTTTGTTTTAAAAAGAGTAAAGAAGTAGAAAATGGCTGTTCCCATTGGGAACAGCCATTTTTTATGCATCTTTATAAGGAGTTTCAGTGTCTTTGGTCGGATCATCGTGAGTTGGATGTGCCCCAGGGAACTGCCTTGGAAGGTCCTGATGCATAGTGCGATTTTCATAAGTAAATGCACTGTAATAGGTTTGTCCATCTTTCCATGGCGTTGTTTTGGATTGTACTGGCGTATCTTTTCCAACAGGTGCGCCATATGGTCCTTCAGGTGTTTGTTCTGGGACTAAAAATTTCCTCATCGTCTCTACATTTGAAAAATCAGTATATGTTTCATTATGATGGTCCTTCATATAGCACCTCCGTACATATAGGTTTCCCTGGAAGTATGAAGTTTAATGTAGGAAGTTTCCGTAAAGTTTTTATAGGAACTTACACGATCTCGTATAAAAATGACCGTAATTCTTCTGCATCTTCTTCTGAAAGATTGTAGGCATGCTCAAGGTAACCTGGTTCCTCTAGATCATCACTTCCGATTATTGCAAATCGATTGCTTTGAATATCTAATACGATATGTTTACCATAATATCGATCAGATCGAATGATGGCTAGGTCAAACCTCTGTTGTTCCCCCATAAAGCTAATAAATCTTGTTTTTGTATCGACTGTATCATCATATAGAAAAAAGCGTTCAGACATGTTTAGTGTCCTCCAATCAATTTTAGCATATAGAGCATCTTTAAACCCTATGCCCCTTTAATAAGCATATCATATCAGATAAGTAGAGATATCATGAAATCAAAATTTTTTCCACCTATGTTTTTTATTTAGGATTCTGTATGGCTATATGATAAAATATATCTAAAAATGTTGCCGTCAATGTATTTCATAAATGTAAACGGGTAACAGAGGTGGGATCGTCTTGTATTTTGTTGATCGAGAGCATATAGAAAGAATGTTAAAGTATTTAGAGAATAGTCTTGCCATGGTGAAAAGTCAGAACGCTTGGACAACTAATATTGAGAAAAGAGCAC
This sequence comes from Litchfieldia salsa, assembly GCF_900104555.1. GTDB lineage: Bacteria > Bacillota > Bacilli > Bacillales > Bacillaceae_L > Litchfieldia > Litchfieldia salsa. Next base: position 73,444 of record NZ_FNJU01000013.1, read on the forward strand.
TAGAACGATTAGTACATATGATGATTGAATCGATGGTTGATATTGGCAATGCAATGATTGATGGATTTATTATGAGAGACCCTGGGAGCTTTGAGGATATTATTGTCATATTAGAAGATGAACGTGTAATCACGTCAAAAAGAGCAACCGGATTAAAAAGAGTCATTGAACTTAGAAAAGTTCTTGTCCAACAATACTTAGATGTCGATCATTCAACCTTAATTGATATTATCAAAAAGGAAGAAGAACATCTTCAGGCATTTCCTGATGAGGTAAGAACCTATTTGGAAGATGAACTTGGACCAGTTTCGGCGTTTAGAAATTAAGTATTCTTTTTAAAAAGATAAGAAAGTATAAATATTTCGTACTCAGGTTTAGTGTCTAGCTCCAGCGCCTAACCCCTCGGGGTCATAAGTCAAATCACTACGGAAAACAAGATTTCCTACGTGCTTTGCCTTATGCCTGCCTGAGGCTGAAAAAGGCGCTTGCGCTTTTCTTGACGTTAAGTTATTAAAAGCTTAACGTTTTTTACATTGACTCGTCTCATAGTGGTATATGAATTGTATAAATAGTGAATATACAGTAAAATTGTTGTAGGGTGGTGATGAAATGGAAACCAAAACATCTTCAACAAGAGATGAGATTCTTACAATGTTAAAAGTACAAAAAGGGTTGACCGTTGCTAAAATGGCAAACCAATTAAACATAACAGAAATTGCTGTACGAAGACATCTAAGTACTCTTGAAAGAGATGGGTTAGTGGATTCAACACTCATAAGACAACCGATGGGCCGTCCCATAAGTTGTTATCAGCTTACAGATGCTGGGGAAGAAACATTTCCTCGCAACTATAAACGTTTAACTTTAGACTTTCTAAGTGACATTAGTCAACTTGGTGGAGTTGATTTAATGAATCAACTGTTCGAGGCTAGACAATCTAGATTAACAAAAAAGTATGAAAAATATTTAGTTAATAAATCCTTTGATGAAGAAGTTATAGGACTTGCTAAACTTCAAGATGAAAATGGTTATATGGTTCAACTTGAAAAACAAGATGAGTGTACATATCTCCTGAAGGAGTTTAACTGTCCCATTTCTGACGTGGCCTTTGAATATAAAAAAGCATGTGAATGTGAACTATCTTTATTCAAACAAGTTTTAAATACAGCAGACGTAATCTCAAAGGGCTGTATGGCAAATGGAGATGACTGTTGTCAATATGAAATAAAGAGAAAAGAAGGATAATAACTGAACGCTTTCTAAGAAGGAAGTGTTTTTTTGTTTGGCTGTTTTCTCAAAATTTGTCGTTTTAGATATAAAATATTGAAATGTTAGTTACGAGCAGGCTGAATACACGTAGACTCCAGCGGGACCTGTGGCCAAAGTGAGACCCCAGAGGAGCATTACCGACGAGGAGGCTCACTGGTCACCCGCCGGACGCGGTGTGTATTCAGCCAGCGGCTTTAAAAGTAAGAATCTATACGAGAACAGTCTTTTGTTTAAATAGTAAAAAAATCTTCACAATATATCTTGAACAGAGAAACACTAATCAGGTTAAACTAAGACAAGAGGTGAAAAAATGAAAAAATATAAAGGTTATTTAATTGATTTAGACGGAACGATGTATAAAGGAACAGAAAAAATAGAAGCAGCAAGTGATTTTGTGAAAGCATTAGCTGAAAAACAAATCCCATATTTATTTGTAACAAACAACTCTTCAAGAACACCTGAACAAGTAGCTGAAAAATTAACTGAATTCGATATCCCAACTACAAAAGACCATATCTTTACGACTAGTCAAGCCACTGCAAATTTTATATCAGGGAAGAAAAGCAATGCATCTGTCTATGTTATTGGTGAAGAAGGAATTAGAGACTCTATAGTAGAAAAGGGTTTACAGATTAATGACATGAATCCCGAGTTTGTAGTGATAGGAATTGATCGTGAGATTACATATGAAAAGCTTTCCATTGCGTGTCTTGCAGTAAGACAAGGGGCAACCTTCATCTCTACTAACGGAGATATCGCCATTCCTACTGAGAGAGGACTTTTACCTGGAAATGGTGCTCTTACATCAGTCATTACAGTATCAACCGGTGTACAGCCCATCTTCATTGGGAAACCAGAATCAATTATTATGGAGCAAGCACTTAAAGTAGTAGGCACAAGCTTAGAAGACACATTGATGGTTGGGGATAATTACGATACCGATATTATGGCAGGAATGAACACAGGACTAGACACACTACTTGTACATACAGGAGTCACCACAGTAGAAATGCTTCAATCAATCGAGCGAAAACCAACCTACACAGTAGGAAGTCTAGAAGAATGGATAGAAAAGATGTAAGAGTCATTCAAAAATACACTTATCTTGTTAATAGCCTCGAACGAACTGAATTTTTACTAGGGAATCATTAGAGGGTTAAACACTCAGTTCTTGGAATGAGCGGAGAGCCACTCAACTCCTGCGGGATGCACGGGGCAAAGTGAGACCCCACAGGAGCTCGCGACGAGGAGGCTCACTGCACCGCCCGCGGAAAGGGCGTGGCTCGCAGCGATTGGAAAGTTCTCTAACCGATCTTCGAGATAACACAAAAATAAAAATCCAGGTACCAAATATTGGTCCTGGATTTTATTATTGAATGTGAAAAATCACTCTGTATTTGCTGCCCGATGTGCTAATCGACTAGAAGCTGCTGCAGCAACTGCTCCAACTAAATCATCTAGAAAAGTATGACACCCAGCAGATTTATCATTTAATCTTTCAAGAATGCCAGGTTTTTTCTTATCAATGTACCCATAATTTGTAAAACCAATTGATCCATATACATTTACAATTGAAAATGCAAGGACTTCATCTACTCCATATAAGCCTTCATCTGCTTTAATAACAGAAAGAAGGGGTTCCTCTAATAAATTTTTCTCAGCAAGGACATCTAATTGAATTCCAGTGATGATTGCATTCTGAACCTCTCTTTTTGACAACACTCGATTCACATTCTCAATACAATCTTCCATCTGTAAATCAGGATGGTATTTACTTTGAAGATAATATACCAGGTCAGCGATATCCTGAATGGCTACTCCTCTTTCTTCTAACCAGTTTCTAGCCTTTAACTCTATTGGATCCATACTTCTATTTTCTGACATTTTTTCACCCAATCTCGACGTTTTTTATAGTACTTTTCCTCTTTCGTTACTTATCGCACAATAGCTCTCCAAATCTATTCCAGTGTTTAGAATTCCCTAGTGTATTAAAAAGATTACCTAAAGAAAGGATGGAATATTAATTAAAACGTAGGAAAAAGTGTATATCTTCATATTAGCCGAATTTTTTGTATATATTCTTAAAAGTGATAACTTTGATGAAGATATTGTATTTTAACAAATCCATCTTAAAATGCTGGAGGGAACTGAATGGATACTGAGATTTCGGAGAGTTATGGTTTGCAATATCGTAAAACAGAAAAGTTTGGAGACTTTAAAGCTTTTAGATATAGAAATATACTATATACTATTGTGCCTTGTGGATTTTTGGAACAAGAAGAAGTCATTGAATTGAAGCAACTAAGTGATTATATGATACAAAAAGGTGAATCAAGAGTCGGTCTTATTGTCCCTACAAAGGAAGGACAACTAACGGCAATTATTAATAATCAACCATGTATGATTATTAGATGCCCTAGAAAAACGCAATATCGTGAGAACTTAACGGGTAGGGAGCTTGCAATTTTTCATCAGCGAGGAAGAACATTTCCTTATAAACTAACAAAATGCAATCGAATTGGTCAGTGGAAGAACTTATGGGAAAAAAGAGTCGATCAGATGGAAATGTTCTGGAGAGAAAAGGTAAGTCAACACCCAAGTAATGAGTTTGAAAAAAGATTTATTGAATCCTTCCCATATTACTTAGGATTGACTGAGAATGCGATTCAATATTTAGTGGATACAGAGATGGATGATTATCCATCACTAGTTGATTCAGCAACTGTCTGTCATCATCGATTAACTGAACAATTGTGGCAAGAAATTAATCATGTTGATTTTCCACATTCCTGGGTATTTGATCATAGTAGCCGGGACCTTGCTGAATATAGTAGAGATCAGTTTTTGACAGATTATAAAATGGATCAAAATAAGTGGAATCATTTTTTAAATGAATATAACCAAATGTCACCTTTAACATCTTTTTCATGGAGACTCCTGTATGCAAGAATATTATTTCCAATTCATTATTTCGAAACAATTGAAGGATACTATTTAACGAAGTCAGAAGTTAAAAAAATGTCATATGAAAACCAATTGAACAGACATCTTGATCACTCTACAAAATACGAAGACTTTTTAGTCTTAATGAATGAATATATTAAAAATAACAATAGGAGCTTACATGCACCAAATGTCAATTGGTTGACAAAAGAATATCGCTCTAAATTCTAGGAGTGCGCTTTTGCACTCTTCTTTCATTTGTCTAAGTGGATATAAAAATCAATCATATGTTATAATAAATTTTTTCTTATTATTTGAAAGTTTTAAAAAAATTCAATTGTTTTTTTAGAATATTACTATTATTTTAGAAATAAGTGACAAAACACCCTTGTAAAAAGCGCAAAATCTATCTATAATGTCCTTTATAGGTAAACAAATGTATTTCTGGAGAATACAGTAAGGGGAGTGAAGAAATGAAGAGCATCGGAGTTGGACTTTTAGGATTAGGAACAGTTGGCACAGGTGTGGTGAAAATTATAAAAAACCATCAGGATAAACTGATGCACCAAATTGGTTGTCCAATTGAAGTGAAAAAAATCCTAGTTAAGAATGTAAATAAGGAGCGGGAAGTCGAAATTGATCCTAGTATCCTTACTACAAATATTAATGATGTGATTGAACATCCTGAAGTTGATGTTGTCATAGAAGTAATGGGTGGAGTAGAAGAAACAAAAAAGCATCTTTTAGCAGCTCTTCGTAATAAAAAGCATGTTGTTACAGCTAATAAAGATTTAGTAGCTGTATATGGTTCGGAAATTCATGCTTGTGCGAGTGAGAATCGCTGTGATTTCTATTATGAAGCAAGTGTAGCGGGCGGTATTCCTATTTTAAGAGGATTAGTAGATGGATTAGCATCTGACAAAATCACAAAGCTAATGGGAATTGTGAATGGAACAACGAATTTTATCCTTACAAAGATGAGCAAAAACGGAAGTCCTTATGAGGAGGTACTTGCAGAAGCCCAAAGCTTAGGTTTTGCCGAAGCAGACCCAACCTCTGATGTGGAGGGATTAGATGCCGCAAGAAAAATGGCGATTCTTTCTACATTAGGATTCTCGATGAATATAGATTTAAAAGATGTCTCAGTAAAAGGGATATCCCAAATTACAGAAGAAGATTTGAATTACAGTAAACGCTTAGGATATACAATGAAACTAATAGGAATCGCAAAACAGGATGGAGAAAAGGTAGAGGTAAGTGTCCAACCTACTTTATTACCTGATGAGCATCCACTGTCAGCCGTAAATGATGAGTACAATGCAGTTTATGTGTATGGAGAAGCAGTCGGTGAAACAATGTTCTATGGTCCGGGAGCTGGTGGTTTACCAACAGCTACAGCAATCGTATCTGACTTAGTAGTTGTTATGAAGAATATGAGACTTGGAGTGAATGGAAGAACAATTGTTTCACCACAATATGAGAAGAGTTTGAAAGAAAACTCAGAAATATTTTCTAAATACTTCCTAAGAATCCATGTAAAGGATCAGGTTGGTTCATTTGCAAAAATCACGACAATCTTTTCAGAACGTGGTGTAAGCTTCGAGAAAATATTACAATTACCATTGAAAGAAAAAGATCTAGCTGAAATCGTAGTAGTTACTCATACAGCTTCTCTTAAGGATTATGAGGAGATTCTACAGCAGCTAAGTGATAGTGATGTTGTTTCACAAGTTAAGAGTTCGTATCGTGTTGAAGGGGATGACGTACAATGAAATGGAATGGTTTAATAGAGGAGTTTGAGGAATTCCTTCCTGTAAATGAAAATACACCAAAACTGTCGCTAAATGAAGGGAATACCCCTTTAATTAAGCTACACAATTTATCTGAGCAATTTGGAATTGAACTATATGTTAAGACTGAAGGAACGAACCCAACTGGATCTTTCAAGGATCGTGGAATGGTTATGGCTGTTGCAAAAGCGAAAGAGGAAGGAAGTAATACAGTTATTTGCGCATCAACTGGGAATACCTCTGCAGCTGCAGCAGCTTATGCCGCAAGAGCTGGAATGCGTTGTATTGTTGTTATTCCTGATGGGAAAATTGCAATGGGTAAGCTAGCTCAAGCTGTTATGTATGGAGCAGAGATTTATGCCATTCAAGGAAACTTCGATGAAGCTTTAAAAATTGTTCGTAAAATCAGTGAAAAAACACCAATTTCATTAGTTAATTCAGTGAATCCGTATAGAATCGAAGGGCAAAAAACGGCAGCATTTGAAGTGGTTGCTCAACTAGGTGGAAAAGCTCCAGATGTATTAGCTATTCCAGTTGGAAACGCGGGTAACATTACTGCGTATTGGAAAGGTTTCAAAGAGTACAATGAGAAGTATGGATCAGGACTTCCTAAAATGCATGGATTTGAAGCAGAAGGTTCAGCTGCAATTGTAAGAGGTGAAGTGATTGAAAATCCTGAAACAATTGCAACTGCGATTCGAATTGGAAATCCGGCAAGCTGGGAATATGCTGTTAATGCACAAAAGGAATCCGGTGGTCTGATTGATGAAGTAACAGATGAAGAGATTATAGAAGCTTATAAGCTTATTGCTACTAGAGAAGGTGTCTTCGCTGAACCTGCTTCTTGTGCGTCACTTGCTGGTGTAATCAAGCATTTAAAACAAGGGAAAATTAGCAAAGGATCTACAGTTGTTGCGGTTCTAACTGGAAATGGTTTAAAAGATCCTACAACTGCTATTGATGTGAATGAGATTAAACCTGTTGTTCTGCCAAGTGATGAGGATGTTGTATTCGAGCATATTAAAGGAGTCGTTCTACAATGAACGACGGAAAAATGTTTCAAATTAAGGTCCCAGGTAGCACAGCGAACTTAGGACCCGGATTTGACTCAATTGGACTTGCTGTTAACCGTTATTTAACCTTAGTTGTAGAGCCAAGTGATGAATGGCAGTTTATACCTCTGTCAAAGGAAGTTGAAGACATCCCAACTGGCAAAGACAACTTCGTTTATCGTATTGCTGAACAGGTTGCTGCTAAGTATGATCAAGTATTACCACCTTGTAAGGTGAAAATGACAAGTGATATTCCTCTTGCCCGTGGTTTGGGAAGTAGTGCTGCTGCAATTATTGCAGCGATTGAGCTTGTTGATCACTTATGTGGTTTAACTTTATCTAAGCAAGAAAAGCTTCGCCTATCAAGTGAATTTGAGGGACACCCTGACAATGTTGGAGCTTCATTATTTGGAGGACTTGTTATAGGGAGTCATCGTCAGGATGGAACAGATCTTGTTCAACTGAACGATGTAGAGATGGACATAGTAGTAGTCATTCCACGCTATGAAGTCATGACTAAGGAAGCAAGAGCTGTTCTACCTACAGAATACTCAAGGCAAGATGCGGTTGCAGCTAGCTCAATTAGTAATGTATTAGTAGCAGCATTAGCAACAAAGAACTGGGATTTAGCTGGGAAGATGATGGATCTTGATTTATTTCATCAACCATATCGACAAGGGCTTATCCCAGATATGAATGATATTGTAAAGGCTGCGAAACTCTCTGGTGCATTTGGAGTGGCCTTAAGCGGGGCAGGACCAACGGTTATTTGTTTTGCAGAAGCAGGGCAAGCAAAATCGATTGTAAAAACACTTGCACCATTATTTGGTCACTTTATTGTAGATGAGTTAAGAATAGAGAAAAACGGTAGTCAGGTATCATCATTGGTTTTATAGATATGAAAAAAGCGAAACCTCGGAAGGTTTCGCTCTTCTTATAATTAGAATACTTGCTCTACTTCAAGGATTCCAGGTACTTCTTCTAGTAATGCTCTTTCAATACCAGCTTTAAGTGTGATCGTTGAACTTGGGCAGCTACCACACGCACCTAATAAACGAAGTTTTACAATTCCTTCTTCTACATCTACTAATTCACAATCCCCACCATCACGAAGTAGGAACGGACGAAGTTTATCTAATACTTCTTGAACTTGTTCTTTTTGGCTCATTTCTACAGTCATTTATATCTACTCCTTTCCATACTTATATTATACTGACTTTAAAGGAAAAAATCTATTCTCTGAATCGATTACCAGTTACTAATTAATACAGTTGAACAATCCTTAACATACATTGTAGTGTTTATTTTACCATATATTTTGTAAAATAGAATAAAAGCTTGCTAAGGAGCGATCCATTAAATGAAAAGTATTGAATTAATTGTATACGGCGCAGAGGTATTGTGTCCAAGTTGTGTAAATTTACCTTCTTCAAAAGAAACTTATGAATGGCTAGAAGCGGCTGTTAGTCGAAAATTTCCAAATCAACCTTTTACCATTACCTATGTAGATATCTACAATCCACCAAGTGATGATGGGAATAAAAAGCAATTTGCCGAAAGAGTAATTGAGGAAGATTTGTTTTACCCAGTTGTAGTGATTGAAAATGAAATTGTTGGTGAAGGGAACCCAAAATTAAAAACCATTTATTCAGAAATGGAGAAGTTTGGTTATCACGCAGTGGAAATCTAGTCATAAAAAAAAGGCGGAAATCCCGCCACAATGTTCACCCATTATGATACTTATACATCCATAGAACACCTGATTTTAACAATCGAGGTACTCTGCCTAGAATTGGTCGATCTGCAACAAGTCCAAACCCATGTTTTTTACCTAAAGAGCCTAGTACTCCTTTTAGCTTAATCGCTGGGAATTCCGAAGGCGGTTCTTCATTATTCCAGCGTTTAAGAAGTACTTGAACAATTTGTTCCGCTTGACCCTCAGCTAGCTGTGCACTTGGAGCGTGTGGGAGGCTCGCACAATCACCCACAACATACACATGTTCATTTGTAGGGAGATTATGTTGTTTTGTTAAAACAACTCTTCCTTGGACATCCTTATCGACATTTAACTGTTGGACAATCCGGCTTGGTTGAATGCCAGCTGTCCACACGATAATATCAAACTCATTCGGTGTATCATGATTAAATAGGAGATTAGGTTCAACCTTTGTGATATTAGCGCCATTGATAATCGTAATATTTCTTTCTGTAAACCAATTTTCTACATAGTTACTAAGCCTTTCAGGAAACATAGAAAGAATATGCTGGCCACGATCAAACAATGATATATTAAGGTCCGGCCGACTTTCGTTTAACTCACTAGCAAGCTCAACACCGCTTAAACCAGCACCGACAATGGCCACTTGTGAACCAGGGGCTAAATTATTTAGTTTTTGATACGTATGCCTAGAGTTATCAATTGATTGAATACTATAAGTGTTCTCTTTCGCACCAGGTACATTATGATATTTGTCCTCACAGCCGAGCCCAATAATTAAATCATCGTAAGCGACAGGATCTTTCCCATGAAGGTGAACTAGATTATTTTCAAAGTCTATACTTGTAACTTCCCCATATTTAATGTTTAAACGATCATGTTCAGGAAAGGATACACGTACATGTTGATCAGAAATGGTACCAGCAGCAAGAGCGTAATATTCTGTCTTTAAACAATGGTAAGGAACCCTGTCAATCAGCGTTATTTCTATATCTTCAGGCAATTGATTTGGTAAGAGTTTTTGTAAAACACGCATTCCACCGTAACCGCCACCGAGTATAACTAGATTCTTCATGTGAATTTCCCCTTTTATCTGTATGGTTTCGATTTCATCACATCTTAAATGGTTATAAATATTTAGGTATAATAATGTTATTCTAATTACTAATAAATGATTAATATTAAGGTGATTTTAAGTAAATAAGTTGCTCATATAAATAGAAAACCTTTTCAAAATGACATTAAAAGTATAGCTAATTTATGACGAAATAACAACAATTTTATTGAGGTGTTTAGGATAGGCCTATCATTTGACGAAATTGTCTAAAAAGGGTAGGATATTGAGGCAGGTAGAGAGGTGATAACGATGCAACCAATCATTGAATTTTGCATAAATAATTTAGCAAGTGGTGCTCAAAAGGCATTAGAAAAACTTGAAAAAGACCCTAATTTGGATATTATCGAATATGGTTGTCTTAGCTATTGTGGGAAATGTGCAAGGACATTATTTGCACTTGTAAATGGTGAGATCGTTACTGGTTCTACACCTGATGAGCTAGTCGATAACATATATCAATTTTTAGAGGATAATCCAATGTTCTAACCATAAATAAAAAAGCTGTCCCATAGTGCTTTGCACCAGGGCAGCTTTTTTTATTGTAAATATACAATAGGGGATAAATATCATTGTTAACATTTATTTAAAACTTTATACTAATGAAAAGAATAATTTTTGGAGGAGAACATGAGAAGTTTTAATTTCACTAAAATGCACGGATTAGGAAATAATTATATATATGTTGATATGTTTAAAGAAACTTTACTTGAGGAAGAGCTTTCAAGAATTGCTGTAGAAGTATCTAATATTCATACAGGAATTGGATCAGATGGGATGATTCTAATTTGTCCTTCTGAATCTGCCCCGGTTAAGATGCGTATTTTTAATAATGATGGTTCAGAGGGGAAAAACTGTGGAAATGGTTTAAGATGTGTTGCCAAATATGCATACGAGAATAAATTAGTAACAGAAGAGAAGTTTTTGATTGAGACACTTTCAGGCTTAGTTGATGCAGAGGTTAAACTTGAAGATGGAGAAGTAAACACTGTAACGATTAATATGGGAAAACCCAAGTTGAATAGAGCGAGTATTCCTATGATAGGTGATGACAAGGAACAAGTTTTAAATGAAAGTATTACATTCAACGATGAGAAGTTGTCAATGACTACTGTTTCAATGGGTAATCCACATGCCATTTTTTACGTTGAAAAAATTAGTGATGCACCAGTAACCACATTAGGTCCAATCATTGAAAAGGATGAGAGATTTCCTGAAGGTGTGAATGTTGAATTTGTGGAAGTAGTAAGTGAAAATGAACTCCACTTTCGAGTGTGGGAGCGTGGATCAGGGGTCACTCAAGCTTGTGGAACTGGGGCATGTGCAGCAGTAGTATCTTCTGTGTTAAATGGTAAAACAAAGCGGAATACAGAGACCATCGTCCATTTAGCTGGTGGAGATTTGTTGATAAACTGGCAGGAAAATGAAGAGGTATTAATGACTGGCCCTGCTCAGGTTATTTGTAAAGGAATCTTTTACTACTCGTAATGTAAGTAAGATTATTTGAGTGTTGATCTTATTGACATTATACTTATAATATAAAAATCATTTTAAATAGGAGGGAAGAAATAATGGACAATATCTTAACAATTACAGAAGCAGCAAGTTTACAAATTAAAGATATGATGAAGGAAAATGGTGAGGAGTCATCGTTTCTACGTGTAGCTGTTAAAGGTGGCGGGTGTAGCGGACTTTCCTATGGTATGGGATTTGAGGAAGAAACGAGCGAACTGGATTTTGAATTAGAACAACATGGACTAAAAGTGTTAGTTAATAAAGAAGATGCACCTGTTCTAAAAGGTGTTGTGATTGATTTTAAAGAATCAATGATGGGTGGAGGATTCACCATCGATAACCCTAACGCTGTTGCGTCATGTGGTTGTGGTTCATCATTTAAGACAGCTACCAACGCTGGTACGCCTGAAGAGTGTTAAGGTTTAGGTTACTGAATTAGGTTGGTAGGGGTTATGAATTACATGGTGATTTTGAGTGTAAACAATCATGAAAATGTATAATCACAACCCTGAATGTACCAAATCAAGGTTGTGATTACATGCCTTCTCGGTAGTAAATGTTTAATAAAACATTACTATTTGAGGAGGATTTTTTATGTCTTTAAATTACGGGTAAGAAAGTGAATCTTTTGTGATGTTACAAAAAACGCCAAACTAAATAATAATTATGCAACCATCCCTCTTCAGTACCGTCTAAAGTATGTATGAAAGGGGGGGGGAAGATGTTAGAGAAAAAGAAGAGTGATTATATGAATGTAAATTATTTGAACAAGGAAGAAACGATTGAGTGGTTAATGAATGAGTATGGAAAAAGTGTTGTACGGTTAGCGTTTACTTTTGTGAAAAAAGAACAGTTAGCTGAGGATATTGCACAGGAAGTTTTCATTAAATGTTATCAGAAGTTGGATACTTTTCGAAACGAATCTTCTTATAAAACATGGATTTATAGTATAACAGTAAATTTATGTAAGGATAAGTTAAGGAGTTGGAGTTTTAGGAACATTATTTTAACTGAGTTTTTCTCAAATAGTAAGAATAACAATACTCCAGAGTCTGAATTAATGAATCTAGAAATGAAAAGGGACTTATCAATTAATCTATTGGCACTGCCAATTAAGTATCGTGAAGTTATTATTTTGTACTATTACGAGGAACTCACCTACAGCCAAATATCAGACTTGTTAGATATTAGTATGCAAACCTTAAAATCTAGATTACATCGAGCCAGACTCTTGTTGAAAAAAAGGATTGAAGGAGGCAGAAATGATGGATGATAGGTTAAAACATTTGAAAGAAAATATGGATAATACAGTTTTTAAAAATCTAGAATTTCGGGATATAAACAAGAATGAAGTAAGGAAAGTTATCTACAATTCAAAAAAAAATAAAAGGATGAAAAATCTGATTCCACGTATTTTGAGTCTTGGATTTTATCTTATTTTTATAATTGGAATAAGTTATTTTAGTTTAGAAAATTTAGGGTTTATCCAAAATGAAAAGCCATTATTTATTCAAAGTAATAAAAATGAGTCAAATTCAAATAATGAGGAAAATAATGACACGGTATATACACCTCCAAAACAAGTTGAAAACTACGATGACATGTCGAAAGATGCCATTTTAAATAAACTATTGAATTCCCTAGATAACTTTGAAAGTGCTTCTGGTAAGTTTGAGACATATAATAAATATTATGATAACTCCACAAGTAAATTTAATCTCGAATATATAATTAGTCTAAAGAAAGTAATGGGTGGTTATGAAAAAATCATAAACATCCCTGATGAGAGTATACCAGGTGCGGAAACGATGACTCACGAATATTTCTATAATAATGAAACAAGGTGGGATCTAGATAATGATAGAATGACCTATGTTACTAATGATTATGAAATCACACCAAAAAGGGAACCTGTTAAATCAGAGGATGTATTTTCAATACCAATAAATAAACTATACGATTCAAAAGAAAAATTCAGAGAAAGACCAATTGGAAATTCTGGAATGTCTTTGTTTAATTACGAGATGATAGCAAAATATTTAAGGTTTAATAACCTTTGGAGTATTGAGAAGCAAAATGAAGAGTTGCTTGGTCATAATACAATTGTTTTATACGGAGATATAGATAAAAGTATTGTTGATTCTTCGCAGCCTGATGAGAATAGCTTCCGTTTTTGGGTGGATAAGGATACTGGCATATTAGTAAAGTATGAAATTTACAATGGAAAAGGTGAAATAATAAGTTATCTCCACCCAGAAAGCTTATCCGTAAATGTTCCAATTGATTTAAATCAATTCTTACCAAATTTAGATAATTATAATGAAAGGAAAATAGAGGGACTAACATTTAAAGACCCAAATGAGAAAGATATTGAGGTTATCGAACATGCCGATGCAATCGTTGAAGAGGTTGAGGTTGTATTGAATATATTGCGTTCAAAAGTACCTTTTCTTTACGAATTTTCAAATCCAAAATTACAAATTTTTTCAGCAAGTTTAGAAAAATATAAAGAGTTCAATCAGGCGTATTTAACATATACTTATAAAAAAGATGGAAAAGAAATTGGTTATATATATGTTAGAACTTATCATAAGGATGCAGTTGTGAGTTCATTAAGAGATTTTAATAAAGAAAAAGGTAATGAAATTGATTCTTTCACTTTAAATGGAGTTAATTGGATGATGTTTGAAATCAAGAATGAACCCAATGCTTACTTAATTGGAACTTCGGGAGAGTATATGTATGAAGTATTTAATCAAGGTGAAATTTCATTTGAAGAAACAAAAAGCTTGTTAGAATCATTTAAAAAGAGTGCTTCTAAACAATAAAAGCTTGCTGTAATTGTATATATAAAATTACAGTGTTAATCAATAAAGAATAAAGGCCGCCTTAGCAAACACTAAGAACGGCCTTTTTTCTTGTATTATTTTAGAACATGCTTGAACTATGAAGTGGTTGGATTTTTGCTTTTGGATCAATATATGATTTCGCATTGTTTACAGCTGTAGGTGCTTCTCCAAAACCAGAAGCAATTAGCTTAACTTTACCTTCATATGTTGAGATATCTCCAGCAGCATAAATACCAGGGACATTTGTTTCCATTTTAGAATTAACAACGATTGAGTTCTTTTCAATTTCAAGACCCCATTCTTTAATTGGACCTAATGATGAAACAAAACCAAAGTTCACAATTACTGCATCAACATCAACAATCAATTTGTTTTCACCTTTTACCTCATCTAAAATCACTTGTTCAATCTTATCTTCACCCACTAATTCAACAGGTACATAAGGAGTAAGAACTTCTACTTTAGAGTTCATTAAGTTTTCTACACTATGCTCATGAGCACGGAATTTATCACGGCGATGTGTTAGGTAAACTTTTTCAGCGATAGGCTCAAGCATCATTGCCCAGTCAACTGCAGAATCACCACCACCGCAAACTAAAACTTTTTGTCCTGCAAATTTATTAAGATCATCAATGAAGTAATGAAGATTTTTTCCTTCATATTGTGTCGCTGTTTCTAATTCGAGCTTACGTGGCTTAAAAGCACCATTTCCAGCAGTGATAATAACCGTTTTTGTGAAATGGATTTCACTATTCGTTGTTAGCTTGAAAACACCATCTGCTTGCTTCTCTACTGTGTCAACCGATTGCTCAAGACAAATAGTTGGGTCGAACTTCGCCATTTGTTCTTTAAGATTATCAATTAGTTCTTGGGCACGTATCTTTGGAAAACCTGCTACATCATAAATATACTTTTCTGGATATAAAGCCGATAACTGGCCACCAAGTTGTGGAAGACTTTCAATGATTTTCACGCTTGCTTGTCTCATACCACCGTAAAATGCAGTGAAAAGTCCAGCTGGGCCTCCTCCAATAACTGTTATGTCATAAACCTTTTGATCTTCTTTCATCTAAATACCCCCTGTTGAATAAATACGATTCCTTCCAGTAAGAAACCTATTAAATTTTCATATAAAATCTATAATATCATAATTTTCTTATTTTATCTCTTATAGAATTGTTGAAAAATAGAGAAAATGATGAAATGTGAATAAATATTGTCAGAAATATTGTAATTATTATGAAACTTTAGTATTTAACTTGATTTTTTCATACGAAATGCTAAATCTGTATTGTTTTACTTGAAATGAGTAACAAAAAATAATAATATATAATATAGCCATTGTAATTATATTTTATGACATATTTCGACGTAAACTCGTGGTGTTCTTCGTGAAGAATATCACAATCTTTTTGTGCAAATAAAAAGAGAAAAAGAGGTAGATGCTAAAGGTATCTAACACTCTGATTAATTTAAAAAATTTATAAAAGTGGATGTGATTCGGTTGAATAAACCAAAAATCGTTATTTTAGGTGCAGGATATGGTGGTCTAATGACTGCTACAAGATTACAAAAATCATTGGGAGTAAATGAAGCAGAAATCACGCTAATTAATAAAAATGATTATCATTATGAAACTACATGGTTACATGAAGCGTCTGCAGGAACATTACATCATGATCGAGCGCGTTATAAAGTAGAAACTGTTATTGACCGTAGCAAAGTGAAATTTGTAAAAGGAACTGTAACAGGAATTGATAAAGAAAATAAAGTTGTAAATTTAGTTGAAGGTGACTATCAGTATGATTTCTTAGTGTTTGCACTTGGTGCAGAGAGTGAAACATTTGGAATTAAAGGTCTTAAAGAGCATGCTTTCTCTATTTCAAATATCAATTCAGCACGTCAAATTCGTGAGCATATAGATTATCAATTTGCTACTTATGCAACTGAAGAAGAAAAGCGTGAAGACCGTCTAACAATTGTTGTAGGTGGAGCTGGTTTTACTGGAATCGAATTCCTAGGTGAATTAGCTAATCGTATTCCAGAGTTATGTAAGGAATATGATGTAGACCATAATAGTGTACGTGTAATCTGTGTTGAGGCTGCTCCAACAGCATTACCAGGATTTGATCCAGAGCTTGTTGATTATGCTGTTAATCATCTTACAAGTAGAGGGATTGAATTTAAAATCGGTACAGCTATTAAAGAAGCAACAGAAACAGGTATTATTGTTGGTAAAGATGAAGATATAGAAGAAATTAAAGCTGCTACTGTTGTTTGGGCTGCGGGTGTTCGTGGAAGTAGTTTAATTGAAGCAGCTGGCTTTGAAGCTATGCGTGGCCGTGTAAAGGTTGACTCTAACTTAAGAGCACCAGGACAAGATGATGTATTTATTATTGGTGACAGTTCCCTTGTTATTAATGAAGAAGTTAATCGTCCATATCCACCAACTGCTCAGATTGCAATGCAACAAGGTGAAACATGTGCGAAAAATCTAACAGTCCTTGTTCGTGGTCAAGGCGAATTAGAAGACTTTACACCAGATTTAAAAGGGACAGTTTGTTCTCTTGGTGAGCATGACGCAATTGGAGTAGTATTTGGTAAAAAGGTTACTGGTTCAACAGCATCATTTATGAAGAAAATGGTTGATAATCGTGCATTGTTCATGATTGGTGGACCATCACTTGTTCTTAAAAAAGGTAAATTTAACATATTATAATAGTAAAAGGCGTTCTCAATCAACATTTGAGAACGCCTTTTAAATTTCGCAGTCAGTTTTTGTATTAATTCAATCAATCATTGCTATCTTTTGAAGTTTCTGAAGTTTTTGTGCGTTTACTTGTGTATGGTTTGGCGCTTTTAGCTTTATTAGCACCAGCTTTCCAACGTGTCCATCCTTTTTTTCCGGTACCTCTGCCAGTACCACCTTTAGCTTTTGCTTTACTCATATAATCACTCCATTAATTAAGCCTTCTTCCTAAGATAACACAACTTAGTATATGTAAGGAAGGTTCGTAGTAATTAAGGCGTTTTTTAATATACTCTCACAATTATTATCTTTTCAACAATAAAAAAAACTGTTATAATTATCTGAAAATTAAGATTTAAGGAGAGATAATCATGTATAGTCAACAACCAATAAAAAATGACTGTCCTTATTGTAATGGAAACGGCTATTTTCAATTACTTCTTGGTGGATCCGAGACTTGTTCATCTTGCTTGGGAACAGGAAAAAATAAATGAAAAGTTATATTTACCTTTAATATAAATTGACTCATTCAAGGACATTTTAGTACACTATGAATGTGTGTACAGGAGGTGAAGAGTCATGCCTATGAGTTTACCCGTCTTATTAATTTCAATTGTTTTATTTTTTGTCTTATTTTTTGGAATCGGATTCCTTCTAAATATGTTATTACGTATGACATGGATTATGGCCATCATCTATCCTATAGTATCAATATTTATCATTCAAGACGTAAGGTTTATTGATTATTTTAGAGAACCATCCTCATCATTTGCATTATTAGGAGATAAGATTGTTTCTCTTGCTATAGCTGATATCACTATATTGATTAGTGGTTTACTAGGTGCAATCACTTCCGGACTTGTAATTAGATTACTTAGATCCAAAGGGTATCAAATGTTTTAAGATTTCCAAATATTACTAGTTACCAAGATTTTCACTAACTATGGTGAAAGTCTTTTTTTTTTGTAGAAAATTGTACGTTTTCGTTGATTGGAAAGCACACACCTGGAGTGCAAATCAACCTCTCAGTTCAACAACCGCAAAAATTTTTTTACCTTTTCACGAATAATTTTCTATCAATTAGGAAATTAATAGATTCGTGAGAGGAGTGAAAAATGAATATGATAAATACAATAATTAGAAGAAGTATCATGTCATTTTTATTTGTTGTAGCATTACTTACAACATTTCAATCAATTTCAAATGTAAACGCGATGGATTTATCTGATTGGATTAATGATTATAAATACGGTGCCGAAAGCACACAAAGGGTGAAAGATAACACAAGTAAACATATTAATCTTTCCACCAAAGTCTTAAATGTTGCTAGTGTAGAAAAAACATTAATTTCATCAAGTGATGAGGTAAAAAACAATCTTACTATTGAGGATATCTATGATTGGACAAAATATCCAAAAGAAACCGTAACAGCAACTGGTTATACAGCTGGAGTTGAATCAACAGGCAAGTCACCGAATCATCCTGGTTACGGTATTACCTATTCTGGTGTGAAAGTAAAAAGGGACTTATATTCCACTGTTGCTGCAGATTTAAATGTATTCCCTATCGGAACGATTCTTTGGATTCCGGGATATGGATTTGGAGTCGTGGCTGATAAAGGTGGTGCAATTAAGGGCAATAAGGTTGATCTTTATTACGAAACTGTTGATGATGTTTACAATCAATGGGGTAAAAAGACACTTGATGTTTATGTTGTAGAAAAAGGCAATGGCAAATTAACTGAGCAGGAATTAGCCAATTTAAATAATAATGAATCAATGCAAGTATTTAGACAACAATATATAGGTTCAAAAAGCTAAAATAAAAAACTGACCGAGTGAAGAATTACCACTGCTTGGTCAGTTTTATTTTGTTCAATTATCTATTTACAAATAACAAGTAATAATTAGTAATAGATTATAAAGCAAACAAAAAGTGAAGGAATAGCGTAAGTAAGATACCAGTAATTGCACCAAAGAAAACTTCGATGGGTTGATGACCTAATAATTCTTTTAATTCTTTTTGTTTTTCTTTTTCATCTAGCTTTGGCCACATTTTAGCTTCTTCCATGAAACGGTTAAAGTCGATGACAAGCCTATTAAGAACAGTAGCTTGTTCTCCTGCATGACGTCTTACTCCTGTTGCATCAAACATAACAATAATAGCAAATACTGTTGCAATTGCAAAAAACGGTGAACCTAGACCCTCTTCTATTGCAATTCCGGTGCATAAGGCAGTAACCGCGGCAGAGTGGGAGCTTGGCATTCCGCCAGTACTTGTAATTAAAGACCAATCCAATTTTCTAAATGCGATAAATTGAATGGGGACTTTTACAAACTGAGCAAATCCAATTGCCGCGAGTGCTGCCCATAACGGAAAGTTTGTTAGTAGATCCATTGCAATACTTCCTTTCATTTTGACTAATGTATGGATGTGAATGTTTTACAATAAATAAATCGTTATCCATCTAGTTTTCAAATATTATGGTTAGTATTATAACATAATATGTTGTCTAGGTTATTGTTCGGGGTTTGACATCACCATATGTGTAACTTTACCCTTTATCATGGAAAATAGAACTTAGAAACTCGAAATAAATTACTTATTCTTATATAATGTAGATATAAAACTGGAGGTGGAATCATTGTTTATAGTTGAAAATGGATTTGACTTTTCTCGTAATGATGAGGCATTAATTATTGGGCTTTTTGAAAAAAGCAAAAAGCTTGAAGGAATAATAGGTGAACTGGATTCACAATTAAATGGTCAGATTTCTAAGTTATTAGAGGCTGGGGATCTTTCTGCAAGAAAAAAAACAATTACGAAAATACATACTTTAGGAAACTTGAACATAAAACGTTTAATTTTTATTGGTCTTGGGAAAGAAACAGAACTAACATTTGAAGGGCTTTGTGAATCCCTTGGCAAAGCGACAAAATTGATTCATTCATCAAAAATTGAACAGTTCTCAGTGTTACTTGATACATTAGTAACTGAAAATCTTGATAGCTTAGATTGTGCACATGCACTTGGAGAGGCAGTAACATTGTCTACCTATTGTTTTGCAGATTACAAGCAAAAATCAAACATCCCTGAGCATAGAATAAATAAAATAGCTGTACTGACAAATGAAGTGATTAAAGAAGTTGAAGCAAGTATAGAAGTCGGTGTTGCATTTGGAAAAGGGACAAATACTGCTAGAACATTAGTCAATCTGCCGGGAAATATGTTAACTGCAACAGACTTAGCGAATCACGCGCTTGAACTGGCGAAAAAGTATGATTTTGAGGCAGAGATTTTAGATAAAGAAGAGATGGAAAAGCTAGGAATGGGTGCCTTGTTGGCAGTTAATAAGGGATCTGCAGAACCTCCAAAGATGATTGTATTAAAATACCAAGGTAAAGATTCATGGGAAGATGTCATAGGCTTAGTTGGAAAAGGAATCACTTTCGATACAGGTGGTTATTCAATCAAACCAAAGGATGGAATCGTAGGGATGAAAGCTGATATGGGTGGAGCTGCTTCAGTACTAGGAGCAATGGAAGTCATTGGTGAGCTTAAGCCTGAACAAAATGTTGTTGCGGTCATTCCATCTACAGATAATATGATTAGTGGAGATGCCTTCAAACCTGATGATGTGATCACGTCTTTAAATGGTAAAACAATCGAAATTTTAAATACGGATGCTGAAGGAAGGTTAGCCTTAGCTGATGGAGTAACCTATGCTAAGCATCATGGAGCAAAGGTTTTAGTAGATGTTGCGACATTAACAGGTGGGGTGATAGTAGCGCTGGGTAATGACATAACTGGTGCTATGACAAACAATGAAGAATTATTTGAACAAATACTTGAAGCATCCAATGAAGCGGGTGAAATGATCTGGAGGCTGCCGATCACTGAAAAGCATAAAGAAAGAGTTCGTAAAAGTAGGGTGGCAGACTTAAATAATTCTCCAGGACGAGATGGTCATGCAATATTTGCAGGGACTTTTATTGGAGAGTTTGCAGAAGACACACCATGGGTACATCTTGATATTGCTGGTACTGCTACAACAACCTCAGATTACGATTTAGGTACTCCTGGTGGAACCGGAGTTATGGTTCGCACATTAGCAACCTTTGTTGAATGTTATACTTCAACTAAATAAGATTTTAAAAGAGCTTCCATAATAATGGAGGCTCTTTTAAAATGTGTGAATTCAGTCTCGTTTCATGCGACGGACTTATTATTCGAACTCGTAACTTTCTTGGTCGCATGGTAGATTCTTGGGGCAATGAACGCGCCAAATGCGGTGAAAATTATGTCCTTTACTGCAAACCACAGCATAACAAGCCATGCTGCACCATAGCTCATATCAATGTTTAACCACAGGTTTAATGAGAGGAACATATAGTTTGTACCTATAAGATAAATCATGATAATTCCAACAAATGATGCTGTCACAAACAGTGTCGTAGTTGGTTTTCTGCTTGATTCAATAATCTTACCGACAATATAGGCAGTAGGAATATAAGATAAAATAAATCCACCAGT
Organism: Litchfieldia salsa; assembly: GCF_900104555.1. GTDB lineage: Bacteria > Bacillota > Bacilli > Bacillales > Bacillaceae_L > Litchfieldia > Litchfieldia salsa. The sequence goes on from NZ_FNJU01000013.1 coordinate 94,975, forward strand.
GCTTCCAATTAATACACCTAGTCCACCAGAAAATTCAGCAAATACAGGTGCTCCAGCCAACCCTACAAACATATACACTGTCATAGATAAAGCTCCTAATCGACTCCCCAACAATAAGCCAGCCAAAATAGCAAAGAATGGCTGCATGGATAAAGGTACATTTGCTACCTGTAAAAAGGGAGCCCAGGAAGTAATATTTGCTCCAATGGCCATTAAAGCGACAAACATCCCAGCTAGTGTTAAATCGATTGTTCGAAATTGTGTTTTTTTAACCGTCGTCATATTTATGTAAACCTCCTAAAGATATTGGTTAACAAAAATAATAATATAGATTCTGCGCCAATGTCAACCTATATTGCTTTTTGGATAACAAAAAAGCCAAGTTATATTCTCTCTCTAAAGAATATATATAATAAAAGAGGAGGAATGAGTCTTGGAACAATTACTTGGAATTGAATACACGGCGTATGTCGCTCTTGCTGTTTTGTTATTTGCAATAAGACAAGCAACAGGCATTTCAAACCGCTATATACCACTGACTGGTGTGATCCTTGGTATAGCTTTTGCAATGTTGAAACATGAAACATTTAACTATGATGTATTACTAGAAGGGATTCGGTATGCGTTATATGGGGTTGGGACGGTAGCAACCATAAAATATACCTTCGTGAAAAAAGTGTTTGATGAACGATCAGAATAAAGTCCTGACCATTAGAACTTGTCTACTTTTTGTTATATAATAAAGGTACAAAAGATTTGAAGGTGATTAATGTTGAAAATTAGAAAAGCAATGATAAATGAAACAACAGAAAGTGTTTTTATTTATGAAAATAAAAAGGAAGAATATACATTAGTAGCGATTCCATCCATTCAGTGGTCAACAATTATCCAATATGAGGAAGAGACAGCTGTAATAAGGGATCGAGTACATCGCTCTCTTGTTAAGGTATTAGATGAAGATACAGCTAGTCTTACAACGAATAAGATAACCCACTGGGTTCGAGAAATGTAAAAACTTGATAATAAAAAGGACATTTATAAAAAAGTGTCTTTTTTTTTGTCTTTTTTTAGTAGCATGAAAGTAAAAAATTATGGAATAAATAATAGTAAGAGGAGGTTTACTTTACATGTACAATGATAAAAAAGTAGAAAATTCATTAATAGAACAATTAACTCAAGAAGAACATGTAAATCAATTAGATCCAGAAATGGATTTGCGTAATGTTAATTTCGCAACTGGCGAAAATAAATACCTAACTGAAAATCCAGACATTATATAAAAGAATTGAAGGTGCCGGTATGTTTAACAAACGAAGTACGGAACTTGATGAAGTAAAAGCAGCAAGTAAACGTGGTGCAAAGGAAGATATATTGCATGTCAGTTTATTTGATGAAGGATATGATCTTCGATATGGAAACAACAATAATTTAAAGCAAAAAATAGATGAAAACGATAATGCTTAATAAAGGAGTTTGAAATGGCAAAAGACGAAAAATTAAATGAAGAGGCTGCTATGAATAACAACCTTACAGCAGCTACCTATCGAAAAAATAAGACTGTAGATAAACAGGGTGGATATGATCAAAAAGGCTTGAAAAAGTAGAATTATAAGCTGTCTCTCAGTTAAGGTCACTTATTATGGGGCTACACTTTCGAGACAGCGTCTTTCTTTAACATTTCCTCATAAAATACTCTTCGCTTTAAGACCACTTTAAGGATAATGATAACTTACAACATTCAATTTGTTCAGTGCTTGCAGATAGAACAATCTTGATTCCATCAGGCGTAAATGAGATGGTTAATGGAGATGTAACTCCTACAGATTGAATTAACCTTTTTACTTCATTAGAGTTAGATTGCTGTGCTGCTGACATTATTTCCTTCGCATATTCTTCAGAGCTTGAAATTCTTTTGAAGATCAGACCACTTTCTTCAATGAGCTTTTGGGAAGCTTGTGCTGATTTTTGAAACATGGTTGTATCAACTGGAGGATAGGGTCTGTTTGAATTAGAAGGTGGAAAGTAAGAATGTCTATGCCAATAATAATAGGGAACGGTTGGGCTCTGACTTGTATAAAATTGGTCGTACAACGAAATCTCTCCTTTCTTATTCACTAATATATGTCTTAAGCTTAACTTGAGTACCTATATACATTTTAGAGGTGTTAAAAGTATGAATTTTGGATATATCATTATATAATTAGAAATATATTTTAAGATAAAACCTCGTCATTATTTCCAATGAGAAAGTAGGGGTAAAATGGAACTTGAGGCCATTATCAACCAAATTGAACAATATGGTTATTTCGGTCTGTTTTTGTGGTTATGGATTGGGGTATTGGGAATACCAATCCCAAATGAAATCATAACAATGTCGGTAGGGTATGCAGGTTCAGAAGAATTTCTTGATTCTTCTTATCTTTTTGGTTGTACATATTTAGGGTTACTTGCGGCAAATACAACCAGTTATGTGTTTGGACGAATAGCTGGAAAGCCCGTTATAAGTCTCCTTTCAAAGAGAAAGCGCTCAAAAAAATATATAGAAAAATCGATGTTACTTATAAATAAGTATAGAACTTTTTCGCTTGTCATGAGCTATTTCCTACCAGGGCTTAGAACAATGGTTCCGTTATTATTTGGTATAAGTGGCCTTAAATTTTTTAAATTTGCTACAATTTCATATACGACTATATTCATATGGACAACCATTTATTTTACACTTGGAAGACTACTTGGGGATAAAGTGTATATGCTGATGGATTCAGATTATCAGGTGCTGTTTTTTACCATTGTGACAGTCGGTTTAGCGTGCTTTGTATTCTGGAAATATTTGAAGTATAAACAAAAAATGAGGTTAAAACTTAGTGGAGAAGAAATGCATCACTAAAGGGACTGTCTCAATACTGGTGCCAGGCACCTAGAGACAGTCCTATTTGATGCCTTACGCATTTCTTACCGGCGGTGTTCTACAAGATCAATTGCACCTAAAACGATATGAGCGAGGCCGAAGCCGAAAATAGTGTTTGAAATCATAGGGTCAATTTTTCGATTTTGCTTAAGCATAAAACCAGTAGCGGTAACAGCTGTACCTAAGACTGTAGGGATTAATCCTTCTCGTCCATTCATTCGTTTCATTCCTCCAATTGTCGTGATAAAATTGATGCTATCACATCCTTCTTATTTTTCACCAAGTGAAATGACTTAAAAGCTGTATATATTGGAGTGCTATTCTTAGAATAAATATAGATTTATGGAGGCATCTTAGTGGGAAATCAACTAAATTTTACGAACACATTAATGGAAACCTTAGACATAAAAATCATTGAGTTATCAGAAGAAAAAGCAATTGCTACAATGCCTGTTGATGACCGAACACGACAACCGTTTGGAGTCTTACATGGTGGTGCTTCTGTAGCACTTGCAGAAACGGTTGCTAGTGTAGGAACATATCATTTGTTGGATAAGGAAAAAGAATATTGTGTAGGGCTTGAAATCAATGCAAATCATATAAAAGCAAAAAAAGAAGGTATTGTTAAAGCGGTCGCTACTCCGCTTCATAAAGGAAGAAAGACGATGGTATGGGATATTAAAATCGTCGATGAAAAAGAACAGTTAATTTGTGTTTCTAGATGTACGATGGCGATTATTTCTATTTAATAACAAGACCCCAAAAAGACAACCTGGTCCTTTTGGGGTTTTTTTAAAAGATAAGAAAGTATTAAAAATTTCGTACTCAGATTTGTGTCTAGCTCCAGCGCCTAGCCCCTCGGGGTCATAAGTCAAATCACTACGGAAAACAAGATTTCCTACGTGCTTCGCCTTATGCCTGTCGGGGCTGACCAAGGCGCTTACGCTTTTCTTAGTGTCTAGCTCCAGCGCCTAGCCTGTCGGGGCTGTACAGGCGCTTGTGCTTTTCTTATGATCCAATAGTTGAAGAAGGCGAAAAAAGATGTTCGAGAATTAAGGTAATGGCTCCAATTGCCGTTGCATAATCTTCAAATTTAGACACTCGAATTTCAGTCTTTTTAGCATCAAGTGTTAGTACTCGTTGTTCAATGGTCTCAATTAGACTATTTATGATGAAATCACCAGCTTTTGAGACTCCACCTGCAAGTACAATTTGCTGAGGGTTGATAATATGAATCAAATTAGTTAAACCAATTCCCAAATAACGACCAGTTTGTTGAAGAATTTCTTCACAAAGTTGATCCCCCTTTTGGGCGGCTTCAAATACAAGGCGACCATCAATTCGATCAAGGTCATTATTTATTAAATCTGTGATTATGCTTTTCTTCCCCAGTGATAACTCCCGTTTTACCCTTTCAGCAATTGCAGGTCCGGCAGCTACAGATTCAAGACAGCCGTAATTTCCACAGCTGCATTTTCCCCCACTAATATCAATGGTCATATGGCCAATCTCACCAGCTATAAAATGTTCACCATGGAATAATTTTCCGTTTATAATAATCCCTGCACCAATCCCTCTTCCAATATTAATGGTAATCGAGTGATTAGATGTTGTTCCATTACCAAACCACATTTCACCAAGTGCCATGACCCTTGCATCATTTTCAACAAAAACGATTGTATTGAAGGTGGCTTCTAATTCTTTCTTTAAAGGGATATTACGTAACTGAAGGCTAGGCGCGTATAATGCTTCTCCCAAATTTACATTCACAACACCATGCATTCCAATTCCAATCCCTATTAACTTTCTTGAATCTCCTTTATGAAAATCAATTATAACTCCCACCTGATGTTTGACCACTTCTAATAACCGTTCATTTGTAATCGGGAAGGGGATCGGCTCAATCGAGGAAGAGAGAATATTCCCCATCAAATCAGTTGATATACATCGCAAGTATTTTGGCCCAATATCGAGACCTATAAGATAGGAACCCTCTGAATTAATTGTAAGGAGTGTAGGCTTACGTCCACCACTAGACTCTCCTTGGCGAATTTCAACCACCATTTTTGATGAGAGTAGTTCTTTTACCATATTGCTAACAGTAGGAGGGGTCAATGTTGTCTCTTTTGCGATGTCTGCTCGAGAGATCGGACCATCTACTCGTATTTTATTCAAAATAATTGAGCGATTAAGAGATTTCATTAACTGAAAACTACCTCTTTGACCTTGCTGCATCCTATTTCCACCTTTTGTTATAAATTACTCATATTATAGCATAACTTTGTAAAGTTAATTTATTAATGGTAACGGTTTTTAGATGGTATTCAAACGTTTAGGATACAGCGGCAAATCACGAGGGCACTTAACACACAAAAGAAAAACTGCTATTTTAGTAACAGTCTTTCTTCTTAGGGTTGACCTGTACAAAAGAAGGGTCGAGGCATTTAATAGCACTATAACACTTCAACTCTACAAAAACACATTCTTTCGTTTCTGTGACATAATCAACTTTGCAAATTTGATCTAATTCAACCGAACCTGTGTCATCATCGTAAATGGGTTTGTTAGGTTTTAGTAATTGTAATTTTGCACAACAATTTTCACAATCAATGTCTACTACTTTAAAAAACACAGTGATAAAGCAATCATCGTCACCAAAATTACCCCAAGTAAAATATGGGTGTCCATATGGAGTTTGAAGAATAAACGGGACTGTATCGTATAGTAGTCTGTTTTCGTCTAAATCTTTTAAACAATGATGAAGAGCTGATTTTTTTGCTTCTTTTGCCTCTTCTTGTGCTAGTTTTATTTTCTCGAGTGTTTCACAAATACAGAAGGTCTTACACTCATCTTTCTTATAAAAAGAAGACGACATGCTTAGCTTCCTCCTTTCAACTAGTTATACTGTTAGGATATATTCCTTTTGACGAATCGGTGTTAGGCATATCATTTAATATTCATAGATAATTAGACTAATGTTTAAATTTGGGCATGGAAAACGTGTTATTTTACTTTCCTCTGGAGTATATCCGCATAGAATGTTGAGAGAATGTAGGATTTTTAAGCAAAAGAGGTGAATATATGTCATGTAATTGTGATGGTCATTGCAATTGTCCTGGTCCACCTGGATCAAGAGGGAAAAGGGGCAAAGAAGGCCCACCCGGCCCGGCAGGCCCACCCGGCCCAGCAGGTCCAAAAGGAAAAGAAGGCCCACCCGGTCCAGCAGGTCCAAAAGGAAAAGAAGGCCCGCCCGGTCCAGCAGGTCCAAA
>NZ_FNJU01000014.1 GCF_900104555.1 Litchfieldia salsa
TGATAGGTCAGAGGTGGAAGCGCGGTGACGTGTGTAGCTGACTGATACTAATCGATCGAGGACTTAACCAAAAAAAGCGCAAGAAGCCAACTAACATCCATAGGATGTGGCTTCTAGAGCTAGATTCAAACATGAATGTCTAAGCGTTATCTAGTTTTGAAGGAATGAATTTCCTCTTGAACTCTTTCATAGAAAAGAGTAAGATAGGTAATGTTCTTCAAAAATAAGTCTAGTGATTTTGGCGAAGAGGTCACACCCGTTCCCATACCGAACACGGAAGTTAAGCTCTTCAGCGCCGATGGTAGTTGGGGGACTCCCCCTGCAAGAGTAGGACATCGCTAGGCTTTTATATTTCTATTATCGCGGGGTGGAGCAGTCTGGTAGCTCGTCGGGCTCATAACCCGAAGGTCGCAGGTTCAAATCCTGTCCCCGCAACCAATTTAATAATTAGTTATTTCTAAATAAACCTAAAAACTTGGTCCCGTGGTGTAGCGGTTAACATGCCTGCCTGTCACGCAGGAGATCGCCGGTTCGATCCCGGTCGGGACCGCCATATATATTTTTCAACGATACGAAACAGATGTTTCGTTTTTTTTATGCACTTTTTTAGAATCTTTGATGTAATTATTAAAATACGGTACACTAGAAAGTATCTGAATGATAATTAATAGTAGGGGTTATAAAAATGTCAATACAAGATGAATTTTCGTTTATTAACCAAATTAAGCCAACAACCGTTCATCATGAAAAGACTTTAATCACTGGAATTGGTGATGATGCTGCAGTATACATACCATCTCCTAACCAGTCACAAATCATTTGTACTGATACGTTGGTCGAGGAGATCCATTTTACTAGTCAGACAATGTCTCCCTTCCAAATTGGATATAAAGCATTAGCGGTCAATATTAGTGATATAGCTGCAATGGGAGGAAATCCACTTTATTACTTAGTCTCAATTGCCATTCCAAGTAGCTGGAGCGAACAGGACCTTATAGAAATCTATGCTGGGATGAGTGAATTAGCAAATAGCCACCGAGTTGATTTAATAGGTGGTGATACTGTTTCATCAAAGGATTCTTTAATGATTACTGTTACTGTTATAGGAGAGACTGAAGAGGGAAGGCAATTATTAAGAAGTCATGCAAAGTCTGGAGATGTTGTTTTTGTAACTGGCACCATTGGTGACTCAAGCGCAGGATTAGAATTGCTACTTTCTAAAGGAAGGCATGGAACATTCAATTCTAATGAAGACTTTCTTATCAAACGTCATCAATATCCTAACCCACAAGTTAAGATTGGGAGATTTCTTTCGAAACTAAAACGCGTTTCATTAAACGACATTAGTGATGGGCTCGCCAGTGAATCAAATGAATTAGCAGAGGCTAGTCAGGTTACGATTACACTGAACGCAAATTTGATTCCTTTGAGTAAGGAATTAGTATCCTGTGATTCTGAAGGAGCCATAGAGAAAGCTCTATTTGGTGGAGAAGATTTTGAACTTGTTGGGACAATGTCAATGGATGAGTGGGAATCAATCCAACAGGATGGACGATTACAGAATTTAATAAAAATTGGGACGGTGTCTTCTGGAAAGCCTGAAGTGCTGTTGCAACTAGAAAACGAACTTATCACATTAGAGAAAAAAGGGTATAATCATTTTAAAAAGTAAACAAGGTGATTAAATGGAGAAATTTGAAATAATGTCTGACTCCTCAGAAGATACATCCGCATTTGCTACTAGGCTCGGAGAATTGCTTAAGCCTCAAGATGTTATCACTCTAGAAGGAGATTTAGGGGCAGGTAAAACAACTTTTACAAAAGGTTTGGCCCAGGGCCTTGGAATTACAAGAAATGTAAATAGTCCAACATTCACAATTATAAAAGAATATCATGGCCGACTCCCTTTATATCATATGGATGTATACCGTTTAGCTGTTAGTGAAGAGGATTTAGGTTTTGATGAATACTTCGAAGGCGATGGCGTAACGGTAGTTGAATGGGCGACGCTAATTCAGGATCAATTACCGGAGTCTAGATTAGCCATTCACATTCATTATCAAGGGGAAACGAAACGTCAAATTGTCCTTAGACCAATCGGGCAAAGATACATACAATTATGTAAGGAGCTATTTGAATAATGAAGGTTTTATCAATTGATACATCAAATTTAGTGATGGGTATTGCTCTGGTTGAAGAAGATAAGGTGATTGGAGAAATAATTACTAATCTGAAGAAGAATCATTCAGTTAGGGTTATGCCTGCAATAGAGCAGCTTTTGCAAGAATGTGATGTGAAACCTAGTGAACTTGAGAAAATAGTAGTTGCAAAAGGACCAGGCTCTTATACAGGAGTAAGAATTGGTGTAACAATTGCTAAAACTTTAGCATGGACTTTAAAAATTCCTTTGGTAGGTGTATCTAGCTTAGAAGGATTGGCTACAAATGGTCGGTATTTTAAAGGGATGATTTCACCGATTTTTGATGCTAGAAGAGGTCAAGTGTATACTGGTTTATTTTCATATTCAGAAAATGAATTACTCACTCACAAGGAAGATCGGATTACATTGCTAACAGATTGGCTTACAGTTTTAAAACAGAACAATGTTCCTATTCTTTTTATAGGTAATGATCTTCATTTACATAAAGAGGTTATATATGAATACTTGGGTGAGCTAGCGAGCTATTCAGCTATTACAGCAAATAACCCGAGACCTAGTGAATTAGCATTTCTAGGTATGTTAAAAGAGGAAGAAGATGTGCATACTTTTGTCCCCAATTATATTCGTCTAGTAGAAGCAGAAGCGAATTGGCTTGCTGCGAACAAGCAGTGAGAAGGTGAAGTTATGGAAGCGATCGTTACATTTCGGTTAATGACACTAGAAGATATTGATGATGTTTTGCTTATTGAGAATGCTTCTTTTGCAACACCATGGAGCAGAGAAGCCTTTTATAATGAAATAATGAATAATCACTTTGCACACTATATTGTAATGCTAGAACAGGATAAAGTGATAGGTTATTGTGGAATGTGGTTAGTTATGGACGAAGCTCATATTACCAATATTGCGATCCTACCTGAGTATCGTGGCAGGAAATTGGGAGAAGCTCTAATGGTTCAGGTGAAAAAAAGCGCAATGAGTCAAGGCGCTAATCGAATGACGCTCGAAGTAAGAGTATCAAATTCTGTTGCACAATCCCTCTATAGAAAACACGGATTTACTGCAGGTGGTATTAGAAAGAAATATTATACAGATAATCAAGAAGACGCAATTGTGATGTGGGTGAATTTAGATGTTAACTAATCAAATTATTATGGGAATTGAAACAAGCTGTGATGAAACAGCCGTTGCCATTGTCAAAAATGGAAGAGAAGTGCTAAGTAATGTCATTGCTTCACAAATAGAAAGTCATAAAAGGTTTGGCGGAGTTGTTCCTGAAATTGCTTCGAGACATCATGTTGAGGAAATAACAATTGTCATTGAAGAAGCACTTAAGCGAGCAGATATAACTTTTGCAGATATAGATGCAATTGCTGTGACGGAAGGACCAGGTCTTGTTGGGGCATTATTAGTTGGGGTAAATGCTGCAAAGGCAGTTAGTTTTGCCCACAATATCCCTCTAGTAGGAGTCCATCATATAGCTGGACATATTTATGCAAACCGTATTATTACCGAGTTTACGTTTCCATTATTATCTCTTGTTGTCTCAGGAGGACATACAGAGTTAGTTTTAATGGAAGAGCATGGTGTTTATAAGGTAATTGGTGAGACGAGAGATGATGCGGTTGGAGAAGCGTATGATAAGGTCGCCAGATCGTTAAAATTACCTTACCCAGGTGGACCACATATTGATCGGCTTGCTCATGAAGGTGAGGCATCCATTAAGTTACCGAGAGCCTGGCTGGAAGAAGGGTCATATGATTTTAGTTTCAGTGGCTTAAAGTCTGCGGTTTTAAATACCCTTCATAATGCTGATCAGCGTGGAGAGGATATTGAACCAAAAGACCTTGCAGCAAGTTTCCAAGAAAGTGTCATTGAAGTTCTCGTGAGTAAGACTAAACGTGCTGCTGAAGAATTTCAAGTAAGACAAGTTCTGCTAGCTGGTGGAGTTGCTGCTAACAGAGGGCTTCGTAAGGCTTTAGAAGAGAGCTTTTCAGAGAGTGAAGTCGAGTTAATTATTCCTCCGTTAGAGTTATGTACTGATAATGCCGTTATGATTGCAGCAGTTGGTAGTGTGATGTTTGAAAAAGGGAAGACTTCTGATTCCAGGTTAAATGCTAATCCAGGATTAGAGTTGAAATAGGCAGAGGAAGAGGGCTATTCCATAAGTGCTTTAGCATTTATATAGGGATAGCTCTTTTTGTGTTGGATTAATTATGTAGGGGATTTCGGGAGTCATTGTCGGTGGTCTAAGCATAGTCGAGATATAAGTGCCCGTTCTGGGTCTCCGGGAAGGCGAGTGGTCATCTAACTCGAGATAAGTGCCCGTTCTAGGGTCTCTAGGAAGGTGAGGGTCATCTAACTCGGGATAAGTGCCCGTTCGGGGGTCCTAGCAAGGAGAGCGGTCATCTAACTCGAGATAAGTGCCCGTTCGGGGCTCATTAGTAAGGAGAGCGGTCATCTAACTCGGGATAAGTGCCCGTTCTAGGGTCCCTAACAAGGAGAGCGGCATCTAACTCGAGATAAGTGCCCTACTATGTTCATCAGGAAGATGGAAGGTCACCAAACTCGAGATAAGTGTGCCCAGTCTAGGGTCCCCACCAAGGAAAGTGGACAACATATGAATATTTCGACAATTATCGAGGGATCTATGAAATGAAATAGTCGAAAGTAGGAATAAAGAATCGAATAAATTGTGAATAAATGAAGATTATTTCCCAGACTGATTGTGGATAACTTTATTCAACCTATGGTATGTCTGATTGTGTAAAAGTGATAATTTTGTGGGTAAGTTAACATTTGTCTGTGGATAATGTGGATAAAACCGTTGATAACTTAATAAATGTGTATAACCCCATATATATCTTTTTGAAAAAAGGCGAAAAAAAACAGCAGATAATTAGTTATCCACTGTTTTCTTGAAGTTGTTCCCATTCTTCCATTAATTGCTCAAGTGTCGAAGAATAGGATTGATTCTCTAAATTAATTTCCTGAACCTTTTGATGATCTTGGTAGATCTCTGGTTTGCAGAGTAATTGTTCATTAGCTTCAAGCTTTTCTTCAATACTTGAAATTTCAACCTCAATTTCTTCTATTCTTCTTTTACGTTGTCTTTCAAGCTTTTTTGCTTCTTTTTCATTTTCATAATTTGATTTGTCGTTAGATTGTTCTAATTTTTGAGTAGAAGCAGCTTCGTTTTGTGCAAGCTGTTTTAACTCTTCTATTTCTAACAGTTTTTCAACATAATAATCATAATCACCTAAAAACTCTTTAAGACCTTCTTTGGATAATTCGAAAACTTTTGTTGCTAGGCGGTTAATAAAATACCGATCATGGGACACAAATAAAATGGTGCCAGGATAATCGATTAGTGCATTTTCTAGAACCTCTTTGCTATCCAGATCAAGGTGGTTAGTAGGCTCATCTAGAATTAAAAGATTTGCTTGTTGTAGCATGAGTTTGGCAAGTGCAAGTCTTGCTTTTTCTCCACCACTTAGGGTAGATACAACTTTTAGGACATCATCACCTGAAAATAAAAAGTTTCCGAGGACGGTTCTTATTTCTTTTTCGGGTTTTAATGGATACTCATCCCAAAGTTCATTCAATACACGCTTATTTGATTTTAAATCTGATTGCTCTTGATCATAGTAGCCAATCGTTACATGTGAGCCAAAGTGAAATTCGCCTTTAACCAAATCTAGCTTCTTGGTGATGGCTTTTAATAAGGTTGATTTACCAATTCCGTTTGGTCCAACAAGTGCAATACTATCACCACGTGTGATAGAGAATTGAATATCTTTAATAATTGGCTCCTCATTCTTATAGGATACTGTAAGATCCTTGGCCTTCAGAACATCATTTCCACTTTGTCTCTCGATATCAAAATGAAAAGAAGCTGATTTTTCGTCCCCTTGGGGTCTCGTTAACAATTCCATTCGATCCAGCTGTTTACGTCGACTTTGTGCTCTTTTTGTTGTAGATGCTCTTGCAAGATTTCGCGCAACAAATTCCTTTAGTTTCTCAACTTCATCTTGTTGTTTTTCAAACTTTTTTAATTCGAGTACATAGTTCTCTGCTTTTAATTTTAAATAATTGCTGTAATTTCCTACAAACCTTGATGCCGTTGTTCTTGAAATTTCATACACTTGTGTAACAACTTTATCAAGAAAATAGCGGTCATGAGAAACGATTAAAATGGCTCCAGGATATCCTTGCAGATATTGTTCAAGCCAACTTAGCGTATTAATGTCTAAATGGTTGGTAGGCTCGTCTAAAATAAGCAGGTCAGGCTTTGTTAATAATAGCTTACATAGAGCTAATCTAGTTTTTTGACCACCACTCAGCGTAGAAATCTGAGTATTGTAATCAAAATCGGAAAAATTGAAGCCATGAAGGATTGAGCGGATATCTGCTTCATATTGATACCCTCCCCGATCTTTGTACTCTACCTGCAATTTATCGTATTCAGACAAAAGCTTTTGATAATCTGCTTCACTCGAGTACGCGTTGGGATCACCCATATTAATTTCAAGTGTTCGTAACTCCTCCTCTAATCGTCTCAATGGTTCGAAGACTGTGAGCATCTCTTCCCAGATGCTTAGGGAAGATTCCAGACCGGTATTTTGTGCAAGGTAGTCAATCGTTACTGTTTTGGGTTTGATAATATCGCCGCCATCAATGGATAATTGACCTGCGATCATTTTTAATAAAGTAGATTTTCCTGCACCGTTTCTTCCAACTATGGCAATCCGGTCTTTAGATTGTACTTCTAGTTTTATATTAGATAAAATAAGTTCAGCACCATAATATTTTTTCAACTGATTTACTTGTAATAAAATCATGTAGTTCACCTCTTGTTTCTACTATCAGTGTATCTTATTATGTCTAGAGTGAGCAACTAAGTAATTGTTCACAGAACTACATAGGACATATACTTTAAAATAGTGTATAGTCATAATTAGGGGTGAAAAGAATTTATGTCAGATTTTACTCATTTTAATAAGCAAGGTAGAGCAAAAATGGTCGACATATCCGACAAAGCAGAAACGGTTCGTACGGCAATTGCACACTCAAGTATCACCGTGAATGAAACGATTTATAATCAAATTACAGAACAACAAATAAAAAAAGGCGATGTGTTAGCAGTTGCACAAGTGGCGGGTATTATGGCTGCTAAAAAAACGTCTGACATTATTCCAATGTGTCATCCATTATCACTAAATGGTGTTGATATTTCATTTGCTTGGACAACCATAAATAATGAATATAAATTGGAAATCGTAGTTGAGGTAAAGACAAAAGGAAGTACTGGAGTCGAGATGGAAGCGTTAACGGCCGCTTCAGTATGTTCATTAACAATATATGATATGTGTAAAGCAGTCGATAAAGGGATGGTCATTGGACCGACATACCTCCAGGTTAAAACAGGGGGCAAAAACGGTGACTATCAAAGAATAAATTAGATATTTGATGATGAGAATGTGGGGGAAGTACCTTGAACGTAAATCAATCCAAAATACCACAGGCAACTGCAAAGAGATTACCTTTGTATTATCGCTTTTTAAAGAACCTACATGCTTCAGGTAAACAAAGGGTCTCATCAGCTGAGTTAAGTGATGCAGTAAAAGTTGATTCCGCAACAATCAGACGTGATTTTTCTTACTTTGGAGCGTTGGGGAAAAAAGGCTATGGATATAATGTAAATTATTTGCTATCATTTTTCCGAAAAACATTAGATCAAGACGAGGTGACGAAGGTTGCCTTAATTGGTGTTGGGAACCTAGGAACCGCTTTTTTACACTATAACTTTTCTAAAAATAATAATACAAAGATTGAAATTTCATTTGATGTTGATGAAGCAAAGATTGGTAAAGACATCGGTGGAGTACCTGTTCGTCATTTAGACAAGTTAGAAGAAGAATTACCAGAGGGAGTTTCGGTTGCGATCTTAACGATTCCTGCGTCGGTAGCTCAACCAGTGACAGATCGATTGGTGAAGTGTGGGATCACAGGAATTCTAAACTTTACACCGGCAAGACTAAATGTACCAGAGAATATACGTGTTCATCACATTGATCTGGCGGTTGAACTTCAATCCTTGGTTTATTTTCTTAAACATTATCCAAGTGAATAAAATGGTGGTATGATAGAGAAAAGTAAAATTTGCTAGGTACAAGACCAGGCTGGAATATACTATTAGAAGTTTTATAACCATAAAGAAATTAATTTTAAGGAGGTGAATGGACATGGGAAGTCTTGGAATGGGAAGCCTCTTATTGATCGTGTTTGTTGCTTTACTTATTTTTGGTCCAAAAAAATTACCTGAGCTTGGGAAAGCAGCAGGAAATACCCTTCGTGAATTTAAAAATGCTACAAAAGGGTTAACAGATGATGATGAAGATGAAAAAAAGAAAGAGACAAAGTAGTAGGTTAGGATGAACAACATGACTGAAAAAGAAATGTCGATTTATGATCATATAGGAGAATTAAGAAAACGACTGATCTTTGTGGTCGTTTTCTTCTTCTTTGCCATGGTAGGGAGCTTCTTTCTTGCAGAACCTACAATTATTTTTTTACAGCAAGCAGATGAAGCTAAAGAACTGACCATGAATGCGTTTCGTCTAACAGATCCAATTAAGATCTATATGCAGTTTGCCTTTATCATTGCCTTTATTATTACTTCTCCCCTAATTTTGTTTCAATTATGGGCATTCATTAGCCCGGGGTTATATGAAAGAGAGCGGAAGGTAACCTTAAGTTATATTCCAATCTCTGTTGGCTTATTTTTAACTGGGCTGTCTTTTTCATATTTTATCTTATTTCCGTTTGTGGTTAACTTTATGGGGCGATTAGCGGAAAGACTGGATATTCAGCAGGTTATTGGGATCAATGAGTACTTTCAATTTTTATTACAATTGACGCTACCTTTTGGATTTCTATTTCAATTACCTGTTGTGATCATGTTTTTAACTAGATTAGGAATTGTCACTCCGATGTTTTTGGTAGAGGTAAGAAAATATGCTTATTTCGTGCTATTGGTCATTGGTGGATTAATTACACCTCCTGAGTTATTATCTCATTTAATGGTAACAATCCCGTTATTAGGCTTATATGAAATAAGTATTATCGTATCAAGAGGTGCATACCGTAAAGCAAAGCAAGCTGAACTTTTGCATGAAAATGAAAATAAGTTAAAATAATTAATTTAAAAACCGGGTATCCTGAAATAACTTCAGTTACCTGTTTTTTTTGGTTTGTTTTAATATTTTATAGTCGGGCGGTAAAAGAGCAAAGAGCATTGAATATTGCTTCGGACAGAGGAAGGCAGAAGAGGGTCAGGGAGAGACGAACCAGAGGCGACTTCAGACAGAAGAGGGTAAAAGGAGCAAGAAAGAGTCTGAACTTGAACTGACTTCGGACAGAGGAAGGTAGAAGAGGGTCAAGGAGAGTCCGAACTTGAACTGACTTCAGACAGAAGAAGGTAAAAGAGGTAAGGGAGAGTCCGAACTTGAACTGACTTCGGACAGAGGAAGGCAGAAGGGGGTCGAGCAGAGTCCGAACTTGAATTGACTTCAGACAGAAGAAGGTAAAAGAAGTAAGGGAGAGTCTGAAGCAGAAGTGACTTCGGACAGAAGAAGGTAAAAGGAGCAAGGAAGAGTCTGAAGAGGAAGCGACTTCAGACAAAAGAAGATAAAAGAGGTAGGAGAGAGTCTGAAATAGAAGCTACTTCAGACAGAAGAAGGCAACAAGAACACGGAAGAGTTCGAACCAGATGCAATTTCAGTCAGAATAAGCAAAGGTGGTTCAAAACCAATCCAATTCCTCATCGAAGATCAAAAGAAGGGAAAACGAAAAACGCCTTCTATCAGTGCTCGTCAAATGACTGTGACCGATACTCAGGCGTCTTGCGCTTTTCTTACAAGATAATAAAGTATATAAATTTCGAACTTGGTTTTAGTGTCTAACTCCAGCGCCTAGCCCCTCGGGGGCATAAGTCAAATCACTACGGAAAACAAGATTTCCTACGTGATTCACCTTATACCTGTCGGGGCTGAACAAGGCGCTTACGCTTTTCTTATTTGTCTAACATTTTTTTAATTTTTCTATGCAGAAGAAACATCCGAATTGATACTCCAAAATCAAATGTAGCAACTAACACAAAGATAATCGTTGTAAAATTCCACACAGTTTCTTCTACACTACCAATTGCAAGGTAGGTAAATAGTAATCCCATTAATAAATAAATAATTCCCATTACAAAGGGAGAAATACGACCCATATATTAATCCTCCAATAACTAAAGTAACCATCCTATAAATCCTTGCATTTGCTCCGCTTCTTTTAATATCCTCTCAATATCTTCAGCGAAAACAGTTTGCATGACAACAACCAATGTATTCATAGCGACATGAGCGAAGATTGGAACGATAATTCGTTTTGTTTTGACATACAAGAATGCAAAGGTAAAGCCCATCGCTGAGTACAATAATATATGTTCAAATTCCATGTGAACGGCAGCGAATAAAACTGAGCTTAATAAACCTGAGATGAAAAAGTTGAATCGTTTATAGAGTGTTCCAAAAATGATTTTTCTAAAGATGATCTCTTCTAAAATCGGACCAATAATTGAAACAACGATAATCAGAAGTGGAGTCATTCTAACAAGCTCCATGATTTGTTGTGTATTTTCAGAACCAGGTTCAATTCCGAATACTTGAATTTCAATGTTAGCAGCAATTCCTTGAGCTAGCATTGCGAGAAAAACCCCGCCCAAAGACCAAGCAATCGTTTCACCGAGAGAAGATTTCTTAATCGACCGGTCGTTCGCAACTAGGTCTTTTCTTAATAGAAGTAAGGTTATTAATAAGCCGATAATAAAACTAATAATTAACCATATGGTTGATGCGGCTGTAATGGTATCACGAGTGTTCTCACCTGTTACTACATTTAGGTATAACAAAATTGGGACACCAACTATACTAGACAACTGCATAAGAATATAGGTCAAGATGACATACCAGTAGCGTTTTTCCAAAGTAATAGCTCCTTTTCCTAGCAATGTATTTAAGTTCTATTGTTTTTTGACTTTACTTATGTATTTTACCATAGATGAAAATGATTCTATCACTATTTGACTCGGGTGCATTCGTAATGAAAAATGAGTGAAGAGAAATAAAAAGAAAAAAAGATGTTGAATAGGTTTATATTTTTCAAGTTGTGACATAATCTAGGAGGGTGAGTTAAATGGGCTCTCCCAAAATACATATGTCACCTATTATGTTTCATTCGAGAATCTATACACTTATTTTTTTAAATTTTTAATAGTAAATACTTGCAAAAGAAATAGAGATTCATTAATATAATAATTGTGTTAGCACTCAAAGGTGATGAGTGCTAATAAAAAGGAAAATTTACGAAAAGATATTGAGGAGGTTGTTTCACTTGTTAAAGCCATTAGGTGATCGTGTAGTAATTGAACTAGTTCAATCAGAAGAGAAAACTGCAAGCGGTATTGTTTTACCGGATTCTGCAAAAGAAAAGCCGCAAGAAGGAAAAGTGATAGCTGTTGGTACAGGTCGTGTATTGGACAATGGTGAGCGTGTTGCTCTTGAGGTGTCTGAAGGCGATCGTATTATCTTCTCAAAATACGCTGGTACTGAAGTGAAATATGAAGGTACTGAATACTTAATTTTACGCGAAAGCGACATTTTAGCTGTTATCTAATTGAACAGCACATATCATAGAAGAAATTTATAAATACTTGAGGAGGTCTTGAAAGATGGCAAAAGAAATTAGATTTAGTGAAGAAGCTCGTCGTTCTATGCTTCGTGGTGTAGACGCTCTTGCAAATGCTGTTAAAGTAACTCTTGGACCAAAAGGTCGTAACGTGGTTCTTGAGAAAAAATATGGTTCTCCATTAATTACAAATGATGGTGTAACAATCGCGAAAGAAATTGAATTAGAAGATGCATTCGAAAACATGGGTGCTAAGCTTGTTGCTGAAGTTGCTAGTAAAACAAATGATGTTGCTGGTGATGGAACGACAACTGCTACTGTATTAGCTCAAGCAATGATCCGTGAAGGATTAAAGAACGTAACTGCTGGTGCCAACCCAATGGGAATTCGTAAAGGAATTGAAAAAGCAACTCTTGTAGCTGTTCAAGAGTTACAAGCAATTTCTAAGCCAATTGAAGGCAAAGCTTCAATCGCTCAAGTTGCTTCAATTTCTGCTGCTGACGAAGAAGTTGGTCAATTAATCGCTGAAGCAATGGAGCGCGTTGGTAACGACGGTGTTATCACAATTGAAGAATCTAAAGGTTTCTCAACTGAATTAGAAGTTGTAGAAGGTATGCAATTCGACCGTGGATATGCTTCACCTTACATGGTAACTGATTCAGATAAAATGGAAGCTGTATTAGAAAATCCTTATATATTAATTACTGACAAGAAAATCACGAGCATTCAAGAAATTCTTCCAGTTCTTGAGCAAGTCGTACAACAAGGTAAGCCACTATTACTAGTTGCTGAAGATGTTGAAGGTGAAGCTCTTGCAACTCTAGTAGTAAACAAGCTTCGTGGAACATTCAATGCTGTAGCTGTTAAAGCTCCAGGATTTGGTGACCGTCGTAAAGCAATGCTAGAAGATATCGCTACATTAACTGGTGCAGAAGTAATCACTGAAGATCTAGGTCTTGACCTTAAATCTGCAAACATTACTCAACTAGGTCGTGCATCTAAAATTGTTGTTACAAAAGAAAACACAACAATCGTTGAAGGTGCTGGAGACACTGCAGCTATCGCTTCACGTGTAAATCAAATTCGTGCACAAGTAGAAGAAACTACTTCTGAATTTGACAAAGAAAAATTACAAGAGCGCCTTGCTAAATTAGCTGGTGGTGTAGCAGTAATTAAAGTTGGTGCTGCAACTGAAACTGAGTTAAAAGAGCGTAAGCTTCGTATTGAAGATGCACTTAACTCAACTCGTGCAGCTGTTGAAGAAGGAATCGTTGCTGGTGGTGGTACAGCCCTAGTTAACGTATACAATAAAGTAGCTTCAATCGAAGCTGAAGGTGATGTGGCAACTGGAATCAAGATCGTACTACGTGCACTTGAAGAGCCAGTTCGTCAAATCGCTCACAACGCAGGTCTTGAAGGATCAGTAGTTGTAGAACGCTTAAAGCATGAAGCTGTTGGAATTGGTTTCAACGCTGCAACTGGCGTTTGGGTAAACATGATCGAAGCGGGTATCGTTGACCCAACTAAGGTTACTCGTTCAGCACTTCAAAACGCAGCATCTGTATCTGCTATGTTATTAACGACTGAAGCAGTAGTTGCTGACATCCCAGAAGAAAACGCTGGTGGCGGAATGCCTGATATGGGCGGCATGGGTGGAATGGGCGGCATGATGTAATAACGAAAAGTGGAAGCGGCTTGCTCAGCCCCGACAAGCATAAGACGCTCTAGGAAAGAAGGTGCTCTTTGCCTTCATTCCTAGAGTGGCTTATGACCTCGAGGGGCTAGCCGCGGGAGCTAGACACAATGCCCTTGAAACCTTGTTCTGACTAGGTTTGTTAGTAAGGTGAGAGTGAAATGCTAACATTTTGCTAACATTGAGGATAATAACGGAGGCTTCTCATGAGTTCGCTGAACTTTTGGGAAGCTTCTTTTTTTCATTTTGTGTTAGTGGAGGTACACATTTTTCGTAATTTGATCATCATTATGACCAAGCCAATCCGATCCATGATTTGTTCAAGTGAGACACCGGCCTTGGCAAGAAGTGAATTGTGTGTTCATCAAATGCTCCAAACCGTGATCCTTGGCTGTTTTTTAAAAACAGGGTAAGCTCTTCTTTTTTATGGTATTTTGGAACTTTTTCTTCTCCAGTTGTTCATTATTATTTTCATTTTTTACATAGGCGAATTGGGTGGGGTTTTTTTAATCAGTTCCAGTGCTAATGCTTTTAGGAATATCATCATGTTCTATTAATTCCCTCTTTAATGCTATCAGAATACCCTTGGTCCTTAAGATCTAATATTGTATCGAAGTTGCGGGATAAAGGGGAATTTGTGAAAATGGCAAGTTTACAGCAACTGATACAAAGAATTCCTAAATGTAGAGACAAAGTCTATTGGCAATTAATAAAGAGATAGTTATTCTTGATCAAACAGAATATGAAATATAAGAAAAATTGTAGAACTATCAAAGGGATTAGGTTAACATTTTCCAATAGTTATTTTAGGAACCGTACTGTTTTAAAAAGGATGGTTGATTTGATCGAAGCCTGTAAGTTCTTTCCACTCTTTTGAGAAATGTGGTAAGATATTTTAATAATGTAATCGTTTTATTAATATTCATATTTTTATTATAGGATAGTTCATTTATATATAGATCATAGGAGGAAGTATGAATTGAAACCAAAAATAGAAGACGTGGCTAAACATGCTGGTGTCTCACCTACAACAGTCTCTAGAGTGTTAAATAACAGGGGCTATATAAGTGAACAAACGAGAAAAAAAGTGCAAGAATCAATGAAAGAGTTAAATTATTACCCTAATGAAGTTGCTAGATCACTATTTATAAAAAGGACATTCTTAATTGGACTTGTTTTTCCAACTACTAATAACCCCTTTTATGGTCAGCTTATTTTCCACTTAGAAAATATTTCTGCTTCTTTAGGATATAAAGTTTTACTGTGTAATAGTCAAAATCGTGAAGATAAGGAAAAAAACTATTTGACAATGCTTCAAAGAAATCAAGTAGATGGAATAATTGCTGGGGCTCATAATAGGGGGATTGAGGAATATGACATACCTAAACTGCCTATAGTTGGGATTGATCGTAATTTATCTAATAAAATCCCAGTCGTTTCTAGTGATAATTATGGTGGAGGAAAACAAGCTACTCAACTGTTGTTAAATAAGGGTTGTAAGAAAATTATTCATATAAATGGACCTGATTTTTTAGAGACGCCTGCTAATTTAAGAAGGAGAGCATACGAGGATGTTATGAGAGAAAACCACTTAGTGCCTATCACCTATGAATTTCCATATAAAGCAACACATGAAACCGTTCAAGAGATTATAAAGACATTGTTTGATGAAATACCGGATGTTGATGGTATCTTTGCTAGTGATGACTTAATTGCATCCAAAGTTTTAAGAGAAGCCAAAATTAGAAAGATTAAGATTCCACAAGACTTAAAAGTGATTGGTTATGATGGTACTGATACAACTAGAAGTCTTTTGCCAGAGTTAAGTACTGTTCAGCAGCCTATTAAGGAGATTGCAGAGAAAGCAGTTGAAATATTAATCCAACAAATAAATGATCAACATGATGAAATTCAGTTAGAAAGCATTTTGCCTGTCACCATTATAGATAGTGAAACCACATAGAAAGTTAGTTCGAGATTTGTCTCGCTAACTTTTTATTTATAGGTGTGAATGAAGCAAACTTCAGTTAACGTAAATATAAAATAAAATTTTAAAAAGTATTATGTCATCCGGTTGACATGTGAAACCGGATGACATACAATCATAAGTGTAAAGGGTTACAAAATTATAATTTTAATTCTCGAAAAGGAGAGGAAAGGAGGAAGGAGATGAAGACGGCAGTTAGGAAGAATTCAATAATTTCAGCTCCTGCTAATTATAAAAGTTTGAGAGCTACTAGATTTAAGAAAATTTTAAGTAATTATGAATTATATCTTTTTCTTGCACCAACACTCCTTTATTTTATTATTTTTCACTATGTTCCAATGTACGGGGTTTTGATCGCTTTTAAAGATTTCATTCCGACATTAGGAGTGTGGGGGAGTCCTTGGGTAGGCTTTGAGCATTTCGAACGCTTTTTTAATTCCTTTCAATTCTGGAATCTGATTAAAAATACGCTAGCGCTAAGTTTTCTTCAACTACTATTTGGTTTTCCATTACCGATTATCATGGCGCTTTTGTTAAATCAACTTAGAAATCAAAAGTATAAAAAGTTTGTACAAACGGTTATCTATGCACCTCATTTTATTTCGGTAGTCGTCCTTGTAGGTATGGTTTATGTTTTCTTCTCTAATACAGGACTAATCAATAATGTAATTATGATTTTTGGTGGAGACCCTATTAACTTTATGGCGAAAGCTGAATGGTTTAAGCCACTTTATATCTCTTCAGGCATTTGGCAGGAAACTGGTTGGGCCGCCGTTGTTTATTTAGCAGCATTAGCAGGGGTTAACCCGGAAATACATGAAGCAGCTATTATGGATGGAGCTAGTAAATTTCAACGAATAATTAATGTGGATATACCAGCAATCTTACCTACAGCTATGATTCTACTAGTTTTATCTGTAGGTAACTTTATGAACATTGGATTCGAAAAAGCGTATTTAATGCAAACTCCTTTAAATGTGACAGCAGGAGAAATCATTCCGACTTACGTATACAAGGTAGGGTTGCAGAACGCACAATATAGTTTTGCAGCAGCAGTTGGATTATTCAATGCAGTCATAAATTTCATCTTATTATGGGCTGTAAATAAGGCTGCAAATAAATTAGCTGGTACTGGATTATGGTAAAAGGGTGAGGTGAGAATATAATGAGTTCTTTTGTAATTAATCGTACAAAATTATGGTCAAGAAAATCAAGAGAAGATAAAATCTTCGATATTTTGAATCTACTATTATTAACAACTGTAATGCTACTTGTCTTATATCCTTTATATTTTGTTGTTATTGCTTCAATTAGTAATCCGGATAAGGTCTTTAATGGCGAAGTATGGTTATGGCCACAAGATATTACATTTGAAGGATATCAACGGATTTTTCAGGACGATCGAATATGGATTGGATATAAAAACACGATTGTCTATTCATTCGTGGGAACACTTGTGAATGTTACATTAACGTTAATGGCTGCATATGCCTTATCACGAAAAGATTTAATAGGTAGAAACTTCTTTATGATTTTCTTCGTTTTTACAATGTTCTTTTCAGGTGGATTAATTCCAACATACTTAGTTGTTAAAGACCTTGGAATGGTTAATTCAATGTGGGCTTTAATTATCCCAAAAGCTGTTGCAGTATGGAATCTTATCGTAGCTCGAACGTTCTTTCAAGCTACAATTCCGACTGAATTATTAGAATCAGCTCAAATGGATGGCTGTTCAAATACAAAGTTTTTTCTAAAGGTTGTACTACCATTATCTAAGCCTATTATTGCTGTTATGGTATTGTTTTATGCGGTTGGTCATTGGAATGCTTTCTTTGATGCACTAATCTATTTAAATGATGAAGGAAAGTATCCTTTACAGCTGATCTTAAGATCTATTCTTATTCAAAATGAAGCTTCTGCGAATATGGTTGGTGATGTTGAGTCATTTGCAGCACAGCAACGTATTTCTGAATTGATAAAATATGGAGTGATTATTGTAGCAGCTATACCACTTCTGATTCTCTACCCATTTATTCAAAAGTACTTTGTTAAAGGTGCAATGATTGGAAGTATTAAGGGCTAATGCTCTTTATATGATACACCCTTTTATGGAGGTGAGAATTGCTGTTGTAACATAATTTTGTACTACTTTTATTCTATGGAAAAATTCAAAGGGGGAAGAAGAATGTTTGAAAATAAGAAGAAATGGGTTAGTTCATTACTATTTTTGATGGTAAGTTTAGTTTTATTTTTAAGTGCTTGTTCATCAGATGAGAGTAGTAAAATTGAAGGCAATTCTAAGGGGGGAGAACCAAAAGAAACAGCAGGCTTTAATGAAGAGGGACTACCAATCGTTGATGAAAAAATGAAATTAACTTTTGTTTCTCCTAAAGCACCTCTTTCACCAAATTATAGTGAAATGGAAATTTTCAAGTCGTTACAAGATATGACAAATGTAGAAATTGAGTGGAACAACATCCCTGACCAAGGATATGAGGAAAAGAAAAATTTAATGCTTGCAAGTGGTGATTTACCAGATGCATTTTATTCTGCTAAATTTACAGACCTTGATATTGTAAAGTACGGAGAAAACGGAACACTTGTTCCTTTAGAAGATTTAATTGATCAATATGCACCAAATATTAAAGCATTATTTGAAAAGAGACCTGAATTAAAGAGTATGGTGACAGCACCAGATGGTCATATCTATACATTACCACGTGCTGAGGAAGCTGGACTTGGAGCGGTTCCTAACTTTACTTCGATTAATAAAGCATGGTTAGATAAATTAGGTTTAGAAATGCCGACTACTATGGATGAGTTGCATGATGTATTAGTTGCATTTAAAGAACAAGATCCAAATGGAAATGGAAAGCAAGACGAAATTCCATTAGGCTTTATGTTTAATTTCTGGACTGGTAACTTTGGTGATATGTTTGCAGCATTTAATATGCCGGATAATATCGACCATCGTATAGTACGTAATGGGCAAGTGATTTATACAGCTGTTCAACCTGAGTATAAAGAAGCAATTGACTATTTCCATCAGTGGGTTAAGGAAGGTTTGATTGATCCGGAAGCGTTTACTCAAGATGTATCACAATACTTTGCAAAAGGTAAAAGCGAAAGATATGGATCTTATATCTGGTGGGAATCACAAGAAGTCGTTGGGGCAGAACTTGCAGATGATTATGTTTTACTTTCTCCAGTTGAAGGTCCAAATGGACATACAATTGTAGGTAGATCAAATTATTCTGATTATTCTCGTGCAGAATTCGCTATCACATCTGCTAACGAGCATCCTGAAGTTACAATGCGTTGGGTAGACCAGCTTTATGCACCAAAAATGTCAGCACAAATTAACTGGGGACCAATTGGTACAATCTTTGAAGAAGAAAATGGAATGCTAAAAATAAAAGAACAACCTGAAGATGTAGTAATGGGTGAATTAAGACAGAAGGTAGCTCCTAACGGTCCACTTGCTGTATTGAAGGAAGATTTTGAAAATGTGGTTGAAATGGAGCCAAGAGCAAAACAACGTCTGGCTGATTTACATGAGGTATATGGACCATATTTGGAAGAGGAAAATTACCCACAAATCTTCTTCAGTCCAGAAGAGCTTGAAGAAATTAATCAGCTTGAAGTAGATATTAAAGAGTTTGTTAATCAAAGAAAAGCTTATTGGATGATGGAAGGCGGAGTTAATAAAGAGTGGGACAGCTACGTAGATACGCTTGAACAAATGGGATTAAATCGTTTAATGGAAATTTATCAAAATGGCTTGGATCGATTCAACGAAAATAAATAAAAAAGTATTTGCTAATAGAGAGCTAGAACAAGTAAATATGTTCTGGCTTTTTTTAAAAAAGAGGAGTTGAAGCTGTGAGTATTGAGGAGAAAGGTAAAGGGCTAATTGCCCATTGGTCTTTTGATGAGGGGAAGGGTTCTGAAGTAACAGATGAGATTCAGGGGAAACAGTATCCTATCCATTATGTTTTTAAGGACAATCACACTCATCTATATCAAGATCCACAGTGGAGAAATGGGATAAAAGGAAGCTCCCTACTGTTTGATGGGTATTCAACCTGGATTGAAAGAAAAGGTGGAATAATCTCAGAGATTGAAAAAGAATTTACAGTAGAGGCTTGGGTTGCTCCACGTTCATTTGGTGGAAATGAAGATGAACGCCTAACTGCAGTTATCAACCAGCATAATCTCGAAAAAAAGCAAGGTTTTATCTTAGGTATTCACCGACATGGTAAATGGTCATTACAAATAGGTACTAATCAAAACTGGATTCAGGTATGGGCCGATGGGTATCCATTACCTAAAAATAAATGGTCTTACATTACAGCTACATTTAATGGGGTAATTGGAATTATTCGTTTGTATTTAAATGGAGAGAAAGTGGCTGAAGGTCAGATTGAAGCTAATTCTACCGTATCAAAATGTGAAGAGAACTTATTGATTGGAAAGAATAATCATCCGATTTGGATAGAGGATGTTTTTTCATTGAATATGTTCAGTGGACTAATAGATGATGTAAAGGTTCATAACAGAGAGCTTTCATCAATTGAAGTGTATGCAAACTATAAGTCTTATTTATCCCCTTTTAATGGAGAAATTCCTTATATTCCTTATCATGAAATATGTATAGAACGAAACATCTATGACAGTGATTATCACCGACCTAAATATCATCTAACAGCACCAGGACTTTGGATGAATGAGCCACATTCACCGCTATATTTTAAAGGAAAATATCATCTGTTTTATCAACATAATCCTCATGGACCATATTGGGGGAATATTCAATGGGGACATTGGGTAAGTGAAGATCTTGTCCATTGGCGTGATTTACCGATTGCTTTAGAAACTGAAGATGATGGTCTCGCACCAGATGGCATTTGGTCTGGGAATGCAGCCTATGATGAAGAAGGGCTCCCTGTATTGTTTTTTACAGCAGGAAATTTAGAAAAAACTCCAAACCAAATGGTCGGGCTTGCAAGATGTGTATACGAAGATGATGGTGATCTTAACTTAACAAATTGGGTAAAGCATCCTACTCCAATTATTGTACAGCCTCAAGGATTAGGATTACACTATGATGGTTTTCGTGATCCTTTTGTTTGGAAGGAAGGGGATACTTGGTATCAGATTGTAGGTTCAGGAATTGAGGGTAAATGCGGAACGGCTATAGTATTTACATCAACCAACTTAGTAGATTGGGATTATCGTGGATTACTATATGATGATCTAGAGCAAAATTATCCTTATTTAGGTGAGGTTTGGGAATTACCAATCTTATTTCCAATAGGTGAAGGTAAGCATATTTTTATCATTAGTCCTGTTGGCATTGGAGCTGACGTAGAAGTGTTTTACTGGATTGGAAAGTGGGATAAGGACCAATTTAGATTTATTCCTGACTGTGAAGAGCCGCAATTAATGGACTTAGGTGATTTTAATTTTACAGGACCGAGCGCTATGATTGACCAAAAAACAGGAAGGTTAATTCTATTTACAATCGCACAAGGCCAAAGGTCTTTAAAGGAAGAGTATGAAGCAGGATGGGCTCATAATGGTGGATTACCTGTGGAATTATGGCTAAGACAAGATGGAAGATTAGGATTAAAGCCAATTGAGGAATTAGAAGCATTACGTGGTGATAAGGTTGTTTCAATACAAGGTAAATCCAAGGATGAAGTAAATGAAATAATTCAAGGCGTAAAGAGTAATATGCTAGAAATCAGATTGGAAATTCAAGCGGAATCGGCAACTCAATTTGGTATTAAGGTTTTAAAGTCTCCTAAAGGAAAAGAGGAAACTTTGATTTTCTATGATAAGGAAGTTGAAAAACTAAATGTTGTCAAACAAAAAGAACATTCTCCGATAGAAACACAAGGTGGATCACTTAGAATTAATGGAGAAAATATGAAGCTCCATATTTATCTAGATTGTTCGATGGTGGAATGTTATGCGAACGAATTGAAAAGCCTGACTACTCGTGTTTATTCTTCTAGCCTTGATGCAAAAGGATTAGAAATATGGGGGAATGGAAACTTTACCGTAGTATCAATGGATGCATGGGAGATGAAATCAATCCATAAGAGTTAATAATAGTCATTGTTAATTTGCTTGTTATTTCTAAAATGATAAACTCATAATTTATGAAAATTAAGTAGTTTTCAATAAAAAAGGAGAAGAAATATGAAGTCAATTTTATCACTTGGTGAAGCATTAATTGATTTTGTTCCAGAAGAAAATGGAAAGGCATTAAAGGATGTTCATTCATTTGTTAAGGCTCCTGGTGGTGCACCTGCAAATGTAGCTGCGGCAGTTGCTAAGTTAGGTGGAAATGTCTCTTTTATTGGAAAGGTAGGGAATGATGGATTTGGTAAATTCTTAATAGAGACGTTAGATCAAGCGGGTGTAAAGACAGATAAAGTGTTTACTACTAACGATGCTCTAACTTCCCTAGCATTTGTTTCACTGAAAGAGGATGGAGAACGAGATTTCTCATTTTATCGAGACCCAGCAGCAGACCAATTACTTAACTCGGAAGAATTACAGAATGCTTGGTTTGAAGGGGAAGGATTGTTTCACTTTGGGTCAGTCTCACAAACCATGGAACCTTGTAAAAGTGCGACTAGTAGAGCAGTTGAATTAGCTTTAGCGGGTGGAATGATAGTTAGCTATGATCCAAATGTTCGACTTCAATTATGGTCTTCAGCAGCTGAGGCTAAGGAAACGATTTTAAATACAATTCCGTACGCACACTTAATCAAAATAAGTGAAGAAGAGTGTTTCTTTCTAACAGGTGAACAAGATGAGAATAAAGCTGTAAGGCAACTAATTGCTGGAAATGTAAAGGCCTTGCTCATCACCAAAGGTGAAAAGGGAAGTACACTTCACACAAAAAGTAGTTCTATTCATGTACCTAGTATTCAGGTTAAACCAGTTGATACTACAGGAGCTGGAGATGCTTTTGTTGGTGGATTATTATTTGGATTAAGTCAACAGAATCAAACGTTTGAGACAATCATTGACAATGAAGAAATAATAAAGGAAATTCTTGTGTTTGCTAATGCGTGTGGTGCTTTAACTACGATGAAAAGAGGAGCAATTTTAGCGTTGCCATCACAAGAGGAAGTAAAAGAGTTGATATTAAAAAAGAAGGTTGGGTAAAAAATGAAACAAGAACAGAAAGAGAAATACTCTATTGAACGAGCGATGGACGAAATTAATATCAAGTCACCTGAGGTAGCAAAGGACCATCATCGTTTAGAGTATCATGTGATGGGACCGACTGGTTGGATAAATGATCCAAACGGTTTGATTCAATATAAAGGAGAATACCATGTTTTCTTCCAATACTATCCTTTTAAATCATCATGGGGACCGATGCATTGGGGTCATGTGAAAAGTAAAGATCTAGTTCGCTGGGAACACTTACCGGTTGCGTTAGCTCCAACAGAAGATTATGAAGAAAATGGTGGATGTTTTTCAGGGAGTGCTGTTGATAACAATGGAGAACTAACCCTCATTTTTACGGGACATAATGATAATAAAAATCCGAAAGAGGTTCAGTGTATAGCAACAAGTACAGATGGTATTACATTTCAAAAATATGAAGGTAATCCGGTAATTCCACATCCGCCGGTAGACGGCTCTCCTGATTTTAGAGATCCAAAGGTTTGGAAGAATGAAGATAAATGGTATATGGTAGTTGGTTCGGCAAAAGAAAATAAAGGTAAGGCGCTATTATATCGTTCAGATGATTTACGAGAATGGGAGTATGTTAATGTTCTTGCAGAGAGTGATCAGGATCAAGGTAACATGTGGGAGTGTCCTGATATTTTTCCTCTTGGTGAAAAACATGTGTTAATTGCTTCACCAATGGAGGCTAAGGTGGGTAGAACCATGTATGTTGTCGGTGATATGAACTATGAAACTGGTAAGTTTACACAAGGATATTACCAAAAGATGGATTTTGGTCATGATTTCTATGCACCACAATCTCTTTTAGATGATAAGGGACGTCGAATAGTGATTGGTTGGATGGATATATGGGGAGCTAAAATGCCAACTCAAGAAAAAGGTTGGGCTGGTGCTATGACAATCCCAAGAGAATGTAAATTACTTGAGGATGGAAAAGTAGCATTCTTGCCAGTGGAAGAATTAAAAACCTTAAGAGGTGCACACTGGAACTACAGTGATTTGGTAGTGAAGGAGAATCAGTTGCTTAATGAAGTAAGAAATGACAAGTTGGAATTAAAAGTAATATTTGACTTAGAAAAAACTACTGCAAGTACCTTTGGTGTTAAGCTTCGTTGTAGTGAAGATGGAACCGAGGAGACGGTAATTGGTATAAATGCAGAAACCAAAACAGTGTATGTAGATCGGGACCGTTCGGGCAATGAAGTAACAGGAATTAGTAGAGCAGAAGTAAATTATGATGGAACGGTATCATTGCATATCTTCTTAGATTGCTCTTCTGTAGAAGTATTTACTGATGAAGGACGTACAGTACTATCAGACCGTATATACCCGAAGGAAGATAGCTTAGGTGTCGAGCTATTTGTAAGTGAAGGTCAAGTAACGTTTACATCATTAGATATTTGGGAGCTTAAAGCATAATGATTTGTGCCAATCTATTAAACTAACTTTTTAGTTTTAAAAGAAGAGAAAGAGGGTGTCTGGAATTGATTCCCTCTTCTTTAGAGTGGAAATGTAAGCGTGTTATTTTTGGCGGAACAACGATTATATATATTTTAGAGGGGAGAGTTAAATTTCAATATGGGTATGAGGTCTATAAAAAAGATAACCGTGATAATATCAACATTTTTATTAGTATTAAGTACTGTTTTCACAATGTACCCACAAACTGTGGTACAAGCTGCTAATACGATTTCAAACCCTGGTTTTGAAACAGGTGATTTAAGCGGCTGGACAGTGAGTGGAACTGCTTTTAGTGAAGGGGATGTTAGTTCTGAAACTGATTATTGGAATAAACAAACCTTTAACCAACGAAATTTTTGGCATATTTGGGGCGGTCGAGGGGATAACGGAAAAGTAGGTGTCATGCAATCAGAAACATTTACCCTCGGTGGTGACGGACAGATTGACTTCCTTACAGGAGGAGACAATGACATTAATAACTTGTACGTTGCGTTGGTAAGAGATTCAGATGGATCTGAATTAATGAAAGCAACGGGAACTGGTACTGACAAATATACCAAAGTAAATTGGGATGCATCAGAACATATCGGTACTGTAGTCAGAATTAAAAT
The DNA here is from genome assembly GCF_900104555.1 of Litchfieldia salsa. Classification (GTDB taxonomy): domain Bacteria; phylum Bacillota; class Bacilli; order Bacillales; family Bacillaceae_L; genus Litchfieldia; species Litchfieldia salsa. The sequence continues at coordinate 24,867 of NZ_FNJU01000014.1, forward strand.
TGTAGACACTACTACTACTGGACATATTAATTTGGATGATGTTAATGTTCCACCAATGCCATCGTTACATGAGCATGTTGAACCATCCATTTTTAATCATGATTTTGAGTACACAGCATTAATTCCGTATCAAATCATAGGTTGGGAGATTGTTAGTGGAGATGCGTTTAGTCCGAATAGTCTAGTTCATGAAAACAACTTTAGTCAAGGAGATAAATTCCATCATGTTGGAAATTATCATTTGTGGAACTTTAAAGACGGCGGAGATTCACAGGTAGGTGAATTGCAATCAGAAATATTTACCCTTCAAGGAAATGGTGGTATTGATTTCCTCATTGGGGGAGGAGAAGATATTGATCACTTATATGTAAGTCTTGTAAGAGCTTCAGATGGAGTAGAGTTATTTAAAGAAACAGGGCGTAATACAGAGAAATATCAAAGAGCCTTCTGGGATGCGTCTGCACATATTGGTGAACAGGTATATATTAAAATTGTAGACAATGCAACAGGTGGTTGGGGGCATATTAATGTTGATGACTTTATAGTCTATAATTCAGTTTATGCAGGAGGATTAATAGGACACTGGAATTTAGATGAAGGAACAGGAACATCTACAATAGATCAAATAACAGGTGATTCAGATCCAGTATACTACCATTTAACTGAAGGAATCTATCAATCTGCTCAAGATCCTCTTTGGAAGAGTGATGGAGTTTCGAATAGTGCATTGTTATTTGATGGATATTCTACATGGATTACACGTACATCAAATGAAATACCAGCACCAACGGATGCTATTACGGTAGAAGCATGGGTGGCTCCTCGTAATTTTGAACATGGTGATGAGGGAAGATTGTCTGCGATTGTGAATCAGCATGATAGAGAAGAAAAAGAAGGTTTTATTTTTGGGAATTACCGCCATGGGACATGGGGTTTGAACTTTGGGACTGGAAAAGAATGGCGAGAAGTAATGTCAGATACTTTACTTCCTTTGAATGAATGGACATATGTTGTGGCTACTTATGATAGCGCTTCGGGGGAAGCTGTTTTATATCAAAACGGAAAAAAAGTAGCTTCAAGTAACTTTCCTGCTGGAGAAAAAATCAAGCCAAGTGTAAAAGATTTATTAATAGGTAAGAACAATGATGGTATGTGGCTATATGGATTTAATATGAATATGTTTAGTGGGCTATTAGATGAAGTAAAAGTGTATAATCAAGCACTAAGTCCAACTGACGTTAAAAATTCTTATGATTCGTATTTAAATGCGTTAGGTGGAAACTTACCTACAGCTGATGTAAAGATAGATAGAAGTATTTTAGCTGATGATGTAAATCGTCCTCAATTCCACATGTCACCACCGACTAGTTGGGGAAATGAACCTGGTGGCCCAATTTATTTTAATGGTCAATATCATGTGTTTTATCAGAGTAATCCTAGAGGACCTTTCTGGAATCACATCCGTTGGGGTCATTTAGTAAGTGATGATATGGTGCATTGGCGTGATGTTGATGATGCTATTATTCCTGGGAGATATGATGTCGATCCTGAAGGAGCCTGGGCTGGAGGTGCTGTAATAGATGATGCAGGAGTTCCAGTAATCTTTTATACGGCAGGAGATGATAGAGATTTTCCAAATCAGAGAATCAATATTGCTAGAAGTACGTATCTAGAGGATGGAGACAATGATTTAAATCATTGGGAAAAAAATTCGGAAGTAATATTAGACCAAAAAGAGGGTGAAGGGATTATGGGAGAGTTCCGAGATCCGTTTGTCTTTAAGGATGGTAATACATGGTTTATGCTTGTTACTTCTGGAAAACAGGATGCAAATGGAGACTCAATAGGTGGAACTGCGCTAGTGTATTCTACACAGGATGCTAGTTTTGAAAACTGGACGTTTGAAGGTGATCTATTTGTGGGAGATTATAATCAATTTCCTACAACAGGTAGAGTTTGGGAGTTACCTATTTTACTTCCATTAGGAGATAGTGGAAAACATATTTTCTTAATCAACCCAGCAAAAACTTCAAGAGATGAATATCAATCAAGGTATACGTATTATTGGATTGGTAAGTGGGATCCTGCAACGGCTTCCTTTACTCCTGATGATGCAACACCTACGCTATTAGATGTTGGTGATTACTTTACTGGGCCTGCTGGAATGGTAACACCAGACGGTAGAACAGTCATTCATAGTATTACACAAGGAAGACGCCCAGCTAACGATGACTATAATGCTGGTTATGCCCACAATTACGGATTACCAGTAGAGGTATATTACAGAGCAGACGGAAGGCTTGGAATCGAACCAATTCAAGAACTTGATCAATTACGTGGACAGCAGTTAGTAAATATTACACAAGATACTTCTTTTGCAGATGTTAACCAAATTCTATCATCAGTTAATGGTGATATGTTAGAAATTGAATTAGTATTAGACAATGGCTCAGCTAATGAAACAGGAATTAGTGTAAGACGTTCACCAAATGGTGAAGAAGAAACGATTTTGTATTATAAAGAAAGTAGCAAAGAATTATGGGTAAATCGAACAAAATCAACATTAGATCCTGATGTGGAAAAATGGTACCAAGGTGGAACTGTAGATATTGGGTCAGAAGATATAAAGTTAAATGTGTATGTTGACCGATCTGAAATTAATGCCTATTTAAATGAATTGAAAAGTTTAACAACTAGAGCGTATCCTACACGTAATGATTCAACTGGAATACAGCTTTGGGCTAATGATAATAGTCAAACAGTTACAGTTAAATCACTAAAAGTGTGGGAAATGAATTCAGCTTATACACAAGTTAATGCAACGGGAGTTTCATTAACTCCAGGAACAATGGAATTAATTGAGGGAGATACAGAACGTCTGACACCAACTGTTTCTCCATCGAATGCAACAAATAAAGAAGTTATTTGGACATCTAGCAATCCTTCTGTTGCAACAGTTGTTAATGGCAAAGTGACTGCTAAATCGGTAGGAACGGCTACAATAACAGGCACTACAAGAGATGGAGGATTTACTGGTAGTAGTACGGTTACGGTTATCCAAGAACCTGCGCATGATGAGTTAGTGAATCATGACTTTGAAGAACCTAACTTAGATGGTTGACAATACTAAGTGGAGATGCGTTTACTGATTTAGATGTGACATCAGCTCATGATTGGGGCTGGGGTGGTCCATTTAATCATAATGGTAACTACCACTTGTATGGTATAGATAATGGTGACGATTCACAAGTTGGTTCAATCCGTTCTCAAAAGTTTATTCTTGGCGGTAACGGTCAGATTGACTTCTTAGTTTCTGGTGGAAATGACATTTATAATCTATATGTCGCATTAGTAAGAGATTCAGATGGTAAAGAGTTAATGAAGGTAAGTGGCGGAGACAAAGAAGGCTATACCCGTGTTTACTGGGATGCATCTGAATATATTGGTGAAAAAGTCTATATAAAAGTAATTGACAAAGATAACGGTGGCTGGGGTCATATTAGTATAGATGATGTGAATGCACCTGTACAACCACCAACGAAAGTAACAATCTCGAATCCAGGATTTGAAAATGGGGACCTAACAGGATGGACAATTGCAAATGGAACTGCATTTAGCAACTTAGATGTTACTACTGATACGAATTGGGGCTGGGGTGGAGACTTTAATCATCAAGGCACATATCATCTATGGAATTTTAAGGATGGTGGAGATAGTCAAGTTGGTGAAATTCACTCTGAAAACTTTACACATTATGGTAGTGGCTGGATTGACTTTTTAATTAGTGGTGGAAACAATTTAGATAATATATATGTTTCACTAGTTAGAGGATCTGACGGAGCAGAGCTATTTAAGGCAACAGGATCGGAAAACGAAGAATATACAAGAGTATATTGGGATGCTTCCTCTTATGTTGGTGAAGAAGTGTATTTAAAAGTAGTAGACAATAATACTGGAAGCTGGGGACATATTAATGTAGATGATTTTAATGTCTATAATACAGAGACCGACATTCAAACAAGTGACCGTTATCAACAATATCGTTCACAATACCATTTTACACCTGAAATAAATTGGATGAATGATCCAAATGGATTAGTGTACTTTGATGGAGAATATCACCTTTTCTATCAGCACAATCCAACCGGTACAACTTGGGGACCGATGAATTGGGGTCATGCTGTCAGTAATGATTTAGTGAATTGGGAGCGACTACCAATTGCAATTGAGGATGATGAGAACGGATTTATCTGGTCAGGAAGTGTGGTTATTGACAAGAATAATACTGCTGGCTTTGGAACAAATGCAATGGTAGCCATGTTTACTCATGAAAAAGGTGGAAACCAAATACAAAGTCTTGCTTATAGTAATGATAAAGGACGAACTTGGACGAAGTATGCGGGAAATCCAGTTATTTCCAATGCAGGTAATTTACCGGTATTTAGAGTCCGAAGGTATTATGGCATGCAGAAACCAATAAATGGGTGATGGTAATCACAGTAGAAAATAGCGTTCAAGAAAAATTTGTAAGAATTTATACTTCAACTGATCTGAAAAAATGGTCGTTCGCGAGTGATTTTGGAAAAGGAGAAGGAAATCACGATGGAGTATGGGAAGTACCTGATCTGTTCGAGTTACCTATTGATGGAGACGTAAATAATACGAAGTGGGTCATGCAGGTGAGCTTAAGTAATGGATCAACGGCAGGAGGTTCTGGAGTACAGTACTTTATCGGTAGTTTTGATGGTACAACTTTCACGAATGATAACCCAGCTAGTACTATTCTTTACGCTGATTACGGAGCAGATTACTACGCACCAATAACATTTGATAACATCCCGTCTACTGATGGTCGTAGGATTGCTATGGGGTGGATGAACAATTGGAGTTATGGGCAAAGTATTCCAACTTCAATATGGAAAAGTAAGATGTCAATCCCAAGAGAATTGACATTAAAAAATGTTGAAGGAGAAGGAGTACGCTTAGTTCAAAATCCTGTAAGTGAGTTCGAAAGCTTACGTAATACTGCCGATAGCTGGACAAACGAAACAGTATCTCCAGGAAATAGTTTACTTTCTAATGTTACTGGCGATACACTGGAAATCGTTGCAGAGTTCAAAACTGATACAGCAACTGCAAAAGAATTTGGATTTAAGGTGCGTACCGGTAGTGGTGATAAAACTACTATTGGTTATGATATGGTTAATTCAAAGATATTTGTGGATCGTACTGATTCAGGACAATCTAACTTTAATTCTACTTTTGCAGCAAGACATGAAGCGAATATGTCTCCAGAAAACAATACGGTCACACTTCGTATTTTAGTTGATCGTTCTAGTGTAGAGGTATTTGGAAATAACGGAAAAGTGGTCATTACAGATCAAATCTTCCCACTCTTACAAAGTAATGGGCTTGAAATATATTCTGTTGATGGAGATGTAACTGTAAATAAATTAGATATTCATCAATTAAATAGTGCAACAATAACAAGTAATTAGAATATTAGATTTTGATTAAGAAGTGGTGTCAAGTTGAATGGATTTGAACGCATAAGCGATGATACTCTATTGGAAATTTGGGAAATTACCAAAGCATTAAAGACATAGACAAAGAATTTGTGAAGTTATTAAGAGTAGTAATTGAAACACGTAATCTATCTATTAAACAAAATTTAATAAATTAAACTAAAACAAATATTTTATATCAAAATAACTTCTTCACGAAACATTAGGAAGAAGTTATTTTTATTTAACTTTATAGCAGAATTAACTTTAGAAGTTAGCTACCACGGTTCTGCACAGTCTTTTATCACTATATTTTTGTCTATGATGTATGGAGAAGGGTATAAAAGAGCGTTTAATAATGATACGAATAAAATTTTTCTCGAAATTATTAGAACAGATTTTGGTGATGATGCTTTTATAAGTGTTTTGGATGCAGTACAGGAACATATAGACTATTAGTCTACTTTAGGGAAAGGTAATTTATCCGGAGTTTAAAGAATTGTAGATCAGTTGAAGGATTAGTTTTTTCAACAACAGTTTTACGCTCAACCATTTTGATAGTGACAGGTTTAATTATGTAAAAGTGATATTAGATGGTTCTAAGATTTATGTACATACTCATTTTGAAGAGTAAAAAAAGAATATGATTTAAGTTCATTATCTAAAAGGAATGTAAAAACATTATGTCCTTACGCAATTGAATAAAGAAAGGTAAAATCTTGTTAAATATATTACACACTCTAGCCTTACAGTGGCATGATTTAATTTTCTTTTGCTGTACAAGGATACCAATCAATATAAAATAAATTTCTATAACCGAGTACAATATTACAGAAGACCATAAGCCTACGGTAAAAATAAGGAGGAATAGTCTGTTTCATTTCCAATCCCTGAATTCTATATTTAGCAATCCGTTAACATCAAGTTGTAAATTACTCGACAACTGCTGGTGAAAAACGGAGGATAGGATGCGTTTTTTGTGGCCTGTAATCATGATAGTAAATGCTAACATTTTGCTAACGCAATCCAGTGAAAAATCGTAAATTCACGTTAAGATGTTACATACAAAATTTAACAAAACCTTAATTTTTAGCATTCTAAGCACACCATGTTAAAGATATTACACACTCTCGCCTTAGGGGCGGCATGATGTAAGGCTTTTAAGCCAAGTATCTGAAAAATAGTTAAAGCTATTTTTCGCCCATTCCTGAGAACTAGTTACGTATGATTTATTTCCAAAGTATAGACTACTTCCTAATTTTTAGGAGGTAGTCTTTTTGTTGTTGAAATTTGCATTTCAAGATTTCTTAGACGATAGGCGTTTTAAAAACACGACTGAGGACAATATAAGAAATTATCAAACGATTATCCTTCTCTTTTTCCACCTTCCTTTCTTAATACGTAGCGCTTCTTTTCAACTGTTGTGTTCCCTTGGCTACAAGTCCATTCGTCGGAATCTTTGTTATAGGAAAACTGAATTTCATCAATTCTATACACTAAGGCACTAATCGGAAGGGGATACGGTGTATTAAGTGTGTCGATACAATCCAAACTGGCTGCAATAATATAAAGAGGATAGCAGCATTAGTATCCTAGTAAAGAAAGGATATCAACAATAGGATCCTCTCTTTTAGTAGACTTTTTGAAATAAATAAGATATTTCTCTAATTCGGAATGAGATTTTCAAGAATCTCATAAAAAGGGCATGAAAAAAGCAGGGTTTTTCACTGGTCTCGAACCGGCTCTTTGTTTCCCAATTTACCCCATTCAACTATTCCATTTTCTGTGTTATAGTTCAATATTGAACTATAACAATCAGATGAACGATTTTATAATTATTTCCTAAACTAAACAAAATAAAATGAAATTTAAATGAGGTTAAATATATGAGTGTATTAACGGTTACAGACCTAAACCACGGATTTGGCGATCGTACAATCTTTGATAATGTTTCCTTCCGCTTGTTAAAAGGTGAACATATAGCTTTAATTGGGGCAAACGGCGAAGGTAAATCTACGTTTATGAATATCATTACAGGGCAACTTCAGCCTGACGAGGGAAAAATAGAGTGGTCAAAGCATCAACGAGTCGGTTATCTTGATCAACATACGGTTTTACAAAAGGGAATATCAATCCGTGACGTATTAAAAACCGCTTTTCAATATCTCTTTGACGTTGAAACGAATATTAATACCATTTATGAAAAGATCTCAAACGTTACACCTGAAGAAATGGAAAAGTTGTTAGAGGAAGTTGGTACATTACAAGACATATTAACAAATAATGATTTCTATATTATTGATTCTAAGGTAGAAGAAGTGGCACGTGGTCTTGGACTTGATGGTATAGGATTAGAAAAAGATGTTCATGATTTAAGCGGTGGGCAACGAACGAAGGTTTTATTAGCCAAGCTTTTACTTGAGAAACCAGATATTCTTCTTTTAGATGAACCCACAAACTATTTAGACGAACAACACATTGAGTGGTTAAGACGATACCTGCAAGAATACGATAATGCTTTTTTATTAATTTCTCATGATATTCCATTTCTTAATAGCGTTGCAAATGTGATCTACCATTTAGAAAATCAGAAATTAAATCGCTATGTGGGTGATTACAACCATTTCCTTATTGCCTATGAAGCTAAAAAAATACAAGTTGAAGCTGCCTTTAAGAGACAACAATCAGAAATTGCTAGTTTAAAAGATTTTGTAGCCCGTAATAAGGCAAGGGCATCTACCAGCAGCCTTGCTATGTCGAGACAGAAAAAACTCGATAAAATGGATATTATTGAAATAGCACAGGAACGACCAAAACCTGATTTCAACTTTAAAGAAGCAAGAACCTCAGGTAAATTAATTGTTGAGACGAAAGAATTGGTCATTGGGTACGATGAGCCACTATCAAAGCCGTTAAATCTTTATATAGAGCGTGGACAAAAAGTGGCATTAGTTGGAGCGAATGGGATTGGTAAGACTACACTCCTTCGAAGCATCCTCGGAGAAATAAGATCTCTTTCTGGTTCAATTGAACGCGGTGAACATCAGAATATTGGGTATTTTGAACAAGAAGTTAAAACGGAAAATCAAAACACGTGCATAGAAGAAATATCGAATACGTTTCCTCAGTTAAGCCAAGGACAGGTACGCGCTGCTCTTGCGAGATGTGGGTTAACTAGAAAACATATTGAAAGTAAAATATCCGTATTAAGTGGTGGAGAGCAAGCGAAAGTCCGGTTATGTAAGCTCCTTAACGAAGAAAGCAATATCCTTGTTTTTGATGAGCCAACCAACCATTTGGATAAAGATGCAAAAGCTGAGCTAAAACGAGCTTTGAAATCGTATAAGGGAAGCATGGTCCTTATCTCTCATGAACCTGATTTTTACCAAGACGTGGTAACAGATATTTGGGACGTAGAATCATGGACAACGAAAGCCATCTAAACTTGAACGATCCGAGTAGGAGTCGCCATTTCTGACTATCCATATGAATAGTAAAAAAGGAGAGCCGATCATGATTACTCTCCTTTTTTTCTTATATTTTTATAAATCTTCTCATCAAGAGTATAAGTGTATTATTTTCTCAACAACTTCTGAAACTCCTCTTACTTATTTAAATGACATAAATCAAATATTATTAAATTATAATTTAAATAGTACACTATTATATCATTGTGTTTGCGATCACCACCCAAGCCATGTGGAGTGTGTGAACAATCCAAATCTCTTCAATACAAGTGTTGCAGTTGGATTGATTAACTTCCTGCTCGAAGTAGCCAATGTGTTGTACTTACTGCGTTCAACTTTACCTGAAAAAGGATCAATTAAGCCAAGAATGCTTTTTAAAATAGTAGTAAAAGTAAATCCTCGTTTGATATAGATCACTAGCTATAATTGTTTTGTTAGGTTTGCGGTTTGGTATGGCAAATGTATGTGAAATGACAATAGATTCTTTGGTTAGCTGCTCATGAAATTGTTTTTCTAAACGAGTCATGGCATCAGGATACAAGTAACAAACGATTAAGTAATAATTTGACAAATCGATTTCATAAAAATTTTTTCGTGAAACAATCAGATTGTTTTGAGAGAATAAAAATTTTTTAATGACCATAAATGTGTATGGTATGAGTGAATTTTCAAAAGCTGTAATCGTTGCATTAGGATATTTATTTGTAAGTTGAAAAGCTAATGTTCCCCATCCTGCACCAAGCTCGGCAATTTGAGTTACAGAATGAGAAGGGAGATTAACAACCAAAACCTTCTTAACTTTTGGAGACGTCGGCATAGGTGAAATCCCATTTTTTATGGTCGAATATACAATGGAAAGAAATGCAAAAAACACTATAGAAAAAACAATGATAGAAAGTATAAACATGATAACCCCTAGTTTTTCTCTCATTGTACCAAATGGTCATGGAAAAGTATAACAATCAAAAATCCCCCAAAATTTTAGCATTATATAGTGTCGAAGAGGACTATCCAAAGTTTATGAAAATTGCCTGGTCCTAACCAATATCTATAAAAGAAACATTAACCTATTTAAAAACTCAGTAGGGTTACTTTTTTTTTGATTGTGTAAAACCAACTAACATCCCATGTGTTGTCAAATGCGCTCTGGACAAGTTGAGTATGAAAACAACATTTCAAATTATATCTGTTTGAAGTTGCTAACATTTTAATCCAGTGAAAAACAATAAGACCATGTTAAAGATGTTACAGACAGAAATTAACAATACTTGATATATCGCACTTTTAGCATACAGAGTTAAGGGAATTACACACTCTCTCTCGAGGGGCTAGCAGTGCGCCTTTGCCACGTAAGAGGGTGTGAAGAGCCCGGAGTTTTTAGGAGTTAAGGATAGACATGCCCCAAACCCTTGATATATAAGGAGATTTGATTGATAATAGAGGCTTCTCATAAGTTGACTAAACTTGTGGGAAGCCTCTTTTGTATTTCTGTGGGGATCCTAATTTCAAAACTTTTTTTCCAACAATTTCCCAGACATCACTGTGACTTAGCTTCGCTAAAAGATTGTATATCAAGTGACAGTCGCATCTGTAAACGATAAAATAAATGTACTGTGACAGAAAGGAATAGAAGTTATATGTCAAATCAGACTAAAACTGTAATATCAGCTGCTGTAAACAGTCAGAGGTTTAACCACTTTATAACAGCACTTATTATTTTCAATTCAATCTTAATCGGATTAGAAACTTATCCATCAATTTACCTTCCGAATAAGAATGTTTTCTTTATTCTCGATCTTATTATTTTATTTATTTTTACGATCGAGATTATCTTGAAAATTTTTGTTGATGGAAAGCATTTTTTTAAAAATGGATGGAATATTTTTGACTTCTCTATAATTGCTGGAAGTATCATATTATATAACACACCATTTGTTGGTGTATTACGTATTTTCCGAGTTCTAAGAGCATTACGGACAATCACATCAGTCCCTTCTTTAAGAAGGATTGTAAGTGCTTTGTTCATGGCGATTCCAACAATTGGAAGTGTTATTTTGTTAATGTTCATTATTTTTTATGTTTATGCTGTCATTGGTACTGCTTTCTTTTCGGAAATTGAACCTGAATATTTCGGGAGTTTGGAGCTTACTTTTATAACTTTGTTTCAAATCTTCACACTTGAATCATGGGCAAGTGGGGTATTTCGCCCGATTTTCGCTGAAATTCAGTGGTCCTGGCTCTATTTCGTATCTTTTATAATTATTGCAACATTTATTATGATTAATTTAATAGTTGGGGAAATTGTAAATAACGCACAGAAGATTTCAGAAGAAGTTGAAAAAGATACAAGTGAAATAAAAGATGATACGGTTGAAATCAAAGAGTTAAGAAAAGAAGTGAAGGAATTAAAGGACTTGTTAAAACAGCATGTACTAAAAGGTGAATAAATAAATAGTTACTTGCACGTCTATAGTTGACATTTAGCTAACACACCCCTATGAAAAAAATAAGACCCCGTTTAAGATGTTACATACAAAGTTTGGAAAAACCTTGATAAATTGCACTTTCCACACGCGAAATGAAAGATATTAAACACTCTCACCATAGGGGTGGCAGATGAATTAACACTTTAAAAACTAAATATATCAACGTCTATAGTGATAATATGCATTTTTGACTTCGGCATTTTCTAGTTGCTATAAACAAGGAAAACCAAGCAAGAATAGTTAACTATAAGAGAAGGTCTTTCATCAGTTTCCTGAACTGTTGGAAGGCCTTTTCTTCCATATTTAAGGTCATATGTGTATAAATATAGGCATCGGGCCTAGCTTTTAAATTTACTGGATCTGAGCTAAAATGATTTAATAAATAAACAGTTTGACTTATTTTTGGTATAGTATAGATAAAGCTTGTTTAATAATGCAACAGAAGGTGATGTTAAGTGAGGGCATTAGCGATTGCCCCCTATGAGGGGTTAAAGGAATTAATTATAGAATTAGGACGTAGTCAAGATTTCGAGATACAAGTGGAGGTTGGTGATTTAGAAAAAGGAGTTGAACTCGCCAGTCGCGCAGCAGATCAGGGGTTCGATATTATTATTAGCCGTGGAGGAACTGCAGAACTCATCCAAAAGAAAATATCCATTCCTGTTATTGAAATTGAAGTTTCCGGATATGATATGCTCCGAGTGTTAACCCTTGTAAGAGATTATCCTGGTAAGGCCGCTATTGTTGGTTTTCCACCAATATCAGAAGGAGCAGCAACCGTTTGTCAATTACTTGAAATTGATATTTCCACCTATGTTATTTCAAAGGAGGAGGAAGTAAAACCTACTTTAAAACAGTTGCTTGAAGCGGGATATGAATTCATTATTGGTGATGTAATTACAGTGAAGGAAGCGGAAAACCTTGGATTAAATGGAGTATTAGTTACTTCTGGAAAAGAAAGCATCCTAAAGGCTTTTCAAAATGCTAAGAAAATACACAATTATTTTTCCAGGCTTAGAAGAAAGTTATCGATTGCACAACAAATTCTTCAAGAAGAAGAAGAAGGTTTTGTAGTGTTTGATACAAGATTCAATATTGTCTACTCCAATACATTCTTCACTGAACAATTGAATAAAACCTTTAAGGATTCAATCATAATTGAAGACGTAGTGACAGAAATTATTTCAAAAGGTAAATATACTTCTATAATTGAAAACAACAACATCTTTTGGAAGGTAAAGGGGACTAAATTACAAGGATATGAAATATCACTAGTTTTGTTTCGGTTACAAAGAGTGGAATCCAATCAAAGTAGGCTTTCTGAAGGTGTAAACATTATTGCTTCACTGATGAATTCCAGCCCGATCAAATCCTCTTTTATAAAAAGTGACCAGATGAAAATGGTTTTACAATCAGCCGAAAGATATAGTAAAAAGAAAGAATCAATTTGGATTAGTGGTGAAAAAGGAACAGGGAAGGAAAAATTAGCTCATTATATTCATTTTCACAGTTTTAAAGGCTCCGCTCCCCTAATGACAGTTAATTGTTCACTTTTAACTGTAGAACAGTGGAACTTGTTGTTGGGTGAAGAAGACCTGTTAGCCTCTAACGATAATGGAACTGTTTTTCTCAAAAATATCGATTCCATTTCTTTATCCAATCAGAAAGAACTGATGTCCTATCTTATGAAGAATAAACCAAAGTCCCGCATAATTGTATCATCAAGTGAGAATATTTTAACGTTGATTGAAAGCGGTACCTTTTTATATGATTTGTATTATCTACTGGCCGAATTGCCCTTAAGTCTTCCGCCGTTATCAAAGCGAAAAGAAGATATTGATCATATCTCTCGTATTTTTATTAATGAATCAAATACAAAATATGGAAAACAAATAGCTGGTATTCGGAAAGAAGCCATTGCGGAGTTAGAGGACTATAACTGGCCGGGAAACATCACTCAATTGAAACAAGTTATAAATGAAACTGTCCTTTTAGCAATCGGACCTTTTATTGAAAAAGAAGATATCAAATATATCTTAAATACAAAGGTAAAGGAAACGGAAATGGCTCATATGGATCTTACGGGTACTCTAGAGGAAATCGAACAGAGAATCATCAAGCAAGTTTGGTTGGAAGAAGGTATGAATCAAACTAAAACTGCTGAAAGACTGGGGATTAATCGGACCACTTTATGGAGAAAATTAAAGGAAATATAATTAAAAACACCAAAACTGTTTCAAAATTAAACAGTTTTGGTGTTTTTTAATTTTTAAAAAAGATAATGGTTGTAATAATAAACATATTATTCTATAATTCTATTTGTAAGCGTTGTTATAAGTGTTTAAAAAATAAACAATTAAATTAGAAAGGTGTTATCATATGGAACTAAAAGGAATCATTCCAGCTATGTTGACTCCATTAACAATGGAACAAAAAGTTAACGAATCTGTTACGAGACAATTAACGAACCATTTGCTTGATTCAGGTGTACATGGACTTTTCATTCTTGGAACAAATGGCGAATTTCACCTATTGAATAACGAGGAAAAAATAAAGGTTGCAAGGATTGTCATCGAGGAAACTAATGGAAGAGTACCTGTCATCGTTGGTACTGGAGGAAATAGTACAGAAGAAACAATTGATCTATCACAAAAAATGGAACAGCTGGGTGCGGATGCTTTATCCTTGATTACTCCTTTCTTTATATCACCAACACAGGAGGAAATGGCAGTTCATTTCGAAAGAGTAGCTGAAAGTACTTCTCTTCCAGTCCTTTTATACAATATCCCCGCTAGAACAGGGGTTAATCTTGAACCTGAAACTGTTGCACGACTGGCTAAAGTATCAAATATTGTAGGAATTAAAGATAGTAGCGGCAGCTTTGCTAACATCGAGAATTACATATATGCAACAAAGGATGAGGACTTCTCCGTTTTTGCCGGTACAGATTCTTTAATTCTCCAAACCTTACAGGCAGGTGGAAAAGGGGCGGTTGCTGCAACAGCCAATATGATTCCGGATGTTGTGATTGCAATTTACAACAACTGGTTAGAAGGAAATATTGAAGCAGCAGAGGAAAATCAAGGGAAATTACAGCCACTTCGTGACACCTTTAAATATGGTACCTTGCCTTCTGTATTAAAGAAAGCCGTAGAACTTTATAGTGTTCCAGTAGGGCCACCAAAAATGCCTGTATCTGAGGTATCTGGAGATGCGCTAGTGAAAGTCGCAGAAATGGTGGAATTGTATAAACAACAAAAAGTAACGATTGTTAAATAACGATATTTAATCAACATAAATAAATGGATAAGAAAGGTGGATGGAAATGCAAACAATTTATCAATTTCAAACAGCACAGAATATTGTAGCAGGACCAAACTCACTGCAGTTACTTGGTGAAAAATTGAATTTACTAGGAGTGGAGGTAGCATCAGCACTGGTCATTACACAGCCGCCGATGGTGGACTTGGGCTTTGTCGAACAAATAGTTAGTCAATTGGAGGCAAACGGAATTTCGGTTGATACTAATACGAACATTTTGCCAGAACCAACATTAGAGAATATTGAACAAGTATTTGAAGCAACGGCAGGTCAGAACTATGATGTATTAATTGGTATTGGTGGGGGAAGTGTTCTTGATACGACAAAAATTCTCTCAGTGTTAAAAACAAACGATTCCTCGGTGGAGCAGCTTTTGGGAACGGACCTTGTGGCTAATCCGGGAGTCCCTACGATTTTGATTCCAACCACTTCCGGAACCGGTGCAGAGGTTACTCCCAATGCGATTGTGACCCTGCCTGACCAAGAATTAAAGGTTGGTATTGTAAGTAAGTATTTACTTCCAACTCTTGTGTTTCTTGACCCTGTGCTTACTTTAAAATTACCTAAGCCAATCACGGCTGCAACAGGGATGGATGCTTTTACTCATTCTCTAGAATCCTTTATTTCAACAAAGGCAAATCCAATCAGTGATATGTTTGCCTTAGAGTCGATCCGGTTAATCTCCTCGAGCATTGTGGAAGCATATCAAAATGGAGAATCGATTGAAGCTAGAGAAAAAATGTTGGTAGGGTCTATGTATGGTGGGATGGCATTAACAAGTGCCGGAACAGCAGCCGTACACGCACTGGCATATCCTTTGGGAGGAAAATATAAAATTCCTCATGGTGTAGCAAATTCTATGCTACTTCCACATGTCATGAAATACAATATGGATGCGATAACAGACCGATTGGCTTTAGTGGCTGAACCTATGGGGATCAGCGTTCAAGGTCTTTCCAACAGTCAATTGGCAGAAAAAGTTGTAGGAAAAATCATTGAGTGGACCAATGTATTAGAAATCCCTCAAGATCTTAAAAACTATGGTGTTAAAGAAGAAGAATTGCCGGAAATTTCTGTGTCAGCCTCACAAGTCACCCGTTTATTAAATAATAATCCGAAAAAATTAAGTTTAGCAGATATTGAAGCGATTTATCGCCAGCTGCTATAATGCCTAGATTATGAGAATATCAGTCATTTCGGATGATTTAACGGGGGCAAGTGATTGTGGAGGGCAACTAGTCCGTTTTGGTTTAAATGTGTCCGTTGTAGTACAGGAACATTCTGAAAGAAATTATGACTATGACGCAGTTATTTACAATACAGACAGTCGCTCTGTTACCGGAGCTGAGGCTTACGAAAGAGTGAGAAAGATTTGTGGCACGATAAAATCAGGACCTGTTGACTTGATCTATAAAAAGATTGATTCGACCATGAGAGGGAATATTGGAGAAGAAATCAATGCCATCTTTGATTCCTTTTCCCCGGATTTCGTGATAATTGCCCCTGCCTTTCCGGTAAATGGGCGTAAAGTCATTAATGGGATTCATTATCTGAATTCTGTTAAATTGGAGAATACCGAGGTGGCAAGGGATCCAAAAACACCTGTTAGGGAATCAGAGATTAAAAGACTTATAGAGAATCAATCCAAGCGGAAGGTAGAACATATTACATTCCAAGAAATTCATCAAGGATATGAAACAATCATGGATAAACTGGTTTCCTGTAAGAGCAACCAGATTTCATATATTACGGTTGATTCAGTTCAAGAGTCCGATTTGGAAAAGTTAGTGGAGTTGATTCAGCAAACCGATTTCTCTGTCGTTTGGGTCGGTTCTGCCGGTTTAATGAATTATTTACCGGAGATTTACGGGATTAAACAAGTCCAACAAACCCTTCCTATGCCTACTCATCATGAACCTGTTCTTCTGGTTGTTGGGAGTGTTAGTGCAACAGGGAGGTCCCAGTTGCAGCATCTTTTAAACTTTTCAGATACTGTTGGATTAGAAATGAATTCGGCAAAAATTTTACAGGGTGAAGATCTAAAGGGAATGGAATTATTGCGGCTCCTGTCTGAGGCTAAAGAGGCCTTTTTACAAGGGAAAAATGTAGTTTTATACTCTTCTAATAATATGAATGAAACCCGTGAAATTGGAGATCAACTGGGATATGATGCAGTTAAAATCAGTAATATCATTTCAATGGTATTGGGTGAAATTGCTGCAAAAATGAGTCGTGTTCATGATTTACATTATTTATTTTTAACTGGTGGAGATACCGCTCAACAGGTTTTCCTGCAATTAAATGCGAATGAATTTATTTTACTTGACGAAGTAGAATCAGGAATTCCACTTGGTCGGGTATCCACTGACAAAGAGTTATTTATTGTAACTAAGGCTGGGAATTTTGGCTCAAAGGAAGTCATGTTGAAAGCCGTTTATAAACTTCAGGGGAGGGAATATGATGAAGCCAATTATAGGGATTACCATGGGCGATGCCGCAGGAGTGGGTCCTGAGATCATCGTGAAAGCCTTGGGCCATCCAGCTGTTTACGAAATATGCAGACCAGTTGTGATCGGTGATGCGAAAATGATAGAAAGAGCGATCCGTATCACTCAATCAGCATTAACTGTTGCGGCGGTTGCATCTGTCACTGAAAGCAAATTTGAATTTGGTAAAATAGATTGTATCGATTTGGACTTACTACCTGCTGAGCTTCCTTTTGGGGAATTATCACCACAAGCGGGAGATGCTGCATTTCAATATCTGAAGACGGCTGTTGAACTTGCGAAGAACAGAGAGATTCAATCGGTCTGTACCGCACCATTAAATAAAGAAGCGCTTCACAAGGGTGGACATCTATATCCGGGACATACCGAAATCCTTGCAGAATTAACGGAAACGGTGGATTATTCGATGATGTTATCTTCACCCAAATTAAAGGTCATACATTTGACCACACATGTTGGTCTGATTAAAGCAGTTCATTCTATTACGCCAGAACGGACGTATAAAGTGGTTAAGCTTGCCTACGAAACATTAACTCGTGCGGGCTATACAAATCCAAGAATCGCAGTTTGTGGAATTAATCCACATGCGGGTGAAAATGGCTTGTTTGGAGAAGGGGAAGAGGAAGAAAAACTAGTTCCGGGAATTGAGCAAGCAATTGCTGAAGGGATAGATGTAAGTGGTCCACACCCTGCAGACACCGTATTTTTCCGAGCAGTTCGTGGTGATTTTGATTTAGTTGTTGCCTGTTATCATGATCAAGGACATGTACCAATAAAGGTATTAGGTTTGGAAGAGGGGGTTAATATCACGGTTGGTTTAAATGGTGGTGTTATACGAACCTCTGTAGACCATGGTACTGCATTTGATATTGCCGGAAAAAATATAGCTGATGAAAGAAGTATGCTTGCAGCCATCCAATCTGCTGCAGATTTGACTCCAAAGGAAATTTTTAATTAAGAATTAGGATAACATTATGTAAAAAGAGTTTTAAGGGGGCTTAAAGAAAAATTTTCTCGTATAATGTGAATTGATTTGGAATCGTTCGGGCATTTACGGCGAGGAATCAACTTAAGTTCCCCCATAAAACAAAGAACAGGGGTATCAGATCTAAAATCTCAATATATGCTTTTAGAAAATGTAACCCCTTACTTTGTGGGATAGTAGTACTAAGGGCATATCCCATCGGAACAAATGTAATAGATAGATTAAAGTCGATAATTAGGCTGGAAATTTAATAGGAAAGATAAGGTGATTAGGGTGATTAGTAGTAGTAATAAATTAGTAGTTAACGAGTCAATTCTTAACGGTAAACTATATTATGATGCTTATACAAATATTGATTTTGCTTTAATACCATCTGGTCCTTTCCCAACCGCACATGCACCAACAATTATTAAGTTAGATGATGGGGATCTATTATGTGCATGGTTTGCAGGTTCATTTGAAGGTAGTCCCGATATTTCAATTGTATTATCAAAATTTAATAAAGAATCAGGGGTATGGAATGAGCCGAAAATTATCTCTCAGGATGATGCACGTAGTGAGCAAAACCCATCATTTTTCCGCGCACCAGATAACTCAGTATGGGTAATATATACTTCTCAGGAAGGTCGACGACCAGATAAAGATAATATGCAGTTTACGTCAATTATTAAATATCAGAAAACATACGACAATGGTGAAAGTTGGACTGAACCAGAAGTATTATTTAGCCAGCCTGGTACTTTTGCGCGACAAACTATTCAAGTATTAAGTAATGGTAGATGGATATTTAGCACATGGGTATGTGAAGATTCAGAATTTGGTCTTACAAATGATCCTACAGTATTTCAAGTATCAGATGATGAAGGACTAACTTGGAAAGAAGTGCGTATGCCTGAAAGTAACGGGCGAGTACATGCCAATGTTATAGAATTAGAAGATGGTCATTTAGTAGCATTTATGAGAAGTAGATTTGCAGATTACATTTATAGAAGTGAGTCAACGGATTATGGAGATTCTTGGACAGTGCCTGAGCCAACAACCTTGCCAAATAATAATTCAAGTATAAGTGCAATCAAACTGGATAATGGTGCTATTGCTATTGCATATAATGCAAACTCTGCTAATAATCCTGAAAAAGGTAAGGTAGCATGGCCTGGATTAAGAAATCCAGTGGTGGTTTCAGTGTCTGAAGATGGCGGAAATACTTGGCCAATCGGTCGAATAATTGAACACGCAGAAGGTTTCATTGGAGCGGAGAATAAAACGAATAATTCTCAATTTGAATACCCTACTATTTATCAAGATGCGGAAGGACGTATACATTTAGTATACGCATATAAGAATAGAATTTCTGTAAAATATAACAGCTTTTCAGTTAAGGATATATATGGTGAGAAACGTGAAAATGAAGGGGTTTACAATCCTACATCTGGAGAAATAAGTTAGATATTAATTTATCACATAATTGTTTTTTTGATAGTCAAATTGGGATAAAACCAAGTTAACAAAATTCCAGTTAACTTGGTTGTGTAAAGAGAGGAGAAATAAATATGACAATCGAAATGATTCTTGCCCTTGGTATCTTGACCTTGATGATTGTAATGATCATGTCAGATAAATTCGCTTTCGGTGCACCACCAATTATGGCATGCCTCCTCCTAGTAGTCACCGGTCTATCAACTGTTCCGGAGGCTTTCGCAGGCTTCGTAAACTCAAGCGTTGTCATGGTCGCTGGCTTTATGGTTGTTATGGCGGGACTAATGAAGACTACCTTGATTGGTAGGGTTCAGTCCTCTATGCTTGCTTTGGTAAATAAGGGCGGTTATAAGAGCTATGCTCTATTGCTAGTGGTAGTTATGCTTGGTGCTAGTTTAGTAGGTTCCGGGTCCACTGGTTATTATGTACTGATTCTATCCTTAATATCTACTATCCCTTACAATAAAAAGATGCCTACGTCAAAACTGATGATGCCTTTGGGGTTTGCTACTAATCACCCTTTGATTCCTTTCAATGTCGCACTATTCTATGGTGTTACTGTTAGCGTACTGGAAACGGCAGGTTATACCGGCGGGCTATCTATGTCTAAGTTTGCTGTAGTGAATTTCATCCTTGCTCTAGGTTTCTTGGCATGGAGTTTGATTGCTTATCGCCTTCTACCAGATCATCCAATTACGGAAGCATCTGAATATAATGAGGTGGCGGCTACGATTGAGATTGAGGCTTTGCCTGCATGGAAAGAATACGCTACCATCGCTGTTTTTATTATCAGTGTTGTTGGTATGATGCTCATGAGCGTTTTGGGCAATGCTGCCTTTGTAATCCCTGGCCTTGCAGGTGCCTTCTTGCTAATCATTAACGTACTTGACTTTAAGGAAGTTCGGGATAATATGGGTGCGCCTGTAATCATTATGATGGCTGGTGTTATAGGAGTTGCTGACGCTCTAGCAAACTCTGGATTTACAGTTATGATTGGTGATGTTGTGGCGAATTCATTAGGTACTAATGTAAGCCCATTCATTCTTATCTTCATCTTTGCACTTCTAACTAGTACTTGTGCTACTTTTACTGGTTCTAATATGGGTTCTGTATTCATATTTGCTCCAATCGCTATTGCTACTAGTATGAGTTTAGGACTCAATCCTGTTGCTGCAGCCACTGCAGTTGTAATATCAGGGTGGAACGGAGGATACATGCCAGTCGATGGTATGCCTGCTATGATCTTAGGCATGGGTAAATATAAGCTTCCACAGTTCTGGTTATTCTCAGTACCTATGTACCTATTCCGTATTCTTGCGCTATGTGTAGGAGCTATGCTTCTATTCCCTGTAAACTGATAAAGGAAAAGAAGGAACGTAGGATTAAGTGGGAAGAGTTGCAGTAATGATCATCTAAGAGAATCGTTTTTGATTTTAAACAGGTAAGCTTCACAACCTTTATAAACAGAAAATACTGAAAAATAGAATAATACATGAGAATATAGTAGGAATGGATGTGGCTTTTTACAACCTTACGAGGGGCATGATATAATCATGCCCCTCGCTTTGTATAGAAACAGCGAACAATGAAAAAGCACAACACACGCTCAACATAGGATTCCTCAGTAGAATCATTTTCTCTCCCAACTTTGTTTATAGGTAAGTAGCTGTAAACAAAACATGGTAAAATAAAACTAGTAATAGTAGAGAAAAGGGGACAGGTGAAATGAATCAATACCGTACTGAGACCATGTCAATTGATGAATATTTTCAAATCCGTGAAAACTCTGATGCGTTACTAGAATATATAGATGGATTTGTTTATATGTCACCATCACCATCAACAAAACATCAACGTATATCCAGAAAGCTTGAGAACAAATTTGAGGATTTTATTGAAGGAAACCCATGTGAGTTATTTCATGCGCCATATGACATTGAATTAAAAGATGAAAAAGTGAATGGAACCAAAATTGTCATCCCAGATATCAGCATCATATGTAATAAAGATGGTTTTACAGATGCTAGATATGTTGGTGTTCCAAGCCTAATCGTTGAAATCTTAAGCCCCTCCAATCAGTCATATGATCTCATTACAAAGTTAAATCTCTATATGAATTTTGGTGTCAAAGAGTATTGGATTGTTAACCCAATGTTGAATGCGGTGACGGTATATGCCCTTAATGATGAAAATATGTATGAACAACATGATATGCAAAAAAGCAAAGGTGAAGTTACATCTAGATTGTTTGAAGGTTTTGGAATTGATATAGAGGATATTTTTAAGAGCTAACCTATTTTTAATATATAAAAATGAAGGAGAATTACATGGCCTGGAGCAAATTGAAGCAAAATCTGGAGAGTTTTCTCTGTCCTGCACTATATGGAAGGGTTGAATATCGTGCAACCAGCTACCGTTATTTACCGGATAAAGCAGGAAATTGTTATATTTCAGTTGATAAAAAGAATGTATTCAATATGAGTGATAGAACTACCTTAATCAGATGGTATCAGACAGAGTTAGAAATTAAGAATGATTCAGATATCCAACTCCCTATCAATAATGAGGAAATTGAAGTGGTAAGAAAAGAAACCAAGGGGAAAGTACCGGAGGATCGACTACAAGTTATTGCAAGGAGTAGAAAATTATCACAATATGCAAAGGAGATTGTGACAGCGCAGTCATCATTAAGTAAATCAAATTTTACCGTTGTAGCTACTAAGTTCTTATCCACTCCTATAGAGGAAAGCTTAAAGAGCGATGATATCCTATTAAATATACTAGCTTTGGTGGATAGACGGGTTGGAAAAAAACGAATCTTAAACATGAATGAAGAAATGAAGTTAAAGCATCCAGTTGTGCAGTATTTTTATGAACTACGGCTTAGAACGTTATGATATTCTAATTTTTAACAAAAAATGTTAAAATACTAAAAAACACCATTCTCATGAATGGCGTTTTTTAGTATTTTGTTATCTTATCAAGACTAGTAAAATCTTAACCTTTAGCCCCAAACTTTTATATAATTCTTCCCTGCTTGTAAATTTGCAATGGGTCCTAATACACTCTTTTCTGCACGTTGTTTTCCTAATAAATCCTTATCCACGATTATTTCGCTACCATCTGGATTTTCAAATTCTGCATCAACAATAAGTGTTCTTTCTAGAGTTTTGGTAGATTGAATTTCTCCAAGGAATGACTCAAAGTCTTCTGGAAGGTTTATAGAAAGATAAACTTCATCTCCATCTTCGATCATTTTAATGTAGGGATTAAATTGATCTGCTACAACTCTTTCATTCTCGTTTTCAAACGATTCAGCCCCATTATAGTATGCATTGTGATTAATATAAACAGGTTGTGCAACATTATGGAATGTACGGTGGTCACCACCCTCTTGATCCACTGTCTTGATGTATTCCTCAAGTGATGTTGTATAACCATTATAGTGAACAGTACCAACATATTCATTTGTTAGCTCTGGAGAGGATGTTCCATACGTACCAGCTACTTTCAGAGACTTGTCACCAATAATGATATTATTGTAGAATCGATCATCTCCACCATATACAGGAGCAAAGCCAGCTACCTCTGTACTATGTGGTACATGATATGGTGTTGGACGATCAAGCATTTTGCGTTGGACCATTTTCCCGCGAATTAGATTATTAATATAAGCTCCACCTTGGGCATGGTTATCTAAAGCATAATCTGCTGTTAAAATATTGTGATCAACAATATAAGGGCCACTACTAACTTCGACAAACAAGTCGCGGTTATTTCTGTAAAATAGATTTCTGCTCACTCTTGTACCTTGTGTCTGCCAATCTAACCATGTTCCTAAAGAACAGTCGTGAATACGATTGTCATGGATTTGAACGTCAATTGCTGCGTGTAACTTAATTCCAGCAATTTCATGTCCATAAAACTCGCGCTTTAATGCAATATTGTAAATATGATTGTTATAAATCTCACTGAATACACAGCCTAAATGACCTACTATACCATTTTGACCACAATCATAGATTGTGTTATTTCGGATGATATGGGAACCGATTTTTTCTTTATTCCAGCCAATTTTAATCGCAGAAAAGACTGATTCTAACTGATATTGATATCCTGATTTATCTTTGCGGATCGTACGATAGTTATGACCTGTAGAAATTTCTTTACCGATACTAATCGCACTACATTTTGCGTCATGGATAACATTATCTTCGATGATCCATCCCTTACTCCAGTGAGGACCGATTAATCCTGGTTGATCAGCTGTTGGCGGAGTCCATGGTGTAGCCGCCTGGGCCATTTCAAAACCTCTCACGGTAATATAATTGACGCCAATTTCTTCTGGATAGAAACAAGCTTTGCGCACATTAATTTCTACTAATTCTTCATTAGGATTTTCTCCATGGAAATTAGCATAGATTGTTGTATGGTCATCATCAACTTCTGTATACCAAACAAATTTTGTTTGTTCTTGGTTATGTACGGGAACAACTGTCTTTGTCCAGTGGTCTAACACTTCTGTTTTCACTTCTGGATCTTTTAACTGTTCAAAAGTTTCTACCTCATAAAAGGATTGGCCATTTAAATAAACGTCACCAAGGTGTTTTTCTGAACCATACACAATCCAGTCACCGAAAATCTTTTCTTTGTATGGATTATAATCTCCGAAGAATTCATTGTGTAGAACAATTTTCCAGACAGTTCCTTCAACCTGTTCCCAATCTTGAATTTGCTCAGAGCCTTTAATGACAACTTTCTCACCTTTAGCTGCTTGATAAGTAATTCTTCGATATTCACTTAAGCCGCCATACTTCGGTTTTACCCATTCCCGATATTCCCCTTCATGGACAATAACAGTATCCCCTGCTTGAGCAACAGAGGCTGCCTTATTAATGGTTAAAAACGGGTTTTGTTTCGATCCTTCCGCATGATTAGAGCCGTTTTTTGCTACATGATATTCAAACGTCATTTTCCTTCCCCCTTTATATATCAAACCTAAGCTCATTATAGGAGCAAAGCAATGCAGGTTTCTATTCAAAATATAGTATAATTTAAGACAATATTAGTGTTTATTTTAAATGTTAAGAAGTATAAAAATTCACACTCAGTTTTAGTGTCTAGCTCCAGCGCCTAGCCCCTCGGGGTCATAAGTCAAATCACTTCAGAAATCAAGATTTCCTGCGTGATTCGTCTTATGCCTGTCGGGGCTGAGCAAGGCGCTTGCGCTTTTCTTAGGGGGAGAAGCTTTTGGTGTTTTTTGAAGATCACGGAATTGAAGAGAAAGAATTCTTTCAATCTTTTAAACCAGTTAATAATACCTTTCCTCTTCACTTTCATAGAGCTTACGAACTCATCATTGTCAATGAAGGGGAATTACTAGTAAAAATTAATCAAAAAGAGTATGTAATGAATCAAAATGATATCGCATTTATTTTTAATAACCAAATGCATGAATTTAAAACCATGGACCATTCCGACATTTCCATCGTTATCTTTTCACCTGAACTCATTGGCCATTTTTTCATGAATTATAGGGGATATGTCCCAGAAAATAATGTGATTCACTTAAGTAAGATCCCTGATTTGAATAAACTAGATTCCATTTATAGACAGAAAAGCTTTCTGTATGATATTTGCAGTGCATTGGTCGAGAACACTGAATTTGTTCCTGTGGAACACTCAACCAAGACGAAAGTATTACATAAAATTCTACTGTATGTGGATAGGAATTATAAAGAGGATTGCACGCTGAAAGCAATCGCAAAAGAATTACAATATGATTATCCCTACCTGTCCAAACTTTTTGTCCAAATGACGAATATGGGATTTACTGAATACTTGAATCACTATAGAATTTCACAAGCTTGTTATCTGTTAAAAAATAGTCAGCAACCGATTGGGGAGATAGCTATAAATAGCGGGTATAATAACCTTAGGTCATTTCATCGTAATTTCAAAAGAATCACTAGTCATTCACCTAGAGAATTTAGAGAATTACCTTAGGATTATTTAGACAAATTGATCGTTTGCCTGGTGGGGAAGTTAGTAGAAAGAATGTTGAATCTAGAGCCTAACTTTATCATTGAGAATGAAAATCATTATTAAAAAACTATTGATTTTTCAAAATTGTGTGTGTATAATTCATTATTGTAGTGATAACAATTATCATTATCATTAATAGATAAATAAAGTGAAAAAAAGGGGAGTAGGAACAATGAATACATATTTCTTAAATAGAAAATTTTCTTTACTTGCTATTATCTTGGTCTTTACGATGTTTCTAGCAGCTTGTGGAAACCAGGGGGCTGAGGAAGCACCGGCTACTGAGAATAAATCAGAACAAACAGAGGATACAGGTGCTGAAGAAGAACAAGCAGAAGCAGATGTTCGTGAAATTACACATGCATTAGGAACGACAAAGATAGAAGGAACACCACAAAAAATTGTTACATTATACCAAGGTGCGACAGATGCAATTGTTGCATTTGAAGTAAAGCCAGTAGGTGTGGTGGAATCTTGGGTTCAACAACCAAATTATGAATATCTTCGTGCTGATTTAGAAGGAGTTAAGATTGTTGGTCTTGAAACTCAGCCAAACTTAGAAGAAATTGCAGCGCTAAAACCAGATTTAATCATTGCTTCAAAGCTTCGTCATGAAGAAGTTTATGCACAATTAAGTGAGATTGCACCAACAGTTGCACATGAGACTGTGTTTGATTTCAAAGGTACAGTGGAGTTAATGGGAGAAGCAATGAATCAACAAGAAAAAGCTGATGAGCTTCTTGCTGCTTGGGATAACCGAGTTGCTGATTTCCAAACAAAGGTTGCTGATAAGCTTGGTGATAAGTGGCCTGTTAATGTGTCGATCTTAAACTTTAGAGCAGATCATGCACGTATTTACTTTACTGGGTTTGCTGGTTCTATTTTAGCAGAGCTTGGATTCACTCGTCCTGAGAACCAACAAAGTGAAGAGTGGGGAGTCCAATTAACGGATAAAGAAAGCATTACAGAAATGAATGCAGATGTGTTTTACATCTTTAATGAAGATGATCCAGCCGTACAAAAAACGTTCGAGGAGTGGACAGCTCATCCACTATGGAAAAATCTTGATGCGGTAAAAGCAGAACAGGTTCACATGGTTGATGAAGTCACTTGGAACATGGCTGGAGGAATTATCG
Organism: Litchfieldia salsa; assembly: GCF_900104555.1. Lineage (GTDB taxonomy): Bacteria > Bacillota > Bacilli > Bacillales > Bacillaceae_L > Litchfieldia > Litchfieldia salsa. The sequence continues at coordinate 51,794 of NZ_FNJU01000014.1, forward strand.
CAGCAAACCTAATGCTAGATGATGTTTATGATAGATTTGAATTAGAAAAATAAGATAGCATGATAGGGGTAGATATATCTTCCCCTATTTTGTTTGTTTATGCGACAATAGGATTATAGCTTTTAAAGAGAAATACATACGAAAGAGGAAATCTCAATGAATCATCTATTAAGGCGAACACCATATAAAATAGCAGGCCTGTTAATAGGCTTTTTCATCGTAGGACTATCCTTTATCCTTAGTATTTCGCTCGGTAAAACGCCAATCCCCTTTCAAACTGTCATTGATGCATTTTTTTCATATGATGAGGCGGTAACGGAGCACGTGATTATTACAACATCAAGACTATCCAGAGCGGTGATTGCTGCTGTAATAGGTGCGGGTTTGGCTATTGCAGGTGCACTAATGCAAGCCTTAACAAAAAATCCACTTGCAGCACCAGATATTTTTGGGATCAATGCGGGTGCATTGTTTTTTATCGTTGCAGCTGCTACTTTTTTCAATGTGGATTCGTTAGTTAGTTATATGTGGATTGCTTTTTTAGGTGCAAGTATTGCAGGTGTTCTCGTCTATTTCTTAGGGTCGTTTGGGAGGGACGGGCTCTCGCCAATCAAAATAGTATTAGCGGGTGCAGCCATTACCGCTTTATTTGTTTCTTTTACACAAGGAATGTTGGTAATAGATGAGCAAAATATTCAAAGTGTACTATTTTGGTTGGCAGGTTCAGTTGCAGGACGAAGTATGGATATGTTACTGCCCGTGCTTCCCTTTATGATTGGTGCTGCTGTTATGACTTTATTCTTAGGAAGGCAAATCAACATTTTGATGTCTGGTGAGGATGTGGCAAAAAGCTTAGGGCAACGCACCTTACTTCTCAAATTCATGATGGGGATTGCCATTGTTTTCTTGGCTGGAGGGGCGGTGGCGGTTGCAGGGTCGATCGGATTTATTGGTTTAATTGTTCCTCATATGATTCGCGGAATTGTTGGAACAGATTATAGATGGGTTCTTCCTTTTAGTGCATTAGGTGGAGCAAGTCTTTTACTGCTTGCAGATATTGCTGCAAGGTTTGTAATTATGCCGCAAGAAATGCCAATCGGTGTAATGACTGCTCTTTTAGGAACACCTTTCTTTATCTATATTGCACGTAAGGGGCTTACAAAAGATGAGTAAATTTATCACGATACGAAATAAATCTGGCTCTATTTCCTTTCAAATTTATAACAAAACATTGTTTGTTTTTTCCCTTTTGCTTTTGCTATCCTTTTCCGTTGTCCTGCTGAGCTTATCGGTAGGGAGCAGTTTCATCCATCCACTATCTGTGATCAAATACTTAGTTGGCTATGGAAGTGAGGAGCATGCATTTATTCTTCATACGCTGAGACTACCGAGAACATTGCTCGCTTTTATGGTAGGAGCTGCACTTGGAGTTTCTGGGCTAATCTTACAAGGAATCATTCGAAACCCTTTGGCCTCTCCAGACATTATTGGGATTACCGGTGGTGCATCTGTTGGGGCGATTATCTTTATTGTCTATTTTATGGGAGCAATGAGTTTACAATGGCTACCTTTAGCAGCTATTTTAGGAGCTGGCATCGTATCCATCTTAATCTACTTGTTGTCTTGGAAAAAAGGGGTTACACCGATTCGTCTTGTTTTAATTGGAATCGGAATTTCAGCAGCAATGAATGCGTTTATAACTATGATGCTCGTTATTAGTGAAACGACTGTTACTACAAAGGCGTATCTATGGTTAACAGGGAGTGTCTATGGCGCGAATTGGCAGAATGTATATTCCATGTTACCTTGGATTTTGATCTTCATACCATTGACTCTATTATTTTCAAGGGTGGTAAATGCGAAGGAATTAGGGGACGACGTTGGGATTGGATTAGGAATTAGAGTTCAGTATTATCGATTTCTTTTACTTTTAATTAGTGTAGCTCTAGCAGGTTCAGCTGTGGCTTTTGCAGGAGGGATCGGCTTCGTTGGGTTAGTAGCCCCACACATTGCAAGAATGCTAATTGGCCGTTCCTTTGCAGCACTTGTTTTACTTTCAACCTTAATTGGAGGAATGATTGTTTCAATCGCGGATATTATCGCACGGACCGTCTTTTTACCACTTGATATTCCAGCTGGCGTATTTACTGCTGGGATTGGAGCACCGTTCTTTATTTACTTACTATATAGAAATAGAAATATGTAAAGTGATCATGTGAAAATCTCTATCTAAAGTATAGTCTACTTCTTGTATTCAAGGAGGTGGGCTATACTTTAGTTATATCACAGGAGTTAAGAAAGTGTGTTACGGAAAAAAGGGGGCGATATAACTTGGCTAAACGATTTGGATGGGCATATGTTGGAAGTGGAAGTATCGCACAAAAAACCGCTAATCAAATACTTTCCACAGGTGACCATAAGATCATATCAGTCTGGTCTAATCGAAAAGAAAACGCAGATAAATTTGCTAAAAAATATAATTGTTTAGCATTTGAAAAGATGGAAGATGCGATACAAGCTCAAGGGGTAGAAGGAGTTTACATAGCGACACCACACACTGCGCATTTTAACAATGCATTGCTAGCATTAAAATGCAAAAAGCCAGTCTTAATAGAAAAAACAATAACAGTAAATGCAACAGAATTAAAGATGCTATTAGAATATGGAACAAAACACAACTTGTATATAGGGGAAGCTATGTGGACGAAATTCAATCCATTAGCTAAATATATAAACGATTATGTAAAAGAGGGTCATATAGGTGATATTTTAGAGATGGATGCTGATTTTTCTGTTTGGTCTCCAATAAGAAAAAGAGTTAATAGACCTGAGTTAGGAGGAGGAGCCTTACTTGATTTAGGAGTTTATCCTATAACCTATAGTCATATGTTGTTAGGAAAGCCATCAGCTATAGATGCCAAAACGAAATTAAATAAATTTGGTGTGGATGGTGATGATAAAATTAAACTAATGAATCAAAATGGTTCAGTAAGTAGTATCTCAACTTCCATCTTTAAATATAGAAGTATCCAGGCAAATATAATAGGAACTAAGGGGAAAATCAAGGTGCCTAATTTCTTTTCAGGTAACAAAGCAGTTATAACATCAAATGGAAAAAAGTTTGTTCATAAAACAGAACGTAGTAGTTATACCTATCAATTTAATAAGGTAGCCCTGGATATTAGGCAAGGAAAATTAGAAAGTGAAGAGGTACAGCATAAAGATAGTCTAGAAATCATGGAAATCATGGACGAGTGTCGAAAGCAATTTGATGTCTATTATGAAAATGATAGAGTCTAAGAAATCTTGGTAAAATTTTTGGAAGCTTGTCATAAGTTGAATCAAACTTATGAGAAGCTTCTTTTCTTTTCTTGCTAGCGCTGAGGGTAGACTACAAAAGAGAAACGCAGTGTAACATGTAAGAAACAAATGTCTTTCAGTGAAACACAAATCTATCGATCTCTGGATTATCTCGAATGCGCTTTTTATCTATATAATAAGATTTGTAATTAATTTTTGAAAAAGTCTACAAACTAATACAGATTTCTGAAAGAGAGATCTTAAGCAAATATAGTGGAGGTAATAATATGACGAAAGAAACCAAATTTCCGAAGGATTTTCTGTGGGGAGGCGCAACAGCTGCCAATCAATTAGAGGGAGCATCTCTTGAAGGAGGCAAAGGTCTTAACCTTGCTGACGTTTTACCTGGTGGGAAAGTACGATTAAGTGTATTATCACAGCCTGGATTTGATTTTGAAATGGATACAGATAAATATTCTTATCCAAATCATGAAGCGATTGATTTTTATCATCGTTATAAAGAGGATATTGCTTTGTTTGCAGAAATGGGCTTCAAAGTATATCGTATGAGTATTGCTTGGAGTCGTATTTTTCCAAATGGAGATGAACTTGAACCGAATGAAGAAGGTTTAGCATTTTATGAGAATGTTTTTGATGAATTACATAAATATGGAATTGAGCCTTTAGTAACCATCGCACACTATGAAACACCATTACATTTGATTAAAGAATATGGCGGATGGAAAAACAGAAAGCTGATTGAATTCTTTGAGCGTTATGTAACAGTGATCTTCGATCGTTATAAAGACAAAGTAAAATACTGGTTAACGTTTAATGAAATTAATGGTGCTACACACTTCCCGCTGTTTGGGCTTGGGTTTTCAGCAACAAGTGAAGAAACACGATTACAGGAAAGCTTCCAAGGACTTCACCATCAGTTTGTGGCAAGTGCAATTGCTGTAAAGCTTGGACATAAAATCATTCCTGAATCCCAAATCGGGTGTATGTTACTTTACGCACCGACATATTCCTATGACGCAAATCCAGAAAACGTGATGTACGCTTTAGAGGAAGGAAATTTATTTAATTTCTTCTGTGGAGATGTGCAGGTTAGAGGAGAGTATCCAACCTTCATTAACAGATACTTTAAAGAAAATAACATTGAAATTGATATACAACAAGGTGATTTAGAAACAATCAAAGAAGGAACAGTTGATTTTATTTCAATTAGTTACTATATGTCGAGAACAGAAAAGAAAGAAAAAACACCAGAAGAAGCTGGTGCAGGAAATCTTATTGGCGGTGTGAAAAACCCATTTCTTAAAGCAAGTGATTGGGGTTGGGAGATTGATCCAACAGGTCTTCGCATTGGACTAAATGAGTTGCACGGTCGATATCAAAAACCTCTAATGGTTGTTGAAAATGGTCTAGGTGCTTACGATAAGGTTGAAGAAGATGGAAGTATTAACGATGATTATCGTATTGACTATTTGCGTGACCATATTAAAGCGATGGGTGAAGCAATTGAAGATGGTGTTAACCTAATCGGATATACATCATGGGGTTGTATTGACTTAGTGAGTGCCTCAACAGGAGAATATTCAAAGCGATATGGCTTCATCTATGTTGATAAGCATGATGATGGAAGTGGAACGTTAGAAAGAAAGAGAAAGAAATCTTTTTATTGGTACAAAGATGTAATCAGCTCTAATGGAGATAATCTCTAATCGATAAAACACTGTTTTAGGGTAGCCTCTCGGAATCTCCGAGAGGTTTTTGTGTTTCCTATTTATTATAAATCAAATTGATTCTAAAACTATACTTTAAAGTGAGCTACTCTAGGGATTAACGCATATCTATGAAGGATATTACACTGCTATAACGGGTATAACAAAAGAGGATGCTAAAAATCACAAAGGAATGACACATTTATTCATGTAATACAGTGATATAATTAGTTAAATTTACCATTTATTGTGTGTAAGCATATTTCTAAAGGAGGGATTACCTAATGAGCGACTTTTTTATGAAAACATCAAAAGAAGTGTTAGATGAACTTAATGTTAATGAAAAGGGTCTGGTATCCGAAGAGGTTGAAAAACGCCGTGAACAATATGGATATAATGAATTGGCTGAAGGGAAAAGAAAAACCGCAACAGAAGTTTTCTTTGAACAATTTAAGGACTTCTTAGTCATTATTTTAATTGCTGCTGCGGTCATTTCAGCTTTTTTAGGGAAATTTGAAAGTACAATTGTGATCTTGGTAGTGGTTATCATAAATGCCATCTTAGGAACGGTTCAGCATCTAAAGGCAGAGCAAAGTTTAAATAGTTTAAAGGCTCTTTCCTCGCCAACCGCTAAGGTTCTAAGAAATGGACAAAAGGTTGAAATTCCTTCTAGGGAAGTACTAGTTGGTGATATTCTTTTTCTTGATGCAGGAGATTTTATAAGTGCGGATGGGAGAATTATTGAAAACCATAGTTTGCAAATAAATGAAAGCTCATTAACGGGTGAGTCATTAAGTGTCGAGAAAAGTGTTGATCCAATAGCTGAGAAGGATGTCTCAATTGGTGATAAGATAAATATGGTTTTTTCTGGTAGTTTTGTTACATATGGACGTGGTGTTGTTGTTGTGACAAACACTGGGATGAATACGGAGATTGGAAAAATTGCCAATTTATTGGATTCGGCTAAGGAGAAGAAAACACCGCTTCAAGCAAGTCTTGATCAATTTGGAAAGAGACTTGCAGTTATTATCATTGTTATCGCGATTCTTCTTTTCGTATTAGATATTATAAGAGGATATGATATTGCAGATTCGTTTATGTTTGCAGTAGCACTTGCAGTTGCTGCTATTCCTGAAGCGTTAAGCTCGATTGTCACCATTGTTTTGGCTTTTGGAACTAAGAAGATGGCACACGAAAATGCGATTGTTCGAAAACTTCATGCTGTAGAAAGCTTAGGAAGTATATCGGTTATTTGTTCTGATAAAACAGGTACATTAACTCAAAACAAGATGACAGTTCAACATGTATATGTAAATCAAAAGGTAATTGATCAAGACCAATTACAGTTAGATAATCCGATTGAAAAAAGAATTTTATACATGTCTTTATTATGTAATGATTCGGTTACGATTGATAAAAAAGAGATTGGGGACCCAACTGAGATTGCATTGGTTGACCTTGGTGAAAAATATGAATTAGATGAACTTATATTAAGGGAAGAATACCCGAGAATTAAGGAATTGCCTTTCGACTCAGATCGAAAAATGATGAGTACACTTAACCATTATGAAGATAAAAATCTCTTGTTTACAAAAGGTGCACTGGATGTCTTATTATCACGAGTCACGAAGATAGAAACCACTGATGGAATAGTAGCATTTACTGAAAAGCATAAAGAAGAAATAGAAAAGGTTAATAAGGATTTTTCAATGAGTGGTCTAAGGGTTCTTGGTTTTGCTTATAAAGAAGTCCAAGAAGGTAGAACAATTAGTTTTGAAGATGAGAAGGACTTAACGTTTGTAGGGTTAGCTTCAATGATGGATCCTCCAAGAGAGGAATCAGCAGGCGCTGTTGCTGCTTGTATTGGAGCGGGTATTAAGCCGGTTATGATTACTGGAGACCATAAAATTACAGCATCTGCTATTGCTAAGCAGATCGGTATCCTAAAAGAAGATTCAGAAGCAGTAGAGGGTTCTGAAATTGAAAAGTGGAGTGATGATGAGCTTAAAGAAAAGGTTGCTGATATCTCCGTCTATGCAAGGGTGTCTCCAGAACATAAAATTAGGATTGTAAGAGCTTGGCAGGAAAAAGGTAATGTTGTTGCAATGACAGGTGATGGAGTAAATGATGGACCTGCTTTAAAGCAGTCTGACATTGGTATTGCAATGGGCATAACAGGGACAGAGGTGGCAAAAGAAGCATCGTCAATGGTTTTAACGGATGATAATTTTTCTACCATTGTCAAAGCCATTTCAAATGGTAGAAGCATTTATGCAAACATTCAAAACTCCATTAAGTTTTTACTAGCCGGAAATACTGGAGGAGTTTTATCTGTTATTTACGCATCCTTATTAGGTTTACCAGTTCCATTCGCAGCAGTACATTTACTCTTTATTAACCTTCTTACCGATAGCTTACCAGCTATAGCAATTGGTCTTGAGCCACACAATAAAACCATTATGAAGGAAAGGCCTAGAGATATTAATGTCCCTCTTCTGAATAAATCTTTTGCGAAACGAGTGACTGCAGAGGGTGTGATCATTGCCATATCAACTTTAATCGCATTTCACATTGGCTTATCGACAGGAGATGCGATGGTTGCAAGTACAATGGCCTTTGCTACATTATGCTTAGCTAGATTATTTCATGGCTTCAACTCTAGAAGCAGCCAATCCCTCTTTAAAATTGGAATATTCACCAATAAATACCTTTGGTACGCGGTGATACTTGGAATCATATTGCTACATGTAGTTTTACTTTTACCACCACTGATGGGTGTGTTTGAAGTGGCTAGTTTAAATGCTGCACAATTTGGTACCATTTATCTGCTTTCTTGTACTCCACTGGTAGTAATCCAGCTTTACAGAGTGCTTGTGTCAAGTGGATGAATGAGTATTACCGTAAAATCTGTAAAGGTTAAATAAATAATAATTTGAGGCTTCTCATTAGTTGTTAAAACTTTTGAGGAGCCTCTAGTTTTATTTTCTAAAGTTGAATGGCGAGAAACTTTCTAGCTGCTTCTTTAACTAATGTGTGAGGGTTTAGAACCAAAACTTTTTCAAAAAATTAAAAATACTAATTGAAAATGATTATCATTATTGATATAGTAACATATGAGAATGATTATCATTATTAATGGAGGGGCTATATGGCTAAAATTGTGATCGCTTATGCAAGCATGTCTGGAAATACGGAGGAGATTGCAGATTTATTGAAGGAAAGTATTGTACCGTTTGAACATGAAATAGAAGTGTTGGAAATTGAACAAATGGATGTGAATGATCTTCTTGATTATGATGGTATTTTAATTGGATCTTACACATGGGGAGATGGGGACCTCCCATATGAGACTGATGATTTTTATGAGGACCTTTTAACCTTGGATTTGACAGGAAAAAAGGCAGCTGTCTTTGGTTCAGGTGACCATGCATATCCAAAATTTTGTGCTGCAGTTGATTTATTAGAAGAGAGATTAAAAGAATGTAATGCTGAATTGATTCAGGATGGACTTAAGGTAGAGTTAACACCAGAGACACAAGAAGAAATCGATCATTGTGTAGATTTTGCTGTGAATTTTGCCAGTAAAATTGGAGACTAAATAGTGAAGAAACTAATGAGCGCAACGGCAGTTACTAAGTCAGAGCAGGGTAGTAGTAATTAACCCCTTCATTTGATAATCTAACATGGGAAACGTGTACTATATGAGAATCAAAGTTTTTTAGATTTGAATGCAAGTGAAGGTTATGTCTACTCCACTTCTACACAAAATCAACATGGATTCAGTACCATTTCCAAGGTTTGTATAAAGAACAAGGAAGTTATTCCATGTAACTATATTAAAGGACATGGGTGGAGAATAGTTAATGATAGAGAGGATTATATAGTGGCAGGACTTTATGAATCAATGGAATTTACAAAGGGTATGATAAAAAAATTGAAATGTAAAAAAGTTAGATGAAACAGCTGTTCTAAGTATTAGAGGCTTCTCGAAGGTTAAGTAAACTTTTGAGAAGTCTTTTTTTGATTGAGTGAGAGGATCTTGAAAAAAGTTAAAAATAAATTAGACCTTATTTACAAAAAAAAACCAATGTGTTATATTTAAAATATTAAGAACGTTAAATAAAAATTTAACAAAGTTAATAATCGCAACTGAAATGTTCCAGCGGTAAATAGGGAGAGCCTCTTTTTACACAATGGACGGACATCAGCGGAGTTTGCGTTGGACTTGGTATAGACATAAGACTCATAGATTTGAAGTATATATTTATCAATGAAAACTATGGGCCAATCCAATCAGAACCTATTAAACTAGATTAATTACTTTATAAACTATTTATTGAGTACTTCTCATATTGAATTATTGTAGTACTCATTTTAACATCCAAGGAGGTACATAAGATGAATGAAACATATGATATTGTTGTTGTAGGTGGCGGTAGTGCGGGTTCTGTACTCGGCGACCGTCTAAGTGCAGATGGGACACGTAGTGTTCTTGTTTTAGAGGCTGGCCGTAAGGATTTTTCATGGGATCTATTGATTCAAATGCCAGCAGCTTTGCCGTTCCCAGCAGGGAAGGCACTTTACGACTGGAGATATGAATCTGACCCTGAACCATATATGAATGGACGTCGTGTCAAGCATGCTCGTGGGAAGGTCCTTGGTGGGTCAGGATCTATTAACGGAATGATTTTCCAACGTGGTAATCCATTAGACTATGAACGTTGGGGAGCAGATCCAGGTATGGAGACATGGGATTTTGCGCATTGTCTCCCATATTTTAAACGTATGGAGAATGCTTTAGCTTCGGAGCAAGATGATGAACTTCGTGGACATGATGGGCCTCTGAAATTGGAACGTGGTCCAGCTACAAATCCGCTATTCCAGGCTTTCTTTGAATCAGCTGTTGAGGCTGGTTACTCGAGAACCCCTGATGTGAATGGCTTTCGACAAGAAGGATTTGGTCCGTTTGATAAACATGTGTACAAAGGTCAACGATTTGGACCTTCACGCGCATATCTTCATCCGGCTATGGAGCGTGAGAACCTCACAGTAAAAACTCGTGCTTTTGTTGAGCGTATTAATTTTAGTGGTACTAAGGCGGATGGGTTAACCTATCGTCGTGACGGAAAAACTCATCATGTAACTGCAGGTGAAGTGATACTTGCTGGTGGTGCGATCAACACTCCACAGCTTCTTCAGCTTTCCGGTGTGGGTGATGCAGAACACCTGCGTTCACTAGGCATCGAACCAGTATTGCATCTCCCAGGTGTAGGAGAAAACCTTCAGGATCATCTTGAAGTTTACATCCAACACGCTTGTCCGTTACCGGTCTCTGAACAGCCAAATCTTAATAAATTGAAGATGCCTTGGATTGGCTTACAGTGGTTACTCGGCCGTACTGGTCCGGCAGCGACCAACCATTTCGAAGGCGGAGGTTTCGTCCGTTCGAACGAGGAAGTTGCATATCCTAACCTGATGTTCCATTTCCTTCCGGTAGCGGTTCGATACGATGGGAAAAAAGCTCCTACTGCACATGGATTCCAGGTGCATGTTGGTCCTATGTATTCCGATGCTCGAGGTAGCTTGAAAATCCGTTCGACGGACCCTACCGAGCACCCAAGTATGGTATTTAACTATCTTTCTACGGAACAAGACCGTCGTGAATGGATTGAAGCAATAAAAGTCTCACGTGAAATTCTTTCTCAGCCAGCAATGGCTCCCTACAATTCCGGCGAAATCTCACCTGGTCCTTCTGTTCATTCAGACGAGGAGATTTTAGATTGGGTGGCGAAGGATGCGGAGACTGCACTACATCCGAGTTGCACAGCAAAGATGGGACCTGCTTCAGATCCAATGGCGGTTGTAGATCCGCTAACGATGAAGGTTCATGGACTTAAAAACGTAAGAGTGGTAGATGCGTCTGCAATGCCTTATGTCACTAACGGTAATATCCATGCACCGGTATTGATGTTAGCGGAAAAAGCCTCAGACCTTATCCTTGGGCGTAAACCACTTGATCCTATTAATGCCGACTTCTATCGTCATGGAGTACATCCAGCTGACGCAGGCACAGTAAAAGCTTAATTGTATTAATACTTTCTATGAGAAGGCCTCTTTTAAGATGTATTTGCTCCTCAAAGCATACATCTTATGAACGAGTGCCTTCTCTTTTTTCGTTATACAAATTTCCTTTTGAATTCGTTTTTAACTAAGGTTATTTTCGTATAGATTGTTGCTTTTAAAGTCGCAGGCTGAATACACTCCGCGTCCGGCGGGTGGACCAGTGAGCCTCCTCGTCGCTATTGCTCCTTTGGTGTATCACTTTGGCCACTGGTCCCAGCAGGAGTCTACGTGTATTCGGCTGCTTGTAACTACCATTTCAATGTTTTATATAAATAAAAAAAGCTAGCCCTTACAACAATAAGAGGCTAGCTTCTTTATTATGCCTTTATTTAATCCATTCATCAACCAATTCTTGATTCTCTTCGATCCATTTCTTTGCTCCCTCTAGAGGGTCTGATGCACTTTCTACATAGTCGATAAGCTGACCAATTTGTTGCTCATCCATCTTCCAGTTGTTAAACCATTCGCTCACTTCTGGGTAATCTTCTTCAAACCCAAGTCGTGTAGCATGGTGAATTTTTTCTATACCACCAAATGTGTTTTTCGGATCTTCTAGGAATTTCAAATCATAATTGGCGAATACCGAATGAGGGCTCCATAGTGGTGATACAATCGGTACCTCATTTTCTACTGCTTTTCCAATCTCAGATAACATTGCTGGTTCTGAGCTGGCTATCAGTTCAAATTCAAGATTATAATCTTCGATTAATTGTTCAGTAACTTCCATTGTACCTGCCCCAGGATCAAAACCGACAATTTCGCTATTAAACAATTCTTTATGTTCATTTAAGTCTTCTACACTATTAATGTCTTCTAAATAGGTTGGAACAATAAGTCCTACTTTTGCCTGATCAAACCACGTAGATTCAGAGAATGTAACAGTGTCCTGAAATTTTTCTAAATATATAGCATCTTGTACTGGTAACCATATTTCTAAACTAGCATCAAGGTCGCCACTTTCTAAAGCCTTCATTGTTGCACCCATGTTTAATACGTTTAACTTTACATTATAACCTTTATCTTCTAAAATCGCTTTCCACATATTCGTTACTGCAATATTTTCAGCCCAGTTAATTTGACCAATCATTAATTCTTTATTACTTCCCTCTTGTTCTTCCCCGTTTGTCTCCCCACTAGTGCTTCCGCATGCTGTAAGTATAGCGATTAGTAGCAACACTAAGATAAAACTAGCTTTTTTCGCCCATTTGTTCATGTGAAAAAACTCCCCTTTGTTATTATGTAATTTATTTTAAATATATTCATAACGTTAATTAAGTTAAGAATATTTTTAACAACTGGCATAAAACTAACTTATCTCTTATAAAGAAGAGATAAGTTTCAACATTATATCGACTACCTGGTTAACGCTCTTTCAAATTATTCTTGCTTATCTTTAGGCAAAAACTCAAATATTTTTCCACTTTTTATGTTTGCAACTAAGTCTTCCAACCAGTAGTAGTAAGTCTTAGAATCTTCTAATTGATCATAGTATTTTTTCGCCTCTGCAACAATTTCTGTTGTGCTAGTGGAATCTTTAATGACATTTATAAAATCTTCCTGCGCTTCCTCAATTGCTGCCATATTCATTTTTACTTCTCGTTCCCACATTTGACAATAAAAAACCATAAAGGAACGGAAGAAGTTTTTCTCAGCTACATATGTGTGTTTCCTAGACCCCCGCGTAAATGTTTTTTTCACCATTTCTATTTCTTGAAGTTTACGGACACTAGTGCTCATACTAGGCTTACTCATTCCGAGCTCTGTACGCATTTCATCAAGAGTCATCTGATCTTTAAAGTACATTGTCGCATATAAGTTTGCAGCAGCAGGTGTTACTCCATATAAATCCATCGTCTCCGCAATGGCGCCAATGACTTTATCCTTGGCTTCTTCTATTTTTATTCTGGATCTTTCAGTAATATCACTCATAAAGTTGCTCCTCCAATATAAAGTAAAGCGGGTTAAATATTTTTTTAATATTCTTTATAAACTTTATGATACCGTGTTCAGATTAAATGTCAAATGGAAAAAGTGATTTTAACAAGTTGTAAATGCGAATAACCCAGTTATATCAACTGTTATAAAGCTATTATTCTTTTGAAAAATTTTGGCTGTGTTTATTTTGACAGTCTTAAAAAGACGTGTTAGTATTTTTATAATATTAAATAAATTTTTAACAAACTTAATTTACTCAAGAAGCTGGAGTTGATAAATATGAAATTAAAACGAAAACAATACATTGATGGTATATGGGTTGAAGCGATTTCGGGTAATACGCGTGATATTATTAATCCTTATAACCAGGAAGTTATAGCGACTGTTCCAGAAGGTGATGAATCTGATACAAAAGTAGCAATCGCTGCAGCAAGGGCAGCATTTGATAATGGGGAATGGTCTTCTACCCCAGCCACTGATCGAGGTACAATCGTAAGGAAAATTGCTGAATTAATAGAAAGAGATAAAGAAGAACTGGCTAAATTGGAATCATTAGATACTGGTAAAACAGTGGAGGAAAGCCGTGGAGACATGGATGATATTGCTGGTGTATTTCGCTATTATGCAGACCTTGCTGATAAAGATGGTGGGGAACTGATTAATTCTCCGGTGCCGAACTCTATCAGTAGGGTAGTGCGCGAACCTGTTGGAGTTTGTGGGCAGATTACACCTTGGAATTATCCATTACTACAAGCATCTTGGAAGTTAGCTCCAGCATTAGCTACAGGTAACACACTAATTATGAAGCCTAGTGAAATTACACCTCTTACTACGATTAAAGTATTCGAACTAATGGAAGAGGCAGGAGTACCTGCTGGTGTTGCAAACCTAGTGCTTGGTGCTGGACATACAGTTGGTGCAGAGCTAGCTAGTAACATTGATGTGGATCTTATTTCCTTTACAGGTGGACTTATAACAGGGAAGAAAATCATGCAAGCAGCAAGCGTTAATGTCAAGAAGCTTGCACTTGAACTTGGTGGGAAAAACCCTAATATCATCTTTGCTGATGCTGATTTTGAGACAGCTGTTGACCAAGCGTTAAACGGGGTATTCTTCCACGCAGGACAAATTTGTTCTGCTGGCACAAGACTAATTGTAGAAGAAAGTATTCACGATGAGTTCGTTAGTGCACTTGTTGAACGAGTAAAAAAAATGAAGCTAGGAAGCGGATTTGACGAAGATACACAAATGGGACCACTTATTTCAGCCGAACACCTTGCAAAGGTAGAAAAGTACGTAGAAGAAGGTATAAAAGAAGGTGCTACATTAGCAGTTGGTGGTAGTCGTCCAAAAGATCAAGAGTTACAAAACGGTTTCTTCTATCTTCCAACTATTTTTACAGACTGCACAGCAGACATGCTGATTGTTCAAGAGGAAGCTTTTGGACCAGTTATGACGGTTGAGAAATTCCGTACAGAAGAGGAAGCAGTAAAGCTTGCCAATGACTCTATTTACGGCCTTGCTGGTGCTGTTTGGACAAAAGATATTGTAAAAGCTGAACGTTGTGTAGCAAAAATGCGCATGGGTACTGTTTGGATTAATGACTTCAACCTATACTTCCCACATGCACCATGGGGTGGTTTTAAGCAGTCAGGAATTGGACGCGAACTAGGAAGACTAGGTATTGAAGAATATACAGAAACAAAGCATATATTTCAAAACCTTAAACCAGAACCTATCAACTGGTTTTAAGATGTCCAAAGAGGCTTATCATTAGTGACCTAGACTATTGATAAGCCTCTTTTATTTTGCCTCTTTTCTAGAGGAGGTACATCCATGTATTGTGCGAAAAAAACAACCTTACCTTCATAAGAGGTAAGGTTGTTTACATGGTACTATGATCAAACTAAGGAAATAATTTTTAAACACCTTTTTTCTTCTGTTTAAAGTAAAGCCCTAATTCTTTTTTCTCTTTTGTTAATGAACGATATAGAGATATCATCATAAATAGGATAATAAATGAAAATGGAAAAGCTGCAATAATTAATGCGTTTTGGAGTGCTTGTAGCCCACCACTATATAACAGAATTAATGCGACCGTTGATTGTGCAATACCCCATGTCAGCTTTACTGTATTCGGAGGTGTTAATGAACCATAGGTTGTTTGCATTCCAAGAACGAATGTTGCTGAATCGGCGGAAGTAATAAAGAATGTACTGATAAGCACAATGGCTATGATAGACAAGATAATTGAGCCAGGCATTTGATTGAAGATTGCAAATAAAACTTCCTCTGTAGCAAACTGTGTTAAATCGAAACCAGAATTTTGAGTTTCAATGGCAGAGGTTCCAAATGTTGCGAACCATAAAAAGCTTACTAGAGCTGGTAATAATAAAACCCCAATTAAAAATTCTCGAATGGTTCTTCCACGTGATACACGTGCAATGAAAATACCAACAAATGGTGACCATGAAATCCACCATGCCCAATAAAAGATAGTCCAACCATTGATCCAAGAGCGATGCTCTTCATTCAGTGGTGCAATTCTGAAACTCATTGTTACAATGTTTTGAATGTACCCCCCGATTGAATCGGTAAACATGTCTAAAATTAGAATGGAAGGACCAATAAAGAACATTAATACTAAGAGCGAAATTGCTAAGATCATATTCGTATTACTTAAATATTTAATTCCTTTACCCAATCCAGTCCAGGCTGAAATCATAAATAAAACAGTAACAGCTGCGATAATGAAAAATTGAACCGTGAAATTATTAGGTAGTCCAAGTAGGTAAGATAACCCACCATTTATTTGTGCTGCCCCAAAACCTAAAGTTGTTGCAACACCAACAACAGTAGCAAAAACAGCTAATACATCGACAACTGTCCCTAAAGGACCTTCCATACTTTTGCCAAATACAGGCTTAAGAGTAGCAGAAATCAGACCAGGTTCATCTTTTCTAAACTTATAATAAGCTAGTGCTAAGGCAACAATTGCATAGATGGCCCATGCGTGAATTCCCCAGTGGAAAAATGTGTATCTCATTGCTTCCTTATTGGCAGCAGCAGTCCCACCTTCGGCAAGTGGTGGAGCTAAAAAGTGAGAAAGTGGTTCTGCTGCTCCCCAGAAGACAAGTCCGATTCCCATTCCAGCACTGAAGAGCATGGCAAACCATGTTCCCTTAGAAAATTCAGGCTCCTCATCTGGCTTTCCCAGCTTAATCAAACCAACAGGGCTAAAAATAAGAAATATACAAAAAATGACGATGATTGTTACTAATATTAGATAATACCAACCAAATGTAGAAGTGATAAAGGCTTGTATATTTCCAGTGATGTTTTCAAAGTTGTTTGGTGAGATGACACCAAAAGCAACTGCTGCGAATACAATTGCGAGTGTTATCCAAAACACGTTAGATATTTTTTTCACATTTCAGTCCTCCTCGGTACTTGACTAAATATTATATTTTACTGATTTTTATTTGTAAAGAAAGACGGTTCTTATGGATTACCTTATAAGATTCACTACCCTTATGCTAATGAAGTATAAAGATGAAATGCTTTTCCTCTTTAATAATCATATTAAAGGAAGTGAGTCCATATATATATAAGACATGGAAATCCTTCTTAATCTTTCTTCTTTTCGACTGGAACAAAGTTTAGAATTTCTTTTGTCTCAAAGCTGTCGATGAGTCTGTTTTGCCAATCGTAATAGTCAAGTCTTTCTTCTAGCTTTTTAATATCTAATGAGGCATTATCACGGATTTCTGCGGAAGTATTTGGGTCATCAATTAGCTTCTGTAAGTTTGTAATGGATTTTTCCATCGCACTACTATTCATCGTAATGGCTGTTCTCCATTTAATAGTGAAGAAATCAAAAAAGCACTGATACCAATCTTCTTTGATTGTATATAGATCCTTCCTTTCCCCCTTTACCCAAACTTTTTCAACCATATTCAAATCAAGTAAGCTTCTAACCGAAGTGCTCATACTCGTTTTACTCATACCTAGCTCATCCTTCATCTCATCGAGTGTAAGTGGTTTATCTGAAAAAAAGAGGAGGCCGTATAATCGTCCAGCGGAGGGGGTGATTCCATAAAGATTCATATTTTGAGCAATCGAATCAATAACCATTGATCTGGTTCTATCTAATTGTTCAATGTCTTTCATCTATTTCACATCCTATATATTAGTTAGCACTATATAAATTCTAGACTACATATTCAATGAAGAAATGTAAAGTGCTCCCTCATTATGGAAAAGGAAGCATATTAGAGTATTACTAAGGATTTTTGCAGCTCAGTACGTACAGTTATTTCTGTACGTACTATATAGATGATTACCACGGAATATACTGTTTGAACTAAAAGAAGTGATTAGACTATAATTAAGACAGTCCAGCGCGACCAAATTAAATGAGGTGAAAGAATGGAAGAAAACTATATAAAAATCAAAGTCAATGATGTAACCAAGATATTCGGGAAATCATCAAAGAAGGCTTTACAGTTAATAAAAGAAGGAAAATCCAAGGACCAAATCTTAAAGGAAACAGGCTCAACAGTTGGGGTTAATCGAGCATCCTTTGAAGTGAAGTCTGGCGAAATATTCGTCATTATGGGTTTATCTGGAAGTGGTAAATCCACTTTAGTTCGATTACTGAATCGTCTGATTGAACCGACATTAGGGCAAGTTCTTATTGATGGTAAAGACGTAGTTAAAATGAACAAGGAAGAGTTAAGAGAAGTTAGAAGGAAGCAAATTAGTATGGTCTTTCAAAAGTTTGCATTGTTTCCACATAGAACAGTGCTAGAGAACACTGAATATGGGTTAGAGATTCAGGGCGTTGAAAAGGCCAGTAGAAATGAAAAGGCAACAGAAGCATTAGAATTAGTAGGTCTCAAGGGTTATGAAAACCAGTATCCTAGCCAACTAAGTGGTGGAATGCAACAACGTGTGGGATTAGCGAGAGCACTGGCAAATGATCCTGATGTTCTTTTAATGGACGAAGCTTTTAGCGCATTGGATCCGTTGATACGAAAAGATATGCAGGATGAGTTGCTAGAATTACAATCTACAATGGAAAAAACGATTGTCTTTATCACCCATGATTTAGATGAAGCCCTACGCATTGGTGACAGAATTGCACTTATGAAAGATGGAAACATCGTACAGATCGGAACACCTGAAGAAATATTAATGAATCCTTCAAATGAGTATGTTGAGAGATTCGTAGAAGATGTAGACCTTTCAAAGGTGTTAACCGCTCATCATGTTATGAAGCGTGCAGAAACCGTTCAAGTGGATAAGGGTCCTCGTGTAGCCCTTAAGCTAATGAAGGGTCTAGGGATTTCGTCTATTTATGTCGTAGATAAACAGCAGACGCTTCTCGGTGCGATTACAGCAAAAGATGCTTCAAAAGCAGCAGATGAAAACAAATCATTAATTGAATTCTTAGATAAGGAAATAAATGTGGTCGGAACAGAAACTTTACTAATCGATTTATTTGAAAAAGTATCATCTGCAACCATTCCTGTTGCAGTAACAGATGAAAATAATCGATTAAAAGGAATTCTCATTAAAGGAGCAGTTATTGGAGCTCTTACGGGTAATGAGCAGTATATAAATGGTAGTGCTGAAACTGAGGCAGAAATAGCTAAGGAGGTAATGTAAGATGGAAGGAATTTTTCCGAAGCTTCCTATAGCGAATTGGATTGATCTATTAGTTGATTGGATGACGGTTACCTTTGGTGGAATGTTTGATGGCATTTCTACTGGTGTCGAGTTTTTTGTTGAAGGAATTGTTGCAGGTTTAGGTTTTATCCCTTCTATTATACTTATTATTCTTGTGAGTTTACTAGCTTGGAAGGTTTGTAATTGGAGAATCGCTCTTTTTAGTCTAATAGGTTTATTACTTATTGATAATCTTGGTTATTGGGAAGATATGATAGAAACACTAGCTCTTGTATTAACGGCTGTGATAATTTCCATTGTGATTGGGATTCCAGTTGGGATTTGGGCATCACAAAGTGAAAAAGTTAGACAGGTGGTCATACCTATTCTTGATTTAATGCAAACAATGCCGGCTTTCGTTTACTTATTACCGGCAATCTTTTTCTTTAGTATAGGGGTCGTACCCGGAGTTATTGCATCTGTCATTTTTGCAATGCCACCAACTATTCGCTTAACTATACTTGGAATTAAGCAAGTACCAGCAGACCTTATTGAAGCAACAGAAGCATTTGGTTCCACAACGAAGCAAAAGCTTTTAAAGGTAGAATTGCCACTAGCTATGCCAACGATCATGGCAGGGATTAACCAAAGTATCATGTTAGCTTTATCAATGGTCGTTATAGCATCAATGGTTGGGGCACCTGGACTTGGTACAGAGGTTTACCGTGCTGTTACACAAATCAAAACAGGTATCGGGTTTGAAGCTGGTTTAGCAATAGTTGTTATTGCTATTTTGCTAGACCGCATTACACAAAATATTGGTAAGAAAAAACAAGGGGGAACAATATAATGATTAAAAAAATCGTAGGTATTACGTCAGCACTAGCATTAACATTTGGTTTAGCTGCTTGTGGATCAGAAGAGCAATCAGGTAGTACTACTAAAACAGTCGGTGAACAAGTTGATTACAAAATTGTAGGGATTGATCCTGGTGCAGGACTAATGAAATTAACAATTGACGAAGTAATGCCAGGTTATGAACTAGATGATTGGGAAGTAGTAGAAGGTTCGGGTGCGGCTATGGCAGCAGCCTTGAAAAAAGCATATGACAAAGAGGAGCCGATCATTGTAACTGGTTGGAGCCCACACTGGAAGTTTGCAAGCTATGACTTAAAATATCTAGAAGATCCACAAGGGATTTATGGTGGAGCTGAAGATGTAAACACGATTGTTCGTCAAGGCTTAAGTGAAGATCACCCTGATGCTTATAAGCTTCTTGATCAATTTAACTGGGAACCAGCGCATATTGAAACAGTAATGAACTTAATTCAAGAAGGTACTGACCCAGAAGATGCAGCAGCACAATGGGTGAGTGAAAATGAAGATGTAGTTAGTGCTTGGACTGAGGGTGTTAACGAAGCTGACGGTGATGAGATAAAGCTTCTTTATGTAGCATGGGATGATGTTATTGCTAGCACAAATGTTGTTGCAAATGTCCTTGAAAGTGTTGGATATGAAGTGAACTTAATTCAAGTTGATGCAGGTCCAATGTGGGCTGGTGTAGCCGATGGAAGTGGTGATGCATTAGTTGGTGCTTGGTTGCCAACAACACACGCTGATTATTATGCTGAATACGAAGGAAAGTTTGAAGATTTAGGTGCTAACCTTAGTGGAACAAAGCTAGGATTAGTTGTACCAGCATACATGGATATTGATTCAATTGAAGATTTAAAAGAATAATAGAAAAATGCGGAAAAGATAGCTAATTAGCTATCTTTTCTTTTTTTCGTGTATTTAATCCCTGTGTTGCGAGGATCTTGAACAAGACTATAGTTTGTTCTTAGCCTGTGGGATTTGGGGCATCAAACTCGGTATAAGAGCCCGTTTTTCTTCCCAGACAGTATTGCAGTCACCAATCTCAGTAATACCACTTGGCAGTAAGGTAACAAGACTAAAGAATAGTACACGCAAGAAACAATATTAAATCAAAATAAAACAAAAACAAACAAGTGTTAGGTTGTTTGTTTTACACTAATTACACAAAACTTAAATCTTTTATTATGTTGACTTAGGAGGTTGATGAGCTTACAATAATTGTAACAGTTGTGAAAGCGTTAACTGAAATAGATAGTAAACTAGTTTTAAGGAAAATTTTAAAAAAACAACATTGAAAACGTCATCATTAAATGGAGGGTGAGAAATGATACAGAATAAAACAATGATAGAAAGAGCAGAGGTAATTAACTACATCAACTTGCTGATGGATAATCTTTCGCAAATTAAAGATAATACTGGCGAGTTCTTGTTGAACTTTGATGGTTTAGTAGTAGATGATAAAAGCTGGAATGTTTGGAACTGGCCACAGGGTGTTGGTCTATATGGGATATACAAGTATTGGAGACGTACTAATGACCAAAAAGCATTAACTATTATTACAGATTGGTTTAATGCTAGATTTGAAGAGGGTGTACCACCTAAAAATGTGAACACAATGGCACCGTTTCTAACACTCGCTTATTTATATGAAGATACAAAAGATAAAACGTTTATCCCTTATTTAGAAGACTGGGCTGAATGGGTAATGTATGATATGCCTCGTACAAAGGAAGATGGCTTACAGCATATGACATACGGTCCGGAAAATAAAAATCAACTATGGGATGACACCCTAATGATGACTGTATTACCATTAGCTAAAATCGGAGTTCTCTTCAATAAACCCGAATATATTGAAGAAGCTAAGAAGCAATTTTTAATTCATATTAAATATTTATCCGACCGAAAAACTGGTCTTTGGTTCCACGGATGGACGTTTGAAGGAAATCATAATTATGCAGAAGCACTATGGGCAAGAGGTAATTGCTGGATTACAATTGCCATTCCAGAGATAATTGAAATTCTTGATTTGAAAAAGGGCGATTTCTTTAGAGAATTCTTGATTGATACTTTAAATAGACAAGTTGAGTCATTAGCCCAATATCAACATGAAAGTGGTTTATGGCATACGTTAATTGACGATAAAACTTCTTACTTGGAAGCTTCAGCTACTGCTGGGTTTGCATATGGAATATTAAAATCTATCCATAAGCGTTATATTAGTCAGGACTACAAAGAAGTAGCGTATAAAGCGATACAGGGACTTGTGAATGAAATTGGTGATGACGGAGCTGTCCAAAAGGTTTCTGTTGGAACTGGAATGGGCGACACACTAGATTTCTACAAAGAAATAAAAATTACAACAATGCCTTATGGGCAATCACTTGCAGTACTTAGTTTATCTGAGTTCCTACATTCCTACATTTGATTTATTTGAAGGCTGCTTTCCTAAAGTTTGTTGTTTTGACATAATATAGTTAGTTACAAGCAGGCTGAATACACGGAGACTCCTGCGGGATCAGTGGCCAAAGTTAGACCCCGCAGGAGCTTAGCGACGAGGAGGCTCACTGGTCACCCGCCGGACGCGGAGTGTATTCAGACTGCGGCTTTTGAAAGCAACATAGTAAAAAAACACCAGCAGATATATAGATATAGGCTGGTGTTTTTTAAAAGAAAGAATGTTGTAAACTCTAGGTACTGTCGTCTTCGAGGACATAAGTCGATTTAGGAAGTCTTACGCTCTCTATTATGACTGTAAATCAGCAAGTATATTAGATTTGCATTTTTGAACAGCTTCAATAAGCTCTTGTCGAAAAGAATCTGTTAATCGGTATTCAGGTACGCTAACACTGATAGCGCCATAGTTCTTTTCGTTTACTGAAAGGGAAGCTCCTACACAGAATACATCATTTTCGTGCTCAGAGTTATCAAATGCATATCCAAGTTGACGTATTTTACTTATTTCTTCAATAAACTCATTTTTAGTCGTTAATGTATTAGCCGTATGCTGGACAAGGGTTGTTTGACCTAAATACTGCTCGATTTCTACATCTGGTTTATCAGCTAAAATGGCTTTTCCCATTGCAGAACAATAAAGTGGAATGATTTTTCCTACTTGAGAATACAAACTAACTGGTTTCTTACTTTCTAATTTTTTTACATATACGATATTTTTATCTTCTAAAATTCCCAAATGTACGGTCTCAGTAGTTATTTTATTAAGTTCCTCTAGATGTGGTTGTGCAATGTCTTTAATATCAAGTTGATTAATTGCTTTATTAGCATATTTGATTAAAGCCTGTCCGAGTGAGAACTTCTTCGATTCAATGTTTTTATGAACATAACCTATAAGTAATAACGTATCCAAAATTTTCAAAGCAGTGGAATTTGTTAATTCAGTATGCTTTGCTATTGTATTTAAGTTTTGAGGTTCATCAGAGCTAGATAAAAAATCTAAGATCAACTTGGCCTTAAGAAGTACGGTACCGTATGGTTGCTTTGATGTAGTCATGTGACAATCCTTTCTTTAATAGGCGTTGTTATAAAGTATATCAAAAGTAATACAAAACATAATT
Source organism: Litchfieldia salsa (assembly GCF_900104555.1). Classification (GTDB taxonomy): domain Bacteria; phylum Bacillota; class Bacilli; order Bacillales; family Bacillaceae_L; genus Litchfieldia; species Litchfieldia salsa. The sequence goes on from NZ_FNJU01000014.1 coordinate 75,000, forward strand.
ATAATCCCACTAAGATAAATATCAACCTCCATTGTCAAACAACACCATAATTTCAAATTGAAAAATAAACCCTGAATAAATAATAATTCACATAAGGTGAGTAAATTAGAAGAATTACCCTTTTAAATGGTTGAAATCTTATAGTTTATTATATATAATAAATTTATAGTTTCCAAATAATAATTTGAGTTTCCAAATAGGAAATTTAAATAAAATGGGTTTCTGGAGGACATGATGAAAAAATTGAAGGTATTATCTCAAATATCAACTTGTGGAGTAGTTGCAGTTGTAAGAGCAGATACTCATGAGGAAGCATTGAAAATTTCTGATGCATGTGTAAAGGGTGGCATCTTAGGGATTGAAATTACATTTACGATTCAAGATGCTGATGTAGTTATTAGAGAGCTGGCCAATCATTATGCTGGGAATTCAGAAGTAGTAATCGGTGCAGGTACGGTACTTGATGCAGCAACTGCACGTATTGCGATTTTGTCAGGAGCACAGTTTATTGTAAGTCCATGCTTTGACAAAGAAACAGCTAAACTATGTAATTTATATCAAATCCCATACATGCCTGGTTGTATGACGATCACTGAAATGAAGCAAGCTTTAGAACATGGTGTCGATATCATTAAAATGTTCCCAGGAAACGCATTTGGTCCTGACTTTGTTAAGTCTGTTAAGGCTCCTCTTCCTCAAATTAACATTATGCCAACTGGCGGAGTTAGTTTAGACAATGTTGGACAATGGATTAAGAATGGATGTGTAGCAGTAGGGGTTGGAGGTAATTTAGTGGCTCCAGCGAAAACAGGAAACTATGATCAAATCACAGAGTATGCTAGACAATATACTTCAAAAGTAAAAGAAGCGAGAGAGGCTTAAAACATGAAAAAGATTGTGACTCTTGGAGAAATTATGCTTCGTTTATCTACTAATGTTGGTGAAAGGCTATCTCAAGTTGATCAGCTTACCATGCATTATGGTGGTGCGGAAGCAAATGTAGGTGTTTCACTTTCACAATTCGGTTTTGATGTCTATTTTGTAAGCAAGGTTCCAGATAACGTCTTGGGTAAAGCGGTTGAGCGTCATTTGCTTTCAAATGGGGTACATACTGAATACTTAGTAAAAGGTGGCGAACGTCTAGGAACTTACTATTTAGAAACGGGTATTGGAGAAAGAAGTGCAACCGTTACTTATGATCGAAAACATTCTAGTTTCTCTACTTTAACAGTCGAGGAATTGGATTTGGAAGCGATTTTACACGGAGCCGAAGTCTTCCATATGTCTGGAATAACACTCGCCTTATCTTCTGGTTTAAGGGACTTAGCATTGTTAGCTATGAAAAAAGCAAAAGAGTTAGGTGTAAAGACAAGCTTTGATTTTAACTATCGTGCCAGTTTGTGGAGTCAACAGGAGGCTTCAGGAGCCATTAAGCCATTGCTACCATATACAGATATTTGTTTCTGTGGTGAATTGGATGCTGTTTATTTACTAGACATTCAACAAGCTGATAATCATTTGTCGAAATCGGAAAAATTAAAATACTATTATAACGAAATACAAAAGCAATATCCAAATATACAAGTAATGAGTTCCACATTTCGAACAGTACTTTCAGCATCAAACAACAAATTACAAGGCAATCACTATGTGGAAGGTAAATTGTATCAATCAAAAGAGCATCATATTAGTCAAATCGTAGATCGAGTTGGTGGTGGGGATGCTTTTGCCTCAGGTGTTCTTTATGGAATCGTAGAAAAACTACCTCCAGAGCAAGTAATTTCCTTTGCTACAGCTGCTTCAGCCTTAAAACATACGGTCCATGGAGATGCAAATGCATTTTCCCCGGAGGAAGTTTTCAAATTTGCTGGAAATAACCCTGGTGAGATTTTAAGGTAAGGCTCTTTTCGCAAAGTTTGTTGTTTAGACACAGAGTATTAAATGGTAGAAACAAGCAGGATGAATACACGTAGACTCCTGTGGGAACAGTGGCCAAAGTGAGACACCAAAGATAAAGATCATTTAAATAAAAATTGAAGGAGATTGATAAATATGTTAGAAACTCGTTATGCAACTCATCCTGAAGATGTAAAAAAATATACGACTGATGAATTAAGAGAGCATTTTTTAGTAGAAAAGTTATTTGAGTCTGGCCAAGTAAATTTGACTTATACTCATAACGACCGCATGATCTTTGGTGGAGTCACACCTGCAGAAGAAGAGTTAACAATAAAGCTAGATAAAGAGCTAGGTGTTGAATATTTCTTAGAAAGACGTGAGATGGGGATTATCAACATTGGTGGCGATGGCGTTGTTGTTCTAGATGGTGTTGAGTATAGCATGCAGCTTCGTGATGGATTATATGTAAGTAGAGGAACGAAGGAAGTCTTGTTTCGTTCTAAGGATGCAAGTGCTCCTGCTAAATTCTATATTAATTCAACACCAGCACATCACACATATCCAACAGTAAAGATTGATATAAATAAAATCGTTCCACTAGAGGCTGGATCATCAGAAACATTGAACGACCGCAAAATCTATCAATATATTCATCCGAATGTATGTGAAAGCTGTCAGCTTCAAATGGGGTTAACGATGCTTTCTCCAGGCAGTGTATGGAACACAATGCCTTGTCATACACATGAAAGACGTATGGAAGTGTACCTCTATTTTAATATGGAACCGGATACACGAGCATTTCATTTTATGGGAAAACCAGATGAAACAAGACATTTAGTCATGAAAAATGAACAAGCAGCTATTTCACCAAGCTGGTCTATTCATACAGGTACTGCAACAAGTAACTACACGTTCATCTGGGGTATGTGTGGAGAAAACATTACATACACAGATATGGATATGATTAAAATGGAAGAGTTACGTTAGACAATTTAGCTATATGAATATAAAAACTGGGGGAAATAGAAATGACTAATCGGTTACAAGATTTTTCACTAGACTTTTTTAATCTAGCTGGTAAGACTGCAATCGTAACAGGAGGTAACACTGGATTAGGCCAAGGCTATGTAGTTGCACTTGCAAAAGCTGGTGCTGACCTTTTTGTTGTCACTCATAATACGGATTGGGATGAAACGAGAGAGCTTGTTGAAAAAGAAGGACGTAAAATTACATTTTTCCAAGCTGACCTAACAAAGAAAGAAGTAATAAGTGAAGTAGTATCTGCTTGTGTTGAGGAATATGGAAAAATTGATATTCTAGTAAATAATGCTGGGACCATTCGTCGTAACCCATTACTCGAGTATAAAGAAGAAGATTGGAATGCGGTAATGGCCATTAATTTAGATGCTGTCTACTTCTTAAGCCAAGAAGTAGCAAAGGTGATGGTTGAACAAAAAAGTGGCAAAATCATCAATATCGCTTCAATGCTATCTTTCCAAGGTGGGAAATTTGTTCCTCCTTATACTGCAAGTAAGCATGCTGTTGCTGGTATTACAAAAGCATTTGCTAATGAATTAGCTGAATATAATGTTCAAATCAATGCTATTGCACCAGGTTATGTAGCAACTGCAAATACAGAACCAATCCGCGCTGATGAAAAGCGTAATGCAGAAATTTTATCGCGGATTCCAGCAGCTCGTTGGGCAGATCCTGCTGACTTAATGGGAACAGTTGTGTTCTTATCAAGTAGAGCTTCAGATTATATTAACGGTCATATCTTGGCAATCGATGGTGGTTGGTTAGCTAGATAATTAGTTAATTGGACATGTAAAAAAGCCGTATCACCTTGAACAGTGGTACGGCTACTTTTTTAAAAAAAGGCGGCGAGAAGATGAATATTGGTATTCGAGCACATGATATTGAGAAGCTTCCTTTAGAGGAACTTGTTGAAGTGATTGCAGATAAAGGGCTTAAGGGAATACAATTAGCAATTGCAAAATCGTTTGATTTCAATGCCGAAAACGGTAGCTTAAGTCCTGGTATGGCCCATCATATAGGTAGTGCTTTTCGAAACAAAAACATCCAAATTGCAGTGTTAGGTTGCTATATTAATATGATCCATCCTGATAAGGTTGAGAGAAAGAAGGCGCTTGATCGATTCAAGGAGCATATTAGATATGCTAGAGATTTTGGGTGTAGTATCGTAGGGACTGAAACAGGGAATGTATATGCGGAAGGCTCCTATACTGAAGAAAACTTTAAGGAAGAGCCATTTCTAGAAGTAGTAGAAAGTGTTCGTGAGCTTGTTAAAGAAGCAGAAAAGTTTGGGGTAATAGTTGGGATTGAAGCGGGAGTAAACCACCCTGTTCATTCATCGAAAGTAATGAAACGACTATTAGATCGTATCGAATCTAACAATCTTCAAGTGATACTTGATCCTGTAAATTTATTGACTGCAGAAACATATGAAAAGCAGGATGAAATCATACAAGAGGCTTTTGACTTATTGGGTGATCGATTGGCAATTCTACATGCAAAGGACTTTATAATAGAAGATAACCAGTTAAAATTCGCACCTGTTGGAAAGGGACTTTTAAATTATGATCTTGTGTTGAAATTAATAAAAGAGAAGAAGCCTCATATCAATATTCTGATGGAAGATACACAAGAGCCTTATATTGATGATAGTATGGCGTTTTTAAAGGAAAAGTACGAGGGGAATTAAGCTTTGGCATGTGGGGACGGTTCTCGTGTGCCACTTCTGGTCTAAATATAGAAGCTAAGACACGAGAACCGCACCCCTGTTTTACTTATGCTTTAATTCTCACCGAATGCTTCAGGGATCATGGTGAAGCCTTCGATAACAGTATCTTCTTCGACTTCAATCATTAAGTATCTTTTCCCGCCAAGGTGAACTTGTTTGACATATCTTAAGTCTTGTGGACTAATCGAAATGTTTGCTATTTTTGTGCTAATTTTAATCGATTTTGAATTATACTTCGGTATAACACTATTTGCTTTTAACTCATATTTATCATCATCAATAATTTTTTGAAACGAGGCCTCGATTTTTTCTGCACTGACATCCTCAAGTCCGCTCATCTTTAAGACGCGCTCAACGTCCTTGGTATCTAATTTTGGTGGTTCTTCCTCTTCGTTTTCTACGATCATTCGGTTAATTTCTTCATATACATTGGAGAGTGTTAATGTATTTAATTTATCACCTGTTACATCTTTAATAATTTCCTCGAAAACTACCTTATCATCTTGTGCAGTCATGACGTCTTCTCCGTTTAAAACGTCCTCTATGAATTGGTAATCAGGCTCATGTACCTTACCTGCTGAATAGAGAATATGGTTAACATCTGCTGAATTGTCGGTAAAGCAAGGGAATAAAAAACCGGCAATTGGGGTGTTGAGGTTGATGATGGGATCGACCACGAAATTGTATTTGAACTCTCTCTCAACATAGTCAAAAAGCAGTTCTTTTTTCGGATCTTGTGTATTATTGATGCTACATAGAATAAATGGATGGGAGTAAACCGTATCTCGTTCACTTTCCTCAGCCTCATCGTTTCTTCGTTTCATTGGTTTTAAATATTCAGCTTTAATGAATGTAATGACGATATCCATTTCATATTGTCTGATCTCCAGAAGTTTGCCCACAAGCTTGAGCATTTGTTCTTTCCAATCTTCTACATCACTGCTAAGTAAACCCTGATGAAGAATTAGCTGGCTATTATTTTCTGCATCGCGTCTAAATTTTAATTCAAAAAGCTTCTCGTCTAATTGGCCAGCAAGCATTTTCTTAAAATTATTCATAAACAATTCTTGTTGATCTTGGTCTAGCAATTCAAAAGGTTGACTTTGGTGATGAAAAATGTCGCTAGATTCCTTCATAATGTAAACATTAAAAATATCGGAGATTTTTAGAAGATCATTGTCTACCTTAAATTGTTTTCTAATTTGCGCTATGTCTTTTTTATTCATAATTAACTACACTCCCACTGTCCTGACTTGCAAAAAAACTAGAATATCAGATGAATCTTCAACTTGTTTATTTTAACATAAATTGTTAGTGAACCTTAAGAACTGATTATAGAGATTTTTTTGGGTAACCGAATGGTAAAGATAAACAGAATAGATTGAAAAAAAGTAAGCAAACTAAAATGCGGGAGCTTTATATCGATTGCTCTAATAAACTACAAGGTGGTGAAATAAATGTCTAAGAAAAAGAATAAGGAATTTAAGCACAATACAGCTTTACCAAAAACAGATGTAGAGTTTGCGAATACTGGGCTTGAAAAAGTCGCATTAAAAGCACAAGAGAGAAACAATAAGTAGGTATTTCAATTGATAATGGTTATTAAAGGGGTTCTTTTAAAGCCCCTTTTGAATTTTCCAATAATGATTGAAAGATTGCTAGTAATGGACTCTACTAGACAAAAGTCTCGGTGGTAACTGAGTCTGTCCCATAGCCCCATCGATTCCTCCAGATAGAGCTTGATATGTGACCAGTTCTAACTCTTCAGTCGTTTATTCTTGAGAAATTTTGTCAAATATAAATTTACTTTGCATCATTCTCCTAAGTATAATGGAATAGGATGGATAGCCTACTACTAGAATTTTGGATTAATTTCCACTATACATAACGTGATTACATGATTAAAAGGAGGAAAAGATGGTTAATAAGAGATTGCTATTCAGTGGCGTTGGGGTTTGTACTATTTTATTTGCTATTATGTTAGTTTTTTTTTATTCAAATTCTTCACCAACAAGCAAGCTTTCGGAAGAGAGTAAAGCTACGAAGGTGATATCGCCTAAAGAAGAAGTTCTAGCTCAAGAGTCTATTTTATCTACTGCTACATTAGAGAACATCAAAGGTGAGGTATACATCATTAAGAAGGACTCAAATGATGAAGAACAAATTAAAGCGTCAAATGAAACGAAACTTGTTCAAGGAGATCGAATTGTAACAAAACAAGATTCAAGTGTAAGGATCGTGTTTAATACAGATCAAAAGACGCTCCTCGGTGAAAATTCAAATGTAATAATTAAAGAATTACACGACACGAATATAGGACTTCATACTGTATTAACACAAGTTTCTGGATCATTAATGAGTATGGGTAAACATGATGATTATACTGTTGAGACTGATGGAATGACGGTTACGCCGAATGGAACTAATTTTTATGTAACAATTGATCCTACTACACAACAGACAACGATCTTTGTTGCCTCAGGTATTGTGAGTGCTCGACCGCAGGGGAATCAGGGACTGAAGCAAGTCGATATATACCCTAGCCAACAAATTAGCGTTAATCCTCAATCAAATAATGATCATGATATAACCTATGGAACAGTTGATATACCGACCTTGGTTTCAATAGCAGATCCAGTCATTCTAGAGGGGTTGCTGAAAAATAAAGCAGAAATAGACAAGGAGAATCAAGAGCTTGTTGAAGAATTAAACGGAAATACCACTCCCCCTCCTTTATTGAGTGATCCTGCACTGCTTAGGGAGTATCTATCAAATATTCAAAATATGTTAGGAAACCTTGTATTAGAAGCAAGTAAGCAAAACAAATTTAATAAAGAAGAAATAGAAAACATAATTGATGAGGCAAATAAAGAAACCAAAGATTTAAACAATAAGATTGATTTAGATAATGTGAAACCGATTGTTGATTTAGGTAGTATGAATGCTAAAGAAGTGTTAGAAGCAATGAAAAAACAACAAGAAGCGAATACAGCAAGTGGAATAAATACTCAGCCAAATCCGGTAACCGGTCAAGTAGACAATCAGATAACACAAGAGAAGCAGAAGAAAATTGAAGAACAACGAAAAGAAATGGAGCAAAAGAAGAAACTTGCAGATCAACTTCAGAAGCAAGCGGAAGAACAAAATAAAAAGAAATTGGAAGAAATAAAGAAGAAGGAACTAGAAAAACAAAAGAAGAAATTAGAAGAAATAAAGAAGAAGAAACTAGAAGAACAAAAGAAACTACAGGAACAATTAGAGCGGGAAAAACAAGAAGCTAGGGAAAAACAATTAGCAAAAGAACTAGAAGATAAGAGAGAACAAGAGGAACTCGACAAGAAAAGTAAAGAATTTCACGATAGTATTTTACGACTAGAATTAGAAAGTAAAGTCACGAAACTGATTGACCTTAAGCTTAAAGCATCGGATGGGGTAATCGCGATAGATCTAAGTAGTATATTTATCAATACACCTTCCGTAACTTATCAGATTATGTCAGCCGATACCAAACTAGTTACAGGAACAATACAAAACTCACAATTATTAATCACGCCTGTATCGATCGGTGAAACCAAGCTGACTTTTGTCGTCAAATCTGGAGACGTTTCAGTCACAAAAACATTTAATGTTCTTGTAGAAGATGTGCCCCAAAACGGCCCTGTGTCATTGAAGTTTTATGACAACGATCCGGTTGCTGGACAATTAGGTGGGGAAATCAATTTAATAAAAGCTGAAGTCGAGGATGATATCACGGGTTATGTTTATTATTGGGTGGATGATTCCAAAAATAAACTTGGTATAATTACGACTGTTGATAAATCAGATGTAAGATATACGCTTCCTATGTCTACGTTGGTTCCTGAAGGAGCAACTGGTATTCTTGCTGTTTCAAGAAACCAAACTGGTGAATCATCAGCATATTCTTATGTTTTGATTAATGATTTGCAAAAGATGCATGTTCAGCCAATAGAGAACCAAAAACTAATGGTTGGTCAAACTAAGTTAATAGATTTAAGTCAAACCTTTATAGATGTAACAGGTGGATTTATTGATAGTAATGATTCGTTATTTTATCACAACTATCAATTTGAAGAAGAGACAAGTAATGAAGAAGTTGGTCGAGGCTATGTAGATGGTGGATTTCATATAGAAGGTAATCAACCAGGTACAACCCAAATTACTATTACATTGACTAATAGAAATACTAGAGAGTCTGTAACTACATCGTTTGAGCTTGTTGTAGAGGAATTGCCATTGCCTGATTACGGTCCAGGAAAATTGACATTTATTGATATGAATCCTTTAGCTAGACAATTAAGTGGTACTATTAATTTAGAAAAAGCTGAAGATGAGGCAATAATTTCAAGTTATGTGTTCTACTGGGCAAATAGCAAGAAAGAGAAAATTGGCGACAAGTTGGTTGAAATAGATAAAACGGGTGAAAATATGACCTATTCTTTGCCTCCTACTGACATTGTTAATGAAGCCACTGGTATTGTTGCCGTTTCGAAGAATAATACTGGAGAGTCAAGTTTGTATTCTTATCTCGAAATTATTGATCTTCAACAGCTGCATGTGAAGACACCTATAGAAACTCAAAGGATCTTAGTTAATGAAACTAAGTTATTGGATTTAAGTCAAACTTTCATTGATGAGACAGGCGAATTAGTAAATATAAATGATGACTTATTTTATGAAAAGTACGACATAGAATTAACTTCGAATGACGAAGAAGTGGGCCGTGCTTATGATGATGGGGGCTTTCATATAGAGGGGAGCCTTTCGGGCGTAGCTACCATCACTATTAAACTGATAGATAAGCAAAGTGGGGAGTCTGTATCGACAACTTTTGAGTTGGTAGTTGAGGAAAAACTGCCGCCTATATTTATAATAGGCACTTTATAAAAAAAGAAGCGTTAAGCCAAATGTTTAGTAAGGTTTAACGCTTCTTTTTTATGAATACTTATTTTCATCTTTTGCTAAATGTTCACGATCTATTGCTTGAGGAGGTCTTTCAAACCATTCATTTTTAATCATTAAATTAAGACCATCCTCGGCAAAAAGGCCAATGTCTTTTATCAATTTGCTATATTTAGTTGCAATATCACGTCTCATGCTAAGAGCAAGAGATCCTCCTATATTGCCAACTCCAATTGCGTTTAATTGGCAAATATGAAAGAGCATTAGTTTATCGGAAAAAGGTGGTATGGTGGAATCGTTGACTTCTGTATCCCATGTCATTGGTGAAGGAAGAGTACTTTCTTCTAATAAAGTGCGGTATGTATCAATTTGAGAACGCGCAACTTCAATACCTCTTATGAAATAGCTACGCAATTCTTCAGATCGAACTGTTTGCGCAAATCCAATTAATAACGCTTTTCCATATGCGTTATTCGTGTTCAAAAAAATATGAGCAATTTCCTCAGCAGAAAGTGTTCGTCTTTCTCCAAACCAACCCTTTAAAAAGCTCCCTTTTTTAACAAAAGAAGGTTCCTTAGGAGTAGCGATATAAGGAGCTCGAATAAATACTCCTTTAGAAAGCATAACCTCTTTTGAACGATCTTCTACTTCAGTTGAATCTAACAAAAATTTATAATAAAGCTCTCTTATATCTTTCCGTGCCCCCATTGAAAAGGCCATTCCATTTGCAGCAATACCTGCTTTCCCTAAATTACGGACAAAATATAGCATATATGTGTCCGAATACAATTTGGGAGCTTCTAAGTTAACCTCGTCCATCGTATATCCGAATGGAATAGGATAGTTTTCTTGTTTGTAAATCTCTGTTACTGATGATAAATGTTCTTTGGCTTTTTCTAATGATATATCAATAATTTCTTTAATCTCTAGATCCTCAACAATCCGACTAAAATATGTAAGGACAGGAATTGAAGCACTCTCATTCATATAAGATGCCCATAAATAACCTATTTCAGCTGAAGTTAATTCAATATTATGTAATTTCATACACACTACCTCCAATAAAGCTTGTTAGAGATAGTTTTTACATTATGTTCTGTAATTATTTGTAATTTACGGTAGAGTGTGATGAATATTTAAATTCTGTTGTGTTTTATTCTTAGGTTTCAACTGCAAAATCGATCGTTTGATGAATTTTTAATTGACAAATATTTTTCAGTGACCTTCTATTTTTGTTTCTTTTAAATATATTAACTGAAAGGGATATGTTGAATTGGCAAAAAAAAATGATAGAGTAGTTAGTGTATAGGGGGTAATGAGATGAATATTGGATTTTTTAATGGTGAATTTATTGATATCAACAAGGCTGTCATACCTATTGATGAACGGGGTCATCAATTTGGTGATGGTGTCTATGAGGTAGTGAAGACCTATCATTCAGTTCCTTTATTACTAGATGAACATTTGGAGCGTTTTGAAAAGAGTGCAACTGCCATTCATATAAGACTACCATATAAAAAGGCAGAACTTAAAAGCATTATTGTTGAAGGAATTGAAAGAGCTGGATTGGAGAATGCTGAGGTTTATTTCCAGGTAACAAGAGGAATTGCACCTAGAAACCATTTGTTTCCAGATGTCCCACCATCATTCACATTAACTGTGAAACCAGCAAGAAAGATAGCTGAACGGAATTATGAGTCAGGAGTACAAACTATTATTGTTGAAGATGATCGCTGGGCAAAATGTCATATAAAATCTCTGAATTTATTGCCAAACATTCTGGCAAAACAGAATGCTGTTAACAGTGGTAACTTTGAAGCAATCTATGAAAAAGATGGTTTTATTGCAGAAGGAACGAGTAGTAATGTGTTTGTTGTCAAAAATGCTGTTCTATATACAACACCACTTACTAGCAATATTTTACCAGGGATAACAAGAGAAGCGATCTTACAAATTGCAAAAGAAGAAGGAATTGAGAGTAAGGAAGAAAGATTTACCAAGGACTTTTTAATGAATGCGGATGAGGCTTTTATTTCAAGTACATCAGTCGAAGTGCTACCGATTCGAACGGTGGATGGACAGATTATTGGTAGTGGTAATCCAGGGGAAATGACTAAAAAGTTGCACCAATTATTTAAGGGATTATGTTAGGTATAGGAGGATCGAGACAGGATAAATCCTGTCTTTTTTAGTATGTTCTTTTAAATGTAATTGTAACGTTGTCGTTATTTAAGTGAATTAATGGTTATAGGATTAACGTATATATAAAGTATTTACATTTTTCTTACATAATTTAGAGGTTTTTATAATTATTTTTCGAATATATAGGTATTATCGATGGAATTATAGTCTGCTAGGGGGAATAAGATGTCACAGCTTGAAATACTTCATCCAGTATTAGGGAGAGTTATTGAAAATATCGAAAAAGTAATGATTGGTAAAAGAGATGTGGCGACATTGAGTTTAGTTGCTTTATTAGCCGAGGGTCATGTTTTATTAGAAGATGTTCCTGGGGTAGGTAAAACAATGATGGTACGTGCCCTTGCTAAATCTGTTAGTGCTGATTTCAAAAGACTTCAATTTACACCAGATTTATTACCTTCTGATGTAACTGGTGTCTCTATTTATAATCCGAAGGAACAACAATTTGAATTTCGGGCAGGGCCGATTATGGGGAATATTGTTCTTGCTGATGAAATAAATCGAACCTCCCCTAAGACACAATCTGCTTTGTTAGAAGGTATGGAAGAAAGTAGTGTAACAGTCGATGGTGTCACGAGATCACTTCCTAGGCCATTTTTTGTTATGGCTACACAAAATCCAATCGAGTATGAAGGAACATACCCTTTACCTGAGGCTCAATTAGATCGTTTCTTATTAAAGTTAAAAATGGGCTATCCGACCGCAAATGAAGAAATGGAAGTGTTAAATCGAGCTGAAAAAATGAAACCGATTAATACATTGCAATCGGTTATCACGATTGAGGAACTGAGTGTGCTTCAAGAACAGGTAAAAGAGATTTATGTTGATGAAACAATAAAACAATATATTATCGATTTAGTTGCTAGAACTAGAAATCATCCTTCTATTTACTTGGGTTCAAGTCCGCGTGGTTCAATTGCATTAATGAAAACTTCCCAAGCGCTTGCTTTAATTAATGGACGTGATTTTGTTCTTCCTGATGATGTGAAATTCCTAGCTCAGTTCGTTTTGCCACATAGAATCATCCTGAAGTCTGAAGCTAAATTCGAGGGTATGACAGCTGATCATGTTATTTCCAAGGTAATAGATCGCACGCCTGTACCTGTCCAAAGGTCGTTGAATCGTTAAATGAAATCTATATTTATGTTTATAAAACGGGCTGGAAACCTAGGGTTAATTATTTTTTTGATCACAGTCACCTTCATATATGCCATGTTTCAGGGTGGATTTGTTAGTTGGTTTTTATTTTATAGTTTTCTGCCAGTTGGGTTGTATTCATTTTTGATTGCAGTTTATCCCATTTCCTCAATGGATGTTAAAAGACTAACAAATCAAACTGAGTATTCAGCGGGTGAGAAACTAGTAGGAACTATTACAATTAATAGAAAGTTTCCTTTGCCTCTTGTTTACATGGTTGTTGAAGAAGTCCTTCCATCTGAATTGAAGTATCATGAAAAGGGTCAAAAATCAAAGGTGTTATTATTTCCTTGGTTTAAGCGAAACTTAACCTTTAACTATGTGTTTGATTCTATTCCAAGAGGAGAACATCTTTTTACTGAGATTCGAGTAAGGACTGGGGATTTATTTGGATTAGTAGAGAAGCAAGCAGTATTTCCAATTGAACAGAAGTTTTTAGTTTATCCAAAGTGCTATGACCTCATCTATCGTCAAGTAGAAAGTCGGTTTGAACAAGGTGCAACGGCTTCCAATGTAAATCTTCAGAGAGATACAACTATTGCGATAGGGATTAGAGATTATAAGCCTGGTGATCGATTTTCATGGATTGATTGGAAATCATCTGCACGTAAAAATGAAATTATGACAAAGGAATTTGAACAACAACAAAGTCATGATGTTGTTCTCTTTTTAGACCGAACCCCTTCTAGAGAATTTGAACAGTCCGTTACGTTTCTAACGTCGTTAGTTAGGTCGATTCTAAAAAAAGGAGCACAATTGTCTCTCATATCAATCGGTGAAGAACAATCTATTTTCCCTTTAAGGGGAGGGGAAACCCAACAACAGCAGATTTTTTATCATTTAGCAAAGGTGAAATCGGACAGCTCTGTTCCATTTTCAATCACGATTGATTCGGAAATGAAAAAAATCTATCAAGGAATTACCTTTATGTTTGTGACCAGTAGGTTGACATCAGATTTTGTTCGTGCACTTGAACGCCTTTCGTTTAGGAGAGCTAATCTTCTTGTTTTTGTAGCGAAGGAAAAGGGGGCGCAATTATTACAACTAGAAATCGGGTTAATTGAAACGTTAAGAAGGAGAAGCGTGGTGGTGAAGGTTGTTTATGAGGGTCACTATACTGATGTTTTTCTTGAGGTGAGCAATTCATGACTTCAATAGTGAATAGAAATATAACGGGATTCATATTAAGTGTTTTTGGTGTTTTATTATTGTCTGAATGGCTGAGACCATTAACTGTAGTTACAGATACAGGGAAAATCTATGTGTTTGTCCTGTTTATTGGACTCTGTTTTATTCTATCTTTCTTGAAGATAAAAAGTTGGATTTCTATTTTAATTAAGGTTTTTACAATACTGTTTTTATTAAATCACACCTATTATGAAGAAGCGTTATTTAATTTTGAATGGATCTACTTATTTTCTTATGACTTAGGGCAAAACATAAAACTAGTATTTGCAGCAGAATGGCTGGAGATGTCAGCCCTCTTCCGAAGTTTCCTGTTTTTTATTTTACTGTGGTTAATGAGCTATTTGGTTTTCTATTGGATGATTGTACAAAAAAGGATTTTCTTGTTCTTTATGATTACGGTCATATATATAACAGTTCTGGATACTTTTAGTCCTTATGATGCAGAAGGTTCAATCATCCGATTAGTCTTGTTTGGATTTCTGATGCTCGGGTTAGTAAATCTTAAACGTGTGATAGATAGTGAAAAGTTAACCGCCTTAAAGGGGGTCTTCACTAAGTGGTTGATTCCTCTAATTATAGTCATTTTCTTTACGAGTACTGTTGGTTATCTTGCTCCTAAGGCTGCCCCACAGTGGCCAGATCCTGTTCCGTTTTTAAAGGGGTATGGAAAAGGTGGTATTGCTCCTGGTGGAGGAAATGGAATCAAAAAAATTGGATATGGAACAAATGATTCCTATTTAGGTGGACCGTTTATTCCGGATGATACACCGGTGTTTCGGGCAGGTGTTGAAAAGAGGCATTATTGGAGAGTAGAAACGAAGGATTTGTATACTGGTAAAGGTTGGGAAGCATCCAATAACTATAAAGATAAATTATTCACAGAGGATAATGACGTTCTAAGTTGGTTCGAAGCCGGAGCAGATAGAGAGTATTATGAAGCAGATATAGAGGTAATGAAATTATCTTCTCATATTACTTACCCAACAGGTCTTTTGTCGGTAGGTGGACATGACTATCCAGACATCCAATTTAGTGTAGATCCTGTTACTGAAAAAATTGTTAGCAAACAATATAGTGATTCTGTTTCATTCCAACGATACTCCTTAACATATGAACAACCCGTTTATCTAGTTCAAGACGTTCAGTCAGTAAATTCAAAGGGTGGCCTTGAGTTGGATGATCAATTCTTTGAAACATATACACAGCTTCCAGATGAGTTACCACAGAGAGTTAAAGATCTTGCTCTAGATATCACCAAGGAAAAAACAAGTAGATATGACAAGGTAGTGGCGGTGGAGCGATATTTTAAAGAGGCTCAATTTTTGTATGACACGAAAAATGTTGCTGTTCCCGGTAGAAATGACGATTATGTAGACCAATTCTTATTTGAAACACAGACGGGTTATTGCGATAACTTTTCCACGGCTATGATTGTGTTATTACGTTCACTAGATATACCAGCGCGTTGGGTGAAGGGTTATAGTGAAGGGACATATATTGAGACGGTTAATGAAAACTATCGTGTGTTCGAGATTACAAATAATAATGCACATTCATGGGTTGAGGTTTATTTCCCTAACTTTGGTTGGATTGAATTTGAACCAACAAAAGGATTTAGTAACTTGTCTAACTTTGTTTACAATACTTCTACAACAGCTGTAAACCCGAACACACAGGAAGTTGATACTCAAACACCTTCTCATGAGTTAGTGGAAGAGGTTACACCGGAAGTACCTGAAGATGAGGTTGACACTTCAGTAGATTCTACTAGTGATAAAAGGATAAATGTGTCGTGGAAGGATATTTCAATCTATATTCTGACCGTCGTTTTTATAGCTTATGTTCTCCTTAAAACAAGGTTGAGATGGCTGCCGTTGTTAGCGGTTGTTCGCTACAAGTACAGTAAAGATGTTTTTGTTTATTTTAAAGCGTATCCAGCACTGTTAAACCAATTGGAGAGAGTAGGCCTGAAGCGGCAAAAGGGTCAGACATTAAGAGAATTTGCAACATATGTGGATAAGTTTTACCGATCAGAGGATATGCAAAAACTTACTAGAAGTTATGAGAGAGCACTTTATAAAAATGACAATGCTAGAAAAGAGTGGGAAGAATCGATTGAATTGTGGGAAAATTTAATCAAAAAAGTATCATCTTGACCGAATGGTCTAACAGATATAGAATTAACTCAAATTGAACAAGAAGAATCCTTCATATATACTCGACAATATGGGTCGAACGTTTCTACCAGATCACCGTAAATGATCTGACTATGAAGGCAGCTTTCTATTTGAGTATAAAAACTAGAATTCTGCCTTTTTAGGGGGATTCTAGTTTTTTTATATTTAACTTGTTATTCTTTGTATAGGTAACTTGGTAAATAACCAGTCTAACGGTTTGTTTCTATTCTTCTTAAATTGGTTTTCTTTATTACGGGAATGACGATCATTATAAGAAGTGACAATTTATTTTGGGGTGATGAAATGCAAGGGTTTAATGAAATGATTGTTGTATTAGATTTTGGAAGTCAGTATAACCAGTTAATTACTAGAAGAATTCGTGAGTTTGGGGTTTATAGTGAATTGCATGCTCATACGATTACAGCGGAAGAAATCAAAAAAATGAATCCAAAAGGAATTATCTTTTCAGGTGGTCCGAACAGTGTTTATGGAGAGAATGCTTTTAGTTGTGATGAAGAAATCTTTGAATTAGGAATTCCGATTCTAGGAATCTGCTATGGAATGCAACTAATGACAAAGCACTTTGCTGGAAAAGTAGAGAAAGCTAGTCACCGTGAATATGGAAAGGCAACATTAACAGTTGAACATGATTCGAAGTTATTTTCTAATCTTCCAAAAGAACAAACGGTCTGGATGAGTCATGGAGACCTTGTAGTTGAAACACCTGATGGTTTTAGAGTTGATGGGACAAGCCCGTCATGTCCAATAGCTGCTATGAGTAATGAAGCTAGAAAAATGTATGGAGTTCAATTTCATCCAGAAGTTAGACATTCAGAATATGGTAATGACTTGTTAAAGAATTTTGTCTTTGAAGTGTGTGGATCAAAGGAAGAATGGTCTATGGAGAATTTTATTGAAGTTGAAATGGAGAAGATTAAACAGCTTGTTGGTGACAAAAAGGTACTTTGTGCACTTAGTGGTGGAGTAGATTCATCAGTAGTAGCTGTACTAATTCATAAAGCAATTGGCGATCAACTAACATGCATATTCGTTGACCATGGATTACTTCGTAAAGATGAAGCTGAAGGTGTAATGAAGACTTTCGCAGATGGATTTAATATGAACGTTATTAAGGTGGACGCGAAGGAACGATTTATGGCTAAGCTTAAAGGAGTAAGTGATCCAGAGCAAAAAAGAAAAATTATTGGTAATGAATTTATTTATGTATTTGATGATGAGTCTGCAAAGCTTGAGGGAATTGATTATCTTGCTCAAGGTACTTTGTATACAGATATCATTGAGAGTGGAACTGCGACGGCACAAACAATAAAGTCTCACCACAACGTGGGCGGACTTCCAGAAGATATGAAGTTTCAATTAATTGAACCGTTAAATACACTTTTCAAGGATGAAGTGCGTGCATTAGGTACAGAATTAGGTATGCCGGATGAAATCGTTTGGCGCCAACCGTTTCCAGGACCAGGATTAGGTATTCGAGTTTTAGGAGAGGTCACTGAAGAAAAATTAGAAATTGTAAAAGAATCAGATGCGATCTTACGTGATGAAATCACAAAAGCGGGTCTTGAGCGAGATATTTGGCAATATTTCACGGTTCTTCCGGATATCCGAAGTGTAGGTGTTATGGGAGATGCAAGAACATATGATTATACAATTGGAATAAGAGCAGTAACATCAATCGACGGTATGACTTCTGATTGGGCTCGTATCCCTTGGGATGTTCTAGAGAAGATTTCAACGAGAATCGTGAACGAAGTTAATCATATTAACCGAGTTGTTTACGATATTACGAGTAAACCACCAGCTACAATTGAGTGGGAATAGTGTAAAAGCGAACAAAAACGAACATTTTATAATAAATGTTCGTTTTTTTATTGACGAATAACGATTAAGTTGATACAATCAGACTTGTCATTATTTAATATATTTTGTCGTATAGTGTTGGGGATATGGCCCAAAAGTTTCTACCGAGCTACCGTAAATGGCTTGACTACGATTAATAATATAGTGGGAAGGAATCTATTTTCTTTTTTTCTATTATTATTTTATCAGGTCAAGCGCTTCGAGAATTTCTCGTGGCGTTTTTGTTTATTCTGGGTAAAGAAGAGAAGAAAATAGGAGGAGTAATCGTACATGAAAAAGTTTTTTGAGTTTGAAGCATTAGGTACTAATTATAAAAAAGAAACTGTAGCTGGTTTGACTACATTCTTATCGATGGCATATATCTTATTTGTTAATCCGAGTATCCTTTCTGCGGCAGGGATGGATGGGAATGCAGTATTTGTTGCAACTGCATTAGCGGCTGCTATTGGTTCATTATTAATGGGAGTAATTGCGAAATATCCAATCGCCTTAGCTCCGGGTATGGGCTTAAATGCATTCTTTGCTTTTTCAGTCGTTCTTGGAATGGGAGTTCCATGGCAAACTGCATTATCTGGTGTGTTGGCTTCTGGCCTGATCTTTATCGTTTTAACTTTAACGGGTGTTCGTGAAAAAATTATTAATGCAATTCCAGCGGAATTAAAATATGCTGTAGGCGCAGGTATTGGTTTATTTATCACTTTCATTGGGTTTCAAGGTGCAGGGATTATTAGAGCGGACGAAGCTACATTAGTTGCTTTAGGTGACATTTCGAGTGGAAATGCTTTACTAGCAATATTCGGAGTAGTTTTAACTGTTGTCTTAATGGTAAGAGGAATTAATGGCGCCATATTCATTGGAATGGTTGCAACCGCGATTGTGGGGATGCTAACTAACTTAGTTCATGTACCAACAGCGGTAGTCAGTTCGGTACCAAGTCTTGCTCCAACGTTTGGTGCAGCATTCACTAACTTTGGAGATATCTTCACTATTCAGATGTTAGTTGTTATCTTAACATTCTTATTCGTAGATTTCTTTGATACAGCAGGTACTTTAGTGGCTGTAGCTAATCAAGCTGGGTTAATGAAAGATAATAAATTACCTCGTGCAGGCAAAGCTTTATTTGCAGATTCTTCTGCTACAGTTGTTGGTTCAATTCTTGGTACTTCAACAACTACTTCATATATTGAGTCTTCTGCTGGTGTTGCAGCTGGAGGTCGTTCAGGTTTTACATCAGTAGTAACAGCAGGATTATTTGTTTTAGCAATATTCTTTTCACCATTACTTGGTGTTGTAACATCAGCTGTAACGGCACCTGCTTTGATTATTGTAGGAATCTTAATGGTTTCGTCGTTAGGTAAAATTGAGTGGCAACGATTTGAGGTTGCAGTCCCTGCGTTCCTTACTATTATCGCAATGCCACTTACCTATAGTATCGCTACTGGAATCGCAATTGGCTTTATCTTCTATCCAATCACAATGATTGCAAAAGGTAGAGCAAAAGAGATTAACCCAATCATGTATGGGCTGTTTGTAATCTTTGTTCTATATTTTATCTTCTTAGTTTAATATGAAAAGTGGCGGTCAATATGATCGCCATTTTTTTATGGAAGATTTTAACGTGTATTATTTATTGACTCAAAGGAATTAAATTGTTATAGTAAATGAGTCGCTGTTAGCAACTTAACTTTCAACTTCATTTAATAAGAAATTAATTGTTGACAATGTGATTGGAAAAATGATATTCTATTAAAAGTCTCTTGTGGGACAAGAAGTTCTTTGAAAACTGAACACAATAAACAAACGTCAACGTTTTAAATTAAGTAACAAAACTATTGAGCAATCAATACTCTTTTTGGAGAGTTTGATCCTGGCTCAGGATGAACGCTGGCGGCGTGCCTAATACATGCAAGTCGAGCGGATCTGAGGGAGCTTGCTCCCAAAGATTAGCGGCGGACGGGTGAGTAACACGTGGGCAATCTGCCTGTAAGACTGGGATAACTTCGGGAAACCGGAGCTAATACCGGATAATATAGAGAACCGCATGGTTCCCTATTAAAAGATGGTTTCGGCTATCACTTACAGATGAGCCCGCGGCGCATTAG
>NZ_FNJU01000031.1 GCF_900104555.1 Litchfieldia salsa
ATTACTGTGGGCTTTCGCGGGATTCTTGCTCTCTTTCGTGGGATTCCACTCTTTTTTCGCGGGATTCATCGAACGGGTTCCCGCCTCCCTTACTGTTTCGCGGAATGAATGTAACATTCTAAAGGTCTCTCCCTTCAACGGGAAAGACCTTTTCTTCTTATATCAATATTAAATGAAATGAAGATTAGTATCCGTAACCGTATCCTGTACCATAACCACCAGCTGCACTAGTAAATCCAGTACCTACAATGATTAACAGAATGAAAAGCACAACGATCAATGCAAATCCACCACCTGCATATCCTGTAACACCACTCATTTACTTCACCTCCTGTTCATCTCACTCTTATCCTATGACAAAATGACAAAAATGACTGGACGCTCTCACAAACTAAGTAAAATGCCTATGAAACAGGGGACGGTTCTCATGTCTCAACCTCATAGTTATTCAGACACACTTTACGCAATTGCTATCTTGAGACTTTTTACGAAAACGAGACATGAGAACCGTCCCCATGCACCCCCGTGCACCTCCGCATATCAAAAAAGGTCTCTCCCCTTCGCTGGGAAAAGACCTTTAACTTCATCTATCACTGTTAAACTTAACGACGATTAGTAACCGTAACCAGCGCCGTATCCTGCACCATAACCACCAGCTGCACCAGTAAATCCGCTAGCACCTACAATGATTAACAGAATGAAAAGCACAACGATTAATGCAAATCCAGCACCTGCATATCCTGTAACTCCACTCATTTACTTCACCTCCTGTTCATCTCACTTTTTATACTATGGCAAAATGATAAAAATGTTTGGACTCAACGAAAAACTGAACGATCTGCCTATATTGATCCGCTAAAGACTAAAATATTTTATCTAACCGCGTACATTTACTCACATTCTTGTTAATACTAGAAAAGATTAACAAAATAGGACGTGATCATATGTATGAAGACGAAGGAAACTTTGCCAAAGGCTGTTTGTACGGCCTTAGCTTTTCAATCCCGCTATGGGGGCTTATTATAATGGTTATTAGAAAGCTTGTATAAGGGGTTTTATTTATAAAGAGGCGTGCTATTGGACAAAATCATTGTTCAGACTATGAGGTTTGTCTAATAGAGACCCCCTATTGGACACAATCTTCACTCAGGACATGTGATTTGTCTAATAGAGACCTCCTATTGGACAGAATCATCACTCTGGACATGTAGTTTGTCTAATAAAGACCCCCTATTGGACAGAAT
>NZ_FNJU01000003.1 GCF_900104555.1 Litchfieldia salsa
AATTTTAATTATAAAAAAACCCAATGTCCTCAAAGTAACGGTAGGGTTCCACTAATTTAGAGATCCCACGTTTAAGTCAAAGGTACATCGGTATCTCTATTATACTACTAATTAAACGAATATTGAATATATGCTCTGGTACAATGTAATTAAGACACATAGGAGTCAGTAGTATGTAGTGAATTAAAAATCAGTTAAAGGACTACAGAAAGTAACGGGTGCGATTCTTCAAGAAGGAGATCGCACCTTTTTTTAAAAAGTAAAGAAGTAGTTTACTTGAGAAAGGAAATGACATAAATACAGAGGTACATTATACTTATGCTGTCTACATTTTTTTATGAAAAAGGAAGGAATAAGATGGAACTTCAACTTTTGATTGATAAAGTAAAAAACTTCCCAAACTGTATGGTTCATTCTCCTTCAGGCTATCCAGTTGCAGAAAAAATTCATCTATTACCAAACGATTTATATGAATTTTATAAAATATGTGGTGGAATTGACTTATTTATTGACTGTGATTATGGGATAACAATAGTTCCTCCTAACGATTTTGTACTTGCAAACCCTCTAATAATAGGTGAAAAAGCCGAATATGATATTTCTTCAAATTGGTACATAATTGGTCGTGATGGTAATAACGATTACTTAACAATTGACCTTAATAAGTCACGTTTAGGTAGATGTTATGATAGCAATTGGGAAATTCACGGTGTAGTTGGTAGTTGCCCTATAATCGCCAATTCCTTTACGGACTTATTAAATCGGCTAGTAATGAATAACGGTACCCTTTGGTATTGGCTTGAAGATAATTTTATCTCTCTTGGAGATGCATATGATGAATGAATGAATGGCTTGTTGAACTAAAGGGGCCATGCTTCAATAGCGAAGGATCGCTTCTTGCTTATTCAAGTAACGAGGCAGTTTAGTGGAATAAGGAATTCAATTGGGGTATTGATCCTATCAGTTGAATAAGTTCAAAATAATCTAATCGTTGTATAACTAATGGGAAGTTTACATAAAAAATGCAATTGTTAAAGGAGTACAATATGGTAACTTTATTTAAGAAAATGATAGATAACTCTAAAGTTACAGAAGTTCTTTCAGACTACTTTGATTTTGAGCTACTAGGAGTTTCTAACTATAATACAAAATCATATTATTTTAAGGTTGAAGATACTGCAAAAGTAATTGCCCAAGATGCTGCGGGTGGAACATTTGCTTTAGTTGGAAATGGTGATGAAGATAGCCTTCCTATAATTTATATAAGTTCTGAGGGACGGGCTTGGAAGGTCGGGCGAAACATTAGAGAATTTATATCTTTGATGGTTTCTTGTCCTAATTGGAAGGACTTATTGAAGTTCTCAGGCAATGGTCAAATATCGGAAATGGTAAAGGCTCTACCGTTCTTAAAAGATGAAATACTTGAGGATTTTCCAGATATAGAGGATGTAAAAGAGACTGTAAAAACGGAACTATCTATAGACTTAATCCTAGATCCAGCTACTGCTCTGTATATGACGATGATTTCAGAACCTAAAATTACTATTTCATCAAATGATGGTGACGAGTTGGAGTCATTATTTCATTCATTTACAGTGATGGATAATCCTTTATGGAGAAATAAAATTATATAGATAGCATTACATATTTTTACTAACGGGAAGTTTAGTTAAATAGCATTTGGAATTATTTGTATAAATAGCAAGAACCTTATGTTATCATTAGTGTAAAATTACACTAACGATAAGGTGGCTATTATGAATAAGATTAATTATTGGGGAATTTTTTCTATTGTTTTATCAGTGGTTGGATTCATATTTAGCATTAAATTTCAATCTATGGCTTATTGGGGACCAGATGGGGCTTTCACCTGGATTTGGTACTGGATTATGTTCTGATCACATTAAATTCAATAATTATAGCTCCTTCACTGTTATGGACAACCTTCATTATTATTGCCTGGCAGTCTGGAATGTAATTATTTAGTCTCAGAGCACTTAAACTATCGAGATTGCCGCCGAGCATGAGAAGTGCCCAGGAATATGAAAGTTAATTGTACTAACGGGTCAGGTTACTTGAAGAAGTATCTTTAAAAAGGAAGTAGACTATGGGTAGACAGATTGAGTATTACATGGAATTGGAATCATATAAATTGCTGGTAAAAAAGGCTTTTGAATTAGGCTTTAAAGTTATACATATGACGAATGATTTGCAAATTTGTAGCTCCTTTAATGAAATTAGAGCTTGGGATAGTAGGGATAGAATATACTTTTACCTCGAGGAAGCAGGACAACTAATAGTAAAAGAAAACGGCTATATAGATACATTTTTTAGTCCAGTGGTGGAATCAGGGTATTCTTATTTAAATGAAAAGAGAAAGACAATAACAAAGGGTCGTATTTGGGTTTCATCTCATTCTTGGAGAAATGAGGGAGACTTTAATAAGCGAAGCGGCTTATTAGATAAAAAATATTCATCTCTTATGAGATATGTAAAAAAGATTGCCCCTTATACAGAAGTTGAAGTAAAGGCACAAAATCCAATATATGAAGGCAAGAAATTTAAAAGTAAAGAATATATTACACCTTTTTTATTAAACGAAATAAAACAAAATAAATATGATTGTATCTGAAGTTTAGTGTAAACGCTTATTAAACAAACGGTGCAGAATATTTTAACAAGAAATGATTGTTTAAGGGTGGTGGTTTTATGGGATTTGACATTATGCTATATGATAATAATGGCAAACAGGTCGAACTATTCGAACTAACAGAAAGGTTACATAATGAAATATTTAATTCCACTAAGCTATGGAGAAGTTATATCGAACTTAGAAAGCTAAGTGATTATTATTTGACTGATGAAACATTATCAGGAGAAAGACTTATAACCCTTATTACCGACCTTAAAAATTATCAAAGAAATATATCGCAGGATAAACAAATGGAGTATCAAGAACTGATAGATAAATTATCAACCCCTATCATTAGAAAGGCTCATATTGCGGGTGATTAAGAAAATCTTCTTCAACAAGCGGGGGCATTGATCCAAGAAGGATTAATGCCTTCGCTTATTGAAGTAAAGGGTAAGTTTAGTTCACATTCAATGACATAATAAATGAAATAATAAATCTCAATAGAAGTCGGGGAGGTGAAGTTTATGACAGCAAAAGAATTTGTTGAATTATTCTACAATGAAAAAAATGAATTGATTAAACAATATTTTAGTAATTCACAGGTTACGGAAGTTGGTTCTAAAATAGATAGTCTTGGTTTAACAGAAAATCAACTGGCTAAGATGAAAGATGTTTTAGATGTAGTTATAACAGACATTATGTATAGCATTCTATTGGGGTTGGATGGTGAAGCCTCAATTGGAGGTGTGCAGCAAAACTATAAGTTGTATGATGAGAATAGATTAGAATTAACAAATAGTGGGGAAATAGAGCAATATGCTTATGAGTATTTTCACGAAGTTGAACGATGATAGGCTAATGAAATTCAGTCTTATATTGTTACCTATTCAAAAGTAACAATTGAAAGTAGAATGTGAAATAGTGTACTTAAACTATCGGGAGCAATCCTTCGACAAGCAGGGATTGCTCTTTTCTTTGAAGTATAGGGCAGGTTAGCTTATCAAAAATTATATTCGGATGTGGAGAGACATATGGAGAAATATGAGGTAAAGCAAATAGATAATCTGTTGAATCTTAATTTGGATAGTTTAATAAAGGAAAGCAAAAAAGATGGTTTTCGTTTTATAGAAAGATTAGTAGTTGATTATACAAATGGAAATAACACATTTAGTCATTCTGGAGAAGGTTTATTCGGCGTGTTTAGTGAAGATGGGGTCCTTGTTGCTATTGGTGGATTGAATAGAGATCCCTTTTCAAACGAACAATCTATCGGTAGGTTGAGA
This sequence comes from Litchfieldia salsa, assembly GCF_900104555.1. Classification (GTDB taxonomy): domain Bacteria; phylum Bacillota; class Bacilli; order Bacillales; family Bacillaceae_L; genus Litchfieldia; species Litchfieldia salsa. Next base: position 3,919 of record NZ_FNJU01000003.1, read on the forward strand.
AGGTTTTATGTGAGTAAAAATTATAGGAGAAAAGGTATAGGAATCCTTTTGGTAACAAAGATAATTGACGAAGCAAAAAGATATTATAAAACTTTGGTGCTTCATACAGATACAGAACAGGCTGATAAATTTTACATTTCTTTAGGATTTTCAAAGGATAATCTTTATCCAAATTCAAGTCACTTTATGGAGCTTAAAAGCTAACGTGTTGTTAAGCTAATGGGTGCGAGTGTTCAATAAGAGCATTCGCTTTTTCACTAACAGTCAGTAGAGTTGAAGAAGAAATAAACTATTATTGTGCAATTTCGTATGTGAAAAGATGAATAAGAAATTAGGAGTTGTTTTGTATGTTTGACCTTGCATTGTTATTTATTATGGCTTTAGCTGGAGGTATGGTAGCGATAATCGGCTTTTTCGTTATATTAGGTCAAAGGATTTCAGAACCGAAGAGAGAACTTCAACAAAAAATTGATAATCTTGAAGAAGAGATTCGGAAATTAAAAAATAACAAGTAGCAACCTAAGTTGTATTGCTAATGGGGGCAATTGCGGCAGAACATTCGCTTCTTTGACTAACGGCAAAGGTTAATTAACAAAAGAGTAAAACAAGGGAGTGGATTCTATTGGACAAGAGGAAAAGATATTTGGTTTTAATGCCCCCTTTTCTTATTATAATGCTGATATTTTTCTTTACTCTACCGAACCAGTATAAAGGCTATACTTTAGCCTTACCATTAATTTTTTGGATAACATTGAGAGTTTGGAACTATTTTTGGGAAAAAAGAAATAGGGGGATGGAGCAATAATTTTTCACTAACGGGTGCATTACCACAAATAACGCAATTCATATTTATGAGAGGAAGGAATATACTTGGACAAAACACAAGTAATGGCATATTTTAGTTTGTTCGGAGATAACTTTCCGATAGATATGGTAACTAAAAAGTTGGAAGTAACACCTACTGAAACTTATAAAAAAGGTGATTTAATTCCAAATCGGTCTGTTGCTCGTTATAGAAATGAGACAAGTTGGGATTTGGGAACAGGCTATCAAGATTCACTTGAGGTAAATGACCAATTAGAGCAGATCCTATATAAGCTTCAAGGTAAGACTTCACTAATTAATGAAATAAAAGAAGAATATTCAATTGAGTGTAAATTTTTTATCGTCATTAAAATAGAAAACGGAAATACACCTACTCTATATTTGAATAAAGACATCGTAAAATTCGCTTCAGGAATTGAAGCTGAAATTGATGTTGATTTGTATGCAAACCCTTATAACGATGTTACTGACTAAGAAAGTAAAGTATTTGTTCCGCTAAAGAGTGCAAGTGTTCAATAAGAGCATTCGCTTTTTGACTAACGGTCTGTTTAATGTAATAAAAACGGAGGAAAAGTGATGAGGATAATGATAAAGCCTTAGATAATGTATCATTATTTCTTACAATTGAAGAGGCTAAAGAAATGATTGATACTTTAGAGGGAATTTTATTACAAGCATAAGATACTGCTTCACATGCCCATCTTAATGATGATGAATATGAGCATGAAATTACTGTAACGATTTATGACGAAAATAAATTAGACGGTTTGCATGAGCGGATTAAGAAGTTGATTATTGAAAATAGATAGAAGACTTAACGGTTAGTAAAAACGCATTTCGACTATCGGTGATCATTCCTTTAATAAGGGATTTCTATGTTTTTCAAAAGGATATTAATGTTAAATAATAGTTTTGGTGGTGATATATATTGGACAAAGCAAGATCAGTTGAACAGCTTGTTATTGAATTTCCAGAGTTTAAACTCATATTAGAGGAACACCTTGAATTTAATAATGAGTTATTACCACACGTTTTCATTGGTGATTGTAACGAGTATATTATAGAGTATCTTAAAAAAGATGAAACAGATAAACTTGAAAAGTTCTTTAATTTTTTTGAGATAATGGCAATTGAGGGTGATGATTATACTAAGGAACTATTAAGTGTTACTATTCTTGAGCGATTAGGTGATGATAGAGAAATCTTAAATACGGCTTATAAATACATGGGTAAAGAAACAAGGAAGGCTTCAGATGAAATTGAAAAGGGCTGGGGACGATCTTGAACTAACGGGGGCATTTCTTCAAGAAGGAGAAGTGCTTTTTTTGTGGAACTTATTAAGCTAAACGGATCGGGATAGTTAAAAAGTAATAGAAAGATTTATTATAAAGTTTAGTTATTGCTAAACCCAGAATAAAAGCCAAGATAATAAACATAATCCAACAAAGCAAATGGAGGGAAATATGGAAAAGGTTCTACATAAGATAGCTAATTTGATTAACAGCAAGAATGAAAAAATCATCATTGGGATTTCGGGTCATGGTGCCCATAATCTTATTAAACTTTTGGGACATGAAGATGTGAATTATATCAATACGGACCCATATATCATCGGCTCTCATCTTAGAAAGTACACTATATTGAAATATGAATATAAGAATCAACACCATCAAGACAAAATGACAGCTTGTCATCCTTCTACTCATAATATATATGCTTTAGAGAGAGACCTTCAAATGGTAAGAGATGCTTTAGATTTTTATACAATAGGCACGCACTATATAGAGAGCAAGTTAATTTCTTCAAAAAATAAAGTAAATATTATAGAAGGCATGACCGTTGCCTTTACAGACCCCAATTTGTATAATCTAAAAGTTTACTTATATACAGATGGAGAAACCGAGCTGATGAGAAGGGGTATTCGTGATGTTTCCGAAAGGGGAACAGATATAAATTATTTAAGAAAATCTCATGAAGAGCGTAGAATTCAATATAATTTATTTATGCATCCTTATCATCGGAATTTCGATATAGTTTTAAAAAATTCAAATGAAAACTATATTCTTGAAAAAGGTAGTTTAATTAATTTGTGAAATAGTGTACTTACACTAAAGGGTGCTCATGTGGAATAAGGAAATTCTAGCTAGCTAAGGCTAGCAGTTTTAAGGAGATTGATCCATTTGGATGAATACATAACCAACGATGTTTTAAATGAAGTATTTTATGTTGATGGAAGTCTAAGAGATATTTATGTTTTTAATGTTAGTTTGAGTGATTGGCAAAAACTTTTTGATTGGATTCGCTTGTCTCCTTGGGAAGTTATCTTTTATAAGGATGGGCAAGTAACACTGTATAAAGGAACGGACGTTGCTAAGTTTTTTGAAGAAAAAGAGTCCAACGGTATTCATTTAATGTCTATTAATATTAATGGTGTATTGGTAAATTGCCATTTCTTTTCAGAAAGTGAAATTGAATTCGATATTGACCCAAAACAAGTTAATAGTATGTCTGATGCAAATATTGTTTTTGAATTCATGAAAAAACTTTCGAAGATGCTTGGTAAAGAAAGTATTCTTACTGAAGAGAATACTCCTGAATATCCATTGGTAACTAGTGAATCAGATGGAACATTGATTATTAATGTTTGTTGAACTAAAGGGTGCAAATCTTTAATAGGAAGGGTGCTGATCTAAGAAGGATTAGTACCTATTTTTATTGAAGTATAGGTCAGGATTGTTTAACAAGAAAGTTAATTTTAAAGTGGTGATGGGAGTGACAAATAATGTCTGAGATGACAACATCCATTGTTTTATACGGTGAAATTGATGAGTTCGATACAGATAAATGGATTGATTTCTATAACATATCAAAAGACCTTTCAAAGAAACTTTCATTTGAACCTAACTACATTGGTCTTGATGGTGAAGAGTTTAAATCTGGTAAAGTTTTAACTGTCAAGAGAACCGAAAAACGACTTTTAAAATCACTAGCAAATAGAAAAAGTCTTTTATCAATGTCATTGTATTCATTGCCTGAAGATTTTACGCAAGCTGCTTTTGATTACAACCTCTATTTAGGTAGGGATAAAAACGAAGATAGTCATAATCAATCTAAAATAATCTTAACTATACCAACAGAAGTTTATCGGGAATTAAACACTCCAAATATAATTGCTACTTTGAAGGAATTTATACAATTTAAAGAAGGGGAAATATTTGAATTGTCGAGATATGAAACTCCACTTCTTTATGCTTCAAGATTAAACGAAATAGAGTATTTTGAGACTTTAAAGATATTATCAACTTTCTAACCTGTAAAGTAATTAGTAATTCTTGTTTGTGCTAACGTTTCCTTATCTTGAAAAAGGATAAGTTCCTTTTTGTGGAAGTTATTACGCTAACGGTGCAGGTTAATGAGACAAGGGTTTGAAAGAATATGGTAAGGTAAGATAAATTCTAAAAGGAGTTGTGAAAATATGAAATTAAAAATTTTGGATTCAACTTTTTCCGTTGTGAAGTTTTCTCCAAATGAAACAATACCATTGTGGGCATTAAGATCTGATGTATTTTCTATCACCCGAACTGATGAGGAACTATCTATTGTATGTCCTTCTGAAAGCTTATCTAAGTACGAAGTATATAAAGATATTGAGAATGATTGGAAGTGCATAAAAGTAGAGGGGATTTTAGACTTTAGCCTAACTGGAATATTATCTTCATTAGCGAATACATTAGCCGAGAATAAAATCAGTATCTTTGCTATTTCAACCTTTAATACGGATTACTTGCTTATTAAAAGTCATTCAATTGAAAAGGCAAAAGCTGTATTAGAGAATGAAGGTCACGCTTTTAGTGGAATTTAAAAACTTATTACACTAACGGGTGCGAATGTAAAATAAAGTAGCTGCTGATTCGTGCAGGATTAGTGGCTGTTTTTGTTGAAGTAAAGGGTCAGGTTAGTGTAAGAAGGATTAAGGTTGTCGTATCAATGTAGAATTTAAAAGATAGAATAAATAATACCGAATTTACCCCCTTGAATAAGGAGAACTTTAGAATGAGAATGAAAAAGTTTCGAGGATTAAAAAGAAGAATTAGAAAGTTTTACAATGATGTTGAAGAAGAGACCAGAATTTTTCCAACAGGCTTTGAAGGATATTATGAATACCATCTTCCTGATAATGGAGCATACTGGTTGAATTCCTCAAAGGTTTCAAACAAATTGAAATCCGAGTGCTTTCAGTTTTTAATTAACAGAACAAAACATCTAATTGATTTAAAACCAGTTAAATTAGAAGATGCAAAAGTTGTTTTAATGATTGATTTTCATTATTGGTATGCCACAAAAATCTATATCTTTAATGAACCCGAAGAATTTAAACTTGAATGGAACGATGGAAATGTTTCGGTAGAAAAGGTAGAGGATTTTCGAGATTTTGCAAAAGAATGGAATGTAAAAGTCCCTTCAGGACTGAGTGTTATTGGTACTAAATCCAAAGTGATAAATAAGGACTATACTGTTTTATATGGCGGTGAAACTTGGTATATTGGACATTTATAAAAACGGGTGGCTAATCTTTAAAAAGGAGATTAGCACCTTTTTATTGAAGTAAAGGGAAGTTTAGTGAAAGAAGGAATAAGTATTTTGGATAACGAATTATGAATAAGAAGTTATAGAAGATTCAAATGGTGAAGTTAATGGAGGAACAGAATGACTAAAATTAAGGGATACACTTGCAGTTGTTGCGGTAAATATCACGAAGAACTTCCTACAAATTACGGAAATCCAGCTCCAGTCTATTATTATGATGCTGCACCTGAAGAGCGAGAGGATAGGTTTGAGCTAGATGACGATTTATGCATTATGGATAACGAACATTTCTTTATTCGTGGATGTATTGAGATTCCTATAATTGGGACCGATGAACACCTAATATGGGGTGTATGGGTTTCATTAAGTGAAGCAAATTTTTACAATATAAAAGAGCACTGGGATAAACAAGAATTATTGGAACCAATGTTTGGGTGGCTATCTACGGATTTACCTTGTTATCCAGATACAGTAAACTTAAAAACAATGGTCCATCCTCGACCAGATGGCATTCGACCTTTCATTGAACTCGAACCAACCGATCATCCTTTATCGGTGGAATTGAGAGATGGAGTAACTATAGAACGGGTACAAGAGATAGCTGCACAACTTTGTGTTAATGACGATAACTAAGAAAAAGAGCATTGAATGGACATCCAATGGGTTTGGTTGTGAGGTGCAAAACGCTAATTCACATCCGAATACGCAAAACAAATCACATATGTTTTAACAATTGATTAACAAGAAAAAAAAGCAAAGGAATTGGTTCCATTGCTTTTTTAGTTACTTTTATACTTTTCTTGGTACGCTATGAATTGTTCTTCGTATTTTTGTAACTTTTTCACATCGACTTTAGAATTTAAGAATGGTTTTCTCTTACCTACAACCATCACATCCTCTTCCCCAATAGGGCTTACTAGATTCACATATGCTTTAAATTTATCGCACTTAGTATCAGGAATGGCGACAGACAACTTTGCGTACTCTTCGGTAGGAAATTGATTGGAGATTTCTAACTCTTGAAGCCTTTTTAATTTAGAAATGGGTTCCAAAGAATCATCTTGAACCTTAATGTTTGACAAACCAAGATATTTTAAATTGCTAAGATACTTTAGAGTTTGGAGATTATTTAATTTTAAATCTCTCGAATCGCCACCTGACAAATCTAACAACTCCACCCCTGTGCCATTTTGTAATGGTGTTATGTCATTTAACTTTGAAAAGTCTTTTATTGACAAAGATTTTAAAGAAGTATTTTTTGAAATATCCCATAAACTCTGGGCTTTGGTATTCCATTCTAGTGCCAATACCTCAAGATCTTTAAGTGAACTAATTGCTGACAAATCTTCTACCTTCAATTCATATATAGAGAGCATTTTGGGATTAACAAAGCTCAATATTGTATTGAATTCATTTTGGTTCACTGTATAAATCCATAATTTTGTCAGATTACAAAAAGACTTTAACCTCTCGATATTTTTTGTTTTTCCTTGGATTAACAACTCAGTGGAGTTCTCATCTACATCAGCTAAATCATCAACAAAAGGTGTGCGTTCATCAATACGAAAAATATATTGAGGGTGTTCTTTTAAAAACAACATTCTTTTACCTCCACATCTAATAATTACAGAATAGCTAAGTTAATTTTATCAACTTTAAGGAAATAGCAGAAGAATTTGTCTTCAACTATTGCATATAAATTATGTCATTTATATTGAATTTCTTTTTTGCAATCCCTATCCGTTGGGCAGGAGTTTCCATTACGACGTTCGATTTAAAAGCAAAACAGGGCACTTTGTGAAGAAATGTACTTTCACTAACGGGGGCTAATCTTGAACAACTTCAGGCATTGATCCAAGCAGGATTAGTGCCTGTTCTTCTTAAAGTATAGGTCAGTATAGTTGAATAAGAAATACTAGATGAGACTATTCACTAAATAGAAACGTCTGTTTTAAAAAGGGGGGAGATTTATGAATTTTTTTAAGATTTTTTTACCAGTTACACTTTTTTTGTTATTAGTTATAACCGCTTGCAGAAGTTTGGACAACAAGGTAGAGGAAAGAAATAAAGAAGTAGGATATTCTATTTTTCCACAAAAAAGTGATAATATTACTGACAGTAGCGAGAATACAGAATACGCAGTTAATAATGGAAAGTGGTTCCTTGAAGGGGGTGGAAACATCGGGTTTGGTATTTCCACTGGGATAATGAAGCCTAATTCAGAGGTTTCGGTATCTTTAATGGCACACCCAGTACAACAGGTAGTTTTAGATAAAGATGTCAGGTTCCAATTAACAAAACGTGATAAAGACAACAACCTGATTGAAATAATAAAAGAAGAAATAGTATTTATTAACACCCTTACATCTGACAAAAAGTATTTTTCAACATTTATCCCCGATAAAGGTAACATTCATTATATGTTAAGTACGGAAATATTAGGAGAAGATGGTCAAGTTGAAGATACTTTAGTAACCCGTATTTATGCCCCTGACCAAATTATTAACGGAGAACTATATTCAGATAAATACCAATATACATCAAATGAAACACTTGTTCTAAAGTTAGATAATAATGGTTCTACAAACTTATCATTCGGTTTATCTTACATAATAGAAAGATATAAGCAAGATAAATGGGAGCAAATTAAAATAAATGTTGGGTTTGAAACTATTGGTCTTATTATTGAACCTGGTCAGACATTTGAACAAAACATCCCTCTAAATCAGTTGAAGGTTCCAGGACTATACCGTGTATTAAAAGATGTTACCGCAGAAGGAACTGATTTAAATAATACCCTTACTGTTGAATTTGAGTTAGAAGGGAATTAAGTAGCCATTCCAATTTTCAAGTTGGGGCTATATTTTACTATTCAACGGGGGCGAATATTAAAGAAGAGCAACTACTGATGAACCATTCGTTCAACTCGAACAAGTTATATTAATTAATACACTTAAACAAAGGGAAGGCATTCCTTCAACAAGGGATGCTTTTTTGTATGCCTATAAAAAGGAAATTAATGTTAAAATTAAGATGTAGTACTTTTCAACAAGGAGTAATTGAGTGCTTGTTGAACTACCAAGAAAGAACGAAATGATCTTTCATTCTGTGGTGAAAAATTTGTTTCATGGATGATTAACGGATAGCGACATAATAAAGGTTATCGCCTTTCTCTTGTTGAAGTAACGGTGCAGAATAGTTCAACAAACGATGAGATAATTGCATTCAAATATATATTGGAGAGTGTTCCTATGAGTGAATTTAATGATTTCCCTAACACGATGGTTATTACACTAAAAGAAATATTAGATGGAAAAAAGCCAGTGCTATATGTATCACACGATGAGGAAGATGGAATGTGGCAATTTCTTGATGGGTCTGATGAACTTGATACAGACAATGCCAGAATAGTTACTCTTGAAGAAATTTTAGAGATAGATGGTTCTCTTTCTTCATTATGGGATTTACCTATTGGTTGGAAAGCAGAAAGAGTTAATAAAGATACTAAATGGGTTAGGCAAGAAAATGCATAAAGTTACTTTTGACAATCGCTTCTTGAGCTAACGGTGAGCGTTTCTTGAACGAGCAGAAACGCTTATTTCACTATTGAGCATGAATGTTGAAGAAGGTAATGAATTCTGTTTTGTAGAATTAAAGGAACAGGTTATGTAATAAAGTCTAAAACTTATTTGAAAAGTAGGTGCAGTAATTGTCTGATATTGAAAAAGTAGATGAACTGTTAATATCCCTCATTAAAGAAGTTCCAACCCTGAATAATGGTTTCAATATAATTGAGCAATATGCAAAAAGTATAGATGCTTCAGCGGATTTAAAGGATCTTAGAAACCAACTCACTTATGGCTATAAACAATTTGAGGATTGGCTTAGTGGTTTGTTTGACCAAGAGAAAGTACCAGATGACATTCTCGCTTTAAATTTTGGTCTTTTTGAAAGTGCAGACGGCATACAGCTTTATATTACTGGTTCGTCTGAATGGGAAATAGATGATGAGGATTGGGCAAGTAATAACGATTATTTTCCTGAAGGAAGGTATCCTAAGATAGCCCTATATAATGAATTGTATAATTTTTGGGAAGATAATTTTTATTTAGGGTTATTTCTTACGATTTCATCAACCATTACTTTTGCAAATAACTATTTGCTTTCTCACCCTTCAAGATTCTCAAATGAAATAGTATTTGCAACAGGATTTGATGATGGTGATCTATATAACTTTTCGAAAAAGACTGATGAAAATGTAACGAGTTTGTTCAACTAATGGGTGCTTATCTTGAAGAAGGATAAGTCCCTTTTTTGTGGAAGTTTTAAGCTAACGGAGCAGTTTAGCTTAAGAGGCAAATAATATAAAAGTATCTCGACAGAGGAGAAAATATGCCGTAAAGGATTATCTGGCGTTAGCGATCAATTCTGTCTGCAGCTTTAATCTTTGAAAATAAAGACTCTAAGGAGAAAATATTTGTTTTAATGTTATATTTTATTTTTCTGATGGTTGTTCTGTGCGTTAGCTATCTTGAACTAATAGAGTAGGTTAAAAAAATTTTTTATTAAAGAGTCCGAATATTTAGAAATACACCATATAATAAGGGAAAGAGTTTCTATTAAATAAACGCCTTAAAATAGAATTATTATGGAGGTATGCAGGTGAGAGCAGCAATTTATAGTAACTACGGTCCCCCTGAAGTTATGAGTATTAAGGATATTGAAAAACCATCCATCAAGGAACAAGACAGGGTGTTGATTCGTGTTCACAGTGCATCTGTCAATACTATGGACTATTTGTACCGAAAGGGTTATTTACCAACAAGGTTGGATAATGGACTAACAAAACCCAAAAATCCCATACTGGGCATAGATGTTGCGGGTACTATTGAGGCTGTCGGTGAAAATGTTCGCAAATTTAAGGTGGGGGACCACGTTTTCGGGAGTTGCTTCGGGTCCCATTCTGAATATGTCTCTCCACGTGAGAATTTCCTATGTCATATGCCGAAAAACATAACTTTTGAAGATGCTGCTGCTATTCCATGTGCTGCTCAAACTGCGTTACAAGCTTTGCGAGATGTAGCACAGGTAAAGCAAGGACAAAGAGTCTTAATATATGGAGCATCTGGAGGAGTAGGGCATTTTGCTGTTCAACTTGCAAATTACTATGGGGCTGAAGTAACTGCCGTTTGTAGTACCTCCAATTTAGATTGGGTTAAGGATCTTGGGGCTCATTATGTCCTTGATTATACTAAGGAAGATTTCACTGATCATAGAAATAAATACGATGTTATTCTGGATGCTGTTGGTAAGCGAACCTTTTTCAGTTGCTTACGTTCTTTAACCGAGAAAGGTGTTTATATTACTGAACACTTATTTTTCCCTAAATACCATCCGTTTCAAGTGATGATAGGATCATTTTTAGGTAGAAAAAAGGCAAAGATTCATTTTACAAAACCCAATCATGGAGACTTGGCTTTTTTATGTAGTCTTGTGGAACAAGAAAAGTTAAAACCTGTTATTGAAAAATGTTATCCCTTGGAACAGATTGTAGAGGCTCACCAGCACATTGAAAGTGGGCGTACAAAGGGAAAGATTGTTCTAAGAGTCACATAGGATAAATACATAATAGATGAATTGATGGAGTGAATTCCATTTAAACAAACAGGGCATTTTTATTGATTGTGAAAAAATGCACTTAAACTATCGGGTGCGAATGTGAAAGAAGAACAGCTACAGATCGAAGTAGTATTAGTGGCTGTTCATATTGAAGTATAGGATCATAGGGCTAAATAAGACAAGAAGTGAAAACTTTATAAATAATTATCGTCTATACTAAAAGCAGGAGGGAATTAATGAAGAAAAACAACCTTTTTATAACAATTCTAATTGGAATGATTGCCTTAGTTGGTTGTAGTGATTCAAGTACAGATAACGCCACACAGGAAGAACCAAAAGAATCCGTTCAAGAATATGGAGTTTCAGAGTTGAAATTAATAACAGTTGAAGAGCGTACTTCTGAAGGATATAAGACCATTAAAGTGATTGATAACAAGGATGAATTAAAATCCGTTCAAAAAATTGTGGTGGATGCAGATTGGGGGAAAAGTATAGAGGTCTCTATGCCAAAACCACCTGAATACCGATTTAGATTGAATTCCTCTAATTATGCTATTTCGAAGACACCTAATGGAGATAGACTTGAGATAGTTATCGAAGGAGAAGCGAAGTATATAAAAATGTCAGAAAACGAGTCAGAAACTTTATTTGAATTAATTACTGGTAATAAGCTCTGATAAATATGATAATTAGCTTTTGTAAAATAAACGGGTGGCGTTTTTGAAGCAAGTAGAAACGCATATAACAAAAAGATATAGGTGTGAATAAAGTGCAATCAGAGCAAAGAAAGAAAATGAATTTGGCAATTAAGGATATTATAATTCCAGTTTTAAGAGAGCAAGGATTTAAGGGTTCATTTCCACATTTTAGAAGGAAGAATGAATATAATATTGATTTAGTTACTTTTCAATTCAATAGATGGGGCGGTTCGTTTGTAGTTGAATTGGCAATATGTCCATTAGAAGGGGGAACATTGCACTGGGGTGAAGAAATACCACCCAATAAAGTAACTGCTCATGATGTTAATAGACGATTGAGGTTAGGTGCAAATTCCGAAGAAGAAGATGGAATATGGTTTGATTTTGAAGATTTAATAATACAGGAGAATTTTGAGCAAGTTGCTTCTGATGTTCTCGGTTTATTGAATACATCAGACCGTAATTGGATTTCTATGTTATTAAAGTAACGAGTGCGATTGATCATAACAAAGAAGGATCGTTAAAAATCTAAAGGAGATTAAAATGGGGAAAAAGGTCTCTTTTTTACTTATTATTGTTTTACTTGTTATTGGTATTTATCTTATAAACGTATCACCAAAAGACGATATAGAGGAAATTCAAAAGGTTGTTATAGCATTAGAACAACCAGAATTAACAGTAGCTTATATTGAATTACTCGAACAAAATAAAGCTATTGCCTTTTACGAGTGGGGGCATGGTGAAGATTCGTCGTTTGGGAATGTAATTTTGGAGGAAAATTTCCTAGGTTGGGAAATTGTTCGGGGTGGAAGTCTTTATCTCTTAGAGGACTCTAAGTTGAATTGGGGGCATTTAGAATTAAGAGGTTATTTATCTAGTTATACTGATTTAATTAGAGGGAAAATAACTGACCCTGACATTGAGAAAGTACAAGTTATCACGAAAGACGGAAAAGAATATCAAGCCAAAGTGATAAAATATAATAGTGAGGGGCGATTTTGGTTTTTAATTGCTAATGGTGAACTTCTGGATGCTACAGTGACAGGACTTTCTTTTGATGGAAAAGTAATTGAAGAAATACAAACAAGCTATTAAGTTTCGAACGAAGTAGTTTTGTGAAAGAAGATAATTACAAGAAACGGTGTTATAAATGAAGGACTTTCAAATTAAAAATTGTTTTAATGGTGATGTAAATAAGTTATACATGGTGGGTGAAGATTACTATGACATTGAATTTGTAGAGTAACAGGGACAACATTAGACCTATTAACAGTTAACTAGAATGATATTGAGTTATTGAAGTTACGGTCAGAAGAGTTTCTGAAAGAATTCTGTAATACATAAATGACGGAGGTTATTATGAAGTTACATAAAAAATGTTTTTTAAATACTGATTGTTTTGTTAATGGTAAGTTGCTCAAATGAAGAATTTACTTTTGAAGAAAGGTTAGTAAATGGACTAAGTAATTCAGATATTTATTATGATGAAGTTGTTCATTACGAGATAAAAGATAACTTTGTTTTTGTTTTTTATACTGTTGCCCTTTTAGAATTTATAGTTAAGTCAATATCCATTACTAATCTCCTTTAATACTTACTTATTTAACCCAACTTCTCCTATTTTATTAGTAACAATCCAGAAGTTGAGCAGGTAGAAGTTCATGGTAAATCTGCTAAAAATGTAAAATCTAAAGGTGTATCATTATGGATTATTTTTAGTGACCAGAACTTAGAAGAGGCAGATTATATTGCATATGACCAGCAAGGTAATCAAGTCAATCTAATACAAAGAGATTAATAGATTACTCTTCAATTAACGGGTGGCTTTACTTATTTTGTTGCAATTAAGTCCTAATTAAATGGGGTGAAGATTATCATGCTGGAATTGTTACTAGAGATTGATTATCTTCAAAAGAGTTTCTATGTGATGAAAAGGAATAAGCCAGAATAAGAGCATCTTTTGCTTTTGAGAAAAAGGGTTTTAGCATTCAGAATCCTTATTCTATTAAAGGGTGCTTTGATCAAAAGGATTAAAGCCTTTTTTAGTAGAAGTTATTCAACTAGTGGAGCAGAAAAATTTAATAGGGGATATAATCTTGCAAAGAGTAGTCTTAAGAATTCATGAATAGTTGGCTACATGGAATGAATGATGATAGTTTATTAGTTGGGGTTAACTGTATTGCAAAATTGATTGGATTAGAAATTGAACCTTATGATTTATATAAAGAATTGGATGAAGCATAAACGCTTATGGAATTAACGGGTGTAATCTAGAACAACAATAACAGGCATTGATCCATAAAGGAATAGTGCCTGTACATTTATCAAATAATCCTTGTATAAAATAAAGGAGATGGAAGTTTGTTAGAGTACAACCATTTTAAGAGCCTTAATAATTATGTATCTAACATTAAAAATGATATTGGTGCGACTGCCGCAGCAATTTATATTATTAAAGATGGTGAAGTTGTTAATGAGTGGTATTCAGGGAGACACGACTCTTCTAAAGAATCACGAATCGTAGATGAACACACCCAATTTAATGTCGCTTCTATTCGTAAAACATATCTTGGTCTAGCAATAAGTTTGCTAATTGAGCAAGGTCTGATTAAGAGTATTGATGATGAAATTGCTAGTTACTTAATCGATTATAAAGATATAGCTGGAGGAGTTACACTAAGGCACTTACTTACGCATACTCACGGATTATTTGAGGTTGGAGGGAAAATAGAAAGAAAGTTTCTCCCTGGGGAAAAGTGGGAGTATGGAAATACAGGTATCACAATGTTAATTCAATTAGTTAGGCATCTATCGGGTAAAACATTAAGCACTTTTATGAAAGATAATATATTTGAAATTTATAATTTTAATGAAACTGGGTGGAGAACAAAGAAAAATAAATACCTAATCTACAACTATTACAAGGAAAAAGATACCTGGGTTGGACCGAATGACAGTAATGCAGGAGACCAAAGTAATTTGTTTGTTAGTGCAAGAGATTTAGCAAAGTGGGGGTATATTCACCTTAGAAAAGGGTGTCTAGACGGAAAACAATTGTTGCCACAGAGTGTTTTTGAACGTGTATCCACACTCCAAACCCCAAATACCCTACCACAACATCTCCCAAGAAACAGTTTTATATGGTGGTTACAAAGCGACACTCCTTTAAATCAATTAGGGGGAAATCTACCAAGTTGTTCTTATCAAATACTGGGTATTACGGGGTGTGCTTGCTTGGCGTTGCCAATATATAATGCAGTAGTAGTAAGGATGTATAACCAGTTAAGTAATCCTAAAGGTTATGATTATCTAAGTGATATTAGACATTTCGGTAATTTAGCGAATGATCTATTGAATTCTTATTCATCTTGATCTTCAACAATGGGTAGCTTACGTTTAAAAAGGGAAATGATAATAAACAGAACCAATTTCTGCATTGTACAAGGAAATTGTGAAGGAATGTCTTCTGCAAGAAGCGAGAGTGTTGAAGATCTAAAATATATCGCAATGATAATATAATTTTTCAAATAATAATGAAATTAGATAAACGGTCTTACAACGAAGGCATATTTAATGATGTAGGTGCATTTATTTGTGAAGAATGTCTTAAATTAAATTAAATAATTTTACGAAAAGATACATGCATGTTATGCAGGTTTTAGTACCACCTTATATATACGGTATCTAGCTAAAAGCAAAATCCATTGAAAAAACTATCAACAAACATTTTATTATGTTACAACCTATAGAGAGGTAACTATAAAAGGGGGCTATATAAATGGAAGAAATTAAACACTTATTATCAATGGCATTAAAGTCAAACAAAAAAGTAATTAAAGGCCAAGAATTCAGTATTGAGGCACATTTAAATGGATTAGATGATTATATTAATCTTTATGCTAAAGATGTTGTAGTGGCTGTATATGATGCAAATGATCAAGATTTAAATATACTCAACCATGACTATAGGAAAGTAGTTATGTTTTTTGGTGAATGTCTGGAAGAAGAGGGTATGGAAGTATACATAGATGAGGGTTTAATGGATTGATGATTTTCGATAATGAAATCTTAAGTTTTATAACAATCTTCAGCAGTCAAAGTGCTAATGTTTAATTAAGATTGTTGGTTTCATTAATGTGTGTTTGACAATTACTGCGCTGTAAAGATCGTATTATAGCAGCTAGCTTTTTGAAGTAATCTAGTTAGACAAATAAGTAGGTATGCTTAAGAAGAGTGATACAGCTTAACTTTTACAGAAACTTAGAAGGGAGCAACTTTCTTTTAGGAGTGCTCTTTTTTTTGTTTTGCTAAAAATACAATTCGAAATACTAATTGTTAAAATATGGTTTTAGTGTCAAAATGACCATAGTCATAATATGACTATGGTCATTTTGATTGGAGGATGTAGAAATTCAATGTTACAAGAAGAAAGGAAAAAAGAATTAAAAAAACAAATATTCTTTACATCAATTAAACTATTTAAGGAGTATGGGTATGACAATGTTACTGTTGAAAAAATTGCATCATCTTGTGGCATTGCTAAAGGTACGTTCTTTAATTATTTTCCAAAGAAGGAACATGTTTTACTGTATTTGGGGAGTTCACAAAATGAATACCTTCAAGAGGTCACACAAAAATATAAGGATGTAAAAATGAAACAAAGAATTTTATTCATTTTTAAGGAACTCTTATTTATTTACTTGGAAAATTCAGATCTTTTAAAACTTACGTTGTCAGAAACCATTCGCTCTGCTCTAAAGGATGAATCAAGAAACATAGATTTATTTAAGGAAACCATGACTACCTTGATTGAAGAAGCAAAAATAAATAAAACAATAAATACCCGTTTTGATTCCAAATACAATTGCCTCTGTTCTTGTAGGAATCTATTTTAACAGCCTAATTAGTTGGTCTATAAGTCAAGATGAAAGTGTGCATATTGTCTCTATTTTTGAAAGGCAATATGAAGTGATTTGGGAAGGTATTGAACACATGACCTAAATTAAAAGTGGAGGGATTGATATGGAACAACTATTCATTTACTTGTCGGTTATAGTATTAGGTTTAGTAAGCGTGTTACATTTTTATTGGGTATTTGGTGGGACATGGGGATTACAAGCTAGCTTACCAGAAAAAGTAGAGGGTGGATCAGTATTTACTCCGAGATGGATTGAAACCTTAATTGTTGCAGTTGGCTTGATTGGTGCGGCTTTTATTTTATTAGCACAAAATAATCTAGTATCATTTTTTACCCCGAATTCCTTTACGAAATGGTCAAGTATCGTACTTACCTGCATTTTTTTCCTTAGAGCAATTGGAGACTTTAAGTATATTGGTTTCACTAAGAGAATCCAAAATACTCCTTTCTCAAAGCACGACACGAAACTCTACACACCTCTGTGCTTATACTTAGCTATAATATTTATGACTTCATGGTTATTTTAAAGAAAAGATACTGTTACAAACGAAAAGCCTTCACACAAACAATATAAAAGTTGCTATTGAAACACAGGGAAGTAAAATGTAAAAGTACTGTCTTAGCTCATACCTATATTTGGGGGATTATGCGTGGTGTATAGTTTTAAAGAAGTATATATTAATAGTTTTATCATTTTTCACTAGGTATCTGAGTATCCATAGTAAAACACGTTCAGAAGTATTGAGCTTTATTAAAAAGTAAAGTCTTAAAGTTACAAAGTTCGAAGAAGAATTATATTAATACAATTAATTACCTATTTACCCTATATAAAAAAGATTTACCTTCAAAAAAGGTAAATCTTTTTGGGTTCGTTTAATATTCCTCAATTACCCATGTATGTTCAAATTCTACAGCTCCTTTAAGGGTTTGAACAACAGGGCAATTTCGTTCAAAAACTGACAAAGCTCTTTCAGCAGCTTCTTTTTTGCCACTTGGAACTTTAACATCGTAATGACAGCTAATTTTTGTAATTTTTAATACGCCTTCAGGAGCTTCTATAGTACCTTGAACCTTTGCTTTAACATTATTTGTGGTTGGAATTTTACGCGCTTCCAGCGCGCCAGATAGGGTTCCAACTAGTCAGCCACCTGCAGCAGATACAATATGATCAAGAGTTGAAGGATATTCAATTTCAGGTTCTACTCCATAAAACTTTTTAACTCCACCATGTACACCATATAATATGGGTTCCTCGAATCCGTTTATAATTGCTTGTCGGATTTTATTAGCAGTATCCTTTTGTAGTATTGTTATTTCGGTTAATTCGATTGGTTCACTCATATAATAATCACCACCTACTATTAGAATACAAAATAGTTCGATTTTAATGCAATTGATTGGGCTTTATAATGAAACATTAATATGGAACAAGCATGTATTAAATTTATTCTTTAAAATCCGATAAACTTTGAATTATTGATAAATTGGAATTTCTTGATAGGGAGAAGTTTAAGTTACTGGGAAAAACTAAGTGTTAAGTACCTAGAAACGCTTAAATAAATCAAGAATTTAAATACAAAAATAGGGGGAGCAAAATGTCAGTTAAAGTTAAGATATACTCGGATTACGTTTGACCATTTTGTTTTATAGCGGAGGCTCCGCTAGAAGAAGCACTAGAAGGAAAAGATGTTGAAGTTGAATGGATGCCATTTGAATTACGTCCTTATCCATCAGAAACGTTAAAGCCAGAAGGGGATTATCTTCAAACGACATGGGAAAATTCTGTTTATCCGATGGCTGAACACTTTGGTGTAAAAATCGTTTTACCACGAGTTTCTCCTCAGCCACATACACATTTAGCATTTGAAGGATATCAATATGCAAAGGAAAAAGGAAAAGGAAATGAGTATAACCATCGTATGCTTAAAGCATTTTTTCAGGAAGAACAGGATATTGGAAGTATAGAGGTACTAACTAAGTTAGCGGGAGAATTGGGGCTTAATGAGCAGGAGTATCGTGAAGCATTAGAAACAAGGAAATATAAAGAAGTACATCATCATGCATTACAACATGCTTATTCCGAAGCAAACATACAGGCTGTTCCTACGTTTATCATTGGGGATACAAAGGTTCAGGGTATGCGTTCAAAGCTGGACCTAGAACAAATAATTGACGATGAACTGGCAAAAAAGAATAAGGTCGTTGATTAGGTGCTCTTGCTAATAGTGATTGGGTAATAGAGTGAAAAAAAGGCGAACCGTTAATAGAATTGAACCCAGAAAAAGTTTTAAGTCCAAATGCGAAAATTAAAGATTTTGAAGTATAAGAAGGAATGGGCTGTGGCAAAAGTATTAGATGTATAATCAAGTGGCTTAAAGATGAACAAAATAGTAATGAAACTGGTTAGTGGGGGGAAGAACTATTTACCCCATTAGAAGCTCAAATCGTAACACGCTGTGACCCGTTTTCTACGGATTTGATGGAAGAATTGGTTAAAGCCCTTGATAATCCTAACAAACAGTAAATAAAATGAATCTCACCTTTTATATATAAGGTGGGATTTTTTATTCGACTATTAAAACCGTTTAATACTATACTGGAACTTGTAATAAACTTAGGGGGGATTGTGAATTAAATGAATAAGTCTTTATTTATCATTTTATTAGTTATTACAACAGGTTTAATGGGTTCTTCGTTTGCAGTTGGGAAAATAGGACTTAACTATATCTCACCCTTACTTCTAGTTGGTTTACGATTTACATTGGCAGGCATAATCATGTCAGCGATAGTTATCTACTTGAAACGGACGCACCCAAAAAAGTTAACAGAATGGTTGCGAATTGTAGTAGTTGGAGCATTTCAAACTACCGGAGTTATGGGTTTAATCTTTTTAAGTCTTCGTACAATAACGGCAGGTGAATCGTCCATTCTTACTTTCACTAATCCTTTACTAGTTATTATATTTAGTGCAATTTTTATGGGCGCAAAATATCGCTGGGGTCAGTGGTTAGGTGTCATCGTTGGATTTTTAGGGGTATTTATCACACTTGGAGCTAGTTTAAATATTGAGCAATCGGGTACACTTCTGGGACTATTAAGTGGAGTCTCGTGGGCAATAGCAACAGTATTATTTAAAAAATGGGGCTCAATGTTCGATACATGGGTTCTAACGGCTTATCAAATGTTGTTTGGAGGCTTCTTTTTATTGATAGGAAGTGTTTTAGTTGAAAAAGTTGAAATAGAAATTACGTCAGTTTCGATTTTCATTATCCTATGGTTAGCAATTATGGCCTCCATTGTTCAGTTTGCGATCTGGTTCTATCTTTTACAGAAAGAAGACCCTGGAAAAGTAAGTGCTTATTTGTTTCTTGCTCCTTTATTTGGGGTTGTTTTCGGATGGAAACTACTGGGAGAACAATTTCATTTCTCAACATTATTAGGAGGTGGCCTTATTCTATGTGGTATCTATTTTGTGAATAGACCACAAAAGATAGACTTAAACAAATCCTCTAAGTGATATTTACCTGTTAAGACTGTTTTATTATTTTCAAAATTTTTACTCTTTATTCGGGAAAATTATAGTTAATAACTGTTTAAATGGTATTGAATGTGAAAATCTTTGCTTTACATGTAAGTTCCTGAACGTTGGTAGCGTTTGGGTAGTCAGGAGTTATTTCATCGATTAACAAAGCCATTTTATCGTTTTCTACCATTAGTAAAAGTTCATACTTATCGAATGATTTTAGCAGTGAGAATTTGTTTGAAAAAAGCGTTTAAAGATTTGAAAAAAGAATAAGTGTTGGGATATTGATTATTGACCCATTTACAATGAGTTATTCCAGTAACAGGGGCGATGACCAAGAAGGATTATCGCTTATTTTGGTTATTGTACTTACTGGTCAGGTTAAAGAAAGATGGTCTTAGATGAAAGAGTAGGTAATTTAGGTAAGAGTTTTATTTATTTTTACTATTTTTACTAGATTTTCTTTATGACTACTTGCTATTAAAGGCGTAGAGTTAGTAAATAGAATAGAGAAGGGAGAAATATATAATGAATAATGAAAATAATGTACTTTGGGGAGCATTTTTCGGGTTTATACTTGGTTTACTAGTTTCAAAAGTGTACCTATCATGGGCTATTCTATATCGAGCAGAAGGCACGGTGTATAGTGGAGAAAATGGTTGGAGAGATGGTATTCTAAGCACTCCGTTGTGGGTTAGGGCAACTGATCATCCACTTGGATTCACAATTGGTGTAATTTCCATTTTTATATTAATAGGTATCTTATTTATTAGGTACATATCGAATAACACAAAAGATAAAAAAATGGATATATAAATTTCATTAACATTGGACGCTTGGCTTATCGCGGAGTTTTTACGACAGCTCCATTCTGCTTATTGAAATTACTAAAGCCACAAGAGGCACAAATGATTGTTAAGGAAATTATTGGGAATGAGCCTACTAACAAGGCTGTAATGTCAGTTCTAAATGATAAAAAAATGATTCACCTTCTTAACGGGGGAATCCTTAATAAGAAAGGATTGCCTCTTTTCTATTGAAGTAATAGTTTAGTTGAACAAGAAGTAGGGTAGGGGAATTATTTAAAATAAAGAATTTATGTAGGTAAATGGGACTGTTTTATTATAGGCTACTACCTATTTACTTGGTGAGCTGTTTGAATAATGAGCATAACTGTTCTTATTCAGTAAACGGACAGGTTAAGTCGAGAAGGATTTTAAACAATGAACGCATTTTAAGTTATTCTATTTGAAGAGAAGTGAGTTTTAGATGAAATTTCAACAAACGGATTTCACTGAAGAACTATTGGAAAAGATTAAACATACCGAATGGACATTAAAAGAGTA
This sequence comes from Litchfieldia salsa, assembly GCF_900104555.1. Taxonomy (GTDB): domain Bacteria; phylum Bacillota; class Bacilli; order Bacillales; family Bacillaceae_L; genus Litchfieldia; species Litchfieldia salsa. Next base: position 25,435 of record NZ_FNJU01000003.1, read on the forward strand.
CATCGAGAGGTTGTTAAGAGAGTATAAATCTATTTTTGCTAAGAAAAATTTAGATCTTGATACTGGATTTAATAAAGAGGGTAACGATCCTTTTATGCCGGGTTACAGCTCCTCAGTTTCGATTGGGATTGCCGAAAAACATAAAGAACTTATTGATTTACATACCATAAAAATATGGGAATGCCAACGTTCATTAATAGGAATGCCCATTTCAAGAAAAATTCCTGGCAGCAAGATTTTCGGTGAATTACTTGATGAAACATTTGAAGAGCTTGAGGATGAATTGAAGGAATATATGAATGAATTTTTAGTTGATTAGTCTAAGCGCTTATTCGACTAGTGGCTAGCTAACTATTGGAGGTTGGAGGTGTGTATGAAGAGGTTCAAAACGTGAAATGGGCAAGTAAGGAAGAAATTTTGATGATGATCAAAAATGAAGAATTTCTCCCATACTATGAAAGTCTTATCCACCTGCTATTTGATTGCCGAAACAAGCGTGGAACTATACAAAAGTAGAATTATCGGGGCCTAACAAGTTCAAGGCATTTTATTTGATTAAGCATTGAAATGAATACCATTTGTCAAAGCATTATTTTAGTATGTTTTTATTGTTTTGCTGATGAATGCAAAGTTAACAGTTAAAAACAATTTTGTGATAAGGTTTACTTCAGTAAAATAAGGTATATTATATTTGTTGAAAAGATTTTCTTTAAAGACAAGAAAAGTAGGTGAACAAAGTGGGAAAATATCAATTGGATACCAAAGGTAAGGTAGCTGTGGCAAAGTTTCATGAAAAACAGAAGCCTGCCAAATTTGATAAGAAGCAGCAACTTGAAAAACTGCGTGAGGAATATTTGAAAAAGAAGCAAAAACAATCAGATAAATAATATGAATGAAAACATAGGAAGACTAAAATCTCCCTATGTTTTTCTCATTTGAAATTCCTTTCTCAATTAATGATTTTTATTATTCCATAAATTTCAGATTCCCTTCTTGAAGTAACGGGTGTTTAGTGCAAAAAAGGAATTTCTAATCTCTTAGTAGAATAGTTTTTATAGTGAGACGAGTTTAGATGAGAAGAGAAAGGTTGAGATGAGATGAAATTTAAGATAAGTAAAATTAAGGGAGTTTTATTTGATTTAGATGGAACTTTAATTAACAGTGAATGGTTAGGGACGGATCTTATAATTATGGGATTAAGAAAATATTAAACAGAGAATTAAAAGAGGATGAAAAACAATATTTATTAGGAAAGCCCTTCAAAGCCTTAAATGAGTTGTTTCCTTTTTTAACAAATTCTGAAACAGAAAAAATTATCGAAGAAACATTAGATTATTATCGTAAATATAATCAGAATATTAAAGAATATGATGGAGTTAAAGAGATGCTCCTAAACCTTAAACAAAAGGGATATAGGTTAGGTCTTGTTACAGCTAAACTAAAACAAAATGCAACAAAAGAATTGGAGAACACAGCTTTGTATCCTTTTTTTGATGTGATTATGGGGAAAGAAGATTGCCAAGATTTTAAACCAAGCCCTGTTCCTTTACTTCAATTAGCTGAAAAACTAAGGCTTAAGCCGACGGAATGTTTATATATTGGAGACCAACCAACCGATATTCAAGCTACACATTCTGCGAATATGATAAGTGTTGCAGCTCTTTGGGGGGAAGGGAAATATGAAAGATTATCCCCTTTGAATCCAGAGTATTTATTTGATAGACCCAAACAATTAACTGAATTGCTTTCATAAATATAGAACATTATCTATTAAAAGATGCGATTGCGAAATTAGAGCAGCCGCTTTTTTACTAACGGTCTGTATAGTTCAACAAGAAAGTATTTATTGCTATGTTTAAAAAGAGGTGGGTAAATGAAATACATTTCAGGTGGTTATTATATTATTTCACCTTTAACAAGAGCTGAATATATGGATAAGACCATATTACCTGAGACAATCATTTCAGTAAGTGACTGTCTATGTGATTTTCATCCTGAGATTGACAATTGTGGGGAAGTTCAAATAAAAGTAAACAGAATTATTCAAAGAAATTAAACCTTTCAAAAGAGATCTATGAGGAAATGGAAAAATGGGTTGAGGACAAATTTGATGAGGAAACGTTTCAATTTCCTCAACTATTTACCACAGTTCATTTAGCACGGGAATTTGCCAAGAAGTTTCTTAATCATTTGAATGATATTAGCATAATAGGAATTGGATTACCAGAAAATTTAGTACAGGCTTTTCTGGATGAAGCAGAAACGCTAGCTAAATCTAGTAAAGGACAATATGGTATTAAAAAATTGCTGTTGAATAGGACAACTACGGAGATGGAAGCAGCAGATATAAAAGGCTATGAGGTTCTGGGATTTGAATTTGGTAAGTTCCATTCTTATATTTGTAATAGTTTAGAAAAGGACTATAAGAACGAATTTCAATTCTCCTTGAATGAAAATGGCTTTATACCCTCACTAGATATGGCATTAAGGTGTTGTGATTATAGTAATCATGAGGAAGTTGGAACTGAACCTGTCTTATGGCTTCCTTGGTCTATTTATGAATATAAATTGTAGATTTTTTAAAAATTAACATGTGCGTTGATCCAAGAAGCATTTTTCGCACTTTTTATTGAAGTAAAGGAGCATTTAGTGAAGTAAGCTATTCTAAGGGGTGGAGGGTTTAAATTATGGATTTAAATAGTATAAGAGGCTTGGTTCTAAATCCCCCAGCTAATGTTATGGAACTAGAAAAAGTAGAATTGAAGATGAATACAAAACTTCCTACTTCCTATAAAGAACTATTGCTAAATTCTAATGGTGTGTCTAAAAGTGAGGGAATTATTATTTACGGAACACAAGACCTTATTGAACGTAATGAAACATGGGAGACAGATATATATGCACCTGGTTTTATCTCTATCGGTGATGATAGCAGTGGAAAGGTTATTCTAATGTGTATAGATTTAAAAAAAGAAGAGGTGTTAATAGCTGACTCAGGAGACATGACTCCAGAACATGCCTTGTTAATATCGAATGACTTAATCCAATGGGTTAAAAATGGTTTAACAATAGAACTTTATGAAAAGACAGAAGTTAATTGGTCAGAGAATGCTAAACTCGTTGTAGTGGATATACAAGATGGAGCTTTAAAAGATTTAATAAAAATTAAAAGTATCCTGGGACTTAAAATAGCTACATCTGAATTATTAAAAAGGTCAAAAAATCTACCATTTGTTCTTACAGAGGAAGTTCCCTACGGGAAAGCAAAGAAAATGATTGAAGAATTAGGAGACCTTAAAGTTAAAATAGAACTGCAATGACTATTCAACTAATGAATCAGTTTAGTGGAAGAAACAATGATTAAGGGCAAGGAGGGATCAATTGAGTAAAAATAGTTTATTATTATATGGTTTTATTGCAATTTTAATTGCAATGGGTTGGTTTGTTTATCAAAAAGTCACTGATGATACTTACAAGGGGATGTCAATTATCCCTGAGCAACACGAAGATATTCCTCTATTCGAAGGGTTAGAACCAAGTGAACACCACTATATTATTAATGGTGATCAGTGGACTGATATTTATGAATTCTACATCAATAAACTTCCTAAACAGGGATGGAAAGTTGAATATAAAGATTCTGCCCTTAATGACAATGACTCAGATAATGACTGGTCTGGATTTTATTCTGGATGGAGTAAAGAGGGATTCGAAGGTGAATTATCACTTTCAGCCCACTATAATAAATTCGAAGACCAGACTGAAGTGATGTTTGATAAGCGTCCAATTTTAGTCAGTTCATCGTGGATTGAGGATATTCCAAAGGTAATTTGTATTTATAAAGCCGAATCAGACAATGAATGCATAGAGATAAGAGATAAAGATAGAATTAGAGGAATTGTAGGGTTTATCAACACTGAAGCATACAATTATAAAGAAGATACTTTACCTAGAAGCAAAACAACTGTGATTGATTTTGGTAATATAAAGGTAAAGGTTCTTTACGAAGATAAGAAGACAATTTACTTTCAATCCGAAAAAGGGGTTAAAGAATCTAAACCAGATCCTGGATTTTTTGAATTATTAAACATTCCTCAATAGTTTTTTTTACTAAAGGTGCTTATCTTTAAGAAGGATAAGTTCCTTTTTTGTGGAAGTTATTAAGCTAACGAATCAGGAATGTGGAAGACTTACGAGGGGTGAAGTTGTTTATGCTTATATTAACAACATTAACATTGCTTTTAGTTACTTTTGGATTGTTAAAGTTCTTTTCTGTGAAGCGTCCTTTAACTATAACGTTAATTGTAGGTTTAGCAATTTCAACCGTATCTACAATTAGTTTATGGTTGAATTACAAAGCGAGTTTCGATGGACAAGATGGAATAGCAATTACAAATAAAATAAGTTATTGGATAATAACCGATGGAACCCAATGGTCCCAGGAATTGTTTATGGATTATTTTATTTACTTTTTGTCTGTTACGATACTTATCACTGTAATGGTGATAATCAGTGTTTCTACTAAAAAGAGAACAAGAGTAGGATAATCACTTTTCAACAAACGGAGACTTATTTTGAATAAGTTATAGACGTTTTGGAATTGAAGAAATATCAGAAATACTTGATTAGGAGGTAGCCTTAATGAAGGTTGTCTTAGTAATTATATTTATTGTTGTTTTAGCTTTGTTAGGGATATATTTTATCCTCAACCCTATGGGGATTTTTGATTTGATAATAGAATAAGAGTGTTATTTATTTGAGGAAATCTAAGACTTTGTGAAAATAAATACTTAAATTAACGGATAGCGATTCTTCAAGAAGGAGAATCGCTTTTGCTTATTGAAGTAAAGAGGCAGAATACTTTAATAAGCTGTCGCTACTTTCAACCACTACTGAACATCAGTTTAGTTAAATAAGGTAATCTGTTTTTGTTATAAAGAGAACTATCTTGGAGGCAAGAAAAATGTCAAATTTATTAGTTTCAGCAATTAATGGAGAGTGGGATGTAGTGAAATCATTAGTAGATGTTGTTGATGATATAAATTCTGTGGACGATGAAGAAGGAAGAACTGCACTGATGTATGCTGTGATTGACGAAGAAAATGATGCTGTTAAACTTTTGTTGGATAAGGGAGCAAACGTAAATTTACAAGATGACTTCGGAAATACAGCTTTACATTTTGCCTCACAAAATCATTTATTAGACATTGCGAGGTTGCTACTAAATTATAAAGCAGATGCAAATATTCAGGATAATAATGGGAATACATCTTTATCAAATGCGGTCTTTTACTCTGGAGGTAGAGGTGAAATGATACAGTTATTATTAGAATTCGGTGGGGACAAATATTTAGAAAATAATTATGGAGTATCACCCATTAAACTCGCTGAAACTTTTGCGAATTATGACATATCCAAATACTTTTAAATAATGCTTGTTGTGCTAACGGGGGCATTGATCCAAGAAGGATTAATGCCTTCGCTTATTGAAGTAAAGTAGAAGATTACTTCAGAAAGGACGATTTAAAACAGGTTAAATTCTAATAGAAAAACTATTTAAACGTGGTGAATTTATGGACATAAAAAATAAAATAAAGTCTTTACTGATGGAGACTGTTATAGATTTTGTTCAAGGCGATTTTAATAAAATACAAGCGAGGTTACAAAATGGACTTTCAATTAGTGACCTTAGAGAAGAGTTAAGTAACTGGGATTCAATAACAATTCCGCCTGATGATGCTTATGAGAATGTACATTTTTATAAGTACGATGATGAATCAGGATATGCTTTAGAATTTGAACTTTGGATTGATAATCATAGAAGCGATTTAACATTATTCTGTGAAGCCATAATAGACGAAAATAATAATATTTTAGCTTTTACTATTGAAAATCTACACGTTTTATAAAGATGTTCTTTCTAACCTGACGGTAAGAATATTTGAATAAGAAATGGTAAAGGAGGAAGGCCTTAATTGCTTGATGTAGAACAGCTTATAAAAGATGTAAATAAGCAAGGGTATAATATCAAAACGTATCAAGATTTGTACAAGCTAAAAAGTAAAGATAAAAATCTTATTCCGATCTTACTGAAATATCTAGGAAGTGTTGATAAAGTCAATGAAAAATTATTTTTTGTAAGTTGTTTGGGAGTTAAAGGCTTTTATGATGCAACGGAAGCGCTATTAAGGGAATTCCTATCTAGTAATGATAGATCTTATAAATGGGCTATTGGTAATTCGTTATCAATAATACTTGATAAAAGTACATTAAATGACTTAATAAAAATTGTAATAAATAAGGAACATGGTACTTCTAGACAAATGATTATTGTAGCACTGGGCTTATTCAAAGATAAGAAGGCAATTCCATTCTTGTTGGATTTACTAGATGATGAAGACGTTAAGGGACATGTAATAATGGCACTTTCAAAATTTAAAGATCCTGAATTGATACCTTATATTAAACCATTTGTTAATCATAATATAACATGGGTAAGGAATGAGGCTAAAAAGACAATAGATAAGTTAGAAAAGCTACAAAATGATAAATGAAATGTACTTCACTAACGGAGAAGGTTAATTCAAGAAACGACACTCCTTTTGAATGGTTGGAGATTAATGAAAAAAGAAGACAGAAAGAAGAAATTAGCATTATTAATTGAAAAACAAAAAGCAAAAATCAAGGAGGGTTATGGAGCTTTATTTGATGAATGTATAGCGGCTTTGGGTGATGGCGTGACAATTTTTTCCGATAATAAGAGTGAAGAACTTTATGACCTATTTGAAGATCATGTTCCATTTACTGACTGGGGAAGGTTAGATTGGGAAAAGTTTAATAACCCTGTGAACATAAACAATATAGTTGATTTAACAGATTTACTAAATACAGAAGAAGGAATTGAAATTTATTGGAGCCATGATAAATTCCCAGTATTGAAAGCTAAATTTGATAATATTGAAAAGGCTTTAGATGATGTTATAGCAGTATCAGCAGATACGTTCCTATACGTGAGAGGTAAATATGTAGTTGAGATTAATCACGAAGGAGAAATAACTCTGGGTTACTTAGATAATGGCTTCTTTAACGGGTGCGTTGATCCATGAAGGATTTTCGCACCTTCTTTTGAAGTAACGGTCAGGTTAATTGAAGAGGAGTTTATTATAAAGAGCTTGGGAGGAACGTACATGGAATTAACGGTAGGTGCTTGGTTTAATGAACCTAAAATTAATTTTAAATTTTCTCATAAAGTTGATTTGTTTATTAGGCAACAGATTATTGAGGATACCATGAAGCCGTTGGGATTGTTGGATATAGAAAAAGATATCTTTTTACATCTAACTGTATGCACAAAGAAAGAACAAGATATATTAGAAGTATTTTTACCAAGGAAGAATAAACGTGCTAAAAGTAGAAATTATGGTTTATGGTTTCCTTATTATGAAATCGTTAATTCAGAATATCCTCTTAAAAGTTACATTTACTTTTATATTCAATCACTACCTTTAATTTTTGCTGAATGGGGAGTAACACAAGAACAAATTAATCTCGTGAAACAAAATGTTTATAGTGAAATTTTAAACAATAATGAATATGAACTAACCGAGGAAGAATTGGAGGAATTAACTTTTTCTGAAAATCTTGATATAGATGACCTATTAGAAGAGTTGGGTATAGAGAAAGAAAGATGATGAATAGGAGAGTAATTAAAAAACAAAATTTTACTCATAGTTATTGAACTAAAGGGGGCTTTGATCCAAGAAGGGACGGGATTGAGATTGGTGCCTTTTTGTTGAAGTTATTGTACTAACGGACATAGGAGGAAGGCAATGAAATTTGTTTATTACAACGATACCGGAAGAGAAATAAGCATTCATCCTGCAACTGAATTAAGCGGAATTAAATGTGACATGACGATTATACAACCATTGGAAGAGCGTACTTTTTATCTACCATTAAATACTTTTCCGTGGGTGAAAATGTGGGATTATGGAGAAAAACGCGGATTAAGTATCTTAGTCACAGCTCAAAAGGACGACAAATGAATTTTATCTTTATTCAACAAACGGGAGCGAATACTGAACAAGATGAATTTGCTTTTTTACTAAAGCAGGATAGTTTAATAAGCAAAATGACAGTATCCACTCTTCTATAAAGGAAGTGTGGCTTTTTTTATCGAATTAAAATGTTAATACATTATTATTAAGGAGAGTATAAATGAAAAATGAATTTAAGATTTACTATGGGGAACATGCATCTCAATTTGGTGTATTAAGAGTTCCTGAGGATATAGAATCTTGTCCATTGATAGTTTTAATTCACGGGGGATTTTGGCAAGCAAGATACAACTTAGAAGAAAATAATCCAATTGCTGAAGATTTGACAAAGAGAGGTTTTGCAACATGGAATATTGAGTATAGGAGAGTGGGTGAAGATGGAGGAGGATGGACTGGAACATTTAATGATGTTATTAGTGCTATTAATTATCTTCACAGGATAAAGGAATCTTTTCCATTAGATATATCGAATGTTACTGTAATAGGTCATTCTGCAGGTGGACATTTAGCACTTTGGTTAGGCTCAAGAATCCAAACTAGTAGTAAGGACGATGGAGCACTTAATGAGCTTACTGTTGCTTTTCAGAAAGTTATTAGTTTAGCTGGTGTTACGGACTTGGTAAAGATGTGGAAAATCCACGAACAAAAAGGAATTAGAAGTCATGTAGCTAATCTACTAGGCGGAACGCCAGATGAAGTTAATGAACGTTACAAACTTACTTCCCCAGCAGAATTAGTGCCAATAAAAGTTGAACAAGTATTAATACATGGTGAGTTAGACCGCCACGTACCAGTAGATTTAAGTAAGGATTATTACAATTATGCTATAGAAAAGGGAGAAAACGTAAAGCTAGTTATCCTACCTGATATAGAGCATTTTAAAATTATAGAACCAACTTCTCCAGCATGGACCTCTGTTCTAGATGTACTATAATGTATTTATTGAACTATAGGGGTGCGAATATGAAAGAAGAGCAGTTACTGACCGATCACGATTAGAGGCTTTACTTGTTGTAATAAAGGTTAGGTTAGTACAAGTAAGACTTATACTTAGGTCTCCGAAGTTGCTAAAAAAATAGAGGTGGACGGATATGAAAAAAAGGTTAATATTTTTTTTGACGGGTATAGTATTACTTTTAATTTCCTTGCCATTAGGCACAAAAATGGTAATGGAGCTCATTCATAATCAAAAGATGAATGCAGAGTATAGGATTACAAACGTAAGCAAAGGTTATCCTTCTACTGAATCGACATTCCATTTTAAAGACCATATTGTAGATATAGAGGAAACAGTAAAAGATGAGGATAGTTATATAGACCCTTGGAATAATAAAATCGGCATCACAGATTTAGCGTTAATAGTAGATGGAAAAGAAATAGATACATTAGAAGGATACCCAATAAGGATAAATGAAGAAGGTTTAAATAGATATTATGGGGAAATTGCTTATTTACTCTTAGAAGATTTAAAAAATAATAAAACTCAATTTATTGTTCTTTTGAAGAAAACAAAAGAATTACAAAAAGAGATGACAAATGGAGATATAGTTGATTGGGTTCCTTTAGAGAAATTAAAGTATACTCTATACGCATTAGATGAAGAAGGGAATTTAAATAATAAATCTTTTAGTTTTATCGAACGTGATGCTTTACAAACAGAATTGCTTAATGCTGGTGTTGTGGTGCCCCATTCGATTGGTTATTATACACAAGCTTGGGAAGGTTATCCTTCAATATTTTTCCCCTTAATATTTCCATTTGTAACTTTGGTAATCGGATTCATATTGATAATTGTCTATTTTCCTATTAGAAAGATAAAGAAATAAAAAATTGCAAACTTTATTAGGCTACGGGGGCGATGCTTCAATAAAGAAGTACCGCTTTCCTTATTGAGGTAACGGTCAGGTTAGTGAAAGAAGGGGAGTAGGTTTTCCTGTTTTTTTAAACACAAATGAGAGTAAAAAAAAAGAGAATAAGGCATTTTCTCTTTTTATTAAACAGAAATCTTTCCTTTATTTATTATTCTAATAATTCCAATGATACTTCTGCATATTAACAGTTTTAATGCCATACTTAGGAATGAATGATACCAACTCCATCCTTTTTTCCATGTAATTAATTTTGTTTTTTTTGCGGCTAAAGTTTCTAAGATTATCTGTGGGGTTGTTAATATGATTGCCTTCAAAAAAATACCAATGGGTCTGCTGTTAAGTGTCCATTGGTTGTAGTAAAGCAACATCAATGGATAATGAATATAGTCAAAAGGTAAGTGGATTTTAAAATTTTTTAAAAGTTTATTTTTGTATTTTAAATAGCCCTTTGATACCAAATAACTATCAGCAAAGTGATTACCTATAAAGCTTACAAGATAAACAATTACCCAATCTTTAAATGAACGTTTTACGATGGCAAAGGGTAATAAAACTAACCCAATTATAGTGCTTATGTTTAATAGATAATATGGGATATTCTTTTTTTTTCTCAATGTTTACACCTCCATTTATCATCTTTCCCTTTTTCAAATCGTTTATGTAAACCCTATCTTATTTAACTAAAGGGTGCAAGAGTGGAATAAGAAGTGACGGGAGGAACATTATGAAACAATTTTTTAAGTGGTATGATGATGACTTAAAGGGTACTACATATATAGAAATTCATGATGATGTTGCTTCTAAACAGATTGCAGTAATGGCGAATAAGTACATAGCGTCCAATCGTAAAGATAAAGAGCATCATTTTTATCTAGCCGAAGGAAAAATAGATGTAAATGACATAATAGATTTCGGTGGTTCTAAGATAAGCGAAAGCCAATTTTATAAAATATGGAACAAATATAGAGATAGACATAGTGACAATTGGCTCAAAACAAAAGAGAAATTCCCAATAGGATCTGAGATTGAAGGGATAATTGAAGTCTTTTATCCTCATGGGGTAATTATCAGCATCTCTCAAGATATAATTGGTATCGCTGACTATAATAAATGTAGAAATAGTACACAACCAGACAACCTTTATCCTCGACACAAAATAATAGGGAAAGTCGATGGGTATGACGAAGAAAATATGTGGTTAATTATTGATAATCCAAAAGTATTTTAAGTAATTTTCTTATTGCGTTAACGGGGGCGTTTCTGGAACAAGCAGAAACGCTTATTTCACTATTGGAGCAGGATAGTATAAAAAGTTTCAACATATTCACTTACTAAATGGTACAATTTGGGTAATGAATTATTTACTAAGAAATGGGGTGTATTATCATTAAAAAGATTCCATCGTTATTAGTTGCCCTAATGTTATTACTTACCGCTTGTAGTTCACAACCTTTTACTTTCAGGAGAAACAGATAATTGGTCTGCTGAATTAAAGGTTACACAAACCAATGATGACTATGAAACACAGGAATTTAAACTTCAATACAAAGGTAAAGATATAAAGTCCGTTGGAGAATTAACTTATTATATCGAGACAAATGCAGGTGGCTTTGGAGAAAGTGGTATGAAATTGACAAAGGGTGGTTTTCTTATCGGTAAAGATGAAGCAAATCCAACCAATGCCAAAGTCATTAAAGCATAAATCAATGTCTTATGAACAATTTATAGCGATTGGAACAAATTGGGTTGGTAAAGAAAGTTTTTGGGTTATTACTGTGGACGAAAACATTTCAGGAATTGTCTCATATTATTTTGAAGATGAACAAAATAAATGGCTAGAAATGGGTATTGTTCTACATGAGGCTCACAATTGGAATATGGGGCTAGGAACTCGGGTCTTAAACCTTTGGATCAATCACATTTTTAAAAATTTACCTCTCGTAAGAGTTGGTTTAACCACATGGTCGGGAAATGAACGCATGATTCGTGTTGGCGAAAAATTAGGTATGCAAATGGAAGCTCGTATTCGAAAAGTACGGTATTACCAAGGGGAATATTATGACTCTATACGTATGGGTATCTTAAGGGAAGAATGGGAAGCATTAGGTATTTTCTAATAACAACTAAAAATTTCAGTAAACGTCTGCTTCTAAATATAGTTTTTGTTTGTTAGATAGAATGTGAAGAATTGTACTTAAGCTAACGGGGGCGAGAATTTAAAAGAGCAACACATTAATAAGTGTTGCTCTAACAATGATTAGAAGTATTTCTGATAAAACTCTTTTCTAAGCCTCCCACTTAATTGAGCATAAATACGTGTTGTTTCACTCTTCTCATGCCCCATTAAACTTTGAATTACTTCAAGTGGGGCACCGTTGTTTAGTAAATGGGTAGCATAGCTGTGCCTAAGTTGGTGGGGATGAATTTCCTTATTAATACCTGCACGACTGGAAATCCGTTTAATGACATACCTCATTTGTGCAATACTCATTCGATGAGGATACCGTTCTGTGACAAAGATAGCAGGGTCTTTATCTGTACGGCAATCTATGTATCGCCTCAACCAAATGTCGCAGCGAATATTAAGATATACTTCTCTCTCTTTATCTCCTTTGCCTCTAACAATTGCTGACCGATCAGACCAATTAATACAATTTTTCTCAAGAGAAACAATTTCTCCAATTCGGCACCCAGTTGAGAACATAAATTCGAATAAGGCTTTTTCCATAGATGTTAAGCATGCTTCACGTAAGTGTTCAATTTCTCTTTCAGTTAAGAATTTAGGGATTCGTTTTCCGACTTTGGGTTCTCTGATTTTTGAAGCTGGATTTTTGGGGATATGCCCTTCCTCATGTGACCAACGAAACAGAGCCTTCATAAAACGGATTCTATATGCAAGGCTTGATGCTTTTAGCTGTTCACTAGATTCAGATAAGTAGCATTTTAATTGTTCGGTTGTAAGAGTAGCAATCTCTATGTCTTTAAAATAGCGAATAAGAAGTGTTGCTTGAAGGCGGTAGGCTTTTAATGTATGAGGAGAAAATCCCTCGATCCTTTTATCAGACTCATACTTTTCCCATGCTTTCGATAATAACAATTTAATTCCTCCTCAATATAAAACATATTTTTAAAGGAATTATTGACCATTTTATCGAAATGAAGACTTATTGAAGTAACGGAGTTGGTTAGCACAATAGAAAGAGTTAAAAAGAATTTAATAGTATGGGGGAAGAAAAAATGGATTGTGTTTTTTGTAAGATTGTTAATAGAGAAGAACCAGCTGAAATTATATATGAAGATGAAGATGTTATAGCTTTTTATGGATTGCATTTTAGTGCCCCTGTTCATGCGTTAGTGATTCCTAAAAAGCATATTGAAAACATCATGGACATAAAAAAAGAGGATGAAAAATTAATATATAAAATTCATGAAGGTTTACAAGAAGTTGCAAAAACATTGGGTGTTAGCAATGATGGTTTCAGAGTAATTACTAATACGGGAAAACATGGTCAACAAGAGGTATACCATATTCATTATCATATTATTGGTGGTCGTCAATTAAAATGGGAAATGTAATTAGCCCACTGTATAATCCTTATTGAAGTAAAGGTGCAGGAATGTTTAAGAAGGGGTCGAGAGAAAATTAGTTTTTTAGGCAATAAAATTAAGTGTTGATGAAGTTAAGAATTGTCAAGGTCGTAGACGCGTTGTATAATATCAAGTTAAATATAAAATAAACTTTTTGAGGCGTATAAATAAAAGGAGTATAAACATTATGACATTTAGAGAAATAAGCCCTAAAATTAATATTAAAGAAATTAAAGAGCTTGGCAAATTATCAGGAGAAGCGTTAAAACATAAAGAAGAACGTGATAATGAACTTAATGCAATTATTAATGGTGAAGATGATCGCTTGCTTTTGATAATTGGTCCTTGTTCATCTGATAATGAAGAAGCTGTTCTTGAATATGCTCGTCGGTTAGCAAAAGTGCAAGAGGAAGTTAAGGATAAGATTTTTATTGTAATGAGGGTATATACGGCTAAACCTCGTACCAATGGTGATGGTTACAAAGGCTTAATTCATCAGCCAGATTCAAAAGGTAATCCTAGCTTAATTAACGGTATCAAGGCTGTTCGTGATTTACATTATAAAGTAATTACTGAGACTGGTTTGACAACAGCAGATGAAATGCTATATCCAGAAAATCTTCCTTTGATTGATGATCTTGTAAGCTACCACGCAATTGGGGCACGAAGTGTAGAAAATCAACAACATCGATTTGTTGCAAGTGGTATTGATGTACCAACTGGTATGAAAAATCCAACTTCAGGTAATTTAAACGTAATGTTTAATGCTATCTATGCTGCTCAAAATCCACAAAATTTTCTATTTAATTACGCTGAAGTCGAAACTGAAGGTAATCCTCTTGCTCATGCAATTTTACGTGGAGGGTTAAATGAATACGGTAAAAATATACCGAATTATTATACAGAAAATTTACTAGACGCAATCAAATTCTACGAAAAAATGCATCTTAAAAATCCATTTATCATAATTGATACGAACCATGATAACTCTGGTAAACAATATTTAGAACAAATTCGTATTGTTCGTCAAATTTTGATTAATCGTGAATGGAATGAAAAAATTAAGAAATATGTTCGAGGATTTATGATTGAGTCTTATCTTGAAGAAGGACGGCAAGACGAACCAGTAGTATTTGGTAAATCAATTACAGATCCTTGTCTTGGATGGGAAACGACAAAAGAACTTATTTATGAAATTTATAAAACAGAAGCTAAATAACAAATAATTTTCATATAAATCTCACAAAATCAATTGGGCAAAAAAAATCGTAAATGAATACCTGGGAAGAAGTAAGTAATTTGAAAAAACGACGTTAAATTTCTATGGGTTCCTTAATGAGGGCGTTGATCCAATGCAGGGATTGACGCTATTTTTGTGGAATTTATTCAACTATAGGTCAGTTTAGTGCAAGAGCAGTGATTAACTGATATTCAACAAACGGGCCAGATTGTGGGAAAATGAAAGGTAATATAAAATTACTGCTATATCACATATTTTTAGATAGGAGGAATGACTTTGAAAAAGTTTGGATTGTTTAACAAATTAACTGCCCGTGAGGGGAAACGCGATGAATTAGCAAAAATACTAGTACAGGCATCGAAATCGATGGAGGAATTAGATGACTGTGATTTGTATGTCATTAGTTTAGGTAATGAAAGTTCTGATTCAATTTATGTCTATGAGGTATGGGTTGATGAGAATGCACATCAGGCTTCTTTGTCGCAAGAAGTATTCCAGTCATTAATCCAACAGGCTAAACCGATAATTGCGGGAATGGAGAAGGTTAATACATTATCACCCTTAGGTGGAAAAGGTATTTCCACTTTTCCGCGAGATTAGAGTTAAATCACCTGATAGTAAGGAAAGAGGGACAATGATGATTTATATCGCACTGTTGCGAGGTGTTAACGTAGGCGGAAAAAATAAGATCAAGATGGCCGAATTAAGGCATCTTCTTGAATCAATGGGGCTAAATCGGGTACAGACATATATTCAAAGCGGTAATATCGTTTTCGAATCTAATGATAATGAAGAATCGTTACAAAAACAAATAGAAAAGAAAATTGAAGAAGAATTTGATTTTTCAGTCAGTGTTGTTTTGAGAACAGCCTTGGAATTGGAAAAGATTGTTCAGAATTGTCCATTCTCGGAGAAGGAAGTGTCAGAAGCGGAAGCTTTAGCGGTGGGAGAAAGCTTATACGTGGCTTTATTGCTTGAATCTCCACCGCTGGAAACCATTGAACGTCTAAACAATTATAAAAATCAATATGAAACTTACAAGAACGAAAATCGCGAAGTTTACCTTTTGTTTTATAACAGTATTCGTAATTCCAAGCTGGCGAATCAACTTCAGAAATTGGGTACACCTGTGACAATTCGTAACTGGAAAACTTTAAAAAAGCTCAATACAATAGTATCCACAATGAATATTTAAGCAAAAGTTTACCTACATTTATTTACAACCTATGCCAATTCTATTAGGTGTGGATCTTCCACAATCGGGCGCGTTTGTTGAACAAAATGTGAAATGATGTACTTAAATTAAAGGGGGCGTTGATCCACGAAGGGATTGACGCTATTTTTATAGAATTTATTCAACTACAGGTGCAGATTAAAACAGTAAGAATAAAGGGTTATTTATACTGGAGGTTACAAGATGGAAATTTATAAATTTAATAAAGAAAACGGAAAAAGAATCTCTAAATTCAATTCAGATTTTGTTATGTCCCGTATTATTCAAACGGAGAAGGCAACCCACATAGGTTGTATGCATTTAGAAGAAAATGGTGTTATTGGTTTTCATCAAGCAGTAGTACCTCAACTTCTGTTAGTTCTGAATGGAGAAGGCTATGTTTGTGGTGATAAAAAAGAATACATCAAAGTTCAATCAGGAGATGCTGTCTTTTGGGAGAAAGATGAATGGCACGAAACCAAAACTGATAAAGGTTTAACTGCTCTTGTTATTGAGAGTGAAGAATTGAAGCCTGAGTTATTTATGCCATTAGTTAATACCTGTAGTTAAACTAAAGGGTGCGAGTGTTCAATAAGCATTAGCTTTTTGACTAAAGGGCAAGGTTAATCTAAAAAAGGATTGGGAGTTAAATTATGAACATATTTGATTATTTGGATGAGTTGCAAGCTGATTTGCGCAGTAAAGGTCTAAAAGAAATTGAAGAAAAGTATTATAACCTTGTTCAAAACTAGCTGGGACAGAAATTACAGATGAAATTAGAAAAGTAGATTTAGAGAGCTATGAATATCAATTAACAGATTTGCTTCAAGAATCAATAAAATTAGCAACCTCCTGAAACACCGCCTATACCAGTACCAATTAGTCCAAATTGAGAACCTATCATAGCACCCCCAACGGCATCAGTTAAAGTTCCTGCTGTTTCACTATGGTCACTGGTATCTTGATTAGCATTTCTATCAGCTTTATTATTGCCATTTTCTGCTGCATTTCCACCAAGGTTATTAAGTTCGTTACTCCGATTCATCTATTCACTTCCTTGTTCATTAATGGGAATTTTCTAATTAGAAAAAGCACACCATCCCAAACATATACTACCCAGCTGAAGTAGTTTTACTCACTATATGTTTTAGTAGGAGAGTTCTATTACTAGGTTGTACCTATACTGGTCTGAAGTGCTTTTTTTGTGGAACTTATTAAGCAAACGAAGCGGAGTTCTTCAAGAATAATTAATGACAAAATCGTTAAGTTTGATAAGTAAAGGGGAGGGGTTATAATGCAGCATCCAATAACAGTAATGGAAGTCATAGTGTCATTAGTTTTTATAATTGGTACTTTTGTAATTTCCTTCTTGTTGCCAAAAAAAAATAGAAAAATTTACTTAATTATAGCTTCTCTATTAACTGTGTTATTGCTTTTATTTTTTGTGATTCGTCCTTACTGGGTGGATTCTCAAGTATCAAAAAAGATGGAACAACTAAATCAATATCTAAGAGATAAATATCCTAATCAAGAATGGACTATCAGCAAACGAGAAGGTAGGCAATATAACCCTTATCACCTAGAAATTGAATTTGAAAACGAAAAAGGTTGGACATATACCTATTCAGTGACAAATGAAAAAAATATTTGTCAAATCGCTTGGACTCCACCCGAGGGCAAGTTTCCCGACGAAGGTAAGCATTTTCAAAGTAACCATTGTAAATAAACATATTTAGGAAAAAAGTTCTATTAGAAAAAAATGAAAAGTAGGTTTTGATAATGATAAAGGAATGGATATTTATTCGATGCCATTTTTATGGTGAGATATTTTCCCCAAAAGTGGTTGAAAAACTAATTGGTAGTACATAAAAAATAAAATTGAAGTTGGAGATATTTCAAATAGGGGAAAAAACAAAGGTTACCCATCAGATTAAGGCAATGGTGAACTATGTCCTCCAAAGGATTTCAAAGATAACGAAGATTTTGGTCTGTATTGGATTGCTTTAACCTTATCATTACATATTGATATTTTTCGTAAATGTGGTGCAGAAAATATAGATTTAGTTATTGGAGTTCGGTATGAAAAACAATTCAATCTTGTATTTGAACCATTATTAATTAAGTTAATGGGTGAACTATGTTTTTGTTAGAGTGCTCATATTCAGCACTAGATGACATCAACTTTATTATTGAATAATGCCCGCACCCTTATTCAACAAACGGGTTGCGATTGTCAATAGGAATAGTCGATTTTTCACTAACGGTGCAGTAATGTTGCATAAGGAAATGTAGATTCACTTTGTGATATAAAAGAAACTTTAAGTTAATTTCAATCGTCAAATAATTCAAGGGGAACTTTATGACTAAGAATTTAGGAATCATCTTAACTTGCTTAATGTTTTTATTCCTTTTTGGTTGCTCAAATTCAAATACAAACTCAAAAGGATATGTGCCGTCTGAAACAGATGTTGTAAGTAGAAATTTTGGTGAGATAACAAATGAAAGCAGATTAAAAGAATTTGTTCAAAATACAGAGAAAGGACAACAAGATACTATCCGCGTGGTTGCTTACACAAAAGAGGGAGACACGATATTAACAGATTTAGTTTTTGATGGCGAGAGTTTAGAAGTTACAAGAGATAGTACAAGGGATGAGTAAGGTAACGGCGAAATCAAAACATTTAAATGTGAGAGTATCTTAGTTGAAGGAAAAAAATACTCTATTAAAGGTTGCAAGGGGTACAAAATTCCTTATTACTTAGCTAAAAGTTTTTAGGAAAAGAGATGTTTCCATCTTATTAAAGTAACAGGGGCGAGTGTTCAATAAGGCAGTCGCTTCTAGTGCGAACGGGAGGATTGTTGAATAAATCAATTTAGTTCTTAGGAAAATGAGGTAATAATTATGAAGAAGATTGTAGTAAGGCTTATGGCTTTATTAGTTGTTTTAGTAATATGTAGTACACCAGCATGTGCAAATATCACTAATGAAGCTGAAACGGAATTATGCGAAACACTAAAACTGGCACTAATAAATAGCCTAAGAGAACCAGTAGATAAAGCAATCGTTGAGATATAAAAGAATGATAAAAAAGCACCAAAAGGCCTTACTTAGGCGTCATACGAAACAGAGATGCTTAAAATAAAGCAGTTAAGTGGGATTGGTGGAGTATATGAGATAACGCTAAAAGTGTACCCTTATTACCGATCTCATTGGGGTTATTGGGAAGATGAAGTTGTGGTTAATTCAAATGGCGATTTAATAAAATATAAGCATTTAAAAACATATCCTTGAATTTCAACGGGGGCGAATGAACAACAAGCATTTTGGATCAGGCAGCTGCTGATCCTTTTCTGTTACGGAGCAGTTTAATTGAAGAGAAAGAAAAAACTATTAATGCATATGACAAATTTAGTGAACTGAAGGGTCATACTAATATAAAAAAGGTGTGACATTTGTGAAGCGAACGTTAGTTCTTTTTCGTTAATTTCATTACCAGTATTATTGGGATTAGTTAAAGAGAAACAAGATGAGTGTCTTCCTTGTAAAGAATGCTATGACATAGCTTGGGATGATGGATATGGGCTTGGATTGGCAACAGGCGAAATACGTGAAAGATATAGTATCGTTCGAACCCTTATAAAAATGGGTAAAACAGACAAAGAAATTATTAATATGGCAACAACCAGCTATGTTGAGGTAAAGGACATAAAGAATATCATAGTTTTTTTGAATTTGAAGTAACGAGGTATGAACTTATCAGGACTCTTTTAAAAGAAGGGAAAACAGATGAAGAAATTGTCAAAAAGCACATTCAAGTTTTTATGAATTGAAGCAGGTGAAAAACCTACTTAAGTATAATGGAAAATTCAAATGGGAAGTGAAGTAAAGCACTTATTATAATTGAAAGCGACAGGTCTTGGTGAACTAAACGAACATATTGTGAAGGTATGTACTTAAGGCTAACGGGTTCGTTATGTTTAACAAGAGAAATGATAATAAAACAGCACCAATTTCTGAATACACAAGAAAAATATGAAGGGTGATCTTCAGCAAGAAGCGAGAGTGTTGAAGATTTAAAATATATCGCAATGATAATATAACTTTTCAAATAATAATGAAATTAGATAACCAGTTTTACAGCGAAGGCATTTTTAAATAATGTATGTACATTCATTTGTGAAGAATGTCTTAAATTAAATAAATTTTCGAAAAGATACATGCATGTTCTGCAGGTTTTAATTCCACCTTATATATACGGTATTTAGCTAAGAGAAAAACCCATTGAAAACTATCACAATTAAATTGTACACAAACATTTTATTATGTTACAACCTATAGAGAGTTAACTATAATAGGGGGCTATATAAATGGAAGAAATTAAACACTTATTATCTATGGCATTAAAGTCAAACAAAAAAGTAATTAAAGGCCAGGAATTCAGTATTGAGGCACAATTAAATGGATTAGATGATTATATTAATCTTTATGCTAAAGATGTTGTAGTGGCTGTATATGATGCAATTGACGAAGATTTAAATATACTCAACCATGACTATAGGAAAGTAGTTATATTTTTGGTGAATGTCTGGAAGAAGAGGGTATGGAAGTATACATAGATGAGGGTTTAATGGATTGATGATTTTGGATAATGAGATCTTAAGTTGTATAACAATCTTCAGCAATTAAAAGCGCTAATGTTTAATAAAGATTGTTAGTTTCATTAATGTGTGTTTGACTCATACTGGCAACAAAGATTGGTATAATTCCGGAAAAATTAGAACCGTAATCTGTTATTATTTGGTATTATTTTATTATGAAGATTTTCACTTAATCTAACGGGTCATTTAATTGATTAACTTTTATAATTATTTCAAGAATATGGCTACTTTAAGATTGAGAGGGGATAAAAGTAAATGGAAACGACAAAAAACAGAAATGAGATATGGGAATGGATTAAGGCACTTTTTATTGCAATTGCATTAGCCTTTATTTTGCCTACCTTTCTATTCACTCCAATTTTAGTTGAAGGTTCTTCAATTGAACCTACTTTGGAAGACCAAAATCGGCTGATTGTGACCAAAATAGGTGAACCGAAAAGATTTGATATAATTGTTTTTCACGCAACCGAGAGTAAGGATTACAAAAAACGTGTTATTGGATTACCTGGAGATCGGATTGAGTATAAAGAAGATAAATTATATATAAATGGAAAGCTTTACGATGAACCTTATTTAGACGACTATAAACAAGAAGTAGTGGATGGACCATTAACGGGTTCGTTTACTTTAAAAGAAACACCTGTGGGCAGTGAAGTAGTTCCAGAGGGACATTTTTTTGTTATGGGTGATAATAGGCGAAATAGCACAGACAGTCGCCATATTGGTGCTATTCCTTTTAAAAAGATAGTAGGAACAACAAGAATTGTTTACTTTCCCATTCCAGAAATAAAAATAATCAATAAGTAGAGTTATATTTAGAACAGCGGAAAACATATCGGAGTCAAATTCTCTACGGGGGCTGATCTTGAAGAAGGATAAGTTCCTTTTTTGTGGAAGTTTTAAGCTAACAGAGAAGGATAGTGTAATTAAAACGATAAAATAAAAAAAATGAAAAAATGGCTATTATTTGAAAAGGAGGGATATAAATGAACGCTATTTATCGTTGGATTGTTTTTATTTTTCTTGCTCTCATTACTGTTTTAATGGTCAACAAAGGAATAGATTTATGGTCTCTTGGAACAAATGTGGATGGTGATGGTATTGGGGTACACTTTTTAGGATTAGAAATAAATGACCGAGTACCAGAAGCGAATATTCCTTCATATGCCATTGGTTTCTTTGTTGCAAGTTTTATTACTTTATTAATTGCCCTTACACTTGTAGGAAAAACTTTCTTAAAGGTAAAAGGAAATATGAAATAATAATAGATTAATCATAGTATTTTACAAACCAACGGGGTGAAAGAATGAATGAAAATATAGAAAAATCGAATGATGGATATACAATTTTTAAACCAACAGGAGTACGTCATGAATATCCTCATGTTGACTTAGTTAAACAACAAGTTACCTGTATTGTTCTATATAGAGAGGAAACTTATATGACTGTAATTGTTGATTTAAAACATGATAAAATCCAAGTTCAGGGAGACGTTGATGAATTGGGAGATTTAAGCATGGATAGAGAAGCTCTTATTGATATGTTCAAACAACAGGCATGCTTTTTTATTGATAATAATATCTCTAATCCCCAAAAATATTACAAAGAATTAATAAATAATGAATCTTACTAAACTAACGCTGGACGATGCTTCAATAAAGAAGTACCGCCTTTTCTTATTGAATTAGTGATCAGATTCCTTGAATATCCTGTTAAAATCACAACTAATAATGAAAGCACCACCAAAAG
Source organism: Litchfieldia salsa (assembly GCF_900104555.1). Lineage (GTDB taxonomy): Bacteria > Bacillota > Bacilli > Bacillales > Bacillaceae_L > Litchfieldia > Litchfieldia salsa. The sequence continues at coordinate 47,812 of NZ_FNJU01000003.1, forward strand.
TGATTTGTGTTTTTGAGAGTTCCATCTCCCTTCTTCAACTCTACTGCATCTTTAGTTTAATAAATTCTATAAAAATAGCGTCAATCCCTCAGGATCAAATCACCCGTTTGTTGAAGAAGAACATCTACTTTAACAGTAAAAATTATCCATCCTAAGCCTTGTAACAGAGTACCTAGTCTTATATTTAATCTCTCTTCACCAACTTCATATATACATATAATGGTATATTTAATTTATATATGAAGAGAAAGGGGAGGTTAAGTAAATGGGAGCTTGGAAAAATCCTATTCTTTTAATATCAGGAATCGGAATTTCATATTTAGGAAATTGGATTTATTTGATAGCACTTAATATTTCAATTCTGAATTTGACTGGCTCTGCTGCAGCTGTGGCAGGACTGTTTATTATTAGACCTATCGCCATCTTAATTACTAATACTTGGTCAGGTAGTGTTATTGATCGAGTAAACAAAAGAAAACTAATGATATTTATTGATATTGTAAGAGGGTTGTTGGTTCTTTTGATTCCGTTTATTGAAAACTTATGGATCATTTATATGATTCTATTGCTGATTAATATGGTAGGAGCATTTTTCGGACCAAGTTCATCGATATATATAACAAAATTAGTTCCAACTGAAAATCGAAAAAGATTTAATTCAATTATGAGCATGACTAGTTCAGGTGCTTTTCTGTTAGGTCCAGCAATCGCTGGAATCCTAATTATATATGTAGGCACGGAACTATGTATCATCATCAATGCTATTACTTTTATTATTTGTGCTTTCTTCATTTATCTCCTTCCTAACGTTGATGAGAATATAGAAAGTGTAAGAGATCCAATACGTTGGAGAATTCTTTTAGAAGATTGGAAGGTAGTTAGAAAGTTCGCTATGAACTCTAAATTTTTTATATTAGTTTATTTATTATTTCAAGGTGCAATGTTAATCGGATTTGCTTTAGATTCACAAGAGGTAACATTTATAAAACAACACCTTCAGTTATCAGATCGTGATTACGGACTTATCGTTAGCATAACTGGTATAGGTGCTTTAGCTGGGGCGTTTATGTCTGCACTGATAGCGAAGAAGATATCATTAAAAATATATATAGGGGCTGGGATGTTCTTAACATCAATTGGCTATGTCTTCTTTTATTCGTCATCTAGCTTTGTAACAGCAACGGTTGCATTTGTGTTTTTAGGCTTCTTTATGGCATTTGCTAATGCTGGTTACGCCACTTTTTTCCAAAACAATGTACCAGTTACTATTATGGGAAGGTTTGGAAGTATCGCTGATATGCTACAGGGAATTATCCAAATTGGGTTTACCCTTATTTTAGGTTTTTTCGCTGAATGGTTCTCTCTACAATTTGTATGTATTACATTTTCTCTCGGGGGTTCATTACTGGCATTCGTTCTCTTTACGACAATATTAATGCCATCTAAAGCAAGTTTTTTTAGTGAAAAGGATAAGGTAGTTAATGGTTAAGTGAAAAATGGAGGAATCATATGGAAAGACAATTAATGATTTAATAGGAGATATTCTAGATGGAGTGTTTGAAGATTCAATATTCTGAAACCTAAGGGTCTTTTTTTCGTAAATATAGTTAAGCTCACAGAGAATTGGAGGGATTTCAAATGAAAAGATACATTGGATTTGTATTATTGGTGTTAGTGTTTGAATTAGGACTGCTATTTGGAATATCTATATTCTTCGATACGGACTTATTAAGTACGATGTTTTTCGGATCTATACTTTTTTCTGTTTTTGCTTTTATCTTAGGTTCAAGTGGAGATGTATTTTCGGCTCATTCTCATGCAGCTACATTTGAAGCATCAGGTGGTAATTATAAACCAAATTCTGAAAAACTAACTTTAAAAATTGGACCTCTTCTTTCAGGCTCAATCTTGTGTTTCATCGTTTATATAGTCATGGAGGTAGTTATGTGAAGAAAGACTTTAAAACATTTTCACCTCTCCATCCTGTTAGTAGTCATTCTCACACTAGTTTTAATTGATGATCAATAGATGTCAAATATAGTAAAGGAATTAAAAGAGGAACTTCTGTTTTTAGACTTTGGTTAGAAGTTATTCCACAAACGGGTAGCGAATGCTGTTCAAGGCTAATTGCATTTCTTTTTTAAGAGATTGGAGGTGAAATCAAATTTTAGTAAAACAGTTTTATAGTGAAGTAGGAAAATCAACTAAAGTATTTTTTCCTTTTGCCATTATCATTATTCTCTTTTTTTCTGGAATTTCATTCACGTTCGTGATTCCTGGATTGAAGGGATTTGACCTGTTTTTTATTATTTTAACGCTATTGATGTATTCTATGGTAGCAATCATATTTGTGGGTCTATATAAAGGGAAATTATCGTTTGTTCTTATGATTTGTTATTTTTTAGTAGTCTTGGGGTGGGTTGGCGATTATGGCTTGAATGGGGGGAGTTTAGTTTAGTTGAACACATGAATCCAACAGTTTATGTTGGTTACCCAATTGTTAGCTCTTTCATTATTACTGGGTTGTATAGCATGATCAGTTTCTTTGTATGGAAAAAAGGCAAGGTTTGAGAGCTAATAAATTATAAAGTGTCTTTCGCTTATTTAATAAACGGGAGCGAATGCGAACAAAGATATCTGACATTCCTTGTTGAGTAACGAAGCAGGTTTTTTGCATAAAGAAGGACTGGGAATTGATTATAATTTGTGATTACAAGGAGGTACATTAAATGAACTATCTATTAAATTTAAAGATCCTGAGTTATAACCTATATTAAGCCATTCATTAATCATGAAATAACTTGGATTAGAAATACTGCTAAAAGGGCAATATCAAAACTTGAAAAATTAAGCAAAGAATAAATAATCCTTATTCAGCTAACGGGGGCAAGAGTTAAAAATGGGAGCGCTACTGCGATTTTTTCCTTTGGGACTAACAGATAGTAAAGTTGAAGAAGGAAAAAGATTATTGATATTGAATTATTAAAAGAAAATTAGATGGAGAGGACAATTTTGCTAACTAATATATACTTTGTACGACATGCCCATTCTACATATACACCTGATGAATTAGGAAGACCTTTATCCATTAAGGGTCTCGCTGATGCAGAAAGGATTTGTGAAATTCTCGAAAATGAAAATATCGATATAATCATTTCCAGTCCATACAACAGGGCGATTCAAACGGTTGAGGGAGTCGCAAAATTTATAGGGAAAGAAGTTATAATTGAGGATGATCTTAAGGAACGGACCTTATCTGTAAAACCTGTTGAGGATTTTAATTTTGCTATAACAAAAGTATGGGAGAAACCTTCCTTTTCTTGGGAAGGAGGAGAATCCAATATTATTGCACAAAAACGCGGGATAAGGACAATTTTAAGAGTATTAGACATGTATGAAGGTAAAAACATTGCAGTAGGAACACACGGTAATATAATGGTTCTAATTATGAATTATTTTGATAAAAAATATGATTTTAGTTTTTGGAAAGACCTTAATATGCCAGATATTTATAAATTATCTTTTGATAATAAGAATCTAAAAGAAGTTAATAGAATGTGGAATGGGACTTAGAGGGTTATTCGACTAACTGGGAGCGTTTATCTTAGAAGGGATTGACGCTCTTTTTATGGAATGTATATAAAAAAATAGTGGTAGGTTACTAAAAATCACACATGCATTACCTTCTACTCAGAAGGATTTTTCTTCTTCCCGTTTTTCCTCGTAAAACTCTCTTAGTCTTTTATAACGAGAGATTATCTTGTCACTTGTTTTCTTTTTACAAGCATTGCGAATACCAATTTGGACAACCATATGCAGGGCATGACGAGGTCTTCAAGAAGTAGTTAACTCTTCTCTTAATACTGTTTTATTATTAAACTAAAGTAAAGAAGAATTAAAGGAATTTCTTAAAAGGTGTGGAAGATATCCAAATTATGATTTGGCTACTTGGAAGTAGGTTCTTAATTAGAATGGGTTAGGTATGTGAAAAAATATACTTGAAGTAAACAAGACTCTAGGGGGAGATAGGATGATTCGTAAGTTAAAAAAAGATGACCATGAATTAGTATTTTCGTTAATCGGTCATAAACCAGCAGAAAATTTATTTATTATAGGGGATATTGAAGCATATGGTTATGATTCCAATTTCCAAGAGATTTGGGGGCAATTTCAAGACGACAAATTGATTGCTGTCTTGTTAAGATACGACCAAAATTATATCCCGTTTAGTGAGCAACATTATGATGTAAAAGGATTTTCAGAAATCATCAATCGTAATCCCGAGCGAGTTGAATTAAGTGGACTAAAGCATTTAATTGAGCCCTTACAAGGATTAATAAATAGGGATGTTAGGAAACATAGTGAAACATATTATGCGAAATGTGCGGGTTTAAGTTATGAGATAGATGAAGAAAGAATAAAGCGTGCAAACTATTTACAGCCATCCGAATATCATGAAAATGTAGAAATGTTACGTGCAATACCTGAGTTTGCAAACGGGAATTTTAGTGTAGAAGCGAGAGAACGTGCTGAAAATTTCAAAACTGGAAGAACTTGTATTGTGCGAAACGAGCAAGGTACAATGGTTGCATCAGCATCTACAACAGCAGAAAATTCTCAATCTGCCATGGTTGTTGGTGTTGGCACAAGACCAGGCTTTGAACGAAGAGGGTATGCAACATTATGTATGGAAAAGCTGTGCAGTGATTTATTAGCAGAGGGGAAATCACTTTGTTTATTTTATGAAAATCCCGCAGCTGGGAAAATTTATAAACGTTTAGGATTTACCGACATTGGCTTGTGGACAATGATTCGTTTCGAGGCAGATAACAGAGTTTCAGTATAATGGGGGACTAAGATGAAGAAAAGGTATTTGATGTTATTTAGCTCAATTATGTTTCTTGCTGTATTGTTTGGCTGTTCAAACGAACAGTTTAATGATGAAAATATTGCTTTCACTGTTGTTCATACTGAATCAACAAATGAGTTTAAATCCTATACAATAGAAATAGTAAACAACACTGGATTTGATTTAACACATCTTAGGTTAAATTTAACTTACCCAATAAAAACGTCAAACGGATCAAAAGATAATCCTTTTTCTGTTGAAGGAAAAGCAGATAACTTAACAAGACAAATTAATCTTAAAACTGGAGAGACGATAGTTTTTACAATTTTTGCTCCCATAAATGAGGTGTTTTCCAATACAGAATTACTTGATTTTGAGAATCCCAATGTTAATTTAATAGGTTTTGTGAAGGATGGAAACGAAGAAATTCCTTTTGGCATATCTGGTGGATTAAATGTACTTGAAAATTATTGAATTTAGATCGTTTGATCAGGCTATATGAGGCTAATTAGTTTTGATATTTGTGTAGTTATGTTAATGCTCATACTCTATATTTTTACTAATATTAATATTAATTTCATATTAGCTTTTGCTTTAATATTTGCTGGTAGAGGAATTGGAATCTTGTGCAGAAGTAGAAAAGTAGATAATAAATCTATTTAAAGACTTTGGGTAAAGGGAGAATATAATTAATGGAGAGTAGATTAAGAAAATCTAGTATATATGGATTTTTGATTGGATTGGCAGTTTCTATTTTGTTTGTTGATTATAAAGAAGTTACACAGGTAGGTAATGGTGTTACACAAACTACATATAAGCCTGTCATAGAATATATCGTTTTAATCTTACGTTTCGGCATTATAGGAATGTTTTTAGGTCTTTTTATTGGTTGGAAGGGTTATGAAAGAAAACATAAAACACAACAAGAAAAAACATATTACCTACCATTCTTTTTTATTGTTTTTATCGTTTCTATTCTTTTAATGGCAGTTTCTAACTGGTAACAATTCGATTCAAACTTTGTTATGTCGAATTAAATTTTACCAAAATAAAAACGCCCTTGTATGGCGTGTGTACTAAAGCATTCAAGTTCCGAACTTATATGTACTAAAAAATAAATGCATTATGTAGGTTAGTCAACATATAACTTCTTATTTCAAAAGAGAACCGTGAAGTAATCGTAAATTTGGCGGGACTGCCTGGGAATCGAACCCAGCTGCGACGTCACGCGCCGCACAATCGGTTTTGAAGACCGTGAGGGACACCAGTACCCCAATCAACCCCATTTTTTATTAGATAAAATGACATGTTTACTATTATGCCTGATTATAAAAAAAATTTCAAGTGATAGCTATGATTGCCTAATTAATAGTTGCTCTGGCTTGATTCTGACTGATTTTCCCGTTAAAGTATTTGTATAATTGTGCGGTAGAAGGTAGGTAGTAAGAGTGGGACAACGTTATTATACAATTGGAATGGCAGGTCATATTGATCATGGTAAGACAACATTAACAAAGGCATTAACCAATGTTGATACTGATCGTTTAAAGGAAGAGAAAGAGCGACAAATATCCATTGAGCTAGGTTTTGCACCTTTACATATAAATGATGAGATGGAAGTATCTGTAGTGGATGTTCCCGGACATGAACGATTTATTCGACAGATGATTGCAGGAGTAGCTGGGATTGATTTGGTGATTTTAGTAGTGGCTGCTGACGAAGGGGTCATGCCACAGACGAGAGAGCATCTAGAGATTTTATCCTTTCTTGGTATTGAAAGAGGGATTATCGCTGTATCGAAAATTGATCGAGTTGATCCTGAGTTTGTCGAGTTAGTTGAAGATGATATTAAAGAACAGCTTGAAGGAACCGTATTTCAAGATGCTCCTATTGTTTTAGTAGATAGTCTATCACATATCGGACTAGATTTATTAAAATCTAAAATAGAAGAAGAATTAAATATGATTGAAGAACAAAAAATTAGCGGAAGTTTCCGTTTGCCTATTGATCAGGTCTTTTCTGTAAAAGGCCAAGGAACGGTTGTACGAGGGACAATTTATGAAGGGGCGGTAGAGGTTGATCGTGTCTTAAGGGTGCTTCCTAAAAATATAGAAGTAAAAGCTCGCCAACTTCAAGTTCATCATCATCAAGTAAACACGGCTTCTGCTGGTCAACGTGTCGCGATTAATTTAGGTGGAGTGACCAAAGCAGAAATTAAACGTGGAGATGTACTGGTTTCTTCTAATGACTATATTGTGACAAAGACGATTGATATTGCATTAAGGTTCGTCAATCCCTTAAAATACCTCATTAAACAAAGAGCTCAAGTTAAATGTCATATTGGAACAACTGAGGTTATGGGTAAATTAATCTTTTTTGATCGAAATGAAGTGGAAAATGAAGAAGGGGAAGTCCTTTGTCAACTTCGACTAGATGAAGAAATCGTTACAAAGCGAGGGGACAGGTTTATTTTAAGAAGGCCAACACCAGCAGAAACTATTGGTGGGGGTTGGGTCGTTGATCCTAATGCTGAAAAGTATCGCTTTGGTGAAGCTACGATAAAAATGCTAAAGGATAAACAAGAGGGGACTCCAATTGAACGTGTTAAAAGGACTTTGAATCATCATCAAGTTTTGTCTATTGCTGATTTAAGCAAAGAAACAGGCATAACCATTGAGGCTATACATGAACTACTGGATTCTCCAGAAATGATCTCAATTAAAGAAGGAATGTATAGTTCTGCTTCTGTCATCAGTGGCATAGGCGAGCAAATTCTAGAATCTGTTAATCAATTTCATCAATTGAATCCACTTATGATTGGTATAAACAAGGCTGAGATGTCTCAATTACTTTCAAAGAAATTTAAAAAGGATTTAATAGAGTTCAAAATTAATGAGCTTATCAAAGAGCATACGATTAAAAGGGTAGATCAATTTATTTCATTGTATTCTTTTGAACCAACATTTCCAGCTCAATGGGCAAAAAGAATGGAAAGTGTCGTACTTGCTATTAAAAATGATGGGTTAAATGTATTAACGTGGGCAGATTATGTTTCACAATCTGGACTTCCAGCTAAAGAAGCAAATGATTTACTTCACTTTTTACTCGGTAAGGAGCAAATCTATCCTTTGGATGATAAACTCTATTTACACCAAGAAGCATTAGAACACTCAATTAATAAGTTGAAAGCTGAGAAACCCGAGAAGTTTGAATTAAAGGATGCGAAAGAAACCTTGCAACTATCAAGGAAATACTTAGTTCCTTTACTTGAACTATATGATAAATTAAAACTCACGGAACGTTTAGAAAACCATAGAGTATGGGTAAAATAAGAGAAAACACTAAATTCAATTCATATTCAAAAAATCATATCTATTGCAGAATTTGAGAAGATTGTACTACAATAATAGTACATAAGGAATAAGAGGAGGAACCAAATCATGACAACATTTAAACTGGCTGTAGAATTTTGCATGCAGTGAAACTACGCACCAAAAGCTGCGAGTTTCGCAGAAGAGTTATTTAACCATTTTCGTCATAACATCTCCAATTTAGAATTAATACCTAGTTCAGGTGGGGCATTTGAAGTGTCAGTAAATGGAGAGAAGATCTATTCAAAACTTGAAGTCGGAAAATTTCCAGATACTCAAGAAATTATAAACACACTAGAAAATAAATAGGTATGAAAGAGGGGAGTCCTGTCAATGACAGAACTCCTTTTCTTCTTAATAAATTAGTCAATGGAGATGATGTTGTTTGGATTAGTGCTTTCTCCTTCCTTTTTAATGAATACTTCTAAGATGTTATTTTTATAGAAGGCACGTACCAGTTTCTTCTCAATTAGGAATGGGAGTGTGATTTCTCTTAGTAGGATATGGTTAGGGAGATTAGTTGTGGAAGGTTTAACCTCTATGATTAAGATATCATCTGAAAAATGAATCGTAATTTGTTCCTTCTTAATTAAAGGAAGATCAGCTTCGATGATAAATTCTTCACTCGTTTCAAAAAGGTCAATTTGGAAGTGCTCTTTATCTAAAAATGATCTAAATGAATCATCCAAAAACTGTTGCATCCATTTATCAAAACGATCTAAGTGATATTGTTTGGAGTTATCTTTGTTCTTCATGGAAATGCCCCCTGATTAATTGCTATACTTATACTATTCAAAAGAAATGGAACTGTTTCAATTTTCATCAACTGTTATAGAACATTGGAGGTTTATGATGAAAGAATTTTTACGATATTTGCCACCTATACATGAGGTACAAAAAAACGAATTATTTAAAGAAATTGTTAAAAAGCATAAGATTAACCATGAAAAAGTAACCGAAATGCTCCAAGAGGTTATAAATGACATACGAGTTCATCTTTTATCAGGCACTTGGGATGCTAATGGTAATGAGCCTTCCAAAGAGACTTTTCTTAAAGAAATCTTCATGAAGCTGGATCAAAAAGCTGGGAGTCTTACTACTTACTACCTCCAAAAGGTAATTAATGCTACAGGTACCGTCTTACATACTAATTTGGGACGTGCGCGCCTTAGTGAAGAAGCCATCAATAGGGTCGTTGAGATCGCTAGAAATTATTCAAATCTTGAGTACCGGGTTGAGGAAGGGACTAGAGGTTCTAGGCATGATATTATTGAAGGAATATTGAAGCAGGTTACTGGTGCAGAAGCTGCAATGGTTGTGAACAATAATGCAGCTGCTGTTTATCTTGTGTTAAGGGCATTAGCTAGTGAGAAAGATGTCATTGTTTCGAGAGGTCAATTAGTAGAAATTGGAGGTTCTTTTCGGGTTTCTAGCATTATGAAGGAAAGTGGAGCGAATCTAGTTGAAGTAGGAACAACAAATAAAACTCATTTGTTTGACTACGAAGAAGCAATTAATGAAAATACGGCCATGATTATGAAAGTACATACAAGTAACTTTAAGACGATTGGCTTCACAAAAACTGTCTCTGCTGAAGAATTAATCGCTTTAAAGAAAGAAAATGACCACGTTCTATTCTATGAAGATCTAGGTAGCGGTGTTTTATTTGATTATCGTTCCCTTCGTATAGGAGATGAACCAATTGTATCAGAAGTAGTTAATCAGGGAGCGGATATTATCTCCTTCAGTGGAGACAAACTACTCGGGGGTCCGCAAGCCGGTATCATAGTTGGTAAGAAAGAGCTTATTCAGAAGCTAAAGAAGCATCAACTAGCACGTGTCTTAAGGGTAGATAAGATGACTTTAGCAGCACTCGAAGCAACACTTCTTACATATCTAAAGGGTGGGAAGGAGCTTGAAACCATTCCAACTATACGAGATATAATTGTCCCGGAGAATCAAATCGAGAAACGAGCTTTAGATTTTATAGAACAAATGAAAAATCAAGAGCATCTAACTTTTACCATTCAAAGTGATGTGTCACAGGTGGGTGGAGGAACCATGCCAGATGTTGAAATTCCAACCTATACTGTGTCCCTGACCCATAGTAATAAGTCAGCAGAGGAAGTAGCTGTTTCTTTAAGAACAGGTAAGCCAAGCATCATCACAAGAGTAAAAAAGGATGGTGTCATTTTGGATTTTCGCACAATTGCGCAAGATGAATTAGGGGAAGTAGTTAAGGCGTGTAGCCAATTATAAACAGGTTTGAGCTAACCACCTCCTTTTAGAATAGTGGTTAGCTCAAACTATTATGTTAAAGACTTAAAGATCGTGATTTGCATTATTTTTTTGGCGTGTATGGTTACGGTTTTTCACTTTTTTTGAACCGCTAAGTGGTTCAGGCTGCCCAGGATTATGGCCCTTTGGTGCATTTTTTCGGATATCTCCACCAGTGTTTTTATTAGTCATTTGAATCCCTCCTTCTACAGTTAGGATGAGAAATATAGATGAATTTATTCTCTTTATTAAGTAATGTTTTTTAGTGTTTTTGGGATGCTAATAACGATACTTACAAGTTTAAGGAGGATAAAAAAATGCCATATCATAAAGATAAACAACAAGCATTTCAAGCAGCACAACAAGGAACAAATCAGGCAATGGATGTTTATAACAGCATTGTCCATAATGACCCAGATTATGGTGTTCAATTAAAACGATTGAAAAATGAGGTAAATGAGGCATTTAATCAAATAAACAATGCAATTGAGACAGCTTCAGACACACAGTTAGCTCAATTAACTCAATATAAAGAAGATTTACAATCAATTATTGAAGAGGTAAATCAATAACAGACAAAAAAGAGGGTGTCCCCAACTTGTGTTGTACACAAATCATCGGGACAGCCTCTTGGTTTATTATTGGTTTTTCTTACGCTTTTTGTTATTTTGACGTTGTTCGGCTGTTAATGGCTCATTTGAGAACTCTTCATTGTATCCAGCACCAATTCCTTGGGCATCCGCGTGATTCATCCCTGGACGAACATGGTTTGCTTTGCGTTTAGCCATCAGTATCACCTCCACCTCTATTTTTAGTCAATCTAATATAAATTATTAGCATCATAAAAAACATTTTTATCATAGCTACATAAGGAAAACTTATTCTAATCAATAACTTTCTTTTTATTTACTTATAATCACTAGTGTATTACTATAATATTGTCTTATAATTTAGATGGGGATTTTTTATCACTTTATTTTCGACATTTTGTTGAAATTGTACTACTATTTAATAAGAGGGGGTAATACATATGGCAAAACAAGATGTTTTTAATGCTCGTTCATCATTTAGTGTGAACGGAAAAACGTATAACTACTATTCATTGCAAGCTTTAGAAGCTGCAAAGGTTGGTAATGTTTCAAAATTACCATATTCAATTAAGGTGCTTCTAGAATCGGTTCTACGTCAAGTAGACGGAAGAGTTATTACAAAGGAGCATGTTGAGAATCTAGCAAAATGGGGAACGGAAGAAGTAAAGGAAATAGATGTTCCATTTAAGCCTTCCCGTGTCATTTTGCAAGACTTCACAGGAGTTCCTGCAGTAGTAGATTTAGCTGCTTTACGTAAAGCTATGGCAGATCTAGGTGGAGATCCTGACAAAATCAATCCAGAAATCCCAGTAGATTTAGTTATTGACCATTCTGTACAGGTTGATAGAGCGGGAACGATGGATTCGCTTCAATTTAATATGGACCTAGAGTTTGAACGTAATGCTGAGCGTTACAAGTTCCTAAGCTGGGCACAAAAATCTTTTGATAACTATCGTGCAGTTCCGCCTGCAACTGGTATTGTACACCAAGTTAACTTAGAGTACCTTGCAAATGTTGTACATGCAATTGAGGGAGAAAATGGTGAATTTGAAACATTCCCAGACACATTAGTAGGAACTGACTCACATACAACAATGATTAATGGTATTGGTGTACTTGGTTGGGGTGTTGGTGGTATTGAAGCGGAAGCTGGAATGTTAGGTCAACCTTCATATTTCCCAGTTCCTGAAGTAATCGGTGTTAAGCTTACTGGTACACTTCCTAATGGAACAACAGCTACTGACCTTGCACTTAAAGTAACACAAGTATTACGTCAAAAAGGTGTTGTTGGAAAGTTTGTTGAGTTCTTTGGACCTGGAATTGCCCAACTTCCACTTGCTGATCGTGCGACAATTTCTAACATGGCACCTGAGTATGGGGCTACTTGTGGTTTCTTCCCAGTTGATGGAGAAGCATTAGAATATCTTCGTTTAACTGGTCGTGAAGAGGAACAAATTAAGGTAGTAGAAGAGTATTCTAAAGCAAATGGTTTATTTTATACTCCTGATTTAGAAGATCCAACATTTACTGCTTTAGTAGAAATCGATTTAGCAGATATTGAGCCAAATCTTTCTGGACCAAAACGTCCACAGGATTTAATTCCACTTTCAAAAATGAAGCAATCATTTACTGATGCTCTTGCTGCACCAGCAGGAAACCAAGGTTATGGTTTGACTCCAGACGATATTGATAAAGAAATTACTGTTAAATTCAATAATGGTGAAGAAGTAGCTATGAAAACAGGAGCAATTGCAATCGCTGCAATTACAAGCTGTACGAACACTTCTAACCCATTTGTTATGTTAGGTGCCGGATTAGTTGCTAAAAAGGCTGCTGAAAAGGGATTAGAAGTTCCTAAATATGTGAAAACTTCATTAGCTCCTGGTTCAAAGGTAGTTACAGGTTACTTAGAAGATGCTGGATTACTTCCATACCTTGAGAAATTAGGATTTAACACTGTAGGTTATGGTTGTACAACATGTATCGGTAACTCTGGGCCTCTTGCTGAAGAAATTGAAAAAGCTGTCGCTGAAAATGACCTTTTAGTTACATCTGTACTTTCAGGTAACCGTAACTTTGAAGGCCGTATTCATCCACTAGTTAAAGGTAACTATTTAGCATCACCACCACTAGTTGTTGCTTATGCATTAGCTGGTACAGTTGATATCGACTTACAAAATGATTCTCTTGGAAAAGATAAAGAAGGTAATGATGTATTCTTTAAAGATATTTGGCCTTCAACAAGTGAAATCAAGGATGCTGTTAAATCAACAGTTACTCCTGAATTATTCCGAAGAGAATATGAGCGTGTGTTCGAAGATAATCAACGTTGGAATGAAATTGAAACAACAGATGAAGCACTGTATGTGTGGGATGATGAATCAACTTACATTGCAAACCCACCTTTCTTTGAGGATTTATCTCCTGAAGCAGGTGAGGTTAAGCCATTAAGTGGATTGAGAGTTGTTGCTAAGTTTGGTGATTCTGTTACTACTGACCACATTTCTCCAGCTGGTTCAATTGGTAAAGATACGCCTGCAGGAAAATACCTACAATCAAAAGGTGTAACACCAAGAGAATTTAACTCTTATGGTTCTCGTCGTGGTCACCATGAAGTAATGATGCGTGGTACATTTGCAAACATTCGTATCAAAAACCAAATAGCTCCTGGAACTGAAGGTGGTTATACAACTCATTGGCCAACTGGTGAAGTAACTTCGATCTATGATGCTTGTATGAGCTATAAGCAAGATGGAACTGGTTTAGTTGTACTTGCTGGTAATGATTATGGAATGGGAAGTTCTCGTGACTGGGCTGCTAAAGGAACAAACCTTCTTGGAATTAAAACAGTAATTGCAGAAAGCTTTGAACGTATTCACCGTAGTAACCTTGTGTTAATGGGTGTACTTCCACTTCAATTTAAACAAGGTGAAAACGCAGAAGTGCTTGGATTAACTGGTAAAGAGACAATTGAAGTTCAAATTGATGAAACAGTTAAACCACGTGATTATGTAAAAGTAACAGCAACTGATGAAGATGGTAACAAGCAAGAATTTGAAGTTCTTGTTCGTTTCGACAGTGAAGTTGAAGTTGACTACTACCGTCATGGTGGAATTCTTCAAATGGTACTACGTGATAAATTAAAAGCATAATGATTGTATGAAATGCCGACTCCAATAGGGTCGGCATTTTTTGCACGTTTAGAATGGTTTTATGATAAAATAAAGGAAATTTCACCTGTTTGGGGGATACATATGAAGAAGACAGTAACAATCATTATTTCACTTGTTTTGGTGCTAATGATTGGTTATGCGATCGTTCAAGCGATGCAAAAACAAAAAAGTGAAGTCACTGGAGTCGAGGTTGGTAATCAAGCACCTGACTTTGAATTACAAGTAGTGGATGGAGGGACCATTAAGCTTTCAGAACTTAAGGGTAAGAAAGTTCTCTTGAATTTTTGGGCTTCATGGTGTGAACCTTGCTTAGAGGAAATGCCGGCAATGCAGGAATTACACGATCATAAAAGTGAAGATGTAGTCATTCTTGCAGTTAACATGACCGTAACAGAAAAAAGTTTGCAAAATGCTGAGGATTTTGTGAAGGAACATGGGTTTACGTTCCCCGTATTATTAGATGTTACAAATAAAACAAGTAGTAATTATGAAGTACTAAATTTACCCGTTTCATACTTTATTGATACAAATGGGGTCATCTATCACCGTTTTCCTGGTGCTATGAGTTTAGAGTATATGGAAGACACTCTCGAAAAAATGGATTGAAAGTGAACACAGCTCTATTGAACGTGCAATACGTTTAATGGAGTTTTTTTAATAGGCTTTTTTCTAAAATTATGGTTTTAGACACAGTAGAAATAGTGTTACTAGCAGGCTGAATACACGTAGACTCCTGCGGGACCAGTGGACAAAGTGAGACCCCACAGGAGCTTTAGCGACGAGGAGGCTCACTGGTCACCCGCCGGACGCGGAGTGTATTCAGCCTGCGGCGGCTTTAAAAGCAAAAATCTATAAAAGAGATCTTTTTATTACTCTTTAAATAAAATTTTCTAAAAGTTGTAATAATTCACACCAAATAAGGGAAAGATTATAAGGAAAATGAGAAGTCGAGGTGAGAATAGTGAGAAAAATTAAAAAACAAACCTTTGAAGAACTAGTGTTAGAAAATAAACAGCAGCTACTTAAAGATCATGCAGCATTAGAAAAAATTGAAGAACGTCTCGAGCAGAGACTTCTTGATAAAGCAGAGTAAAAATGGATTGTTCTCCTACAATTGCCTTTCATACATAACGATACTCTCGGTGATAATATAGGCAAGGGAGGCGATAGTATGAGTGGAGATACAACTAACCATTTTAGTCAAGATCACTTAGGAACTCAACCTCGCGGATTTAGAGGGAACAAAGGAAAGAAAATGCAAGATAAGTCTGGAAAACATGCACAAGTTATCCAAACTAAAGGTGAATAAATAAAGAAAGGCGTATGCATCATACGCCTTTTTCTTATACCAATGAAACGATTAGCGACAGGAGGCCCTCGAAATTGCCTTACGGGAGTGGATTGTAGCGATTGGAAATAGGAAGAACTAGGTATTTTAGGTAGCCAATTAAAAGCGTGTTTAATTTCACTCACGCATGAGCAAAATACGTTTGTACTTACATATTGAAAGGAGGAAAATCGAATGAATCACCAAAATTCTAAGCCAGATGATCGCAGTGATAATGTAGAAAAGCTACAAGATATGGTTCAAAATACCATTGAAAATATTGAAGAATCACAAGAAACAATGAGCTTTGCTTCTGCTGAAGAACGTCAACGTATTGAGGACAAAAATAGAAGACGTCAAGACAGTATCGACGCAATGAGAAGTGAAATTAAAGATGAAGCAAGTGATAGAGAAAATGGATATAAATAAGTAGAACATAAGTATAGAGGCTTTCCCATAAGTTGCCAAGTACTTGGCCTTTGGGAAGGCCTCTATTCTTTTTAGTTACTCAAGTGATAAGACATGCTAAATTAATGAATTTATGTTAATATAACTCATATTATTCAATTTATTTAGAGCAGTTACTTCTAAAATATATAATTGAAAAAGGGGTAAAATCATGCATGTTTCAAAAAAAGAAATAGAAGTAAGATATGCTGAAACAGACCAAATGGGCGTTGTTTATCATGCCAATTATCTCGTTTGGATGGAAATTGGTAGAACAGCTCTTATAAAAGATCTTGGTTTTAGCTATGCTGGTATGGAGGAAGATGGAATCATATCTCCAGTAATCGATATTCAAGTTTCTTACAAGAAGCCATTAAGGTATGGTGAAACCGCTACGATTTCAACTTGGATTGAGAAATATGACGGAATTAGAAGTACATATGGCTATGAAATTGTAAATGAAGCAGGAGAGGTTGCAGTTACTGGCAATTCTTCTCATGTCTGTGTTAAAAAAGACTCTTTCAGACCTATACACTTTAAGAAACATTATCCTGAATGGCACGAAGCCTATGAGAATGCTAAAAAAAGAGAGAATGAGTAATGGCATTTGGAATAAAGAAAGAAGAATTAGACTCATGGAAAATGAAAGTGGCAAGAGGTGAAATTGCTTTTCTAACTCACTATTGGCAAGATCCTCGTTTTAGTGAAGCCAAAACAGTGACAAAGGTTGGTTGTTCTAGTATTGAGGTACTTGCAGAATGGGGAGCTAAGTATGGGCTGAAGAAGGAATGGATTCATCAACGCCAGGATTATCCACATTTTGATTTACTAGGAGACTTTCAAAGAAGAATTCTGGAAGCTGAAGGATTGCATGAACATCTTTCTAGGTTCTCTATTAGAAAAGATGATAGGTAGTAATGGGTAACGGGTTCTGTTTTCTGTTGCACATAGCGTACCTATATGAGACGGGTATTCATTGAGCCTGATGATGGAATCAGCATGATTGGATATTAAGCGGAAAAATTCCTCTTAATTTGGAAATTGCTCTGAAACTAGCTGTAATAGACGGAAAGATTCCGACTATTGTAAAACTCTTGTAAGATCAATTTGTATTACTTCAATAAAAATGAGTGTCAATTTTATTTAAAAATTGGCACTCATTTTATCTTGCTTGTGATAGGAAACAGAACACATTCCCACCTTATTATTGGTAATTAAAAACTGGCTCTTCTGCTTTTTCATCATAATTAATAATTAAATCATGATCTTTGAAATACCATAAGTCATCTTCTTGAATAAAAAACATGATTCCTGATTCATTTGTCTGACTTCCGGTATCTTCTGGAGTATCTTTTGAAACACCAAGTGAAAATCCTGGTTGAATCGAACTTGACCCTCCATAGCGAACAAAAAACCGTACACTATCTCCATTACCCAAATTAAGCTCTCTTTTATACCAATCCGCTGCTTTTGTATCAATTTGAATTTCCAAACTATTTCCTCCTTATAATCAATTCATTTCCCTAATCCATACTAACTAAAACTAATCAGAGATTTCTTTAGCATATAGTATCCTCTTTAATGGTATGTAAATCAATAATATTGACTGAATCCTCTTATAAAATTCACAATTCATTATATATATTAGCTCTTGTAGGCTTGTTGAAAGATAACTTTTCACCTTTAACTATAATATGAAATTGAAAATTGTGCGGTATTTTCATAAAATCTTCAAAAAACTTTATTTCAATATCCGAAATAAAAAGGGAGGTTTTTTTTAGTCCCTATCGAATAACTATTATTAGTACCACCAGTTAAAATGTCTATTGATAAAGAAAGAAGGGATCTTTATGATCACATTTAAAAAACCTGATGTAGAACAATTTTTTAGAACATTAGCCATTCAAAACTTTGCTGTTAGTCCAAACGAAGATCAATTGATTTTAAGTACAAACATTAGTGGAAAGTATAATTTATGGGGAATGGACTTACCAAATAACTTTCCCTATCCGCTAACTTTTATAGATCAAAGTTGCCATGAGTTATTGTTTGACGGGCAGGGAAGATTTGTCATTGCTAGCTTTGATCATGATGGCGATGAAAACACTCAATTATATGCGATGCAACCAAAGGGTGGAGAATTATTCCCACTTCGGGTCCAAGATGGGGAACGTCATATGTCTCCAATTCTATCGAAGGATGGTAACAGACTATATTACACGTCATCCAAGGAAAATTCTATATATTTGAATACATACTGCTATGATTTATTAACAGAGAACGAAAAACTCATCAATAAAGGGGAAAAAGCTGCAACGTACTTATTAGACGTCAGTCCTGATGAATTAAAACAAGTTTATTTCAGACTTTATGCCAACACATATACCCTAGCACATGTGGTTGTTGACGGTCAGGAATATCTGCTAACACCTCAAACTGACAAGCAACACACCACGTCATCTGTGATATTTGTATCTGATACAGAATTATTCTTACTCACAGATTATAATGAGGATTTCTCATATTTAGCAAAGTTTGATCTACAAACTAAAACTTTTACAAAAGTAATTTCTTTTGAACAAGAGGATTTCCAATCGATTAAATATAACAAAGAACAGCAATCAATCTATATTGTAAGTTCCAGAGGTGTTGAGGATTTCCTATACAAATATTCATTGATTGATGAAGAAGTAACGAAACTAGATACTCCTGTAAGTGTCATTCAGAAGCTAGTGGTTACAGAACAAGGTAACCTTTATGTACTTGGACGTTCTGCAATAGAGCCTTTTAATATTTATAAAAGTGAAGGACTAGATAAAGGCTGGACGGCATGTACGAATTTCGGTGTGCCTGGAATTGAAAAAGATGAATTGTGTGAACCAGAGGTAGTTAAATATCCTTCATTTGATGGTTTAGAAATTGAAGCTTTATTTTTTAAGGCGAAAGAAGAAGTAAGTAATGGTAATGTGATATTATGGCCACATGGTGGACCACAAGCTGCTGAAAGAAAGTCTTTTCGAGCCTTATTTCAATTTTTAGTTCAAAGAGGATACAGTATATTCGCACCTAATTTCCGAGGGTCTTCTGGTTATGGATTATCTTTTATGAAAATGGTAGAAGGTGACTGGGGTCATGGACCTAGACTAGATAATATTGAAGGAATTGAGTGGTTATTATCTAATGGTTATGCTGACCGTGAGAAACTCCTTCTAATGGGTGGTAGTTACGGAGGATATATGGCTTTATTATTACATGGGAGACATCCTGAGTACTTTAAGGCAGTTGTTGATATATTTGGTCCAAGTGATTTATTTTCGTTTATTGATTCAGTGCCAGATCATTGGAAACCAGTCATGAATCAATGGGTTGGTGACCCTGTTAAGGATAAAGAAAAGCTTATAGAGTACTCACCAATCACATTCTTAAAGAACATGGTAAAACCGATGCTTGTTATTCAAGGAGCTAATGATCCGCGTGTTGTTAAAGCTGAATCTGATAAAATTGTTCAGGCACTTGAAGATCAAGGTGTGCATGTAGAATATTTAGTTCTAGAAGATGAAGGACATGGTTTTACGAAGAAGGAAAACGAAATAAAAGTAAATCGAACGATTCTTGAGTTCTTCAATCGATATATTTAAAATAAAAATAAGAACCAGCGCACTCCACATACATGTGTCGTGCGCTTTTCTTTATAACCATGTAATTTTTGGTTCCGTTTTGTTCCTGATTCGTTTAATATTGGCTCGGTGGCGGTATATCACGAAAAAGGCTAAAAGTGATATAACAATAACTAACGGGATATCCGTTTTAAAGAACACGCTATAAATGATACTGTATATAAGTGCAAAGATACCTGTTAAAATTGATGAAAGTGACACATATTTTGTTAGTTTTAACGAAATTAAAAAAATGAGGAGAACACTTAAAAATAATAAAGGTTGATATAATAGTATGACTCCTCCGGAAGTAGCTACAGCTTTTCCACCTTTAAAACCTGCGAAAATTGGGTACATATGTCCGATTACTGCTATCACACCAAATAAAAGCGGATTTATTTCACTACCGAAAATAAGTGGTAATGCTGCAGCTAGTGTACCTTTTAAAATATCTGCTAGCGTAACGATTATTCCTGCTTTCTTTCCTAGTGTACGGAATGTATTTGTTCCTCCAAGGTTTCCACTTCCATGTTGCCTAATATCAATTCCATATCCCACTTTTCCAACAATTAACCCCGAGGGAATCGAACCAATTAAGTACGCTCCAATTACTAAAAGAATGTCAAATAAAATCATATGTATAACTCCTTTTACTACGATCTACCATCCAATATTGCTTTAGGCTATGTAATAATTGCTCAATCCTATTGTACCACTTTATGTGTGAAAATCCATGCTAGTCTTATAAATAATCATAGGTGGAAAATATTGATTTTTCTTTTCATTTTGACAAAATTCTCGTAACATACGTATGGAGGGAGGAATCTAAATGGTACAACTATCAAAAAAGAAACAATTATTATCAATTCCTCTGATAATTATAGGCTTACTTTCTGCCGTTCTTCTTGTTGCGTCAAGCTTGTTTTTACTATTTTATCCATCACCCTCAGAGACTTTGGTTCCATACTCATCCGGTAATGAGGCAGTCGTTTTAGATGGTAAATTAGAAGAAGAAGAAGTAGTTATTAGAAAAAATAATGTAAGCTACTTTTCAGTAGAATATATAAAGCAAATGATAGATGATTCGGTTCTATATGATGAGGCTTCAAAATCTGTGATTCTTACAACGAAAGATAGAGTACTGCAGATCCCGACAGATTCATTGAACTATTTTATTAATGAAGTACCAACCGAATTGAAGTTCCCAGTGATGATTGCTCAATCGGGCGTTTCCTATGTTGCCCTAGATCCTCTTTTAACATTATTCGAGCTTCAAATGGATTATGATGAAAGTACTGGCATTCATGTATTAAGGAGAAATGGAGAAACGATCATAAATGCTTCGGTAAGAAGTGATAAGAACATCGATCATCTTCGGTTAAGAACATCCTCCAGTCTGACGGCACCTTATGTTTATGAGGTTCAGAATGGCGAAGAGGTGAGTATTGAAAAAGAAGAAGAAGGATTCTATTATGTTAGAAAACAAAATGGGATTGCAGGATATATTGAGAAAAGTGAGGTTGAGATTAATCAATCGGTGAAAATAGCTGTAGATGCTGATCAAGTAACCTATGAACTTCCAAAGCTTAATTGGCCGATTCATCTAGTATGGGAGGCGGTCTACTCAAAAAATCCTGACACAAAGAAAATCCCATCCATCCCAGGAGTCAATGTTGTTTCTCCAACTTGGTTCTCTTTAGAAAACAATCAAGGGGGAATTACTAATTTAGGTTCAATGGAGTATGTGGAATGGGCAAAATCAAAGAACTTTCATATTTGGGGTTTGTTTTCAAATGATTTTGATCCTGATAAAACACATGGAGCGTTCAAGCACTTTGAAACAAGGCAGCATATGATCCGACAATTACTTCATTATGCTAAAACATATAAGTTAGATGGGATTAATATAGATATAGAAAATGTTTATGAAGAGGATGGGCCACTAATTACACAGTTTGTTCGAGAGGCTACACCATATTTTCATCAAGCAGGGTTACTAATTTCAATGGATGTTACCTTTATTTCTGATAGTGGAATGTGGTCTGCTTTTTATGAAAGAGAGAAGCTTGCTGAGATTGTCGATTATATGGTTGTTATGGCCTATGATGAACATTGGGCAACATCACCAATAGCGGGAAGTGTTGCGAGTCTACCTTGGGTCGAAGGTAATCTGAATCGAATACTGGAAGTAATTCCTAATGAAAGACTGATCCTAGGGGTACCACTTTATTCAAGGATCTGGAAGGAACAGGAGACTGAAGGTGGTAATATTGAAGTTTCTTCTAAAGCGCATTCTATGGAATCTATCCAAGCATGGATTAAGGAACATCATTTACAGGTAACATATGATGAAAAAACAGGGCAAAACTATGCAGAATTTTATAATCAAGAAGAAAAATCTTTATATAAAGTTTGGATTGAGGATGAAATGTCTTTAAATAAACGTGCACAGCTTGTTCATAAATATCAATTGGCTGGTGTGGCGTCATGGCAACGTACGTTTGCAAGTGATGTTGCTTGGCAAGAGTTAGAGGACTCTCTAAATAGAAAAAATGCAGTTAAGCAACCTAAATAATCATTCATTTTCCTGCATGAAAAATTTTGATTATTTTTTGTGCAGGAATTATTTATCTAGTTACCGAAATAATAACTATAAAATAATATAACTTGAAGGAGAGATCGATTTGGCTATTGAAATTCCGTCAAGAGAAGAAATGGGTAAAATACTAAAGAATAGCAAACATATTGCGGTTGTAGGACTTTCTGCAAATCCAGAAAAAACATCCTATATGGTAAGTAAAGCCATGATGGATGCTGGTTATCGCATCACACCTGTTAACCCTACAGTAGATGAAGTTTTAGGTGTAAAGGCTGTAAAATCTTTGAAAGAAATTGACGAACATGTTGATATTGTAAATGTATTTCGTCGGTCAGAGCATTTGTATGAGGTTGCAAAAGAATTTGCAGAAATAAATGCGGATGTTTTCTGGGCTCAACAAGGTCTTGTCAATGAAGAAGCTTATGAATATTTAAGGAATTTAGGTTATACTGTTATTATGGATCGATGTATAAAAGTAGAACATGCATTGACTAAATAGAGGCTATATACTAAAAATCCTTGTCAAAAATCGAGGATTTTTTTTATTTTTGAAGATATAGGGTTGCTAAAATCCATTTACCATATAAAATAAAGCATAGGTGACTTAAAAAATAGAAACAAACGTTCCAGTGTTTTGTATGAATTAATTTACTTACTTTAGGCAATTGAACTTGGTTTTGATTTAAGATCACAGTCATTAAGTTGGGATATCTCTCAATCTTAGTGGAACTTCTAGATCACACAAGCATAGAGATGTTAAATGAAAATGGCGTTCACCACCTAGGGTGATTTTAAATAATGTAATGTGAAGTCAGCAGGTGTTAAATAGAGAATGACTCACATGATTTGTTTGTTTTTTATAGAAAGGGGTATGTTTTTTGGCAAAACAGCAGCAGTTCGATTACAACGATGATGCAATACAAGTACTAGAAGGATTAGAGGCAGTCCGAAAACGACCCGGTATGTATATCGGAAGTACAGATTCAAGAGGATTGCATCATCTAGTGTATGAAATTGTAGATAACTCTGTAGATGAAGCGCTTTCAGGTTATGGTGATCATATTGTCGTTAAAATACATAAAGACAATAGCATCAGTGTTCAAGATAAAGGGCGAGGAATGCCTACAGGTATGCATAAATTAGGAAAACCGACACCAGAAGTAATCTTAACGGTGTTACATGCCGGAGGAAAATTTGGTCAAGGTGGATATAAATCAAGTGGAGGATTGCACGGTGTTGGTGCATCTGTTGTAAATGCATTAAGTGAGTGGTTAGTCGTTAAGATTAAACGAGATGGATTTGTATATGAACAGCGTTTTGAAAACGGAGGAATACCTGCCACAACGCTTGAACAAAAAGGGAAAACGAATCAAACTGGTACAACCATTCATTTTAAGCCTGACAAAACGATTTTTAGTGCAACCACCTATAATTATGAGACATTAAGTGAAAGACTTAGAGAATCAGCATTCCTATTAAAAGGTTTGAAAATAGAACTAATTGATGAACGAAATGATTTTCATGATGTATTTCACTATGAAACAGGAATTGAAGCGTTTGTTACGTATTTAAATGAAGAGAAAGACGTACTACATCCTGTGGTCTCTTTTGAAGGTGAACAAAATGGGATTGAAGTAGAACTAGCCTTTCAATTCAATGATGGTTACTCAGAGAATGTTCTCTCTTTCGTAAATAATGTTCGAACAAAAGATGGTGGAACACATGAATCTGGAACAAAAACTGCAATGACTAGAGCATTTAATGACTATGCACGAAAAATTGGGATTTTAAAAGAAAAGGATAAAAACCTAGATGGTGCTGATATTAGAGAGGGACTTACAGCATTAATCTCTGTACGTATACCGGAACATCTTCTTCAGTTCGAGGGGCAAACTAAAGGTAAATTAGGGACTAGTGAGGCAAGGTCTTCAGTAGATTCTGTAGTATCAGAGAATCTTTCCTATTTCTTAGAAGAAAATCCTGAGACAGGGTCATTGCTTATCAAAAAGGCTGTAAAAGCATATCAGGCACGTGAAGCAGCTAGAAAAGCTAGAGAAGACGCGAGAAGTGGTAAGAAGAAAAAACGTTCTGAAGCGATACTTAGTGGGAAACTAACACCTGCACAATCAAGAAACCCTCAAAAGAATGAATTATACTTGGTAGAGGGTGATTCAGCTGGTGGTTCGGCGAAACAAGGACGTGACCGCCGTTTCCAAGCAGTTCTCCCGTTACGAGGAAAAGTTATTAATACCGAAAAAGCAAAGCTAGCCGATATTTTTAAGAATGAGGAAATCAATACAATTATCCATGCAATTGGTGGAGGAGTAGGTGCTGACTTTTCTGTAGAAGACATTAACTATGATAAAATTGTAATCATGACTGATGCTGATACAGATGGCGCGCATATTCAAGTCTTGATCTTAACGTTCTTTTATCGATACATGAAGCCACTTATTGAAGCGGGAAAAGTCTTTATTGCGCTACCACCGCTTTACAAAGTAAGTAAAGGCATAGGTAAAAAAGAAGTGATCGAATACTCGTGGTCAGATGAAGATTTGCAATCAGCCATTAATAAAATTGGAAAAGGCTATATGATCCAACGATATAAAGGTCTTGGTGAAATGAACGCAGATCAATTATGGGAAACGACGATGAATCCGGAAACAAGAACACTGATTCGTGTTCGTATTGATGATGCAGCACGTGCGGAACGCAGGGTAACAACATTAATGGGTGATAAAGTTGAACCTCGCCGTAAATGGATTGAATCAAATGTTGCTTTTGGATTAAATGAGGAAACAAATATATTAGATAATGAGAATTTATCGGTCGCAGGAGAGGAGCAATAGTATGTCACAAATCGAACAATTTCGTGATTTGCCTCTTGAAGATGTATTAGGTGACCGATTTGGACGTTATAGTAAATACATTATTCAAGAACGGGCATTACCTGATGTAAGAGATGGTTTGAAACCCGTACAACGCAGAATTTTATATGCGATGCATGTTGAGGGGAATACATCAGAAAAGGGATTCCGTAAATCAGCAAAAACTGTCGGAAATGTAATTGGTAACTACCATCCACATGGAGATACTTCTGTATATGATGCAATGGTTCGTATGAGTCAGGACTGGAAGGTTCGTAATCTTCTCATCGAGATGCATGGTAATAACGGAAGTATTGATGGAGATCCACCAGCAGCAATGCGTTATACAGAGGCAAGATTATCATCGATTGCTTCTGAGTTGCTTCGTGATATCGATAAACGGACGGTAGATTTTGTACCTAACTTTGATGATACAAGTAGTGAACCTGTTGTATTACCAGCCAAATTCCCAGGTTTACTAGTTAATGGCTCTACAGGTATATCTGCTGGTTATGCAACCGATATTCCACCACACCATCTCGGTGAAGTCATTGATGGTGTAATTATGAGAATTAATAAACCATCCTCAACTGTCTCGGATATTATGACAGTGATTAAAGGTCCAGACTTTCCTACTGGTGGGATCATTCAAGGGATTGAAGGGATCAAGAAAGCTTACGAGACAGGAAAAGGGAAAATTATCGTTAGAGGAAAAGCAGAAATCGATACCGTTCGAGGCGGGAAACAACAACTCGTCATTACTGAGGTTCCTTTTGAAGTGAATAAAGCCAATCTTGTTAAGAAGATGGATGAATTTCGCTTAGATCGTAAAATTGAGGGAATTAGTGAAGTACGTGATGAAACAGACCGTACTGGGCTAAGAATTGTGATTGAACTTAAAAAAGACGCAGATGCTGCAGGAGTATTGAATTACTTATATAAAAATACCGATTTACAAATTACCTACAATTTCAATATGGTTGCGATTCATGAAAAGCGCCCAAAACTGTTAGGCATTTTGCAAATTTTAGATTCTTATATTAATCATCAGAAAGAAGTCATTACAAAGCGTTCCGAATTTGAGCTCGAGAAGGCGAGAGAACGTCATCATGTGGTCGAAGGTTTAATTAAGGCTCTATCGATTCTAGATGAAGTAATTGCAACTATCCGTGCTTCAAAGGATAAAAGGGATGCTAAAAATAACCTGATTTCAAAATTTCAGTTCACTGAACCTCAATCTGAAGCGATTGTTTCATTACAATTATATCGTTTAACAAATACAGATATCACAGCACTTGAAGCAGAAGCCTCTGAACTTAATGCCAAAATTGAAGAGTTACTCGCAATTTTAAATAATGAAGCTACTCTTTTATCTGTCATTAAAAACGACTTAAAAAAGTTAAAGAAAACATATAGTGATGATCGTAGATCAACAATTGAAGATGAAATTGAAGAAATAAAAATCAACCTTGAAGTTATGATTCCTTCAGAGGATGTTATGGTAACAATTACGAAAGAAGGCTATGTGAAACGAACTAGCCTAAGATCGTATGCAGCATCCAATGGTCAGGATTTTGGAATGAAGGATACGGATCGACTGTTGAAGCGAATAGAGATTAATACAACTGAAGTGGTATTAATGTTTACAAACAAAGGCAATTATTTATATGTTCCAGTACATGAATTACCAGATATACGCTGGAAGGACTTGGGACAGCATATTGCTAATATTATTAGTATTGATCGTGACGAATATATAATCGAGGCGATTCCAATCAAAGATTTCGAAACAAATGAATTTCTAGTATTTGTAACGAAAAATGGAATGATTAAAAAGTCGGAACTCTCTCAATACAAGGCACAACGATATTCAAAATCGCTAGTTGCTATTAATCTGAAAAATGATGATCAAGTAGTGGATGTTCATTTAACAGATGGAAAACAAGATCTATTTCTTGCCACTCAGGCTGGATATGCACTTTGGTTTAGTGAAGAAGAAGTTAACATAGTTGGAGCTAGAGCAGCTGGTGTTAAAGCAATGAATCTGAAAGAAAACGATGTAGTTGTAAACGGGAAATTAGTTGGTCAGAAACAAGATGTTGTAATCGTCACACAGCGCGGTGCAATGAAGAAGATGCGTCTAACGGAGTTTGAAAAAGCTTCAAGAGCTAAGCGTGGAGTTGTTATGCTCCGTGAACTAAAATCAAATCCGCATCGAATTGTGAGCTGTCAGCTTGTTCAGTTAACAGATACCATTTTTATTAAAACAAAAAATGGCTCAATTGATAGTATGAATTCTTCGGGTCTTCGTCCAAATGATAGATACAGTAACGGTTCATTCGTAATTGATGAGAATGAAGCTGGAGAAGTAATTGAGGTTTGGGTAGAGCGAAATATCAAAAGTGAAAACAATTAGCAAATAAACAATAGGTTGATGCCGTCCCTAAGTGCCTGTCACCACCAAAACCGTGGTGCCAGGCACCTTATTTTGTGACTGTAGCAGTCTTCTTTGTGTTTGTTTGTAGGTTTCTAGCAGGATGAATATACGTAGACTCCTGCTCAGACCAGTGGCCAAAGTGAGACCCCGCAAGAGCTAGCGACGAGGCTCACTGGTCACCCGCCGGACGCGGAGTGTATTCATCCTGCGGATTAAAAGCAACAATCTATACAAAAACAGCTTTGGGATTAAAGGTTACTTAAATTGAGCCTAAGTCCAGCAAAGTGTATACTTACAAAATAACCATTTTTAAATTAGGGGGAATACTAGTGGATTTTAGACCTAAGGCCATTTTCTTAGATATGGATGGTACAATTTTAAACCACCAAAATAAAGTTAGTATACATACAAAAGAAATCATTGATGACTTACGGAAACAGGGAATCCTTATTTTTATCGCTACAGGCAGAGCCTTTGATGAAATAGCAGGAGTCGTACCAAAAGGCTTTGATGTTGATGGGTTCATTACCTCAAATGGAATGGCGGGGTATGTTGGTCAAGAAGTCCTCTTTGAGCACTCACTTTCGCTTGAGTTGGTAGAAATGATTATTGATAGAGCTAGAAAAAACAAAATATATTATGAGCTATTTCCATATGGAACAGCTCGAGTGACATTAGCACAAGATCGAGAATATGTTGAGGATGAAGTCAGAGATCCGAAGCCAGAAAGTGTTGGAATCAACGAGTGGCTCTCACGTAAACAAGCAATAAAAGAAGAAATTGCTTGGTCGGATCATATAGAAGGGAATAAATTTTCAAAGTTTTATTTCTTTGCCCGGTCACAAGAACATATAAATGAATGGAAAAATGAACTAGAACAAATAAAGAGTAAAATCGACTTTACTACTTCGATTTCATCTAGGCATAATGTTGAACTAATGGTTGCGAATGTAAATAAAGCTACAGGTATTAAACAGATGCTGGAGCACTTCGGTCTATCTAGTAGTGAAATTATGGCGATTGGTGATAGTGACAATGATTTACCAATGTTAAAGTTTGTTCAACATTCTGTCGCAATGAAAAATGCTCCTGATCATATTAAGGAAATTGCGGGTGACGTAACAGAATTTACTTGTGATGAAGACGGGGTATATCATTACCTTAAATCAAGATTCGAACGATAATTTTACGAGCATTAAAAAGGAATGACCTTAAGTTTAATCTAGGTCATTCCTTTTATAATTAAGGCTGTTTTCTAAAAGATTGTAGTTTTAAGACTGATTTAATTTAGTAGACCTCGTTTGATTGGAACGGAAGGTATGTGACTCCTGCGGGATGCGCAGGAAGGATGAGACCCCGCAGGAGTGTAACGACGAGGAGGCTCATCACCTGCCCCGCGGAAAGCACATACCTGGAGTGTAAATCAACCTAACCTAGTCAAACTTTGTAGCTTTAGACATAAAACATTGAACCACAATTAATGTGATTAAATTTATTATCGACTAATGAAAAATGGTAAAGTAGTGATTCCCATCATTCTTGCATAAGTGAATAATTGTCCCTTATGATGAACTTCATGATCCTTACCTGATTCTAAGAGAACACTTCCAGGCATATTCATCCCGGCGAACTCAATAATTTGTTCTAATTGTTCATTAGAAAGACCTTCTAGTACAGATTTAGTTTGTTCAGTTTCAGATTGTACAATTTCTTTTAATTGATTAATTGTTTCAACCTTTGCTGACTCAGCAGGTGGTGTGAATACTCCGTTCTTTACAGTAGTAGCGAACATTCCAGTCGCTCCAGTAATATGTAAAACCAATTCTGAAAATGACATTGCCTCATCCCATGGTTTATAGTGAATTTGATCATCACCTACAGTATCAAGTAATTCAATTAACGCTTTTCTGTGACTCATCCAGCTACCAATAAATCCATTAAGTGTTTCCATCTTATATATCACTCCTTCTCCTTCTTCTGTTTGCTTGCATTGTTTATTATATAGTAGGTAATGTGAGTATATCCACTAGGAGAACTTTCCCGCCAATAATTCGGCATCAATTTTTCGTTATATCATATTTTAAGAGCTTTTCTGAATCTGCTTGTATAAATATTGATAGGATGTAGATTCTTCAATCATCCCTATTTCACGATATAATTTTGATAGCCATTTAATCGGTCGGGGATTCGTCGGATTTAATTCAAGATCCCAAAGATAACATTCGATTGCTTGTGGAAGCTGGTTTATTTCATAGTACAATTCCCCCATGAAATGTTGTTGATCAGGCTCCTCCTTCATATCATACAGTGTTTTTATTTTATTCGTATAAGTATTTGGAATGTGAAGCAAAGGTTTCATCCAATGATAAATATAGGTAATATCATGTGACTTAAATAGTTTTGGAACGAGAAACTTAAAGATTTGTTCAAGTTGAATCTTGTTTGCATTGGTGAGAATTCTCGCTTGAAATGTATCGAATGAATGTGAGTAAGAAACGTCTAATACTTCAAGAATTTTTATCATAAGATTAATTTGCTCAGTTGATAAAGCTGTATCACTTTTTATCAGTAAGAAATAGGCATCTTCGTATCTTTTTTCGTCTAAAAGCCTAGAGACAATCTCGTTTTGGATGATTGCTTTATTTTTCTTAGATTTTGTTTCTTCGTAGATTCTGTATAGGTATGAAAGAGATTCTTGGCTTGAGTAATGAATAGGTAGAATTTTCAGCAGTTGTTGAAAATAGTCTTCAAAATGTTTACTTTCAGACGAGGTTATATGATGAGTGTAAAGTGTTAGACATTCAAGTGTTCGCGATTCTGAATATAGGTGTTGTTGTAGTAGATCAAATGATTGGGTGCTGTGCAAGTTTAAATATAGGTGGATTTCGGCGTATAGTGGATCATAATTAAGTAGAGATTTAATATGTGATTGATATTTGAGGGTGTACTTTTGGTAATTTAAATGAGTAATTAAAGATTTTGCCCATTGATTGGTCGGGTATTTTGTAAGAAGTAGATTAAGCATGCGATAGGCTTGAAGCAGGTTCCCATCTCTTCGGAACTGTAGACATATTTTTTGTAGTAGGGAAATCACTTTATCCATTTTTAAATAGTTATCGAAGACTGTGAGGATATGTGCAGCTTCAACTTCTTTGTAGCTTTTATTTATTTTTTTCCAGGTCGTATTTATAGAAGGGATTGAATGAATTGTATTAATATCAAGTAATGTTTTGATTATTGGTTGAGGTGATGAGAGATAGATGCCTTTTGTTAGAATTTGCTGAAGAGTAGAGGATCTTTTGATAAAATTGGTTCGCTTTCCTGTTAGAAACTCGTTCTTATAAAAGAATAAATAATAACATTCGTCCTGTTGAGATGTGAAAGCTTCCAGTACTTGATATCCCTGAAACAGGTATAGTCCATTTATATTTAATTCCAGTTTTCTTTTATCATCAGTAATTGTGATTATCATTCATATCCATCCCTTCAAGGTCTATATATACATACATTGTATCACAGTGGATTTAGAATTTACATTTGGGATTGGATTATTTAATTTAGACAATGACTGAATATAGTCCTTTTTTAAAAAATAAGTTGTTATTGTGAGCGGCTCACTTAGACATAACACTAGCCTCAGCGTTCGCTTTGTCCAATAGACGGTCTCTATTAGACAAATCACCTGTTGTGAAGAAGGCATTTGTTCAATAGGGCGCCTCTATTGGACAAAACTCCTGTTGTGAGCAAGGAATTTGTTCAATAGAAGGGCTCTATTAGACAAAACCCCTGTTGTGAGCAAGGAATTTGTCCAATAGACGGTCTCTATTAGACAAAACCTCTGTTGTGAGCAAGGAATTTGTCCAATAGACGGGCTCTATTAGACAAAACCCCTGTTGTGAGCAAGGAATTTGTCCAATAGACGGTCTCTATTAGACAAAACCTCTGTTGTGAGCAAGGAATTTGTTCAATAGCCCGCTTCTATTAGACAATCACCCTGATCCACCATGACATTTTGTCCATTAGGATCCTTTCACTTAGACAAAACAACTGGCCTCAGCATTCGCTTTGTTAATATAGGTTACCTTAAACAGACAAAAAAATCATCAGCACGTCTGTCAATAAAGGGACAGGGTTTAAATCATTAACACCTGTCCTTCAATTATCAAATCTGAGGTTAATTCATTGATTTGTTTGATTTTTTCAACGGGTACACCTGTTATTCTTGAAATCTTAAATAAGGTATCTCCTTTCTTAACCGTATAAACAGAATGGTGTGGATCATGTGCAAAGTGAAAAACAAAGCCTTTACCTACTTCTTTAGTTGGCTTATCAACTATTACCTTTCGAGTGATTAAAGTTTCGATTATCTGTTTTGCTCTTGATTGGTATGTGTGACTTTGAACAGCCTTATGGCCTCTAGCTTGGATTTTCATTCGCTTCTCGGCGTTATTTAAATAATAGGATATCTTTTCAATTGTGTCCTTGGGGGACGAGGAAACATCCAAGTCTTTTCCTGGTTGAAACTTGCTTCTTACTCCTGGTGTATCTAGAGTTAAAAGAAAACCACCTGAACCTAGAATTTCATATGTTCTTTGTGTAAGTATTTCAGGATAGTTTTGTAATCCTAAGATGATATCAGCTGAACTGTATACATTTTGAGTTTCAATGTAGGGGATAGGTCCATGTAACCATGATTTCGGAATATTTCTTCCTAAGTAAGGTTTCATTTGTTCCCAATCATTTCCCCAAAAATCAACTTGAATATCATCTTCAAGTAGGGGACGTAATAGAATGTTAATCGCCTCATGACGATAATGGTCTGGATATTCCTTTAGTTTATCAGGATATGCATTAGCCACAACAGCGATTTTAACTTGGTAATTAGAGCTTTTTTCAACTGGATGATGAACGGAGTTTTCAAATCCAAAATCTAAATGAGAGGAGGGTATTCCCATTTTCTCATATCTATCAACAGTTTTTGGACATAACGTGAACACGAAGTCAGGCTTCATTCGTTTAATTAACGGAATGGACCAAGTATCTGTATATGCAGGGTCTTCAACCGCCCAGTAAATCAGTGGGATATCCATTCCACTGAATTGTTCACGAATGATTAATTGTTTCATAGGTTCTTGTTCTACTCCCCAGCCAATCGAAATGGCTAACTCAGGCTCAAAGTCTTTAATCATCGTTTTTAATCTTGACTTCGTGATTGGGCCAGAGATCATTACATCATGACCATTTGCTTGAAACCCTCTAGGTAAGTTATTTGACCAGATAGAACTACTTTCTAGAAATAGAATCCGCACTTTCTATTACACTCCTTTAATCTTTTTCTCTTATTTTTAGATAATCGTCTTCTTCTATTAAATCTGTTGTTAATTCATTTAATCTTTTTAAATAGTCTATACTTACATTATAATTTCTTGAAATTGCCCATAATGTATCACCAGGCTCAATCTTATGGAGGTCAAAGCTCTCCTTAAGTAAATCGATGAATAATGTTGTTTTACCTTTACCATCCCTGTTAGCTTTTTCGCTACTAAGGATGGATTCATTAACTAAGGTATCAATCATATATCGTGCTCTTTCAGTATAAGAATATTTTGAAACACTCTTTATCCCATTTTCTCTAATTTTTGCTAATTCTTTAGGGTTTTTTAGATATTCTTGGACAAGAATAATCGTTTCTTTTGGGGAAGAGGTGACAAGTAAATCATGACCAGGGTTAAAAAGTCTTCTTACTTCAGGTGTATCATTTGTTAATAACAATCCACCAGCACCTAATACCTCAAAGGTACGTTGTGTTACTTGTGTTGTATGATTCTGAACACCTAGAATTATTTTAGCTGAGGAATAGATTTTGTTTGCTTCTTCATATGAAACATATCCATGAATCCATTCATCAGGGATATTTTTACCTATGATATGACCCATATCTTCCCAATATCTCCCCCAGAAATCAATCCTCATATCATTTACTAAAAAAGGACTGATTAATGTATTGAGCGCACCGAACCTGAAGTGATCGGGCTTTTTCTCGTATAACATTGGATATCCATTTGCGATAACAGCAAGGGCTGCTTCGTAGAATGAATGATTAATAGTTGGGAAATTTATACTTGAGTGATATCCAAAATCGAGGTGCGCAGCTTTTATTCCTCTCTCCTTGTAAAAAGGGACTCTTGATTGGCAGATTGTAAAAACAAAATCTGGTCGAACTGTTTCGATGTAAGGAAGGGTAAATGTGAAGGTATAACCAGGATCCTCGGTCGCCCAATAAATATGTGGAATTTGTAATGGTTGAATATATTTCCTTAGCCAGTCCTGCTTTTCCTTTGTGTGTTCTTTTGTATGTCCCATTGTAATAATTAGTTCAGGTTGAAAGAATGAGAGAATTTCTTTTATCCTTCCTTCTGTAAGGGGACCAGATACTAATACTTCATGACCTAAGTCACTGAACCCATTTGGAAGACCATGGATCCACATACTATTACTTTCTAAAAACAAAATACGCAATTTATGTCAGTCCTTTCATTTAGTCAAGCATGTCACTTACCTTAGATAATTGGTACCCTTGTTCTTTTAGTCTAGCAATAACCATATCAGTGGCTGCTGCTGTGGGTTTTCCATTTAAATGCATAAGTACAATATCATGAGTCTTGGTTTGATCCATAATTCTTGAGACCATAGTAGTGACAGATGGTTCTTGCCAATCAATTGTATCAATACTCCAATAGACGGTATAAGGGAGACCTGCCTTGCCGACTGCTTGTAGAACCTTCTTATTCCAACTTCCAAATGGGGGGCGGAATAATGGTGTGCCTTTTGTATTTAATACATTTACAAAAGTAGCTGTTGTTTTTTCAAGTTCCGATAGCATTTCATCTATAGACAATTTCGTCATATCAGGATGACTGAAGGAGTGATTCGCAATTTCATGACCATCTTCAAGGATTCTTTTCGCTAATTCAGGAAATTTCTCGACCCAAGATCCTGTTAAAAACATGGTCGTTTGGACCTTGTGTTTTCTTAAGACAGCTAATATATGTTCAGTCTCTTCAGCACTATCGCCAGCATCATAGGTTAGTGAAATTTTCTTTGTGGAGCTTTTTTTTATTCCTTTCGTAATGAGAACGGAAGGATTTGAGGTGAATTGATTTGTATTGCCTCTAATTCTTAAAAGCTGACCCGTATAAATTAAATCAGAGGTTAAATTGTTATCCCGTTTAATTTCAGCAACGGTTACCCCGAACATCCTTGCAATCAACCCTAATGTTTCACCTTTACAAACGGTGTAGTATTGGTAGGGGACTGAAGTCTCTTGTAATCTAATTTTTAATGGATGACCTGCATATATTAAAGTGGTTGATAGATGATTTAATCTTTTTAGTTGATTGACAGTTGTTCCAAATTCTCTTGCAATAGCGTATAAAGAGTCTCCATTCCGTACCCGATAGACCTCATAGCCATTTTCAATGTGTGTTTTTACTTCAGCTACTAATGTATAAACTCCCCGTTTACCTTCAAAGAGACCAAAGTTCTTTAATTCTTCGATTATTTGTTTAGTTCTCTCTGTATACGAATGCTTCTTCACGGTCTCTAAAGCATTCTGTCTTATTTCTTCTCTTGCTTTTGGGTTCTTTAAATAATAATCTACTAACTCCAATGTTTCTTCTGGGGAAGAAGATGTCACAAGGTCTCTACCATTCTTAAACGTATTTATTACCTCTGATGTGTGGTTTGTTAGTAGGAATCCTCCAGAACCTAAAACTTCATAAGTTCTTTGTGTTAGTTGGGTAGGGAGGTTTTGAAGTCCAAGAATAATATCTGCAGAACTATAAACCTTTCGTGCATCTGGATAATTTATATAGCCTTTTATCCATTCCTTTGGGATCTCATAGCCCAGAATAGGCTTCATCTGATCCCAATTGTTACCATAGAAATCAATTTTAATATGGTTCTTTATAAGCGAAGACAATAAAATGTTCATGGATTGACACCGAAAGTGATCTGGGAAGAAACCAAGCTTTTTGGCGTATCCGTTTGCAACAACAGCAACTGAGGCTTTATATGTTGGATCAGTTTTAATAGGGGAATGAACACTTTGATGATATCCGAAATCTAGATGACTTGAAGGAATCCCTTTGTTTTGGTAAAAATCAACACGGTCTCTACAAATGGTGAAGACAAAATCAGGTTTTGTAGCTTCAATGTAGAGTAAAGAAAAAATCTCAGTAGATGTTGGGTCTTCTGTTGCCCAGTAAACATGAGGTATATCTAACTTTTTTGTCACTTCTGCTATTCGTTGTTGGTTTTCTCTATTAGCCGTTTCTGGCCCCCAGCCCATTGTCATTATTAAATCAGGGTTATAGTTGGAAACATAAGTCATTAAATTAAGTTTATCGAGTGGACCAGATACCTTAACCTCATGCCCTGCATCACGAAAGCCATTTGGTAATCCATATATCCACATAGGGTGACTCTCAAGAAATAACACCCTCATTATATTCCCTCCGTTTCTTACATTTTTAAAAGATAAATACCTATCATCTATTTTTATATCCTATGAGTGGCGGGTACTATTGAAACGGCAAAAGGAATGGTGATTTTGCCTGTTTTTATTCTTTTAGTATTCATTCATAGGTTTGATAGAGACAAACACCCTGCCAAAATGAAAAGGTTTGAATAATGTATTAAGAGAAGAAAGGAGGGGTAAAGTTGATAAATGATTTTTCAGAGTTAGCAAAAGATCCTAGAATGTTGAGTAAAATCTTAACTAAACAGGTTTTGGGGAAATTTGAAGAACAGATGAGTTTGAAGCATGATCATAAAAAACATGAACATACAAAAAACGAGTGTCTTGAAAAACCCGTAAAACATAAGGAAGAAAAGCACAAAGAAGAGAAGCATAAAGAAAAGGATAAGTTAGAAGATTTGAAGTATTTAAAAGAACTTAAACACCTAAAAGAACTTAAGAAATTGGTGAAAGAAAAAAAGGAACATTCTTTGTGTGGGTTTATAAAAAAATATGAAGGTAAGGATGTATCTGTTCGTACCCAATCTGGTGACTGTATTATGGGAATTATTAAAGAAGTGAGTAATCAAACTGGAATTGTAAAGATTCTACAACCTTCCACGTATTCTCCATATGAACCAGAAGTAAAAACGGTTATTCGCTGTCAAGATATTGAAAGTATCACAATCGACAAATAATGGTAGGTGGTTTTATTAGACACAGAGGTTATCTTATATACACCTGTGTCTAATTCTCGTGTCTAACAACCTTTTTATAGTCTATGGTCTGTCGGAGTCTTTGACATTTTCGCATCAATCGAACATTTGTGGAATCTGACGTGTGATGTAGAGGAGTATTATATCTTATATAAGCATAATGATAGGTAGATGTCGAATAGATCGGAACCTGTTCACTTAGACACTGTAATTGAAAATATGTATCTTCTCCTAAGTTCCGATCTGGAAAAGGGATTTTCATTAGTAATTTCTTTTCGATTAAAAGGGTAGCACCCATTAATAGTGTGGATATATCAATATATCTATTATCTTGATTTGGATTATATAATCCCAGGGTCTGCTCTCCTTTAAAGTAAATATAGATTGATGACTTTCCAATCACCTTCGCATTTGTCTTCTTCACTGAATCCATCGCTTCCAATAAATAAAAAGGACTATAATAATCATCATCATCAAACTTTGCGATGTAGTCATAGCTTGCTATGGAAACAGCGAGGTTCAAGCATTCTCCTAGACTCATCTTTTCATCTACCTGAATGATCGTAATGTTTTTATGATTCATACTCTTTTCCTTATATAGACGATAGTCTAATTGATCGCCATTTAAGACAATAATGAGTTCTTTCTCTTCTAAATGTTGAGATAAATAGTTAGAAAATAGATTATGAATGAAAGGTTGCCTATTTGTACAAGTAATGACAGAAATCATATTGAACACCTCCGATATGAGTATTATGTATAATATGATTTACTGGACTGAATTATCAATGAAAATATGATTAGTGTTATAAAATATAGATGATAGAATGAGTCCATTTTTGCTGTGATGGGATCATTAAAGAAAAGCCTCAAATCATAGTAGATTAGTCAGGCTTATTTTTAAAAGGCTGTTTTCGTATAGATTGTTGCTTTTAAAACCGCAGGCTGAATACACTTCGCGTCCGGCGGGTGACCAGTGAGCCTCCTCGTCGCTCATGCTCCTGTGGGGTCTCACTTTGGCCACTGGTCCCGCAGGAGTCTACGTGTATTCAGCCTGCTTGTTATTGCAATTTCAAAGTTATATGTAAAACAACAAACTTTGAGAAAACAGCCTTTTAACAAGAAACATTATATAGTCTATTAACATTTTTCATTGTCATTTCAACAAATTCGTAAATAGGTTCATTCTTTAATTTTGCAACAATTGGGACAACCTCGTTTAGAAATAAAGGTGAGGTTGTCCTGTTTGCAAAAGGACCATTAAAAGGCCAGGGACCATCCGTTTCGAGTAACAACCGTTCTGTTTGGATATGGGTGACAAGTTGCTGGTCTCTTTCACGATATACAACTTCCGGTGTTACTGAGACATAGTAGCCTTGATGTGTGATCTTTTTTACAAGTTCCTTAGAAGCCTTTAACCAATGAAAGTGTGCTTTCTTTATTTCATTGTTGATTAATAAATGATAAACAATTTCAGCATGCTCATGAACAGCGTGTAAAACCACTGGTAGATCTTTCTTTTTAGCTAAAAGAATCATGTTCGTTAGAAATTCTATATAATGTTCGAGTGAATGTACGCGTTCTTTTAGAGAATAGTAGGGAAGACCAACCTCACCTATGGCAGAAATTAAATGTTGCTCCGTATGTAAAAGTTGTTCCCATTCCATCAGATCCTGCCTGCATGGTAGCTCCTGCTCAGGATGAAATCCAATGGCCGCAATGATAAAATCAGGAAATTTACTCTTCCAATTCAAGGTTTTATAACTAGAATCAAGATTAGTTGATACAGCTACAATTTTTCTTATTCCAGCTTCCATCCATATGTGTATGTGCCTCTCAATATCTTTGTATTGATCAAGATGGATATGTGTATCAATCATATTTAAACTGCATTAAGTGAGTTAAGAATATTCTTTGCGGCTAATAGTGAAAATTTATTCATGTCTTCTATATCCTCAAAACTAGCTTGAGCACTTAATGCATTTCCACCACCCTTACCGTTAAAATTCTTTAAATGTTCTTTAAAGTACTGACCAGAATGGAAATGATGGGAACCATTGTGAGCGAGTAACATTTTCCTTTCTAGTTGAGATTGAAAAATAACGATGTAATTTTGATCTGTTAATTGACGAGAGAGTCTTTGGACATCTTTTATTGTTCGATCCTTGAATATGTAAGTTATTACATTTGATGTTTCAGCTTTTATTAACTCACTTGCAAAATGTCGATCATTTTCATCTGTGAGAGTTTCAACTTGTTTTTGAAGAGCTTTATTCTCATTTTCTAATTTTTCAATTTTAGATCGTAATGATTCACGATTACTACTGAGATGAGTTGAAATTTCATTGAGAATGTTTGAAGATTCTTGGTAATCCTGTAATGCTCGGTAACCACACTTGAAGTATACACGAACCATTCCTTTTTGCTTTTCCATTTTAACAATTCGAATCATTCCGAGCTGTCCAGTATGATTTACATGAGTCCCACAGCAGGCAGAGACATCAATACCGTTAATTTCAACGATTCGTATATCTTCTGTTACATCCGGTATTTTTCTTAGTGGGAGCTTCGATAATTCATCCTCTGTAACATAATAGGTCTTTATCTCTTCGTTTTGATAGATATAATGATTTACTCTTTGTTCAATTTCACTTTTTTCATGATCTGTTAGTTGAACGGTATCGATATCAATCGTGCAATACTCTGTTCCAAGATGAAAGCTCTTTGTAGCATAACCAAATTGTTCGATGATCACAGCCGAGAGTAAGTGTTGTCCTGTATGTTGTTGAGTATGATCAAACCTTCGCTTCCAATCAATTTGACAAGAAACTTCAAGTGTGTCGGGTTTTACTTCTAATTTATGAAATACTTCGTTATCTTCCTCAAATACATCAAGAACCTCTATATTATTAATAAGCCCTTTATCAGCGGGTTGTCCACCACCTACAGGGTAGAAAGCTGTCTCTTGTAGTTCAATTAAATAAAAATCTTCACGTTCAATAATACGCGTAATCGTCGTATTCCATTCGGTAGTAGTTGGTTGAGTGTAGTACAATTTTTCAGTCATATGAATCTCCTTTTATGAAAATAATCTGCTATTCTTTCATTGTACCTAAACATGATGGGATATCAAAAAAATATTGAAAAAATAATCAAAAAATTTATCCAGACTAATCCGATAAAAAAGGTTGACTTTAAGGTTGGATGTGATAAAATTTAAAAAACAATACAGCTAAGGAAAGCAGTAATTAGAATGGTTTCTATTCATGGAAGATGGTACATGATTTTTGTGAATAACCATTGCTTAAAAATAGGTACGAATACATAAAGTTGATTTGGAGCTTTGGGTCATTAGACTTGGTAGTTAGAGAGAGGAGAGTTTTGCTATGAGTCAGTTAGTAACCTTTAAGAATTTTAATGAGATTGAAAGACTTGATTTTGATATAGAAAATGATACAAAAGGGGCCTTAGAAGTCTTAAAATGGGCTTACGATCATTATGATGATGAAATTGTTTATGCTTGTAGCTTTGGAATAGAAGGAATCGTTATGATTGATTTATTATCAAAGGTGACAGATAAAGCGAGAATTGTTTTTCTTGATACAGATGTTCACTTTGACGAGACATACGAGTTAATCGAAAAGGTGAAAAAGAGATACCCAACCTTAACGATCGAATTAAAGAAACCTAATCTAACATTAGAAGAGCAAGCAGAGCAATATGGTGCAGAGCTTTGGAAAAGTGATCCAAATAAATGCTGTAGCCTAAGAAAGATTCAACCTTTAAATGAGGTTCTATCTGGTGTAACTGCATGGATATCTGGATTGAGAAGAGAGCAGTCAGAGTCAAGAAAGAACACAGATTTTCTTAACCTTGATCAAAGGTTTGAAAGTATAAAGATTTGTCCACTCATTCATTGGACATGGAAAGACATTTGGAGATACGCACATAAGCAAGAGTTAGACTACAACACATTACATGATAATGGCTATCCAAGTATCGGATGCAAGACCTGTACAAAACCAGCTTTTAACGCAGACGATATGAGATCAGGGAGATGGACAGGATCAAATAAAGTAGAATGCGGATTACACACATGAAACTAGAAGAAGGTAAACGAGGATGACATTTACAATAGCAGCTTGCATAATTGCTTTATTTTTTGCTATGAACATTGGAGCTAGTGGTGCAGCAGCTTCCATTAGTATTGCCTATGGATCAGGAGCAATTAAAAAACGAAAAAATGCTCTCATTATCTGTGCAATCGCCATTTTCCTAGGTGCTTTTATTGGGGGAAGTGAAGTAGTTAAAACAATAGGTTCTGGTATTGTGCCACAATCACTACTCTCAGTGAAAGTTGTTTTGATTATCTTAATTTCAGCTACTTCTTCCTTATTTATAGCAAATCTAATAGGAATCCCTTTATCAACAAGTGAAATCACAGTTGGTTCAGTGATTGGAGTCGGAATTGCACTACAGTCACTATATGTTCATAAGATATTAGTAATCATTAGCTTTTGGATTATTGTTCCTGTGGTAGGATTTACATTCGCTCTCTTTTTAGGAAGATTTATTCAGAAATTAGAAATTAAATATCCTCAAATTAAAGGAAAGAAGTACAAACCAATTATCACCATTTTTGTAATCGTTATTGGGTTCTTTGAAGCCTTCTCAGCGGGAATGAATAATGTTGCTAATGCAGTAGGTCCTTTAGTTGGAGCAGGAATTGTGTCAATGGAATACGGAATCCTTATTGGCGGGTTGTTTATTGCATTGGGTGTATTATTCCTTGGCGGTCGTGTACTTCAAACAAATGCAAAGAAAATTACTAGTATCTCACTCTTAGAGGGTGGAGCAATCTCTGGAACAGGAGCAATCCTAGTTATGATTGCCTCTGTGTTTGGTCTGCCAGTACCACTTACACAGGTTACCAGCTCGGCTATCATTGGAATTGGTATGGCGAAAGATGGTATGGACATCTGGAAAAAACAGGTTATAGCAAAAATACTTAAAGTTTGGGTAGTTTCCCCGGTTTTCTCAATGGTCATTTCCTATGGGTTAGTGAAATTGTTTATAGATGGGGATTTATATACATTAGTTATTTTAGTAGGA
Organism: Litchfieldia salsa; assembly: GCF_900104555.1. GTDB lineage: Bacteria > Bacillota > Bacilli > Bacillales > Bacillaceae_L > Litchfieldia > Litchfieldia salsa. Next base: position 89,751 of record NZ_FNJU01000003.1, read on the forward strand.
GTTTGTGCTGCAACGTTAGGAACCATTAGCTTGATTAAAACAATTAAAGAAGACCAACGTCAATATCAAGAAAATGGTGGGGGAATTTAGTAATTTTAAACCAAGTAAAAATATATGAATAATAAAAATAGGAGGAATAAAAATGTCACAAAGCATACCACATGGAGGAACTCTAGTAAATCGCTGGAATCCAACTTACGATATCAAAAGTATTGAGAAGGAAATTGAGTTAGATATAATCGCTTTAAGTGATCTTGATTTAATCGGTACTGGGGCATATAGTCCAATCGAAGGCTTTATGAGTCAAGAAGACTATGAATCTGTAGTGGAAAATATGAGATTAGCTAATGGTGCTATTTGGAGTATACCTATTACTTTACCAATAGATGAAACGATTGCTAAGGATTTCTCAGTTGGTGATAAAGTGAAATTAGTAAGAGATGGAGAAGTATATGGTGTTATTACCATTACAGATTTGTTTACTCCTGATAAAGAAAAAGAAGCTAGTCTTGTGTATCGTACAACAGATTTAGCTCATCCAGGTGTTAGTAAATTATTTGACCGTGGAACAGTGTATATTGGTGGACCCATTACTGTTGTCAAGAGAATTGAGAGAGACAAATTTGAACGATTTTATTTAGATCCAGTTGAAACAAGAGAAGTCTTCAAATCAAAGAACTGGAATACTGTTGTAGGTTTTCAAACTAGAAATCCAGTCCATAGAGCACATGAATATATTCAAAAAACAGCACTTGAAACAGTTGATGGATTATTCTTAAACCCGTTGGTTGGCGAAACAAAGTCAGATGACATCTCTGCAGAAGTAAGAATGGAAAGTTATCAAGTGCTTCTTAAAAATTACTACCCAGAAGATCGTGTTTATTTAGCTGTATTTCCTGCAGCAATGCGTTATGCTGGCCCAAGGGAAGCGGTCTTCCATGCAATGGTACGAAAAAATTATGGTTGTACTCATTTCATTGTTGGACGTGATCATGCAGGGGTAGGCGATTATTACGGAACGTATGACGCTCAGCTTATTTTTGAAAACTTCACAGCTGATGAGCTAGGTATTTCCTTATTATTCTTTGAACATAGCTTCTATTGCAAAAAATGTGAGAGCATGGCTTCAACAAAAACGTGCCCACATGACAAAAGTGAGCATATGATTTTATCAGGTACAAAAGTAAGAGAGATGTTAAGAAATGGTGAAGTTCCACCAAGTACATTCAGTCGTAAAGAAGTAGTTGAAGTACTCATTAATGGCCTGCAACGAGAATCTGTAGGTGTTCGATAAAGGAGCGTAAGGAATAATGGCTAAAAACGAAAATATAGTGTGGCATCAGGCTTCACTTTCCAAGCAAGCACGTCGTGAATTGAATAACCACCAAAGTTTTGTTCTATGGTTTACTGGCTTATCAGGATCAGGAAAGTCAACGATGGCAAATGCAGTAGCAAGCAAGTTATTCGAACTAAAGGCTCGAACGTATGTCCTTGATGGTGATAATATTCGCCATGGATTAAACAAAGATCTAGGATTTTCAGATGATGATCGAAAAGAGAACATCCGAAGAATTGGTGAAGTATCAAAACTTTTTGTAGATAGTGGCCAGGTCGTTTTGACTGCTTTCATCTCTCCATTCCAAGAAGACAGAGATCTTGTAAGAGAATTGTTGGAAGATGGCGAATTCATTGAGGTATTTGTAAAGTGTCCAATTGAGGCTTGTGAGGAACGGGATCCAAAGGGGCTTTATGTAAAAGCACGCCAAGGCATTATTCCGGAATTTACCGGAATCAGTTCTCCATATGAAGAACCAAGTAATCCAGAAATAGTGATTGAAACAGATAAAAATTCGGTTGAAGAGTGTGTGAATCAAGTCATAGCATATTTACAGGCTAATGAACTGATTTAGTAAGTGGACATTCATTGTTAAAAGATTTAGAAAATTTCAGTTTGCCACAAAACTTTATGGTATGATAAGAATACAAATGGGACCAACGAGGAAATTCTTGGTTTCATTTGTTTTTTTAGAATGATCAATACTACAAGTGAATTGGTGTAAAATAAGAAGTACATAAAAACGAATCGAGGGAGATTTCATGGGGAGAGTATACCTAGTTGGGGCAGGACCTGGAGATCCAGAATTGATTACCCTTAAAGGATTACGGTGTATCAAAGAAGCTGACGTAATCTTATATGATCGATTAGTGAACGAGGAATTATTAACACATGCAAAAGAAGGTGCAGAGCTTGTTTTCTGTGGCAAATCACCTGAATGTCATACATTACAGCAAGAAGCCATTAATCAATTATTAGTTGAACATGCTAAGAACGGAAAAGTTGTCACAAGATTAAAAGGTGGAGATCCCTTTGTTTTTGGTCGAGGAGCCGAGGAAGCCGAGGAATTATTTAATCATGGTATAAAATTTGAGATTGTTCCTGGGATCACCTCAGGGATTGCTGCGGCCGCATATGCTGGTATTCCAGTCACGCATCGTGATTTAAGCTCTTCATTTGCTTTTGTCGCTGGTCACAGAAAAAACTTTGAAGAAGATAATATCAGATGGGAAGGACTAGCAAAAGGTGTTGATACATTTGCGATCTATATGGGTGTAAAAAACCTTCCTTTTATCCAAAAAAAGTTTGTTGAGTTTGGGAAATCTGCAGATACCCCTGTAGCTGTCATTAATTGGGGGACTACGACTGTACAAAAAACGGTTGTCGGTACCTTAGCTAATATCGGTGATGTGGTTAAAACAGAAGGAATTGAAAACCCATGTATGATTATTGTGGGTGAGGTAGTAAAAATGAGAGAGAAAATTAAGTGGTTTGAGGAGTTACAACCAGTTTTTTCAAGTGAGGTTATTGAATAATGGAAGCAGTTCTTTATATTTGTCATGGAAGCCGAGTACCTAAAGCAAGTGAAGAGGCTAGATTTTTTATTGAAAAGTGTATGAGTAGACTTTCTGAGAAAGTGTTTTATCAGGAATGTTGTTTTCTTGAATTAGCAGAGCCAAGTATAGAAGATGCCTTTACTCGTTGTGTTGAAAAGGGTGCAACAAAAATATCAGCTTTGCCTATCCTGTTATTAACAGCAGGACATGCTAAAAGTGATATACCAGAGGAACTCATCAAAATGAAGAAAAAGTACCCACACATAACTATTCAATATGGTCGGCCAATTGGTGTTCACCCACAAATGATTGATATTGTTGAAGAGCGAATTAAAGACTCACAAGTTCAAATCAGCGAGAATTCAAGCATTTTGTTAGTAGGTAGAGGTGCGAGTGACCCAGAGGTTCAAAGAGATTTCTCAGAATTAGCCAACCTTCTGTCTAAAAAAACAAATCTATCTGTAGATATCTGTTACTTGGCTGCGTGTGAACCTAGTTTTGAAGAAGGATTACGTTTAGCAGGGCAGAGGGAAGAAAACCAAATTTTTGTAGTTCCATATCTCTTGTTTACAGGTATTTTAATGAAGACCATGGAAAAGAAGATAAAAACAATTAATAAAGAAATGAATAAAGAATTTATTTTATGTAATTATCTTGGGTATCATCAAATCCTTCAAGATGTTATTGTTTCAAGAGTACATGAAGTTATTGATAACACAGTCTTTAGCAAGGAGATTCTTGATGTTCCCCATCATGCTTGATTTAAAAGATAAGCATTGTGTTGTGATAGGTGGCGGGAAAATTGCTGCAAGAAAACTCACAACACTCCTTAGGTCAGGGGCTCAAATTACGGTTATTAGTCCTGAGATTTGTGACGAAATTAAATTTCTTGCTAATGAAAAAAAAGTGATTGTCTTCCAAAGAGATGTGCAGTATGAGGATTATCAAGATGCATTTCTAGTAATTGCTGCTACACACTCACTAGAAATTAATTCAACCGTTGCAGCCAACATAGGAACTAACCAATTATTAAATGTTGTTAATAAACATGAGCTTGGCAATTTTCATATACCAGCATCTTTTTCACGAGGCAAGCTACAAATCAATGTTTCAACTTCAGGTGCTAGTCCACATTTAGCCAAAAAAATACGAAATGAACTCATGAATAAGTATGATGAATCCTATGAAGCATATGTTGATTTTCTGTATGAGTGTAGACAGTCTATTAAACATATAGCGGATTTGAAGATAAAAGCATCGCTTCTTGAAGAGCTATTAGATGATAAATACCGATTATCAAAAGAAGAACGCCAACAATTTAAGAACAGAAATAACCTCTAAGTGGGAAAGACTTAGAGGTATTTCTGTTGGGATTGTTACTTAGTTTACGATAATAATGTTATGTAAACTAAACATAAAATTTAATGGAAAGGGAAGGCTAAGATTATTCTAATAAGAAGTGGTGAGCAGAGTGGATCAAATATTTTTAGGCGAAGTAACGAATAACGAATACTTATTAAAGCAGGTAAAGCAAATACCGACCCAATCAATCATGAAAAAAACGCAAATTCAAGCATTATCAGATTATTTGGCAAAAGTAGTTCACCATGATGAACAGCATATTATCACAATAAACGACCAACTACCGATTCGACTTAGCAATGATGAGGCCAATCAATTAATCAATGAATTAGAACAAATTGAGAAAACCTTGATTGAATAATGGTGTATGAACTGTCTCAAGATTATTTGAGATAGTTTTTTTGTTCAGAAAATTAAAAATAGTAACATACCTCACAGACGCAAAAAAACTAAATAACTTAAAGTGGATACTAAGTTATTTGGAGATGATACAGTCTTTCATGTTGTGGGAGCCCTCCTAATAATTTGTTTTTTAAAATTATGTAAGTGAAAGAGGAGGAAATGTTAGTAATGAAAAATACTAAATTACCACTTGTATATTCATGCTCTGGGTGTTCGTCAGCAGCTCAAACTGCTAATATGATTGCGATAAGAATGGATCGAGAAAAAGTGGCTGAGATGTCCTGTATTGCTGGAGTTGGAGGAGATGTAAAACCATTAGTTAGAACAGCCAAATCAGGAAGAGATATCATCGCAATTGATGGTTGCCCTTTGTCTTGTTGCAAAAGCACCTTGGCAAGGCATGATGTTCAGCCTAAGTACCATTTTAATTTGTTAGACTCTGATGTACCAAAAATTCAAGGAGAAGACCCAGATCCTAAGTTATTCTTAGATGCTTATAAACAGATTTTGGAACTGACTATTGTTAAGTAGGTAGGGAAGGTGTGGGTTATAACCTTTGTCGAGGATTCGTCATTAGAAGGGATGAAAGACAAAATTCGGTGAGTACTTTGGAAAAAGTCTTTCATCGAGGTTATGAAAGACAAAATCTGGTGGATCTTTTGGAAAAAGTCTTTCATCGAGGTTATGAAAGACAAAATCTGGTGGATCTTTTGGAAAAAGTCTTTCATCGGGCTGATGAAAGACAAAATCCACATGATCTTTATGAAAAAGTCCTTCATCGAGCCTATGAAAGACAAAATTCAATCGACCATACAAGAAAAAGTCCTTCATCAAGCTAATGAAAGACAAAATCAAGCCGAAATTCACTATAACGTACTTCTTCATGATAAGAAATCAATAAACATGAAGTTTGTCTTACTTTTTGATATTATTATCTAATATGTTGAATAGTAAGCTTAACTCAGCAATGGTTGAAACATGGGCATCATGAAGTAGGAGGCGTTTTAGTGGAAATAGGTATAAGTACTTTTGTAGAAACAACACCAGATGTTAAGACAGGGGAAGTGATCAGTCATGCTCAGAGGATACGTGAAGTAGTGGAAGAAATTGTGCTTGCAGATCAGGTTGGATTAGATGTTTTTGGTGTCGGTGAACATCACCGACAGGATTATGCAGCATCCTCTCCAGCAGTTATACTTGCTGCAGCAGCATCTCAGACAAAACGGATTAGATTAACGAGTGCTGTAACCGTATTATCTTCTGCAGATCCGGTCCGAGTGTTCCAAGACTTTGCAACATTAGATGGGATATCAAATGGACGAGCAGAGATTATGGCAGGTCGAGGTTCTTTTATCGAATCTTTTCCTCTATTTGGATATGATTTAAAGCACTATGAAGAATTATTTGATGAAAAATTAGAGTTGTTATTGAAAATACGTGATTCTGAAATCGTAAGTTGGAAGGGTGGACATCGCCCAGCAATTAACGAAAGAGGTGTATATCCAAGGCCTGTTCAAAATCCTCTTCCTGTCTGGATTGGTAGTGGTGGTAATTCAGAATCAGTTGTCAGAGCTGGTTTACTTGGACTTCCACTCGTATTAGCAATTATCGGAGGCAGTCCAATTCAATTTGCACCATTGGTTCAACTTTATAAGAATGCTGCTGCTCACGCTGGGCATGATCCTTCGCAATTACAAGTGGCATCACATTCTCATGGATTCATTGCGGAAGATACGGAGTTGGCAGCAGATCAATTTTTCCCTTCTACACAACAAGCAATGAATAAGATCGGAAGAGAGCGTGGATGGGGACATTATGATAGACATACCTTTGATGCTGCTCGTAGTTTCGAAGGTGCCCTCTATGTTGGAGACCCCAAGACAGTTGCAGATAAGATTATTCACTTAAGAAAGAATGTTGGAATTACAAGATTTATGCTTCATGTGCCTGTTGGTACGATGGCACATGAAGAAGTTATGAACGCAATCAATTTGCTAGGAACAGAGGTAGCTCCTCGAGTTCGAGATGAAATATCAGATTGGGAGAAAAACAACTCGAAAATGTAAATTATGTCATATAAAAATACAACCTTAGACTTGGTTGTATTTTTTTTTATAAAGAATAGGAAAATATTTCTTGTTAACGAGAGATAAAAGGTGTAAAATTACACTATTAGAAATAAAATGTTACATAAAGGGAGTTTGTTATGGATAAAGAACAACTTATAGAGCTTATATCAAAAAAAATTAGACTTATTCGGTTGGAAAAAGAATATTCACAAGACAAAATGGCCGAAGTAATGGGGATATCAAAGAAAACACTTGTTCAAATCGAGAAGGGACGTTCCTTAGCTGGATGGACAAATTCAGTCGCGATTTGTGCGCTGTTTAGAGACAGTGAAATCTTGCAATCTATATTAGGTGATGAACCATTAGAGGTCATTGAAACAATTGCCCATGATGGAATTAATCGTCCAAAGGATAAAACGATGGGAGGTAGAGTGTGGTGGAAAGAAATTGAGACTAATGGGGAATTTCGATTGCAACAAAATCTTATCAGTCATCATTTCCGTATTTTAGATAGCAAGGATTATCGGTGGTTTAGTACATTCGATAAAGATGAAGCGAAGATTCGATTTTCTGAATTATGTAGAGGAGAATAAAAGTTTTTGACTAATACAAAGCAAAAAACAAACCATATTTAGGAGGGATTTCAATGAAGATATTTGGTGTGATCTTAACGGTTATAGGATTTGGATTTGTTGGCTTTATTGCAACCATCATATCATCTCTTACTAGACATGCTGAATTTTATGTCCCGTTTGTCCCTACTATAACAATTGGAGTTATCATCATCATTATTCTAGCAATCTATGGAAAGTTAAAGAAAAAAGTAATAAAGACCAGCGCAATTGTTTTTGCTTCTTTATGTATTGTATCTGTTATTTCATATGAAAGTTATCAAGCATACCTTAAAAGCCTCGAAGTTGTAAGTACTCAAGATGTTGATTTATCAGAGTACAGTCCATATGCAGAGAATACAAAAGCTGTAAGCTTAAACGAGCCTGCTAGCTTGAAAATTGAGGCCAACTTACCTTGGTTAGATGGATCAACAGCACTCTATCCAGTCTATTCAGCTTTTGTTCAAGCAGTCTACCCAGAAAAAGAGTATCCCTTAGAGAATAGTGAAGTTGTCTCTACCCAAACAGATCAAGCTTATACTCGTTTACTAGATGGTGAAGTTGATATTGTCATTATGCCTGAGCCTTCCGAAAACCAAAAGAATCTGGCTGAGTTGAAAGGAATCGAATTATCAATGTCTCCGATTGGAAGAGAAGCTTTTGTATTTTTTGTTCATATTGATAACCCAATTAAGGAACTTTCTATTGAACAGATTCAAGGAATATATTCTGGAGAAATCACTAACTGGAGTGAGGTTGGTGGAAAAAATAAAGAAATTAGAGCGTTTCAACGTCCTGAAGAAAGTGGAAGTCAATCTGCTTTGTTAAGTGTAATGAATGGGAAACCCTTAATGGAAGCACCGTCTAAAGATATTGTCTCGGCAATGGGCGGTATTATTAAGGAAACTTCTAATTATAGAAACAAAAGTAACGCAATAGGGTTTTCATTCAGACATTTTTCACAGGAAATGGTTCAGAATGGAAAGATTAAAAATATTGCTGTAGAAGGTGTTTTACCTACTAAAGAAAATATTCAAAATGATACATATCCTATAGTTGCTGAGTTTTATGCAATCACTGCTGAAAGTGAAAATCCTCATCTTGAATCATTTATTGATTGGATGCAATCTGAGCAAGGACAGAAAATCGTTGATTTGACGGGGTATGTTCCCGTTAAGTAGCATTTTTAGAGCGTTTTAGTAAAGAAGGTTGTTTCATAAAAGCTTGGCACCACCTGGTAGTTGTGCCAAGCACCTTCCTTTTGGTAAAAGTTATACAATCTTATTTCTCATATCCCACCGGTAAAAAGTAACTAAGATTGTTAGTGATTTGTTGTCCAACTCGAAAGCCAAATGCACTTGGAGAACCATTTAAAAGAAACGTTCCAATCATATAGTGGCCTTGTTGTTCACCTGCTTCTGTTCTGATGGTTGTTGTTGGTAAATCAACAAACTGTTGGTAAACAGCAATATAATTTGTGTAACTCTTATTATGATCTTCTTCTATTTTAGTTCCTGCCTCATCAAAGATTTCAATCGTATCTCCTTCACGACCAAAGACTGGTTTTTTAACATATTTGATTTTTTCTTCTATAAACCGATCCGGCTCTAAGTATGTAGGTAGAAAATGATCTTCTATCCAACCATGTTCTTCTTCAGTAAAAAATGGAGATGATTCCTCGTGTAATCCCCAGATGACGGACATCATTGCTTTATTTTGCATTAAAAATGCACTTGGGGGGTTAAGGATGAGTAATTTATGTTCATCCACTAATTCAAGAAGTTGTTCACCAACCTTGTCATTGGTTGTAGGATCCTGGTCTAAGATCAAACTTTCGATAGGAAAGGTTTGTCTATAAAGGATATCAATCACATTACCATTAGGATCAAGTAATGCTTCTCCTTTGATAATTCGAAGTTGATCTAATGAAACATACTGTGAAGGGCTAACAGTTAGTTCTTTCAAATAGAGAACTGTCTGACGATCTTCAATATTATCACTATGAGAAGTAAATACGATGTTCGGAGAAGGTTTTCCCAATCTACTCGTAGCACTAGAAATCGCTCGATTTATTGCCGTTTTCAGACGGGCTTCTTCGTATTCATTTGGATTTTTACAATTAAACTCCTGACATATGTGCTCATTAACCTTGAACAGTTCATATATAAATGTAGGGGTATCTGCATTAAACTCTAGAAGCTTATGTTTACCATTCACAATGACTGAATCGAATCGGCTAATGACTGTTGGAAAAGGAGATCTTCTAAGTCTTATTAATGAAAGAGTTTCTTTAGGATAGCCCATTTGTAGTAATGTATCGTCTGAAATTAAGTTGGATTGTAAAAGTTGGGCTGTTTTGAAAAATATGTGCCCTGCTTTTTTTGCAAATTCTCTTGTTTCAAAAGAGAATTGTTCATTTACCATTTTAATATCAAATAGACTGTATTCAATTCCATATAGATCAGGCCAATAATTAGGGAGCTTGGAATAAAATTGTTCTCTATTTCGCTTATGTTCAGATATGTCCATTAATAAATAGCTCCTTGCTGTACAATTTCTATTTTTTAAAATGTATAATAGAAGTAAGCTTTTAAGTAGATAAGTAATTTAGGAGGAAGTCTATGATTCACTCACTCGTTTATTATATCAAAACAGGATCTTCTCATGAGCCATTTTATGAATATAAAAAGGGGGCTATCAATGAAGATGAAATCTATGCAAGACAGCTCTGTGAATATTTCATAAAAGATGGCAAAGAATATGAGCTTTACTCGAATGAAATGAAAAGTAGTGACGAGGTCTTAATCATTCAAGAGAAAGGGATTGTAGAAACTTTCTCTGATGAAAAAACCTACAATGCTGGTATTCATTTAGAAGTCCGCCAATTTAAGAATATAGGGGAAATGTCATTGTTACATACCTTTCATTTAAACACTCATTGGGAAGTAATGAGATATCTATTAAAAGATATCATTGATATTCCAGGACTGCGACAAATGGTTAGAGATTCAGCGGAAATTGATGAGGACCGTAGATGCTATGTGATATATGTGACGGATATATAACCTTTTAAAATAGTGCAAAGCCCCGGTATATTCTTAATAAACCATTTTTTAAAAATACAGGGGCTATAGTTATTCTGTTAATAAGTTAAGCAAGCTGATACAATCCAGCCAATTGATAATGATAGTAACAGTAATAAAATACCCACTGCTTTATTATCCTTTTCAATAGCTTCTGAAATGTTAAAACGAAAAGTTATAAGTTCTGCTCCAATAAAGAATACAAGTTGTGCAAGTAAACCAACGAATCCCCAGATAACCATATCTAGTAGTGACACAGAATGTGTGATTGCAGAACCAATAACAAATGCAATACCAAAGAGTTTGCCTCCGAAAGAAAGTGCTGCAGCTTGATTTCCCTTTGCGATTAGCTGAAATTCTTTATGACGCGTAACCAGTGTAATCACCAGCATAGCCACAATAAATACACCGAACGCAGTTAGAGCGTAAATTGAAAAATTTCCTAACAATTCATACATAAGACCAATTTCCTCCCGTCCATCTTCATACCTAAATTATCCACCTGTTGTGCTTGATCCACTTCCAAAACCACTACTTGTTTTACTGCTGTTTACTGTTGTTGAACTTGAACTAGAGCTACTTGAACTAGAACTACTAACTGAAGACTTATTTGTATTTGTAGTACTAGAACTGTTTGAAGTTGCTGGTTTGTTTGTAGTGGTGTTCGTATTATTTTTTTGAGTTGTCGTATTATTTGAAACTGCTTGTTTAGTAGTATTATTAGTTGTGGTCCTTGGCTTTATTTTGTTATAAATCATATTTTTATCTTTATAATAAGTACCATTATAATAATAATGACCAAAGTAATCGGAATCATCATCTTCACAATAAAAGAACTCTGATTCGTCATAGTCCTCGTATTCCCAATTGTTACAATAGGGATCGTCAGGTTCAATATAAGTAGAAGTATTCATGTTACCTGAATTAGTGCTAGTATTTTGTCCGGGTGAAGTTTGGACTGTATAAGAGTCCATTCTTGGTCCACAAGCTGTTAGCCCTGAGAGCAGAGCAACAGCTGAAATGCCTGCCATCATTTTTTTCGTTTTTTTCAAAGTGATCTCCCTTCCATTAATAATTGTGTGTAGAGATGAGGATTAAACGTAATCAACCTCCACTAAAACTACTTCCACTGCCAAAGCCTTTACCACCCTTAAAGCTTGAGCTATTTTTATAGTTTTGATAAGAGGGACTTTTTAAAAGCGATGCTTTATTACTATAGTAACTTCCACCGTAAAAATAATGTCCGTAATATGATGAGGTTGTCTCATCACATTCATAAACGCCGTCATCATCATCCCATTCCCACTCATCACAGTTAGAATCATCGGGTAGGGCTGGAGTATTATTTTGACACCCGACAATACTTGCAATCATTGCTACTGATGTTACACCTGCAAGCAACTTTTTTGTCTTACTTTCCAAGATGATCCCCCTCACAATTGGCTTCTTTCTTACTTACGAACATACTACCGTAAAGTTACATAAAAAGTAAAAAAGAGCATATCTTTACAATACCAATTTTTAATAGGCTAATCTAGTTAATTTTGGAAAGAATTTCTCGGAAATCTCAAAAGTAAGTGAACGCTCAATTGAAAAAAAAAAAGACCGCTATACCGGTCGATTAGTTCGATCTGTCCCTAGTCTAAATAATAAGATTGCAAGTAGAGTCGTTAATGGGGTCATTAACATTGTTTCGAGGGAAGATATTGATAGTAAATTGCCAATTGTATTAAGGACCATAATTCCAAACATGACCCATATGCAGACATTCACTGTTCGTCCAAATCTTCCTTTAAATAGATATCCAGCTTTTATAGCAATAATGATAATGAAAATGGTTTGTATCACAATTGATATAGTCTCAAGGGTAAGTAAATCAGCCTTACTATTTACTCGTCCACCCCATACAAAGTGATATGGCAAAATCTCTAGAAGGATCATTGCATGCATAAACAAAGCAAGTATATTAATAGTGAGGATGATATTGCTCGCAGATTTAACACTAATCAACTTTTGCATTTCCTACACTTCCTTTAAATTCTTCTATACTCACACAGTGATAACAACTTTCCCTTGTGAATGCCCTTCACCAAAATAATGAAAAGCTGCTTGAACTTCACTAAGTTTATAACATCTATCTATAACTGGTGTTACTTTTCCTGTTTCAATGAGATCTTTCATAATATAAAGATCGTTTTGGTTTGGTCTTTGTAAAAGGGTTCCAATATTCTGCTTTCCATTCATAGTTAGAAAAGGTCCTTGGATCAATGATTGAAGCAATTGAGACCCTGATCCCCCAACGTGAATAAAAGTACCATTATGGCTTAATACACGCTTATAAGCAGAAATAGAGTGTGATCCATTTACACCGAAAATCAGGTCATATCGTTTTGTGTTCTGGGTGAAATCTTCCTCTGTATAAACAACAACATAATCTGCACCAATTGCTCGAGTAATTTCAGCATTTCTTTGACTACAAACTCCAGTTACCTCTGCGCCAAATGATTTTGCAATCTGAACAGCGAAAGTTCCTACACCTCCAGAGGCACCATTAATTAATACCTTTTGCCCTGGCTTAATCCTACCTTTATCCCGTAGACCTTGTAGTGCGGTAACTCCAGCCATTGGAACAGCTGCTGCTTCTTCAAATGTAAGATTGGATGGTTTTGATGCTAATGCAGTTTCGGGAACAGAAACGTATTCGGCAAGACCACCCCAACCACAACCAGAAAGGTCACCGAACACTTCATCACCAGGTTGAAACTGCTTAACATCTTGACCTACAGCTTCAACTTGACCAGCTATGTCTCCTCCTGGGATGGAGTATTTTGGTTTAAGTAATCCAAAAGCTACACGGGCTAACAACGGTTCACCCTTTAAAAGAACCAAGTTACCAAAGTTCAAGGATGTTGCATGAATTTTTACCAAAACTTGATTTTTTAAAGGAATTGGTTTGTCTACCTCCATTATTTCTAGAACATCAGGTGAACCGTATTTGTTAGTAACGATCGCTCTCATTATTATCCCTCCCTCCACATTTTCTTTGCGTTCACTCAAACATAAATCGATAAAAGAATCAGATTAATACACAAAGCTTAATTGATTAGCTATGGAAGATTCTTACATGAAAAAGGGAAGTACCAAATAATAGTACGTAATTGGAGATGAAAAGATTCTAATGGTGGATAAATATTTTTTTGACCATAATTAAAATGTTTAAGTATTATAAAATTTTTCGTCCACTGATATGGGTTTGGGAATTTAGCATTTAACCCTCTGACAAAAGTAAAGTCATCTTTATTTGAACAATAGTTGGCTAATGAAAAATCTATTCTTTTGTTGCAACCACTCGAATTCTTTTATAATCCGCAATCCAATTACCATCAACAAACATACAGTCTTTTAAGTGATTTTCTACATTGTTAATCATTCTTTCTTTTGTTTCAGATGATACATCTTCAAACATACTTCCGGCAAACATTTCAATCCAATTTTTTAAACCTTGTTCACCCTTCAATGGAGTGGGGCGATCGAAATGATGAGCGAGTGTCACTTCGAAACCTACTTCTTCCATTAGGGTTGAATACTCACCTATACTTGGAAAATACCAAGGGAAAAGTTCTTTTCTGAATTGTATTCCTTCACTTCTAAATTGAGTCATGATAGCATCGGTTATTTGCTGTACATTTCCTTTCCCACCTAACTCTGCAACAAATCTACCTCCGGAAGCTAAGCCATGATAGATACATTGTAACGCTAGCTTCGGAGACTTTACCCAGTGAAGTGAAGCGTTTGAAAAAACAGCATCAAATTCCTCTTTGTAATTTAAATCGAGAACATCGATAACCTTAAATTCTATGTTGGGATATTTGGCACTTGCTTGACAGACCATATTTTCTGACTTGTCAATGCCTACTACATGAACGTGAAGCTGATGAAGTCTATTTGCTAAATCCCCTGTTCCACATCCAATATCAAGAATCTTTTCATCTTTCTTTGGATTCAATAAGTTTACTAAGTCATTTCCAAACTCAGAAACAAACGAGTGCATTCCATCATATAAATTAGCATTCCAACCATCTTTCTCTTTTTGATACATGTTTGTTTTCTCCTTGTCTATAAAATTTATTAATATAGATGTTTAATTGAATTATATGGGAGAGTGTATATAATTAATATTAACAAAAAAGGAAATTTTTGATAACGAATAGTTATTAGCAGGAGGGGTAGTTTGGATATAAGGTGGCTTAAAACATTTATCATTGCTTCTAAATATGAAAATTTCCGTAAAACCTCAGAAGATCTCTATTTAACTCAACCAGCTATTACAAAGCATATTAAACGACTTGAGGAACATCTTAATATTCAGCTATTTGAAAGGAAAGGGAAAACAGTTACTCTTACTGATGCAGGGTTTAAATTCCTTCCACATGCTAGAGAAATCATATCAAAGTATGAACATGGAATTGACAGTTTTGAATCATGGAAACAGGGATATGAACGCAAATTAGTGATTGCAGCAGCACCTCAAATAGCTTCATCATTTCTTCCATCATTATTAAGAAGCTTTATTGATAATCATCCTGATATTGAAGTGATTATCAATGTACTTAATTCTTTTGAAATGGGAGATGAAATTAGTGCTGGAAAAGCTGATTTAGGACTAACTAGACTACAACCATTACAACCAGATTTAAGCATAGACATTATTCATGAAGAGCCTGTCATCTTTGTTGGACCAAATGGTTATATAGAATCTACGAAACTAGTTGAGGAGGTCGTTTTATCACAATTTAGATTAATCACATATAATCATCCAGCATATTGGGATGAGCTATTACATGAGATAAAGACTTATTATCCAAGGGTTCAAACAATGGCCGTTAACCAAGTAGAAGTGACTAAAAAATTTATTGAGAAAGGTCTGGGTGTTTCGTATTTACCTCTTACAATGGTAAAAGAAGATATTGAAAAGAAAAGACTAGTACAGATTCATTCAGAAAAGATTAAAATGCCTATATCTGTTACTTATTTATTAACAAAAGTGGAAACAAGTGAAGTTAGAACATTTACCAAGTTTTTAAAAGAAGCAATAAAAGACATATAGAGCAAGAGGATAAAGATAAGTTAGTTGATTGAATTAATAAGGTAGTGTAGGAGTGATTTATATATTTACTGTCATTATTTTGTTTTTACTTGCAGGGATTGCTGAAATTGGTGGAGGATATTTGATCTGGTTATGGTTAAGAGAAGGGAAGCCATATTATTGGGGAATAGCAGGTGGAATCTCCTTAGCTTTATATGGAATCATTGCTACTTTTCAATCATTTCCGTCATTTGGACGAGTATATGCGGCTTATGGTGGTGTTTTTGTTATACTATCCGTTTTATGGGGATGGGGAATCGATAAGAAGACACCTGATTTATATGATTGGATTGGTGCAAGTATCTGTATTATTGGTGTTTCAGTAATGCTGTTTGCACCACGTCAATAGAATATAAAGTGCAATAAAATTTTCTTAAGAGGTGACATATTTGAATGAATTAGATTACAAGAAATTTTATGATAGAGTCGGGGCTTCAAATGGATGGAATTTTAGTCATTTAAGGTATGAGTCTGAAGGAGTAGAATGGGACTTTTTTGATGAAGTATCTAAAAGATGTAAATCATCGGATCTTCTATTGGATATTGGTACAGGTGGAGGAGAGAAAATCATAAAAATTGCTTCTTCACTACTTTTCTCAATTGGAATAGATTTATCAACTACAATGATTAGTAAGGCTCAATCAAATAAGAAAAATGCTGATGTGTCAAATGTCCGCTTTTTTAAGATGGATTCCGACAAATTGCAATTTCCTCCTGGATTTTTTGACGTGATTTCATGCTGTCATGCCCCTTTTAGCTCAACTGAATTAGCAAGAGTATTAGGAGACGGAGGAACTTTTCTAACACAGCAGGTCAGTGAAGGAGATAAATTAAATCTAAAAGAAGCGTTTGGAAGAGGACAATCTTTTGAAATCTCTGATGGCGCATTAAAAGAGAAATATAGAAGAGAACTTGAAGCTGCAGGTTTTTCAATTATTCAAATAGTTGATTATGATGCACCAGAATATTATCAAAGACCCGAAGATCTTATTTTTCTATTAAAGCATACCCCAATTATTCCTGACTTTGGAAACGAGGAGAGAGATTTTGATATTCTAAACAATTTCATAGAAGAAAATCGAAGTGAAAAAGGAATTTATACAAATTCTAAGCGGTTCATGATTATCGCTCAAACATAATCTTATGGATCATAGAGTCAGAGCGATATGAAACTATCTGTTGAATTGTTTATCTTGTATTGTCATACTTTATATAACGAAGGTATATCAAAGAAATTTTATAAAGAAAGAAGTGATGTTTTTTGATAAAATATAAATGTCTACACCATGTAAGTCTTACGATTACAGAATTGGAAAGAGCAAAGAAATTTTATAGGGAAGTTTTATGTTTGAAGGAAATAATTCGTCCCGGTTTTGGTTTTCCAGGCGCATGGTATGAGATTGAAGGACAACAACTGCATTTAATCGTCGATCCTTCATCACAAACCATTCGTCATGATAAAACCTTATCAAGCAGAGAAGGTCACTTTGCACTTAGAGTTGAGAGTTTTGATGAAACGCTTGATTGGTTAAGAAAAAATGAGGTAGAAATTCTAGATAAACGAAACAGCAAAAGTGGTTTCGCCCAAATTTTCTGTGCTGATCCAGATGGGAATTTGATAGAACTAAATGTAGATCAAAAAGATTTATAATGCTACTTATAAACATTAGTGCAAGATTGAAAACTTTTTGTAAAAGTATTGATTAGAAATAGAGGGTATTAAAACGTAAAATGAAGACTTATATGCTTAAAACTAATTTTAATGGCTTTAAAAAAGGTACACAATTCTATTTAGTTGCTGAATCTGAATTTATTGGGGTAAAGGACTTTGTGTTAAGGACGAAAGACTTAACAGTAAGGATTTCTATTAATGAAAAAGAGTTTAAACAAAATTTCACATTAATTGATAAGTTGGTTTAATACTTCTATCATGAACAATTCGATCTTCCTAGGCGTTAATTTTTAAGAATTGACGCTTTTTTTGCGTTGCCCTAAATCTAATCAGTTAAGGAGATAGTGGGAGTATTTGGACTAAAAGACTTTCGCTACCAATACCCAAAAGTCAACCTGATAGAGTATAATACATTTATAGTCTATTAAAATACGGGAGTGAAAATTTAATGAAACATAGACTCTTCTTAATCGCACTTCTGTCCTGTCTCATAATAACTGTTTCAGGATATAATCCTTCTTTTATTGATGCTGAAGAAGTTCCAACACAGGAAAAAGAGGTTATCGTTGTTTATAAGAATCAAAATGGTAAAGACCTCATTATTAAAGAGAGTCAAAAAGTAGAGTATGAGTTTGAAACCATTCCTGCTATATCTGTCCTAGCTACGGAAAATGAGATAGAGAAAATGGAATCAAACCCTAATATTGATTATGTTGAGGAAAATATTTCTTTTAAGATATCAGCAGACAAGACGTTTAAAGTATTAAATTCAATAGAAAGTGCTTCTTCTACTGAAACTCAATGGAACATAAAGGCAACAAATACCGAGCAGGCTTGGAATGAAGGATATACTGGAAATGGTGTCAAAGTGGCTGTGTTTGATACAGGTATCTCCAATCATAGTGAGTTAATTATTACTGGTGGAGTTTCGACTGTCGATTATACAACTTCTTGGCAAGATGATAATGGGCATGGGACACATGTATCCGGAATTATTGCGGCAAAGCCTGAAATAGCAAATGTAAATGGATTGGATATCACGGGTGTAGCTCCTAATGTCCATCTGTATGCAGTTAAAGTGCTAGACGGTTCAGGAGGAGGAACACTTCAAGACATTTTACAAGGTTTAGATTGGGCAATTGCTAATGATATGGACATTATAAATCTCAGTTTAGGTAGCCCAGATTACAGTCAGCTATTTGAAGATATGATTAATAAAGTCTATGAAGCTGGTATTCTTATTGTGGCTGCTAGTGGTAACACTGGATTAGAGAATTCAGTACATTATCCAGCGAAATTTAGTAATGTAATTGCCGTATCATCAGTTAGTGAACCATTAACGATTAGTAATTTTTCTTCGACTGGTATTGAAGTGGAGTTTTCAGCTCCAGGTGAGAATATAGTAAGTACATTTAACCAAGGAAATTACGCAATACAAAATGGGACATCTCAGGCAACTCCTCATGTTGCAGGAATGTTAGCTCTTTTGAAGGAGAAATATTCAAATGCAACAAATGTTGAATTAAAAACACTACTGAATAGCCATTCAAAAGATTTAGGTGTAACTGGTCATGATCCATACTATGGTCTCGGACTGATTCATTACAATTCTAATACGAATATTGTTACAAATCCTAGTGTAAGCTATTCAACCCATGTTCAAACATACGGATGGATGGATTTTGTTTTAGACGGAAAAACGAGTGGAACGGAAGGACAATCAAAACGATTAGAGGCAACTAAGATTCAATTAAAAAACAGTCCTTATAATGGAGACATTGTATATTCAACTCATGTTCAAACATATGGATGGTTAAGTCAGGTAGCCAATGGGAAAATTTCAGGAACCGTTGGTGAAAGTAAAAGAATGGAAGCGATCAAAATCAATCTAACTGGAGATATGGCGCTGCATTATGATGTTTATTATCGCGTTCATTCAGAAAGCTTTGGCTGGTTAGGTTGGGCTAAAAATGGTGAGCCTTCAGGTACAGGTGGGCTTTCTAAACGAATGGAAGCTATGCAAGTTATCTTAGTGAAAAAAGGTGAGGCTGCACCTGGACCAACAAATCAGGCATTTATTACAAAAGAAGCTTCAGTTACTTATTCATCTCATGTTCAGAACCTTGGCTGGATGAAAACAGTTTCTAATGGAAGCACCGGTGGAACTATAGGGAAAAGTTTACGAGTAGAAGCACTTAGAATCGCTTTAGAGAATGCTACTTATTCAGGTGGCATTTCCTACACGACACATGTACAAACATATGGATGGTTAAATCCTGTATCTAATGGACAAATAAGTGGGACAACAGGGGAAAGTAAGCGTGTCGAAGCAATTAAAATTAATTTAACTGGTGAAATGGCCAATCACTATGATGTGTATTACCGAGTTCATGTTCAAGATTTTGGTTGGCTAGACTGGACTAAAAACGGTGGATCTGCTGGAACACAAGGTCTTTCAAAACGAGCAGAAGCATATGAAATTGTTTTAGTTAAAAAAGGCGGAGTTGCACCAGGTTCAACAGCTACACCGTTTAGAAAGTAATTTTGGGAAAAGTCTATCATATTAAAAGGATTGTCTTAGAATACTTTCATTAAGATTAAAAATTGACGTATGCATTAGCATGCGTCTTTTTCTTTTCCTTTCAGGTTTTTACGAAGCATAATTATTCCCGCAACTAGGAACAAGGATTCCGCACTTACCGATTGGAGATTAGGCTAAGTCCGAACTTAAAGTAGGAAAAATCTCTACTTATTTTGTTATCACTGGTTATTCAGTCAAGGACTAGACTTCATGTTTAATGGAAATGTGATGAAAACCATCGTAGAGTGCTTAATTTTGGAAAAAAAACTAAATTTATCTATTATTTGTAAGAAAATTTTATATAATAGTTATAAGTGCTACATACATAGTGTATTTGCAGTAATGAGTCATTTTTAGTATTTTAATAGTTGGAGGAGAAAGATTCGATGTCGTATGAACAAGATGTTTTAGTGGATAAAGGTAACCAAAATGAACAGAAAATAAAAGTAGAAAGGAAAGATGGAGAACCCACTCCGGCTTTTAAGGGAGCTTCTTGGGCAGCATTGTTAGTGGGTGTTTCAGCTTATCTGATTGGTTTGTTTAACGCAGCAATGGAGTTAAATGAAAAAGGGTATTATTTTGCCGTTTTAATATTTGGACTTTATGCAGCAGTATCTCTGCAAAAGGCGGTAAGAGATAAAGAAGAAGGTATTCCAGTTACTGGAATATATTATGGTATTAGCTGGTTTGCGCTTATTGTATCGATTTCATTAATGGGGATTGGTTTATATAATGCAGGAAGTATTGTTTTAAGCGAAAAGGGTTTTTACGGGATGTCATATGTTCTTAGTATATTTGCAGCGATAACTGTTCAAAAGAATATTAGAGATACACAAAGAGCAAAAGACAGAAATTGATTAGCTGTTTGGCTTACCCAATTTCGTTTGGAAAGGAGTACTATATGAAGTTGATTAATGAGCACTTTGAAACTGCGATGGAAGCCTGGAATATGATGCAAAAGACTAGTGGTGATGATGGAGCAGAATGGGCAGAAAGATTTGAACGCTATTTTTATGAATTTATCGATGAATTGAAAAAGTGGTGGACCACTCTTGATCCAAAGCCCACAAATATAGAGGATGCCGAGGAGTTACCTGAAATCAAGAATTGGATGGAGCGGATTCCTGATCCTGTCAAAATAAATTTTCTTACAGAGTTAGAGGATATAGTGGATGGTAACGATACCGAACGTTTTGATTGACATTATGGTATAGAATCAAACTCACTGAAATCAAAGAGCATTATCAATTAATTGTGAAATGCTCTTTATTTTGTTTATTAATACAAGTTTAACTCAAAAAAGAGTCACTAAATGTAAATCCTCTCTTTTATGAATCCATATTCAAATTAGACCTTTTTAAAAAATACATAGCTAACCTTGTCATATTCCATCTTCTTTTCGTAAAATCGATGAGCATCTACGCGTTGTAATCCTGATGAAAGAGAGACGTTATCATAACCATTTTCCTTTGACCAATTATGGACATAATTTAGAAGTGTCTCACCATAACCTTTTGAACGATTATTGGTATCAGTGATTAAGTCACAAACCCAGATTGATCTTCCATTGTACAAAGTAATCATAGGCATGAAACCTGTTACAGCCACTACCTTTTCTTCAACATACAAAGCAGCTATCTTATAACCTTCTTTAACGACCGCTTCTTCTACCAATTGAAGGAATTGCTTTTCATCCAGGTGAGTTCTCAATTGTTTCATTACTGGATAAGCTTCCTTCCACTCCTCCTTACTATTTAATTCTTTTATCATTTCTTTTTTGATAGCCAATAGCTTTCATCTCCTTTTAACTTTTATATACAATTATTTAATCATAATCTGGTATAATCTAAAGTGCCAGATTCATTGTATTTAAAGGTGCCAGATTGGGAGAGGGAAATATGATTGAAATAACACCTGTTTTGGATAGTAAAAATGACAAACCGTTATATATACAATTAGCCAATTACATAAAACAAGAAATCCTTTCGGGAAGAATAAAACCAAAAGATAAATTACCGTCAAAACGAAGGTTATCAAACTATTTATCTATAAGCTTAAATACGATTCAATCAGCTTATGATCAATTATGTGCAGAAGGATATTTAGAGAGTAAACCTCGAAAAGGCTTGTATGTTACCCACTTCGATCGCGATATAAATTTAAACCAACCTACTCTTGTAAAATCAGAGCCACAACAAAAGTCAGCAGAAACTAAGGTTAAGATTGATTTCAATTCTGGAAAGGTTGATTTAGAACATTTTCCATATGCAATATGGAAAAAATTAACCATTCAATCATTATACGAAGATCAAGCAAACTTATTTAATATTGGGGATCCTCAAGGGGAGCAACTGCTACGGGAACAAATTAAAACACAACTTTTTGCTTCTAGAGGGGTTAGGTGCTCCTCAGATCAACTAATTATTGGTGCAGGGACACAGTCACTTATAGGACTATTGTGTTTGATCATCGGTAAAGAAAATATCTTTGCACTTGAGAATCCTGGGTACCATCGAACCAGAATTGTTCTAGAAGATTTGGGAGCCAAAACGGTAGCAATTCCTCTAGATGAAGATGGTATCACCATTCAAGAATTAAGAATCTCGGGTGCTAATGTAGTCTATGTTACTCCATCACATCAATTTCCGAATGGGATGATCATGCCTATATCTAGAAGAATGGAACTGTTAAAATGGGCAGAAGAAAACAAGGGGTATATTATCGAAGACGATTATGACGGAGAATACCGATATAAGGGTAAACCAATTCCTTCACTTCAAGGATTGGATGTAAACGAAAGTGTTGTGTATCTAGGTACATTTTCAAAGTCGTTGATCCCATCTATTCGTATCAGTTATATGGTATTACCTCCCACACTCATGAAACGCTATAAGGAACACTTTACAGTCTATAAGCAGACTGTTTCGCGTCTTCATCAGGATACTCTATATCGTTTTTTAAAAGAGGGTCATTGGGAAAGTCATTTAAATAAAATGAGAACACTTTATCGCAAAAAACATAGCACTCTTATGTTAGCTATTAAGGATTATTTTGGTGAACAAATAAGTGTAATAGGTGAAAAATCAGGACTTCATATTGTCTTGGAAATAAGAACTAATATGGATGAACACGAGTTAATTAGTAAGGCCATTAATGTTGGAGTAAAGGTTTATCCACTATCAATATACTATCAACGAGAGAGCCCGGGTTCTAGAATTTTACTTGGCTTTGGTGGGTTATCCGAAGATGAAATTGTTACTGGAATTAGGTTGTTGAAAGAAGCATGGTCTTTAATATAGTATGATAAATGAAAGACATAGTAGGATCTACTATGTCGTTTGTTAAATTATAACTTTCTTTTTTTAATCCGACCTATTCCAAGTTCTTTTGCTTCTGCTTGTAGAGATTTCAATAAGCTGATGGTCATCATTGCGATAATAACAGAAAATGGTAAAGCTGCTATAATCAACATATTTTGTAATGCTCGAAGGCCACCTGTATATAGAAGTACAACTGCTATTGAAGAAAGTAGGATCCCCCAAGTGAATTTTATTTTATTACCAGGTGTATGTGATCCATTTGTTGTCATCATACCCAATACATATGTTCCTGAGTCAGCAGAAGTGATGAAAAATGAGCAAATCAGTACGATCGCTGTTATGGATGTTACTAAAGGTAATGGATAGTGTGAAAAGACACCAAATAACGTTTCTTCTGCAGATAGATTAGATATTTGAGCAATCCCATTATGTTCAAGCGCTATGGCTGAACCACCGAAAGTTGAGAACCATAAAAAAACAATAACTGAGGGTATCAGTAATACAAAAAATACAAATTCCCGAATACTTCTTCCTCTAGAAACTCGGGCAATAAAGATCCCAACAAATGGTGCCCATGCAATCCACCAAGCCCAATAAAAAATCGTCCATCCAGTAATCCATCCGCGAATTTCTTCGTTCAACGGAGCAATTCTAAAGCTCATCTGTGGCAATGATTGAATATATCCTCCAATTGTGTCTGTAAATAAATGTAGAATAAATAACGTTGGACCAAATATAAACATAAGTAATAGTAAAGCACCAGCTAAAATCATATTGGTATTACTTAATATTTTTATTCCCTTCCCTAATCCAGACCATGCAGATATTAAAAATAAAACGGTAACGGTCGCAATGATAATAAATTGCATTTCAAAACTTTTAGATAGTTGAAATAGATATGCTAAACCACCATTGATTTGAACAGCGCCAAATCCGAGAGAAGTGGCAACACCAAGAACCGTTGCCAATACAGAAAAGATATCAATACTTTTTCCAGTAATGCCGTTCACCTTATCACCGAAAATTGGTTCTAAAGTTGCACTTATTAAACTTAATTTATTGTGTCTGAAATGAAAATATGCAATTGCTAGGGCAACGATGCCATAAATACTCCAGGCGTGAATCCCCCAATGAAAAAAAGTGAACCTTAGTGCATCTTTTATTCCTTGATTAGTACCAACTTCACCAGTAGGTGAATTAATTGCATAATGGCTAAGTGGTTCTGAAGTACCATAAAATACTAGTCCTATTCCCATTCCAGCACTAAATAACATAGCAATCCAAGTAGGTCTAGAAAATTCAGGCTGTTCATCTTGTCTTCCTAGTTTAATTCGGCCAACAGGTGAAAAAACTAGGTATAGACAAATAACGAGGATAATAGAGACTAAAATCAAGTAATACCATCCAAATGCATCAGAAATAAAAGCTTGAATAGTTGAAGTAACTTCTTCTAATGTACTAGGAATAATAATTCCAGTTAAGACGAGTAAAGAAATTATAATTATTGAAATATAAAATACTAAATAGCTTTGTTTCATTACAAAACCTCCTACATGTGGTAACGACATATATAGTCTTGTCTATTTTAGTTATTTAATGTAAAGGTTTTCTTCGCTATGCCCTCCATTTGCATTAGGTAAAAAAGAATTCAATCTGCCTTGGGGAAAATAGTATGAATAGAGTAGCTTCTACCTTAAGGAATAAAAAAGAATGGGAGTTGGTAATCTACTTATAAAGGGAGGTTGACATATATGTCAATAAATAAACAATGGACTATTAATATTGTAATGATTGTTCTTTCGTGGATTTCCTTACTTTTCATGGGAAGTAAAAGTATGAAAAGATTTCTTCCTGCATCAATATTTATTGTTGTATTTGAAGCATTAAATGTTCAAATTGGAAAAAAACGAAAATGGTGGATTTTTTATAAGAAACCGAACTCGTATTTTTCAGGTGAATTTCCTTTTAATATTGGCCCTTTTTTCGCAGGAACGATTTGGATATTAAAACTTACATATGGAAATTTCAAGAGGTTTTTAATGCTTAATGCAATAGTAGATGGATTCTTTGCCTTTGTCATACCGAAGTGGTTGGAGAAGTTGAAAGTTGGTAAATTAGTCAGATTGAATCACTTTCAATTTTTTCTTTATATGTTTTATAAAGCTTATATCTTATATGGATTCCAAAAAATGATTGAGAATAGTAGAAAAGAATTAATTTTAATAAATAAAGGAAAAAGTTTTTTAAATCAGGAGTGATTCTTCAAAAAGGAAGATTCGCTCTTTCTTATTGGCTTAACAGTCCCAAATTGTCAAAGAAAGAATATATATTTCCTTATAGTTAGAAGGGATTAGGCAAAGTTCGCCGTATAAATACAAGTGAATGCTAATAATTAGGAGTTGTTATTTATGGCTAATGGTATAAAGGACTTTTATTGTGACGAAGTGTTAAGTGGGAAGACAGCTGTAGAAGTAGTGTTGGAGACTGAGCAAACTTTTAATTGAATTTGACCTGTAGGAAAAAAATGGGGGGATAATCAATGGATTGGTATAAGCAGAGTTTTATGGTGAGTGATGATAGTAAGTTAATTGATTTAGAGAGTGTTTTACATTTGCTCTTAACAACATATTGGGCTTCCAATCGAACAAAAGAAATGATTGAAAAAAGTATTAAGAACTCTGTTTCTTTTGGTTTATATGACCATGATAAACAAATTGGATTTGCAAGAGTAGTTTCAGATAAAGCCGTATTTTCCTGGGTTTTAGATGTAGTTGTTGATGAAAGTTATAGGGGCAAAGGTTTAGGTCAATGGTTGATAGGTTGTATTTTGGAGCATCCAGATTTAAAACATACATCATTTGCCCTAGCTACAAAGGATGCACACGATTTCTATAAGAAGTTTGATTTTATTGAAGACACATGTATGAGAAAACGACTTACTATATAGGTGCTACAATTAAGTTATAACCACTATTTGATAGAGTTTTTGGTATTAAAAAGTTCATGAATCTATTTTTCCAGTAGGAGGAATTTCCTTGTCAAAGAAAGCGAATATCTACTTTATCATCAGTGTTTTCGCAATGTTACTAATAGGTTGTACAACCCCGGATAAGTTTGATCTAAAACAACTTACTAGAATAGATATTGAAGTGGTTAAGGCAGATGAAAGCTACGAAGAAGCCGAAATGATTACTGATGAAGAATCGATAGACTCGTTAAGAAAAGTATTTAAACAAATTAAATGGGAACCAAATGTAGAACCTAAAATGTCTGGAAGAGAAGATTTAAAGGCAACTCTGTTTTTCAGATATGATAAGAACATGCCTGAAAGATTATTTGAATACCGTATTTGGATTAATCAAAAAAATGATACGGCAACAATTATTAGCAACAATGAAAAAGAAGGCTATGGAATACTAGATAAAGAACATGCACAGACATTAGAAGATATTTTACTCAATAAATAGAAGAGTAGGAATTTATGAGAAGATCGCTTAGGTGATCTTTTTTTTTGCGTTAAACAGATCAGCTTACCCTATAAGAAAAAGTAACTCAACATTAAGAATTAATGGTAAAATAAAGAAAATTATGATTAATTTAGGAGAGCGTAATTAAGAACAAATAACCAATTTTAATTAAAAAATGATGGGGTGACGATATGATTTTACATACGAATATTACAGGTGAAGGAGAACCTTTAGTCTTAATCCACTCGGGTGGGATGACTGGTTTGACCGAATATCAGGAACAAGCAGATTACTTTTCGGTTCAGAATTATAAAGTAATCAGACCTGATCTAAGAGGCCATGGAAAGTCTGTTGGGGAAATAGATCACTATTTTAGCCGTTGTATTGAGGATATAAACGACACTTTAGAATTTCTGAATGTTGAAGTATGTCATATTGCTGGAGTATCAATAGGCGGTGTTGTAGCCTTGCTTTTTGCTAAAAAGTATCCGCATAAAGTAAAGTCGCTCAGTTTTTCTGGTATATTCCCTGTTAAGCCAGATAACTGGACTGAATTAACTAGAGAAGAAGCTGAAGGCTATGAACAGTTGTTTAATGACGAAGAGGCAGTAGGCTACTTGAATGAAATTCATGGCGAAAGTGATTGGAAGACGTTGCTTCGTTCGTTTAATGATGATGATTTTTATCCGTTTGATGAGTTAGGTGATGTATCAAGTTTGAAAATTCCAACTCTATGTATTGTTGGCGATAAGGAAGAACTAGAAATTTCTGCTGTTACAACTTATAAAATGTTAAATCCTACATTTAATATCTCTGTTATTCCTTTTGCTGGACATTTGGTACATAGGGAGCAACCAGATTTATACTCTAAAACTTTAGAGATCCTTCTTATGAAACACAGAGGCTAATTTTGAAGAAATCAATCAAATCTTAATAAATCAAGTTAGAAAAAAATCTAAACAGATAATTGAGATCAGAGGTTATATATAATGAAACAAAACTATGAATTTAATAATATGATTAAAACTGAAGAAGAATTGCAATCTATCATTGGTTTTCCGAGTGATTTAGTTAAGAACAAAGTGATTACATATCTTGATCATCATTGTTTAGATTTTATTTCTAAATCACCGTTTTTGGTACTATCTACTTCAGATAAATATGGATTTTGTGATGTTTCTCCAAGAGGAGATCAGACTGGATTCGTTCAAGTGTTAAGTGACCGGCAACTAGTCATACCGGAAAGACCTGGAAATAAAAGGGTAGATTCTTTGCGTAATATACTATCTAATCCAAGAGTTGGTCTGCTCTTTTTTATACCGAGTATGGGTGAAACACTGAGAGTGAATGGAAAAGCTACTTTGGTCTCCGATGAGGAAATACTTGAAAAGATGGCGGTAAATAATAAAAAACCACTTTTAGGTATCCATGTTGAGGTTGAAGAATGTTTTATTCATTGTGCAGAAGCCTTCAAACGTTCGGGATTATGGGATCCTCATACCTGGCCAGATCAAAACATGTTGCCATCTGCTGCGAAAATGATATTTGACCACGCAAAACTCCCTAATACAAGTGTAGAATCTATTCAAGATAGGCTTGATGAAGGGTATTTAAAAAGACTTTATTAGTTTTTTGCAGAGATGGCGTAATATTGGCCAGTTGTCATTATTTCCTTAACTAGTTGCGTATCTATAATAAGGGATACGCTTTTTCTTATTCATTCTATAACTTCTAGAAATAAGAAACTTTTGATGAGTATTTTCGTAAATAGTAAATAATTGAAAAATTGGAGGTGATTGTAGTTGGAGGCTAATACACAAACGTCTCGAAATATTGAAATCGTTCAAAAAAAAGACCTTACTATAAGAACAGTGTTAAATATATATGGAGTTTTCGCTGTTATTGTATTAATACTATCGATTTTTACTACCAATATATTTATCAATGAAAATATGGTATTTGTTTATAATGAAAATTTAATGATGGGGAAGAAAAAGATAAAGGAATTCTTATCATTTATTTTCGGTTCTGCGATCGTGTTCTTTACTTGTGTAAATTTATATTATCGAAAACTTAAATAATCAATATTATCCTAGCATTCTTTATTAATAGGAAGAACCATTGAGGTGAATGGAAATTCATCAATTTAATTGGTACTTTTTTAGTAAACACGAATAGGGGAACAGAATTATATGAATGAAGGCTTATTTATAAAGCTAGAGGAATTAATTGGATCCATATATGAGATAGAGAAACTCAATGAACAAGGATGCACCTCAGAAGTTCGCAGAATAATTACAGATCATCGTTCGTACTTACTTAAAAGTGCCTTTAAAGAAAGGTATCGAAAATGGTTAAATACTGAGGCTCAAGTTTTAAAAAAGCTAAATACAGAAAAACTCATTTCAGTTCCTGAATACTTTGGATTTATTTTAGAAAAGAATAGCAGTCATTTAATCATGTCATTTGAAGGTGGATTAACATTAACGACAGCCTTAAATAGGGCACCTTCATCGACCGAAAGAAAAGCTTTAATTAAGAGTTTTGGAGAATTTCTTCATCAATTTCATGAAAAGAAGCCTCTTGAAATCCTTAGAAACAGTAGTGATTGGTTAGAAGAACAGCTTATTAAAGCCCAATTCTATGTTGAGAACGGACAGACGGAGGGAAGTTTAAAACTATTAAATCATCTAAAGACTAACAAACCACTATCAGTAATACCGACAATGATACATGGTGATTGCACAACTGATAATGTGTTTGTCATCGATGGAGCCGTCAAACTATTTATTGATGTTGCTGGAATGACAGTTGGAGATCCTAGATACGATGAATCATTAGCCATTAGAGAATTTATTAATAACCCAGAAGATTTGGCTGCTTTTTATGACGGGTACAAACGGTATAGAGTAACAGAGGAAGAATTTAAATATTTCGATCAAGGACTTTATGAATTTTTCTAGTTTAATAGGCTAAAGTCTTAATATTTAAAGGATCTAACTGCAAAGCTACTCATAACTTTAAAGAAGAAAATCCTATAAAGGATGGTTTTTAAGATTAGTAAAAGGGAGGGAACAAGTTTGTTTTATGATAGCTTTAGTGCTACGTTTCTTGCCCTTGTATTTTGGTGGGCAATTCTACTGGCTTTTAAACGATATCCTAGTCGATATCCTAATAATAATACATGGAAAAAAGACATTTTCATCACATTTATCCAAAGTATTGTTAGTCTTATTGTATTTGCTATTATCAATTATTATTATTAACCAATAAATTGATGATGAGTTTGGTAATAAAATAAAAATGGAATTATGAAGATACATATACTATGTTGGTCGATGGGGTGTACCATGATTTATAATCATTCAGAGAAAACAATCAAAACGGACCGGTTAATTCTGCGTTTATTTAGAGAATCTGATGCAAAAAAAATTAGTATTTTGTGTAACAATTATCATTTATATAAGAACACCTTGTATCTTCCCTATCCCTATTCAATTGATGACGCTTTAGGATGGATAAAGAATCATCTTAGCAATTATAATGATGATAGAATGTATGAGTTTGCTGTTACAGATAAAGAAACTGGAGAATTATATGGAGCAATAGGGTTATCCCACAATAAAAATGCTCATAATGGTGAAATTGGTTATTGGATTGGCGAAGAATATTGGGGTAATGGTTATGCAACAGAGGCTGCTAAAGGGATGGTTGAATTCGCCTTTACAAAAAAGAAATTTCACAAAGTATATGCCCGTTACTTTACAACAAATACCGCTTCTGGAAGAGTTTTAGAGAAAATAGGGATGAAACAAGAAGGAATTCTTAGAGAACATGTTATGAAGGATAAGAAATATATAGATCTTGTTTATTATGGGATAATCAATCATGAAGTCTAACTATTGATTCAAGGAGGATAGTCTATGAAAATAAAGAATCTTGTTATCTTATCATCAATTTTGTTAAATGTTATATTAAGTTTCCTACTATATAATGAAGCAACTAGAGTAGATCCAGGACCGGTTGATATTGGAGTAGCATTTAAAGATGCAGTTAGATATGAGGAGTATTCACTTGCAAAAACGCTTATGGCTGAAGCTAGAGTTGAACATATATCTGAAGAAATATTAAAGGAAGTAAATGAAATAATGAGTGCTAGTACCAGTTTCAGAACTTACGAATTACTAGAATTTGATAATGGTGAAATGGTATTACTAAATTTAACTCCAGATAATAAATATCACATACAAGATGTGATGATTATTCCGGATGACCAAAAGAGGATCTTCAAATAGCCACCATATTTATGGAACTCCTTTAAACCTTTCTTTTAAGATGAAATTAGTTTGAAAAAATGAAAATGATATAAAACTGAGAGGCTACTAAATAATGACAGATATACAAAAAGGTTATTTGTTTAATTTTTTATCCGTATTAATGATGGGGGTTGGTCCTCTATTATCAAAGTTTGGACTTCTTGATATTTCACCATCTAAAGCAGCGATTATAAATGCAATTACGATAATAATCGCAAGTTATCTATGGGGAAAACTTACTAAACATTCAGTTCGTTTTTATTATGAGAAGGAGATGCTTTGGTTAGCTTTATTTAACACTTTAGGAGTCATTTTTTTGTTTATTAGTATGGATTTACTTTCACCCGTTCAGGTTGGATTCTTAGGGAGATTTTATACCGTTTTTGCCGTAGTTCTTTCTTTTTTTATATTAGGTGAGAGAATGACGAGAAGAGAAATTATATTTATAATGCTTGCTATTTCTGGCGCATTTTTGTTTGTCAACAAGGGAGGAGACTTTAAAGTTGCTTTATTAGGAAGTGTTTTTGCAATTTTGTATACGTTCTTCTTTGCACTTACTAACGTTTTTATTAAAAAAACACTTTCCAAAGATAAAAACTCTAATTCTATTTTATTTACAAACAACTGCATTACGCTAGTAATTGTTGTCATATATGCATTGTTAATTGGTGATTTGTTTGATGGGGCATATACATTTCAAGGAGTATCGTTTATAGCATCATCAGCTCTTATAACAGGTTTTGTAGGAACAATTTTCTTATACGAAGCGTTAAAGTATCTCCGTTTTTCAATCGCGAATGTTACTAGAGCATTTAGTCCTGTTTTGCTTGCTATCATCTCATTTCCGTTTTTTCCTGTACCCTTAACACTTACGAATATTATTGGGGCTATTCTTTTACTGGTGTCAATTTTATTACTTTCTATAGGTGATCATAAAAAACAGAAAGTAGAAGACCAAAACTGATAATTTTCCCTAACTCTCTAACAGATATGTACCAAACAAATGCAAAGGGTTTAACTTTTGCGTTAATAATATAATTTCAAAATACTGGGAAAATATTGTTTGTTTAAACAAAAACAAGTAAGATTAGATTTGAGATGTAGTTGGAAGGGGAATTAAAATTTGCTATGTGGAAAACTCTTTAATGATTTGGATAAAAATGAATAGAAAACACTTCTATAATTATCCTATAGGTGTAGTATGTCTATTTATTTAAATGATGACCATTAAGGGATGTATGGTGTGGAATGTTAGTTATCCATCAACTTCGTAGATACCATTGTGGTGAAATACTTACTTCTTTTTTTCCATATCGTAGTGTCCCTGATAGGGGGAAATATGATGATTTATAATAAAAATAAAATTGCACTTATTACAGGAGCGAGTAGTCAAAGAGACATCGGTGCTGCAATTTGTCGAAACTTAGCTTCACGAGGAATACATATTTTCTTTACTCATTGGAACTCTGATCCTTTTTGGATAGAAGAATTTCAAAAAGAGATTATGGATATGGGTGTCCTTTGCGAAAACTTAAAAATTGATTTATCAAATGCTAATGCGGCATTTATTATACTTGATTCAATAGAAAACAAGATGGGTTTTCCATCAATCTTAGTAAACAATGCAGCCCATTCAAAGAGTGATGGGTATTTAGAGTTAGATGCTCAAATAATGGATGAACATTATGCAGTTAATATGCGATCTACCTTTTTGCTAAGTGTGGAATTCGCTCGTCGTTTTAAAAAACAAGGTTTAGATACTGGTAGAATCATAAATATGACATCGGGACAAGATTTAGGTCCAATGCCCGGAGAATTAGCTTATGTAGCTACCAAAGGTGCTATTTCAGCCTTTACGAGATCATTATCACAAGAACTAGCTCCATTAGGCATCACAGTTAATGCTGTAAATCCAGGACCAACAGATTCGACTTGGATGACGGATGAAATAAGAGAGTACCTTCTTCCTAAATTCCCGATGGGCCGTATTGGATCGCCAGAAGATGTCGCGCGTACGATTGCTTTCATTGCTAGTGATGATGCTAAATGGATAACAGGTCAGATTATAAATTCAGAAGGTGGATTTATTCGTAATTAGAATAAGGTAAGTATATAGAAGGAGGTAGAAAAATGTATTTTGAGACTCTTCCTAGTTGGTTTTGGGTAATCTATTACTTATTCTTATTGACAACATTAGGAAGCGCTATATTTTGTATTGTCAAAAAGACAATGAGAAGCTTGTCCTTTTTATCCATTGTATTTAGTATAACTGTTCCAATCGTTAGTATGTTAAATAGTATAGAAAGAGCTAATGAGGCTAATGAATTTGAACATTTAATCAGTCAATTACAATTAGGTGCCGTTTGGTCTATTTTTACGATTGCTGGTTACTTATATTTAGTAGTTTGGTGGATTTTATTCTTCTTTAAAAGAAGGTCTAAGAATCGAGTTATAATATTAAATTAAAAAAAGAGTGCAAAGACCTCCATCTAATCTGGGGGTCTTTTGTTTGTTAGAATTTATCAAGCTTTCAGAACAAATTTATTGAATTAGAAAAAAAGGGTAACATTGCCAATTTTTTCATGCTATATTATAAGTATTCTTTTATAAGAGGTGAGTTTAGTTGAGTAAAGTTGAGCAGAGTACAAAATTAGATTTAGAACGAATTGTATTTATCGGAAGAACCTTTGAAGAGTATTTAGATATGTTCTCGCTATCAAAGGAAGAATTAGAGGGAAAGAAAATACTTGATTGTCCTGCGGGAGCTTGTTCATTTACTGCTGTTGGTAACAAGTCCGGTTTAGATGTAACAGCTTGCGATATTGCGTATGATCATGCAGGTGAGGCTCTAAAAAATAAAGGTCTCCAGGATATTGAACACGCGATGAAGCATATGCGGAAAGCCCAAAATAATTACAAATGGGATTATTTCAGAGATATAGAAGGTCTTAGAAGAAATCGGTTAAGTGCCTTAGAAGAATGTACCACCGATATGGAAAAAGCCAGAGGAAGATATATTCCGGTTACGTTACCTTCATTACCGTTTCAAAATGAAGAATTTGAAATTCTTCTCTCTGCCCATTTTCTATTTATGTATGCGGATAGGTTAGATTATCAATTTCACATAGATACACTGAATGAGTTATTGAGGGTTACTAAGGAAGAAGTTCGAATTTTCCCCTTAGTTGACTTAGAGGGAAAAAGATATGAACATTTAGATCAGATAAAAAGTTATCTAACAGATAGTGGCTTTATCATTGAAGAAGTGAAGGTTCCATATGAATTTCAGACAAATGCTAATTCGATGTTAAAAATAAAAAAGGATAAAATATAATTGAGGTGCAGCTACTGATCATAGCAGGATTAGTAGCTGTTTTGTTGAAGTAAAGGGTCAGAAAAGTGGAAAAAAGTATATAAGAAAATGTTAGAATCTGATTGGAGGGAAATATGAAGTACTTTGAAGAAGCTAAAAAAATTTGGATAAACCACGTTCCAAAGAGCGGGCAAGCAGATGCCATAGAAGGTGAATTGTTAAGAGCGATTGAAAAACTTCGATATGAAGCTCAAAATAATGGAAATGGTAATTGGGATGAAGGATTTGAACGGTTTTGCATGTTCCTTAGGGACACGTTAAACGATATAAAAGTCTTTGATAATCAGGTTTTAGATGAAATTAGAACAGATATTGATACGTTGCTTAATTATGAAGTACCGTATCTTGCAGATGATTTGTATGACAGAATTACTGATCATGTCGTTGAATGGAGTTTTGTTTATAAAGGTCCAATTAAAAGGGAGAAGGATCCAAGTCAATATAGATAATTTCATTTAAACAACAAGGTGCTTTAATCCCAGAAGGATTAAAGCACTTTTTAGTAGAAGTTATTGTTAAGTAAAGAATAAAGAAATGACGGTTAACTTACTAAATATAAGGCGGTATTATATGAAGGATAAAGTTATCTTAGTTATATTTTTAAGTTTGATTGTAGTAATGTTTGGGATTAGGTGGGTTCACTTATCTAATCTATCAGAATCAAGTACTATTGCTATGAATTATTTAAAGGATGAAGATTTATTTATTCTATACCATGAAGGGGAGTTTGGACCATACTCTTTAACAAAAAACGACATAAACGAAAAACCATATAGTGACTACTTATCAGTGCAAAATTTCGATGCAGAGTTCTATGCGGATAAACAACTTCATCATGAATTTTTCTATGTAAACCAACATCTTTTAAGTGAGATATATGGGTTAGGTAGTATATTTGTCACAGTAATTATTAGTAATGAAGAAGTTGTAGGGGCATTCTCTGTGAAAAATGGTATGACATACTCTTTGCTTGGAGAAGAGGAAAAGAAGATTGCGAAGTAACTATTGTCAAACATTAAAACATTAAGGAACATTAGGAGGAACGTCAGTGAGGAAGATTACATTATCTAATGGAACAACAGTAGAAGTTGAATGTTTAAGCTGTGCTTTGACAGGTGGACTTATTGAACCTGAAGGTGGTGTAGTGGTCGAAACTGAATATTTTCATGCACATCAAGATGTTGCATATCCAATAAGAGGCTTAATCATATTAGCTTCAAAACGTCATATCAAATGCTTTGATGAACTAACTGAAGAAGAAAGAATGGACTATATCAACCTTCTTTCAAAAATTAGAAAGGTTCAAAGAGAGATTCTAGATATAGAATACGTTTATTATTTTTACAATGAAGATACAACACATCATTTTCATACTTGGATGGTTCCACGCTATGAATGGATGTACGAGTTCGGACGTTCGATAGAATCTGTTAGACCTGTACTTCTTCATGCAAGAAACAATATGAATAGTGAAGAAAATAAAAAGGAAGTAATGAGTGCAATTAAAGCCTTAACTAATGAATTAAAATGTTAGCTTATTCAAAAAAAATAGTATTTGTAGAAGAAGAGTAACTAATAAAAATTTTAACTTTAGAAGGAGGAACTTATAATGATTATTGGACTACATCACGCTCAAATTACTATACCAAAGGGTGCTGAAGAACAAGGTAAACATTTTTACTGTAAGGTATTAGGATTAGCAGAGATTGAAAAGCCTGTTCCCCTTAAAGGGCGAGGAGGATTTTGGTTACAGGTTGGAAAAATGGAGGTCCATGTAGGTACGGAAGAAGGTTTCGATAGATTACTAACGAAAGCTCATTTAGCATATCAAGTAGAAGATGTTTCTCATTGGAGAAAAGTATTAGAAGAGAACAACATAGAAATTTTAGAATCAGTTCCAATTCCAAATTATGAACGTTTTGAATTTAGAGATCCTTTTGGTAACAGAGTAGAAATGATACAAGAGGTTACAAGAACGGGTACCTGACCTAAGCAGGGTTTGTAGTTATCTATTACTCTTTTTATATGAAGGTTACCTATGTTTTAATCCATTTTACAATAAGAGGTGAACCACTAATTTGAAAACAGAAATTAAGGTAGCAATCGTTGTAGTCAGTTTCTTGTTAATTGCGGCATTCATAAAATTTTTCGACAAAGAGGATGTTTGGAAGGTTAACGAAAAACGATTAAAAGAAGAGATCATTTCTATAGATGAATCTGTTACAAAGGTGAACTTACTAGATATCACTCCGTTCGAATGGGATGTTGTCTATTCATTTGATCCCTATACTAGTAGTGAAGATATCTATGAGAAGGTTGGATACAAGTGGGATGAAATTACTGAAACTGTGAGTGAGGGTATGAACCAGATCGTGTTTATGAAGGATGGGAAAGTCGTTTGTTATGTATATGGCTATCCAGAGAATAATGGGTATGGAATCAATTTTCATGCGCAAATGCTTACAGTGGATGATCCATTGACCTTTCAAGTAGATAGGAATAGTGGTTTTAATTACTTATTATTTCGTGTTGAGTAAATGGGGACTAAAGAGAAACTGCCTTAGCTAGTAATCAAGTAATTAATTTTAGGGGTGATCTAATGGCATATGCTTACACTTTATTCGTTATTTCTGTTATTGGATTAATAATAGTTCGAATGACGAAAAGGAAATCAAGGGCTTCTAATAGATATACACCATATGATGACATTACAATTGGACACAAAAATAATGTGAAATGGGATCGTTCAATAGAGGATTCCAAGCATGAAATTCATTACGAAGAAAAAATAGAGAATGATAAAACAGTCAAACGATAGAAAATATAGTTCTTGATTACCCGACAATAAAACTATGAGAGGGACCGGTTATGACTTCTTATCAAATATTGAAATTATCTCTTGAAGACTTTAATAAGTGCTCTAATATTTGGGATATGAACAACAAACCCGAAATGGCGAAGAGGTTTTATGACGAGCTAGTAAGCGGAAATAGAATTACCTTTATTTATTTGGAAAATGAAGAGTTTATAGGGGAAGGGTCATTAGTTTTTAACAACAATGATCCAGAATATACGATTCCAAATAAACGGATTTATTTATCTCGTATGATCGTCAAAGAAGGATATCGCAATCGTGGAATAGGTGGTATTATTCTTGATTATTTGATCGAGTATGCTGAGCAACTTGGATATGAGGAAATAGCTCTTGGAGTTGACACCGATAATATTAACGCTAGACATCTATATGAAAAGAAGGGATTTACAAACGTATTATTTGTTGGTGAAGACGAATATGGTGAATATGTAAAACTACTAAAAATAATAAAATAGAGTTATCTCGAAGGAAGCTCAGTGGTTTAACCAAAAGATAAATTAGTTAAGAAATTAAAAGTAGTTCATTTTATAGGAGATGTAATAGATGAATAACCAACCTGTTGTGACAAAGTATTCAAAAGAGTATCAATCCCAAGTCGTAGATTTAATTCTTCATATTCAGCAAACAGAATATAAGATACCTATTACCAAGGAGGACCAACCAGATTTGTTTATCATAGAAGACTTTTACCAAACTGGAAATGGCAACTTTTGGGTAGCTATTTATAACGATAAAGTAGTTGGTACAATAAGTCTTTTAGATATAGGAAATAATGAAGTCGCTTTAAGAAAGATGTTTGTAGACAAAGATTTCCGAGGAGCAAAGTATAAAACAGCAAAACTTTTATTAAACGCTGCTATTAATTGGGCGCAAGAACACTCAATAAAGACAGTGTATCTTGGAACAACACCACAATTTTTAGCTGCTCATAAATTTTATGAAAAGAATGGATTTAAAAATATAAAGAATGAAGAGTTGCCTGATAATTTTCCCATATTACAGGTAGATAAAAAGTTCTATAAATATTCTCTTACATAGATTCAATAAGAGACCATACAATCATACCAATTAGACCACAATTGATATGATTGTATGGTTATTAATATTGTAGTAATTCTATCAGTTAGATCAAATTACTTATCATATTACTGTAAGTAAATAAACCAAGTGATTTTAGTATGTTAATGAACTTTCATTTGATCGTTTTTCTTTGTAGACATCTATGTTCTCTACGGAGCGTTTATTGAGAAATGCATCAGTGCTGGATATCCTATATTTATGGAGGTGATTAATGTGGATTGTAACAAAGTTGGAAGGTTACTTTTGAGTCTTCGGAAAGAGAAAGGCATGACACAAATGGATGTTGCCAATGCAATGAACATTAGTGATAAAACGATTTCTAAATGGTAGCGTGGTTTAGGTTGTCCTGATGTTTCTTTGCTTAGAGAATTATCTAACGTACTAGGTGTTAATATTGAAAATATATTGTTAGGTGAGTTAGATCCCAATGATACTGATGGAGGAAACATGAGAAGAATTAACTTTTATGTATGTCATAATTGTGGGAATATTATCAATAGTTCAAGTGAAGCTCAGATTTCATGCTGTGGAAGAAAATTAGAATTACAAATTCCAACGCTTGAAAATGTTGACCACGAAATAACTGTCAATGAAATTGAAAATGAATACTACATTACCATCCAGCACGAAATGAGCAAAACACACTATATTTCCTTTATAGCACACGTTACATTAGACAGAGTGATAATTGTAAAGCTATATCCAGAACAAGACGCGGAAGTACGAATACCAAAAATGGTACGTGGAGATTTTTACGCATATTGCAGCCAACATGGATTATGGATGAAAGTAAATAAATGATTCTTGATTTTCTAAAGAACCGTTGAGATGGAGGGATTTGTTTGTATAAAAGAATACACATATTTGGTGCGGCTGGTACAGGAACTACTACCCTTGGAACTGCTCTAATAGAGCACCTTCAACATAGACATCTTGATACCGATGATTATTTTTGGATCACTAAGTATACAGAACAAAGACAAGTACCTGATAGAATTAGATTACTTAATAGAGATTTAACCCGATATGAAAAATTGATTTTAACAGGTGCAATATGCGGTTGGGGTGACCAGTTTAAGCAGTCTTTTGACTTGGTAATCTTTTTGTCGTTACCAAAAGAAATCAGACTTAAGAGATTACAACTTAGGGAGTACGAGCGTTATGGCGAGGAAGCACTAGAGGGAGGGAGTAAGTTCGAGCAGTCAAAAGCATTTTTGGACTGGGCTTCACTATATGATGAAGCAGGTATGGATGTTAGAAGTAAAACATTACACGAACATTGGATGTCAGACCTACATTGCCCGGTATTGAGGATTGAAGGAGATTATTCAGTACAAGAGCGGGTGAAAATCGTCTTGGATTATTTAAAGGAAGATAGAAGTATTAGATATGCTAGACTCTGAACCACCCTATTATCAAGGGTGGTTGTTTTTTTATAATAAACAAATGCAAGGATAGTATACAACAGTTAGTAGATTCGGACAAAACCATAGAGTCTTTGAACTAAGTCATTAAACCATTCAGAGAGTCTACTCTTAAAAAGAACGACATAACATCAATTGGCGATACACTTTTTTAATTGAAGTTAATTCTAGAAAGGATATGACCTCACTTGTATCGAATATATAGAAAAAAATGGGATTTGGGTGAAGAATATGAGCAAGGTTATTAACTATTACAATCAATTTGATGAGTGGGGAAGACTTGAACGTGAACCGATAGAGTTTCAAGTAAACTGGCATTATATAAAGAAGTATATGCCCCAAACAGGATATGTCCTTGATAATGGAGCCGGACCAGGAAAATATTCTATGAAACTTGCTAAGGGAGGTTATAAGATCACACTCACAGATTTAACCCCCAGGTTAGTTGAATTTGCAAAAGATAAAGCAAAAGAACTTGATTTAGAAGGACAATTTGAAGGGTTTTATACAGCGGATGCTAGAGATCTTAGTATGATTGAAGATGAAAAGTTTGACTCTGCATTAATGCTTGGTCCTATGTACCATTTACAGGAAGAAAATGACCGTATTTTAGCAGTTAAAGAATTAAATAGAGTGACTAAAAAGGCTGGACTGGTTTTTGTTGCCTGTATGCCTCGAATTAGACACATACTTACATCGCTTTTATCTCCTGAGAATTGGAAACCAAACAACAATATGGATGCTATTTCTCAATTTTCACAATCAGGTTGCTTTAATCACACAGAAGAAGGACGTTTTACAGGTGCATATTATTATAATATAGAAGAAATCAATCCTTTTATGGAAGCATACGGATTTGATTCTCTAGAGTTAATAGGCTCCAATGTAGGTGCAATCTTCAATAAAGAAAACTGGGATTACTGGAAAAACAAAGGTGAAAAAGAAGTAGACAAAATAATTGATCTAATTATAGAAGAAGCAACAGACCCATATATTCTTGGTATTTCTTCTCATTTACTTTATATTGGTAGGAAAAAGTGAACAAATAGAAAGTAAGGAAGTGTTCTCGGTTGAAAAAAGTCAATTTAATTTTCGCTTCTTTAATTGTAATAGCAATCGTTGGATTTTTCATTTTTAGTGGAATGACAAAATCTTTCGAAGATAACGTACCTAAAGAGCTTCTAAGTGAAGTAACCAGTGTAGAAATCCTAAGAACTTTTGATAATAAAGAGGTAGTTATTGAAGATAAATATGGGATTGATGAAGTAATGAGTTCTTTTTCTAATGCAAGATTAAAAGAGTCTAAGATTCACAAAATTGAATCAACGGATTCTTATTGGATAACTATACGAGCAAATAACGAAAGAAAGTTCGGAATAACTGTCTACGATGAGGAATATTTAATTGTTTATGATTATGAATCATCAGAGGTTCATAATTATCAGATTAAAGATGGCTTTTCAATAACGACAATAGAAAAAATTTTTGAATAAAGTGTTGCCCGAACCTTTTGGTTCAATCAATTTTTTGTTATGTAGTAATTCAAGTGGATACGTTTAACGTCTACTCTTCCAGTCACGAACGAATTGTAACGATATAAAACATAGGGCAATGAAGAAGGTTTTATTCAATTTATATAGAAGGCTCTTATCCTATAGAAAAATAAGAGGATGATTTTATGGTGGAAATCAAAAGTGCAAAAGTAGAAAATTATCGTATTATTACAGAATTATACGAAGAACTAATAAAAGAGATTTGTGAAAAAACCAATACGGAACTAAATTTACCAGCTAAATCTCAATCATTGGAATTATGTAAACAGTATTTGGAAAGTGAAACTTACAAGTTTTTTGTGGCAGAAATAGAGACGGAAATTGTTGGATTTATATCAGTCTGTTCAAGCTACTCTCTATATGCAGGTGGAGAATTTGGGGTCATTCAGGAATTTTTTGTTCGTCCTAGTTATAGATCGTTGAAAATTGGCTCTATGTTATTAGCTAAAGCAAATGAATATGGTAAACAAGTGGGATGGAAGCGATTAGAGGTTGCCACCCCACCTTTACCACAGTTTGATAAATCATTTGTGTTTTATAAGAATAATGGGTTTATAGATGGAGAAGGAAGAAAAATGAAGCTAGAAATTTAGTGAATCTTTTGAAAGCATTTTAGGTATTTGATGATATATGGTTTCAACTGCTGGTAGTGAAGTTTTGTCTGATGGAGATTCTAATTACTCTAGTTTTAATATGTAACACTCTTTTGAATTTATTAGTAAATTAGAACGTAAATTTTTAAAAAATAAAAACAACAAGGGCGGCATTTCCTTAAGAATCCGTATTAGTTCATAAAGGGGTATAAATTGTGCTTACTGAAGATGAAATTACTAGTCTTATAGAAGAAGATGAATGGATGATGGAAATATTAAAAACAGTCAAAGTATTAAACTTATCAGATTGGTGGGTTTGTGCAGGCTTTGTTAGATCAAAAATTTGGGATGTATTACATGGGTTTCGTGTTAGAACACCGATACCAGATATTGATGTAATCTATTTTGATTCAACAATCATAAATGAATTAGAAGAAAAGAAGAATGAAGGTAGACTCAAATATCTCTTGCCAACGATTCCTTGGTCGGTAAAGAATGAAGCCAGAATGCACATTAGAAATAATATTGACCCATATTCTTCTTCAGTTGATGCTATTTCAAAATTTCCAGAAACGGCAACAGCATTAGGAGTAAAGTTAGATGAAAGGGATAAA
Organism: Litchfieldia salsa; assembly: GCF_900104555.1. Classification (GTDB taxonomy): domain Bacteria; phylum Bacillota; class Bacilli; order Bacillales; family Bacillaceae_L; genus Litchfieldia; species Litchfieldia salsa. The sequence goes on from NZ_FNJU01000003.1 coordinate 132,184, forward strand.
GTTATTTTAACAGCTCCTTGTGGAATTAGTGATGTTGTCAATTTGGAAGTAAAACCGACTCCGTATTTTCTTGAAAACAAAGAGCTTTCATTCATTTACAATCAGCGTATTTTAACTAAGAATTGGGAGGCTACTTGGAATAAGTTAAACATTCATCGAATATAAACCTTGTTCATCAACTAAGGGGATGAATATGACCGGGATCAATCTAAGGAGGATAATCCCTTTTTTTTAGAAAAGAGGTTTCTTGAAGAACGCGAGGAAAGTCTTTTCTTAATAATAAAAGGAAATAAATGTTGTTAAAATGATTATATGAAAACTTCTTCAAAACTAGGATGGGGAATAGGTATGGATTTAATAACGTTATTTATTGACTTATTCAAACCATAAAGGGCTTTTTTTAAATGAAGACGGTGTACTGGATAAAACAAGAGTTATTCTTGGTTCAGCGATGGTTCTATTTTTAGTAGGGGTAATCACTTTTATCACATACGATTATTTAACAGGTTAAAGATTTTTGAATACCGAAGAATCCCATTACGGAACTTCATAATGTAAGTAAACGGGTATAAAGGAAACCAATTACAAGAAATATTATATAGTACTTACCAAACAAAATTATCCAGTAATTCTGTTTTTCTCATATTCTCTAAATGTACTACGTGTGAGTTCAATAAAAGCTCTTAATGGTGGGGTGAGCCATTTATCTTTATGCCATGCAATTTGTGTGTGAATTGTTGAGTCTAAATTTATCCATGCTAGTTCTTGCATTATTCCTTCTTTAATTTCTTTTTCAACCACCATTGCTGGTAAAATAGCAATCCCAAGACCTGTTTTAACACATTGTTTTATTGCTTCTATACTTACAAATTCAAATTTATTTAAAATAGAAAGATTTGCAAAATGAAAAGACTCTTCTAATATTGTTCGGTAGGAGCATCCCTTTTCTGTAAGCAAAAATGTTTCGTTCTCATAGTGGTGGGGAAAAACTGCCTTTCTTATTGGTAACTGATAATCAGCTGCTACAACAACCTTGAGTTCTTCTTGAATAAGTGTTTCAATATGTAATGCATCGACAGGCTTTACCTTATCCATAATAAACGCAATATCAAGCTTGCCCTCTAAGAGCTGTTCTCTTGCTTGGTCATTTGAGTAAGATTGTTTAAATACGATTTTAACATTAGGAAATTCCTTTTTAAACTTTTTCAATAATACAGGGAGGCGGTACGTACACTGACTTTCCTGAGCACCAATTGTTAACGTACCAGTTGGTTCCTCATTTCCATTTACCACTTCCTTAGCCTCTTCAGAAATCATAATCATCTTTTCAGCATACAGTTTAAACTGCTTACCAGATTCCGTTAAAATTAGTCGTTTACCTAAACGTTCAAATAAAGGTGTACCTAACTCCATTTCAAGGGTCTTTATTTGAGCTGTGACGCTTGACTGGGCAAAATTGAGGATTTTTGCAGTTTGTGTAAAATTTAGAAGGTCTGCTGCTGTTATAAATGTAATCAATTGCTTTGTATCCATTTATCCACCTCGTTTTAATCGTTAAAAACGATTGATTCAATCGAAATAATCCGCTTTTTTGATTTGTAAATCCATTATAAGCTAAGTATAGAAAATATGAAAATGATGAGCTGTTTAAAGAGAGAAGATAGCATGGTATTTATTCATTGTGGCACTCGAAAAAATGGAAATACTGAGACTTTAACAAGTTAACCAATAAAAGAAGTAGAGTATGACAGGGATAATGAAGAACTTTATTGATCGATGGTCACATCCAACTATAGATATAAATTATCCATGTTTCAAGAAGAAAATGGAAGATAAAAAAACTTTTGTTATCGCCCTAAAGGTGGTGATGAGCCCATTATTAAAGGACCTCCAATGATTCAACAATTTCAATAGATTTCTAACTTTATGGGAATCGAATTTGCAGCATATTTATTAGGGAAAGGAAAAATCAGGTGGAATTTTAGAAGATTACCAAGCATTGAAAGCTTTTGCCAGTTTAAATAAAAGATTAAACGAAATACAAAAGGAGGATTTATACGTGAAAGCACTTGTAATGGACGGTTTTGGTGGACCAGAGATACTAACATATCAAGAAGTTTCAAATCCAGTTTTGGAAGATAACGACCTCCTCATTCGGACAGAAGCAATTGGGCTAAATTTTGCGGATATCTATAGAAGAAGAGGTGGCTATACGCGAGAGGGGAACATTTTAGGTTATGAGGCTGCAGGATTTGTAGAAAAGGTGGGTGAAGGTGTAACTGATTATAAAGTAGGTGATCGTGTTGGATTTGCGGATGTCCCCTATGCTAACGCAGAACTTGTGAAGGTTCCTAAAGACCAAGCAATACCTCTTCCAAGTAATATATCATTTAATACTGCTGCAAGTGTATTGCTGCAAGGATTAACAACGGACTTCCTAATTAATGATAGTTTCAGTGTTCAATCAAAGCATACTGTGGTGATTCAGGCAGTTTCTGGGGGAGTCGGTCAACTTTTACTTCAAGTTGTGAAAAGTAAAGGTGCAACGGTTATTGGGGTTACCTCAACATGCAAGAAAAAAGAAATTGCATTAAAGCTAGGTGCAGATGAAGTTTTTCTTAGATCAGAGGATTGGCTAAGTTCAATTTTTAACCTTACTGGAGTTGGTGCAGATGTTGTCTATGATGGAGTTGGAAGTACATTACTAGATAGCTTATCTGTTGTAAAACCAGGTGGTACAGTTGTATTTTACGGAACGGCTGGTGGTGATCCTGCTCCATTAGATCCTAAGATGCTTATCACACATTCAAAAACTCTTGCTGGAGGTGACTTATGGGAAATGGTGACTGAAAGCGAGGATAGAATTAAAAGGGCGAATCGCCTTTTTGATTTGATAATAAAGAATGAAATCATACTTTCTTCTCCAACGATATTTCCTTTATCACAAGGTGCAGATGCACATCGATTTTTAGAAAGTGGAGAGAGTACAGGTAAAGTTTTAATGAAACCTTGACAACAGGTATTTTTATTCACTCTATTTTCATTTAAAAAAAATATAATTACACTTTATGAAGCTTAAACCCTACTAAAGGTTTAGGTATAAGAAGAACCTATTGCGTTTTCTTTTTGCAATTAGGACTTGACGATAAGCCAAGTTTTTCTTTAATTAGTAATTCAAATAAAGTTTGAAAGATTACTTTACAAGGTTAGAAATGAAAAATTCGTTTACAAAAATTGTTAACTTCAGTAAAATTAATACAAATTAACAAATGCGTTGAAGAGAAGAGTAAATAACCCTTATTCTTTCCAGAGAGCTCCGTTTGCTGAAAAGGAGTAAGAATAGGTTATTGAACCAAGACTCTGAGCATCACATTGGAACCAATGGGGGATGGTGTGGCGGGTGCCCCCGTTATAGGGCTAAGGTATAAAATGTACCTGATAAGATTAATATGGTGACATATTAATAAACTGAGGTGGCAACACGATGATATAATCTCGTCCTCAAGGCTTTAGGGTCTTGGGGGTGGGATTTTTTTCTTTTCTTTTTATAAGGCTGTTTTCTCAAAGTTTTTTGTTTTAAGACATACAGTATTCATCCTGCGGCTTTAAAAGCAAGAATTTATACGCAAACAGCCTTTTTTAAAGATTATATTATAAGGTATGACTATTGGGGGGAGCTTATTGAATTTAAAGAAAATGATATCATCATGGAAATATCCATCAATATTATTAGTCGGAATCGGAGTTTCCAATATAGGTGAATGGATTTATTTCATTTCTCTTAATTTAATTGTATTAGACATGACTGGGTCTGCTTTAGCAGTTTCTGGTTTGTATATCATTAAGCCATTAGCTACTATATGTACTAACTTTTGGGCGGGAAGCTTAATAGACCGTCTGAATAAACGAAAGCTAATGGTTTTACTTGATATAGTCAGAGCTATATTTATAGCGTTATTACCTTTCTTTTCAACAATTTCTCTAATCTATTTATTTGTATTTTTTATTAATATAGCAAGTTCAATCTTTGGTCCAACATCAATGACTTATATAACAAAATTAATTCCACAAGAACAACGAAAACAATTTAATTCTCTTCATAGCCTTATTACATCAGGTGCATTTTTAATAGGTCCAGCATTTGCAGGAATCTTATTTTTTATTGGATCTCCGATATTTGCAATCTATATTAATGCGATTGCTTTATTCTTATCAGGTGTAATTACATTGGCAATGCCAGATATAGAGAAACATACGACAGTATCTTCTGATGATAATAGATTATCGTTGAAAGTAATTAAAGAGGACTTGTCAGTTGTATTTGAGTATAGCCGAGAGAACAGATATGTTATGATGATTTACTTTTTGTTTAGTGGTGTGATGGTCATAATGGCAAGTGCTGTGGATTCTCTTGAAGCAGCTTTTGCAAAGGAAGTTCTTTCTTTGTCGGATAGTGAGTATGGATTCTTAGTAACGATTGCTGGAGCGGGTATTGCTATTGGTGCCTTAATTAACTCCTTTTTCGTTAAGAAAATTCACACCTCTGTTTTAATAGGTGTTGGGACTGTTTTGGTTTCAACAGGGTATATTATATTTGCCTTTTCTAGTTCATTTCTTGTTGCAGCCACAGGTTTCTTTACACTAGCCTTTTTTATAGCCTATGCAAATACAGGTTTTCTTACATTCTACCAAAACAATGTACCAGTTGATGTAATGGGGAGAATTGGAAGTGTTTATCATTTAATTCAGGCTGCTTTAGTTATACTAGTAACCAGTATTATGGGAATTGCTGCTCAAATTGCATCCATTCAACTCGTCGTTATTATAGGTGTTCTTGTCATGATGGTCTTATCCATTTCATTATGTATCACTTCCTTTCTGCCTTCGAGGAGTCATATCTTTCAATCTGAATTAATTGTAACTAAGAAAATTTAGTCTATTAATAGAATGGTGTATTTTTTATTAAATGCTTGTTTCCAGGAGGATTAGTAGTTGTTTTAAAAAGAGGAGATTAATAAAAGTTAATGAAATATAAAGGAGGTAAATTAATGGCTTTGGTATGGATTTTTGTCGGATTGTTCATTGCAGTACTTTTGTTATTTGGTTATTTTTTAGATAAAAAAACCAACCGTTATAAACAAATCAGCGATAAGAATGTTAAAGACGGACAGGAGTCAATTAAAGATGAAGCACAAAAGCATAATCCACCTAATTCTAACCAAACAAATTGGTGGTAAATTAATTGTTACATCCAAACCTAGCGAACATATGGTCTTGAACTATTGAGTTGCGACAATTGAATAATCTGTCGCCCCTGATTTTGCTAGTGAAACTGCTAAAAGTGTGTCAATTTTATAATAACAAACAATTAAGTTTATTACTTTCTTAATAAGAAAAAGGAGATTAGAAGATGAGTGAAGAACTGAAAATCTTTGATAAGAAGCGAAATGAAATAGGCGTAGCCCAAAGGGATCAGGTACATATACATGGTTATTGGCACGAAACATTCCATTGTTGGTTTGTAGATAAAAAGGATGGAGTTAATCATATTTATTTTCAAAAACGTAGTGATGTTAAAAAAGATTATCCAAACCTCTTAGATATAACTGCTGCTGGACATATATTATCTAATGAAAGTGTTTCTGACGGTATTAGAGAGGTAAGGGAAGAATTAGGTATAAATGTTGAAATGGAAGAACTAATACCACTAGGGATTATTGAAGATTGTATCATTTCAAATAGCTTTATAGATAGAGAATTTGGACATGTATATGTATATCATATGAAAGATAAGGATACTTTCATATTGCAACAAGAAGAGGTATCTGGAATTGCAAAAACAAGGTTTGATGATTTTTTTGATTTATGTCTTGGAGAAAAAGACACAATCAAAATCGAAGGCTTCGAGATTAATGAATTTGGAAAAACATTCAACTATATTAAAAGTGTAAGTCTAAACGAATTTGTACCTCATCAACGAACTTATTTAGAAAATGTTGCTAAGTTAATTGCGGATAACCTAAGAAGTTGAGCAATGAACACAGACCCTTTGGAAAGAAAAATATTTAGAAATGAATATTTTTTGAATTAATTTTACCGAGCCTAAGAAAGGGAGCAAATCATGAAAAAGTTTTATGTTGCATCTAGTTTTAAAAATATAGAAGCAGTTCGTTATGTTACCAACGAGTTAATAAATAGAGGTTATATTCATACATATGATTGGACAAAACATGAAAGAGCTTCATCAAATGAGGAATTAAAAGAAATAGGAAAGCTAGAAACCATTGCAGTAACACAAGCAGATTTTATCATTGTATTACTACCAGCAGGTAAAGGAAGTCATATTGAATTTGGCATTGCACTTGGACAAGGAAAAACAATTTATCTATACTCACAAAATGATGAAGTAAATAACTTCGAAACAACGAGTACCTTTTACCATTTGCCTCAAGTTAAGAAATGTATTGGTACGATTGATGAGTTGATTTTAACAGTTACAAAGTAAGAGAGTATCAATTCTAAACTTGAAAGCTACTCTTCAAGAAATTGATAATAGTAGTAGAGAAATACAAAGACCTCTGATCTAGAGGTCTTCCGAGAAAGACTTTTTGGCTATATTGAATAGTTCAACCAATTACTCTGAGACCCACCCATCTTTTCATAAAATCTTTGGGCATTGTAATTATCAGTTGCGGTTACCCACCCCATATGTGCATATTCATTTTCTTTTGTATATTTTTCACATTGTTTAAACAGTTCTTGGCCTACACCTGTTCCTCTGGCGTTTTCAACAACGAATAAATCATTCATTATTGTTATTTTATCAGCTTTTGTTGTACTAAAGCTAAAATACAATGTTGAAAAGCCAAGTAATCTACCATCTTCTTCAGCGATGAACTGGATACCTTTCTTCTTTTGTAATAACGTCTCAATTAAACGATGTATGTTTTCAATAGGTGGTTTAGGTCTTTTATAAAAATCAACGATATACTGATACATCAAATCAGTTAATTGGTTTAAATCATCTTTTTCTGCGGTTCTGATTATTAAGGGCATCGTTATACTCTCCTCTTTTCATTAAAATTATTGTATTAATATACACCAACCTGAAATTTTATTCAATAACATTCTTGAGAATCCTTGGTAATTTATTAGACGCTTTTTTGTGGAATTTATCCTAATAAATGTAATGGTAAAATATGGTATAGTAATATCAAATGTTAAATAAAGGAAAGGAGTTCCTGAATGAGGAGGAAAATGTCAATTGAAGTGAGTAATTCTAATGGCGAATTTAAAAGAGAAACTGATATTAATACAATTTCTGGAAACTTCCAACTAGAAAGGTAGTTGAGTTAGATGTATTGGAAACTAAGAATTCCATTAATATTAGGGGTTATAGGAGTTGTTTCGGGACTTGTGCAAAAGTTCCCGAACCTTTTTCTTGTGAATAGTTCTTACCTTATTTCTAGTGCCCTTTTTATCGGTTTGATAGGAATCATTTTTACTATTTTAGAGAAAACAGATCTGAACGAAAGAAAAGTTCATTTTACAATCGGCGTTGGCATAATCCTTTTTGGTTATACTTTTGACTACCTTATGGCATAGTGTGCTAACGTTAGTATTTCTTTAAAAAGGAGAAGTGTTTTAGTGGAAGTGATAACGTATTTACAAAGGGGAAAATATAGAGATGAATAATTGGTGGTATAGTTTTTACTTTTTAGTTCTAGGAGTAGTATCCTTTTGGAGAGATAGTAACATTTGTTATGTTAGGTTTTATTTTTATAAGTTTGAATAATATCAACGCAACACTAAAAAAGATTTATAAGCTAAATGGTGAATATAACAAAATGGATGAAAACCAGGATTAAAAGAAACCTACTATTTCAATAAAGGGTCGATGATGGAGTTAAGAGAGGTGTTCTATGAATATAGAAACAATTACAAATTTGTTTTTTATATTTTTATTAATAGTGGGTGTGATTAGCTTTTTTGTTGGTGTTGGCTTTATGAGAATATTTAAAAACTATAAAACTGGTTTTCTTGCATTGTTTGGTCTAAGTTTTTTATTGAATGTTATTCTCTTTGAGTGGTACCAATCTGCTCTATTAGAGATAGCTATAGGAACCATCCCTATTGTATTTACCCATTTATTTGCTATTGTTTTATACTTTATCTATCTAATTATTAGCTGGTTTGTTTTAAGAAGAATTAATAAACAAAATCTATTAACTAATTCAGGATAGACTCTATTTTTAACATCAAAATGAATATTTCTAATACTACTGGACCATTCCTTCAAATAGAACTTTTTTTACTAACGGCTTCTTTGGTTCAGTAAATTCAAAAGGGCATAAATCTATCTATATGCCCATTTTTTAGAGTCTTGTTTCAACTAAATGTGTAAAAAATTTAGTTGCTGCTAGTGACAGAGGAATCTCTTTTTTTGTTATTAGTCCTATTTTTCTTTTTTCTATTTTTACATTTAAACGAACTTCGAATAGTTCACCCTCAGATAATTCTTTCGAAACCAACTCTTTAGTGACAAATCCAATCCCCATTCCAATTTTTGCGCATTCAATTAACAATTCAACGCTTCCAACTTCAATGTCGGGCTTTACGTTTAGCCCTTGTTTTTGGAATAGTCGCTTTAGAAATCTTCTTGAACTGCTTGTTTCCGAAAAGGAAATGATAGGGTAGTTGAGTAGGTCTTCAAGGGTCAGAATTGATTCAGCCAAATCTTTATATTTCTCCCCTACAATAAACGTACTATTAATGGTTAGAAATTCGGTTATTTTTATTTGATCGTGATCAATCGGTAAATGAATGACACCAATATCAATAAGACCGGTTGATAACTTTTCCAAAATCTGAGGTGTTGAACCATGTTGTAGCTTAATCCTGATTTCTGGAAACAGGTCTTGGAATGTTTGGATATGGGGAAGTAAAAAATGTTTACAAGTTGAATCACTACCACCAATTGTAACTTGTCCACTTTTAAAATTTTTCAGCTCAGAGATCTTTCGTTCAGCATTATTAATTAATCCAAAAGCTGGACTGATATATCCAAATAAAGTTTCACCTTCATTTGTCATTGTTACTCCTTTTGAGGTTCTAACAAATAACTGAACACCAAGTCCTTCCTCCAATTGTTTAATAGCATGACTTACGCTTGGTTGTGTAATATATAATTTTCTTGCGGCTTTGCTGAAATTCTGTTCAATTGCCGTCACATAAAAAACACGATAAAGGTCAAGTTGCATGATATAGATACCACCTATGGTTGTTATCAAATGTATTAATTTCATTTATATCTTAAATGAAATTATAATGAAAATACAGAAAATAATAAAAAATTTAATAATAAGGAGTGTGTGATATTGGATAATTATGGATTTGATGTAAAAGCCCGGAGCCCTTGGACACCATTAAAAGGAGTGAAAATGATCAGTGTTTCACCAAGCAAAAGTAGAATAGATGGTTCGATTACTATACCTGGAAGCAAAAGTTTAACAAATAGAGCATTCATTATAAGTGCTCTAGCTAAAGGTAAATCGACAGTGACAGGCTTTTTAAAAAGTGACGATTCCTACTGGTGCATAGATTCCTTGAAAAGATTAGGTGTAAATATAGAGATTAAAGGTGAAACAGCCTACATTGAGGGTAATGGAGGGAAATGGGAATCAAGTCATTTATATATTGGTGCAGCAGGAACGATTGCAAGATTCCTACCAGGGGCATTAGCGGTTTCTGGTGAAGGAGCATGGGAAATTGAAGCTAGCGAAAGTATGAGCAAAAGGCCCGTTTCACCATTAATTGATGCTTTAAGGGAGCTCGGTGCTGAAATAACATTTTTAAACAAAGAAGGTCATTACCCTTTGTTAATTAAAGGAAAAGAATTATCTGGAGGCGTGATTAGCCTTTCGGGTAATCTATCTAGTCAATTCATAAGTGGTTTATTGATTGCTGCACCTTATTTCAAAGAATCAATTACAATTACTATTAAAGATCATATTGTTCAACATGCATATGTACTTTTAACATTAGAATTAATGAAACAATTTGGTGCAGAAGTTCAATATGATAAAAATCTAAATAATATTGTAGTATATCCTTCGACGTACACTCCGCGAGATATAAATTTAGAAGCAGATGTTTCGACTGCATGCTACTTCCTTGCTCTTGCAGCAGTAACAAATGGTAGAATCCGAATAGAGAATCTAACTTATGAAACAAAGCAACCAGATATTAAAATGGTAGATGTTTTAGAAAAAATGGGATGTAAAGTAAGAAAGGGTTCTTCTTTTATTGAATTAGAGGGGGTACCCCAATTAAAAGGTGGGTTTGAAATTTCTATGAGAGAAATGTCTGATCAAACGTTAACCTTAGCCGCAATAGCACCATTTGCTGATGGACCAATAACCATAAAAGATGTTGAACATATACGACACCATGAATCAAATCGAATAAGTGTTATATGCGAATCACTATCTAATTTAGGAATTAAAGTAGAAGAATTTAAAGATGGCTTAAAAGTGTATCCAGGTATCCCTAAACCAACTTCACTAAATACACATGATGATCATAGAGTCGCAATGTCATTAGCACTTATTGGTTCAAGAGTCGAAGGTATACAAATAAATGATCCAGGATGTGTTTCTAAAACCTGTCCTGAGTATTTTGCGTTATTGGAGAGCTTAGGGTTAAATATTATACAACACTAAATTTTTAAGTGAGAATCGTTGGTGTTATTGAAGCTTCAAGATATATTTGATTGAAGAAGGGATTGACGCTAGTTTTATAGAATTTATAAAACTTTACGTAAGTTGCATCTAATCAAACTAAGTATACAACTATTGTACACTTAGAATAAATTGTAACGAGGTGTTTGGTATGTTTGGAGAATTAGAATTAGTTCTAGATGTCAAATCGTCTCTAGGAGAAGGTCCGTGTTGGGATAGTGTAAATCAATTATTATATTGGGTAGATATATTAGAAAAAAAGGTATACGTATTTGATCCAGTTACAAATAAATACCGTGGAATACAGTTAGAGCAATGTGTAGGAGCACTTGCTCTTACAAATCGAAACGAGGCTGTAGTGGCATTGGAAGACGGTTTTTATTTTTTAAATTTCGAGACTGAAAATGTTACCCTTATTGATGATCCAGAGAGCCATTTACCAAATAATAGATTCAATGATGGGAAATGTGATGCAAATGGAAGTTTCTGGGCAGGAACAATGAGTAAATCTATAGATAAAGAGCAAGGTTCTCTTTATTGCTTACATCCCAACATGAAAGTACAAAAGAAATTAGATAAAGTTGGCATTTCAAATGGGATAGCCTGGTCCCCAGACAATAAGTTTTTGTATTACATAGATACTTTAAATGAAAATGTTTGTTGTTTTAATTATAATGTTGCTACGGGAGATATTTCAAATCCTGTAGAAATCATTAAATTTCAAGATGAAGACGGAATGCCTGATGGAATGACGATTGATGAAGAAGGAATGCTGTGGATTGCCCATTGGGGTGGCTCAAAAGTGTCTAGGTGGAATCCTAAAACAGGAAAACAAATAAACTCCATAGACATCCCAGCATTGAACGTAACATCGTGTACATTTGGAGGAAAAGATTTAAATGAATTATATATAACCACTGCTAGGACAGGGTTGGATGAAGAACAACTTGAAAATTATCCTTTTTCAGGGGGGCTTTTTAGGATTAAAACAGATGTGAAAGGAACTCCTTCTCATACATTTAAAGGTTAAAATAAGGCGAAAAGAAGGAAAAGTTTCGTAAGCTGAAAGATGGAATAAAACAATAAATAGGAACGATAAATTAAGTGGTCGTTCCTTTCTTATTCAAAAGGAAACCGGTACCTTGTGATTAGCTTATATTATATTAAATATCCTTAATCGAAATAACTTCCCTAAATAGAAACATGAATTTATTCAATCATAAAATGAATAGTTCATTTCCTCCTGTTAAAAGACTCCTCAGACTTTTTCTATAATTCAAGAGTGGGTCATCTGCGTAATTTAGTTAATCCTCATTTAGGTCCGCACAGAATAGTTAGAGATAACATCTTTATAATCCTTCAGAAATAAAAATATCTAAAAAAAATAAATAATTTCATAACTTTCCTTTAATTGAAACGTCTAAATATAGAATTAATCTTTAATGAGGAGGAAGATCAATTGCCTGATTACATAGAGAATGAAATTGAAGAATGGTATACACAATATCACCAAACCATCTTCAAATACGTTTTGTTAATGGTAAAAGATTACCAGCAAGCTGAGGATTTAACTCATGAAACTTTTGTAAAAGCATTTAAATATCACCATACCTTTAAACGTGATTCAACTGTAAAAACATGGTTATTTACCATTGCCCACAACTTGACCATAGATTATTTAAGAAAGAAGAAAACAATACGGTTATTTAAACAAATCTTTAACTCAAGAGAGGACTCCGCACCCCTACCAGACCAAATTGTTCAATTAAATGAGAGTGTAGTGGAACTGTATAAAGCTTTAGGGGGTTTAAAAAATCCATATCGGGAAGTAATTATTTTGCGGAAAATAAAAGGGTTCTCGATTAGTGAAACTTCGAAAATACTAAATTGGTCGGAGGGTAAAGTAAAAGCAACCTTATTTCGTGCATTACCAGCACTGGAGGAACAACTTAAAAAGGAGTGGTACAAAAATGAAGAGACAAAGTGAGTTTAACTCTATAGATCGGTCACTTCAAAAGCTGGAGTACCAAATGGAATGGAGCATGGAAAGGTCGCATTTAGTTCGTGACAAAGTAAGGAAAGATATTAAGAAGCTAAAAAAAAGAAAGATAATCCAAAATGGATTAATCTATTCTTCAAGTTTCACTTTGGTAGCAGTTTTTATCTTTATTTTAGCCGGGCAGATCAACGGAAAAGTTAATATGATCGATTTTTCCTCCTCTAGTAATGAAACTCGTGCACCTGTAGAGGCATTGTATAAATATAAAAATCTAGATAATGGAGTGAATTGGCCAACTTTAACAGAATTGGGTGAGAAATATGTAGTCTTTCCACAAGATGCCGAAATGCACATTCAAACGATTATGGGGAAACCTGATATTTATGTTAATAATGCTGATAAGGATAGGATCGCGATGTCAGCCACCTATTCAACTACCACTCCTGGTCGATTTGTGGAAATAGATACACAGTTTAATGAATATGGATCGATAGAAGAGGGGATTGCAGGAAGACTAGTTCATAAGAAATATTCTTCATATTCATATAAAACTAAGGAACTAATTGTTGGGAACCAACGTGCTGTATTACAGGAACCAACTAAAGAGAAAGGCTATGGTGGTATTAAACTATCAATTGTTACAGAAGATTATATTTATACCATTAGAAGCTACTGGATAAATGGGATCCAAATTATAAATAGTGAAGAATTAATAAGTGAATTAATTGCACTAGGTGAACTCTTTCATTTTGAAAATGAATATTAGAAAAATTACACAAAGGAAGATAATGTTTATTTAAGGAGGGAGACCTTGATAGAGTTAGTATTTATTAGACACGGACAAGGTGAACATACTTTAGATTTACCTCACAGTTTGCATACTAAAGACCCTGCATTGACTGAAAATGGGATAATTCAAGCAGAATTGATTAGAAACCAATTCCCGTTATCAGAAAAGGATGTAATCATAATTAGTCCAATTAGGAGAACCTTACAGACAGTAGAAATTTGGAGTAGAGGTATAGATTGCAGAAAAATAGTAAGTCCTTTAGTATCTCCAAGAATGTTTCCACTCAAACCTAAAGGACAGACGTTGCCTTGTGATAAACTATTTACAAAGGAAAAAATAAAAGATGGATTTTCTGATTGTGAAATTGAAGAGAAAACAATAAATGAATATTGGTCAAATGGTATAAATACGGTATCTGAACAAGAATTTAAAGTCATTGCAGAAAAATTCTTAAACTGGTGTAAGCAAACATGTAAAAGTAGAATATATGTTGTTTCTCACGATGGAACTATAACTTCATATAGACAATTTATTAGTGGTAAAAAACTAACCCGAAATGATTTCCCTAAGGAGACAGACTGGATAATAATGAAATATTAAATCTTCTGCTAACAAAATTAGATTGATATTGACTTCAGGAAAATTTTTGAATAAACTATTCTTAATTATAAGTAAGGCTAAGATGAGAAAAAGTAAAATGATTATGTTTTTCTGCAGAGAGCTTCGGTAGCTGAAAAGAAGCAAAAACAGTCATTTGAAAAATGGTCTCTGAGCTTCGTACTGAACATACTTTAATGTATTAGTAGGCTACGACGAGTTTTGGCACTCGTTATCAATGTCACAGTATAAGAGTAGCGTTTTTTACTCCGTACTTGTTGAGGCAGATGGTGTGAACCATTTGCGAAATAAGGTGGTATCACGTGGAAATTGAAACCTCGTCCTTAACTAAATAGTTAAGGGGCGAGGTTTTTTTGTTTTTTAAATTTTTATTTTAGGAGGTTTTATTTATGAGTATTTTTATTGGTGGTGCTTGGGTTTATGCTAATGGCTCATTGCATCTTGGGCATATTTCGAGTTTATTGCCTGGGGACATACTGGCAAGATACTACCGTTTTAAAGGAGAAAAAGTTTTATATGTATCTGGAAGCGACTGTAATGGAACACCTATTACAATCAGAGCAAAGCAAGAAGGTGTTTCACCAAAAGAGATTGCAGATCGTTATCACCAAGAATTTGCAGAATGCTTTTCAAAATTAGGATTTTCATACGATGTCTATACAAGAACTGATACAGCACACCATCATAAAATCGTTCAAGAGATTTTTTTAGAATTAATTGATAATGGCTACATCTATAAAAAGAAAATTGAGCAAACCTATTGTGAATATGATCAGCAATTTTTACCTGATCGTTATGTTGAGGGTATTTGTCCTCAGTGCAGCGCAAATGCTCGTGGGGATCAATGTGATGCTTGTTCAAGTGTTTTAGAACCTCTTGAATTGCTTAAAAGAAAGTGTAAATTATGCGGAAACCTTCCTACCACAAGATTAACTGAGCATTTTTATTTTTCTTTAAGCACATTTCAAAATGTCTTGGAAAACTATATTCAACAGGCAGAAGACAAACACCTTTGGAGAGAAAATGCCATTTCACTTACCAACCGCTACCTACAAGAAGGTTTAAAAGATAGAGCTGTTTCAAGGGATTTACCTATTGGGGTAAGTATACCAGTAGCAGGATATGAAGATAAGAAGATCTACGTTTGGATTGAGGCTGTGTCAGGCTATTATACCGCGAGCAAGTGGGCAAAGGAGACGAATCAAGATGATTCCTCATTTTGGAATTCTTACACCAAATCTTACTATGTTCACGGTAAAGATAATATTCCGTTCCATTCGATAATATGGCCTGGAATTCTTGCTGGACTAGGAAAAGAACCATTACCAACGCTTATTGTTTCAAATGAGTATTTAACTTTAGAAAAGAAGAAATTATCAACAAGTAAAAATTGGGCTGTTTGGGTTCCAGATATTTTAGAAAGGTATGATCCAGATTCGATAAGATATTTCCTAACCATAAATGCACCAGAAAACCGAGATGCTGATTTTTCTTGGAAAGAATTCATTTATAGTCATAATAGTGAGTTGTTAGGGGCTTACGGAAACTTTGTTAATCGTACTTTAAAATTTATTGAAAAGTCATTTGATGGTGTTATTCCAAACAAGGATTTATCTTCAATTATTATAGGGAAAGTAAATCAATTATACCAAGACGTAGGTTATTGTATAGAAACTACATCTTTCAAAACAGGTTTGGAAAGAGCGTTTGAACTAGTTAGATTTTCTAACAAATACTTTGATGAACAACAACCGTGGAAACAAATTAATGATGATATCGAGTCTTGCAAGCAAACTTTAGCAGATTGTGTTTATCTTATTGGAAATTTAGCTCATATTCTTCATCCCTTTCTTCCTTTTTCAAGTAGAAAAATCAAGGGAATGTTACAAATAAAAGAAAATGAATGGAGACCGTTTTTTGTTACATCGAGGCACTTGCAAAAAGTAGAACCATTGTTTGAAAGAATTGACAAAGTAAGAATTGAAGAAGAACTGGAACGGTTAGTTAAACAAAAATTTTAGGATGTAAGGTTTAAATATATAATAACTATAACTTTTTATAGAAAGTGAAGATTCAAACTAAGGTGCTAGATTCCTGATGACTAGGGTTTCGCGTTTTCCTTCTTGATAAACGGCAGTTCTCTAACGCTTGGATATCATAATCCAAGCGTTTAATTTTTATTCAAAAAAAGTTTTATTAAAAAGTGTAACTTTTTATCATTCTGCACGTCATTAAGTCGAATTATTTTTTGAAAAGATTCCATTTATAGAAAGAGGTGAATTAAGTGGAAGATGATAAGTCATTAGAAAAATTAAATGAATGGTATTTCAAATATAGCGATGATCTATATCGATATGTTTTAATGATGACTGTTGATCAGGAACTAGCGAAAGATGTAATACAAGATACCTTTATTAAAGCTTATAAAAATTTCGAAGGTTTTAGAGGAGCAGCAAGTGAAAAAAACTGGTTGTATCGAATTGCATATAACACGACCATTGATGAATTACGAAAAAGAAAGCCATTGCGTTTTATGTTTGATAACTACAATTATCTTGTAAGTAATGACTATGTTCCAGAAAAAGTAACACAATTAGGAGAAGTTGAAGCACAACTGTATCGTTCACTTCAAAAGCTAAAAAGGTCATATCGAGAGGTCATTATATTAAGGAAAATAGAAGAACTATCAATTCGAGAAACAGCTGAAGTTTTAAATTGGACCATACCTAAAGTGAAAACCACCTTGTTAAGAGCATTAGAGGCTTTGAAAAAACAAATGATTAAGGAGGGGTATGAGCATGAGTCAATCTAAAGAAGATACGAAATATGATAACACTTTTAAAAGTTTTCAAAATGTTAAACTAGATGACAAAGAAAAGAGAGAGATCTATTTAAAGGTGAGTGAGTCAGTAAATAAATCTAAAAGCGGGAAACTAAGTTGGCATATACGTCCAGTATTCAATACTATTCTAGCAGGAATGTTATTACTTATTGGAGGATACTTACTAGTAAATGAAATCATATTTTCAGAGAAAGGAAACCAAAGTCAAGAAAACGAAGAATCTAAAAACCCATATATTGAGATAGAAGAAAAAATATCTGACGTTTTGCAAGCATCTGTATACATTCCGTATCATGAAGACCTTCCTTTGAAAATGGCAATGTTTATGGTGTCTACTACTAGTACAGTTGAAGGAGAAGAATTAGAACGAAGATACGTAGCAGCTGTTATTGCTTATAGTCATTTAGACTCAGATGAATTAGATACAGCAGAATGGGATCGACTAAAGGAAATAATAAGGCCACCAGGTACAGAACCTTTTGAACTTGTATATGGAGATTTTCTAATAAACGAGAAGCACGAGGCTACCATAGTTATTTTTAACGAAAAGACTATTCAAAAAGACCTGAGAAATTCAGTGTTGTATGGTGAAGAAAAAATAATTGCTGGGCACCCTATAAAATATAGAGTTATTGAAAGAGAACTACCAGAGGAAGAGACCATATATAGTTTTAGCTTCAAAATGGATCATACAATTTATCAATTTACTTTCCCAGTAGAAAAATTAACTGAAGAGGATGCAACTGCATTTGTAGAAAAATCATTAAAGCAAATATTAAAAGTAGAAGAGAAGTAAAGGCACTTCCAATGGTTGAAGATATTGAATAGTGAAAAATTCAAGAAATAAAGATGATAATAAGAGTATTTTTGCACACTAAAAAAGTGCGGGCATTGATCTAAAAGGATTAATGCCTTTTCATTTTGTAGTAAAAGAAAGGTTTGTAAATAGAAACTGTATTTTTACTTCAAATATAAGAGGAAAATCATAAGCCTTAATCGAATATCCTTACAATCATATTATATAGGGTCAGGTGGTATTTTGAAAAAGAAAATTCTTAGAAGAATACATATTATTGGTTCTGTTGGTAGTGGTAAAACAACTTTAGCGAGAGATTTATCTTTAAGGTTAAATATACCTTATTATGAATTAGATAATGTAGTTTGGATAAGGAAAGAGGCGGGAGATCTAAGAAGAACGGAACAAGAAAGAGAAGATTTTCTTAATAGCATCATACAATCTGAAGGTTGGATTATTGAAGGAGTACACAATGAAGATTGGGTAAGCAATTGTTTTCATCATGCAGATTTGATCATTTTTTTAGATACAAATTATTCAATAAGAACATACCGAATAATAAAGAGGTTTCTTAAACAAAAACTTCGTTTGGAAAAATCAAATTATAAACCAACATTAGAAATATTTTTTAAAATGTTTAAATGGAATCGATATTTTGAAGAAGTTGGTAAAGTTGATTTTTTTAACAAGTATAGAATACATAAAGACAAGATAGAAGTTATAAAGACCACTAAACTTATTAATAAATACTTCAATTAACGGGTATTAAGAACAGATTTCCCCAGAACAATCCAGTTGGAGATTGGTTAGGAAATCAATCAGAGAGTATAGCTCTTTAGTTAGAGAGACACTTTTTTAATGCCAAAAAAAAGGAAAATAATGTTAAACTAAAAAGGAACTTACATAGTTAAGCAGGCGGTGTTTTTTGTGAAACGGAGCGTTAGGTGGATAGTAGCTATTCCTTTTATCTTTGTCGGGCTATTTGTAGTATTTATGATTTATGTGTTTGCTGGTCAGGAATATGTATATGCTAAGAATTATGCAAACCAACTGTTAGAATATGAGTTACCGGAAAGAACCACAATCATTGAACAAGATTTTGATTACGGAGTTTTATACGGTGGTGGCCCTTGGGGGAGTGGGGGAAGACCTACAATAGTGGCATATCAAAGAATATCTACTGAATTAAGTGAAGAGGAGATTTACAATCATTACAAACCGAAAAATTTTGAAATCTATTTTAATGGTTTGGAAGATATACAAGAAAATAGTAGTGGGCAAGTTTGGTATGAAGGAACTATGAAAAATGAAAATCTATTAAGTTCACAAAGAAACGAAAAGAAACCACTTGAAGCTATCATTCAATACAGAACGGAATTTAGTTATCCTTTCTTTATTGATTTATATTAGACAAAAGTAAAGAAAAGGATGGGGATTTATGTACGATGATCTTCGTTTTCCAGAAGGTAAATTTGAACCAGTAGAGAATCCAACTCCTGAGCAGCGTAACAAATGGGTTCAGGATATTTCAGAATTGCCAAAACTTCTTCGACTTACAACTCAAAACTTATCTATTGACCAACTAAATACACAGTATCGTCCAGGTGGCTGGACTGTTCAACAGGTAGTTCATCATATGGCCGATAATGATATGAATGCCTTTATCCGCTTCAAAAAAGCACTCACCGAAGATAACCCAATGGCTAGTTCTTATCGAGAAGATTTATGGGCTGAATTAAGTGACTATCAAAATACTCCAATTGAAATATCTTTGAATCTTATTGAATCAATTCGCACTAGAGTCGTAATATTACTCTCTAATCTATCAATAAATGAATTTTATAGGACATTTAAGAGTCCTACACACGGCTCTATGAATCTAAATGTTGCAACTCAAAGATTTGCTTGGCATAGTAAACATCATTTAGCACAAATCGAATTTCTTAAACAACGTGAGGGTTGGTAAATTCCTTTTAGAATATTGCACACCTAATAGAAGGGAGAATCTGGAATAAATCCTTGTTCAGCCAATAGAAAGTGAAGAAATAAATCAGGTGATGTGATGTGATGTGATTACATAAGGAAGTGAAGGAGAGTAGTACTTTGATATTTTTTGATATAGATGCAACATTACTTGACCATGAGAAAGCAGAAAAAAAGGGAGCAACAGATTTTTTCAAACAACATAGAGACGAGATAGGATTTAGTGAAAACGAATTTGTTGAATTATGGTATACCTTATCAGAAAAATACTTTGAAAAGTTTCTAGCAAATAAAGTGTCCTTTCAAGAACAAAGAAGAATGCGGATTAAAGATTTGTTTGGTCATCATTTAAACGATGAACAAGCAGATCTTAAATTCAATCATTATTTGGAGTTATATAAAAGTAATTGGTCAACTTTTGAAGATGTATTTCCTTGCTTGAAGCATTTGAAACAAGAGGGAATTCGTCTTGGAATCATAAGTAATGGTGATTATAGCCAGCAATTAGAAAAATTAGAAAGAATAGGGATTAATCAATTCTTTGATTGTATCGTTTCTTCAAGTGAAATAGGAGTGGCTAAACCTAATCCTGCTATTTTTCAAGAAGCATGTTGTAAAGCCAACGCTGAAGTTCATAACAGTTATTATGTAGGTGACAGACTTGAAACTGATGCTATTGGAAGCAAAAATGCTGGGATGGTTGGAATTTGGCTAAATCGAAAGAATAACAAGAAACATACGGATGTCACAGTAATTCATAGTCTCGATGAATTGACAACTTTATTTGTATAAAAAAGTCAATTCTAATTGTAGTAAAGGATTATGTAGACCAATCCCCGTTGAACAACGTTACAACGTTATTTTTCTTTAAGAAGGAAAAGTGGTTGACTTCGAAGAATATAGAAAAACTATTAACTTTAGGGAGTGCGAAATTGATGATTAATAATGAAATGATAGGTGCTAAAAATGTGCCGTTTAGATTGCTTGAACAAAAAGAGGAAAGCAATCATTTAGTTATTGTCTTACCTGGGGCAGGTTACACAACACAAGCTCCATTGTTACACTTTACAACAGCGTTATTTTACAACAAAGGTTTTGATGTATTACACATTAACTATACATTTAGTAGGGAAGAGTTATCTGATCTAAATGAAAGTGATTTTGCAAGAGATATCAAACATACAATCGATCACGCAATCACGGACAAGAAATATAGTCATTATTATATAGTGGCTAAATCAATCGGAACAAAAGCTGTGGGTTATCTGCTAGATCATGAAATGTTGGAAGATGCAAAAATTGTGTGGTTAACTCCATTACTCCAAAATGATAAGGTATATAATGCAATGGTTAACACTGTAAATCAAGGACTGTCTATCTTTGGAGGAGAAGATCGTCATTGTTTTATTGTGGAGCGCTTTGAAAAACTGAAAAATAATCATAATCTTATATTAAAAGTGGTTGAAGGTGGAAATCACAGACTAGAGCTTGATCATGACCCACTAAAATCTATTGAAATATTAAAAAGTGTAATTTCAAGCATTAATGACTTTTAAAACTAATGTCGGCGGCGATTCTTGAAATTTCAAGGATCGCTATTTCTATATTAATTAAAGTACCGGTTCATTTATTTTAAGAAATAACAGTCAAGTTTATGCTAGAATCTAAATGGAATACTAATCATAAGATAGTTTAAAAATGGAGGATATACGATGATTGCAAAAACAGAAGAAGATTTTAATGGTTTGAAGGAAATTGGCAAAATTGTTGCCTCTATTAGAGATGAACTGGTACAACGAACAAATCCTGGCATAACGACTAAAGAACTTGATGATATAGCTGGAGAGCTTTTTGAGAAAGCAGGTTCAGTTTCAGCGCCTAAAGGTGAATATAATTTTCCAGGCTATACGTGCATTAGTGTGAATGAAGAGGTGGCACATGGAATTCCAAGTCCTCGAGTTATTCAAGAAGGAGATTTAGTCAATATAGATGTTTCAGGTTCAAAAAATGGCTATTTTGCAGATACAGGAATCTCGTTTGTAGTTGGCGAAGGAGAAGAAATATTAACTAAAATATGTAATGTTGCTAAAGAGGCATTTGAAGCAGGGCTTAAGAAAGCAAAGCCTGGTTCCAAGAAAAGTGGGATTGGAAAAGTAGTATTTCAAACAGCGAGACAGAATGGATTAACTGTTATCAAAAACCTGACAGGACATGGTATAGGACGAACAATACACGAAGCACCTGACCACATTTATAATTATTATGATACATGGGATGATGAATTATTAAAGGATGGGATGGTTATTGCATTTGAACCATTTATCTCAACATTGGAAGAGGAAGTATTCCAAAAAGAAGACGGTTGGACCTATGCTACAGAAAAAAGCTTTGTCGCTCAAATGGAACATACGATTATCATTACTAAAAATGGCCCAATTATTGTCACACTTTAATTTCAAGCATACATGTCAACTTCTCTCGTATACCAGTGATAATCGCAAAACAGCGGATAAAATCAACAGGATTTAACAAAGATATTCCGTTCAAAAAAAGGAGCGTTCTTGCAATTGGCAGGAATGCTCTTTTTTGAACCATTAAAAGGGAAATAATGTTAAAATTAACTGAATATTTATTCAAGTGTTGTTTAGGTTGTGAGAAAAGGGAATAGCTGAAACCGTTTTAGAATTTAATCGTATTAATAATAAATGATGTGGGAAAAAGATAGAAGGCTAACATTGAATAAACATCCTGTGGGGGTGATGAGGATTTCAAACTCGTTGGAAAGACCTAAAATTAAATTGTTAAAAACGAAAAGCGAGTGGTTATTTGATATTATTGGTTATTCATTCTATTTAGGCTCATTAATCTTTTTACTCTACAATTGGAATGAGCTGCCTGACAAAGTTCCTGCTCATTATAACGCTTTGGGTGAAGTCGATCGTTGGGGTTCAAAAATGGAACTACTTATTTTACCGATAGTAGCGGCATTCATGGCGATTTTTGTGCAAATACTTGAAAAGTTTCCAGAATCACATAATTATCCAGAACGATTGAATAAAGAGAATGCTAAAGCGCTTTATTTACTAAGTAGAAAAATGATTAATAGTATAAAAAACATATGTCTTATGATCTTTTCGCTCATCTTAATTGAATCCGTTTCTATTGCATTAGGCTGGGGAAACGAACTTGGAGGTTGGTTTCTACCGATTGCAATATTAAGTACTCTTATCCCAATAGTTATAGGGATAATTAAACAAAAAAAGATTAGATAAATAGCCTTAAAAGGGGAATTTAGGGATGTCTAGTAAACATAAGAGTAAAGAAAATAATACATCTGACTCTATTTTAATGGCAGTCGTTATAATATTTCTAATAAAGAATACAATTGACCTATTCGTCTTTGACCTCTTGCCACCAGTTGGTGATAATATCTTTTGGGTCTTTATTTCGTTCATATTGATACTCATCTTTTATATAAAAAGAAGCTACATTCATCTTTGTATTATGCTAGTAATTTTACTAGTGGGAATACTCAACTTTTAATATAGGCCTTGAATAAGTTAGGATGTGTGACTATGGTAGATGGCGATAAATTAGTTTATCCAGCATTTATACAACAAGACGATGAAGGAATGTGTGGTGTTTTTTTCCTACTCTGTTTCCAGAGTACGGATGGGAATATCCTTTATCACGAGGTGAAACAAAAGGTAAAGCATTACAAGAAGCAAAAAAGGATTTAGCGTACTCTTTGGCAGGAATTTTGTACGATAATGAAGAACTGCCTTTACCCATCTCTATAGATTTCAATGAGCTTTCGGAGGGGATGGAATTAATTGATATAGATACATCTATTGAAGCCTATGCCGAAGATATAAAAGAACATTTAAAAGGTCGCCATTGGCATGTAACTTATTATGATGAAAAAAATGATAATGTTATAGAAGCTATTGGATGTAAAAATGAACAAGGGTTGTGGGACATTTTTCTTGAGGATCTTACTGAAAACCCCTTCTCCCAGAAAAATACTAATGATTCTTTCCTTTTCACTGTCAAATTAAGAAGTGAAGCCGAGGAAAAATTCAATCAATTTGTTGAAACTGTAATTCTAAAACGAAAATAGGAATAAACTAATCGGTCTTTTACAGGTAAAAATGAATGCGTATATAAAAAATTTACCTCTCTAGGTAGTAAAATTAATATGTGTCGTTTATTCTTAAATAGGAGGCGAAAAAATGTCTATTATTTTAAGAAGAAAGATTTTAACAGCAATCGTTAGTAGTTTGTTATTTGCCCTTATATTTTCTTTGCCAGGCGGCTTTGACATGAATGCATTTGCTACTTTATATTATTTGAACGTAATGATAGTAGTTACTTATGGAGTCATTACATCAATATTAAGCGACTGGTTCAGTAAATTGATTTCTCAAACGTCTATTACTCGTGAAATTACCTCTTTTGTATTTCATTGTCTTTTCGGCTTCATTTTAGGTGTTCTCGGACTTGGTTCTGCTATCTCTTTTTTTATAATTGATCGTTTGTTAACAAAAGTCAAAATAAGATGGTGGCATGTTATTCTAGGAATATTGATCGTAGTGTTAATATTTATCATTGCTCTAAATATCGGTTAGGAATACTAGCAATATATTATAAAGCTAGGTGTGATTAAGTGAAACTAAAGCCATTTTAAGATCTTCAATACGAAGGTCTTTTTTATATTAGCCAACAAAAGATTTATTTATAACAATTAAGATGTAATGCTGTAAGTAAACGGATACAAAGTGACATTTTTTGTTTTGTACTGCTAGAATTTTAACTAAAGTTTAGACAGGCTATTCTTCGCAGGATTACGAATATGATAATTTCGGGAACCAGAGTTTAAGCTAAGTCGTCTAATAAATAAAAGGGGGAACTAAAAGAGGTGAATGAGCGACAAGGTGGCAATATTCCAAGTAATAAAGCTAATTTAATTGAATGGCTATTAAATGAATATGGAACAGAGATAAAGAGGCTTGCATTTCTTTATGTGAAAGACCAATCCCTAACTGAAGATATTCTCCAAGAAGTATTCATTTCATGCTATAAGAACATTGATTCATTTAGGGATGAAAGTAGTTATAAAACATGGTTAATACGAATTACAATCAATAAATGTAAGGATTCACTGAAAAGGTGGAGCTTTAGAAACTTGGTGTATAGAGGGGAAATTGATTTAGTATATGATTTGAATTCTCCAGAAAAACAAACTGTATCTGAAGCGGAGGGTCAGCTTTTGATGAAGGAAGTATTAGATCTGCCGTTAAAGTTCCGTGAGGTCATTATCTTATTTTATTATCAAGATATGACTATTGATGAGATTAGTAAGTTACTAGAAATAAACCAAAATACAGTAAAAAGTCGCCTTCATCGTGCACGGACAAAATTAAAGGGTGGATTGGTAAGGAGGGGATTCAATGGATAAGAAATTAAGAGATTTAAAAGAGAATCTAGATCATTCAGTACTAAAAGATATACAGATTACTCATAATGAAAAACAACGGATTTTAGAATCATTGCATAAGAAAGATAAACGATTAGTTCCTTATCCATATTATTTAGCAGTGGTAACAGCTGCAGTAATACTGCTTATCTTATTGATACCACAGTTCCAAAAAGAACACGATCAGGCAAGCACAATTTTAAATGAAGTATTACAAACAGAGTACCAAGACGATATCTACTTTCCTACTTTTAAACAATATCCAATCACCTTTTCAACCATTTTGTATGCACCAAATGGAGGGGAAAAGAAGGACTTTATGGTAACCTATTCGGAAACATCTGGTGAATTAATGGATATGGAAGGTTCAGATCGACAAAGAATATTGTATGGACCGTATGAGGGGGAAATGGTATTTCGAGTCACCTACAGCAATTTTCAAGTGTCTATGAATCAAAGATCAAACATAGAAACAATTGGTGGCGTTAAAACAATCGTTGATGAAATTGAAAATGATAATGGACATTTTTGGTTAGTCTCATTTAATGTGAAAAATGGATCGTATTACATTGAATTTAATCTGTCAGAAAAACTTGAAAAAGTAGATGCTATATCTATTGTCGAAAACATTATAGAAGGTAGTATTACTAATATCAGATGATTTATAGGGAGTTTCACTTGTACAAACGATTGCTAACACAATTTTATAGTATAATATGTGATAGGAAAAAACGAAATTAAGACAACCTTTATCTTTTTTTGAAAAAGATTCGAAAAGAGTTAATTGAACTTCTTAAGAGGAGGAAAAAGGATGAAAATTTATGTGGATGCAGATGCTTGTCCGGTGAAAGATATTATTATATCTGAAGCAAGGAATTTAGAAATCCCTGTTATTCTTGTTACAAGCTTTTCTCATTTTTCTAATGCAGAACAGCCACCAGGAGTGGAAACGATTTATGTTGATTCTGGAGCAGATGCTGCAGATTATCGAATTGTAAAGTTAGTGGATAAAGGAGATGTTATTGTGACGCAAGATTATGGTCTTGCGTCGCTAGGTTTAGCGAAAGGAAATATCGTCCTTCATCATAAAGGATTTAGTTATACAAATGAAAATATTGACCAATTATTGCAAACACGTTATTTAAGTGCAATGTCTCGTAAAAGCGGACAGCGAACAAAGGGACCAAAGCCTTTTACAGCAGAGGACCGGGAGCAATTTAGGGGTCTTTTTAAACAGGTTATTTCTAGGTAAAAAACGAGGCTGAACCAAGAGATTCAGAAAAGGAGAGAAATATATTGAAGTACATAAAATCACAAATGCAACAACTAATTAAGGAAAATAAAGAACTGCATACACGCTTTAAAGAACTGAAGGAAGAACATAGTCTTGAAAAAAACAATGCGCTCAAGGCCTTGTATCATTCAGAAGTTGCTGATGGAGGAAAATACCAGGTAGCTTATCAAGCACTTGATCAGCCAAAAAAATAAACTCATTTCTTTTATTTTAAATGATTGTAACACTGTACTAAGAGGGCGATTCTTCATGAAGGAATCAGCCCTTTCTTGTTGTAGCAACGGTAAGGTTAATAAAAAAATGTATTCTTTAATTAAGATTTAATGGTAAAATAATACAAAAAACATCGAGAGGAAAAAATCAGTAGGGGGCTGCGTAAATGGAGAGTTTAATTTTTGTTATTCCAATTACTTCAATTCTGATTGGCCTATATTTCATTACATTAGGGCTTTGGGAATTAAGAGAAGGTATTAATAGAAAACAATACATAAAATATATGTTCACAGGTTTATTTTTGTTGGTTATTTTAACCCCTATGATTTGGCTCTTTGGTAGTAGCTTTCTCTTTCGAATGTGATGAGGTTATAAGTTAATGTGAAAAAATTATATAGGTGTGTAATATCTAAGGAGGTAGAGGAAAATGAATAGATTAAATCTCATAACACTTGGTACAAATGACATTGTTAAGTCCAATCATTTTTTCAAAGAGTTAGGGTTTGACACTTCAATTAGAGGTACAGAAACAAACCCATTTATCATTTTCTTTAGAAATGAAGGAACAAGAATTGCTTTATATCCACTAGATGAACTTGCTAAGGATATTGATCGTCAAAATCCCCCTACAAAACCAAATGGTTTCTCTGGGATAACTTTAGCTTATAATGCAAAATCAAAGGAAGAAGTTGATGAAGTATTAAAGAAAGCAGAGTTGGCTGGAGCCATTATACAAAAGGAGCCTAAGAAGACTGACTGGGGAGGTTATGGGGGTTATTTCACTGACCTTGATGGTTACTATTGGGAGGTTGCTTATGGAGAAGGCTGGGAATTTGACGAAAATAATATGTTAGTCATTAATGATCAAAATGAATAATCGTTTAATGGGAAAGTTTATCCAATTTCGTATAGCAAGACCTACAGATAAATTCGAAGAGGTTATCACATTTTATGAAAAGGGTTTGGGATTAAAGAAAGTTGCATCCTTCGAAAATCATGATGGATACGACGGGGTTATGTTTGGATTACCAGACTTAGACTATCATTTAGAGTTTACTAGACATATTGAAGGTAGTCCATGTCCTGCTCCTACGAAAGATAACCTACTTGTTTTTTATATTCCTGATAAAGAAGAAGTGAAAATAATAAAAGATCGATTATCAACTCTCGGTTACAATGAAGTCGAACCAGAAAATCCATATTGGAAAGAAAAAGGAGTAACAATTGAAGATCCAGATGGGTGGAGAATCGTTTTGATGAATTCAGAGGGTTTACAAAGAAGAGGTTAAAGTAAGACCTTTGATTTTTTGAAAAACAGAAAATACCAATTTATCAAGGTAGTTCCTATTATTATATGAAATAATAGGAACTATTAGAGGGGACAGGGGAACTTAGTGCTTAAGAAAATGGGGTTCGTCATCATTCTTTTGTTATCAGCTGTATTAGGAATTTCTGCAATCGTTCGTTATTTTATACTTGATCCGGTTGAGGGCAATGCCATTCTTATTAGAGAAGGAATGACAATGTTTAGAATGAACAATCAACTATGGAGTATAGCATTGTACATTCATATCATTACAGCCGCTATCCCCTTAGTTTTAGGTCCATTTTTATTTATTAAAAAACTACGCAATCTGCATTTACAAGTCCATCGAAATTTAGGAAGAGTATATGTTTTAATGATTCTTACTAGTTCTATAGTGGGGATTTATTTATCATTCTACGCCCACGGAGGAATTTTAGCCATTCTTGGCTTTATAGGCTTAGATTTAACCTGGCTATACACCACATATAAAGCTTATAAATATATTCGTAAGAAACATCTAGTTCTACATGAGGAATGGATGTATCGCAGTTATGCTGTTACATTTGCAGCTCTTACATTTCGAATGTGGTCAGCGATTATTGGATATTCAATAGATAACTTTACAGTTGGGTATGTTGTTGCCATTTGGTTAAGTTGGATTGGAAATCTAATAGCCATTGAACTATGGATTCGTATGAATCTTCGTAAAGGAAAGAAAAGACTAAGTAAAGGGCTAACTGAAGAAGTTACTCATTAAAATGTTCAGGATTTGCTTGTAAATAGAACTGGACTTCCAACATGTGGTAGTGTCTAGTCAATGTTTAAAGTAAACTAAACAGAGAATGGAGCAGTTAATATGAAGGAAGAAATAAAAGAGATTTTTAATCAACTTGCTAATGTATATGAACACTCTTTGGATCATACAAGTTTGTATAATAGTGAGTATGAAAGACCAGCAATGTTAAGTCAGTTACCTTCAGATTTAACTAATAAAAATGTGTTAGATGCAGGTTGTGCAGCAGGATGGTACACTCTTGAATTAGTAAATAGAGGAGCAAATGTTATTGCAACCGATTTAAGTCCTGAGATGGTTAACTCTGCAAAGCGACGTCTAGGAAACAGGGCGGAGGTTATGTGTTTAGATTTAGAAGCAAAATTACCTTTTAATGATCATTCTTTTGATATCATATTAAGCTCTCTTACACTTCATTACCTCAAGGAATGGGATCTTCCGTTTAGTGAATTTAAAAGGATACTAAAGCCTAACGGTTTCCTGATTTTTTCAATTCATCACCCTCTTAGTGATATAAGATTACTAGATGAGCCTCAATACTTTTCAACGGAATTAATCATTGACCAATGGAAAAAAGAGGGTAAATTGTATGAAGTACCTTTCTATCGCAGGCCACTAAGTGATATATTAAACAAAACCCTCAAATATTTTACGATTCAAAGTGTTATTGAGCCCAAACCGACAATAGCGTTTAAAGAAAGATCACCTGAAAGATATGAGCAACTTATGCAAAGACCACAATTTTTGATTATTAAGGCATACTCGAGATAATGAGGTAACACCTATAGAACAAAATTTAAAATTACTTAATTGTACATAAATTTCTTCTCAGATAAATAGCTCTGCGTGATATTCTGCAACAAACACAAATATTTTAATCTGAGAGTGTAGGGATGGAGAGTGAGATTGGGTGAAAATTTTAACTGTTGAAGATGTAGTTCAAAAATTTTCCTTAAAAGTACTAACTGGTGAAAATAAATTAAAGGAGCAAATCAGGCAACCAAAGTGCCATCGTCCGGGTTTGGAATTTGTTGGTCACTTTGATTTTTTTCCAACTGAGCGGGTTCAAATACTAGGTAGAAAAGAAATAACGTATCTGCATAAGTTGAGTAAAGAGGAACGTCAGATGCGAATAGGTAATATTGTGAAATATCATCCGCCATGTTTTATCGTTACTGCGGGAGAAGAAGGGCTAACTTATTTAACACAGTATTGTAAAGAAGAAGGGATTCCTTTGTTATGTACAAATGTCCCTCAAATTACTTCTGAATTTATCAACCACCTTGATAACTATATGTTAAAAATTTTAGCGCCGGTTATGACCGTACATGGGGTCTGTATTAATGTATATGGACTGGGTATTTTACTTCGAGGAAATTCTGGTGTTGGTAAAAGCGAAACTGCACATACAATGATCGGTAGAGGCCACAGACTTGTGGCAGATGATGTAGTTGTGTTGAAGAAATTAAGTCCAAGGACGATTTTAGGGACACACGATGGGAAAACGAAGGAATTCCTTGCATTAAGGAGTGTAGGGTTATTAAATGTTGTTCGCTTATACGGAAGGAAAGCTTTTCAGGATGAATCAAAAATTTCGTTAGATATTAAGCTGACAAAATGGCAAAAGAATTCTCTTAATAATGAACTAGATCATGAGTCAAAATTCACTGAGTATATGGGCGTTCAAATCCCTCATATTGAAATACAGCTTCAACCTGGTCGTGATGTAGCTGGCTTAATTGAAGCAGCCGCAAATAACTGGCTTCTTAAACAACAAGGGTACAGTGCAGCCGAAGAGTTTATGAAGAGATTGGAATCTGAATTCTAATTGGAGTTAGATTAGGTTGATTATTTAGATTTTTATTGGATTCATTCTTTTTAGGTTATCTAAAAATAACAATGCATGTTATGATATGAAGTGGGTCATCCCACTTTTTTTCGACTTTTAAATAATTCATAATTATCATATAATAGTAGATATATAAAACTATAACTATTGTAACACTGTATTGAGACAGAAAAGACTGTGACGAGGGTAATGACCCTAGTTTTATTGTGACACCTACATCTTCTCTGTAAATTTTATGGGTAAAGGTTGGTTTAAAATGAGCAATAATGAAATTAGAACAGACGTCATATTGATTGGCGCTGGAATTATGAGTGCGACTTTAGGAACAATCTTGAAAGAATTAGTACCAGACTGGAACCTTACAGTGTTTGAGAAACTCGCAAATGCGGGTGAGGAAAGCTCAAACGAATGGAATAATGCAGGAACGGGTCATGCGGCATTATGTGAACTTAACTATACTTCTGAAAAGCCAGATGGTTCTGTAGATATTAGTAAAGCAATTAAAATTAACGAACAATTTCAAATTTCAATGCAGTTTTGGTCTTACCTTGTTAATAAAAAGCTGATAAATAATCCAGAAGACTTTATTATGCCATTGCCTCATATGAGTTTAGTACAAGGTGAAGAAAATGTTAATTTCTTAAAAAAACGTTTTGAAGCGCTATCAAAAAATCCGCTTTTCCAAGGGATGGAATTCTCTGATGATCCGCAGAAATTAATGGAATGGATTCCTCTTATTATGCAAGACCGTCAACTAAATGAGGCAATTGCAGCAACTAAAATTGACTCTGGCACAGATGTCAATTTCGGGGCTTTAACTAACATGATGTTCGATCATTTAGAGAGTAAGAATGTCGAGCTGAATTATAACCATAAAGTTATTGGGATTAACCGCACTAGTGATGGTTTATGGGAATTGAAGGTGAAAGATCTAGAAAGTGGTAATGTTCAAAGACATATTGCTAAATTCGTCTTTATCGGAGGTGGAGGTGGCAGCCTACATTTACTACAAAAATCAGGCATTCCTGAAGGGAAACATATCGGAGGATTTCCTGTAAGTGGAATTTTCATGGTGTGTAATAATCCTGATGTAGTCGCACAACATCATGCAAAAGTGTACGGAAAAGCGAAAGTTGGAGCGCCTCCAATGTCTGTTCCACATCTTGATACACGATTTATCGACAATAAGAAATCATTATTATTTGGACCTTTTGCTGGTTTCTCACCAAAGTTTTTGAAAAATGGTTCAGTCTTTGATTTAGTTACTTCCGTAAAACCAGATAATCTCTTAACGATGTTAGCTGCAGGAGCAAAAGAAATACCCTTGACAAAATACCTGATTCAGCAAGTGATGTTAACAAAGGAACAGCGTATGGAGGAACTACGAGAATTTATTCCGAACGCCAAAAGTGATGATTGGGATTTTGTAGTTGCAGGCCAACGCGTTCAAGTAATTAAAGATACAGTAGAAGGTGGTAAAGGAACACTTCAATTTGGTACAGAAGTGATTACTGCCGCTGATGGTTCAATTGCTGCATTATTAGGTGCGTCCCCGGGTGCTTCTACTGCGGTTCACGTCATGCTTGAGGTTATTCAAAAATGCTTCCCAGAGCATATGCAAGAGTGGGAACCACAAATCAAAAAAATGATTCCTTCTTTTGGCTTGTCATTAATGGAAAACCCTAAACTTCTTAAGGAAGTTCATACATCAACAGCTAAGACGTTGGGTTTGGTTAACCCCATAGATTTAGAAACCAAGTTACTGATTGAAAATGCTTAAATAAGTTTGTACTACAAACACAAGATAAGAAGAAAGAATGATTAGTAGAAAAACTCGCTACTGAAGTAATAGCTTTAGTAGTGAGTTTTTTTCTTTCCTAATTAGAGTTCTTTTATGATTTGTTAAAATAGTAAATGTGTGAGAAGCTTGCTAATAGAGCTTAGAAAGAAGGGAAACTAATTTGAACTATGTTTTAGATCATGTAGGGATTGCTGTTAGGAAGATCGATGACGTGTTACCTTTTTATCTTAATGTATTAAAAGGATCGCTAGAAGATCGTTATACAGCAGATGCACCTGGAGTTGAGGTTCATGTAGCTATTGTAAGAACTGAAGATAAGGTCATTGAATTACTGGAACCAACTAATAAGAATTCACCGATTGCCAGATTTATCAAACAACGTGGGAAAGGTGTTCACCATCTAGCCTACCAGGTTGATGATTTAGAAAAGGCTATAGTTGAAGCAAAAGAACTTGGGATTCGATTTCTAGATGATACTCTACGTATTAATGCACGTGGAAGAAGACTTATCTATATAAATCCCGTTTCCACTGACGGGACATTAATAGAGCTATGTGATTATCCAAATAACCGGTAATAATCTTAGATTCAGCCTAATAAAATAAAAAACCCAGATACTAGAATCTGGGTTTTTTAATAATGTTTTTTTAAAAAAACAAAACGAAGCTTTAATGCTTTTTTGAAGGCCAGAAAATACCGATGATAGCACCAATTATGGCTGGTAAAACCCATCCAAGACCAATGTCATAGAGAGGTAGATAATCATGGTAGAACATTTTAACTGCTTCAAGAACCCGCACAGAAGCTTGTGGTAAACTTCCGACTAACGCACTGTAACCATCAATGATACTAACGAAAAATGTAAAGAACATTGATCCTGCGAATACACTTTGCTTATTAGAGAATAAAGGTGAACATAGTGCTGTTAAGATGAGAACAATCGCCAGTGGATATAAGAACATTAATACAGGTATCGCAAATTGAATAATATTTGTTAATCCAAAGTTTGCAATAATAAATGAAGTCAATGATAGCAGGAATACAAACCACTTATAACTCACTTTCGGTAATACCTGATGGAAAAATTCACTACAAGCCGTAATAAGACCAATGCTGGTTTTTAAGCAAGCTAGTACGATAATAATTCCTAATAATATGGCACCATATGAACCGAAGTAATGCTGAGCAACAGCAGCGAAAATGAGACCACCATTATCAAATGTACCGATTACAGATACACTCGATGCTCCCATAAAAGTAATAAGTCCGTAAATAAGCATCATAAGCCCCATAGCGAAAATTCCTGATTTCCATGTTGCTTTCGAAATTGTTTTAATATCAGTGATGCCTTGGCTCTTAATCGCATTAATCACAACAATTCCGAACGCGAGAGACGCGAGAGCATCCATTGTGTTATAGCCTTCTTTAAAGCCTGTCATAAATGCTAGGTGAGTATAATCTCCTGTAGGAACACCAAATTTCCCCATAGGTTTAACAACGGCAAATATAATTAAGAAAAATAAAAATAGTAAAAATGCAGGTGTTAAGTATTTGCCAATGTAGTCCATAACTTTTGCAGGGTTTAGTGAGAAATAATAGACAATGACAAAGAATAGAAAACTAAAGAGTAAAAGCCATAAGCTTGCATGTTCCGGATTAATATAAGGTTCAAAACCTACAACAAATGGTACTGTTGCTGTACGTGGAATAGCAAAAAACGGTCCAATAGTTAGGTAAAGTGCTACTGCGAAGCTTAGCCCAAACACTGGATGTACTTTACTAGCCAAATCTCGTAATCCGTTACTTCCAGTCAGACCAATCGCTAATATTCCCATAAAGGGTAGTCCGATTGCTGTAACTAAAAATCCTGTTAACGCTAGCCAAAAGTTCGTGCCAGCAAGTTGTCCAAGTTGTATAGGGAAGATTAAATTCCCTGCCCCGAAAAACATGCCAAATAGCATCGTACCAATAATTGCATACGTTGAAAAGGGTATTTTGTTTTGCATAGATATTGTGCTCCTTCTTGATGAAAATAATATTTTAAAAAAACAATAACTATAATAATATCAATCTTTGAATAGAGGTACAACATATTTTAAGTATTCTATAGATGATCGGAAAAAGATAAAACGCTTACTTAATTTTAAAGAAAAATAATACATGAAAAGCCTGTAACAAGTCTTCCGTTACAGGCCACCTTATTGATAGGATAATGATTATTAATCTTGCATTCCGCCTGCTTCACGGGAAGTCATTGCACCTTGACCTTGGCTTACATCTTTTTTAATTTGTTGCTTGACTTTCTGTGCGTCAGTTCCTGCAAAGTTAGGCTCCATAATCGAATCTGAGTCCTTTTTATCTTTTGGTTTCATACTCCTCCTCCTCCAATTTTATTTTCTAACAAGGATTATTATTTACAAGACTACAGGAAATAATCGGAAAGAAAGTGAATAGAAGGTTAAATTACTGTTATCCTGACTTTAACTTTACTCATTGATTACCATTGGTTAGATTCAAACCGAAAAAGATGGGGCTGGATGAAAAGTTGGTCAAGTCGAAGTAAAATCCTTCTTTTTACTGCGTTTTTATTATTTTCAGGACTAGTTTATTTAGGTTTGGCTTTTTAAGTATTTGTAATGATCAGTGTCAAAAAAGTAAAGACAGCCTTAGTTTTCATTAATTTAATACATCTTCGTTAGATTTATGTTAGATTCTTAAATCGGAAAAAACTACAACTACGATTAGACTTAAAGGTGTGATAGAATGTTAGAAAATTCTAGTTAACGTGCACAAAATTAAAGCATGTTTTTTCTGTAATTGAGGTGGCCAACATGAATCTTGCAATAAAGTTCTTTAGATATAGCTTAGTGGGTGTTGTTTGTACAGCTATCTACTTTCTAGCCATGTTCTTATGTGTAGAAGTTAATAACATTGAACCAGTACTTAGTTCTGGAATATCCTTTCTTATCATGACAATATTCTCTTATATGCTTAATAAGAAATATACATTTGGAGGGAGCTACGGCCACAAAGAATTGATTAAGTTTTTTATTGTTGCATCTATTGGATTTGTGCTAAATATATTAATTATGTATATCATTGTTACGAAGCTATCGATGAATTATCTAATTAGTGAATTGGTGACCATCCTTATTATTCCATTAGTTAATTTTATTTTAAATAATTATTGGACGTTTAAGTCAGTTTAAATCTGTGTATAGTTTTTTAAGGTGAAAACCAGAAATAAGATTTAATGAATCGGCTGTCCTTGACAGTTTTTTTCTTTGGGTTATTGATGTAAAATGTTTTGAGAAGTCGAGGGAATATTAAAAGTTTGTAATTTCAGGTTCAAAATAATTCCAATTTATCTGATCTACCTATATAATAAGAGGGATATTTTAGATTCCGAAATAATTCGAGATAAAGAATGTTCGTATCCTTTTTAGAGTATTAAGGGGTTTCTATAAGCTCTTATTTAACTAAATTAGTGGATAGGACATGACAGAAGGGCGAGAAAAAAATTGAACCAAACAACAGGGACTAAACGTTTACAGCTAGCTTTACTTTTAGGATCACTTGCCATTTTAGGACCATTTACCATTGATATGTATTTACCCTCTTTTCCTACTATTGTCAATGAATTCGGTACCACGGCATCACTCGTACAAATTAGTTTAACAACATGTTTATTGGGCTTGGGACTCGGACAATTAATTATTGGTCCAATGAGTGATGTTTTAGGACGTCGTAAGCCATTGCTAATTTTTCTAAGTTTATATTTGCTTGCATCAATAATTTGCGCAATCGCACCGAACATTTATTTCTTTATTGCCGCTCGTTTTATGCAAGGCTTTGCAGCTGCAGGGGGACTTGTCATTTCTAGAGCTATTGTTCGAGATGTATATAGTGGAAAAGAGCTAACTAAGTTCTTTTCTCTATTAATGATCGTTAGTAATCTAGGCCCAATTATTGCACCTATAGCAGGTGGAGGGATTCTCTACTTTACTAATTGGACTGGTGTTTTTATTGCTTTAGCTTGTGTTGGGTTAGTGTTAGTCATCATCACATCTTTTAAGCTTGAAGAAACATTACCAACTGAAAAGCGTGTACCAAGTAACTTTATGAATGTGGTAAAGAATTTTGGTTCGCTTTTAAAAGATCGTGAGTTTACAGGGTATGCACTGACACAAGGGTTTATTATTGCAGGTATCTTCGCTTACGTATCTGGTATTTCCTTCGTCTATCAAAATATTTATGGTGTATCACCACAAGTATTTAGCTTTTTATTTGGGGTTAATGGAATTGGCTTAATCATTGGTAGCCAACTAGTTGGACGATTATCTGGGTCTATTTCAGAGAAAACCTTCTTGAAGTTTGGTCTTATTCTTTCTAACTCAGCAGGGGCTATTTTACTTGTAGCTATTCTATTAAAAGCACCTATCGTTGCAATCGCTATTCCTATCTTCTTTTTAGTTATGTGTATAGGAATTATTGCCACATCATCTTTTGCCTTAGCGATGGAGTCACAAGGTCATATTGCAGGAAGTGCCTCCGCACTATTGGGTGTTTTACCATTTATGCTTGGTTCAATAACAGCCCCTCTTGTAGGGATAGCAGGGGAACATACAGCTGTTCCAATGGGTATAACAATCCTTTCTGCAAGCTTCTTAGCTTTATTATCATTTTACGGACTTGTTCAAAGATCTCCGTTAAAGGTTGAAGTTGCAAAATCAGTGAATTATTAAAGGGTCGAACCGATTACTTTAATAACGGAGATTTGAGATTCCTATATTAGTAGTTAAAGAGCATCCTTAGGGTGCTTTTTTGATATGAACATCTAAATTCTGATTTTTCTTAAATAGCACCAGTTATCTTACGCAAGAGTTAAGGTAAATATATACGACTTAAGAAAAGGGACACACTGTGATGAAATGTACTAAGCTAAAGGAGCATAATGCTTACGAAGTTCTACCAAAATTAATTGATTCTAAAAATGGGAGGTTAGGATATGTATGATGAATTTATGAAATTTAATCTAAGAGTGTTGCCTCTCCAATACTTCTTTGTATTGTGATAGCGTTTGGATTTGCAATGACTGTTGATCGGGAAATATGGATATTGCAAGCACTTGGGGTAGTTACCTATTCCTATTTCTTAGGTTCAATTCCTTCTTTTTTATTTTATTTTAAGAGAAGGAAGCAAGCAGAATTTAGTGCATTCTTAAAAGCGTTTGGAATTTTCATTCTTCCTTATGTGTTAACGGTCATTATTATCAGGATAATAGTACTTGACTTTCTTTAAGTGTTTGAACTAAGCAAAGATTAGCTTAATAAGATTATGGTAAAATTGAAGAATAGAGACTTAAAATAGAAATTAGTTTGTTTGTTTCTTACAACTAAATTTGGAAGGAAGTACAAATCGATGGATTTCGATACAGTTATGCAGGAGCTTGAAGCCTTAGGCAAGGAACGAACGAAAAAAATATACATATCAAATGGTGCCCAAGAGCCGGTTTTTGGCGTGGCAACAGGTGCTATGAAACCAATTGCAAAGCAAATAAAAATAAATCAACGTTTAGCTGATGAGCTTTATGCGACAGGTAACTATGATGCGATGTATTTTGCAGGTATTATTGCTGACCCAAAAGCCATGACAGAGTCGGATTTTGATCGCTGGATGGATGCAGCCTATTTCTATATGCTTTCCGATTATGTGGTAGCTGTAACTCTATCTGAATCCGATATTGCTCAAGAAGTTGCCGATAACTGGATTGCAAGCAATCAGGAGCTGAGAATGTCAGCAGGGTGGAGTTGTTATTGCTGGCTCTTAGGAAATCGACCAGACAATAAATTTTCCGAAAGCAAGATTTCAACTATGCTCGATACGGTTAAAGCTGAGATACATGATTCTCCAGAACGAACAAAGTCTGCTATGAATAATTTTCTATCTACCGTAGGGATATCATATAAGCCCCTAAATGAAAAGGTGCTTGAGATCTCAAGAGAAGTAGGAATAGTAGAAGTGAAGCGGGAAAATAAGAAAAGAAGTTTCCTTAATGCTTATGAAAGTATTCAAAAAGAAATGGATAGAGGAAGGCTAGGGTTCAAACGGAAATATGTAAGATGTTAGGGATAGAAGAATTCTTGGAAGGGGAGCAAATATGACTGGGTTGTCGTTATACAAGGATTATAAAAATAATGATGAACTAAGAAAAAGCTTTAATGATTTAGCAACTTTGGTTTTTGGCTTGAATTTTGAAGAATGGTATAAAAAAGGATATTGGAATGATCGTTATATACCCTTTTCCTATGTAGCCGGAACAAAAGTAATAGCAAATGTTTCTGTAAATATATTAAAATTGGTTATAAATGGGGAAATAAAAAAGGCCATTCAGATAGGTACTGTTATGACACATCCAGATTATCGAGGTAAGGGATTGTCCTCAAGTTTAATGAATATGGTGATGGAGGAATACGAGGATAGTTATGACTTCATATACTTAGTTGCCAATCCAAATGTTTTGGAATTTTACCCGAAGTTTGGATTTCATCCAGTTAATGAGTATAGATATTCATTATCATATTCACCAAAAACGTCCGGTACATCAAATATTCGAAAACTCGATGGTGGCAATATAGAAGACCTTGAGTTCATTTATAATGTCGCGTCAGAAAGAGTACCTGTTTCCAATCTATTTGGAACGCAAGATACTCAAGGGATTTTAATGTTCTATTGTATATATGTGTTTAAGAGTGATATTTACTTTTTAGAAAATGAAGATGCGATCGTCATTTTTAAGGCAAATGAAAACCAAGTTGATATTTTTGATATTATTAGTCAAAAAGAAGTAATCATAGAGAATGTTCTTTCAGAGATTACTAGTGCTACCACTAAAAAAATTGTTTTTCACTACACTCCTAATTATAAGGGCATGAATGTTCATAATGAAGTTTTGAATAGTGACGATGTGTTATTCATAAAAGCGAAAGGTAATAATCATTTTCCGTTAAGAGTTAAACATCCTATCACTTCTCAAGCATAAACTTATAGTATTATAATAAAAAAGCCTAATTCAGATAAAATTAGGCTTAAGCATCTTAATTATTATATGTTTGAATAGATTTGATAAAATTTGGTTTTTCCTTTTTCATATTTATGAAACCAGTTTCAGCCCTACTGCAGCACTTAATACCATTGTGATAAAAACCAACCTTTTCCAATCCTTTGATTCTCCATATAAAAGCATTCCTAGTATTGCTCCACCAGACGCACCAATTCCCGTCCATATTGCATATGCCGTCCCCATAGGGAGGGTTTTCATTGCATAAGATAGACATATGAAGCTTGCTCCGAATCCAAAAAATAAGAGAATAAGGGACTTCCTATTCCGGTCCTTATGAAGTTTATTGATCATAGTAACACCAAACATTTCAAATATTCCTGCTAAGATTAGAGAAAACCAATCCATTACGAATCAGCCCCTTCCTGAACCTGATCCTTTGTTACTAATTTCAAGCCTACAACTCCTATAAGCAACAGCAAAATCAAAAGGATCTTACTCAATTTGAATGGTTCACCAAAAAATATGATTTCTGAAACAACAGTACCAGCAGTACCCAATCCCACAAACACTGCATATACAGTTCCTACGGGAAGTTTTTTTGTTGCCATAATCATTAAATAGAAGCTGATAACGATAGATATAACGGTTCCAACCCAAGAAAACAAGTCATCTGCGTGTTTCAAACCAATCACCCAACACACTTCAAATAGAGCCGCAATAAATACCTTCATCCAATTCGCGTTCATTTAATTACCACCTTCAACTTTATACGTACGAAAAATATAAAAAAGCCTTTGAGCAACTGTTAACAGTAACCTCCCAGGCTTTTATCCTTCCGTGGCACAGTAAATCTGTGAGTTTTCTCTCGGACCAGACCAACAATAAAATTACGGAACCCTAGAAAACATTTTATTCAATCTAATTAAATTATACACAAAACTATAACAAACTAATCCAGCATTTTAAAATAAAAACATGAACTGTAGTTGAATCACAATGATATGTGTTTGTTCTGCTTATTAAATGATGAGACTGGGCCTTTTAAACTTTCAATACCATTCTTACTGTCTTTAAAATGTGTCCATCAAAATCATCATCAAATTCCGATAACACTTTGAAGCCTTTTGCTTTATAGAATGTTGTTCCGATTTCATTGTCTTTCTCCACGTTTATAAATATTTCTTTGACACCATCTAAGTAATTAATTCCTTCTTTCAATAAAGATGTCCCTAATCCTTTTCCTTGATATTCTGGATTTAAATAAATAGCAGCGAGTTCAACTTTTCCATCTTCTTTTATAGGAGAGTAGTTTGCAAACCCAACTATTTGGCCATCAACTTCTGCAACAAATATGATTGATTGATTTATCCGTTTCTGCAGCATTTCATCGTTATAAGCATATTTTAAGAAATTTTCCTGGATCTCAAATGGAATAATTCCATCGTAAGTGAAATTCCAACTCGTCTTGGCAACTTGTTGCACTTGCTTAATATCTTCCTTTATCATTCTGCGA
Organism: Litchfieldia salsa; assembly: GCF_900104555.1. Classification (GTDB taxonomy): domain Bacteria; phylum Bacillota; class Bacilli; order Bacillales; family Bacillaceae_L; genus Litchfieldia; species Litchfieldia salsa. The sequence goes on from NZ_FNJU01000003.1 coordinate 173,259, forward strand.
ATAACAAATTCCATATTTCCTCGACCCTTCTACTTTTTATTTAAACCTAAGCTATCTTTTTCGAGAAATTCTAAATCCATTCTCAACCTTCTCGAAACCAATTTTAGGATAGTAGTCCATTGCAGTAGGGGAAGAAAGCAGTAATAATGCAACTTCTTCTCCAATATGTTGTTGAACTAATCTTACCAGTTCTTTCCCAATACCTTTGTGTTGGTACTCGTTATTCACAGCTAAATCGGATAAATAGCAACTATAACTATAATCAGTTAATCCTCTAGCAACGCCAATTAATTGGTCATGATCCCAAGCTGTAATTAGGATATTAGAATTTTCAATCATACTTTGTAATCGATCTAAATCATTACTCGGTCTTTTAATACCAGATGCTATGAAGACGTGCGAAAGTTCTTCAGCGTTCACTTTTTTATTTATTTCGTAAGTTAAATTAGTAGTCATTCCAAATAACCCCCTTATATAATTCTAATAAAATTCTAACATATGGAAATGTAATGTAGTACGTTTAAAGCAAATGTATTGACTAAAAGTTAGTATCGTTTTAAAATTAAATGAAACCGATTTCAATAATGTGGAAATGATTTAATAAATTGGAGGGAAACGATGAAAAAAGGAAATATAACCATATATGACATTGCTAAAGAAGCTAATGTATCACCAGCAACAGTTTCCCGAGTATTAACAGGAAATGCAAAAGTACGTCCACAGACAATGCGTAAAATAATGGATGTTATAGAGAAATATAATTTCAAACCTAACAGTCTAGCAAGAAGTTTATTACATAAGCAATCGAAAACAATTGGATTTATCCTACCTGACATAAGTCATCCTTTCTTTTCAACATTGTTTCAAAAAAGTGAAGCATATGCAATGGAATTGGGATATACAGTGTTTCTTGGAAATACGATGAATAACTCTGAAAATGAATCAAAATACTTACAAAGTTTAGTCGAAAAACAAGTTGATGGAATTATTTATATTGGTGGAAGAATTAATGATACCGATACAGATAAAGAATATGCTGAAGAAATTAAGAAAGTCATGGAAAGAATTCCTATTGTTTTTGTAAATGGTCGAATGACAGGGGTAGATGCTCATGTGGTTAGGGCAGATGAAGAATCAGGAATTGATAAGCTTGTTGAATTGTTAATCAATCTAAATCATTTGAAGATTGGGTTTCTTGGTGGATTGGATGGAATAAGTTCTACTGACGTAAAAAAGAACTCTTTTATTAACGCTATGAAAACCAGAGGATTAAGTATTAATAAAGACTGGGTTATAGGTACTGGCTTTAATATTGAATCTGGTGAAGAGGTTGCTACACAATTACTCAATTTAAATGAAAGGCCTACAGCCTTACTATGTGCGAACGATTTAGTGGCAATTGGGGTAATAAAGGTTCTTACTAAATTTGGATTAAAGGTTCCAGAGGAGGTTTCAGTTGTTGGGTTTGATGATATTTATTTGGCAAAGCATTTTCCACCAGGTATAACTACGGTAAGTCAGAACTACGATCAGTTAGGTCAAACAGCAATTAAAGTATTAGTAGATTTGATTAATGAAAAAGAAGCGGAGAAAGAAATCGTCGTTCCTACTTCACTTATTTTGAGAGATTCTTGTAAATTATTATCAGATTCGTAATTATTGTTTGACATCTTTTCGGAGTAGAAGTAGGATGGTATTGAAATGGGTTTCATTATCTGAATAAAAGGAATATAAACAATCTTCGGTAATAAACTTTATTGAGATTCCTTTTTTATCAATAAAAATGTAATCGGTTTCATTGTAATGTGATTATAAGAAAGCGAGGTATACTTTATGCTAAAGCAACTTACTAAATTTAAGTACAGTCCGCCAAAGAATGGCTACCCTGAATGGAATAACAACCCTGAGATTTTTCAATTAAATCGATTAGATGCTCATGCAACATTAATGCCTTATAAGACTGTTGAAGAAGCATTAAAAGGTGATCGAACCCTATCTGACTTCTATCAATCTTTAAATGGAAAATGGAAGTTTGCATTCTATGAAAATCCTGATATGAGAAATAGAGAATTTTTTAAACAAGATTATGATTTCAGTGAATGGGATGAGATAAAAGTACCTTCCCACTGGCAACTGCAAGGATATGATTATCCACAATATACGAACGTCAGGTACCCTTGGGAAGGAAACGAGGATATAAAGCCACCGTTTGCACCGGTTAACTATAATCCTGTCGGTCAGTACATACGAACATTTACTGTTTCAGATGATTGGTTAGAGCAACCGGTTTATATCAACTTTCAAGGTGTAGAATCAGCTTTTTATCTGTGGGTGAATGGTTATATTGTCGGATATAGTGAGGATACCTTTACACCAGCAGAATTTGATTTAACACCTTATTTAAAGGCCGGAGAAAATAAAGTAGTGGTAGAAGTATATAGGTGGTGTGATGCAAGCTGGTTAGAGGATCAAGATTTTTGGAGAATGAGCGGAATTTTCCGTGATGTGTATTTGTATTCAACTCCTCAAATTCATATTAATGATTTCTTTGTGAATACTGAGCTTGATCATGAATACAGAGATGCTGAACTAAAAATCGAAGCCAAAATCAAAAATGTATTTGAACAAGCGGGAAATGGTTATATGGTTGAAGCGATTCTATATGATCATTCCAATCAACCGGTCTTAGAGAATCCACTAGAGCTGAAGGTTGAAATGAATAATCAATTAAATTGCTCAGTTAATACTTCAACTTATGTGAAGAATCCTCATAAATGGAGTGCGGAGAATCCATACCTCTATACACTTGTTTTAACATTGAAGGATGAGGACGGAGTGATTATAGAAACAGAAAGTTGTAAAGTAGGATTCCGGAAGTTTGAAATAAAAGACGGCATTATGAAAATAAATGGAAAGCGTATTGTCTTTAAAGGTGTGAACCGTCATGAATTCTCATCAGATAAAGGGCGAGCAGTTAGTTACGAGGATATGGTTAATGATATTAAGTTAATGAAGTTACATAATATCAATTCTGTCCGTACCTCTCACTATCCAAATCATCCTTTATGGTACGAATTATGTGATCAATATGGTTTGTATGTTATTGATGAAACAAATCTTGAAACACATGGGACTTGGAAATATGGGCAAAAAGGTGAAGGGGATGCAGTGCCAGGAAGCAAGTTTGAATGGCAGGAAAACGTTCTTGATCGATGTAATTCAATGTTTCAAAGAGATAAAAATCACCCTTCGATTGTCATCTGGTCACTTGGAAATGAATCGTTTGGTGGAGATAATTTTATCAAAATGCATGATTTCCTAAGAGAGAAAGATCCTTCCCGTATCGTACATTATGAAGGTATTTTCCATTACCGTAAATCTGAAGCGGCTTCAGATATTGAAAGCACCATGTATATAAGTCCTGAGGGTGTAGAGAAATATGCACAGTATGCTGAAAGAACAGAGAATCCGAAGCCGTACATTTTATGTGAATATAGTCATGCAATGGGGAATTCCTGTGGAAACCTATACAAGTATACGGATTTATTTGATAAATACCCTATTATTCAAGGTGGATTTATTTGGGACTGGAAGGATCAAGCGTTGGAAACTGTGACGGACGATGGGTTACCGTATTTAGCTTATGGCGGTGATTTTGGAGAGAGCCCTCATGATGGCAACTTTTCTGGAAATGGCTTAATCTTTGCTGACGGAACGATTACACCAAAGATTATTGAGGTGAAAAAGTGTTATCAGAATGTACGTTTTACGGTAAATAACCTTAAAGAGGGGCTTATTGATGTAATAAATAATTACTTATTTACTAATCTACAAGAGTTCGAGTTAGGTTGGGAGTTAGCTGAAAATGGTGTGCAAATTCAAGTGGGTACGCTTGATATTGATGTAGAACCAGGGATTGCCAAAACCATTAAACTAGAATACTCTCTCCCTGAAGATTTCGAACAGGAGGGTGAATACATTTTAACTGTTAGCCTACAATTGAAAAACAACACTTTATGGGCTCAGAAGGGGCATGAAGTTGCGTTTGGACAGTTTGTGATGCCTACTGTAATAACCAGATCAGAATCTAGAGCTGTCACATCATTAGAGACAAATGTATCGGAAGATCCATCCTATGTGAGTATTAATGGAACTGACTTTGAAGTGGTTTTTAATAAAAATAACGGAACGTTGGATTCGTATCGATTCAATGGTGTCTCTCTATTAAAGGATGAATTAGGTCTTAATTTCTGGCGAGCGATGACCGATAATGACCGTGGTAATAAATTGCATGAACGCAGCTCTGTTTGGAGAGATGCGTGGATGAACAAAGTCCTAACTTCCTTTTTAGTTGATGTGAAAAACAAATCAACAACTGTGATCACATCCGAATACAGTCTGAAATCTACTATGTCTTCCTGCCAAATGATCTATACGATTACAGGAGATGGGGAGATAAAAGTTGATTATATGTTACAACCAGGTGAGGGACTTCCTGAAATCCCTGAGATTGGTATGATGGCATTATTGGAGGATTCATTTGATACAATCACATGGTACGGAAAAGGTCCATATGAGAACTATTGGGATAAAGAGAAAGGTGCAAAAATTGGAATCTATACTGGGAAAGTAAAGGATCAATATGTTCCGTACTTAAAACCACAGGAATGCGGGAATAAAACAGGTGTAAGATGGGCTGTGTTATCCAATCAAGAAGGAATTGGAATGAAATTATCAGGGAGCCCGATAATTGAGGTAAATGCTTTACCATATACTCCAATTGAGCTTGAAGAACATGATCATGGATATAAATTACCAACGAGTGATAAAACTGTAGTGCGTATAAATTATAAACAAATGGGTGTTGGGGGAGACGATAGCTGGGGACAAAGGACACATCCTGAATACACGCTATATGCGAATCGAAGCTACTCCTATTCATTTAAACTTAAAGGGATTCATGTAAGGGATTTATAAACTCTATTACCTTATTTTCATAATCTAGTATTTCTTCCCTTGGTTATCCCTTTAGCCAGGGGATGTTTTTTATTATAAATGAAACCGATTTCACATAATGAGTGAAGTATAGGAAGCAACTCCGGAATCACTATCAGAAAATTTAAAGAAGTAAAAATAATTATATTTACTTTTAAATACACAAGGAATATAATGGAAACATAAGTAACCGCTTACATCAAGAGCAAACAATAGAATAGTAGGCTTTATAAAAGATGTGTAGAACTCTAATTGAGTATTTTGAAACCCGTTTCAAGAAAAGGAGGCACTATAAGAGAATGTGTGGAATTTCTACATTTTAAAAATGAAACCCGTTTCATTTATCGGTGATTTTGTCGGGATATGGCGAATTAATCTGTTTCTGTAATTTGCTTCAAAAGATCAGTAGTCTAAAGGGGGATTGAAATGAAAACAGTGATTGTGCAATCACAGACGCCCATTGTAGAAAAACATAAATTATCTTTGTTTAAAAAAATCTGGAAAAACCGAACCCTACTTCTTATGTGTATGCCTGCCATCATTTTCTTTGCTATTTTTGCTTATTTACCAATGCCGGGGCTTTATCTTGCATTTGTCAATTATGACTATTCGTTAGGAATCTTCAATAGTGCCTTCGTTGGATTTGAGAATTTTCGTTTTTTAGTCATGACCGGTGACCTATGGAAGTTAACCTTTAATACAATTGCTTATAATCTAGCTTTCATCATTTTAGGAAATTTCCTACAAATAGGTGTAGCGATTATGCTTAATGAACTGACAAGTAAATGGTTTAAAAAGGTTTCACAAACCATTATGTTTTTACCACATTTTATTTCTGCCGTTCTAGTTGGACTTTTAGCTTATAACATACTTAGTTACGATTATGGTGTACTTAATTCGTTTTTGAAAATGGTTGGTTTAGACCCTGTACAGACCTATTCAAATCCGTCAATTTGGCCATATATAATTGTCATTACTTTTCTATGGCAATCTACAGGCTATGGTTCAATCGTTTATTTTGCGGCTATTATGGGTCTTGATAAATCGATTATAGAAGCTGCTGAAATTGACGGAGCAAATGCCTTTCAACGGATCAGATATATCATTATTCCATGGCTCAAACCTACATTTATCATCTTATTATTGTTCTCGCTAGGAGGAGTATTACGCGGTAACTTTGGTCTATTTTATAACTTAGTTGGGGCTAATAATACGATGCTTTATCCAACGACAGATATTATTGAAACTTACGTATTCCGGACATTGATGACGAATTTTAACTTCTCTTTAGGAAGCGCTGTAAGCTTGTATCAATCTATTTTCGGATTCTTCATTGTCATTACTGCAAACTGGATTGTTAAAAAGGTTTCACCAGAAAATTCGTTGTTTTAAGGAGGGAAGAGAATTTTATGGAAAACACTGTTAGACGAAATATTGATTTTTCTACAATTGTCGTTCGTATGATTGGTTACGGTTTTATTGGCTTTTTTGCTCTATGCTGCCTTTTACCCTTTGTATTAATCGTGTCGTCTTCCTTCACATCTGAGAGTGCAATTATGGAACATGGCTTTTCTTTATGGCCAAAGGAGTTTTCGACATTTGCTTACGAGATTGTTTTTCAGAATCCAAGACTAGTCATTGGATCTTATGTCGTAACAATGGGTATTACAGTGGTTGGAACTGCGATCGGCTTATTTATTGTAGCGATGACTGGTTATGCCTTACAACGTCAGGACTTTTTGTTTCGTAATAAAATCTCATTCTATATTTACTTTACAACCCTTTTCTCAGGTGGACTTGTCCCGTTCTATCTCCTAGTAACGCAGTACCTACATCTTAAAGATAACTACCTTGCTGTACTCCTACCAGGATTGCTTAGTCCTTTTCTTATCATCATGATGAAAGCCTTTACGAAATCTATACCTGTAGAAATTACTGAATCTGCGAAAATGGATGGTGCGGGTGATTTCACTATATTTTTAAGATTAATTCTACCTATGTCAACACCCGCTTTGGCGACAATAGGACTTTTTATTGCTCTAGGGTATTGGAATGAATGGTATAATTCGATGCTTTTTCTATCACCTAACATGGAATATAGACCACTACAGTTATTTCTCTATAATGTAATCACAAGTGCTGATTTCATAAGGAATTCAGCCGCTGCTTCCAATGTACCGCCACAGGATATCCCATTAGAAACGATGAAAATGGCAACAGCCGTAGTTGCTACTGGACCGGTTATTCTATTTTATCCGTTTGTGCAACGGTACTTTATTAAAGGGATTACGATTGGGGCTGTTAAAGGGTAAAAAGAATATGCTTTGAGGATAATCCTCATGTCATAGAAAGTAAGATTAAAAACAAAGGGGAGGAAAATATGTTGAAGATCAAAAAAGTCTTAATCCTGTTTATGGTCATGTTGTTGGCTTTTAGCCTTGTTGCGTGCAATGGATCAAGCAAGACAAGTAAAGAAGAGCCGAAAACAAAGGTAGACGAAAATGGAGAGATTGATACTTCAGAATTTGTGACAGTAACCTATATGATGCTTGGGGATAAACCAACTAATGGACAATTAGAAAAAGTAATGGAACAAGTAAATGCCAAATTAAAAGACAAAGTGAATGCGCACCTTGAGTTGAAATGGATTGAATGGGCTGACTATATGACAAAATATAATTTAACTTTAGCTTCTGGTGAGCCAGTAGATCTAATTATTACTGCTACTGACTGGTTAGACGCATGGGGGAATGCACAAAAGGGAGCTTTCAAGGATATTACTGAACTTTTACCAACCTATGCACCACAAACATGGGCTGAGGTATCTGATGAAAGCTGGGAACAAACTAAGTACAATGACAAGATTGTTATGATTCCTGAGGACTCTTTTACTCAGTGGGTTAATCACGGTTTCTTCTATCGGACAGACTGGGCAAAGGAATTTGGAATTAATGAGCCGATTGAAGATTTTGAGACATTAGGAGAGTACTTCCAAGGTATTGTTGATAATAAACCTGGTGTTATTCCTTGGGATACACCTGGAACAAACGTTACATCAGCATGGGGGTATACAACTTCTTATTCAGATCAAATTGAACTTCCAATTGCTACAGGAGTATTCCCTATTTACTGGGCTAAATCTTTTGAGGATCCGTATACAATTACTAGTCCTGTGTTCGATGATCTTTTTATAGATTATGCGAAGCTTATGAAGGACTGGGCAGATAAAGGGTATTGGCGTACTGATGTATTGAATTATAAAGGAGACACTCGTGCCTTATTCCAAGCTGGTAAAACTGGTGCAGATCAGCATCACTCAGAAACATTTTCAGGGCTACGTCCACAAATGGATTTGAAACAACCAGGTTCAGAGATTGATATTTTTGCATGGGCTGATACTCGTGATAACTTAATTTCTATGTCAATTACGCATGGTGCAACAGCTGTAGGTGCTCATAGTAAAAATCCAGAGCGTGCCCTTATGGTCTATGATTTAATACGTAATGATGAGGAAATCTATAAATTATTTAACTATGGTATTGAAGGTGTACAATACGAGATTGTTGATGGTAAACGTGTTCGTCCGGAAGGATATGATGAAACAAAAGATGCATTCTCTTCTAACTTCTGGGGAGGACGTGTAGATAAATTTGAGATTCCAAGCGCTGATAAGTGGGAAGGAATGACTGAAATTTATGCAGAGTACGATAAAATTAAAAAACCATTCCCATATGGAAGATTTGTATTTGATAGTACACCAGTAGATGCTGAAATTGCAGCCTTATCACAAGTGACATCACAAATGGTACCTGCGATTGCCTTTGGTAAAGCGGGTGATCCGGAAAAAGCGGTTAAGGATTTCCGTAAGAGACTAGAGGCAGCAGGTTATGAGAAGGTACTAAAGGAACTTCAAAAACAGATCGATGATTATAAAAAGCTTGTAGAAGGAAACTAAGAGTAATTTAGGTATAGTGGGGCTATCATGCATGATTGATAGCCCTCTATCTATAAATAAGTCTAGTGTAAAGTTTTATGATTATGATAAGGGGTGTTGAATATGGTAAATGTACTAAATCAAGGATGGGATTTGTCTGTAAAGAGTAGAAAGTTTAACTTTGATTGGAAGTTCTTAAAAGAAGATCGTTCTGATGCATTTAAAATTGATACTGATGATTCAGACTGGAGAATACTAGATTTGCCTCATGATTGGAGTATTGAGGGCCCCTTTAAGGAGGAATATGCAAGTTCAACCGGATATTTACCTGGGGGAGTTGGTTGGTATCGTAAGAGCTTTTTGATACCAGACCATGTAAAAGGAAAAAAAGTATCCATTCAATTTGATGGAGTTTATAAAAACAGTGAAGTATGGATCAATGAACAATTCCTTGGGAAAAGGCCTTATGGCTATAGTTCTTTTAATTATGATATAACCCCATATTTGAATTTCGACAGTAGAGAAAATGTAATTGCTGTAAAAGTAGATCACTCTGATTTTGCTGATTCCCGCTGGTATCCGGGATCTGGTATTTATCGAAATGTATTTATCAATATAACTGATAAAGTACATATCAAGCCATATGGCATCTTTGTTACAACTCCAACCATTTCATCATCAGAAGCAGAAATCCATATCCAAACTATTATAAGAAATGATCATAATCATAAAGCTGAAATCCAAATCGAACATCAAGTTAGGGATGCTACCGGTAAAGAGATAATTTCTACTTTATCTGAGCAAGTTATCCAAGGTAAAGATGAAAAGGAATTCTCGAATTCTATCATTCTAAATCAGCCAATTCTTTGGTCAACGGAGACTCCCTATTTATATAAAGTTGAAACAAGGGTAATAAAGGAAGGTGAAGTGATTGATACAGAGATTACAACACTTGGTATTAGATCGTTCCATTTCGATGTGAACTCAGGATTTTATCTTAATGGAGAAAATCTCAAGATGAAAGGTGTATGTATCCATCATGATGCAGGTTGTCTTGGGGCAGCAGTACCTGATAAAGTCTGGCATAGACGATTACAGCTCTTAAAACAAGCTGGTGTTAATGCGATTAGAATGAGTCACAATCCACCTTCACCAGAGTTGTTAGATATGTGTGATTCTTATGGCTTTTTAGTCCAAGATGAGGCTTTTGATGAATGGGAGTATCCTAAGAACAAGTGGGTAGAAGGCTGGAATAAAGGAGAACCCTCTTTAGATGGCTATGCTTCAGACTTTACTGAGTGGGCTGAAATTGATTTGAGAGATATGATCTTAAGAGATCGAAACCATCCTTCTATTGTCTTTTGGAGCATTGGGAATGAAATTGATTATCCAAATGATCCTTATTCACACCCTATACTCGGAGAACGCTACAAAGCAGATAAACCAGAAGCAAAGGGAATGGGTGAGATTGCAAAGAGGCTAGTAAAGGTTGTAAAACAATATGATCCAACAAGGCCTGTTACCGCTGCTCTAGCAAGTGTTATCATGTCAAACGAAACAGAATTTCCAGATGCATTGGACGTTGTTGGGTATAACTATCAAGAATTTCTTTATCATGAAGACCATGAAAAATATCCAAATCGAGTGATTTACGGAAGTGAAAATGGAAGGAATCATAATGTTTGGTTGGCAGTAGAAAATAATGATTTTATATCAGGACAATTTATCTGGACTGGGATTGACTATTTAGGGGAAGCGCGTGGTTGGCCACTTCGTCATGCAACCCCTGGAATGCTAGATCTTGCAGGGTTTAAGAAGCCTTTGTATTACTTCAAACAAAGTCAATGGTCTGACACTGATATGGTTCACATAGGCTTGACATCGATAAAGGAAGATAATCACGACGAAGTTAACTGGGATCATGAGGTTTTCTGCAGGTGGAATGGAAATGAAGGCGAAACAGAAAGGGTAGCGTGTTGTACAAATTGCCCTGAAGTAGACTTACTATTAAATGGAGAATCGGTTGGAGTTAAAAAACAAGAAGACTACCCAGGTGGAACAATTTATTGGGATATTCCATACTCTAACGGTACATTAAAAGCAGTCGGAAAAAGAAACGGAAACATTACTTGTACACATGAATTAAAGACAGCCGGTGAGCCAACAAAATTACACTTACTTGTGGATACGAAATCTCTTAAAGCTGACAGACAGGATGTTGCACATGTAGAAGTAAATATTCTTGACCAAGACAATAACTTAGTCTATGAAGCTGATAATGAAATATATTGTACAATCGACGGACCTGGGGAGATTATTGGGCTGGAATGCAGTAACCCAGAAAGTCACCAGGATTACAAAGCAAAGAGTAGAAAAGCTTATCATGGCAAATTATTAATCTATGTAAAAGCCACTGATCAACCGGGTACTATTACATTAAAGACAACTTCTGGGCACTTGGAAAGTTCGTTTGTTGAAATAGAGGTTAAGTAAGTTTGTTCAGAATGATAAATCCCCGGGTTCATGCTAATTGAAGGAACCCGGGGCACAAGAAAGACAGGAGATGATTTAATGCCATATAATAGTGCCTCTGATGCTTCTAAACCTAGAAAGGGACACCGACTTAAAGATATTCCTGCACATGACCCTTTTGTCCTGACACATGAAGAAACAAATACTTATTATTTATATACAACTGGAATTCCAGAATTAACAGATTTAGAGAGAAATGGAGTACTCACTTATAAAAGTAAGGATTTACTTGAGTGGGAAGGTCCTTATGTAGTTTTTGAGATTCCTGATGGAACGTGGGCAAATCCAACGCATGGTACATGGGCACCAGAGGTCCATCAGTATAATGGGAACTATTACTTATTCGTTACTCTTCATAATAGAGACGCAATCCTCGCTGAACCACCAGATGTTTGGAAAACCAATCACCTCCGTGGTACTAGTATTGCATGTTCTCATTCTCCCGAAGGCCCGTTTGAGTTGTTAAAAAAGGATGGACCTGTGCCACCTAGAGACTTCATGACTCTAGATGGAACACTGTATGTGGATGAGGATAGAAAGCCATGGATGGTATATTGCCATGAGTGGATACAGGTAATAGATGGTACATTTGAGGCGATTCCATTAAAGGACGATTTGTCTGATGCTAATGGAGAACCCCTACATCTTTTTAAAGCTTCAGATGCCCCATGGATCAATGCTGAACGGAAGCCTGATGTGAAGCATTCCGTTTATGTATCAGATGGATGTCAATTATATCGTACAAAAGGCGGTCACCTTGTTATGCTATGGTCAAGCTATAACAATGAAGGATATGTCCAAACGATGGCTCGATCTAAATCGGGAAAGTTGGAGGGACCTTGGGAACAGCTGGACCCATTAGTTGATGGGGATAGTGGACATGGCATGCTGTTTCGGACATTTGAAGGTGCTTGGATGCTTATTCTTCATCATCCATTTAGTACCCCAGAATCCCGAGCGAAGATATATGAAGTAGAGGAAACGGAGGATAGCTTTAAGATTATTAAACATAGAGTTGATTTAGATGGTTAGAAGGAATTGGGGCAAGAGGGAAGAGTACCTTGTGCCCCTTTTTTACTTTTTTCCAAAAGAGTAATCGGTTATAGTTAAAAACCGTTTAGATACCCGCTAAGGAATAATATCAATGTTTGGTGCTTGTGTTTTTATTAGAGGCCTCCTATTGAACAAAAGCCTTCCTCTGAGCATGTGTTTTGTCTAATAGAGGCCTTCTATTGAACAAAAGCATTACTTGGAGCATGTGTTTTGTCTAATAGAAATCCTTCTATCGAACAAAAGTATTCCTTGGACCGTGTTTTTTATCTATTAAAAGACTCCTATTTAATAAACGATCTTTTTATGAGTTTAAACGTAGTGCTACTTCATTATCAAAAGCGAGAGCCTTTCATTCTAAGCGAGCGTTAAATATTAAACTAGGAAAGCATTTTTCGACGGCCGGTACTATACCCAACCCAATAATTTCTCTGTTAGAGAGAACTAAAGAATCTCAAAAATATGTTGGTTGAGTCAATCACTAGTGTTATAAAGCTTACGGATAATAGATTTGATTAGAATTTTTGTTGACAAAAAATGCCAACTACTATATCTTGTGACTAGCAGTGAAATTTCAACTTTTTTTTGCAACTGGTACTAATTTATTTAATAATGATAGTAAATAACAAAATGAAAACAAAGAGCTGATATGAATTGAATAGAAAATCTATACAAACATACAGTTTAATAGTTCTATCCAGTCTTGGTCTTACTATTTTTTTTATTCATTGCTTTGCGCCCTACAGAAACTGAGTATAACGCATGGCTTTATAATGAAAAAAGTATCGAATGTCTAGAATCTTATTTAAAGTGTGTTGATAACCAAGGAAAAACGCTCTATTTTAAGGAGCAATCAATTAAAGATGGTTTTCTCCTATTCTCACTAAATCACACAATCTATGCTTATGAAGACGAAAAAGTAGCTTTTGATAGTAAATCAATCGGTATTCTAAAGAGATTTATAGTGATTAACAATTAATTAGCTATCCAGATTATATTGTTTTGTTCATTTTGGAACATTAATAAGAGTCAATGATAAAAAAGAACAGTTTTTCCTTGTGATTAATTGGTGCATTTTTTAGCATAGCCTTACTGTTAAGCTTAATTATTGAAAGGTCGTTTCTTAAATGAAATCGATCTTTTTTGTTTTCGGGGGGTTAACGTGACATTAAAGGTATTTGAAATGAAATTATTTAGCTATCTGAGCACTTAAGCTTAATAAAGAAACATATTATGAGCAGAATAAATGGAATAACAAACCTTAGAGGTGAAACTTGATGACAATTCGTTACATCCTATTAGTAGGATTATTATTCTTTTTATCTTTTCCTACGCAGATTGTAAAAGCAGAAACCATTTCAAATGTGGACGGAATGTATGTTACGACAGAGGATATTATTTTTGAAATTATTTTTCCAACTATTGATCAAAGAGTTACCAAAGAGTACGGGAAAGAAACTTTTGTTAGCTGGCAATGGAAAAGGATTGTTGGTATCACTTACAATGATAATCATTCCTATGATGTTGTTGTAAGAATTGAAGTCCCTGTAGAAAATGGTGATTATAGTGAAGATTTGGTAACAGTAAGAATATCTCCTTCCTGTGATAGCGATAAGATTAACAAATTGAAATGTAATCATGAATTCAAAGTTGATATTTTGGATTATGAACATGTTTCTCCATGAAATCATAAAATCTTTTATAAGTAAAGTTAACTTAAGTTTAATTGAGAGTTGCTGCAGCAACTCTTTTTAGACATTTTTTGAAAACATTAGAACGGAAAATTTTATACCATTATCCGAATTAAGGTTAACGAGAGAAGTACCCCTTTATGTTCCTGACTTACCACATAGTACTTTTAAAAATTTGTCAGTTTGTTTTAGATTGAAATTGAGAAATTATGGTAAACTTATCTTAGGTCTTAAAACTAAAAATGATGGTGATTAAAGGAATGTAAGGAGGCTTTTACATGTTTTGTATTAATGTTGAAGGAGCCGTTTATAAAGAAGATAAATGGTTGATTATTGGACGGAGTTTAAAAGAAGAGCACGCTGGAGGGTTGCTTTCCCTTGTAGGAGGGACAGTTGAAAATGAAGGGAATTCAAAAAATATATTAGAAAGAACATTACGAAGAGAATTATTTGAGGAAGTTGGAGTGAAAATAAAAGAAAAAATTGATTATGTAAGAAATACCTCATTTTCATTAGAAAATGGTAATGAAGTTGTTGATATTGTTTTCCTTTGTGAGTTTGAAGATGGTGCCCCTTTTGTTAAAAGTCCTGATGAAGTAGATGCTGTATATTGGATGACTACAGATGAAATAACTAGGCATCCTAAGAGTCCCATTTGGTTAATTGATAGTATTAAGGAAGCTGAGGAACTCCTCAAATTAAAAACTTTTTAATCAAAAGGGTGAATCTCTACGCTGGAGAAGTGTTTACTGAGAAGTCATTCATCTTATATTTGCAGAACATTAGAATAAGCAAAACATTCGAAACACTAGATTAGAAAAAGGTGGTGTCTTTTTGCTAACTTTATATATTACGAGACATGGTGAGACTGTATGGAATACGCAAAAAAGATTGCAAGGTTGGAGCGATTCGGAATTAACTGAGAATGGAATAAATAACGCAATAGCCTTAGGAAATAGGGTTCAAGAGGTGGAATTTGACGCAATCTATACAAGCCCAAGTCAAAGAACTGTATCAACTGCTAACTTAATAATAGGAGAAAGAGAGATTCCTATAATAATTGATCATAACTTAAAAGAAATTAATATGGGAGATTGGGAAGGACAAACTTCGTCTGATATTGAGGAGAACTATTCAAAGGAATTTTATTCTTTCTGGAATACTCCACATCTATATCATTCAATAAACGGAGAAAGTTTTGATGAACTTAGACATAGAGTATTGAACAGTATTATTTCTATCCAAGAGAAATATAGTACTGGAAATATCTTAATCGTGACTCATGCTGTTGTTATTAAGACATTAATGGCATTCTTTAAAGATTATCCGTTAGAGAAATTATGGGAACCCCCTTTTATTCATGATACAAGTCTAACAATCGTCGAAATAAATGGTAATGACAAACACATTGTAGTTGAGGGTGACTTGTCTCATCGAAATAAGGAGATCCAGAAAGAGAAGTGACCATAATGAAAAAAATCGGAAATAAGTCTGCAATCGTACAGTGATGTAGTAAAAGTTATAATTTGATCCGGGGGAAAAACAATGTGGAAAAAAATCGAATGTCTTGCAATTTATACGGATGATATCGATAAGTCAGTGTTATTCTATCAATCACTTGGTTTAACAAAGGCATGGGAAACCTATCAAGATGAGGGAAAAGAATGGAGTCTTGTTGGAATGAGATTTCCCGATGGCAATTCAGAGTTAGTATTAAAAAACAATCCAAATTTAAATTTTGCTGAAATTGAAATTGTTGTTGAAAATGTTAGGGAGTTTTATGAAAGATTAAAAACTAATCCTGAGGTAGAGTGGATTCGCTCTCCGTTTCCTAATTCTTTAGGAGGACATGTTGCAGTAATGAAAGCTCCGGATGGTAATGTTTTTGTTTTAGTGGGGAACTAATTTTTACATTTATCCAATAACTTGGGATTCTTTAAGAACGAGGAATCTCTTACTGTACTAAAGGGGGTGCTTTAATGAGATATAGACACTTTTTAATAGCTATAATTTTAATAGCAATTTTAGCATCATGTTCAAGAACGGAAATACCCGCTGAATTCAAAGATTTACGGCCTACTGAAAGTAATAAATTTTACATAATTGGATTTCAAAGTGATCAAAGTGAAATGGAATTAATTAATAGCAATTTAGAGTTGTTTGTTGAAGATGAGAGAGTAGTAGGTGTTACTATGTTTTATAAAGTGGATGAGAAGTCTAATTCAATTTTAGAAAAATATAAAATTAATAATTCTAGTGGATTTATAGTATTAAAGAATGAAGGAAATCCATTTTACATTTCAAGTTATAGTGAGTTTGAGGATAATTTAGACCAGTAAGTTTTTTGGATGTCTGGGTTTGGATAGAGACTTAATCTTATCATTCTACAAGAACAAGTTATCCATTAGTTATCATATTTAAAAAATAAAATACAATCTAAGTGGGTTATTTTTAATCCAAGTTAAATTAGAAGGTGATTGATATAATTGTTAAAATGACACGATTTAATATGAAGGATTACAATAAACCAAACGAATCTTTCGTTGTTTCAGGAAGAATTATTCCTACATTAGAAAACAATGCATGGAAGTATACAGAGGAGCAATTTTCTAAACCTTATTTCAAGAAATACGATGATGATGAAATTGATGTCAGTTATATTGAAGAAGGCGGAAAAGTGGTTTTTTTGTATTATGTTGAAAACAACTGCATTGGTCGGATTAAGATTCGGAGTAATTGGAATGGATATGCACGAATAGACGACATCGCTGTTGCAATAGATCATAGAAAAAATGGTGTTGGAACTGCATTATTGAATAAAGCTATTGATTGGGCTAAGGAGAATAACTCTAGTGGTCTTATGCTTGAAACACAAGATATCAATGTGTCAGCTTGTCGTTTTTATGCAAAAAATCACTTTGTAATAGGTGGAGTCGTTACTATGCTTTATTCTAATTTTTCAACTGTAAATGAAATTGCTGTTTTTTGGTATTGTAAATTTAAGTCGTAATACTATCTTAATGAACTAATAGGAACGATATTCATAAAGGCGATCAATTCGCAATGCTTACTAGAATGTTATATTGAGCTTTTTTACACCTAGTTAATAGAATTAGAATAAACTGGGGGTAATATGATGATTAGTTACGAGAAGAGAACTATATTTTTGACGGGAGCCATTATAATTGCTATTGGGGGTATTATAAGCTTCTTTTTTCTACCAATGACAGTCCAAAATATGATGCTTCATACGACAAATACTTTTTTCATCCAAACACCATCTGCAGTAATTAAATTATATCTTGCTGCGCTCGCGTGTCTTACTGTTGCATTTTTACTCGTATTCTTTTTTTGGAAAAAAGGGATTATTCCAAGTATCCTGTTAACAGTTGGGGCTATTGTTATGTTTGTATTTGCATTTAATCATTTTCAGTTAATGTCTGAGGAAGGGATTACTTGGAGTGATTTATCATCATTGGAAAAACAGTCATATGCTTGGAGTGAAATAAAAGAAATTCAGTCAGTTCCTAAAACGGAAGGTAAGGGTTATAACATAGTCATTACATTTAAAGACGGAAACGATGTTACGTTTACCAGAGATGCTGTCTTTAATTCGAAGTATTATAAGTTTCAAGAGAAACTGACTGAATATAACCTTTCATTTGTTGGTAAAGATTAATGACAATTCGATCTGCTACTACTTCTGATGCACCAGTAATTCATGCGTTAATGATTAAGGCATTTACGGAATATAAAAATGAGATACCACCATCAAGTGCTTTAGAAGAAACTGTTCAGTCTGTTTCAGATGATTTACAAAATGGGGAAAAAGCATTAATTGCCTTTGAAGGAAATAATCCAATAGGCATAGTCAGATACCGAATACTAGATGAGGGATTATTTTTTATCGGTTGTCAGTTATTCCTGAAAAACAAGGACAAGGTATTGCAAAAAAGATATTAAATTTCTTAGAGAATTATGCAAAAAAAGCTAATGTAACTAAAATGATATGTAAAGTCCGTATGACGGTTGCAAAGAATATCAAACTATATAGTTCAATAGGATATTATGTTTATGATGAAGAGGTTGTACACAAACCCAACGGTTTACACATTAAAGTTGTTTCCATGCAGAAAAAACTTTAGTTCTTAAAAAAAAGAATCGTATTTTTATGATTAAAGTAATGAAAGTCAGAGATATCATTATTTTCATTGCTTATATTTTAAATTATCTTGGTGATGTTTTTCTGGTTGGGATTTGATTAATTAGTCCAAGACTATAGGGAGTATATTTCTTGTGGATACTTTGTATTATACTAAGTATTTAAAGTGATCAAGAAACGATGACATATAATTAATTCTTAAACTCTATTATTAGACAAATAAGGAAAGCAATATGAAGAAAAGATTCATATTGCTTTTTTCTATTTATGTTTTATAAAGCTTCATTTTAATAAAGCTAAAGGAATTTTTAACAAATTCTTTTAAATGAATTTGTCCTTTAACAAGCTCATATTCGCTCTCAAATTGATCTCTCTCACAAACGTATTGTTCCCCGTTCTTATCAGTGATTAGATAATCTCCTGGTAGTCCTTTCATTGTCCCATTAGACGTCTCAATTGTAATCGATCTTTTAAGTTTAATAGCTTCAACAACAATGGGCTTTTTTCTATACTTAGGCAAAGGTACACACCTCCCTTTTTCTATTCTATAGTAGCCTATGCAACAAAGGGCGAACGTGTATAGGCGATAGTTGTCTTAGTATCTTTTTAATTGGTTTAATGGTGTGATTGTCCAATAGAAATAAGCAATTTTTTAGCTAATAAACACTTCTTTTTATTGATTTTTAGTAAACGAAAAACTATAATGTTTACATAAATATAAACAAAACAAGGAAGTGTTTATAATTGTCTAATGACGAACGTTTTTGGAATGCAACAGTTGAAGAACTCTCAAATGGGTACATTCAATCAGATGATGAATATGTATGTCTACTATGTAGCGAGTCGTTTGTAGATGGAATTATCTATCCGATGGATGGAACCTTGTACGAAGCAAAAAAAGCAGTTGCAATACATATAAAAGAAGCACATGAATCAGTTTTTGACTTTTTACTTAATATGGATAAAAGATACACTGGATTATCAGATCACCAAAAGGAATTACTTCATTTCTTTAATAATGGATTAAGTGACAAAGAAATTGTTAAGGAGTTAAATGGGGGTAGCCCATCTACTGTTAGAAATCATCGATTTAAGCTTAAAGAAAAAGAGAAACAAGCTAAAGTTTTTCTTGCTGTGATGAACCTTTTGAATAAAAAGGGAGATAAACAAACTGAAGATCATTTTGTTAAATTTCATAAGGGGGCGAAGATGGTGGACGAACGTTATGCAACGACAGAAGAAGAGAAGCGAAAGGTTTTATTAACGTATTTTAAGCAAGGTGAAGATGGAAAATTAGATACTTTTCCTAGTAAGGAAAAAAGAAAGCTGATTGTATTACAAAATATTGTAAAACGTTTTGATCATAGTAAAAAATACTCTGAAAAAGAGGTAAACGAAATATTAAAGACTATATACAGTGATTTTGCAACAATTAGAAGATATCTTATTGAGTATGGATTCATGGAACGAAGTAAGGATTGTGCGGAATACTGGTTAAAAAATTAAAAGGTATTCTTATACTTAATGGATAAATATGTTAATATTGATTGATAATCAATGAAATTTAATAAATAGAGTAGCTAACTTAGCTTTTTTTGATTTATGAGGTGTTTTAGTGGAAAGTAAATTATTGAGAGGGACATTCTTTTTAACGTCAGCGAGTCTACTATCTAAGGTTTTGAGCTTCATTTATATTATTCCATTCACGGCGCTTGTCGGAACACAGGGATATGTTTTGTATAAATACGCATATGGTCCATATACGATTCTATAAAGTATCTCAACGATAGGTCTTCCACTTGCCGTTTCCAAGTTTGTTTCGAAATATAATGAACTTGGTAACTATAGAGTGGGTTTGACTCTATTAAGATACGGAATGTATTTGATGCTATTAAGTGGAATCGTTTCATTTGTTGCTATGTATTTATCAGCACCATTCTTAGCAGAACTAGTGATAGATTCTGATGATCAAACAGGTAATTCTATAGAGGATGTTGAGTTTGTCATTCGTCTTGTTAGCTTTGCTTTTGTTAGTTGTTCCAGTTATGAGTATATTCAGGGGATATTTCCAAGGAAGCCAATCTATGGGACCTTCGGCTTTAAGTACAGTGATTGAGCAGGTAGTTAGAATTGTCTTTATCTTGGTTGGTGCATATGTTGCCATTCATTTATTTAACAGTTCTCTTACGAATGCAGTAGGGGTTGCAACCTTTGGTGCCTTTATAGGTGGAATAGCTGGATTTATTGTTTTATTATTCGTTTTCTTTAAGCGTAGAGTATTAATAAAGGAACAGAGAGATAGTAGTCCACATAACGAAAACTTAAGAGTTTTATCAATGTTTAAGGAACTAATTGGATATGCAATTCCTTTTGTTATTACAGGGCTTGCAATCCCTATACACCAGAACATTGATACCTATACGATTAATAGGTTATTTCAGTCTATTGGCTACAAGAAGGTAGAAGCAGAGACCATTAATTCGGTAATTGGATTAGCACAAATTCTCGTAATGGTACCAGTGTCATTGGCTACGGCATTTGGTATGTCTTTAATACCAGGTTTAACTTCCGCTTTTACTAATAATAGAATGCTAGATGTAAAAAGTAAGATAACTCAAACCATGCAAATTCTTGTGCTTTTTACTCTTCCGGCTGCAATGGGCTTATGTATTCTTGGAGACCCCATTTATATGATGGTGTTTGGGTTGAAAAACAGTCCTGAGTTAGGTGGAGGTATTTTGCAATGGTACTCTTTAGCTGCAATTTTATTTGCTTTGTTTACAGTAACAGCTGCTATTATGCAAGGAATTAACGAACAAAAGAAATTAATGATAGGAATCATAGCCGGGGTCATTTTGAAGCTAGTTTTAAACCCTATACTAATTCCAAGTTTAAAGGAATTAGGTCCAATATTAGCTACCTACTCTGGTTTTATCGTTTCAATTATATATAACATATACATCATTAGGAATACCATTCAATACAAGTTTTTGCCCTTAATTCATACATTAAAGGAAGTATTCTTATTAGTCGTGGCAATGTCAATGACTGTTTGGTGTGTTAAATTTTTAACTGAGCTTTGGTTACCAGTATCACTAGGCTTATATTCTCGAGCCTTATTAACTTCAATAGTCTCCATTTTTGCTGGTTTATTAGTTTATATAGGGATAGGGTCTAGACTAACTCTAGTGAAAAAATTATCATTGATAACCCAAATTAATAAAAAGTCAAAAGGACAAAATTGATGGTTATTAACTTAAATCTAGAGTAGAGGACACTATAATGGGTGTTGGAATGTTTAAATATTGGAAAATCAGGAGGGAAGTGCAGTCTCTTTCATATTGAACTATTGATGGCGATTCCTGAAGAAAAACAGGATCGCTATTGCTTTATTGAAGTTATGTAAAATAATGATAAAGTCGATTTTAATTTTCATCATTAGGGGGTAGTATTTTATGAAATTAATATGTGAGTCAGATAAATTAGAAGATTATTTACTTGAACTAGAAGAAGTTAATTATTCGAATCCAATAATAAACGAAAAGAGTAAAGAGCTTTTCAACTCCACACAAACAGAAGTTGAAAAAGCCAAAGTAGCCTTCGAATTTGTACGTGATAAAATATCTCATTCTTGGGATATTCAAGGGAACTTGTGACTTGCAATGCTTCAGATGTTTTAAGTTATAAAGAAGGTATATGCTATGCAAAATCAAATCTATTAGCAGCCCTATTACGCTCTCAACAAATTCCAACAGGCTTCTGTTATCAGCGATTGATGTTGTTTGATACACCAGAAAAAGGATACTCACTTCACGCTTTAAATGCTGTTTATTTAAAATCGCTTAATAAATGGATACGACTAGATGCACGTGGTAATAAAGCTGGTGTTGAAGCTCAATTTTCGTTAGATAAAGAAAAATTAGCTTTTACAGTTAACGAAACATTGGATGAAAAGGACTATCCTGTTATTTATGTTAACCCAAACCCCAAAACAATAAAGGTGTTAAAAGAGCATAGTGATGTATTAGAAATGTATAAACATAAATTGCCTGAAAGGATTTAGATCAAACCATTTAAAAAGGAGTTTCTATGACTACACACTATATAAAACCAGAAAAAAAGACACTTCATGGCTCTTTTTCCAAGAGCTACAAACCAATATTATCAATAAAATCTGGAGATTCTGTTCGTTACTCTACTCTTGACGCATTATAGGGATTAGAACCTTTTAATTCGTCAGGGAATCGAAGTATTTTTGAAACTAAAGGATTAAAAGAAAATAGTGGTCACGCCCTTTGTGGACCAATAGAGATTAACGGTGCTAAGCCTGGAATGGTTCTTATGATAAAAATGAATGAAATTCGTCCAGCTAGTTGGGGTTGGAGTTTTGCAGGTGGGACAAATACACTTAAAAAACGACTAGGGTTAGAAGAAAAGGATACATACCACTTAAATTGGGAGTTAGATACAAAAAATATGATAGGAGTAAGTCAATATAATCATAAAGTTGCTTTATCTCCATTTATGGGAACTATGGGGATGCCTCCAAATGAGCGAGGTATTCATTCTACTATCCCTCCAAGATTTTGTGGTGGAAACATCGATTGTAAAGAGTTAGTGGAAGGAAGTATCTTATATCTCCCAATTCCTGTCTCTGGTGGATTGTTTTCTGTTGGAGATGGACATGCATTACAAGGTGATGGTGAAGTTAGCACTCAAGCTATTGAATGCCCAATGAATGTTGTAGATTTAACGTTTACACTTATAGATGATCTGAACATATCAATGCCTCGTGCAAATACACCTACAGGTTGGATTACTTTTGGCTTTCATGAAGACCTTGATGAAGCTTGTTTAATTGCACTTGAAGGAATGCTTGACCTTATGCAAGAACTATACGGATTTAGCCGAAAAGAAGCTTATACTCTATCTAGTTTAATAGTAAATATGAGGGTTACTCAAATTGTTAATGGTACCAAAGGCGTACACGCAATATTGCCTCATGATTCGTTTATAAACTAAAGAGAAAAGCACAAACTTATTTCGTATACTTATTGAAAAATTAAATTTTCAACAAGGAGGTTGATCTAATGGATATATCTCTTAATGAATTAACAGGCGATTTTGTGAAAATTGTACCAATGCAAAGGAAGCATATAAAGGAATTATATGAAATCGGGAATAGTAAATCTATTTGGACACACTTACCTAAAATCATAGAAACATATGATGAAATGGAATCTTTTGTGGCAGAAGCACTATCTAAAAAAGAGGTTGGAACAGAACTTCCGTTTATCGTTTTACATAGAGAAAGCAACAAAATTGTTGGAAGTACTCGATTTCTAGAAATCTCTAACACTAATAAAACGCTAGAGATAGGATGGACGTGGTTTACTCCATCTGTATGGGGAACTCAAACTAATATTGAATGTAAATATCTTTTATTAAAGCATTGTTTTGAAACTTTAAAGATGATTCGTGTCCAGTTTAAAACAGACGAGAAAAACATTAGATCACAAAAAGCAATTGAACGGATCGGTGGTGTAAAAGAAGGTGTTCTAAGAAATCATATGATCCGAAAAGATGGAACTTACCGAAATTCGGTATTTTACAGCATAATTGATAGTGATTGGGCAAAGGTGAAAAATGAATTAGAGAATGCTATCTATTCTCAGAAATAATATAGGTTATTAGCTGGTTCATTAAGTTGCCATTAGTAGTAGTTTAGTAGAATAACGGGATGGAACTGAGTGGATAAAAATAAACATATTTTTGGAGGTGGTTCAGGAGTGGTCTACGATTTAAAAGGTGAAGAAAATATGCAATTACTTGTGGGAATCTTATATTCCGCTGTGAAAGAAAATTGTAAACGACTAAAATCTATTACTAATGGTATGGCTCAAGAAGAGTTAGATTACAAGGGTCCAAATAACAACCGTAATAGTACCGCTCAGTTAATAAAACATATCATGTATGTTGACCTTAATTGGGTTTATAGAATAAAAGGACAACAACTTCCTATGTCTTTAAGAGAGCAATACGGTCCCATGATAGATGTAAATAATAAGCTTCCAATGGTAAAGGGGAAGTCTTTGAACAGTTTTATTTCTGAATATGAAAGTATATTTAAAATGCTAAAAGATACTTGTACACAATTAAAAGATGATGATTTAGATACAGTTGTTACTTTTGGACATGAAAATGAAAAACAAGCAACCATTCGATGGGGGCTATGGCATATGGCTGACCATAACCGCTACCATCAGGCTCATATCAATCTACTAAGAAAGTGGTATAGAGAATATCCTAGTTCAAATTAAGTCCTCCAATAAGAAAAAGAGGTTTATCTTGTATTTTTTTATTAGACTATATGGTTTCTTAGCGTGAATTGCCTAATTAATAACTAATCAGTAGGCAAGTGCAATTAAGAATCCTCCAATTTTAAAAACGGTAAAAGTGGATAAATCAATTTTACTATGATGTAATTTAATTCCCTAACTGATGTTTTTTGTACTTCTTCGGGGTTGTTCCTGTATACCTCTTAAACACTTTAGTGAAATGACTTTGATCGTGAAAGTTTAGCCAACTATAAATTTCTGATAATGGATAGTTAGAGTAGGTAAGGAGTTTCTTTGCTTCTTCCACTTTTTGTTTAAGAATGTACTCAGTTATAGATATACCTACTTCCTTTTTAAACAAAGTAGATAAATAGTTGGGGTGCATATTGACGAGATATGCTAGTTGTCCTAAGGTAATTTCTTCATAAAGGTTTTTAAAGATATAAGACTGACAATCTATAATTGTGTTAGTATACTGATGATTCCTTTCTTGTAATACCCGTTCAGCAAAATCACATAGAGCTTTTCTCAAATAGGTTTGAACCTCTAGCGCATCGTTTATTTCCTCTAGTCCTTGTATGTAAAGATCACTCATGGTAAAAGCCATTTCAGGGTGTAGTCCTCCATCAATGGCATAACGGGTAGCCAAAGTGATCGCTGATATGACCAAGTTCTTTTCACTTCTCAGATGGCTCTTTTTTGAAAGAACTCCTAGCTTCCCTTGTGTATCAGGTACTCCCATCTTTCTTAATAACTCTTCCTTTCGTCCCTCTTTAACATATTTAAAAAAATCTTTTTCCAATTTGTAAGAAGTGTGAAAAGAAATTTCTTGTCTGCTTTTAGATATAAGTAATTCCGGGCTATCTTCCATTGTAAAATCAATTTTGAGCGTATTTTCCTTTTGAATGACGTCCGTTACTGATATTCTTTTTGAAAACAGGAGATAGTTAGCCAAAAGTCCTGCATGAAGCAATGTCAGTTTATTAACTGTAGGTAAAGATTGATAGTACCTTTTGATATCTTCCTGTGATACTTTAACTTGAAAATCATTAATTAAGCCTTGAATGGTCTCATCTGCTACATCTATGTAAACGGATGGTCCCAAAACCCAGGCCCCTTGGAAGTTACCATTACTCTCAACTTTAATAGAAATAAAATTTTCTAGAAAGTTTGTTGTTCTAAAAACTGGAATATTAATAGGGTCATTGAAAAAGTCTAGCTGTGTGAACAATTCATGGGTTTGAGGGTAAATTGGATTGGCAGTATAAGTAGCAGGGTGTCCTATAATCACTTCCAAGTGGCTATTTATATAAAAAACTGGGATATGAATGGTTTCATAAATAAGTTTACTAAAATATGCGATGTCTTCTTTGTCTCGTAGCATTACCATGTCCATTACATAAACCCTCCCGCTATAGATAGAAATTATAAGTTTACTGCTCGTTTTGAAAACGCTTTAAAACTGATGATTATTTTACAAATAATATTATATAGTTACTAAAAATTTACAATGAAAACGACTAAAATGCAACTATAGAAAGAAAAAAAGTAATTAATAGGAGGTTATTATGAAACGTAAAGAGGCTATTCAACAACTTATAAAAGAATTAACTTTAGAAGAAAAAGCTGGATTATGCTCTGGGTTAGACTTTTGGCAAACAAAGCCAGTGGAACGACTAGGTATTCCATCTATCATGGTAACAGATGGACCACATGGTTTGCGAAAGCAAAAGCAAGGTGCAGATAATCTTGGTCTTTTTAATAGTGTCCCTGCAACGTGTTTTCCTTCTGCAGCCGGTTTGGCAGTGTCTTGGGACAGAGATCTTATTAATAAAGTAGGTGTGGCATTAGGAGAAGAATGCCAAGCAGAAGACGTAGCTGTCCTTCTTGGACCAGGAGCTAATATTAAACGCTCTCCATTATGTGGACGCAATTTCGAATATTTTTCCGAAGACCCTTATTTATCCTCTGAACTAGCAACAAGTCATATCAACGGGGTGCAGAGTCAAGGTGTAGGGACTTCTTTAAAACACTTTGCAGCAAACAATCAAGAACACCGTAGAATGTCAACAGATGCGGTGGTTGACGAGCGAACACTTCATGAAATATACCTTGCAAGCTTTGAAGGGGCAGTGAAGAAGGCTCAACCTTGGACGGTGATGTGCTCTTATAACAAAGTAAACGGTGATTTCGCTTCAGAAAACAAAACATTATTAACGGACATTTTGAAAAAACAGTGGGGACATGATGGGTTTGTGGTTTCTGACTGGGGTGCTGTAAATGAACGTGCAGATGCCCTAGAAGCAGGGTTAGAGCTAGAAATGCCATCTAGTAATGGAGAAGGGGATAAAAAAATTGTAGAAGCAGTGAAAAATGGCAATCTATCAGAAGATGTACTAAATGACGCAGTTGAAAGATTATTAACCGTTATTTTTAAAGCCGTTGATGAGAAGAAAGAAAACGCAGTGTATGACCAAGAGGAACATCATGCACTTGCAAGACAAGTAGCTAGTGAAAGTATGGTGCTTCTAAAGAATGATGAACAAATTCTGCCACTGAAACAGGAAGGGAAGATTGCAGTGCTAGGTGCCTTTGCAAAGCATTCAAGATTCCAAGGTGGAGGGAGTTCCCACGTTGTTCCTACAAAACTAGATAGTGTGTTTGAGGAAATGGAAAAAATGTCCAGGAAAGGGAAAGTAAGTTATGCAGAAGGCTATAGACTAGACTCAGATGAAGTAGATGAACAGCTCATTTTAGAAGCGAAGGAGCTAGCACTTCAGTCAGATGTAGCTGTAGTTTTCGCCGGTCTTCCAGAGCGATATGAATCAGAAGGATACGACCGTACACATTTACGTATTCCTGAGAATCATCAACAACTCATCGAATCTATTGCTGAAGTACAACCAAATGTAGTCGTTGTCCTAAGTAATGGTGCGCCAATCGAGATGCCTTGGTTAGAAAATGTAAAAGGTTTACTAGAAGCTTATTTAGGAGGTCAAGCATTTGGTGGAGCAGTTGCAGATTTGTTATTTGGCAAAGTGAACCCATCAGGTAAATTGGCAGAAACATTTCCTAAAAAACTGAGTCATAATCCGTCCCATCTTAATTTTCCAGGAGAAGGAGATAGAGTGGAATACAAAGAGGGTATTTTCGTTGGTTATCGCTACTATGATACAAAGGAAATTGAACCGTTATTTCCATTCGGTTACGGCTTAAGTTACACGACTTTTGACTATACACAAATTTCAGT
The DNA here is from genome assembly GCF_900104555.1 of Litchfieldia salsa. Classification (GTDB taxonomy): domain Bacteria; phylum Bacillota; class Bacilli; order Bacillales; family Bacillaceae_L; genus Litchfieldia; species Litchfieldia salsa. The sequence goes on from NZ_FNJU01000003.1 coordinate 201,211, forward strand.
AGATAAAAAGGAAATAACGGATAAAGAAGAAGTCGATATCCATGTAACGGTTAAAAATACAGGAAACGTTTCTGGTAAGGAAGTGATTCAGCTTTATGTACGGGATGTGGATTCTAGCGTAATCCGTCCCATAAAAGAATTAAAAGGTTTTGAAAAGGTTGCTCTGGAACCAGGAGAAGAAACTACGGTTACTTTTAGCCTTGATCATCGTTCCTTCGCTTACTATCACGTCCAATTAAAAGATTGGGTTGTGGAAACAGGAGAATTTGAGATTCTAGTTGGAAAATCTTCTTCCGACATTATGCTAACAGAAACACTAAAGGTAGAGTCCTCTGTAGCTTTACCAGTTCATTTTTCAAGAACTACAATTATGGGGGACATTATGGCTCACCCACAAGCGGGGCCAGTATTACAGGCTGAGCTAGCAGAAATCAAAAAAAATAGTCCAATGATGGAGGCAATGGAGGACGAAGGGAATCAATCTGAGATGATGGTTGCTATGATGAAATATCTTCCACTTCGAACGATGGTTTCATTCAATGAGCATTTTACAGAGAATAACCTAACAGAGTTACTAAAGAAATTAAATGATTCAACTTTACAAGTGGTATCAAATTAGTTATTTTTACAAGCTCAAAATCAACTGAACTAGTTGATTTTGAGGCCAAATATAGGTATTGATTTGGTTTTAATATTTAGTCTAACTCGTATAACTAGAGTTATTAATTCTCCAATATTAAACGAAAGAGGTTGATATCATGGGAGCTATTAAAAAAGAGGAGATTGAGGGTTTATCATCAGGAGGCGTTACACCAGTAGGAGCGAAAATAGCTTTTACAGAGAAGTTAGGTTATGGACTTGGTGACTTTGCTAGTAATCTTGTGTTTGCTGCAGTATCTTCATTCCTCATATTCTACTATACTGACGTTGCTGGAGCCTCAGCAGCTGCCGTTGGTACAATTATTTTACTATCGAGACTATTAGATGGTATTTCAGACATCGGTATGGGGGCTATTGTTGATAAGACAAAATCAAAGCATGGAAAAGCACGGCCGTGGTTGTTATGGATGGCAATACCCTATACAATCTCAGCAATCATGCTTTTTACCGTTCCAGATTTAGGTCCAGTAGGTATCTTAGTGTATATCGCGATTACTTATAACTTGGTTCACTTGATCTACACTGCTATTAATATTCCTTATGGTGTATTAAATGCCCGGATGACGCAGGACAGTTATCAACGTGCTACTTTAAATATTTTCCGGATGTTATCAGCACTCATTGCGACTGTTCTTATTATTTACTTTACTATGCCACTTGTAGAAGCGTTTGGGGGTGGAAAAACTGGTTGGACATTAACTTTCACTATTTTCGGTATTCTTGCAGGTATATTATTTCTAATTACATTTTTAACGACGAAAGAACGAGTAACTGCTGTTAATGTTGAACAAACAAGTGTTCCAGTAAAGTTGGGAGTAAAAGCCCTATTTAAAAACAAATACTGGGCTCTGATGGTATTATTCGCTTTGGTTTCCTACACTGGAGCAGGACTTGGTGGAGGGCTTGGTATTTACTATGCACAGTATATTCTTGAAAATGCAGCATTAGTTGGACCACTTGGTTTAGCAGGTTTGTTTCCAGTAATGATTGGTTTACTGTTTGTGGCACCAATCATTAAGAAATTTGGAAAACGTAATTCTATGTTGTTTGGATTAATTTTCGGATTAATTGGAACCGCTGTCATTCTTGTTAATCCAGCAAACTTTACGTTAGTATTGGTTGGATCCATTATCCGTGGTATTGGCGGCGTTCCAGTTGCAGCGTCCTTCTTTGCAATACTTGCAGATACAATCGAGTATGGTGAATGGAAAACAGGAGTAAGGACAGAAGGGCTAGTATATAGTGCTGGTAGTTTTGGTACAAAGGTTGGTATGGGACTGGGGGCAGCAATGATAGGATGGTTCCTTTCGTTAGGAGGTTATGTAGGAGGCTTAGCAGAGCAATCAGATAGTGCGATTTCTATGATTATCTTCCTGTTCGTTTGGGCACCAGCCATCATTGGATTATTACAGATTGCCATTCTATATTTCTATAAACTAGACAAAATCTATCCACAAATCTTAGCCGATCTACAAGCAAGAAAAGAATCGTAATTTTTATGGTTTATGTTACGCTACCGTAAAAAAGATCGAAGACTAGTGTCTCCATCAAAGGTAATGGGAAGTAAATTTGATTATATTGAATTATCGTAGCATCCCTTTTATAGGGATGCTTTTTCCTTGTTTAAACGGTTAATGTCTTTTATGAAACTGTTTCTTACTATGTTCGTATTTGAGTTAGATGGGAATGATGAATGATTTATTAAGAGAATACATCATTTTTTTGTAAAAGAATCGTGCTAAAATTGATTACTAAAGGAGGAGGATACTTTGGTGGCATTAAAAGAGTTTATGTCGAGTCTTTTGTTTATAGTAGGTTGGTTTGTATTAGCTATAAGTGCATATTTACTCTATTGGGCTATTATTATGCCTATACTTGCAATAATTCCTTTTCTTATTTCACTAGGTACTGGTTTACTATGTTTGTACTGTTCAAGAAAACTTGATGTGAGGAAGAAAGCAAACTAGTTATTTTAAAAATAGGAAAGGGCGATTACTGCTCAAATCTGGTTTAGAGACATTTAAATACACAGTCTCTATCTTGAATCGGAATGATTGGATATCCTTTTTTAAATGGAGGGCAATATGGATATTAGGAAATTAAAGTTAGATGAAAAAGCACCTATGGATTTGCTGTTATTAGCTGATCCTTCTCAGTTAATCGTTGAGGATTATTTACAAAGGGGAGAATGTTTTATTGCTTATATCAGAGAAAAAGTTGTTGGCGTCTATATACTACTCCCGACAAGACCCGAAACAGTTGAGTTAGTTAACATTGCAGTTGCAGAAGACCTGCATGGTAGAGGAATAGGTAAACTGTTAGTGATGGAAGCAATTAAAACCGCGAAGAATAAAGGCTACAAAACAATAGAAATTGGTACTGGAAATTCAAGTATAGGACAGCTTGCGCTATACCAAAAATGCGGCTTTAGAATAATTGGTGTTGATTTAGATTTTTTCCTCAAACACTATCCAGAAAAAATAGTTGAAAATGGTATACAGTGTAGGGATATGATTCGATTAGCACAAGATTTATAAGACAACAGTTTCCACCAGTTAATAAGATTTTCATGTTGATTAATAAAGAAATGTTGTACCCTTTATATTTACATAATAACAGAGGTTTCTTTACTTAAAATGTATAATTTAGGAAATAACTTGTGGTAAGATACATACGTAGGATTTTTATGGAAGATTTTTGCTGTAACCGACATAGGAGATTTTTTACAAAAGGAGATATATGATGTCCAACAAGAGAGAAATGTTAATGGTATTGCTGACTGTCGTATTAGTCTTTTTTTTAACCGCTTGTGGAACCTCACATGAAGAATCAACTAATATACTAAATACAAACTCAACACAAAACACAAATGATGATTCTCAAAACGCAGACTCTACAGAGAATAATTCAAATACTGGTAACACTGATACAGACACAGTTGAAACAAGTGAAAAAGTGGATACTTCAAGCAACGTTTCTGCAAAGGAAGAACCCCCAGTTTCTAATGAAGATGAAGCGGGTTTGAAAGAAGAGTATGTGAAAAAATTAAATGATACTAAAAAAGAAACAGAAAAATTGGAAGCCACTGATTCATCTACTTACGCATTGAAAAAAGTGGAGAACGACAGATGGGAAATTTGGGATAGATTGTTGAATGATATTTATGGTGTTTTAAAAGAACAGCTGTCACAAGAAAAAATGGACCAGCTAAAAGAAGAACAGAGGAATTGGATCAAATCTAGAGATAAAAGTGCACTTGAAGCATCAAAAAAATATGAAGGTGGTACACAGGAACACTTAGAATATGTCATTGTACTAGCAAACCTTACAGAAGCGAGATGCTATGAATTAGTTGAGGATTATATGAAATAAAAACTCTTCATTGAGCACACAACGCTTAAGTCATCATTTGAACTAGTTATTAAGAATCGTGAAAGTTTTTAAATGATGGAATCCATGAGGTGAATTTATGAAAAAGTATAGATTCGGCTTTTCGCTTAATGGTTTTATTGTTTTTTTGTTGGCAATCGTTCCTAATATAATATGGGTGATAGTACCCCCAACAAATAATCCTATTGCTGGAAATAGTGCTTCTATACCGATATTTGATATAGTTGTACACGTTAGTCAATTTATAATGATTTTGTTGCTAATTAGTGTCATTCGCAAAGAAAGTAAAAATAAAAAATATATAAGGGTGTATATTGGATTGGCATCTTTTTGTCTGGCAGGATACTATGCTTTGTGGATTAGTTATTATGCAGGTATTCTATCACCTTGGATATATGTTGGTTTGGCTGTATTACCTTCTATTTATTTCATCTCCGCTGAACTATGGCTGAAAAATTATGTTGCGATCATACCTAGTGTTGTTTTTGGGTTAACACATATCTTAATTACCTGTTCTAATGTCTTATGATAGGGTAAGGGCACAGCAAAAATAACCCAATTTTCTTTAAATGAGTCTGACACATATCTAGATAACCATTTGAAACTACCAACCATTATAAAATTGGAGGAATTGTGATGAAATATTTTGTAGTTGATGCTTTTGCAGAGAAGGTTTTTGAAGGTAATCCAGCAGGAGTATGTATCATGAACGATTGGATTTCAGATGATCTCATGCAGAAGATTGCCATTGAAAACAACCTGTCGGAAACGGCTTTTGCAGTAAAAGAAGAAGATCATTATTTTCTAAGATGGTTTACACCAGGAGGAGAGATTAATCTTTGTGGACATGCAACATTAGCAACTGCATTTGTTATTCTGAATTATTATGAGAAGCAATCGGATTATGTCACGTTCGATACAATTAGTGGTGAGTTAACCGTGAAAAAACAAGATGATTTATATGAGCTGGATTTCCCATCTGTTCCTTTAACAGAAATTACTGTTACTGATGAAATGATTAATGCATTGGGAATCGTGCCAAAAGAGTCATATTTAAATAGAGATCTTGTATTTATCCTAGAGTCAGAAGAGGATGTCAAAAAAGTAAGTCCTGACTTTGCCCAATTAGAAAGACTTCGAGACGGATTAGGTGTTTGTGTTACGGCCCAAGGTAGTGAATATGACTTTGTTTCAAGAGCGTTTTTCCCTAAGTTGAAAGTAAATGAAGACCCTGTAACAGGTTCCTTACATTGTGGATTAATTCCCTTTTGGGCAAATAGACTAGATAAGAAGGAAATGGTCGCTAGACAAGTATCAAGCAGAGGAGGAACACTTTATTGTAAACATGAAGGTACACGGGTAAAGATGGCTGGAGGAGCAGTTTTATACTCAGTAGCTGAATTGAATATCGAAATTTAATATTAAAATATTTAAAACAATACGATACTAGAGTTAAAGAAAGGGACGCCATGGCGATCTCTTTTTTAAGATCCCAATGCGAAATATAAGTAATTTAAAGTAAAATGGGATAAAAAATTCAATGGAAATTTTATAACTAAAATTTAGTACCAAGTCATAATAGTAAGTGTTAGAATAGTGATAATCAAATAATGGAGGTAATTGTTATGATTAAATCTAAAGCTCGAATTACTGCGATAGGCACTTATGTTCCTGAAAAGAGATTAACAAATAATGAATTAGAAAAATTGATTGAAACGAATGATGAATGGATTGTTCAACGTACTGGAATTAAAGAGCGAAGAATCTCAAACATAGATGAATTTACAAGTGATATAGGTTATAAAGCCGTTAGGAATTTAATGGAACGGTACGATAAGTCTCTTGAAGATGTGGATATGATTATTGTTTGTACAATGACTCCAGATTTCAAAACCCCAAGTGTAGCCTCTATTATTCAGGCGAAATTAGGGGTAAAAAATACTGGAGCAATTGATTTAAATGTGGCTTGTGCGGGATTTACTTATGGACTACATATTGCTAACGGATTAATAACTTCTGGTTTAAATAAGAAAATTCTTGTAATCGGTGCTGAAACATTATCTAAAATTACGGATTATGGGGATAGGACCACCTGCATTTTGTTCGGTGATGGGGGAGGAGCTGTTCTAGTTGAATATGATGAAGAGCACCCAAGCTTTCTTTCATCACATTTGGGATCTGAAGGAGAAGGTGGTAAGAATTTATATTGTTCAAATCTCTCAAAGCGTATGTTTGAAGAAGAATTAGTAGAAAGTGATAAAATTGTTCAAAATGGGCGTGAGGTATATAAGTGGGCTGTTACTACAGTTCCAAAAGGAATGCAAAGCGTATTGATTAATACATCGGTTTCATTAAATGATGTAGATTGGTTTGTCCCTCATAGTGCTAATTTAAGGATGATTGAGTCAATATGTCAAAGAAGTGGCTTTCCTATTGAAAAAACACTATATAGTTTGGTTGATTATGGAAATACCTCGGCAGCAACAATACCTTTATCTTTAGACAAAGGAGTAAAAGAAGGGTTACTCAATAATGGTGATAAAGTGTTGTTATATGGGTATGGAGGAGGATTAGCACATGCGGGATTACTTATTAAGTGGGAGCTTTAATCATTCTTCTCCCAATATTGTTCATATAGAGAGAAATTTAAAGGAAAAATATGTATATATGTCGAAAATAATATTGAAAGTTATTGAGGGGAGAAATATAATGAGTGAAAAACTAATAAGAGTAGGAACAACTTATATCCCAGTTACAGATGTAGATCTTTCTACAAAATGGTATGTAAGTAATTTAGGTGCAGAGTTAAGTTATAAGGATGATGATAAGGCTATTCTAAATCTTGCATATCAAAGCATCTTCTTAGTTAAATCAAACAAGGAACAAACCTCAAACTTCTTTGATATTTATGGTCAGGAACATTTCTCGATGACTTTTGAAGTTAATGGATTAAGTGCGTTAGAAAACTTACATAAAGACTTTATTTCAAGAGAAATGAGAGTTGGAGAACTTGAAGACAGAGGACACTCAGGAAGGAACTTTGTATTCTATGATTTAGATGGAAACAAATTCGATGTTTGGAGTGAATTAAGTCCACGTTTCAAAGAGCATTCGATATTATTTAGTAAAAGTGATTCGGTGCAATGAGGAGTATTGTTTATGGTTCTAATATCTATCATTAATTATCAGAATTATCACTAAAAAATAGGGGGATTTTTTATGGAAACAGAAGTAGCAAAGGAAAGAGCAACTTTAAAGGAATCAGGCATTATTGATGCTCGATCATTAAAGAAATCACATAAAAGGTTGGCAGATATCTTACAACCTGGAATGACTGTACTTGATGTAGGATGTGGAACAGGAGCGATTACTTCAGGGATTGCAGAATTTGTAGGTCCAAATGGATGTGTAATCGGGATTGATAACAATCCAGAATTAATAGAGAAAGCACGTGAAAACTATAAAGATATTCCAGGATTAACTTTTAAAGTTGATGATATTTATAATCTACCATTTCAAAACGAGTTTGATATAGTAACATCCGCAAGGGTTCTTCAATGGCTTGCAAGTCCACAAGAGGCTTTAAATCAAATGGTTAAAGCGACCAAGATTAACGGAAAAGTTTTGGTGCTTGATTATAATCATACAAAAATATCTTGGAAACCAGAGGCTCCAGAAACGATGCAGTACTTTTACGATTGTTTCTTAAAATGGCGTTCAGATGCAGGTATGGACAATGAAATCGCTGACCATCTTCAGGATTTGTTTCAAGAGTCAGGGCTTACAGATGTAAAAGTTAGTCTTCAAAATGAAAAGACAAAACGTTCTGATGATGACTTTCAAACACATATTACAATTTGGGCTGGAGTTGCTGCGTTTAAGGGCAGCCAAATGGTTAAAGACGGATTTATTACTGAGCTTCAAAGGGCAAAAGCTGAAGATGATTTTAGGAAATGGATAATTCAACGTGCAGAATCTCAAATTATGTATTTATTAGCAGTTGAGGGAACGAAAGAAAGGAATTGAATTTGTAAAACGTGAGCATTGCTCAATTAAGAGTAATGCTTTTTATACAAAAATAATAATACTATTTTTACAGACCAATTAATAAATCAACGCAAGAAATAACGAAAGTATGTTTGTAAGTGATGTAACGTCTCTCATTTATCCTCCACATAAGACAAAACTTTTTTTCAACTTTAACTATTTTCCCTCTACATAGAAAGGTAAATCTCTCGAATTCACGTCTTTTCTCAAGATTTCATAGTAATCCAATTTTAAAAAACATTGAAACTAGGTTTCTCCACTCCCGCTTGACTTTAAATAAAGTCCACTGAAGAGATAATAGATATATTAGCAACAAATTTATATAAAAAATAACATAAATATTAAAGAATTAGAAAACATTGTATATTTAACTTTAGTTCTATAAATAATTCTAAAAATTTTTCACTAGTTTTGTCGAAACGCTTTACACTTAATTAGTTATATCGTTAATATGTTTATGTAAATGCTAACTTTAATTCGAGGGAGGGTAGAAATTAGCTATGCATTATTGTAGTGAAGAATAGAATAAATTGATTATTAAAATATAACAATTAATCAGACCATGTAATTAATTCCTCATCCTTATCAATCTTTGTCATAAGAGATACTCTCATATTCTTAGAAATTTTCCCTTTCATTCCTAAAATCATTAGTCATTAACAATTATCTTAATCATGATTTTTAAGTTCTAAAAGCAAAATTTACTCTTAGTAAAAGCTCTGTAAAATGAAAACGCTTCCCTACAACCTGTTATTTAAAACGTTTTCTGTAATACTAAATTGTTTACGATTAGATTGGAGGAGAACTTTAATGAAAATAAAAATATCTAAAAAATGGCTTTTATTAGGACTTTCCTTAGCTATATCTACTGCTTTAGCGCTACCTGTATTTGCTGCACAATGGAATGTAAACGATATTTTAATTCATGACACCACAACCATTAAAACAGACTCGACTTGGCGCACTTATGCTACGGGACTAACTGAAGAAAATGGTCTTCGTCAAATTATTTCATCAGATGGTTTAAATTGGTCTCTCGGTGAGAGAATTTTGGTTCAGCCACTGGCTTGGTGGTCCAATTACCTAGCAGAATATGAAACAAATCAATGGGCACCAGACATAACCTTCTATAATAATAAATATTGGCTCTATTATTCTGTGTCTCGATTCGGGTCAAATGAATCACTAATCGGACTTCTGTCAACATCAACACCAGAGGATGCGAGTAGTTGGGTAGATGAAGGATTAGTCGTTCGTTCTACTTCTGCTAACAACTATAATGCAATTGATCCTGATTTATTTATCGATCCGAACGGAGGAAAGTTGTGGCTTACTTTTGGTTCACATTGGGATGGTATCAAGATGTATGAAGTTGATTCGACAACGATGAAGCCAACAGGACCTATTTATTCGCTTGCATCTAGAAATGGTGGTGCCATTGAAGCACCAACTCTTATGTACAAAGATGGCTACTATTATTTGTTCGCCTCTTTTGACAAATGTTGTAGTGGATCTAACAGTACTTATAAAATTAAATATGGGCGCTCAAAGGATGTTACAGGGCCGTACTTAGATAAACAGGGTAAAAACATGATGAATAGTGGTGGTACTATCCTAGAGCAAAGTGACATGGGAGCAGGCCGTTGGAAGGGTCCTGGAGGCCAAGATGTTTACGAACACAGTCCAGGCCAATGGATTATGGTACGCCATGCCTATGATAGCTGGGATAACGGCATACCTAAACTGCGAATTAACGACTTATACATTGACAATCAAGGATGGCCAAGTTACTAAAAAAGAAATAGGATGATTCAAAAGGTATTTATAAAGCACTTTTGAATCACCTTTTTTCTATATCCTTCTAGACAAATCTTTAACTACGTTGTGTCATGTTTAGATTAATAGTTTTTCTAATTCATTAACTTTTAGTAAGGAGGCATTGAAGTAGATAATTTTTACTATTATCACAATCTCTTATATAAATTAATGCAAATTGTTTTATCTATAAAAACAACAACCATTAGAAGTGTTAACAACGCTTTCAATATTACAATATAATTACAGTGTAAATATAACTTAAAACCCTTTTTGGAGATATAGAGATCACAGACTATTCCTACTAGAGATACTTGTTCTGGTGGAATTATGTGGTCTCTTTTTTGTCCAAAAAAACTTTAGATAGGGGGGAGGATAGTTACTTATTCCCGATAATTGACGTCCTTATGAAAGATAATGATGTAGGAGGGAAAATAGATGAGAAAAGTAAAAGGAGTCTCAAACTATTTTATTATTGCAATTGTACTCATTTTAATTAGTATGCTTGGTGCTTCATTGGTCCAAACTTCTGGTGGAAAAGTAACCATTAAAGATCTACGATGGGAAACTCCATCCGGTCATATGCTTAGTGCACTATTATATATTCCTGAAAATGCTACAAAAGATAAACCAGCACCTGCTATCGTAACGAGCCATGGTTGGTATAATAATCGTGAAATGCAAGATTTAAACTCTGTTGAACTTTCACGTCGAGGCTATGTTGTGATTTCGATTGATATGTATGGTCATGGGAATTCTGAAGCTATTGCAGCAACAGAATGGGCACATCACGGAACAGGGATGTATGATGCTGTAAAGTTAATAGCAGATCTTCCTTATGTTGATAAAGAGAACATTGCTGTAACAGGACATTCTAACGGGGCTAGGGCTGCAAATTGGTCAGTATTAGAAGATAATCAGCTACCAGAAGAAGAGAGACTAATTTCCTCGGTACTTCTTGTAGCAAACGATGCAATGTATACGAATGATCCAGGGGAACCACTTTACTGGGCATTCCGAAATGATGAGCAACAATATGCAAACATGTATGGTACACGAGATGTAGGAATAATTGCTGCAAAGTATGACGAGTTCTTCTTCCGCAGTATAACTGAGGAAGGTACGGTCACACCTCCACGTGAATATATAGATACAGAATATGCACAATCATTTTTAAACTTTGGTGTAGATCCAAGAGTGGATGGGGAACCACGTGGCATCTACAAGGTTTATAAGAAAGAATTTGAAGGTGCTGAAGCGATACGAGTGATTTATAATCCAAATGAAATTCATCCATGGAATCATTTTTCTGCATCTGTTGTAACTAGTTTAGTAGATTATTTTGAAGAATCAATTGGAGCACCTAAACCAATAGACTCCACAAAACAAATCTGGCAATGGAAAGTGTTTTTTAACTTCCTAGGTTTAATCGGATTCTTTATGTTTCTAGTAAGCTTTACAAAAGTAATGTTAAACACACAAATATTCGAATCATTAAAAGCAACAGAAAAAGTAGCAGCAGGACCAGTACCTACAGGTCGAGGTCAAATTTGGTTCTGGGGTGGACTAATTGTTAGTGCTTATATTTCTGGGTATTCATACCTAGCACTATTTAATTGGAGTAATGAAAATCGTCCAGCGTTCTTTTCCCAAGCACCAGTATTCTATATAGGTGTATGGTCAGTTGTAATGGGAATAGTCACGATCATCGTTCTTTTCTTGTCGTATATATTCTACTCGAAAGCTCAAGGGATGGACCTGCGTAAATCAGGTGTCATAATCAGCTTGAAAACACTTTGGAAAACGATTCTTTTATCATGCATCGTTTCCGTTGCTGCTTTTGGATTGGTATTTATTGCAGACTACTTCTTTAAAGTTGATTTTCGATTATGGGTCATCGCTATAAAGTCATTTACACCGGATAAAATAGTTATCGCACTAAAATATTTACCATTTTTCCTACTATTTTATGTAGCAAATTCTGTAGCCGTTAACAGTTTCAACTATGTTTCAAATGGAAAAAGAGAATGGTTAAACACAGCATTACTTGCTGTATTTAATGGAATCAGCGCTGCAGTTATTGTAGCCATTCAATACACACACTTCTTTGTAACAGGTGATGTTTACTTTACAGATGTATCAAATATCGTTGGAATTTGGTTGTTCCCAATCATAATAATTATCCCACTTGCAGCAATAATAACACGTAAGATTTATAAGGTAACAAATAACCCTTACCTTGGTGGAATCATTTATGCCATTATTGTAACGGTTATGATGGTGACAAATACTTTGACACAGTTTTAAATAATCATGGTGAAAATCATCCAAAGAGTATGAGGCTTTGGATGATTTTTTTCAATTCATCATTTTTTCGGAGAAAGAGTTTAAAAGGATCGTACCTATGTATTATCTTTGGTTAATCATGTATTAGAAGAAATATAACACTAGGGGTAGTTCGAAATTAATGAAGATAAAGTTGTTTATTCGAGAAAGACAATAAAAAGTTGGATAAAGTCATAACAAAGAACCCGATAAACATTCATTTAATTAAGAAATTTTAGTGTTATATTTTGAGGTTAGTTGTTAACTAATGCTTATTATTTTATTATGGCTTTTAATGGGTCGTCAAACAAACAGACATTTGAGGAGTTTTTCCAAAAGATATGAAAGAAATTGAAAAACAGAATATAGAGAAGGTGTGAATTATACTTATTCCCTTCTTTAAGACCAAAATATAGTTAAAACAGAGGATACTAAGTTATTTTCACAGAAAATAATTCTACGAGGACACCAAATCTTTATTAGCATATTATACAAAAGAGAATGGAGATTGGCACCAGAAACAACAAGAGGAGTAAATGGGAAACACCTCACATGGTCCGCAATGTGTGAGGCTCCATATATCTATCCAGGAGCATTTAGTTATCAACATATAAAGAAAATGAACAAAAAACAACACACAAAACAGACGAACTCATCTCCCTAGTTGCCAATACCACCTAAGTATCGTGTCTGTTTTGCTCCGTCATTAATTTTTAGGTTCATAAAAGATTAAAACCCTTCTAGGACGATTTTCCCTATCGTTTTCCCTTCCTCTAAAATAGCATGTGCTTTTCGTACATTTTCCGCATTTATTGGAGAAAGAACTTCGTTCACTGTCGTTTCAAGTACGCTGGAGTCAATCATATCTGATATCTTATTTAAAATTTCATGTTGTCTAATCATATCCGGTGTGCCAAACATGGCTCGAGTAAACATAAGTTCCCATACAAACGTAACACTTTTATTAAATAGAGGATATAAGTTTAATTTCTCATCGGTCTCATAAATGGAGCAAATTTTCCCTTGAGGTTTAATTGCTTGGGCCATATTATCCCAATGCATGTCGGTACGATTCAGACATAGTATATAGTCTACATGTTCCAATCCTAGTTGTTTTAGTTGAGCAACAAACTCCTGGTAGTGGTTAATGACATAATCTGCACCGCGTTCTTTTATCCACTTGGTTGACTCTGGGCGAGAAGCTGTCCCTATGACAGTTAGACCAGCCCTTTTTGCTAATTGAATCGCTATTGAACCAACTCCTCCAGCGGCTCCAATAATTAATAGATTCGTTTTCTCGTTTCCAGTCTCTGGGATACCTAATCGATCAAATAATGCTTCCCAGGCAGTAAGGGAAGTAAGTGGTAAAGCGGCTGCTTCTGGATATGATAAATTTTTAGGTTTACGTCCCACTATTCGTTCATCTACAAGATGATACTCGCTGTTGGCCCCTTGTCGAGTAACGCTTCCTGCATAATAAACTGGATCACCTTTCTTAAACAGCGTTGTGTCGGGTCCAGTTTCTTCAACAATGCCAGCAACATCCCAGCCAAGTATTCTAGGTTCCTTCTCCACACGATCCTTCGGGCGTCTTACTTTTGTATCAACAGGATTCACCGAAATAGACAGAACACGGACACATAGGTCATGGTCTTGTGGCGTTGGTTTTGGCATTTCAATATCTAATAAGCTTTCTGAGTCAGAAATAGGGAGATAACGATATAAACCCACTGCTTTCATTGTTGTCATATGCTTTGTAACTCCTTCAATTTTTTTGAAAATTTACTCGAAAAATACTCTTTAATAACAAAAGTTAGTATGCGCTTGATTTGGAAGTATATGTATAGTTATAGTGCTAGCTCAGGTTGAGAGAAGACGGAGAAATATAGATTTTAAAACTATGTGTCTCATCTTTCTTTACTATATGAACAGACCATTTAACTCTTTAATTACTTCCTTTAAAACCTGTTGCATTTCAGGAGTTCGCATAAGTTCAATCATAGTCTCTTTTATTTCGGGTCTTTGCATATTATCAAACATTGCCTGCTGTACCTCGAATTTTTCATCATATCAATCATTGCCTCTTGCATTTCAGGTCTATTCACCATATTTGCAACCATATTAGGTGTGATGTTTCCATCCATCATTTCACTATTATTCATGTTCATCCACAGCCAACTAGAAACAATAATATAATTGAAGAAACGATCATTATTCTTTTTCATTTTTAGTCTTCTTCTTATCACTAATCAGTATTCCTATTTCCTTTTTTAGAAGATATTATATAGATTTTTACACATAATAACAGCGTGATCTTACTTTAAGAAATGAGGTACTGGTTTATGTCTGATTCTATAGAAGAAATATCACCTGAGGAAGTTAATGAACTAGTAGCAGGGGAAGGCTGAGAGTATCATTGATGTTCGCGAACATAATGAGGTTGAAGGAGGTCGTATCCCGGGTGCTCGTCATATACCATTAGGGGAGATATTGCAACGAACTAATGAGATTGAAAAAGAGAAGGAGCATATTATCGTTTGTCGATCAGGTAATCGTAGTGGGCTCGCTAGTGAATGGTTACAAGATCGTGGATTTAAAATAAAGAATATGGCAGGCGGAATGACTGAATGGAAAGGTGATTTTGACTCTTAATAATCCTATTTAAAAAAGGAGTACAGATATATGAGTATTAAGATGATTAGTGTTAAGGATGTAGTAAAAAAAATTCTACAAGACGAACGATTATACATCCTCGATGTACGACCCAAGGAAAGTTTTGATGATTGGAAAGTAGAGGGGAAGAGCGTTGAAGTTATAAACTCACCTTCCAATGAGTTGTTGGGAAAAATTGATACTGTTATGGAAAAAGTACCGAAAGGTGAAAATTTATATGTTATTTGTGCAAAGGGTAAATCCTCTTTGAAGGCAGTGGAGAAAATTGTTCAAGAAGGATATAACAATATTTATTCCATAGATGGTGGTATGAGGGCATGGAGTGAACATTTAGAGCCCATTAAAGTAGGGGATTTAAAAAATGGTGGAGTCCTATATCAATTTGTACGGATTGGGAAGGGATGTCTTTCATATTTTATTATTTCTAATGGCAAGGGTGCGATAATTGATACAAATCGAATGCTAGAACCTTATGAAGAATTTCTAACGAATCATTCTATAGAATTAACACATGTTTTTGATACCCACCTTCACGCTGATCATATTTCAGGAGGAAGACGGATAGCAGAAAAATTAGGGGCAACTTATTATCTCCCTCCAAAAGATGCAGGTGAGGTAACATTTCAACATCAACCTATTGAAGATAGCAATGAAATGATAGTTGGTCACTCAACAATCAAAGCAATTTATTCTCCAGGACATACAATAGGGAGTACGTCCTTTATTGTCGATGATCAATATTTAATGACAGGAGATATTTTATTTGTAGATTCTATTGGAAGACCTGATCTTGCAGGGAAGGCAGAAGATTGGGTAGGGGATTTGAGGAATACGCTTTATAAACGTTATAAAGAACTTGCAGATGATTTGCTTGTTCTTCCGGCTCATTATATGGGGATAAAAGAAATGAATGATGATGGTAGTGTATTTGAAAAACTAGGTGTTCTTTATAAAGAAAACCATGGGTTAAATATTCATGATGAAACAGAATTTAGAAAAGCAGTAACGGATAATTTACCACCACAACCAAACTCTTATGAAGAAATACGGCTACTTAATATGGGGAAATTAAACCGTCAAGAAGAGGAACAGAGTGAGATGGAAATAGGACCAAATCGCTGTGCAATACGCTAGAGGGAGTGATTTTATACAAAATAAATTGGAGTATAGATGAATGGATATTCAATTGATCATTACACTTTTTCTAATAGGGTTTATAGGTTCATTCATATCTGGCGTTGCAGGTATTGGAGGATCAATATCAATTATCCAATGTTACTGTATTTCCCACCAATTTTAGGTACTGGTATATTCAGTGCCCATGAAGTAACAGGTATAACAGGAGTGCAAGTATTATTTGCCACCATTGGTGGTGTTTTAGCCTATCGGAAAAGTGGATACTTACATGTACCTTTAATTATATTTATGGGTTTTAGTGTACTAATCGGCAGTTTAATTGGTGGCTTTGGATCAAGAATGATGGAAGAAGAAACAATCAATATCATATATGGAATCTTAGCATTCATTGCAGTTGTTTTGATGTTTATTCCAACTAAAGGTATAGAGGGTAAGGTAGAAGAAATTCATTTTAACAAGTGGTTAGCATCTTCTTTGGCTTTTATTGTAGGCATTGGAGCAGGAATTGTGGGGGCTGGCGGAGCATTTCTTCTTGTTCCAATCATGTTGGTTATATTAAAGATACCAACACGTATAACAATTGCATCTTCATTGGCAATAACACTTATTTCATCAATTGGAGCAACGGTAGGGAAGGTAGCCACGGGGCAAGTTCATTTTTTTCCTGCTTCTATCATGGTAATCTCTAGTCTAATTGCTGCGCCACTTGGTGCGCAGGTAGGTAAAAAAGTAAATGCCAAAGTCCTGAAATGGATTTTGGCATTACTGATTGGTGGTACTTCAATAAAGATTTGGTCAGATATTCTCTTTTAAGAAACTTTATTGGTTTCAATATATGTTTCTAATGATGGATGAAACTCTTTTTGATAATGACCTTCAGAGCAGTATTTTATAACAAATGCACTTAGTATGCTTGAATGCTTTGTTTCTAAAGTTTTGTTACATTTTGGACATTTTTCATTTATAAAGAGTTTAAGTAAATTCATTTTATCACTCCCTAGATAATCTCGTTAAAACCTATTAGATTAGTATGGATTATAACATGGATGCACTTATCTTTGTATATATTGTTTTGTAATAATTTTGGAAAGGTGTGATGGATTTGGCAGGACACCGGTGTAACCCCGTTAAAGCAGATAAGTTATTAGATCCAGAGCGATTACAACATGTTTCACCAGAACAAGTTATAAAAGAATTAAACATTAACAAGGAAAATGTTATTGCTGATTTAGGGGCAGGTAATGGATTTTTTACGCTTCCATTAGCAAGGGAAACGAATCAGAATGTTTATGCCGTTGATATTGAGGAAAAAATGCTAAATCTTTTAAAAGAGAATGCACTTTCGGAAGATATCAATAATATTCACTATACACTTAGTAACCTAGAGGATATACATTTGAATGATGATCTCGTAGATAAGGTCCTTGTAGCTTTTGTAGTACATGAAATTCCGAATCTAAAGAAAGCATTGAGTGAATTTAAAGAATATTAAAGCAAAACGGAACCCTACTTATTCTTGAATGGGAGGCCATTGAAATGGAAATAGGACCACCATTACATGAAAGGATTCCTTCAGAAAAAATGAAAGAAATACTAAATGAAAATAACTTATCATCGTCAATCATTAAGTTCAGTGAGGCCGTTTATGGTGCAATTATCAATATATAAGGAGGGACTGTAATGCAATTTGAATACACCGTTGAAACAAAAGACGATATCAAAACTGCGATATCTTCATTAGAGGATACACTAAAGGAAGAGAAGTTTGGTGTCCTATGGGAGTTTGATATTAAAGGTAAGTTACAAGAAAAGGGTTTAGACTTTAACCAGGAATACAAGGTCTTAGAAGTCTGTAACCCTCATGAAGCCCAGCGGATACTTAGTGAAAATCAAATGGTCGGTTATTTTCTTCCTTGTAAAATCGTTGTTTATGATGATCAAGGTAAAACAAAAATAGGGATGCCAAGACCTACGGCTTTAGTAAGTATGGTGGATGATCCAAAGATAAAGGAACTTGCTGAAGATATTGAACAACGTCTTATTGATTGCATCAACAAAAGTATAGTATGAAAAGAGAAGAAGGAGATGTAAACAGTTTATGTCTCCTTCTGTTGACAATATACTATAGGGGGTATAAAATATGGGTTATTAGTTGCTCCTGGGTACTAAGGAGAGTGAAAGATATTGCTAGATTTTGTTTTTATTTTATTATGTATGCCTATCTTAGTAGGCATTTATAAAAGATATGTTCCTGTTCTATGTATGTCCTATTTTGAAAAAAATGATATAAATAAGGAAAGTGAAAAGGTTGTATTAGATATTAGGACGTTATAAACACCAAATAAAAGAAGTAATTAACATTCCAGTGGCTTATATGAATAGATTTCACAAGGAAATACCTTATCAAGCAGTACACCTAATATGTTCATTGGAAAAAAAACGTCGGAACCCGAATATTACAAAAAAAGGGTTTAAAGTAGTCAGTTACTCGCTATCTTCTCAAGAAGCATGTTATGAGAGTTACAAGTCAAAGCGAAAAGGTATAGAGAATTTATGTGTGAGTGACTAGAAAAAAATAATCTAAACTGAGTTGACAATATACCCACCAGGGTATATAATCGGTTTATCGAATCACAAAAACCTGAGTTCATTATTTTACTTGAGTCAGGAAATCTTTTATTTTATATGGAGGTGCTACTATGGAATATGATGTTCAGACAAAGAATCGTTTAAAACGTATTGAAGGTCAAATCAGAGGCATTTTGAGAATGATGGAAGAGGGCAAAGATTGCAAGGACATCATTACCCAATTGTCTGCTAGTAGAACAGCGATTGATCGTACAATTGGTGTTTTAGTGAGTACCAATTTAATAGAATGTGTTAGGAAAGCAGAAGAAAATGGGGAAAGCAGCGATGAATTAGTAAAAGAGGCTGTTAACATGCTTGTAAAGAGCAGATAATAAAGGGTTGACATCCTTTTTTATTTAGAATAATATATACCCATACGGGTATAAGTAATTTTTGAAGACGAAGATTTGAGGAGGATATAAATGAAAGTGGAAAAAGTATTAGACGCGAAAAATTTAGCATGCCCAATGCCGATTGTTAAAACAAAGAAGGCCATAAATGAAATTGAAACAGGTCAAGTCCTAGAAGTTCATACAACAGATAAAGGTGCTAAGAGTGACTTAACTGCTTGGGCAAAATCAACTGGACATGAATTACTTGAATATAAAGAAGAGAACGATGTATTTATATTCCAAATTAAGAAAGGTTAAAAAAATTTTACAAACAAACATACCCTGTATGGTATAAAATGAGGAGGAATTAGAATGTCAGAGAAAAAGAAAACAACGATTGTTCTATTTAGCGGAGATTATGATAAAGCAATGGCAGCCTATATTATTGCAAATGGAGCGGCTGCTTACGATCATGAGGTAACTATTTTTCATACATTTTGGGGATTAAACACTCTTAGAAAAGACGCACAAGTACCAGTGAAGAAAGGATTCCTAGAAAAAATGTTCGGCAAAATGATGCCTCGCGGTGCTGATAATATGGGCCTTTCTAACATGAACTTTGCTGGAATGGGACCTAAAATGATTAAGCATGTGATGAAAAAGCATAATGCTATGCCACTTCCACAACTTATAGAAATGGCACAAGAACAAGATGTGAAGTTAATTGCATGTACAATGACAATGGATCTTCTTGGATTGCAAAAAGAAGAGTTAATTGATGGGCTTGATTACGCCGGAGTTGCTGCATACATTGGTGATGCAGAAGAAGGAAATGTAAACTTATTTATCTAGTAGCCTAATAGAAGAGAACAGGAGGTCATTCCTTGAATGTTTTTGTTGATACGATAATTTTTTCTCTCGTTATACTTTTTATTGCCCTACGTTTAATACCTGTGAAGGGGGTAAAACAGGTCAATACAACTCAACTAAAGGGTTTATTGAAAGAGAAGGGGTTTCAATTTGTTGATGTGCGTACACAAGGTGAATTTGGTCAATACCATATTCCCGGCTTTAAAAATATCCCGTTACATCAACTTTCACAAAAAGCAAACACTTTGAAAAAGGATAAAGAAGTAGTCGTTATTTGCCAAAGTGGAATGAGAAGTAAGAAAGCAAGTAAAGTATTAAAAAAACAAGGGTTTAAACAAATAACAAATGTAAAAGGTGGCGTAAGCACCTGGAAAGGCTAGGAGGTTAATAGAATGAGAGAATTCACAACAACACAAGTTGAAAGTTTACTTGGTGAGGAATTGAATTTAATTGATGTTCGTGAAGTTGAAGAGGTAGCACAAGGAAAAATCCCTGGTGCAATCAACATTCCACTAGGCTTATTGGAATTTCGTATGCAGGAACTAGATAAAGCAAAAGAATATATTATGGTGTGTCGTTCAGGTGGAAGAAGTGCACAAGCATTAAAATTTCTCGAAAGCCACGGTTTCAATGTGATTAACATGACTGGTGGAATGCTTGCATGGGAAGGGCCAATCGAATAAATTTTTTTAGATGAATATATACCCTGTTGGGTAATTAAAATTGGAGGTTGTATCACATGGAAATGATAAAAACAGATGTTATCTTAGACGCGAAAAATTTAGCATGCCCAATGCCGATTGTAAAGACGAAGAAGGCCATGAATAACCTAGAGGCTGGACAAGTCATAGAAGTTCAAGCAACGGACAAAGGATCAAAGGCAGATATTAAAGCATGGTCAGAAAGTTCAGGGCATCAATATTTAGGAACACTCGAAGAAGGTGATGTATTAAAGCATTATCTTCGTAAAGCAAGTGGAGAAGAAAAGTTAGAAAAGAAACATCCTTTTGTCGTTAGCAACGATGAGTTAGGACAAAAACTTTCAGCCAATGAAGATTTAATTGTGCTAGATGTAAGAGAAAATGCTGAATACGTATTTAGTCACATTCCAAAGGCAAAATCAATTCCTCTTGGTGAGATGGAGAATCGGTTAAACGAATTAAATTCTGAAACTCCAATTTATATCGTATGTAGAACTGGTAATCGTAGTGATTTAGCAGCACAAAAACTAACGGAAAAAGGATTTAAACAAGTAATAAATGTTGTTCCAGGTATGAGCGAATGGGAAGGACAAACTGTAAAAGCAATAGATTAGTAGTTTACGATGAAGATTATCGGATTAGAAAGAGATACTTTTATAGGTGGTATTGAGGTCGGTGGAGCCGCGACATTCCTTGAGTTTGCAAAAGGCGCTGATGTAACTTTAACATTTTAACGATTATCTTATATTTTTTTAACTTAAATAATACTATAGGGGGTATTTAAGGTGAGTTTAAGAGAAATGACTTCAAAAGAGGTAACACAGAAGGTGATTAATCAAGAGATACTATTTATTTTAGATGTCAGAAATGAAGATGCTTTTAGTGATTGGAAAATTGAAGGAGCAAACTTTGATTATTTAAATGTACCTTATTTCGATTTATTAGATGGCGTGGAGGGAATCTTAGATCAACTTCCATCAGACAAAGAAATTTTAGTTGTTTGTGCTAAAGAAGGTTCATCTGTCATGGTTGCTGACATGCTTTCTGAAGAGGGGTTAAATGTTGCCTATCTAAAAGGTGGTATGAAAGCATGGAGTGAGCACTTAGAGCCTGTTAAGGTAGGGGACTTAAAAGACGGTGGAGAGATTTATCAATTCGTTCGTATTGGAAAAGGTTGTTTATCTTATATGGTCGTTTCAAATGGTGAGGCTGCAATTATCGATGCAACAAGAATGACAAATGTTTATACTGAGTTTGCTGAAAAGGTTGGCGCAACGATTACACATGTATTTGATACACATTTACATGCAGACCACATTTCAGGTGGTAGAGCAATAACCGAAAAAACAAATGCAACATACTGGTTACCACCAAAGGACGCAACAGAAGTTACATTTAAGTATCAACCGTTAGAAGGTGGTACGGATGTAACCATCGGTAACACCACGATCAATATTCATGCTTTATATTCTCCAGGTCATACGATTGGTTCTACGTCTTTTGTTGTCGATGAAAAGTTCTTACTTTCAGGTGATATTTTATTCATCGATTCTATCGGTAGACCAGACTTAGCAGGCATGGCAGAAGATTGGGTAGCCGATTTACGAGAAAGTCTTTACACACGTTACAGAGAATTATCTGAGGAACTTATTGTTCTTCCAGCCCACTTTATGATTATTGACGAATTAAATGAAGACGGTAGTGTTTCTGCAAAATTATGTACTTTGTTTGCACAAAACCATGGGTTAAATATTGAAGACGAAAACGAGTTTAGAAAATTAGTGACGGAAAATTTACCACCCCAACCAAATGCTTACCAAGAAATCCGTGAAACGAACATGGGGAAAATCAGTCCAGATGATGAAAAACAACGTGAGATGGAAATTGGTCCAAACCGTTGTGCTGTTCGATAAAAAGAAATTTCCGAAAGTAAGGGTATAGTTGGACTTTTATTATCTCTATTACCTTAACTTATATAGTTTTTGAGAGTGAAAATAAACTAAATTTATTAGGAGGAATATTAGGATGAACGTAACAAAAGTATTAGACGCAAAAAATCTAGCATGTCCAATGCCAATTGTAAAAACTAAAAAAGCAATCAATGAATTAGAAGCAGGGGAAGTTTTAGAAATTCATGCAACAGATAAAGGGGCAAAAAGTGATCTTTCAGCATGGGCAAAGTCAGGTGGTCATGAGTTACTAAAAGATTCAGAAGATGATGGTGTACTCAAGTTCTGGATTAAAAAAGGCTAAAAAATAATGAAGGGGACCAATACGGTTCCCTTTTATAGTATAGGAGGTAAAACGAAATGGATTTACTATTTATCATAACGATCTTTCTGATAGGGTTCATTGGTTCATATATATCCGGCATGGTTGGTATAGGTGGATCCATCATAAAATATCCAATGTTACTCTATATCCCTCCATTATTTGGATTAGTAGCGTTTAGTCCACATGAAGTTTCAGGTATTAGTGCTGTACAAGTATTTTTTGCAACACTTGGTGGGGTATGGGCTTACCGTAAAGGTGGCTATTTAAATAAGACACTTATCACCTTTATGGGAGTAAGTATTTTAATTGGTAGTTTTATAGGAAGTTATGGTTCGCAGATGATGTCTGGAGAAATCATAAACCTTGTTTATGGTATTTTAGCATTGCTTGCAGCCATTATGATGTTCCTACCGAAAAAAGGAAGAGAGGATATACCACCTGATCAAGTTACATTCAATAAATGGTTGGCAGCATTATTTGCCTTTATTGTAGGTATAGGGGCAGGTATCGTTGGTGCAGCAGGGGCCTTTCTATTGGTACCGATTATGTTAGTGATTTTAAAGTTACCAACACGTGTGACAATTGCATCCTCTTTAGCCATTACGTTTATCTCATCAATTGGTGCTACAGTTGGGAAAATATCAACTGGCCAAGTAGAATTTCTTCCTGCGTTCATTATGGTTATAGCAAGTTTAATTGCTTCTCCATTGGGAGCGAAAATGGGTCAGAAAGTAAATACAAAACTACTACAGTGGATATTAGCGTTGTTAATTTTGGGTACTTCAATTAAGATTTGGTTGGATATTCTTCTATAAAGGTGTATGACTAGGTTGTAAAAAGCGGAAACGATACATGCTCTTTGCAATTTTTCTTTGTATTTTATAGAAATACGTTTTTGAGAAAAAGGATGTATATAGAAAAATACCTTTCCAATGAAGATGAACCTGCACAACTTAGAATCCATGAGCAAGAAATGAGGTACATTTCCTGTTTCTAGCAATGGAGAAAGTTGACAATCCAGCAGCCAAAGAAGACTTGTGAATAACGTGGAAAAATTCTTTGAATGAATGTCTAAGAAACTTGAAGAACCAGGTAAAATTAAATCAAAAACCCTAGAAAAGATTGCTAAAGGTGAATTGGATGATGTAGAAGACCTTGAAGATGAACTAGAACATTTCAAGAGGAAATGAAAGAATATCAAGAGAGTTTGAAAAAACTATGAAAAATGAAGCTGAAAAAGCACAGGTGAAAGATGACGAGGAAGAGTAAGAAAGTCGCAAGAAAACCAAGCGTGAAGAAATAAAACGAGAGGCCCCTAAAAAGGAAGAGCCTATAAAAGAAGAAGGGCATGAAGAAGAGGAAGATAAATAGTAAGAAATAAATATAGTCTAAAAAGAAAGCCTTATCCATCATGATGGGGCTTTTTATGTTTCATTTGGATCTTAACTAGAATACTTACGGTTTTTTCTTTGTGGTTTCGTATCATGGTAACTAAATAGTAAAGAAGTTAATGAACTTGATAAGTTGACTACAAAAGAAGAGTTTCGTTGGAATAAATCTGAAAAATACTAATTCAGGTAAAGATGGCTTGGTAGATGGAAAAGAAAATCATGGTGATTCATTGCTATACCGAATTGGATGGGGATATAATCCAATTTATTCTGATAGTAAAAGTGATGGTATCAAGGGTGTACTCAAAAGAGAAGAAGACCAGGCTCCTCCCCTTTTTTATTCTCTCCAAAACTATTGCTTCACTGGTATTAGCACTGGGAGTTAAGTGCTATAAATCATTCATCGACAATAAAGTCTGACAAACTCCACTTTGTCTTTTTCCCTACGGTTACTCTTCTTCTAGGATTGTCCAACTATGCTCAAATTCTACACTGCCCTTTAGCGTTTGTGAAACAGGGCAATTCCGATCAAATACGTTAAGTGCACGTTCTGCTTTTTCACGTGTGCCTTTTGGTATCGTCAAATCATAATGACAAGCAATTTTCGTGATTTTTGGCACGCCTTCGGGTGCCTCAATTGTACCTTTAAAAGAACCTTTTAACTTATCGGGATATGTTGGGATTTTGCGCGCTGCCAGCGCACCTGATAATGTACCGGTTAGTCAGCCTCCTGCTGCTGCAACAATATGGTCAAGTGTTGATGGACGTTCAATTTCCGGTATTGATTTATAAAAGTCTTTTACACCACCGTGCATGCCATAATAAACAGGTTCTTCAAAGTCAGAAATGTAGGCTCTTCGGTCTCCGCTTTTATCTAGTTCGACAGTAATATTGGAAATTTCAATTGCTTCACTCATACTTCCGCCTCCTTTTCAAAATTTAACAACATTTCTAATATTCCAATTTAGACCGAAATCATTCTTTTTAGATTTAATCCTAAAGGAGATACCCTTTAGGAAAGCATAAAACTATATACTGAAGTTTCTCCATTAACTCCCTAAATATCAGACCATAACTCGGTGCTTAAATACCTTTCCCCTGTATCTGGAAATAAGGTAACAATTTTCTTGTCCTCCCTTTGCATCTTTTCACTTACTTGGGAGGCTGCCAATGCAGCAGCACCAGAGGATATTCCTACAAATATTCCTTCTTTTCTTGCTAGTAGTCTTGCTGTTTGAAAAGCATCTTCATCCTTCACAATTATTACTTCATCTATCACATTGATATTCGTGGTATTTGCGATAAAACCCGCGTTAAGACCCCTGTATTTTGTGTCTTCCAGGTTCTCCACCTGAAAGTAATGGGGATTTCTCAGGTTCTACAGCAATAACTTGAATTCTTGAGTTTTTGGATTTTAGATATTCGGCAATTCCTGAAACTGTTCCACCAGTACCTACCCCACATACGAAAAAGTCAATCTCTCGATTCATATCCTCCCATATCTCTTTTCCAGTAACTTATGAATCGAAGGGTTTGCCATATTATCAAACTGCAAAGGAATCCATGAATGAGGAATTTTATCTACCAATTGCATTGCTCTTTTGATGGTTCCTTCAAATCCTTCTTCATCCGGTGTTAATTCAACTTTTGCACCGTATCCACTTACAATTTTACGTCTTTCAATACTCATTGAATCAGGGATCATAACGATACAAGAATACCCTTTTACAGCAGAAACAAGTGCGAGTCCAATCCCCGTGTTTCCAGAAGTAGGTTCAATGATTGTGCTCTTTCCTGGGATAAGAACTCCCCTTCTTTCAGCATCTTCAACCATGGATAATGCTACTCTATCTTTAACACTAGAAGATGGGTTAAACATTTCTAACTTTGCAAAACCTCTGCATTTCCTTGTTGAATACTGTTTAATTTTACGATTGGTGTATTACCAATAAGATCTAAAATGTTGTTGGAAATTTTTTGTGTATTCGTTAAAGGTTTGAAAACTTTTATAAAATGATTCCTCTCTGGTTAATTAACATTCCTTCTTTTAATCTTCCCGTCGCATTAAAAGTCATCTGGCAATAGTCCTTATTTGTTGTCCAAAAGTATTCAAGATATTATCTTTGATTCGAGATATATTCCCAAAGAAAATCTAAATTATTTATTCAATTGCTCTAATACTTGGATCCACAGGGAAGGATACTTTATAGAAGTAAAAAGAAAGGAGGGAATACATATGGAGATAAAGTTATACCCCCCTAATAAACAGGGGACTGGTCAATTTGATAACGGGAAGATAACTGAACAAAAGCCAATTGGTTTCCCAGGGGAAGGATCGGAAGTTATGCGTGTAGGCCCACTTTTTTATTGGGCGTGGGCAAAGGCAGACAAGGTAGGATATATTCCAAAGCATCCACACCAAGGATTTGAAATCATCACATACGTTGTAAGTGGAAAAGCAGAACATGGGGATTCACTAGGAACAAAAAGTGTCGTGGGCCCAGGTGGAATTCAGGTTATGCAAACCGGGTCAGGAGTATGGCATGAAGAGGGCTTTGTAGGTCCAAATATGGAAGGATTCCAAATTTGATTTGAGCCTTTTCTAAATGAAGCCATTAAACGTGAGCCTTCTTATCATCAATACCATCATGAAAACTTTCCAATTCAAGAAACTGATCATTATTCAATAAAAACTGTTTTTCCTAATAGAACGATTGAATTTTGGCTATTTGTGAGGATGGAGCCATTCAGGAGAAAGAATTTAAGCATAAAGACTTTATGCTCATCACATCAGATGAAGAGATAGAATTTCTAATAGAGGCAAAAGACAATGAACTTCGGCTAATTATGATTGAGGTTCCAACACAAGTTTATCCAAAATAGTATATTACAAAAAAACAACATTAGAGGTGGATTTATTATGTCAAAATTATTTTCATCAGTAAACATTGGAACTGTAACGTTAAAAAATAGGATAGCAATGGCACCTATGCAACAACGTCAAGGGACAAAAGAGGCTTATGCGACTGATTATCATGCTAAGTATTATAGTGAACGGGCAAAAGGAGAGGTTGGTTTAATCATTATTGAATCGACATCCATAGCGGAAAGTGGACGACTTTTTCAAGATGATATTGGAATTTTTTCAGATAACCATATTGCTCCACTAAGAAAAATTGTTGATGCTATTCACGAGCACAATACTCCTGTGTTTATTCAGTTATGCCATGGTGGAAGAAAGTCGTCACCTGAAAATAATGGACCATTCATGGCTCCAAGTTCTCTTGCTTTCGATGATTATTATGGTGTGCCAGCTGAAATGTCGCAACAGGATATTCAAGAGGTAATCGAGCAATTTGTTGAGGCGGCAAAACGTTCTGTCGAAGCGGGGTTTGATGGAATTGAATTACACGCTGCACACGGTTACCTGATTCACCAGTTTTTATCACCTTTATCTAATCAAAGAAACGATGAGTACGGGGAAACATTTGAAAATCGGTTACGTTTTCTAAAAGAAGTGTTAATAGCGGTAAGGAAAGAAGTTGGAAACGATTTTCCTATCCAAATTCGATATTCAGCGAGTGATTATCATGAGCAAGGATTAACGGCAGATACGGTAGGTGAAATCGTGAAAACTCTCGACCCATACGGTGTTGATGCTGTGCATATTTCTTCAGGTGGGTTGTTACCTGTCAGACCGCCTGAGGTTTATCCAGGCTATCAAGTGGAGTACGCGGATATAGTAAAAAAATTTACAGACGCACCAATTATGGCAGTTGGTTTAATTCATTCAATAGAATTGGCCGAAGAAATCATTGAGTCAAACAAAGCAGATTGTGTTGCGATTGGACGCCCACTACTTGATGACCCTTACTTTGTAAGAAGATGGAAAGGGAATTAAATGAAAAAGTCTCTCCTTATTTTTAGGAGAGACTACTTGTTTTTTAAAAACCATTGAATGTTGTTACTTCATTAACTGATAGGCGTGATTTTCTTGGGTTATTTTCTTCTTTTGCTGGACCAATAGTAATCATCATGGCTGGGATTAAATGTGCTGGTAGATTAAATTCTTTACGTACACCTTCTGGGTCAAATCCAATCATTGGGCATGTTCCGTACCCCATGTCTTGAGCCACATACATTAGAGTCATAGCGGCCAAAGAAGCACCACGAATAGCCTCATCACGTTGCATGGTTTCATTGTTGCCATACAAACCTTGTATTTGGTTGATGACATTTTCCTTGTACTCTTCTGGAAGATATCCTTTTTCAGATAAATCATCAGCAATACTTTTTGCACGTTCGTGAGCCTGAAGGTTACCTAGTACTACAATGGCTGCTGCGGCATCCTCCACCTTTTGTTGACCATAGGCCACTTCTTTTAACACTTTTTTACGATCAGGGTCGTGAACGACAAGGAAATGCCAATGTTGTAAATTGTATGAGGATGGTGATAGAGTTGCTTTCTCAATGATTGTCTCTATATCTTGTTTGCTAATCTCACCATTAGGTTCGAAATCATTTACTGAGCGACGGCCTTCTATAATTTTATTTAATTCCATGATGATCCTCCTTTATGTATTCGCTTTGTAGGTTACCCAATATTTTTGATGGATAAACATTTAAAACATTTTTTGGTAAAGAAAGTTAGAAATGAGGGAGAACTTTAAAAGCAGGCAATAATGATTGCCTGCTTTTCATTTACGGAGTTGAAAATTCTTTTACTCTCTCTTCAGGAACAGCTCCAACTCATCGGTCTAATTCGTTACCATTCTTAAATAAACAATCGTTGGGATGCCATGCACACCAAATTGCTGAGCCAAACCCGGCTGGTGATCAACATCAACACTATAAAATTCAACTTGATTTGTGAGTTATTCAGATACTGCGCTTATAACTGGAGCCAGTTGTTTACACCCCGGTAACCAATCACCAATGAATTTTACAAAACCTAATGTGTTGACTTGTATGAATATCCAGGTTAGATTTATCTCGAAATAAAGATACTGTAATTGAAGATAAAGTTGTAAGGAAAGTGATTATAGATGAAACAATTGGTATCAGCCATAAAGATTGGCTTTTTGGCCACATTGGCAATGGAGGTTTTCCTAAGAGTAAATGGGGGTATTTTTAATCACAATGTAAACTTTGCTTAGTTAAACGGTACCTCACTAGGGTTAGATCCAGCGGCATTATCAACGCTTATTGTTGGCTACCTCATTTTTATTTTTGGAGGAATCGCATTTGCTTTTCTTTGTCTAAAATTTTGTTCCAAAAAAGAATATGGTTACAGGTATCTTATATGGTGTCGTTTTTGCGATGATGATTGTTGCAGGTTTAATTATAATGCCCATTACAGGAGCGGTGCACCCATTAGTAAAGGCAGAAGTGATTCCGAATCCTGGGTTCTTTGCTCTAGGTTTCGGACCAATTGCAGGTGCTTTTACATTCCTTGGTCATGTTGTTTACGGATTAGTTTTGGGAATACTCTCTAAGAACATAAGGGGAATAATTCTTCTAACAAAGAGGTGGGTTTTATCCCACTTTTTTTACACTAATTTCAATACTAAGGAAACAGTAGTGAGGAGGACCCAGTAAAATGTCAGTTAAAATCAAAATTTACTCTAATTATGTTTGACCATTCTGTTTTAAAGCGGAGGCCCCGCTAGAAGAGGCAATAAAAGGGAAACATGTTGAAGTAGAATGAATGCCTTTTGAATTACGTCCTTATCCAACAGAAACATTAAAACCTGAGGGAAATTATCTCCAAACTACATGGAAGAATTCTGTGTACCCGATGGCAGAACACTTTGGTGTAAGAATAGTATTGCCAAGGGTTTCACCTCAGCCTTATACGCATTTGGCGTTTGAAGGGTATCAATATGCGAAGGAAAAAGGAAAAGCAAATGAATATAACCATCGTATGCTTAAAGCATTTTTTCAGGAAGAGCAGGATATTGGAAATATTGACACACTAACAAGTCTGGCAAGAGAATTGGGACTTGATAAGAAGGAATATCGTCAAGTATTAGAAACAAGGAAATATAAAGAAGTACATCAGAAGGCATTACAACATGCTTATTCCGAAGCAAACATACAGGCCGTTACGTTTATCATTGGGGATACAAAGGTTCAGGGTATGCGTTCAAAGGAAGAACTAGAACAAATAATTGAAGATGAACTGGCTAAAAAGAAAAATTTTGTTGATATGAATTTTGAAGGTATGGTTTGCGGACCAGATGGTTGTTCGTAGAGCAGGAAAATCCTGCTCTATTACTTTAACGATTTAACGAATTTATTAAGAAGTTCATGTAGAAAATACATAAAGTAACTTACAAATGAAGGAGACATTAAAATGACATCTAGTTTATTTAATAAAATTAACATAGGAAATACAACATTAAGTAACCGTGTAGGAGTTGCTCCTATGACACGTACAAGTGCTACACGAGAAGGAGTGGCAACGGAACAGATGGTCGATTACTATGCGAAATTTGCTCGTGGGGGATTTAGTTTAATCATTACTGAGGGAATATATCCTGACAATACGTATAGTCAAGGGTATTTTGATCAACCAGGAATTATCGATAATCAACAAGTACAAGCATGGAAGAAGGTAACGGATGCTGTTCATGAAGAAGGTGGGAAAATATTTGTGCAATTGATGCATGCCGGTGCTTTATCTCAAGGAAACCGTTTTGTAAAAGATACATTAGGCCCATCTGCTGTTCAACCTAAAGGGGAGCAAATGAAGTTTTACGGTGGAGACGGACCATTCCAAGTGCCCAAAGAAGCAACAAAAAAAGATATTACAGATGTGATAAAAGCCTTTGTTGAATCCGCAAAACGTGCGAAGGATGCTGGCTTTGATGGTATTGAAATTCACGGTGCCAATGGATATATTTTGGATCAATTCCTAACAGATTACACAAACAAACGTACGGACGAGTATGGCGGTTCAACTGAAAATCGTGTAAGACTATTAGTTGAAGTATCCAAAGCAGTTCGTGAGACTGTCGGTGAGGACTTTACAGTGGGCATTCGAATCTCGCAAGGGAAAGTCAATGATTATACACATAAGTGGGCTGATAAAGAGAAAGATGCGGAGATTATTTTTGGACAATTAAGACAAGCAGGTCTTGATTACATTCATGTAACAGAATATGAAGCATGGCAACCTGCATTCCCCGAGGGCGAAGGAACTCAAGCAACTGACTCTGCTTTTGGTGACGGTGGGCCTTCACTTGCTGCCTTAGCAAAAAAGTATGGGAACTTACCTGTCATTGCCAATGGAGGTTTAGAAGATCCAGAAAAAGCAAAAGAAATCATCGACAAAGGAGAGGCGGATATAGTTACTCTAGGAAAGGGTGCACTTGCTAACGGAGATTGGGTTAATAAAGTGAAAAATGGTGAATCATTGGCAGAGTTTAATCCAGAAAAGATATTAAGTCCAAATGCTAAAATTAAAGACTTTGAAACAAAATGACAAATGAAAGTAAAATAGTAATCCTATAAAGGAGATCATTATGGCGGATAAGATGACTTTTCAAGTATCAGGAAACGGAAATGGTATGCAAACAATAGTAA
This sequence comes from Litchfieldia salsa, assembly GCF_900104555.1. Classification (GTDB taxonomy): domain Bacteria; phylum Bacillota; class Bacilli; order Bacillales; family Bacillaceae_L; genus Litchfieldia; species Litchfieldia salsa. The sequence goes on from NZ_FNJU01000003.1 coordinate 233,041, forward strand.
CGGCGGATCAACATACTTTTACAATTGATGAGCCACCAAATATGGGAGGGCAAGATAAAGGTCCTAATCCACTTTCAACATTTTTAGGCGCTCTCGCTGGTTGTGAAAATGTTGTTGCTAATTTAGTTGCAAAAGAATTAAATTTTGACCTACAAGGTATTGTATTTGATGTAAAAGGTATATTGGATCCAAAAGGATTAATGGGAGACCCAAATATAAAACCTTATTTTGAGAAGGTCATAGTTAATGCGAAGGTTAAAACAAGTGAAACACATGACCGAATCCTTGAATTACAAAAGAAAACAGATTCACGATGTCCTATATTTACTGCTCTAAAAGGTGCAGGTATTGAACTTGATTCCACATGGATAAAGGACTAATTTTAATAGATCAATCCTCCTAGAAATCTAGGAGGTTTTTTATTAGACATTCACAGTCTTGGGTTATACTGACAAATGAGTCATTAATCTAGGATTAAAATAAGATAGATACATGAAAAGGAATGACGGGATGAAACAATTTCTAGAAGGACTGTCCCAAGGCGATATTTGGAAATTTGTCCCACTGGTTAAAAAATATATTTGATGAAATGACTGACATGAATTTTATAATGGATGCCTGTGATGAAACGTTTATATTTGTCTTTTCAAATAAAAGGTGCTTTAAACAATTTAGATTTAACAGAGGGTATAATGAAAAGGTCTTGATGTACCATGCGGAAGAGTTGCAAGAACTGGTTCAGGAAATCGATCTTACAGTTGAATACATTAAAGTTCAAGTATTCAGAAAAAATAAGAAAAACATTTAGTACAGCAAGCTTAAATAAATTACAAATAGCAGAGAAGTTACAATTCTACAGTTTTCTATTTAGGATTAAATGGAGAAAACTCAGTGTATTTTAATAAAGCAATAATTTTTTTAGTAGCAGATGTTATTACTTAGACTAAAAATCTCCATATTTAGGAAGAGAAAATCAAGATTCTTTATTTAATTAACAATATGTTCATAGAATAGCAGTCAAGGTAATCTTCTTATTTGCTGTTTTTTGTATTGGAAAGGTACTTATAAAAAAAACGAAGTACCAACTACTTTCGTTTGCGATGCTCCAGGTAGAGGAGGGAAGAGTGCGCTTCAGCCGATTTATATAATTTTCGTAAAGTCCGGATAAAGTGGTATTGCGAAACTTTGAAGGGGTAATTAAAACATACCCTGAACTAGAAAGTTATGTGCCTGGGTGAGCAGATGGTTATTTCAATGGAATCTACCCAGAAGTAAAAAAAGGATTCTGATATTGGTCTAATAGGACTAATGCATGATAAACAGTTTTCGCTGAAAGATAAACGTGAAAAACGGGATGAATTACAGAATAAAAAATGTAAAGCAGAAATGAAGAAATGGGAGCGTAACAGAAGAAGGGGAGTAGAACTAACATGAGTTGTGAATGGTGCCTGTCTGAAAATGTAATGAAAGAAACAACTACTTTATAATGGGACTACTCGACGGTACGAGAGCGATTGAAATTGCAGGGACCCCATGTATTTATTTATGAGGTCTATGGAATGACATATCAGGAAGAAGAGATTAGCGAGGAGGTTGAGGAGCGGCTATGGAACCCTATGGTCCAGGAATTGTTTATGAATTATTTTATTTACTCTTTGTCTGTTACGATAGTTATCACTGTAATGGTGATAATCAGTTTATCTACTAAAAAGAGATCTAGAGTAGAATAATCACTTTTCAACAAACAGGCCTTATTTTGAATAAGTTGTTGTCGGTTTGAGATTGAAGAAATATCACAAATACTTGATTAGAAGGTAGCCTTAATGAAGAATTCCGTTCGACTTCCAAATACAGTAAATAATCGTCTAGAGCTTGTTGAAATTCCAAGAAAAGACCTCCAATGTTTGAGTTATTTGGACGTACCAACCATTTATATCCCGTACCCAGTAATTATGAGACCCATCCAACAAGTTATCGGGACAGTCCAGACTATTATGGTTAAGTTAATAGCAAGAACTTAATCATAATGATTATTATAGGAACCGTACATAATTTTTAAAAAATCAATTTCGTCTCAATATCACGAGTATTCTAGGTTAATGAGACATAACTCAAATTTATTGAAATAACTTCTCATAATATATATTATGTAAACTAACAAAAAATATTTTATCATTAATGGTTTCAATTATTTCATTAATTTCATCTTACCTATGTCTCGTGTAATTAGGTAACTTTCTATTGAAACTCGCTTCATTAGTCTATATGGTTAAATTTTTCATTTAGTTTCTCAACTTTAAGGGTTTTACGGTATCCAATTACGACACCGTTTTTCAACAAAATATAACCACATATGGTCTAAATCCAACCTTTCTTCAATATTTTATACAATAGGATGCTCTTTGCATCAAAAAATTCAATATAAGGAGACAAAAAGATGGCTGTTGTACATTTTATTGAAGAAAGGTCCATTGTATTAAGTCAGTACCTTACAAACATTCCTACCGTTGATGAGAATATTAAAATCAAAGGAAAGAAAGGCAAAGTTTTGAGTGTGAAAGAGGTTGAAGAAAACCATTTTCATGTACATGTTTTTCTGGAGCCGAGTCTTAAAATTCAACCAATCTCAAAAGATGCTAAAAAGAAAAAACGGTAGCAGCAACATCTATTCTTTGGGAATATCCATTTTATCAACAGCACTCCTTAAATCATCATTTCTAATATGGGTGTAGATCATCGTTGTTTGAATAGATGAATGTCCTAATTGTCTTCTTAATTTAGGAACATCGTTTATTTCTGAATGATACCTAGTTGCAAAAGAATGTCTTAGTTTATGTACTGATAAAGAGGGTTTACCAAATGCAGCCGCATATTTTTCAATTAATTTCTCGATTGATCGCGCGGTTAACCTTCTAGTTTTTCCTTTTGGTCCCATTGAAGCTGCCACAAACAAAGCTTTGTTGTTTTTTTCCACATGATAACGTTTGTCTCTTATCTTCAGGTATTCCTTAAGGTCATCCATTGCAATTCGACTGAAGAATACATATTGTTCTTTATTTCCTTTACGGATGACGCGTGCAGAATATTTACTAAAGTCAATATCATCTAAATCAAGGTTAACGACCTCTGAGAGACGTAAACCAGAACCTAAAATGAGAGATACAATCGCAGTATCACGTTCTTGATTTAGCTTGTGAAAATTCACTAGCTTTTTATTGTCTTTCACTAATTCTCCATAATCATTCGCAATAAAGCGCCTGAATTTCTCGTATTCATCTCCTAGTAAGATTTTTCCTTCCATTTTGTTTGCAATGGTTTCCATACTTTCTTTTAGTTCATTAAATTCAATCTTGGCCATCACATTTCGATGGAGGTAAGGCTTTAAATCTCTGGTTTCTGCAATATTTTGTAGATAGTTAAAAAGTGATTTCAACGCTGATAATTTTCGATTGACTGTGATTTCTTTGTTATTTAATTGGTATTGAAGTGCGTGTAAAAATCCTTCAACTTGCTGCACGGTTAATGTTTCTAGAAAATCCAAGGAAACATCTTTAATTGAACCTTCAGTAAGCTGCTCAGATATGATCCAGTTAAAAAAGATTCTATAGTCATGACAATAATTCAATAATGATGCTGCAGAAAGTTTTCGTCGCTTATGATCAATATATTCCTCAACATACCATGGTAATTCTTTGACGATTATTTGTAATTTCTTATAAAGTTGTTGCTGTAATTCACTTGCCATAAAATTCACCTCATGTATATAAATTCGACATAAATTAAAATTATCCTTCTTTATTACGTCAAATTTATATTTTACGTAATAAAGTATATTTTGGGCAAGTTGCCCTTTTGTCGTTTTGTAGAAAGACAAATGACGAGTGACACAAAAGTCCTTAAAATTCAGGACTTTTGTGTCATTTTTTTATTTACCCAATTCTTTAACAATATTTTAAAAAATTGGTTTAAATAAATCTCCTTGGCACTTGTCTTCCCTCATACGCCTGTTCAGGAGTTTCATTGCGTTCAATTCCCCCACCTGGAAAATTCCAAACAATATCCCCTCTTTGCACATACTGTTTCACCATTAATAACTTATTATCCTTTATAATTATTGCTTGTGAAATCATAAAATCTCTCTCCCTAATCCTTTTATTTAATACCTTCTTGCTTATGCAACTATTCTGACCGTTAGTTTAAGTGAAAAGCTTCACAATACCACCTATCTTCATACAAAAATAATAACAGAAAATTACAATTAATTGTTCTAATTATTCATAAATGTGAAATAATTTCTTAAAAAAGACAAGGTACCATGTAGTTATATGAGGTACCCTTCAAGCAAATCATCTTATCTATAAGTTAAAGTTCGTTGCTGTGCAGTATAAAGTCAAACACACATTAATGAAACTAACAATCTTAATTAAACATTAGCGCTTAAATTGCTGAAGATTGTTAAAAAACTTAAGATCTCATTATCCAAAATCATCAATCCATTACTGCAAAAAAAGCGGTTGTTTGACCCCAAGGCATTTCCGAAGGTTCTTTAATCTGAGTAGCTCCCTTTTCAATTATGATAAAAATTAATCAAAAAAAGCTTACCCTAACTCGAGGTAAACTTCTAATTATTACTGTCTATTCAATCTTTCAATATCAGTCTCAACATTAAAAACACGTTTATTTAAGACGTCCATTTTATGTTTCAAGATTCTTATTCATCCGTTCTAATAAAGCAGTTATATCTTGTGGCTGGCTTAGTTCGATGCGATGAACAGCAGTTTTTATTTCAGTTATATCACTTTTAATTTGTTTAATGTCATTTTTTATTTCATCTTGCCCGCTTAAAAGCTGTCTCAATAATTCTTCCATCTGACCAGCCTCCATTTTAATATATTATAGCACAAATTAAAAATTGCATATTAGATATCCTTGTCTTAATTCTAGATATTTAAAGCATTCCCTGATAAAAAAACGCACCAGTTTGTTATGTACACTTCACAAACTTGTATAGGAATGTTGCGCCTTTAGTGTATTTGTTGCCATTTATTTTTTCAATCTTGAGATAAATAAATCCAATTTTTTTCATCAAATTTTTCGATCATATAATTTGAACCTATATTTTGTAAAATCTTATTGAAAGACTCTATATTATGCTCATAATCATATAAGTCTTCTTGGATATATTCCTTACTAATGAAATTCGTCAAATGTGTAGTATTTATAAAATCCGAAAAGTACGTTCTCAAAGTAAAAGAATCTTCTGTTGTAAGAGCTTCATCATTAATTAATGAAATTTTGAAAACATTTAAAATCTCATTAACGTCTTCTTCGTCCATATAACACAAAGGGTCCAATTGTTTATCTTCTTCTGTGAAAGGATTTCTAGTATCCTCTATTACTACATATGCTAAAATATTTCCGTCCTTTAATCCAAGAAAAATTTCTAAATCCCGCAATTTTAAAATTCTCTGAAGTGATATCATAGCTTCCTCCTACCCCAATATCCTCTGGTATTGATTTCTTAAAAGTTCTTAAAAACAAGATAACATCAACAAAAATAAGCGATAATCCTTCTTTGGATTTTCGCACCTGTTAATTAAAGAGTGAGATAATAAATAGAACTACGAGCTGGCACTAGCACTTAATTGCATCTGCCCATTCGTACGTTGAGTGTCAATTATTTTTCTAACATAATATCAAATTCTTTAACATAAACTGCATGTCCAGTAATTTCAATATCGAAAGTTTCACCGCTTTTAGAAACTGCTACTAGTACCCTACCATCTTTTTCAATTTCTTGTCCCTGCTCTACTATAAGAGTTAGAGGGTCTTTGAAATGATTATTTATATATTTTGCATAATACGCACCCATCACTCCTGAAGCAGTTCCTGTCACAGCATCCTCGATCGTACCCGAATAAGGTGATGAAAAGTGCCTAGCGTGCATATCAGCCTGGGAGTCATAGGTCTCCAAACAAAAAGGATGAATAGATGATTCTGGCATTTCTTTCAAAATGGAAGGGAAAATCTTATTATTAGGTTTCATTCGTGTGAAGGTATCAAGTTTCTTTATCGGTATTAATAAAGTCCAACTACCTGTACTTCCATACAAAATAGGTAGATTATGATCTATATCCTCTTTTGTTAATCCCATTGAGTTAGCTAAATCCTCCTTTGAACCTCTAAATTCTAGGAACTTTGGATTAGCCTGTTTCATTGTTATGTATATTTCATTTTCAATAGATTGAATCCTAATCGGTAAAACCCCTGCTCTTGTTTCGATTGTCAGTTCCGTTTTTTCACCGAATAACCCTTGAGTTTTTAGTCCGTATATTGTAGCCATTGTCGCATGTCCGCACAAATTCATTTCATGTCCTGGTGTAAAATAACGAATTCTAAGGTCAGCGATGTTAGATTTAACAGGAAAAGCAGTCTCATTAAACCCTACTTTTAAAGCAATTTCTTGCATTTCATCCTCTGTTAGCTCATCTCCGTTAAAACAAACGCCTGCTGGGTTACCTTTATTCGGAATATGACTAAATGCGTCATAATGATATACCTTTGCTGATTTCATCCTTAACTCTTCCCTCCTATTTTACAATATAGTAACTTCTTAGTATTAATCCTTATATTGATTAAGTCTTTCAAAGAATTCGACCAAGAATTGATAAAATAATTCTTCTGTCGGTAGTATTTTACGGTCTGTAGGTGTGATGACCCCTACTGTTCTTGTTACATTTGGCTCTATTAAAGGTATTTTTACAGTGGCTCTTGGTAATGAATCGACTAAAGTAACTTCTGGCATTAATGTGACACCGAGACCAGCAGAAACTAATCCTTTTAATGCATCAATATCATCACCTTCAAATGCTATATGAGGTATAAAACTTAGTTTAGCACAAGCATCTAGAACAAGCTGACGGAACACAAACCCTTCTGGCAATAGCACAAATGGTTCATTCCTAAGTTCGCGTAGATTTAGATAGGGTCTGTTTGCAAGTGGATGATGAATCGGCAGAAGTGCAACGATCTCCTCCGTGAAGAGGATTTTCCTCTTGATCTTCTTCCCTTCTGCTGGGAGAGGACCAATCAATGCCATGTTATAATCCCCTTTTACAACACCTTCAATAAGATCACGGTAAAGGGCTTGTTTTAGCTGGAATTTTGCCTCTGGGTAACGTAATCGAAAGGCGTGAATAACTGTTGGCAACGTATAAGCGGCTAAACTAATTGGAAATGCAATTCGGATCGTTCCCTTTTCTGGATCTAGGTATTCCTCAACTTCTCTTTTTGCATCCTCGATTACGTTCATTGCTTGTTGAATTCTTGACAAAAAGATCTTGCCTATTGGCGTTAATTTCACTCTTCGTCCTTCCCTAATAAACAAGTCAACATCTAATTCAGATTCTAAATTTGAAATTTGTCTACTTATTGCTGATTGTGCAACGTGAAGAGCGTCTGCAGCTTCTGTGACATGTTCCCGTGTGGCGACCTCTATAAAATACTGTAGTTGACGAATCTCCATTGGTTAAATCCCCTCTTACTTCAATTCATCTCAAATTGATATGGATTCTATCTATTTTTGATATTGATTAGATTATTTAATTAATTATAAAATACAAGGTATCAGAAATAATATCAAGCAAAAGTGAAATTTAACCGGTTAAGTAATTTTTAATCGCTAATTAGGAGGATGGGAAATATGAAAACTTCAGAAAGACTTTCCGATTCATATACAGACCTAGCTAGACAGTATGTTGACAAAGTATTTGAAATTGTACAAAGTAGAAACCCTGGCGAAGTGGAGTTTCAGCAGGCTGTTAAAGAGGTGTTTGACTCATTAGTTCCGGTTCTGGCAAAAAAACCGCATTATATTAAGCAAGCTATTCTTGAAAGAATCGTAGAACCAGAAAGAATGATCTCTTTTCGAGTACCTTGGATAGACGATCAAGGTAATGTAAATGTAAACAGAGGGTTCCGTGTTCAATTTAATAGTGCAATAGGTCCTTATAAAGGTGGTCTAAGATTTCACCCATCTGTAAATGCAAGTATTATTAAGTTTTTAGGATTTGAACAAATATTTAAAAATTCCTTAACAGGACAACCAATTGGAGGAGGAAAAGGTGGTTCAGACTTTGATCCTAAAGGTAAATCAGATGTTGAAATCATGCGATTTACACAAAGTTTCATGACTGAATTAAGTAAATATATTGGACCAGATATTGATGTTCCGGCTGGTGATATTGGCGTAGGAGCAAAAGAAATAGGTTATATGTTTGGGCAATATAAACGTATGCGCGGTGGTTTTGAGTCAGGTGTTCTAACTGGTAAAGGCATAAATTATGGCGGAAGCCTTGCTAGAAAAGAAGCAACTGGTTATGGAACCGTTTATTTTGTGGAAGAAATGTTAAAAGACAAAGACTTAAGCTTTGAAGGAAGCACAGTTGTTGTTTCGGGATCCGGAAATGTTTCCATCTATGCGATTGAAAAAGCCCAACAGCTTGGTGCTAAAGTAGTAGCATGCAGTGATTCAGGTGGTTATATTTATGATGAAAATGGAATTGACCTTTCAACAGTAAAACGTTTAAAAGAAGTTGAAGGCAAACGAATAAGTGAGTACGTAAAAGAACATCCGCAAGCACTTTATGTTCAAGGATTTTCAGGTATATGGTCTATTCCATGTGATATTGCACTTCCTTGTGCAACTCAAAATGAAATCAATGAAAATGCTGCGCAAGTTTTAGTTTCTAATGGAGTAAAAGCAATTGGTGAAGGTGCTAATATGCCGTCTACTTTAGATGCGATTGATGTGTTTTTAAGTAATGGTGTCTTATTTGCACCAGCAAAAGCTGCAAATGCAGGTGGGGTATCTGTTTCAGCTCTAGAAATGGCTCAAAATAGTGCAAGGTTATCTTGGACATTTGAAGAGGTAGATTCAAAACTACATGAGATCATGAAAAATATTTATCGTGAAAGTATGAACGCTGCAGAAGAATATGGCGCTCCTGGAAATCTTGTAGTAGGAGCAAACATTGCCGGCTTTGTAAAAGTTGCCGATGCAATGATTATGCAAGGGGTTATTTAAATTAAGTCCATATAATAAGCCTTTTACTATCTATAGTAGAAGGTTTATTTTTTGTTAAGACGACTAGTAAATTAAAAAGAGATGACCAAATTGTAAACTGCTTTTGGCCATCCTTTTTTACTCTTTACTCTTATTTACCAATAAACATTTGTGTCCAGTGATGACCAGACTGTTGGTACCCAACACCAATATGGGTAAAATCTTTGCTTAAAATATTTTTACGGTGCCCTTCACTATTCATCCAAGCTTGTACAACTTGTTCAGGTGTTTGTTGACCTTGGGCAATATTTTCTCCTGCTGTCTTGTAAGTAACATTGAAATCCCTCATCATATCAAAAGGAGATCCATATGTTGGACTTGTATGTGAGAAATAGTTATTTTTTTGCATATCATTAGACTTTTCTCTAGCTACACCACTTAGTTGAGTATCAGCTTGTAAATTAGGTAAACCATTCTTGCTTCTTTCAGCATTAGTTAAATCAATAACTTTGCGTTCAAATTCACTAATTGTTCCTGCAGCTTGGGTTTGTGCTGGTGCTTTTGTTTCTTGTTTTGGTGCTGGCGCAGCCTGCTGTTCTGTTGGAGCAGGAGCTGCTGGCTCTTGTTTAGGTGTTGGAGCAGCCTGTTGTTTCTCCTGGTTAGGTGCTGGTGCAGCTTGTTGTTTAGCTCCTGGTATTTCTTGAGCAGTAGTTCCTTGTTTATTCCATTTGTTTTGGAATTCTTTAATTTGGTTTTTGTCTAACTTAACATATTTAAACTTTGCCTCTTGAATTTGAATGGCTTTAGTATGTGGATACTTTTTGCTTGGTGTATCCGTTTTATCAGCAGAAATATCAGTAAATGGATTATTAATATCACCATTTAAATCATTTAGCTCTACATCTGTAAGCTCGTTCATATTTCTATCTTCTCGTTCATCGAAAATTTCACCATTGTTATTGTTATTATTGAAAGGATTTAAATCATTGTCATTTCTGTTGTCTAATGTACCAAAATCATTGTCACGGTCTCCGAGTGATTGATCATTATCAACATTACAACCCACAAGTGCAAGTAAAAATACACTTATAAGGATTGTATAAAATTTTCTAGTTATCAATGGTAATGCCCCCTTTTCTTTAACTTTTATTACCCTCTTATTTTTCATCATTCAACGAAAACTATTTATGGTAATAAACGAGAAAAAGAAAGACACACTAAATACGTCATAACTTTTTAATAAATTACACAGGTGGGTTAACCGTTTCTTTTTTTACACCGTGCCTGCTATTTTGTGATCCAAGAATAACTCCAGATCCAATAAATAGAAACCCTATAATCTGTAATAACAAGATGGGCTCATCCAAAACAATGACAGCGGTAATAGCTGCTATAACCGGCACTCCATTCATGAAAATGGCACATTGGCCAGGGCCGAGGATACTAATTCCTTGATTCCATAACATATTCCCTACCCCAGTAGGAAATACTCCAACATAGATCAGCATTAGCCACAGTAAAACACTTGAAGGGAATTCACTCCAACCTTGAGTAGCTTGTTCCCAGATTACCATTGGTAAATAACAGAATGAGGAAAGTGCATAAGCGTATAGGCTGATAATTGCGGGTGGAAACTTTAGATCAGTTGCTTTTTTAATAAAGATGAAACTGATGCTAAATGTAATCAAAGCACCTACAATATATAGATCACCAATGTTAAAGGATAAAGTAAATAAGTTCATGAGCGAACCTTTCAACACAACTAATAATACACCGAAAAAACCAAGAGTAATACCAAGCATTTGCTTCCAGCGTAAAGGAACACTAAAGATCAAAAAGGAAATAAAGGCAGTAGCCAATGACGTTAAACCCATAATCAGTGAGGCATTTGTTGCTAACGTGTATTTTAAACCTATTTGAAAAAGTACATTATTAATCACAACACCAATAATAGATGCTCCAAGAACATAGACCCACATTTTTTTCGTTCCTGGTGTTATAAAAAGAAATTTTCTCACAATCCATAATAGCCCAAAGGCAGCAAATAGATTTCGGAAGAATAATAACGTCCAAAATGGAAACATTTCAAGTAATAATTTTGTAAATACGAAGTTACTTCCCCACATGAATATGACCAATAGCAATATCCATCTCATTTTTGTTTCGTTCAACTCGTCATCTTCTCTCATTAGTTTAATCAAGTTCTTCATCCATTTTACCACCATCCATTTTCGAAATACTACAGAAAAATAGCATCAGCTAAAACTGATGCTAAAGAAAGTTTTTTATATAACTTTATTAAACAAATTAAAATGTGGGTAAATGATCAAGGTTATTTTCTTTAATACCATCAGGTTCACTTCTAATAATATCTCTTCCGTACTTATGAAACACATCTACATGTGCAATTTTCCCCGCTTTTGCTTCATCAAGAGCTGTCAGATAATCAAGTTCTCTTCCACTACTTGTCTTGAACGCAATAATATCTTCATCTTCATTTTTTCGAACAGCTACAATTTGTTCAACACCTGAATCCACTGCATCTACACCTTCAGCTTTTGCTTGTAACTCACCATTTTGTTTGTATTGCTCATATACTGCCTGAAAATCTTTATTCTCCATGTTTCCACCTCCGAACATATGTTTAGTATGCTCGGGAGGTGTTCGTTGTATGTAAAGTCAGGAGAGATACCTACTATACATAAAAAACTAATTACTTGAAACAATAACCATAATAACCAATATATGAAGGATGTTGATCTGAATGAAGAAGCCATATCTGTTTATTGTATTCATGTTCCTCCTCCCTTGGTTTTCTCTACCTTTTCTAGGTAAAAAAACGATCACAAGGTTTTTCCCAGGAGCCATTTTTATGAGTTTATATGTTACTGCTGAGGGGTATTTAGCTGAAAAGAGAAAATGGTGGTGGTTTCCTTTTCATGTGAAACCTAATGTTATCATGGAGCTACCTCTTATTTTCGGACCATTTTTTGTAGGATCACTGTGGATTCTTAAATTCACTTTTGGAAATTTTAAAAAATATGTTGTTTTAAATTTAGTTATTGATTCTTTGTTTACATTCATTGGAGTTAATTTCCTTAAAAAAATAGGTTATGTATCCTTAGTCAGACTTAACAAATTTCAGTTATCTCTCGTTTTTTTAATAAAATCTTTTTTAATGTATGGCTTCCAATTTATATATGAGAAGTATATTTCACGAAAAAGATCAAGCTCTACCTTGAATTAATGAGGTGGAGCTTTTTTTTATGGTTAAAAACTTGTACGAAAAGTGTCTAGGTTCAAGAGTAATTGTTCTTAATAGTTATCCATACTCATAGGTTTACTTTAAAAGAATGAAATAAAGTACCTTATTAAGGGGGAGTTTGAATGAGTTATGTTGCAATACCAGTCGTACAGGAACATGCCTTTTGGTTAGAAGTATTAGAAGATCATGCCCACTTTATTCATGATTTTCTCTCACCTAGTGAAGTGAAATACGTAGAATATGCCAAACAATATATCCAATTATTTCAGGCATTACGTGACAAAATAGCTGCTTTAGAATCCACACTATCACCAAGTTCACCAGAAATGGTGAATATAGCAAGAGAAATTTATCCGGTGGCAAACGGTTATTATCAATTTGAAGGATATCTACAGAGGTTAAGACTTGAAAACAAAGTAAATCTAAATTTAACCCCTACTTATTTAAATGGAACTCTTGGCGAAAATTTGGAATACTTGAGGATGTTAAGTTATTATGTGAATGGAAAAATACCACCAATCCTTCCATTGGTGGATTTAATGGACTTATGGTTAGAAGATCAGGCAGGTCATGCAGCTCTTCTTGCACGAGCTCTTGATGGAGTGGAATTCCAGCTTGTGGCTGAGACAAGAAACTATATGCAGCTGTTCCAATCATTTATCGTCAAGAATGAAGCAATAAAAGGATATTTGCGTTTTACACCTGAGGGGTTCCCAATTCAACTACAGTTTGCAAGAGATGTTGTCAAGGCTGTTATCGGATTCACTGAGCATGTTGAAAAGATGGTTCGTTTATATAAGGATGATGAAGTTTTAAATCAATCAACATTGCGATTTTTAGAACATCATTTTCCTGAAGCATGTTATTTCTTAAGGAAGCTTTCTTACTATGCACCAGATATCACTTATCCACCATGCACGTTAACTAAGCCTAGTTTTTAGTTTTAATCAATTTTTCTTTTTTTCTGTTTCTTTGCTTGACTTATAGTCGTACCTTCGTTAATCATATATAATCGACTTTTTGGCGGGTAAATGGATTGTGATGGCCAAATACCATGATATCCTGAAATCATATAGCTAATTAAACATGCGATAAAAAAGTATTCTAAGCCTTGTCCATCAAACATTTCGACTGACATAATAAAGGCTGCAATTGGTGTGTTTGTACCGCCACAAAATACTGCGATAAGACCTAGGGCTGCTAAAAAGGACAGAGGTAGATTTATTAATTCTGATAAAGTGTTACCTAACGTTGCCCCAATAAAAAATAAAGGAATGGCCTCTCCTCCTACAAAACCAGTTCCTAGTGTAATCGCAGTAAAAATAAGTTTGGCAAGAAAGGCGAAATGTGGGACATCCCCTTTAAATGACTGTTCAAGCATTTCTAATCCACGTCCATTATAATCCTGTGATCCTACAATCATAAATAGAATAACAATGATAATTCCACCAACAAAGCCTCTGATCATATGGTTTTTCTTGAAATATCTCTCGGACTCCCTTTGGATCCCATGTCTTAATAGGCTATACAATACGCTTACAAGACTAAATATGATGGAAACCGTGATTATTTTTAATAGTACGGTTATAGACATACTAGGCACAGATTCTATGATAAATTCCTTATGTGGTTCTCCCCACACTTTTTCGGTAACATAATGCCCTACAAAGCTCCCTACAAGACAAGGCACTAAAGCTTCGTATTTTAACTTCCCTACCGAGCTCATTTCCATTCCAAAAATGGCACCAGTAACTGGTGTACCAAACGCTGCACCGAATCCAGCGCTTATGCCACTCATTATGAATATTTTCTTATCTAGGATATGCACTTTAAAAAATCGATTGATTGTTTCAGCTATGCTCCCACCCATTTGAATGGCAGCCCCTTCTCTTCCTGTAGATCCACCAAAAAGGATCGTAATAAAGGTTCCAAAATAAACAATAGGTCCCATTCTTCTTAATACCTGGGCTTTTCCATGTACTCCTTCAATGACTAGATTATTCCCTTTGGCAGAATCATTTTGGTCCCTTTTACCAATCCTCATATAAATGAAGCCTATAAGTATGCCTCCAAAAGGAAGAAAGTAGATGAGCCATTCATTATTGTTTTCCCTGTAGTGTCCAAGAAAATCATTAAAATGTAACAAAAATGCAGTGGTAGATCCGACAATTGCACCAATGATTCCCCCGAACACCACCCATTTTAATAGTAATAATAAAAATCTATATCTTACTTTTGAACTCATTTATTTTCCCCGCTTCAAGGATTTTAGACTATAAGATTAGTCTAATCTCTTTGTTGAAGATTATTCTATTAGTTTCTGGCTTAAAATGGTTAACCGCGTTTTCATTTTTAAAATGGACTTGCATACTTCTTTAGATTGCTTATCTCTTCTTATTAGAAAACGCCCTTATCTAATTATTAGACAAAGGCGTTTTTTTATATTTAATGATCACTAACTGATATTTTTTCAGTTTGTTTTACTTCTACTTTTTCTTGATCTTCATGACTATATCGTATGAAAAGGGAAATGATTAATGCAGCAAGTGTCACCAAAGCAAGAACGATAAAGGCCACATTTGCTCCGTAAATATCTGGAGAAGCAATTCCTGGCTTTTGTTCTGCTAATTTTTCACTTGTCGTCATAACTGTGACAAGAATAGCTGTTCCAACAGAGGCTGCAATCATTCTCATCGTGTTATCCATCGCAGCACCATGTGGAATCAACCGTTTTGGAAGCTGATTTAGGGCTGCTGTTTGGATTGGCATCATGACCATCACTAATCCAAACATTCGAATGGAATATAAGATTGTAATAAATGTAAAGGATGTTTGAAGCCCCAAGTTAGTAAATGCAAATGAAGAGGCAGTTAAAATTGTTAGACCAGTGATAACTAACCACCTTGCGCCAACTTTATCAAAAATACGTCCAATAATCGGTGCCATAAATCCGGAAACAATCGCTCCAGGAAGGAGAGCAAGACCAGCTTCAAAAGCAGTAAATTCCCGCATTTCTTGCATAAACAATGGAATTAAAGTTTCAACCCCAATTAAACCCATGAACGCAATCATTCCAATAATCACTGCAAAAGGGAAAATCGAATATTGAAACACTCTGAATTCAAGCATAGGTTCTTTTAAACGTAATTGTCTTGTAATAAACAATATAAGTGATAGTACCCCGATACTAATCGTTGAAATCGTAATTAAATGTAACCAACCAAAGTTTCCGGCACTTGTAAATCCATATAAAAGTCCACCAAACCCTAAGGAAGAATAAATAATTGATAACACATCAACTTTGGGTTTTGTAACCTCTGTTACGTTTTTTAGTTTAAAGAAAGCAACAACTATATCAATAATGGCAATTGGTAGAATAATGAAAAACAAGAGTCTCCAAGAATAATGAGCAGTTACCCATCCTGAAAAAGCAGGACCAATAGCGGGTGCAAAAGAGATAACGAGTCCGATTAATCCCATTGCAGCGCCTCTTTTATTAATAGGGAAAATCATAAGAAAGACTGTTGTCATAAGAGGTAGCATAATACCCGCCCCACTTGATTGAATGACTCTTCCAAGTAATAAAAGAGCAAAGTTAGGTGCAACGCCTGCTACTAAAGTACCGAATGCAAAGATGCTCATTGCTGAGATAAATAATTGCCTTGTCGTAAACCTCTGTAATAAAAAAGCACTAATAGGAATCATAATTCCATTTACACACATAAACACGGTAGTCAGCCATTGCGCACTGTTTGCTGTTACATTCATTTCATTCATAATCGGTGGGATCGCAGTAATCATTAAAGTTTGATTAAGAATGGCGATAAATGAGCCAGCCAGTAGCAGCGTAACAATTGTCGACTTGTTATAGCTTGATGATTCCATATTCCTTCCTCCAATCTATCCAGATTTGTCCTTACACAACCCGGATATTGAAACCTATATTTTATAGACTAATTGATTATAAACAATTAATCTCCTGATTAAAAGAAATAAATCTTTTTCCATACCAGAAAAACATTTTCCAATAACATTAATTGGTTATTTTTTATACCAGAATAATTTTATATCGTTAAAATGATAAAAATTACGGGGTTAGACAAAAGAATTACTATATTAAAAAAGTTTAATGTCTATAAAATTACAAAAACACCCACGCTTGTACGAGGGTGTTCGGTGTCATATCATTTAAAGATCGTTGATATAATCTCATCGACGGTCATTTCACTATCCACTTCATATGTGCCAGGACGCAATTTATTTGCTAATCCTCTTTGTTCGACTTCATTAAAGAAATCCATTGCATTTTCAATAACATTGGCTTTCACAAGAGCATCCCCAACATCAATACTTGTCATACCGGTTGAGACTGTTAACATGGTTCTATATATAACTGTTTCCTTTATTTCCTCTGGATCAGTTTCTTGTTTATCCGAAGTATCTGCCTCTGCCTCTGCTATTTGTTCGTTCCACTCTTCTTCAGTGTGAATCACATAGCCCGCTTCAGTTAGACTCTTCTTCATTTCTGATTCAGAAGGTTTGCTTTCATCTTCTGTGCCGCTCACGGCGTTGGTATTGCTATCAAGATAATAGACGGTAGCAACAATACTAGTGGCAACAACGATTCCAGCTGCAAAACTACTTAGTGATTTAGCTTTCATTTGCCACTTTTCTCCTTTCATCTTTAGGAGTTAAGTAAGCAGAAAGTAATTGTTCGGTTTCTTGTTCAGACAATTGTTTTTCCGCAGCAATACTTTCTAGAGAGTATCCACGTTTATATAAATCTAGAATTTCTCTAAGTACTTGTCGCTCTTTAAGGGTGATCTGTAAGCCTGCTTCCCTCATTGTAATTTCTGCATCTAGTTCGATATGACGGATGTGATCTTGAATTTGAGTTATCTCGTTCATCATCGTGATATGAACCATATCAATCTCTCGTTGCTCATCCTTTGATGTTTGTCTTGTTTTTAATACAGATATAATCAGCAATATAACTGCTGTGCCAAATAAAATGGCCAACGTCCATTCCATCATATTATGAAACCTCCATACACATTCTGAATCTTGTAAGTTCTTATTATACCTTCTTATTCGGCATTTTTCGATTTATTTCGTGAAAACACTTCTAAAGTAAGAGTGATTTGGCAATATTTAACGAGATGTATTATACAAAAATAGGCACTTAGTATCTAGTATTTGAATCGAAGCATTTCACATCATCATCTTGACGCTCCCTCATGCATATTTTTAAAGGTAAAACATACAATAAATTCATGAGATTTATCTTAATCTAATCTAAGGAGATTCTTCAAATGGGGAAATTGATTCGTTTAAATTCTGGACCAAAAGAGCTAGAGCTTGGTGACCGAACCCAAAACCTTCAAAAACGGCGTGAAAACATTAATAAGTATCTTAGAGAAATAGAAGCTAGAAAGAAGAGTTTATTTAGAAAATAAAAAAAGGATTAGCATATAGCTTACCCTCTTTTTTGATCATTAATGTTTAGTAGATAGTTTGTCACCGTAGCTCCCATTATTTCTAATGGCCTCAACACGTTTTCGTAGTTCTTCTCTCTTTTCTGATCGTTTCTTCCGGCGGTCATCACTGATTTGTTTCTGAGATTTAAATTCAACTATTTTTAATTGATTTTCTTTGAAATTATTCATCGTTACCCGCCTCCTTTAAATATGTTCCGCTCCATTCATCTGACAATAAACAAAGCGCGTGAATTAATCGGTATACTTCTCTTGAGTCAATTATATCATTCTTTACTAATAAATGGGAAACCTTTTGATCGTTAGAATCAAAGTGGAAATTAAATACCCATACCTTCTCTTGTTCGATTCCCATGTTCATTCTTACTGATACAATAGTATGGTTTTCATACGGATAATTGATGACTGGCTGTGTTAATTGATCTCTTACAACCTTCACAGCGCCCCATTTTTTGTATAGACTTTTGTCATCTAGCGAAATTTTCATAGGGGAAGAGCCTGTCGTACCAACATCATCAATCTTGAACAATTCCTTTTCCCTTCGTTCATACAAAGTAAAGCCTGAAACGATGTTTAAATCCTTTGTTGAAAATACTCTGTTTTTCATACGGAATAAAAGTTTATTAATGTCTTTAATCAATTCAATCACATATTCTGAACCTTTTGATAGCTCATCATTTTCTTTTTCCAACTCACTTATAGCATCTTCATATGTATTAACCAATATATTAAACTTTTCATCCTGTCTATTTAAGCGGGATTTTAATAATGAAATTTTTGTTTCTAGATGATGCTTTTCTTTGTGAAAATAATCAGCTAAACTCTCATTAATGTTAGTAGAAAGTGATTGGAAATCATTGGAATTAACCCGCATGTTATTTATATAATCATACAAGCCTCGAAAATAATATTCCCCTTTATGGTCAAGGAAAGCTGAACGAAACATTTCATATTCTTGCTTCCTAAAAACTCGATAAGCACCGGTGTGGAAATGGTTGCTTTTAAATTGGAGCAGTTTAGGAAAATAAAATGTCAGTGTAAATATATAACCTAAAACTAACCCTAGGGTCATAGAGCCTAAGTATTCAATCCAATCAGTAGGTTTAAGTGCAACAGTCCCTGTGAGCATTGAAACAAATGGAATAATAGCTAGGAAGAAGTTCGTTTCAGAAAATGTTTTTAGACCTTTATGGACTGAATTAATTTGAGCTATGTCGCGTAATGGACTTAATAATAACCACACAGTCCAGTTCGTGTATTTTTCGTCAAGATAACTACTTTTCATTCTTTCTATCGACTCATCAAAAGCATGACTCAAAGTAAGTAAACGGCTATGATAATTTCTCTCTTCATCAATCAAAGGAATCACATCCTCCTATTTATCATTCTTCTTATATCGTTGCTGGGAAGCGTATAATCACAGATGTCCCATTATCTATTGAACTTTTAAATTTGATAGACCCATTATATTTTTCAACTATATTATAGCAAATCATCAAGCCTAAACCTGTACCTTTACTCTTTAAAGAATAAAAAGGGGTGCCTAAAGACTTAACTTGCTCAGCAGTCATACCACATCCATAATCGGTAATGCTAATTTCAATAAAAGTCTTGGTCTTATAGGCTTTGACAATAACAGGATCACCTTCTTTTGAAGCTTCTATTGAATTTTTAATTAGATTAATAATAAGTTGTTTAAATTCAATTGTGTTCGCAGAAATAAAACATCCATCTTCTACATCTAACTCAATATGGTTATCGTGAAATAGCCCGTAAGACCTTAGTAAATCTGTTACACTTTGAAGACCGGATTTTATATCAACTGTTTCCATTTCCACATCATAAGTCGGTTTAGAAGTCGAAAGAAATTGAGAAATGACTTGTTCTGCTGTATCTAACTCATCGATCATCAGAGATAAATGCCTCTTCACATCGTTGCTGAAGGCTTTATCACTTTTATAGAATTGTAGAAAACCCTTAACCACAGTTAACGGATTCCTTATTTCATGAGCTACGGCTGCTGCTAATTGACTGGTTGTTTTAAATCTTTCTGCTTGTTGCACTTGTTCATAATAGACTTGTTGATTTTTTATACGAACAGCAGATAAATGAAAGATTAAATATAAAATTAGTTGACTGCCGAGAAAATTAACCATATTTCCAATTACGTCTTGTCTGATATGAGGGTAAAATTGCCCTTGATCGATAAAATAAATGTAATTAAACGTAAGTGTAATTAAGATAAAGTTTAACAATATCGAATAGTGGAAAAGTTTCGAATCAAAAAATAAAATCGCAGTTGCAGGAACAAAACATAAAAAAACAAAGGTTGACCAGGTCTCAGGATATAGGAAGAATAGCGTATAGAAATACGCTGTTGCAACCGTCATGATTATTAATCTTAGTATATGAGAATTGTATTTAGGATAAACAAATAAACAAATAGTTAGTAATAGTACAAGGCCTAAATGTAAAAAGTAGCTTATAGTTATTTCTTCTAAGAGTGGGTTGTCAATAAATAAACCCAGTCCCATAAAAAGTACGACAAAGCTTGATGATAGATAGTATAAATTTTTATTAATAGTTGAGTGTAGTACCTTCATGCCTACTCCTTAATTTTAAATCTATTTCTAATTCCACATTTTACTAGTATACCTCTACGCTATTAGGAATTTCAATTGCATTTGAAGATAATTTTGTGAAAGCTAAATTAGAAAGTAAATCGATTAATTAATGCTTCCCACCCGAAAAACGACCGTTCATTAGCGACGGTCGTTTTTTGGGTCGGAATATAGGTGGTCTTGCTTAAAAAGTCTCAGACCCTATTTTTTCTTCCAAGGGTACACCTTCTTTTATATATTCAGGGCTTAGAGTGGCATGTTTTAGTTGGAAGGTGATTAAACTGGTTCTTGTCTCATTAAAATGGCTACTTTCTAAATGATAAATTGATTTGTTTTCTAACGAAATAAATGGTGGAACAATCGATCTCGATCTTCAAAAAACTGTTGCATGATCATATAATGGTTTGTTTCTTCTAAAGTTACTTCTTTTACTCCCTCTTCAGAGAGTTGAATAATTTTCGAATGAGGATAGGCCATGATAATTGGTGAATGAGTGGATATGATAAATTGAGAACCTTCATTTACGAGCTCGTGAATTCTCGATAATAATGACAATTGTCGTAAAGGTGAAAGTGCTGCTTCAGGCTCATCTAAAATATACAAGCCATTTCCTTGAAAGCGATTCATAAACGCAGCGAAAAATGACTCTCCATGAGATTGTTCATGAAGTGATTTACCACCATAGGAATCAATAATTCTTGGTCCCCCTAGTTCAGAATCAAGATCTTCAATATTTGTGGCCACATTATAGAATGTTTCAGCTCTGAAAAAAAAGCTATCCTTTGGTCGATAGACCCCCTTAATCAGTTTGAGATATTGATCCAAAGTTGAATGAGAGTCATAGCTTGAAAAATTGAAATTTAAAGTTCCCCCTTCAGGATTAAATCCAAGGGAAATCGATATCCCTTCAAGTAGTGTAGATTTTCCCATCCCATTTTCTCCCACAATATAAGTTATGTTAGGATGGAAAAGAATCTCTTGGAACTTTTGGATGACTGGCAAATTTAAGGGGAATTCATGGAAGGAAGAAATATTCTCCCTCTTTAGATGAAGCTCCCTAACATATTGAGTATCATGGTCTAACAATGTCATTTAATCACCTACAAGAGTTTATTATGTTAAAGTTAATAGTAAAAGAAAAAAGAAGCATCGACAACAATAAATGGAAATTAGTGTTCCCGCCCCTTGATATCTAACTATAAATATTACGCTTTACATGATTCATGATTGATACAATATTATCAATCCAGTAATCATTTAATCCAGTTTGATCATTAGATGCGTTTGATGGAGCATAATTTTTCTGAATTTCTTCGATTGTCTTTGAACCGTTTTCTAAATAGTTTAATTTAAGATAGGCTGCCTTGAACTTAATGCTATCCTCAATCGATAGGAACTTTTGCCACTTTGTCCCACCTGTTACAGTTTCCTCACAACCTGGGTTTGGATAATTCTTTCCAAACACTTTTTCATAGTTTTCCGGCATACATGTTATTCCACCAACATTATTCCATGGTGATTCCATCAGCAATGAATCTCCCCAACCTGTCTCTTGTGCGGCTAGAGCAGCGAGAAATATAGGATCGATTTCATGTTCTTTACCTGCTTGAACAAACTCGCGACCTAATCCTTTTAAATCACCTTTAAGATGTTGATCAAGGTCGTTCCCTGAGAGGTGAATCTCTTCTTTCTTTTTTTGAATATTATCGTTGGATGTTGTCTTTTTACTTTTGATCATCTTTTGTAATTCATTCATATCCTTTTGTTCCAATTCTATTAAAAAATTTAATTGAACATGCTTTTCTTCAGCTACATTCATATTTGAAAAAGCTGTGTTGGTTAGTAAAACAAATAGAAGCCCAAATTGTAATAGAAAGGAAAGAGTTAGTCTATTCATGTGTTTCATCAGATCCCATCTCCTTTTGTATTAAAAAGCTTGAAGTTCTAATCTTAACAAAAAAGTATGACAAAAACATTACAACTGCTCATTTCTGTATGATTCTTCCTTTTGTGCATTGAAAAAAACTTAGTTAAATCATCTTTCTTTATACAATGATTCCAAATAATTCCCAATTAAAAAGTCCCTTTTTCAACTTGAAAAAGGGACTTTTTAAGCTTAAACCATTACCTTGCAAATATCATTTGTAAATTCAACCGGATCTTGAATTGGTAATCCTTCTATTAAAAGAGCTTGATTGTATAATAGGTTTGTAAATAATTGAAGTTTTTCCTTATCTTTTTCAAAAGAATCTCTTAATGAAGAAAATACTTCGTGATTTGTATTTATTTCTAAAATTTTATCAGCTTTAATATTCTGATTATCAGGCATCGCATTCAGTATTTTTTCCATTTCAATGGTCAGATCACCCTCAGTTGATAAACATACGGGATGTGACCGTAATCTTTTGGATGCTCTAACTTCCTTGACTTTGCTTGAAAGGATGCTTGTCATATAGTCGAACAATTCTTTATGCTCTGAAGGATCAGTGGAATCATTTTGATTATTTTCTTCCTCAATACCCAAGTCTCCACTTGATACAGATTTAAATTCTTTCTCCTTATAGCTCATAATCATTTTAATTGCAAACTCATCAATATCCTCTGTGAAATAGAGAATTTCATACCCTTTTTCAGCTACTAGTTCAGCTTGTGGTAATTTCTCAATTCTTTCAATTGATTCTCCAGACGCATAATAAATATATTTTTGATCCTCTGGCATTCTTGATACATATTCATCTAATGTAACAAGTGCTTTTTCTTTAGAAGAATGGAACATTAACAAGTCTTGTAAAACTTCTTTATTGCTCCCATATTCACTGTATACACCGTACTTTAGCTGTCTGCCAAATGATTTATAAAACTCCTCATACTTTTCTCTTTCATCCTTAAGTAAACTTTGCAATTGACCTTTAATTTTCTTATTAATGTTTTTAGCTATAAGTTTTAATTGTCTGTCATGTTGTAACATTTCCCTTGATATATTAAGAGATAAATCCTCTGAATCAACCATTCCTTTGACAAAGCTAAAATAATCCGGAAGTAAATCCGAACATTTGCTCATAATTAAAACTCCATTTGAATAAAGTTCTAACCCTTTTTCAAATTCTTTTGAGTAATAATCATAAGGAGTTTTCTCAGGAATAAATAAAATAGCGTTATATCTAACTGTACCGTCTACACTAATATGTATATGTTTTGTTGGCTTATCAAATCCATAGTGCTTTTCAGCATAGAAATTTTCATAATCTTCATCAGTTAATTCACTTTTGTTCTTTTTCCAAATAGGTATCATGCTATTGACAACTTGTTCTTCAGTATATTCTTCAAACTCATTGTCGTTTCCTTCTTTAGGCTTCCTACTTGTTAGATCCATTTTAATTGGATAGCGAATAAAGTCAGAGTATTTCTTTACAATCGCTTTTAATCGGTAGTCTTCTAAATATTCATCATATTGTTCATCTTCATTATTTTCCTTAATTTTTAAGATGATATCAGTACCAACGGTTTCTTTTTTTACTGAAGTTATGGTATACCCATCAGCACCTGTTGATTCCCATTTGTAAGCTTCTTCACTACCCAAGGCCTTACTAATAACTGTGACAACATCTGCTACCATAAATGCTGCATAGAAACCTACACCAAACTGACCGATGATATTATGATCGTCTTTTAATTCATTTTCATTTTTAAATGCTAGAGAACCACTTTTTGCAATAATACCTAGGTTGTTCTCAAGGTCTTCTTTTGTCATCCCAATTCCAGTATCTGAAATGGTTAAAGTTCGATTCTCTTTGTCAGCAGCTAATTTAATAAAATAATTTTCTTGCTTAAATTCTAATTGCTCATCTGTAAGTGCTCGGTAATAAATTTTGTCAATGGCATCGCTAGAATTAGAAATTAACTCTCTTAAGAATACCTCGCGTTGAGAATAAATAGAGTTAATCATCATTTCTAACAACCTCTTGGATTCTGCTTTAAATTCTTTTTTCTCCATGTCACTCTCTCCTTTAACAGTGCAATACAAT
Organism: Litchfieldia salsa; assembly: GCF_900104555.1. Taxonomy (GTDB): domain Bacteria; phylum Bacillota; class Bacilli; order Bacillales; family Bacillaceae_L; genus Litchfieldia; species Litchfieldia salsa. Next base: position 257,511 of record NZ_FNJU01000003.1, read on the forward strand.
AATGATATAATGGTTCTCCACAGTGTGCAGGCTAGTCTTTAATAGCACTCTCGATCTGCGAGTGCTAACCTCTATTTTTAAATATCATATTTTGATGTGGATTGTCAACATTAAAGAGAATGATTCACATTAGAGATTAGCAAATCCTCCATGTGTCACCTTAATTAAGTCCAGTATCTCAATCTCTATTTGTATACCGATCATTCCACCACTAACAATAATAGTGTCTAATTCCTCGGCCTTGTTAGCGATATAAGTTGGAAGTGGTTTTTTCATCCCGATAGGAGAACAGCCTCCACGAATATAGCCAGTAACTTTTTGTATATCTTTTACTGGTATCATTTCTATTCGTTTTTCACCTACTGCCTTTGCAGCCTTCTTTAAGTCTAGTTCTACATCGACAGGAACAACAAATACAAAATAAGAGTTGCTGTTTCCTTGTGACACTAGAGTTTTATAAACCTCTGCAGGAGCTCGGCCGATTTTATTAGCAACCGAAAGTCCATCAATTTTGTCATCTTCAAAAGGGTATGTATGGATACTATATTTGATTTTTTCTTTGTCTAAGATGCGCATTGCGTTTGTTTTATTCTTTTTCATTTGTCATCCATCCTTAAGTCTTAAAGCCTAATTTATTCTCTTCTATTATAACAATGAATTAGAATTTCAAAAATCATTACGTATAAAAATCGAGTGTAATTTTCCTTACACTCGATCTCTATTTCAACAACTATTTATTTTGTAATTCATTCTCCACGATCATCAAATGTTGGTGGTTGTTCAAGCCATCCTCTATCTATTAGAATGTTAACTCCATCTTCAGCATATTTTACGATTTCAGCAATAAGTAGAGGATATTTCAAGGCTAAATCTCGTCTTTGAGATAAGGAAAATGCAGCCCCATAGTAGCCAGAAGCAGTTGATATTAATGTGACAATATGAAAGAGCATTAGCTTATCTGAAAAAGGGGAGATTTTAGAGCTTGTAACTTCATCACCATGCTTTTGAGGTGATGGTAAATTATTTTCAGACAACATTGATTCAAAAATACTATAATGCTTATCACATATTTTTTCTCCTCTTCGAATATACTCGCTTATTTCCTTTGATTTAGCTACTTGAGCGAATCCAATTTCTAGAACAATCTTTACTACATTTTTTTTCATATTAAAGAAAATACCACTTACCTCGATGGCATTCAGAGGTCTACGTTCTCCAAACCATCCTGTTAAAAAGCTTTGCTTTTGTACGAAATCAATTTCTGATGGTGGATTAATGTTTGGTGGCCTACTCTCGATCCCTTTCTTAATCAACACATCCATAATTCTTCTATAAAGTTCGGTCGTTTCGGAAATACACTGACTAAAATAATCAATCTGGTCACTTCGAATAGAGGTAGCTAATGCGCCAGCATACCCAGTTAGCCCATGAACCGTCATGATACGAATATAAATCAGCATAAAAGTATCAGTAAATATGGGGGGGGCGTCCAAATTGACATCATCTTTTGTAAAGCCAACTGGAATTGGATACTCGTCTTCTTTTAGAAATGTCTTTATCTTATTTACATGGGTTTTTGAGAGTTGATCTGCAAACTCAAGTATAGAGCGTATTTCATTGTCTTGGACGTGTTTTAAATAGTGACTTAATATACATAATGACATGCTATCATTTATATATTGGGACCATAGATTGCCTATTTCAGAAGAGGTTAATTTCACATTATGGCTCATTTCATTCATAAAAGTCCTCCAATACTTATAATTGCTCTATATAGTGTTTATTGAAGCTTGAGAAATTATTCCCTATTTATTTAGAGCAGCCAAAACCACTTCTATTATATAAAAAAAGATGTTACATTGGAGCGCTAGGCACCACTATGTAACATCCTCTAATAAACTTAATTAATAAGTGACTGAAGCGGAGCAGGTATACGTCCACCTCTTCTAATTAACTTATCTGAACTGAATGAGTTTACACCTAAGACAGGTGCACGTCCAAGAAGTCCTCCGAATTCAACCATATCTCCTTCAGATTTTCCTGGAACAGGAATGACGCGGACTGCTGTTGTTTTTTTGTTGATCATACCAATCGCTGCCTCATCCGCAATGATTGCCGACAATGTCGCAGCAGTAACGTCCCCAGAGAGAGCAATCATATCAAGACCTACTGAACAAACACATGTCATTGCCTCAAGTTTTGAAAGTGTAAGTGAATCATCAAGTATTCCTTTTATCATTCCGTTATCTTCACTAACTGGGATAAAAGCACCACTTAAACCACCAACATAAGAACTTGCCATAGCACCGCCTTTTTTAACTGCATCATTCATGAGTGCGAGTGCTGCAATCGTTCCATGTGTTCCAACACGTTCTAGTCCAATTTCCTCTAGGATTTCTGCAACACTATCGTTCATAGCATTTGTTGGTGCAAGTGATAAATCTAGAATACCAAAAGGGACATCTAATCGTTCTGCCACAACTCGTCCTATTAATTCACCTGCTCGGGTAATTTTAAAGGCCGTTTTTTTAATGATATCAGAGACCTCACCAAGGTCTGCTTCTGGTTGCCTTTTTAGTGCACTTAATACAACTCCTGGTCCACTTACCCCAACATTTAGAACAACCTCTCCCTCTCCAGAACCATGAAAAGCACCGGCCATAAAAGGATTGTCCTCAACCGGATTACAAAAAACAACAAGCTTTGCACAAGCAATTCCGTTTTGATTCTTCGTTCTTTCTGCAGCTTCTTTAATAATTTCCCCGACTTTTCGTACGGCGTCCATATTAATTCCAGCTCTCGTTGTACCGACAGAAATGGACGAGCACACTCTTTCTGTTACACTTAATGCCTCCGGTAAAGCATCAAGTAGGGTCTGTTCTCCTGTTGTAATTCCTTTATGTACAAGAGCTGAATACCCACCTATAAAATCAATACCAAGTTCAATTGCAGCCTTGTCTAATGTCTTAGCAAGTTCAACCGCTTGTTGAACGGATGCTTTACCTAGTATTTCTGCAACCGGAGTAATCGAAACTCTTTTATTTATGATTGGAATTCCATATTCTTTTTCAACATCTTCTGCTACTTCCTTTAATCGGCTAGCATAACGAATTATTTTGTCATAAACCATTTTGTTCATTTTTTCAAAATCTGAATCTGCACAATCAGACAAGCTAATCCCCATTGTAACCGTTCGTATATCTAGGTTTTCCATCTGAATCATGCGGACTGTTTCCATCATTTCATCTAATGCTACTTTCATTTTTGGTCCCTCCCCTTTTTATACTCGGTGCATTGCTTTGAAGATTTCATCAAGCTGCACATTAATTTTAAGTCCAAGTTCTTCACTAATGTCATCAAATTTAGCTTGTAAACCATCAAGATTTTCAATTGATGTGACATCAACAATCATCATCATTGTGAAGAAATCCTGTAAGATTGTTTGACTAATATCTAGGATATTGACTTGGTTGTCTGAAAGGATCGTCGTTACTTTCGCAATAATTCCAACTTGATCTTTACCAACAACACTTACAACTGCTCTTCTTTGTTTCATAAATCATCTCTCCTCTAATAATAGTTGTTAAAAAATTGTAATAAAAAAAGATTGGAGTATCATCCAATCTCGGGTAGGTAGTAGAATAACGTGCATACAAATAAAGTATTAGTTACTCTTCTGTCCTTTTGCCTGAGATTGTGAATCCTTCGGCTCCACATTGGATTGTGGTATCTCCAGAAGCAGCTCCTGTTATAGTTTGATCCATAACATTCATCGCATGTATTAAAAAAGATATAATAGTGATAGTAGCAATTTATTCCTTGTACGTCAAATGAAAAAAATGTGTCAATGAAAAAAAGAGCATCACTTTGATGCCCTTTGATCTCTTATAGTTCAGAAAGCTCTTTAACAAGCTCGTTAAACTTGTTTAGCGAATTTTCGATAGGATATGGTGTTGTTAAATCGACACCTGTCTTTTTCAACAGCTCTAGTGGATAATCCGAGCTACCACTTTTTAAGAATTCGATATATGATTCCAGGGTCTCTTGATCTCCTTCAAGAATTTTTGTCGCTAAATGGATGGCTGAAGCAAATCCTGTTGCATATTTGTACACATAGAATGGGCGGTAAAAGTGTGGAATACGGGACCATCCATATTTTACTTCTTCATCAAATACAACATCCTCCCCATTGTATTCTCTGAATAATGTTTCATATATCTCATTGAACACTTCTACATTTAGAGGCATCCCTTTTTCAGCCATCTCATGTGTTTTCATTTCAAATTCAGCAAACATAACTTGAGTGAAAAAAGTCCCTTTAAATTGATCAATGAAATGATTTAAGAGATGTTTGCGAATCTCTGTATTCTTTTCATTATTTAATAAATAGTTTATCAACAATACTTCGTTAACAGTTGACGCTACCTCAGCAACAAAGATGCTGTATCTTGCAGTGATCTGTGGTTGGTGTTGTGAGCTTAATTTGCTATGTGCCCCGTGACCACACTCATGAGCAAGGGTAAACAAGCTATCTAAATCATCCTGATGGTTTAACAAAATAAATGGATGAACGCCATATACCCCGAGGTTATAAGCACCAGATCTCTTGCCTGGAGTTTCACGAACATCTATATATCTTGCTTCTTTAAACTCTTTTAGTATGCTGACATATTCCTCCCCAAGAGGTGCTAATGCTTTGCACATTGTACCATAGGCTTCGTCATAAGAAATCTCCTGCTTTACTCCGCTAACAAGAGGGACATTTAAATCATATTGTCTCAACTCGTCTAGTTTTAGTTTTTCTTTACGAAGTCTTGTATATTTGTGCATGGATTCTATATTGTTTTTTGTTGTTGATATTAAGTTTTCGTATACTTCTTTTGGAACTCGGTCACCAAATAGTGCTTTTTCTAATGCAGAAGGATATTTTCGAATTTTAGCCATTGTTACATTATTTTTGATTGCTGCAGATAGTGTAGATGCAATCGAATTTTTCAACTGCACATAAGGTTGATAATATGCTTTATAGGCTTCTTTTCGTTTGTCACGATTTTCATCTTCAATTAATTTAGAATACATGCCTCTTGTAAGTTCAACACGTTCACCATTATCGTTTGTCACTTCGCCAAATTTGATGTCTGCATTGTTAATCATCCCGAATGTATGACCTGGAACAGAGAGAGCCTCACCTAGTTCTGATAGAACTTCTTCTTGCTCCTTACTTAGTACATGTGCTTTGTAACGGAATGACTCCAACAAGTCTTCTTTGAAATAATCTAATCCTTTTTCTGATTCAATATAGTGGTTTAATGTTGTTTCTTCAAGGCTCAGTAGAAATGGCATGAAGAAAGAGGTAGACGAGCTTACCTTTACACTTAAGTGTTTTGCACGATCGATTAATGACTGTGTCTTCGTTTCCCTTGTGTCTTCATCAACACTTAACATGGCATATGCATATAACTTGTTAAACACAAATGAGAGCTCCTCATTTAGCTTAAGAAATTGGTATAAGCTATGGCCATCATGAATCTCACCATCAAAAGCTTTAAGTTGCTGCGCTATTTGTTGAATATGTTGATAATCCTCATCCCATTTTTCTTGATCAGTATAAAGATCCGTTAGGTCCCATTTTTCATGTAGAGGAACTTCATTTCTTGTCTTGTATGTAGTCATCAAAACACTCCTTTATTTCCTTATAAAACCATCATACTAAATATATTCTTTCATTTCCTGTATTAGCCCTTATCATTGCCCATTTCTAACTTAGAATGAAGATTTTAGGCTATTTTATTCTTTGTTTCAATCAAATAGTGTAAAATAAAAACGGAAAGGATGTGGAAGTATGGCAGTGACACTACCTCATAAGGAAGATCTAAACCAAACAAATTATATAACTCCCGCTGGAGATTATGAAACATTTGTTGATGAAGACCACTATGCTGAAAAAGTAAGAGAATGGGGATTATCAACAACAAAGGAAGTTAAAACTCAATTTTGGTATAAAGACAAAACTCATCAACGTCTTGTAACGATAAAAGGCTATGAAGTTTACGGAGTATCGACTGAATTCAATACAGTGATTGTTGAGTTTCAGGATGGAAATTTGAGTTGTATTCACCCTGCTTATTTGAAGGAAATGCAGGCTGCAAGCTTTGGTAAAGCCCTTCTGTCAGAAACCTCAGAAGCACCTGTACCATCAGAAGAAAAAAAGGTGACGACAAAAGAATTAAAATCTCCTACTTCTGAACAGAAGGTTACAGCAAAGAAAGAGAAAAAAGCAACGAAAGAAAAAGCTCCTAAGCTTGAGTTGCCTGAAGATAAGGTTCATTTTACAGCTACGGTGAAACAATTTGCACTAAGTTGGAACCACTTTAATGAGGAGCATGACGAAGTAGTTGTTCTTGAAAACGTCGTGGTTGATCAAGAGGAACCACTGGAAGTTGGACTAGCTTGGTGTTCACACTCCAAAACATTGAAGAAGTATGAGCTTACACCTGGTGAAAAGCTTGAATTTGACGGAAAAATCGTTAAAAAGAAACTTCCAAAAGGAAAAGACGTTGAGGATGAATTCATTGTTGAAGACCCTGTACCATATAAAATTAATAATCCATCTAAAATACAGAAAAGCTAAAGAACGAATAATGCTCTTTAGCTTTTTTCTAATTTAAATAGTTATTGTTGCTACAACAGGTAAATGATCTGATGCTAATGGAATATCGTCGAACACCATTATCTCATGTATTTTAATACTTTTTGAAACAAAAATATAATCTAACCTTGTCCGTGGATTTGTGGAAGGAAATGTGTTTCCATTCCCTTTACCCTTCATATCCCAAACATCTGTGTATCTTTGAGTAATTCTTCTCCATTTAGATGACCTGTATTTCATATTCCAATCCCCGAGAATAATCGCAGGTTCATTAGCTTGATTAAAAATGAACTGACTTTGCTTTTTATGAAGAACAGGATGTAAGCTCAAATGACTTACAAAACATGATAGCATCTTTCCTTTTACATCTAGAGTGACATCAAGAATGGACCGTCCTTCAGTAAATTTGGATTTTAGGTTAAATGAATAAGTCTTATATGTACTTATCGGAAAACGAGAAAGCAACGCATTTCCATATTGAGAAACCATTTTCTTCTTTTTTCGATACTTAGTAATAGAAGGACAGAATACATAATAAAAATTAATCTCACTCGCCAGTATCTTAATTTGATCAAGGAACTGACTCCGAGCTGAAAAGTGACGATCCACTTCATTAAGACCAATAATATCAGCATTGCTTTTTGCAATCACTTCGGATATTCTCTTCAAATCAACCCTTTTATCTGTTCCTTTCCCATGATGAATATTAAATGTCATCACCTTGATATTCTGTTTGTTTTTATTCATTGTTCTCTCCTAAAATTCGAAGAATCCATTCCTTCAAATCAACCATTCGTTCATGTTTTAGTTGCTCATCTGTTCCAACAACAATCATTGGGAAAAACGTATCTTGCTTGTGGAGTGAACCATGGCTAGCGCCTCCAACATGTCTCGGTGAGCCTTCTCCGATGAATTCATATCCTGGCTTTGCATTTGCAACGATGTAAGTGCCTGAATGAGAATGAAAAGAGCTATACAAACGAGCCAAGCCATCAGGATAATCGTCGTACGAGATTTGGTTATCCTGACTAACGGAAAGATCTAATATACTCGTATTCCCTTCAATCGTCCAGGTTTGCTCATATTGGTCTGTATATGATCCACTAGGCTTGAATGAAAGTAATCCTTCGTGGTTCCCAGATACAACATGGATGAACTCTCCTGCTTTCCAAGCCAAATGATCGATTCGTTTATCATTTATTAATCGTTTCGTAATGTTTTCTATTGTTACTTGTTCATCTAACAGATAGATAAACGTCATTCGCTCATTTAATCCAAGGACAATCTGGTCATCTTTCTGAACAGGTTTGTTGATTTCGTGAATTTTAAAATCCTGAAGAAGTTCCCTTAGATCAATTAATGCTTCTTCTTTCTTACTGGAGATATCGGTTTGTCCACTGTCTCCCATGACAATCCAGACATTTTCTTGTATGGCTTCTTCCCAAGAATCATACATATTCAGAATTGATTGTAATTGACGATCTGCAGCTTCAATTCCTTTCGCTTCATTAGATCCATTCTTGTGTACTTCCTTATCGTTGTCTGATAGATACACTAAAGAAAAGGCCGGGAGACGATTATGTTGAATCAAATATCTAAGTTCTTGAGTAGCAAATTGGTCATTGAAACCGAACGCTTGCCAAAGCTGAAAATTCTTATTACTAGGATCGAGCAGGGATAATAGCCCATAAGAAAAGTAGGTTGGAGCCTGGACGGTTTCATTTTTATCGAATAAGCCAAATACATTTAAGAGTTTTGGAATATTTAATGGTTTCGTATGGTTCCCTCTATACACTAATGTATTAATAGAGGCAGATTCGCCAGTTACTTCTTCATGGATGGTCTTAACATCTTGACTTAAATGCTTTTGATTTAAATTGAATACACTCTCATGAAGAACTCTTTTGCCACCTAATTTCATAATCTCTTTTGCTGCGCTTCCATAGCTTACGAATTTTTGTTCTTTCGTATCATACCAAACAAGTGCAGGTACTTTATGTTGATCCGCATAAGTGCCTGTTAATAAGGTACTGTCAATTACAACCGACATTGTTGGATAGCTGGTCACCATATGCGGATAATAACGACCATTGTTTATTAAATATTTAAAAGCAGGGGCTTTTCCCTCATTAATCTTTGCCTGAAGTGCCTCATTCATCAAAGAATCTATGATGATCATAACAACTCGTTTAGATGGATTACTAACAGATTGTTCTAATTGGTGACTGGTAGTACCTTCATTTTTTATGGCAACCATATATAGAACAATTATAATAATAACGATGATGAGAAGAATAAGTAGAAATTTATACAAGCATTTTCAGCTCCTAGTTTTTACTTAGGCATTATTATTCTTTTTTAATTTCCACTAACATTTGATATTTATCCTCTTTTTATTGAAGTTGCTTCTTCACATAAAATTCAATGGTAGGGTTTTATGATAGGCAGATAAAATAGGAGTGTACATTTTGTACACTCCTATTTCTTGTTAAACCGTATTTAGTTATGCTGTCCCAAACGAGAGTCCTTTGTCTTGCAACATCTTCCGGTATGCGATACTTAATCGGTCACATTTAAGATGTAATTCTGCTTGAAGATCTAGCGGTAATAACTCTGGTTTTTGATTTTCGACTATGACTTTGTCTTGTTCAATTAATAAATCCTGAAAGTCTATGAAGATTTTGTCTGGATCATTTAGTGCATAATTCCGTTCCATCATCATAAATGCATTGCTTTGTTGTTCATTTACTGGCAATACAATTAAATACAAATCAAAGTAATCATCAGATCCTATAATTTTCTTTGTAAAGGAACAACAAAGTGGATTAAACACTTTATATGTATATAAGGAGTTTACACCATGACCTCTTCCGTCTGGATCTGGCTGGTACACTTCTATTTCATCAGTGACAAGTGTCCCATTAACTTGATGAACCTGATAATCGCTAATTTCTGAGTATTCACTGTCACCTAATAGTCCCTCATGGACATACATTAGGTGAGAGACATCTAAAAAGTTCTCTATTAATCTTGGACCTGCAGCATTAATCTCATAAGGTCCCATGATTACTGTAGAATAGCTAGGATCATCGAATGTTCCATCACCGATGGTAGGGTTGGTAAGGTTAGGTTCTCCTATACAAACCCAAATGAATCCGAACTCTTCAGCACAAGAATAAGTAACCGTTTTTGCTTTGGAAGGAATTGCTCTTTCTTTTGGCATTGATGGAATGCGTGTACAGGTTCCACAAGAGTTGTAAGTCCACCCATGATATGGGCAGACGATTTGATCTTCAACAATTTTCCCTAAAGAAAGGGGTACTCCTCGATGGATACACAAATCTTTAAAGGCATGCACACCTTTTGATGTTCTGAATACAACTAACTTTTCACCTAGAACCTCGACAGATCTGGGAACCTCGGTCAAATCCCTCGATAATAGGACGGGATGCCATTGGTGTAATAATACATGGTCTTGAATTAGCATGGGTAGCGTCATCCTTTCCTATTATTGTGGAATTGTTCCTTTTACTCCTTTAACAAACCAGCTCATACTAAGGATATCCTCATCTTCCATTTTCTTTCCTTCTTCAACTTTCAAAGCACCTTCTTGGTCATAGATTGGGCCAGAGAATACATGAAAACTACCTGCAATAATTTCTTGTTTCTTAGCTTCTACTGCATCTTGAACCTCTTGTGGTACATTTTTACCAAATGGTGCAAGCTCTGTCATTTCTTCTTTAAAACCATGAAAGACAGCCTGTGTTTCCCAAGTGCCATCAATCACGCTTTGAACGATATCCACATAATAAGGGCCCCAGTTCAATACAGGATTGGTAACATAGGTTTCAGGGGCAAAGCGGTTCATATCAGAGTCATTTCCCATACCCCAAACTCCACGTTCAGCAGCCGCTTGGATTCCCGCAGGAGAATCTTGATAGTTTGCTAGTACATCTACACCTTCATCTAACAAACTGATTGCCGCTTGTCTTTCTGTTGCAGGATCAAACCAAGTGTTACTCCAAATAACAGATACTTCAACATCAGGATTTACACTTTGCGCACCTAAGGTGAAGGCATTGATTGTATAAATAACTTCAGGGATTGGAAAGGCCCCAACATATCCAATTTTATTGTTTTCTGATAACATTCCAGCTGCTATACCAGCTAAATATCCAGGTTCATATCCTCTACTCTGATAAGTACCCATATTTTCTGCTGTTTTATATCCAGTCGCATGCATGAAAACAACATCCGGATACTTCTGTGCAACATTAAAGGTGGGATCCATATATCCAAAGCTTGTAGTGAAAATAATATCATGATCTTGAGCAAGCTCTTCAATGACACGCTCTGCATCAGGACCTTCAGGCACGTTCTCCACTGTTGTGGATTCTATACCAAATGATTCATCTACCATTTTTCTAGCTTGGTCATGCTCATATGTCCAGCCTCCATCTCCTGGAACACCAATATATACAAATGCAACCTTTGGTAATTCTGTTGACTCTTCCTTACCAGCAGTATCTTTTGTTTCTCCACTAGTATTCTCTGATTCTTCTTTTGCAGGTTCAGTTGGTTCTGATGTTGCTTGAGAACATGCAGTTAATGCTAAAAAAATAAGTAAAAATAATGAGCCAAATAGTTTCTTCTTCATTTTATTTCCCCCTTATTTATCTGTTAAGATTATACAAAATACTTCATTTTCACCTCCTTAAATACAATAGATATTGTTTAATATCGTTGTTCACGAAAATAAGGAACTCCTAGAGCTTTTGGCTCTATTGGCGGTTTATTTCGATTTTTCCAACCAACAAACATTAATACTAGAATCGTTGCAACATAGGGAAGCATTTTAAGAAAGTAAGAAGGGATGCCGATATTAAGCAACTGAATCCTGAATCCTAGTGCATCTAGACCACCAAAGAAGTACGCACAGAACAGCGCATATAGTGGATTCCACCGTGCAAAAATAATTAGTGCAATCGCAATCCAACCTCTCCCTGCTGTCATTCCTTCAATCCAGTTTGGTGAATAAATCATGATTAAGTAAAAGCCTGATAATCCCATTAACATTGAACCTAAAATGACATGAAAGTAACGGAAGCCAATAACTGATATCCCCATTACATCAGAAGTGGATGGGCTATCTCCGACTGCTTTCAAATGTAGTCCCCAAGATGTTTTATACATGTATAGATATAAAACGAACGCTATCACTATACAAAGCCAACTAAAGATATCCAAATTCGAAAATACTCTACCGATGAAAGGAATGGGCTCAATCCACGATAGGTTAACCTTGGGAATAGAAACTGGTAAAGCAACCCCTGCTACTGATTTGCCAAGATATGCACTAAGACCTGTACCAAATAAAGTGATGGCTAAGCCGCTGACTATTTGATTCGCTCTTAAGGTAATACAAACATATGAATGGATGAGCCCGAGACCAGCACTTGCTAATAAGGCAATAATCAACGTAAACAATAAATTCTCTGTTTGTAAAAAAATAATACAGGACATCACAGCACCCATTAGCATAATGCCTTCTGTCCCTAAATTAATAACCCCGGCTTTTTCACTAATAATTCCACCTAATACAGCAAAAAGTAGAGGTGTTCCTGAAGATATAGCTGCTGAGACTAGTAAGATCATTAAATCCATCTATTATCCCCCTTCCCTGTTAACAAGTAGCCAATTAGGCTTCCTCACTAACACGTTTTATTCGATATTTACTAATCATTTCACCCCCTATTAAACATAATAGAATGGCTCCTTGTAGCATAAGTGAAATAGAAGATGGTAATCCGATGGTCTGGACACTATATCCCCCAACAATTAATCCACCTATAAAAACAGAAGTGAAAATCATTGCCCAAGGATTAAGCTTTGCAAGCCATGCAACAATAATTGCGGTGTAACCATAACCAGGTGAAATCCCGTACATGAGTCGATGTGCAACACCAGAGACTTCAATTGCACCAGCTAATCCAGCAAGACCTCCACTAATCATCATCACTAGAAGGATATGTTTGTTTACTTTTATGCCTGAATAAATGGCAGCAGTGGGGTTTGCCCCAAGGATTCTGAGTTCGTAGCCCCATTTCGTTTTTGAAAGTAAAAAAGCAAATACTAGGACTGCAACTAAGGCATAAATTAATCCGTGGTTAAGTCTTGTATTACCTATCGTTGCAAGCATTTGAAAAGGTGAAAAGAGGGGTGTTCCAGGAAAATTAAATCCCTGTGGATCTCTCCATGGTTCAAAAACGAAGTAATCTAATAGTAAAAGTGCAACATAATTCAACATGAGAGAGGTTATCAATTCATTTACTTGAAAGTATGTCCGAGGTATCGCAGTAAATAAGCCCCAAACAGCTCCAGAGACAACTCCAACCAGCATCATAATCGGAATAAAAAGAGCTCCCGGTAAATTTGGTAGATAAATAGTTACTGCAGTTGCTCCAATTGCGCCAAGTAAAAATTGACCTTCCGCTCCAATATTCCAAATAGAAATACGATATGCAATTGCTACACCAAGACCACAAAGTAAAAGTGGAGTAGCTTTCACTAAGGTTTCACTAATTCCAAAGGCTGAGCCAAACGCTCCTTGTACCATTTTTAAATACACTGTTAGTGGATTCAAGCCGTTTAGTCCAATAAAAATCGCACATATGATTAGTGCTATTACAACCGAAACGGTAGATACCATAAAGCTACTCGATCTTTTGTGTGGATCATATTCAAATCGATAAGGAAAGAACCCTTTTTTACTAGAGCCTCTCTTTATCCTTAAAGGTGTTTGTTCCACCGATGTCCTTTGAGTCATAAAACGGCTCCTTCCTTCTCAGTTAATCCAGCCATTAATTGCCCAATGTAGTCTTTATCTGCTTCCTCTCGAGTTACGACTCCATTAATTCTTCCATTGAATAGAACAAGGATTTTATCAGACAATTTCATGATTTCATCCAAGTCTTCTGAGATTAAGAGAATTCCACTTCCAGAATTACGCAAGGTTACTACCATTTGATGTACAGCTTCTGTGGCTCCAACATCTAATCCCTGTGTGGGATGTACAGCAATCATTAATTTGGGATTTTGCTCAACTTCTCTCGCAAACAAAAGTTTTTGTTGATTTCCTCCAGATAGTTGCCTTACAGGACTTTGTAAGTCATTTGTTCGTACATCAAATAATTCAATTAGCTTTTTTGCCCATTCTTGATTTGATTTCTTATTCAATAACCCAAATTTTGATCGTTTATTCGTTCGGTATGTCTTGATGAGTAAGTTATCAACAATCCCAAGACTTCCTGCAAGACCGCTTTTCATACGATCTTCTGGAATGTGAGAAATCCCTTTATCAATTAACTCTTGAACAGTTGGTGATGATAAGAACTCTTGATTATATATAACGCTCCCACTGTTCCAAGGAATAAGACCGGTTAACACTTCGGCTAGTTCCTTCTGTCCATTTCCTGCCACCCCCGCTACCCCGACAATTTCATGCTCGTGAATATCGAAATCAATGTTATTTAATGCATTCATCCCATGGTTAGAGCGAACAAAAAGGTTGTTTACTTCAAGAATTGGTTTTCCTATATTTTTATGTGACATAACCTCATTCCCATTTGTTAACTCACGACCAACCATTAACTTAGCTATTTCGTGTACAGTGGTATCTTCTCGTTTTAAATGGGCAATCATCTCCCCTTTTCTCATTACTGAGATATGATCTGCAACAGACATAACTTCCTTTAATTTGTGAGTAGTGATAATCATCGTTTTCCCATTTCGCTTAAGTTCCTTCATGGTTTTAAACAGTTGGACTGCTTCACCAGGAGTTAGAACAGATGTAGGTTCATCGAAGATGATAATATCTGCACCGCGATATAAGGTTTTAACAATTTCAACTCTCTGTTGTTCACCAACTGATAGCTGCCAAATGGGAACAGTAGTTGGAAATCGAAGTCCGTACCGTTCTGCAATTTCTTCTATTTCCTCTTTCTTTTTCTTCATCCAAGAAGAACCTCGCCATCTATTATTTTTTTCACCTAATATTATGTTTTCGATGGCTGTGAGTGTTTGTACAAGTCTGAAATTTTGATGAACCATCCCAATTCCTAATTCCGTCGCTTCTTTTGGTGAACGAAATCGACAAATGTTCCCATGAATCCTAATAACACCAGAATCTGCTTTGTAAATTCCAGAAAGCATACTCATAATGGTACTTTTCCCTGCTCCATTTTCACCTAACAAAGCGTGTATTTCCCCTTTTTTAACATAAAAATTCACATGATTACTGGCAAGTACTTCTCCGAACTTTTTTACAATATCTTCCACTTCAATTGCATAATGTGGTTGTGACACGAGTGTTTCACCTCTCTCAACGAATAAATCATAAGGTTATGAATTTTCTAAATTATATACCAACTGTCATATGCGGTCCATAAACATGTTAGATAAGCTAACATAATATTATCAAATACAGTTTTAGAAAGGAGTAGCGATATCAGCAGAATTAAATATTTTTTCATAAAAAAAGCTAAAAGCAAAAGCTGCTTTTAGCATGTTGGAAATATATAAAGTACTTGTTTCTTATTTAACAATACCGACTAATAATGTCTCCTAATTTCTTTTTAAGCTGTGGGATGTCATTCTTCGTAACCGTAAAGTTTACAAATGATTCATCCATGTCTAGTGCTTCAGCAAATAAGCTTCCTAGCCCTCTTGCACGTCGGTCAATTTGCATATGGACATCTACCTGATCTTCCGTTTGAGTCAAGAATATAAATTCTATTTCATCTAATTTACCGCGAAACGGACCTGTTGTCGGAATAAGCTCAAATTCTTGAATAAAAGGGAACTGAGTCCTAAAACGATACGGAGCTTCTTCACATTCTACCTTTCGTAAGCTAAACCCCAAGTCATATGCTTCATTTATAATTGCAGAGACAATCGGTGTTGGCGAAACATGGATAAAATCCTTATCTGAAGGATCGATAGCGTTTTTGATATCTAGGCCAGTTTGAATCCATACTTTTGATTGCCCCAAACTAATTGGTGTATTAATAGGTAGGGTAATGGAAAATGGGAATTCCTTCAATTCACTCGGTCCTATTGTGAAAGAATCTACAACTTTAACTTTATCAATCGTGCCTTGTTTTTTTACTTTATTATCATTCGATTCCTTAATATAAGTAGTTGCGATTGTTAGATATATTTCATCAATTCTCTGTTCTGTTGCTCCACCTTTAATTTCAATTATTCCTTTAACCATTTCACCTGGAATAAATTTATCTTGGAAAAGTTTCGTATCTACTTTTGCTGCACCAATCCCAATACTTGCTAATGCTTTATTAAAAAACGACGACATCTAATTTTCCTCCATTCGAATTTAAACACAATGACCACATTTATTTGTACGTTTATAATGAAAATAAGTTTCAAAAACCTCAAAAATTGGGTGAGCTATGTAGATTCATGATTAGGAACAACATGTATTTTTTATATAACAACTATAAGTAACACTCTTACAACTTTTTTTTGTTTTAGTTGCAAGTGATACTATTTCTTCAACAGTATCAAATGTTCTCTCTTGATTGGTAATAACTGCAATTGATATAGACACTAAAGGGATTTTCTCCTTTATTCCAGAACGATTTTCTGAAGTTACATAACCTTGTGAGTGGTGCTTATCCGAGTAAAACTTTTTTATTTTTTGGTCAAATTCGTTAATTACCGTTCTACAGATAGGATCATAATCATGATGATACAAGATGGCAACAAAATCGTCTCCTCCAATATGCCCTAGAAAGTCTATAGAACTATTAATATACTTTTTTAACAAAGAGGCTGTTTCTTGGAGTACATGATCACCTTTCGAGAAGCCATAAACATCGTTATAAGTTTTGAAATTATCTAAATCAATATACAAAAGAGTGTACGCTTCTCGTACTAACACTTGGTTTAATTTTTCGTAAATAATTTGGTTTCCTGGTAATTCAGTAAGTGGGTTCATATAGGTAGCCATTTTTGATTGGATAGTAGCTAATGTGATCATTAATGTTCGTATGCTGACTACACCATAGTATTGTTCGTCCTTCGTTACAATTACATAGTCATACAAATGTTCTTCTTCTCTATTCATTGCTTTCTCACTAACACTCAAAATCGGTGTAAAATAATCTACCGAAAGAATTTCTTTTTTCATTAAAAGTCCTACCGATCGGCCAATATATAGATTATATCCGTATAATGTTCCTAACTGTTGATAAAAGCCAGTTTTTGTTACAATTGCAATTGGTATCTTTTTTTCAGTCACAACAATCCCTTGTATTTTAGAAAGCTCAGTAAATAGTTGATTGATTATTTGATTACTAGTTGTCGCCTGTACTTCGGGAACAACTTCTGATATTTCTCCAATAAGAAGGTTCATGGTCGGCTCCTTAGTATCTTTTATTTAGATATTTACAAACTCTGGAAAATTCTAAAAGAAGGATTGACTTGGCCTCCCTAGAGAATAACCTTGTCCTAAATGAACTTGTTTATCTTTCAAATAATTTAAATCCTCAATCTTCTCTATTCCCTCTGCAAGGACTTGTGTATTTGATTCCCTTGCAAATTCTACAAGCAAACAGATCATCTTTTGCTGTGCCTGATTACTGGATATATTGTGAATGAGTGACCGGTCAAACTTAATAAACTCAGGTTTTAGATGTACTAAAGTTTTTAAACTATTGTATCCACTACCAGCATCATCAATGGCAATCCTAAATCCTTGGTCACGATAATTGGACAGAATTCTCTCAAACATCTTAAAGTCTGTTACAGCTTTTTTTTCTGTTAATTCAAAAACCACTTGTTTTGGTGATATTTCATAGTATTCTAATAATTCCAATGTTTCACCACTTTTATAGTTAGAATCTACTAAAACTTGAGGATGTATATTAACAAATAGTAAATGATCCTTTTGTTGAGGGGATTTTTTGACCTCACTGTGGAATTGTTTAAAGGATAAATTCCTGCTAAATAATTCAAATTGAAATACTTGATTCGTTTGCCCAATGTAGTCATAAAAATTCTCGGTTGTTGGAAATGCATTAGATGATGTTGGACGGTTTAAAGCCTCATATCCTATTATATTGTTAGTCTCTAAATTAAAAATGGGTTGAAAAAATGTAGTAAGAGATCTATTTCTCATTATTTTTTTTAGTTCTATAAATTTTGTAAAGTCATTAGTATGAGACATCTTTTTTTCTTGAGCATGATTTAAGTATGAAAAGAGGTCGAAAATACTTAAATTTGATAGGAATGAAGTATATGAAGTATTTTGCATTATTAAGTCCCTTCTTGTCTTTTTATGTAGAATGTTACTTTTTTTTCATTATATTCCTTAACTGTAAATTGAGTGTTAATTTTATGTAAAACTATCTCTCTCCATCCAATTTTACCGAAATATTATCTTAGATTAACAAGCTATTAATATGAAAAATGTATCATTTAAGGCAAACAATTCATTTTAGGAGTGATTAAATGAGTCCTTTTGCTAGACCAATAATAAGTAGTCCTGTTATTTCAAAGCTATGGTTAAAGTACCCGCGCACTTGGAAATATATTCTTAATATAGGTCTCTTAATGAAGTATAAAACGATCAAATTAGAAGAATTGCCTACTTATATTAGGTTACGATCTTCTTTTAATTTACATATTGATCCTAACGAAAATAGGGGTCGTGCATTGCTGATTAGTAATGGTATTACTCAAAAACATGTCGTAAAGTTCTGGGAAGAATCAGTTAAAGCATTTTCTCCCACTACGGTGTTGGATATTGGGGTTAACTATGGAGAATGTTTATTTTCAGTGGAGTACCCGTCTAAAGCAAAAATATATGGGATTGAGGCTAATAAGCAACTACTATCGTTTATAAATAAATCGAAATCTACTCATCCTAATCAAAAACAAATAAAAATTATAAATGCTTTTGCTTCGAACAAAGAGCAGAAAACTCAGGCTTTTTACGTTGATAAAAACTGGTCAGGCACTTCTTCTGGGAAAGAGATTTATTCAGGAATGGTAGAAAAGCATTTAGTTAAAACGATAACGGTGGATTCTTTGTTAAAAGAAGAAAAATTATTTAAAGAAAGAATTCTATTTAAAATTGATGTTGAGGGGTATGAACCGTTTGTACTTGAAGGAATGAAGAGTGTTATTAAAAAGAGTGCAGAAGTTCTAGGTATTATTGAATTTGATAGTACATATATCAAAAGATCTGGGACAAATATAGATTTATTTTTGAAGAAGTTATCAGTTAACTTTAAGATTTACATGTTTGATAACTTTGGAGAACTACATTTAATCGCAGATCCCACGATGACTAGCCTTCAAGACATGTTCAAATCAAGAGAAATTCATACAGACCTTATACTCGTAAAGTCAGAAAGCATTGCCTACTTCTTAAGTTGAACCTTCTGTTATCATATATAATATAAAACTTATAAGAAGGGTCAATAAAGAAAAAAATACAGCAATACTCGAAAAGGCGAGAACATATGTATTAATCTCTGCTAGTTTTACGATGAATTGATGACTGTTAAAACCGAATATACCGGAAATGATGTTAATCATAAAAAGTAGGAAGAAGATGTTTATGAGGCCTCTTACAGAACCTTTGATATCCTCTTTACTTAGTGCTGTATGAGACGAAACACAAATAACAATCACTAAAAACATCAAAAATAGAGGATTAGTAAGGTTTTTTATTGTAAATATAGTTTTGCAAAGAGTAATAACAGATCCTATAGCTATTTTTAAGAAATCTACTCCAAACGTTTCAAAGGAAGCGTGTTGTTTTATATAAATTGTAACTACTTGATAGGATTCTGGTATTAATAAGTACATGAAAAATATTAAAGAACCAATTCCACTAAATATTGGCCCGATTCCAATAAAAAAGTTCCCTATTTGCTAATAAATGCTATTTTTGTTGTATTGATGTTCAACATAACCAAGCACACCGTTTGGATGACCAAATTGCAATAATTTCACTCTTGTAACACGATGACCCCATATGAAACATTGAATTAGATGTCCAATTTCATGAATAGGTGTCCCAATCCAGGCAGTTAAATACAATCCTCTTGGACCAAATGCCTTAATCAAGTAGCGATTAGAATACCTTTCAATCACACCAATCACCATTCCAACAGCAACGAGTATACCAACAAGATAGATCAATTCAAAAAAGCTAAGTAGTAAAGTATTTAGAAATGCTGTAAATAAGCTCATGATGAAACAGTAATCCCCTTTGTTAAAAAAAGTTGAATAAACCTATACTAACATGCTCACCATAGGAAACGATTGTTAAACATAGACTAACCGTAGCTTGTCCTTAATCCAACAACTAGGATAAGCAAAATAAGCGGAGATACTCCGGATAGATGCAGAATGCGATTCGTTTTGATGTGAATAACGGGAGATTTTCCGTTTATCCAATACAAAATCTCCCGTTTTTGATTTTTTCGAATCAATAGGCGAAGTTTCTCCGTTTATTCAAGCTTATTTAACATGCCTTACTGTATTAAGCGGAATTTTTACGTCTAATTATCAAATTGGTGCTTAATCTGATCTTCATGCCGATAAGTACAACGCTCTTGTCATGCATCAGTAACTTTAAGACTTTCCGCACAATGTTTCTTCTGAATGTATTATGCATCATTACTGTTTAAACTCAACATGACCTAATAATATCAGGAGTAACAAAGTATAGTTTTGCTTCTTCAACCTCTTCACCAGTGATTTTTTTCCAAACATTTTTATAAAGTCCAATTTGTTTCCGATAATAGTTTGTAAGTTCAGGGATGTCTTCTATATCTTTTGGTCGGTCAGTTTTATAGTCTACGATTTTCCATTTTCCATTGACCTTATAGACAAGATCAATGATTCCTGAAAGAAAAATCGTATTTGCTATCGTTCGAGGTTCAAGTTGGGTATATAATTCCTCCCCTTTCTTAATAGGTATTGAGAAAGGAACTTCCGTTAAAACATTTTCAGCTTCTTGAATTTCTTTCCAGATCTCTGTTTGTTGGAGTTGTTGAATTAGAGATTTAACCTCATTTTCTCTATCGATTGACAATCCATGCTTTTGTAAAATATACATAATGTCATGACCGGAAAGTGGCGTTCGAATAAACTTTTCGAATACTTCATGAATAACAAGGCCCCAATCTTTTCCTCCACCCTTTTCACGTTCAATTTCTAGTGTGTATATTTCTTCTTTATCGTCTGTAGGAGTCATTTTTTCGAATGAAGGCAATGAGCTAATTTCAATCCAATCTGTTAGTTTACCAGTTTCATTTTGATATTCTTCGTGCGTGATTGTATCAATGATTTGAGGTTTTTCGACTAACTCAATCTCTTCTAAAACTATTTCTTCAATATATTTCAAGCCATCAATAAGAATGCTCCATGGATTGTTCGTATTTTTCTTTTGACAACTACTAATAATCATAGCTTTTTCTGCTCGTGTAGCAGCAACATAAAGTATTCGGAGTTCCTCTTGAAGTAGGTATGCCTCTTCTTCATCTTTATAAAGCTCCCATTCAATGGGTTCTGCAATCGTTTTTGATGAGAAACCATTCTTTTTTACAAATTTGAAGTATCCTTGAGATGTCTTATCTTCTCTCCTAATGTGAGTTAAGATGCGTTCACTGATGTCGGTCTTCTTACCAGGATGTGCTAAAAAAACAATCGGTGCTTCTAAGCCTTTTGCTTTATGAACATTTAAAATTTGTACAGAATTAGCATCTTCATCAAGATTGAGGACCTTCGTTTTCTCTTTAATTATTTTAGAAAGAAATGTAACAATTTCATGATACAATGTCGTTCCTTCGTTTTCTTTCCTACGACTTGCTTCAATTAACTGTAAAAATTGAGTATACTCTCTTTTTCCATATCCAAGTGTTAGTAATAAAGGGTAAAAACCAATATCTTCTGTAATCTTGACAATGGCTACAACTGGTGAATACGTTCCTACCCATTTTGAATACATTCTAAGTTTACTTAATGCGTTTTGTACTGGATTCGTAACAGGTTCATCTACTTCTTTTATCTTAGCTCCATATATCGAAAAAGTGCCTCCTCCTCGCTTCCATTGAAACAACTCTTCATCATTTATTCCAAACCAAACACTCCTAAGGGTAGCGACTGTAGCGAGTGAGTCGGTTGAATCCAGAAAGGTTTTTAACAATAGGAGCAATTCATTAAAAGGTTGAGTGGCACCAATGTGCATCTCACCACTTACACTAACAGGAATACCTGCTGCTTCTAATGTCCGGGCATATACATCAATTCCATCATTATATCGAGTTAGAATCATAAATTCCTTCGGTTCATAGCCTGTATGTAACAGTTTCTTAAGATACAATGTGATATTTTCAGCGTCTTTTTCGAGAATCATTTTTTGATTTTTAGTAAACTCCGCTTGGACCATAAGAACTTTAATCCCTGAAACTCCTTCTTCTTGCTCCTCATGATAGGAGTTCAACGGACGATATGCAGCTTGATACCTCGTCTCGACCTCAGGCAACTGAAAACGAAATACATCATTTAATTGAGTTGTAATCGTGTCAACTGTTCGAAAGTTCATCGTAAGTTGAAGGACATCCCCTCCATAGTTCTTAATTAACTCTTTCACTTTATTGTAAATATCAATATCAGCTCGGCGAAACCGATATATCGCTTGTTTAGGATCACCTACAACAAATAATGAACCAGGTCTTGGCTTACATTTGCTCCAATCTTCTTCACTTACATCATCACTTGTTAAATAAAACATCATCTCTGCTTGGATTGGGTCTGTATCTTGATATTCATCCACTAAAAGAAAACGATATTTTTCTTGAAAATAGGAACGTACTTCAGGGTTAAACCTCAATAAATGAGTGGTGTTAATTAATAAGTCTTGAAAATTGAGTAATGAACGTTGCTGTTTGATCCCTTCATAAACACCTAATGCGCCTTGTGAAAATTCAATGATAATTGGATGACAAAATTGACGCCAATTCATTAATAAAGGTAAAATTCGACCTTCGAAAAAGTCCTGAATTCTTGCTTGGTAATCCTTACTATCCTCTTTCGTAGTCCACTTTTTCTGTGTAATGTTATAAGCAGATTTCTTATCAAATAATTCAAAAACGGAAATTCGTAGTGGATCATTTAGTTGTAACAGACGATCCATTCGTATTGCTTCTCTTATACACTTCTGTAGGTTATCAGGACCATTCTCTATTTCTTCTGGAATACAACGGTTTGCTTCCTTAAGTAAATTGATAAATGCTTGGTATGTGTCTGTAAGCTCTGGTTTGGAAGTATAGGTCTTAGCCCATTCGACATCAGGATAGGATTTCAGCATCTGAAACCGATCCAACAAGATATGATCGTCGATACCAAGCTCTCTTAATGTATGTAACCTTTTAACATCTAGTGTCTGAAGTGTTGCAAGATATCTATGCCAAGCTTCTATTGCAATTAGTCTATCATCTTCCTCCTCAAGCTCTTTAAAGGAAATATCTAGCTTTGCTTCAACTGGTCGTTCACGTAATAAACGAGCACAAAAGGAATGAACCGTTCCGAGAAAGCACTGCTCCATATTTTGGATAGCAAATTCAAGTCGTTCTTTTACCTCGAAATTTTTTTCGCTTTTCCAGGTTTTCTCAAGTTCATTTTGAAAGCGAGTCTTTAATTCATCTGCTGCCTTCCTTGTAAAGGTTATCGCAACAATTTCTTCGATTTGACATGTTCCCGTATATATTAAATTAACCATTCGATCCACTAAACTTGATGTCTTACCCGAGCCTGCTCCAGCTTCGACTAGAAAGTTTTGATTTAAACAATGTTTAATTTTATCTCGTGCTTCTTGATCAACCACTCTTTTAGTCATAAGCTCTTACCCCCTTAAAGCTTCGCACACCAATTGAGTCTATATCTTGATGTTTGATGTCCACTTGATCTTTGTCATAGGTAGAACGTCTGCAAACGTCTTTTAACTGACAATATTTACAATCATTTTCGTCGTCTGTCATTGTAAAATGTCCATGTTCAATCACAGTTAATAGATTTTCAAGAATGTTTCGTCCGTTTGTCCGAATCGACTCTAATTGCTTTCGTTCATATGCTCGTCCTAAACCTTTTTTCGTTGGGAATAGATAAGAGCTTTTTTGAACAGCTCCCTCATTCAATGATAAGTGATTTTCAATTGCTAATGTATACAATAGATGTTGTAGTTGTCTACCACCTCTAAAGGCAATATTGCCGTCGTATCCCCATGTACTCCCTGTCTTATAATCTATTATATGATAGGTTCCATCAGGTTGTAGATCTACACGGTCTATTTTCCCTGATACATGAAACGTTCCTGATGGTAAAGTAATAATTGCTGGTTCAATCCCATCTACACCAAAAGAATATTCAAAATACTTAGGAGAACCATGGATGCTGTTCTCTTCTTCTAGTTTCAGAAACGTTTCACAAGATTCCAAGACCTCTGTAATTTCCTGTAATTCTACATTTTCGCTTGGTGGTGGTAAGATTTCTTTAATTTTAGCAAGACTATTCTGAGCAACTTCCACAATTAGAGAATGATGGTTTTCAAAAGATGGTTTTTCATTAAGTTCTTGTAACTTACGGTAAAATAATTCGAAAACCTCATGTAATAAGGTTCCTCTTGCTACAGGGTCTAACCATCTTTCTTGTGTATAAACTGTGTCCTCAATCGGCTTAATATTTAGGACTACCTGTAGAAAGTACGAATATGGGCAAGTTGCTAACATTTCTAATTTCCCTGCAGAAATCGTTGTATTTTTGTTTAATCTTGGATCAAACTTACTTGTATTACTTATTATTTTTCCATCATAAACAGTAAATGAATCACTCTGCCTTGCTTCATCTGCTATTAGTCCCCGACAAATGTGTTCAAATTGACTTAATAATGGTTGTTCTAATTGGTTAAGAGTAGCTGAATTCAATTTATCTGCCCACCAATCCCTTGAATGGATAATGCTCTCTTCAATTACGGGTATTGATTGTTTTAAGTCTTTAAAATTTGCACTTTTATTACCTGATTGAAGACGATAGCTCTGTAAAAACAAATGTGCTGGGCTCGTTGCGCGGTTTTCATTTACATCAAATTGACAATAGCTTAAAGTAACATTCCTGCTTGATGAAGCTAAAACTTGAAGCATTTTATACAATCGGGTTTTGGACTTTTCTTGTAAGAGTGGTATACATCGTCCTAAACGCTTTCGTTCTATATCCAATAGCAAAGGATTTTCTCCACTTCCCCCAGGAAAACGTTGATTGTCTAGACCAACAATAAACACATGATCTCTAGAAATATATAACCCATTTTCAAATGAGCAAAAATGTAGATAGCCTGGCTTTGGTTTCGAAGCACCTATTTTAAGTTGTAATACTAGTTCTTCTAGTCGTTCAATCCCCTCTTGAACGGTAAGGCTTTCATTCACATATGGCAGGATATTGTCTATTGTATCAATTAAACTTTCCTTCGCAGCAAGATCGTAGCTAGAAGAAACCTTACTATAGTTTCGTATCATATCTTGTAATCCAAGTAAAAGTGTTTCATAAGTGATGCTACTTTGCATGCTGATAGGTGGTAATTTTTCAAAAACAGTTTGATACCAATGGGATAACCAAGAAAGATGTTCTCGAAGTTCTCTAAGATATAATCGTTTTTGTTGATCTTCAACATGCTTTAATTTCGTTTCAACACTTTTAATTTCGTTTTGGAAGATCATCTTATAACGAGTTGCATCCCAGCCAATATTTGCTTTTCTTAATAATGTTATCCATGTTGAATTTGAAGGGCCATCACCTTCTATATTCAACAGTCCTTCTTGTAGAATATTCACAAATACAGTCACACTGTAGGCACTTTTGATCCACTTGAGTAGACCTGTCATAAGTTTGCCAGGTTTAGTAAACTGAATAGGTATTCCTTCATTAAAAGTGACAGGGAAATTCTGCTCTTCAGAGAGATGATACATAGTCGTAATATATGGGTTGCTCTGACTATAGTAAACGGCACAATGATCAAAAGGAAGTTGTTTCTTTGCAATTCGTTTTAGGACTTCTTTTAATTCATGCTCTTCTGTTTTCGTGGTAAATAGACTCAAATTTCCTTTGATATTTTCTGAAGCATCTAGGTGATAGAGATAGCTATGTGGTGTTGGTTCACCCTCTATGATCATTGAGTATTTTGAACTTTGAGGTTTTACCACACCATATACGGGTGTTAATGGTAAATGAACAATATAGTCTGATATGATCTTACCTATGAATTGCTCTTCTAAGTGGCTAAGATTTAGATTACTCTGCAATAAAAAAATACAATCTAATTTCGTCCCTACTTTGAGGGCTTCTTGATAAAGATTACAGTTATCTTTAAGGTTTTTTACTTTTAATGTTTCTTCATAGCTTTTAAGAATATGTATAATGTCTTGTCCTTTTTCAGTTATGACAAATTGACGATCATTTATGGTATTACTTGTATAACCAGCAAGACGTAGTTCTTGGATTACCTCATACATACCATGACTTAGGTTCGGAGTGATTTCGAGATTATGAAAATAACGAAGGCTGTTATTAAACTTAAGCTGTTTTAACAGTGAATAGACAAGATGTGAACCAATTGCAGTGTTACAAAAATCATCATTTGTATGAATAAATCCCAGTGCTAAATCGCGCACCGTTTTCACCTTCAAGTTAACAGCATTGTAACCTTCCTTCATATAGTGTGAAATGATTTGTTCTCCTATTGAATAAGAATCAACAACGAGGATCTTCTCGTTTAATAAGTTCGTTTGACAAGTTTGATGTAACGCTTTAATCAATAATTCCATGTTCGTTTAGTCACTCCTCGATACAATAATCTTCATACTCTTGTCTTACCTTCATTATAATTCTACTTTAACCTTAAGGGAATAATAGGAAATCTAATAGTTGATAATTGAATGAAAAATGGATAACACTAGTAACTAAATTGAAAAGAAAGTAGGTACCTGCATGGATACAATTGATCCAAAAGATGTAAAGCCTGGAGATGAAGTGTATGTAATCTATAATAACCCTCATACCCCGACCGTTTCCAACATTATGTCGGCAGAAATAGTGCAGCACCCTAAGGATCCAAACAAATCTGCACTATTTTTACATGAAACATTTCATACGATTGAGGATGATGATGCATTTTTTTCTTCGGAGGAGTCGGCAGAGCGGGCTTATAGTGAGATGTATGATAGAGAAGATTTTTATCACTAAGCAGAAATAATCCGCATTTCCATAAATTAAAATTTGTTTGCCCCGATCTTGCATTCTTTCTATATCGGGGCATTATTAGATACAATCACTTTACTTATGTCTTTTCTCCATCACGGCCTCGCATATTTCGTTATACATAATATCGACACCTTTTTCAGAAGCTTCAAAACTGTATGCATTGTCTATTTCTATTCCAAGGTTGTCAGCTTCTTTCGCAACATCAATATTGGCTCCCATGAAGATAAACTCCCAGTTGTATTTCTCTTGCTGATGTTTAATCAGTTCTTTTACTTTTTGATAAGTAAATTCTTTACTAGAATTCTCCTCGCCGTCAGTAGTGATCACAAAGATTATTTTCCCGGGTCTATCCTGTTCAATAGTCCTAGCTAGTCTATTTCCCACTTCTAAGATGGTTTTTCCGACTGAATCAAGAAGTGCAGTACAGCCTCGTACATAGTATTCCTTGTTAGTTAGCTTTACATTTCTTGCATTCACACCATTCCATAGTACCTCATAGTCATCATCAAATAGAACAGTTGTAAGCAACGTTTCCCCTTCTAACTTGCTCTGATTATTTACAAAAGAATTAAATCCACCAATTGTATCTCTTTCAAGCCCACTCATAGAACCGCTTCGATCAAGTAAAAAAATAATTTCTGTAATATTCTTATTCATAATGTTCATTCCCCTCTAATGATTATTGTTCATGTTATAATAGTAGCAATTTAAACCCATGTAATGGTCGCCTTTAAAGCGACATTTATTAGGAGGGAATTTTATGATTGATCAAAAGATATTAGATGAGATACAGGAATACATCAATCTACATCTAAACATTGTTGAATTAGAAGAAATAAAGTATACGGAATCTTTAGAGCGGTATGTTCTGGAAGACATCCGTTTTCAAAATGAGTTGGAGGAATTTATAAATACGAATCGTCAGCCCACTCTTAAAGAGTTATTGTTTAGCTTCATTGATCAAAAAGGGGCCACTGATCCAGAAATTTATAAAAAAGCTGGGATTGACCGAAAACATTTCTCAAAAATAAGAACAAGTGAAAACTACTCCCCTCGAAAAAACACAGTCATTTCTCTTGCCTTAGCACTTGAACTGAACCAAACAGAAACCGAACTACTTTTAAGTTCTGCAGGATATTCCTTATCGGAAAGTGATACAACAGATTTAGTGATCAAGTTTTGTATTGATAAAGGGATCTATGGTCTTCAAGACATTAATGAAGCGTTAGAGTATTTTAGCTTGCAACCGTTAGGTAATGTTCTTTAATTGGTAGGGAGCCAAGTAATCCTTAACAAGTTTTGATTTATGATGTACTATTATTTCGAGTATGGAAGGAGTGTGAGTATGGGAATTGCAAAAAAACAGATAGCATCTGAGGAAATTCCAGAACAACAAACGATGTACAAAATTCTATTTATGATTGGATTTGTGCATTTACTTAACGACTCAATTCAGGCTGTTGTTCCTGCTATGTTCCCAATATTGGAACAGTCAATGGGTCTTTCTTTTACACAATTAGGTTTGATTGCTTTTGCACTTAATTTAACGGCGTCCATCATTCAACCAATGATAGGTGTATATACCGATAAAAAGCCATCACCTTACGCTTTACCAATAGGTCTTTGTTTCACATTTGTAGGTGTAATTGGTTTAGCACTTGCTCCTTCCTTTTGGATGATCATTCTTTCTGTCATTCTTATTGGATTAGGCTCTGCAACTTTTCATCCTGAGGGTTCACGTGTAGCCTATATGGCTTCAGCATCTGGTGGGAAAAGAGGACTTGCTCAATCAATTTTTCAGGTTGGTGGGAATACAGGCCAAGCGTTGGCTCCACTTATTACTGCATTAATTTTAGTGCCCTTTGGTCAATTCGGGGCTATTTGGTTTGCAATTGTTGCAGCTTTGGCTGTAGCCATACTGATGTATATTGCACGTTGGTATGCTGAGCAAATAAGGATATATGCTACTCTAAAAAATACGAAAAACAAAAAAATTGAAAAAACCGAAGTACACTTACCTAACCATGAAAAAAAGAAAATTGTTTTTTATTCGATTTGTCTCCTAATTTTTTTAGTTTTTGCTAGATCTTGGTTTCACGCTGGAATTACTAACTTTTTCGCTTTTTATGTTATTGATAAATTTAATCTAACAATCTCGCAAGCACAGGTTTATATTTTTATATTTTTAGCTGCGGGTGCGATCGGTACCTTTGCAGGGGGGCCGCTTGCAGATAGATTTGGAAAAAGAAATATGATTTTCTTCTCGATGTTAGGTTCAGCACCTTTGGCTTTACTTTTGCCATATTCAGGTCCTGTTACTTCATATTTGCTTATCTCTGTAATAGGCTTTATTATTTTATCTAGTTTTTCCGTTACCGTTGTTTATGCCCAGGAACTAGTACCAGGAAAAATCGGGACCGTTTCTGGACTAATCGTTGGCTTAGCATTTGGAATGGGTGCAGTAGGTTCGATTGCAATTGGGTGGATTGCTGATTTAATTGGCCTTCCAAGCACGATGCTTATAATTGCTTCTATCCCCTTAATAGGAATATTAACGATGTTCTTACCATCAGACCAACGATTAAAGGAAATTAATCAATAATTACTTAGAGAAACTGGCTGCCTGTTGAGCCAGTTTTTTGTTGGTTAAAACTCTTCCTATAAGTCTACCTCTTCTAATGTAAAGAAATTGTAATACTATGTTTTACTTTTTTTTCATAGAAATAGAGGTATAAAGAAGTTGTCCAAATACTTGACTAATTAGGAGGATTAATATTTATGAAAAAAATAATATTATTGTTTACGTTACTTGCTTCTTTTTTCTTTGCTGAGCATGCTTTTGCTTATACGGTTGAAAAAGGTGATACGATGTCAAAAATAGCTAAAGAAACTGGATTAACCTTAGAAGAGTTGGCACAGGCTAACCCACAAGTAAAGAATCTTGACCTGATTTACGTTGGTCAACAGATAAATACCGATAAATCCATTGATCATTCTGAACCAATTGTAAATACTGCAAGCTCTAACACTGTAAGTGTGCCGAATGAAGAAAATGCTAGTTTTTCTGCAAATGAACTAGATTTATTGGCTAGAATTGTACGAGCTGAAGCCCAATCAGAGCCATTTGAGGGAAAAGTTGCAGTGGCCGCGGTTGTTTTGAATAGAGTAGAAAGTGATTTATTTCCTAATTCGATCAAAGAAGTTATTTATCAGCCACGCCAATTTCAACCAGTTTCAAATGGCCAGATTAATAAACCTGCTGACGAGGAATCTATTAGGGCAGTACATGCAGCTTTAACCGATATGAGATCTATTGCTCAAGGTTCATTATTCTTTTACAACCCTACAATTGCAACGAGTCGTTGGCTAGATTCTAGAGCAACAGCTGTCGTTATAGGACAACATGTTTTTAAATATTAATTTAGATTTACTTCCATTGCCATATAAAGAACGAACGCCTATCACCAGACCTCTTACTATATTACTAGAGTGAATGACAGGCGTAAGACATCATTTAAGTTAGGTACTATTCACAAAACGTTTAATTATCATTTACTTCCAATTTCTTATACGGTTGTATTCATCCATTGTAATCGAAAGAACAGTTCCGTGTTTGAAGCGGTAAGGAAAGTTGAACCTTTCATCTGAACGGATAAAGCGGCCGCTATCTATATTATCTGCGATAAAGGGAACATAACCCTGACCTTCCCCTTCTACACCGTAAAAGTCCAACATGAGGCACCATTTGCCGTTACTGAGTTTAAAAGCTGTAGGCGCTTCATAGGCATGATGACCAAGCTTTTCCATTTCTTTATCAAAATCATGAATTCTAGTAAATTCACCTGTAAGTGTTTTTCCTTTTTCTAAAATAATTCCAGCTGGATTCTTTTCACTTTTTAAGAAGCGATAATAGATACCTTTTTCTTCGTATATGGCAGAATCGATGATACCACTATCATCCTTCCTGCATAAAATCTTTGCTTGAGAAAAGTTCTTAAAATCCTTTGTTCTAGTATTAAAAATGGCTTTATTCCCGTAATTATTTGAGGCGTGGGAAGATGACCAATGAATAACATAATCTTCATGTTTATGGTCGTAAATGATATCTGGAGCCCATAGACAACCGTAATCTTCATCACCTAATTCAATCAATCTTTGTTCAGACCAATTAACAAGATCGTCCGATTCCCAAATTGAAAGACATTTACTCCCTTCTCTCCCAATATTCTCCCAATCCCCTTTATACTTTGTATTAAAGCTATTGGCAAGACTTAAATCTGTTGCAAGAATAAAGAATTTCCCATCAAGTGTTCTAATAATAGTATGATCTCTTACCCCTTTCTCCCCTATTTCACTCCAGAGAACGGGTTGTCCTCCATTCACCTCTTCCCAGTTAAATCCATCAGTGCTAAGTGCAAAATATACTTGCTCCCCATCAGGCGTTTTTTTCTCTTTAAAGTGCACAAATAAATACGCTTCCATTTTAGAATTCCTCCTAGAATTTGATAGCAATCGATATATAGAAAATCATATCATTTTATTAAGTAAATAGGTATAATCTTGAAATTTTTTAAGTATGTCTTTTGTTTGTAGATTTTCAATTGATTCGTTAAACTAATACTATAACTTTTCAGGGAAAGTGGTGGGACTTGTGAAACCTAGTGAAATAGAACATAAAATTGCAGAGCTAAAAATGGAGTATATAAGAATACAGGATGATATGGAAAGATTAGAGTCTCTTGGATATTCAATCGAGAAGCAAGAAGAAAAATTATTGACTATTGAGAAAGATCTTAAATATTATCGGACTTTAAAATAAACTCTTTCATCCAATTTAAAGAGGCTTCCCCCTCAAGTGTTTTACATTCTTTTGGGGTAGCCTCTTTTCCTATAAATGTAGCAGGGATATCTATTTTTATATTCCGTCTACTACTTCTTTCAAGATTTCATAAGAACGTTTCTGTTTCTCAGGATCGTAAATATACGAAACCGCCATAATTTCATTGACGTTATATTTCTCCTGGAAATTAGTTAATTGTTCTCTGATAGAGTTTTTCCCCCCTAATAAAGTTACACTGGACATTGAAGTCGCTATTTGTTTCTCTGATGGACTCCATATATGGTCTATATTCTCAACTGGAGGCTTTAACTTCGTTTGTGTTCCTCGAACAACATTTAGGAAGAATTGTTTCATGGTTGTAGCTTCAAATGTAGCTTCTTCATCGCTTTCTGCTGCTATCACGTTTAAGCAAACCATCATATAAGGTGAATCCAAGTATTCCGACGGCTGGAATCGATTACGGTAAATGGAAATTGCTTCTTCCATATGCGTAGGTGCAAAATGTGAAGCAAAAACGTAAGGCAAACCTAATTTTGCAGCCAAGTAAGCAGAATCTGTCGATGAACCAAGTATATAAATAGGAATATTCGTTCCAACACCAGGATATGCTTTTACCTTTCCTTGTTTAGTGTCAGGACCAAAGTAATTAAGTAACGAAACAACATCTTCAGGAAAAGTATAAACAGAATCATGTTGTGATCTTCTTAAAGCACTTGCTGTTAGCATATCTGTTCCAGGAGCTCTTCCTAGACCTAAATCTAGTCGGTCTGGATAGATGGTTGCCATCGTTCCAAATTGTTCAGCAACCACTAGAGGTGCATGGTTAGGTAACATAACTCCCCCAGAACCAACTCTAATCTTGTTTGTATGTTCCAAAGTATGTTTTATTAAAATTGAAGTTGCTGAACTAACAAGTGTAGGTGTATTATGATGCTCAGCAATCCAGTATCTTGAGTAACCCATTTTTTCTGTCGCTTGCGCTAAATCTATCATAGAATCAATGGCATCTTTAGGTCCTTCTCCATCTCGAATTGGAGCAAGGTTTAATACTGAAACGGGTATGTGTATTGTAGACATTTACACTGTCCTTTCTTGTTAGTGGATTGATTACATAGTACCAATTTCATTAAGAAAAACAAACTATAATGCTTAGCATAATAATGTGAGGTTTATTTCAAAACTAAAAATCATCTATAACTATTCACAATGAAAAGGCTTTACTGTGGCAAAATAGTGAATTTGTAATGGGGTTTCTTTTTTTTTACACTTAAAAAGTTATAATGAAGTATCGTTTTTTATAAGAAATTGGAGGTAACGAAGGTGGAATTTATGAATGAGATTCTTCAAGAGCCACTAGTCTTATTATTTGTGATCTTATTTATAGGATCATGGCTCGGTCACACAAAGATTAAGGGTCTTAGTCTTGGTTCAGCGGGTATTCTACTTGTAGCTATGACATTTGGTCATTTTGGTTATCAAGTATCATCAATTGTACAGAATTTCGGTCTAAGTTTGTTTATTGTAGCAGTGGGATTACAAGCTGGACCTCGTTTTTTTCGAATGATTCGATCTAATGGAATTGTGTTTGGAATTATAGCTGTAATCATTGTATTAGTAGCTGCTATAACAACAATCATTGTTTCGAAGGTTTTTCACCTATCACCAGCCTTAAGTATTGGTATTATGACAGGAGCTTTAACAAGTACACCTGGTCTTGCTGCAGCACTTCAAGCAACAAACGACCCTTTGGCATCAGTTGGGTATGGTATTGCATACCCATTTGGAGTGTTAGCAGTTGTGCTTTTTGTCCAATTATTACCTAGGATTCTTAAAGTAGATTTAGAAAAAGATTTACAACGTACAAATAATCCTGTGAGAAATGATCGATCTCCCGAGGTCATGACAATTGAAGTAACTAACCCCTCAATTAATAAACGAACTCTGAAAGAACTTAAGTTTCAAAAAATAAACTCTGTAGTCATTAGCCGTGTTATACGTGGAAACCGAAACATTATCGCCTTAAATGATACTGTGATCTTAAATGGTGATCGGCTGGTGACAGTAGGTGTTCGGTCAGAACTAGAAGCCTTCTGTAATCATGTTGGTGTCAAAGTAACAACCGCACTTGAAAACGTTGATCATATTAAAGTCCGTAGAGTAATTGTTGATTCAGAAGATACAATTGGTAAAACCTTAAGGGAATTAAATCTGAGACGAGATTATGGGGTGACAGTTACACGAATTGAACGTAGTGGATTAGAGTATAGCCAAAATTCAAGAATGCGTTTAGAAAGAGGTGACGTCCTATCTATTGTAAGTAGTGAGGACAGATTAAACGATGTAGAGAAACTTTTTACAAGAAAAACACTAACCGTAACGAATGTTCATATATTCTCGTTAAGCATCATTCTTTTAGTTGGTATTTTGGTAGGAATGATTCCCATTCATTTACCCGGATTAGGTATAATTACCTTAGGTGTTGCAGGAGGACCTTTATTTGTAGCCCTAATAATTGGTCACTTTGGTAAATTAGGTCCGATTCAAGCACGCTATTATCAACCTTCAAATCAAGTAATTCGTGATATTGGGCTTGCTTTGTTTCTAGCGGGTGCAGGAACAACAGCTGGTCAGGGTATAGTAGAAGTCATTCAAACAGAGGGTTTAAGTTTGTTAGTTGGAGGTGCGCTCATCACGATTCTGCCTATGGTTGTTGGTTTTCTTCTTGCTAGAAAACTCTTCCGCTTAAGCATTGTTCATTCATTAGGCGCCCTCTGCGGTGGAATGACAAGCACACCAGGATTAGGTTCTGTTAACCAACTTATAGACTCTGAAGATCCTGCAATTGCTTATGCAGCAGCATATCCCTTTGCACTTATTTTAGTTGCTATTACATCACAGCTACTTATCTTTTTCCTATAGAACGACTATTAAGAACATACTTTTGATGAAAAAGAGTGGGTATATTCTCCCCTCCTTACATAATATTAATTAATATTGGTATATAATAGATTATCTTGCTTTATTTAGAATAACATCCTAAATATGCTATAATCATATAAGTAATTATCTATTATCCTTTAAGGAGGTACCTATGTATCAGTTAAAAGAAAAAGAGATGCTTTTCATTTACACAGGACCAGATGGGTCAGGTAGAAAAACCTTAGCAAAGATGGTTGCAACAGCGTTTGATATGGAAACAGTTCCTTCATTCACAACTCGTGATCCTCGTCCTTTTGAAAGCAATGGAAAAGATTATCATTTTGTAAGTGAGGAAACATTTTTACAAATGAAGCAACAAGGTGAATTCCTGGAAAGTGTTCTAATTGAAGGATACCATTATGGGATTCGCGAAATAGATATAGATAAGATTTTCAGCAAACATAAGGTAGTTTACTTAACGATGAATATCGAGGGTGCGCAACTGTTAAAAGATTTATATAAAGACCAGGTTGTCCGAATCTTTATTTCTGCTGATAGAGATACTGTCATTCAAAGACAAAAAGAACGTGGCGATGATGACCAAGCGATTCAACGTCATATGAATTATTATGACAAGACAATGGATTATAAAGAAGAATGTGAACATGTTTTTCAAAATTATGACTTACCTCAAGTTTCTTTCCAAATTAGTGAAGTGATCGAATCATACTTAGACAGAAAGTTAATTGTAACGGATTATTAATATAAGGCTGCTCCAAATCTTAGTGTTTACCACAAAGTTTTGGAGCAGCCTTATTCTTATCTAATAAACCAATCTAAAAGACCTATTGCATCTAGGAACACAACAATAATCGCAATTGGCGTAATGTACTTTATAATAAAAAGCCATAGAGCAAAGGCTACTTTTCCTATAGAAGATCCTTGTCTTATCTCTTCAAAAAGCTCATTCTTCGGAACTTTATAAGAGATGAAAATAGAAATCAGTAAAGCACCTAATGGTAGTAATATATTACTTACTAAGTAATCAATTAGATCGAAAAATATCCGATCAAAAATTTTGTAATCAGCCATTACCCCATAAGATAAACATGAAGGAACACCTACAATGAAAATTAACAGTCCAATGATCCATGTATATTTTTTCCGTTTCTTTTGATCATTTTTAGTTAACGTTGCAACAATAATTTCAATCATTGAAAAAGCAGAAGTCAAAGCTGCAAATAAAAATAGAATTAAGAAAGAAATTAAAAAGAAAAATCCAAAAGGTAGTTGATCAAATACAACTGGTAATACGGTGAAAATTAAAACTGGTCCTGCATTTGGTTCAAGTCCAAATGCAAAAACACCTGGGAAAATAGCAAGACCCGCTAACAAAGCAATCGCAATATTCATCACGATAATAGATAGTGCTGACTTGGGAAGATTCTGTGTCTTTGGTAAGTAAGAGGCATATGTAACCATTACAGATGCTCCAATTGATAATGTAAAGAATGCTTGTCCAAGTGCGAATGAAATAGTTTCAGAAGAAAGCTTGGTAAAGTCAGGAACTAGTATAAATTTGACTCCTTCCATTGCCCCATCTAGTGTCAGTGAACGTATTACTAATATAACGAATAATATAAACAATGCTGGCATCATTATCTTACTAGCTTTTTCAATTCCCTTTTGAACACCTTGCGCAACTACAATAACTGTTAGTAAGATAAAGATTAATTGTGCAAGTAATGTTGAGGTAGGATTTGAAATAACCTCACCAAACCTTTGTCCATAAGCTTCCTGTGATAATCCTGATAATCTCCCAGTCAAAGCTTCAACTAAATATAGGACAATCCATCCACCGACTACACTATAAAATGAAAGGAGCAAAAAGTTAGTGAAAACACCTATTTTTCCTATAATTGCCCAATTTGTATTAGGTGCTAGCTTTCGGTAGGTTGAAATCGCATCAGTTTGCCCTTTTCGTCCAACAGTGAATTCACCAATTAGTAATGGCCACCCTAATAGTAAAGTAAATAGTAAGAAAACTAGGAAAAAAGCTCCGCCTCCTCCCGTTCCTGCTACGTATGGAAATTTCCAAATCGCTCCCAAGCCAATTGCAGAACCTGCGGCAGCAAAAATAAATCCAATTTTAGACTTCCATTGCTCTTGTTGTTGTGACATATAATAAATCCTCTCTGTAAAAAGTCGTACTTACGTATAATACACTATACTTTTAAAAAAATTAAGTCTTTTTCATTCTTGCTATAGATGTCCCCACAAGTTTTCCTATGGTGATTAATTTTTTGAACAGATTTAAATAGTAATGATATAATCCTTGTTAAAGTATATTATTAAATGGAAGTTTAATTTTTTTTGAGGAGGAATTAACATGGAATTAAGTTTTGGTCTTCTTATATCTATTGCAATTACAATTTACTTAGCAATTGATGCACCAAAGCATGACAAAAGCCCATGGTTATGGGGGGTTTTAGGATTTGTATTTGGCCCAATCGTTCTTGGTATTTACCTAATTAAAACAGGTAGGAAAGTTGCTGGTTGGATCATCGTAATTATTTCAGTCCTATTAGTTCTACTGGTTATTTTACTCGTAATCGCTGGATTCTTCTTAGTATTTACTGGATTTAGTCAATGATTCGATTAGACCTACTCTCTCTAATGGATAAGGGAGAGTTTAGGTCTTTTTTTATTGATCAATCATACTCTGTACATTCATACATATTAATAGTATATAGACAAGTTATACTGTGATTGGAGGAAAATGTATGGACGCTCCTTGGAATCAAGCTGGGAGTCCTGTTACGAAAGAGGACAAGGATTCTCTAGAACGATTAATTGAGTTTGATCGAAAACATAATTATTACAAGGCTCTTCACTTCAAATTAATGATGTTCCTAATTACAATATTAATTTTCACGATGACGAAATATTATTTTCATTTTTCCTTTTTTCCTGGTTTAAATCCAGTAGTTGATTTTATCTTTAATGATCGAAATATTATTATGGACTTATTTCTTAATATTGCCCTCCTTTTTACTACCACTTTGACACATAACCTTAAAGAAAATGCGAAAAGTGATTTTAAATCACTAAAAAGCGAAATCGTTGATTTATCAAATAAAGAATGGTACAAAAAATATGATGATGCAAACAGTCTAATTTTCGATTATCTTTATCGCACATATAAAATAAGAATTAATCATAAGACATAAATGAAAAGAGTCTTCCCTATAAGTGCTTGTACTTAGGGGAGACTCTTTTTTCCATTTCTTACTCTACTTGTGTTCGTTCTTTTCCCTTATCAGTAACCGCAAACTTTCTTGTCATTGTCTTTATGTTCTCGGTTTTTTTGAAACGTAGTGCAGACCAATCTTCATCAATGGCAATTTGACGAACAGGTTCAAAGCCTTCTATGGACAGTAAGCCTGCAACGCGATCTCGGCTACAATCAGATTCTTTATAGGTTTTGGATGTCTTTTTTGGATAACAAAGCCATAAAAGTCCATTAACTTGGAGTTTTTTTAATCCTATTCTTGCATTAGTTTGTAGCTCTTCATTACTAGTGCCAAAAACTTGAACAAAATCGTAGATCTCATTTATTGCTTCCTGATGTACATCACCGACAAAAACAGCCTTAATAATGTCGTATGATTTAGGAGCATTTAAAATAAGTACAGGTTGTCCGTTATCTTTAAATTGTAATTTTTTTATAATTTGTAAGGCCTCTTCTTCTGACAATTGCTTAACCCTCCCCAACATTTAACTGACTTTTCTTCCCAATAAGTAATTTCTTCCATTGCTCTGCTAGTGCTTCTAAGTTCAATACACGGTCTATTTCGCCTAAAGTGACTGATTGCTTGTGGAAATAGAGATGATGAATTTCTGAAACAGTTATTCCCATCGGATGGGCAGAAAGTTGCTTAATCTCAGAATTTAGCTTAATCCTACCTTCTTTTAGTACTCTAAAAAAATAACCAGTATATCCTGTTTCAATGATTCTTTTTAATAAAAGAGGATTATTATTTCGCTTATTAATTGTGACACATGGAAATCTTCCTTGTGATACTTGGAGAATTGCTTCTCCAACTTGAAAAATATCACCTACACACACTTCATCTTCTTTCATATTCAAACCAGTTATGTTTTCACCGAATGCCGAAGTAGTTAAGGTTTGACCAAATTCTTCTTTCCAATATGTATAGTGTTCATATGGATAGTAACAAACGACTCGTTCTTTTCCACCATGGTTGACATGGTTTGCTACTGAATCTCCCGAAATACTAAGAAAACCGACATCAAGCTGATCACTTAGGTTTTTCCAGATTCCAGAATGATATTCATTCCCTTCGAACGTCTTATTTACTGGATGCCCTTTACTTATATATATAATCTCTCTATTGCTCATGATTTTCCCTCCACTCCCCTTTTTCATTTTATCCTCTAGTATGTTGGGCAATCAAGAACATAAAAATAAATATAGTAATTAATTGAAAGATAATTAAAATAAGTTATTTCGATTATCGAAAAAAATGGTACAATACAATTTATAAAAATGAAGAGAAACTAGGAGATTATTAATGGAAAAGAAATTATGGCTAACATATGGGATGCTTACTTTGGCAACGGCAACATGGGGAAGCGCATTTATTGCAGGAAAAGTGGCTATACAGAGCTTTGAACCTTCAACCATTGCATTTATACGATTCTTTGGAGCTGCTTTACTTTTGTTTCCATTAATGTGGTTAATGGATAAAGAGAAAATAAAGCCTACTTTAAAAGACTATGGTTTATTTGCTGTGTTAGGTTTAACTGGAATTGCAATTTATAATATTTGTTTTTTCCTTTCCAGCAAACATGCACCTGTAATTAAAAGCTCTCTATTTATAGCATCCAATCCTGTATTGATTGTACTTCTATCTGGACTGTTTTTAAAAGAAAAAATTACTCAAAATAACATTATTGGAATGTTAATTGCATTAACTGGAGTTACCTTTATCATTACTGATGGACATTTAGTTACTCTTTTACAAATGGGCTTTGAACCTATTGATTTTATTCTGTTAGGTGCAGTGATCAGTTGGGCATTATACAGTGTCGTTGGAAAAATAGTTTTAAAGAAATATAGCTCAGTTGTGTCAACCACTTATGCAGTTGCATTTGGAACGATATTCTTATTTCCATTTGCAATACTGGAAACTAGTTGGTTAGATATACAACAGGCTCCATTTAATGTTTGGATAGCAATCGCTCACATGAGTGTTTTTGTAACAGTCGTTTCATTTGTTATGTATTATCATGGGATCAAGGAGGTTGGAGCGGCTAAAGCATCTATTTTTATAAATGTGATGCCATTGTCAGCTGTCATCATGGCTACCTTGTTTCTAGGTGAGACTTTCACATGGGCACATGCGGTTGGTGCTATCTG
The DNA here is from genome assembly GCF_900104555.1 of Litchfieldia salsa. Taxonomy (GTDB): domain Bacteria; phylum Bacillota; class Bacilli; order Bacillales; family Bacillaceae_L; genus Litchfieldia; species Litchfieldia salsa. Next base: position 297,708 of record NZ_FNJU01000003.1, read on the forward strand.
TGTATTAACAGGGGTTTATGTTGGGACCCAAACAAAGAAAACGAATTTACCGAAGAAAAAACTCGAAGAAAAAGTTGTAAGCTAAACCTGAAAAAAAATGCTACATGAACATATAAAAGCCCGGGAAGATTTTGTCCCGGGCTTACTCATTTATAATTTTGCTAATATCTCACGGATAAATGCTGGTTCGTCCTTTGGTGTACGAGAAGTGATGATATTTTCACCTACTACAACTTCCTCATCTTTGAAATTTGCACCAGCAAGTTTAACATCGTCACGAATTCCGATATAGCTGGTTGCTTCTTTACCTTTGAGTATGTCAGCACTAATCATAACTTGTGGTCCATGACAGATTCCCGCAATTACTTTCCCTTGTTGATTAGCTTCCTTAACAAAACGAACAATATCTTCGTTAACTCGTAATGCTTCAGGTGCTCCTCCACCAGGAATAACAATTGCATCATAGTCTGCAGCTTTAACTTCTGAGGCTGATAATTCTGTTGTGTAAGAGGTTCCATTTTTGCCATTACACACAGAATCTTTTTCTAAACCAATGATTGTTGTTTCATGTCCCGCTTCACGAATAGCGTTATATGGGTTCACCATTTCAGAATCTTCATAATAACTTGCTAGAAGAAATGCTACTTTTGCCATCATATTACCTCCAATAATCTTTACTATATTTACTACTATAATTGAAATAAATTTCAAATACAAAGGATATGTTTTTGATTAATTTTATGTGACTAAACCCTACTATGGGTTCTAATAACTGTTTCAATATCAATTACCTCGTTTACTAGATAATTAGGATTTGAACTCTTCAGTTCTTCTACTGACCCATAGCCATAAGTAACTCCAATAGAGTCAATACCAGTGTTTTTTGCCCCAATGAGATCATGTTTTCGATCACCAATCATAATAAAATCTCCTAATGGATGTTTATCATATTTATCTAATATGTATTGTATTATTTCTGTTTTTGAACTCCTTGTACCATCTAGATTACTACCTACAATAAGATCGAAATAATGATCAAGATTAAAATGATTTAATATCGTTTCAGAAAATACCGTAGGTTTTGATGTAGCCACAACCAACGTGTAGTCCTTTGCTAGGGAATTTAATAATTGTGGTATGTTATGATAAAGCTTATTTTCAAACATGCCAATCTCCTTAAAGCGCTCACGATAAAAGTCAATGGCCTTTTTCACTTCATCATCATCCATTTTATATCCCCGTGAAAAAGTCTCTTGTAATGGTGGGCCAATATAGCGTGTTAGCTTTTCAAGATCAAGCTCCTCAATCCCCATTTTTTCTAAAGCATACTGTATGGATTTAGTGATCCCTTCCTTCGGGTCTGTTAATGTTCCATCTAAATCAAATAATACGATTTTATATTTCTTCATGGAACTCCTCCTCACTACATATTTTTTCATTGTGGCTGACTTTCCACTGATATTTTTCTAAATCAATCGTACCATTTACTCCTAGTTGTACATTTTCAATTTCGAGTGCTAGTCTTTGCTCATTATAGGATTCATCATCTTGAAGTGCGATTTTTCCCTTTGAATTAATAACTCGATGCCATGGTAGTTGATGCTTCCTGCTCATTGAGTGAAGGATACGAACCACTTGACGCGCAGCTCGCGGACTACCAGCGTATGCTGCAATTTGTCCATAGGTCATCACTTTTCCTTCAGGGATATTTTGAATGATTTCAAGCACTTTCATAGTAAAAGGAGTTATAAGAATCATCCCTTTCTTTGATATCTTGTTGGATCAGTGTCTAATTAATTCTATTATACCTAATAATAATTAAAGGGAAAGACACATGGTTCCTTCTTTTTGAATAGACTATTCCATCAATTTAATTTGGTGGTGATGACCTTGGACCTACCTACAATTCTAGCCGGTCCGATTATAAGGCGGGTAGAACCAAGCGAGGTAGTGATATGGATTGCTTTAAGCGAGGAACTTAATGTTGATTCTAAAATATATCATATAGACTCATTTAATAAATATGAATTAATTAGTACTCACTCTCAGCCTGAATCTGTTCGTCTTGGTGAAAAGTTATTTATATATTTAATAAAGATTGTTCCAAATGATTCTATATTCCCTGTGAATTCTTTGATAGGCTATAACGTCTTTCTTTCAGATGGAAAGAATTCGTGGGGATTACAGGACTTTCAATTATTAGATCCTGAATCTTCAAGTTCAATCATATATGGAAAGTATAAGTATCCAACATTTTTTATAAATGAGGGTCACGACTCCAGAATGTTATATGGCTCCTGCAGAAAACTTCACGGTAAAAATAAGGATGCGTTAGCAAAAGGTGATTCCGTTGTTGAACAGAATGTATCAAATTTAAGTGCACGGCCAAGTTCTTTGTTCTTGATGGGCGATCAAATTTATGCAGATGATGTTGCTGATCCAGTTGCTCTTTATCTATATGAACTAGGTGAATTATTAATCGGGAAGAAAGAAAATTTGCTACCTATTGATGAAAGAGCATACCAAGTTAACCCCCTCTTCAAAATTGGCGGAAGAGCAAAGATAGTCCGTGATTGTGGCTTCACATCTAGAAATTGTGACAACCATTTGATTAGTCTTGGTGAGTATGCAGCAATGTATTTATGCAGTTGGAATCCTGAACTTTTAAATATAGCGTTTAAGGACGGTCGATTTGATTTATTTGACGAAACTTATTCGAAAGGTAAATATCATGATAGCCTCTTAGGAAATAAACAAGAAGTAGAGATTGATAGATTACGTATACGATACGATGATCAAAAAAAAGAATTACGATCATTTCTTGAAGAGTTACCAAAGATTCGTAGGTTATTAGCAAATATTCCAACCTATATGATTTTTGATGATCATGATATTACTGATGACTGGAATATTACTGATAAATGGAAAAAACAAGTTAAAAGTAGTGCGCTAGGAAGCCATATTATTGCAAATGGATTGACAGCTTATTGGGCATTTCAAGGATGGGGTAATCAGCCTAAATCTTTCTCGAATGACTTCAAAAACACTGTAAAAGGATATTTAAATACATTGAATGTTAACGGTTTAGAGCATAAAAAATGGTTAGATACTCTTTGGGATTTTAACTCGTGGCATTATGTAACACCAACAGATCCAAAAGCATTAGTTCTTGATACACGTACACAGCGGTCTTATTCCCCTCAACCTAGTCTTTTTAATAGTGACACAATGTCCAAAATTGGTACACAAGGACCCAACCTTATAAGCTCTGAGGGATGGAAGCGAGTATCTAACATGTTAGCAAATAGTAAGTGGAAATCAAAAACTCCACTCATAATTATTTCTCCATGCCCACTATATGGAATTAGTATGATTGAAACATTTTTATCTCAATATCTTTTGCCACTAAGTTCAATCTACCCTAAAATACAAACGACATCTGACATTGAATGGTGGAGGTTTAATGGAAAGGGTTTTACGACCTTTCATCAACAAGTGAACCAATGGAACCCTAGTGACTGTATAATTCTATCTGGTGATGCTCATATGGCGTATTCGCTTCAAGCAAAAATAGTACACTCAAAGCAAACGAATGAAAGAATCATACATCAATTTACCAGTAGTCCCTTGAAAAACATGAGCTTCGGTGGTTTAAAAGGAGTTTTATTAAAAGCAATACTAACATTACACGGTAAATTTCAAGTGAAGCGGTATTGTGGCCCTTCCAATTTAATTGGTATTGAAGGGGACAATAAAACGATTTGGAAGGAAGAAATCACTTATGATTCTCTAAATAGTGAACCTATAGCCCAATTAGACAATAATTTAGGATATTTATTATATACAAGTAAGGGAATTAAACATCAATTAATAGACTACAAAGATGATAGTTCCAGATAATCGTAATTAAAATGTGAGTATACAAAAGGCAGAACAGGAAAGAGGCATGAGAATATCGATTTCTCATGCCTTTTATTATTGAAAAAGATGTTCTTATAGCTTTCTTGTCATAAATACACTGTTTGGGTCTTCAATATAATCTGAAAAAGGGCTACAGTATTGAAAATCAAAGCTTAAATATAATCTTTTGGCTGGTTCAAAAGCTTCCATTGACCCAGTTTCCAAACTAAGCCTTTGATATCCCCTATCTTTGGCTTCTTCAATGATATGCTGAAGAATTTTTCTAGCTACTCCCTTTCTAAGGTGTGAAGTAGAAGTACGCATTGATTTAATTTCTCCATGCTGAGAATTAAGCTCTTTTAGTGCCCCACAACCAACTAATTGATCTTGCTCCCATGCACTCCAAAATGTGATTTCAGGTTTTTTTAATTCTTCTAAGTTAAGGGCATGGATGCTCTCAGGTGGGGAGTGTAATTCCATTCCTCTAAGATGCTCTGTTATTAACTTAGTTATTTCCTGACCAGTTAAGTCATCAACTATTATCTTCAAACTAACACCCCTTTATTATTATTGTTTTACTGGATCATCATAATCAAAGTCAAATGTTTCTACTGTCACTTTAGTCATAATTTGAGCTTCCAGTGGTTTATCACTATCATCAGTAGCAACTTGGACAATTTCATCAACCGTTTCCATGCCTTCGATAACTTTTCCAAATGCAGCATATTCCCCATCAAGGTCTGGTTTGTCTTCAACCATAATAAAGAATTGTGAACCTGCTGAATTTGGATCTTGGGTTCTTGCCATTGAAAGAATTCCTCGACTATGTGACAAATCATTTACGAAGTCATTAGAGGTAAATTCCCCTGCAATACTGTAACCCGGGCCACCTGCACCTGTTCCTTGTGGGTCTCCACCTTGTACCATAAATTGTGGAATGACTCGGTGGAAAGTTAATCCATCATAATAGCCTTGTTCAATTAATGAGATAAAGTTCATAACAGTGTTTGGCGCAACTTCTGGGTATAGTTCTAATTTGATTTCTTTATTGTTCTCCATCATAATTGTCACAATAGGGTTTTTGTCCACTTTAAAAGGCTCAGGTTGACTACTTCCATTTTCTCCAGTATTTTGATCTGAACTTGTACCACATCCAGAAATAGTCATCACTAGTAATAAGATTGTTGAAAAGAGAATGCTGTAAGTACGTATTTTAGTCATTTTAAATCTCCTTTATTATTCGATTATTCACCATTATACCAAGTTCTTCAGAGTTATTTCCATTTTTCACTATTTGTTTCTTTTAATTTTTCTTTTTCCTTTTCGGTTCGATATCTAGCACATTTATTCTTCAAACAATTTCCTTTGACATGATCACCATATTGTTTCTTGAAAAGTTCTAAACAATAGCACCTTTCTTGGTCTTCCACCATTTATGAATCACTTCCTATAAAAATTAAATACTACCATCATTTATATTATAGATTATTTTTGAAAAAGAAAAAGAAAGATTCTTCTCCTACACGCTAATTAAAAAGCGGTATCAGGATAAGATCTTTCTAATTGATTATAGTTTAAATTGCTCTACAATGTTTTGTAAATGTTGCGCTCTAGAGCTCAACTCATTTGCGGATGAAGTGATTTCCTCCATTGAAGCTAACTGTTCTTCTGTCGATGCTGCCACCATCTGAGTACTCGACTCAGTTATTTCTGTCTGCTTAGAGCTTTCGTCAATTGCTTCTTCTAATTGAGTTACTTGTGATATCATCTTTTCCGCAGATTGAGCTACCTCCTCTATTTCCTTAGCTACTTTTTGTGTAGCTTTTACAATTTCTGAAAATGTTTCTCCAGTGATTTCTACTAACTTCATACCTTCACTTGTTTCAGTTGAAACGATATTCATAGAACTAATGGATTGCTTTGTATCTTGTTGAATTTCTCCAATTAATGATCTGATTTTTTTTGCCGAAACCGAAGATTCATCTGCAAGCTTTCTTACCTCACCAGCGACAACAGCAAACCCTTTCCCATGCTCACCCGCACGTGCTGCTTCGATTGCTGCATTTAAACTTAAAAGATTTGTTTGTTCTGCAATTCCTGTAATTGCATCCAAAATAGAATCAATTTCTGTTGAACGTTGTACCAATTTGGTAATCACTTCTGCTGATTGTACAACTGCTTCTTGAATCACTTTCATTTGCTTAATTGTTTCCATTACATTTTTATTACCTACTTCTGCTTCTATTGAACTTTCATTAGATGCTTTAGATGCATTTGAAGTAATTTGTGAAACACTTGCAAGTTGCTGATTAAGTTCATTAACCAAATGAACATTTTGTTTAGATTGGATATTCTGATGCTCTGCAATCGTCGATACCTCTTCAATAGATGATGTGATCTGGTTAGTTGCTTGAGTTGTCTCCTCAGTAATAGCCAGTAATTCTTGACTTGATGCTGCAACTTCTGAGGAAATTTGCTGAGTGTTTTCGATCACATTCCTTAATGATAAATTCATTTGAGTTAAAGTAGCACCTATCATTCCAAATTCATCTTTCGTATCAACCTTGATTTCACTTGATAAGTCACCTTTAGAAATTAGCTCTGTTGTAGTTCTTATCTTTGCCACACTATCTTGAATTCCTAAATAAAATCCAATTACTAGGTATAATAAGAATAAGAGTACAAGAATTACGACCACAATTGTTATTGTAAATTCAGTCTCTAAGCTATTGATTGTTGAATTAAGAGATTCCTTTAATTCATCTGATTGATAAGATATTAACTCATACATGAAATTAATTGTATTTGTGGTTAATTCAAAATACTCAGCTGGAGTTATTGTAATAGTCTCCGCATTTAATAATTCTTGATCAATGATGGTTACAATTTGTTTTGTGTCAGTAAGTGACTTTTCGACTTTTTGACCAATCGTGCTTTTCGACATTGGATCTAATGTAAAGATTGTCTGATAACTTCTTTCAGCAGTCTGAATGTATTCATCCATCAATTTCATTAAGTACACAAGTTCAATTCTCTGGTTTTCAGTCATTTCACCGGTTGTTGCGACTCCTACTCCCACAGCCCGGGATTTTCCCATAAACTCTGTGATTTGAGGCAATGTTTGAATTAAAAGATTACCGCTGTGAATATGAACAAGATTAGAGTCTAATGAAAGATTGGATTCATCTGCTAAATCAACTAGTACTTGAAACATAATTCCAATCAGTTCATTATGGTGTGCTATTGATTCTGGTATTTCCATCGATAATGTTTTATTTTGTGTATTTTCCCAGGTAGACAGAATCTGTTTAAAATTTTCATTTACTCGTTTCATGTCTTCCTGATTATCTAGAGTAGATTTAAGAGATTCTAGTTTACCATTGATTTCTTCACGTACTTTTGTAAGCGTGCTTTTAGCACTATGATCACCAGATAATACATTTACAGTCAATCCACGGTGTTGTTGGGTTAATTGAATTAAAGGGTAGATTTCCTTAAGTATTTCAATCCCTTCTACTTCTTTCTTTGTAAAAGAAAGGTCATCATTAACTTTAATAACAATATTACTTGCCAAAACTGATATTGTTAAAAATATAATGACAAACAATAACAAGAATTTTTTTGAAAAGGTCAATCTGTTTAAAAGTATTGTAGCTGGTCTAAATAGAAATTTCATGCTGATGTTCTCCTTTTTGAGTTTTCTAAGTTGTTAAATCTATTAAATTTTCCTTGATTATTACATATTATTAGTCTATTGAATGTGACATTTTTTACATCTTTGAGTGTGTTTTTATAAAATGCTGTATTCGTATAGATTGTTGTCTTTGAAGCCGCAGGCTGAATACACTCCGCGTCCGGCGGGTGACCAGTGAGCCTCCTCGTCGCGAATGCTCCTGTGGGGTCTCACTATGGCCACTGGTCCCGCAGGAGTCTACGTGTATTCAGCCTGCTTTGTCCTACCAATTCAATGTTTTATGTCTATAACAATAAACTTTGAGAAAACAGTCTCACAAAAAAATGAGATTCTAATTTAGAATCTCATTAATAAGGTACGATTATAAAATTATAGCCGCCAACCATCCAAACAGAATAAGCGGTATATTATAATGGATAAACGTAGGAACACAGGTATCCCAAATGTGATTGTGTTGTCCGTCAGCATTTAAACCAGCCGTTGGTCCGAGAGTACTGTCAGATGCTGGTGAGCCTGCATCACCTAGGGCCGCCGCTGTACCTACCAGGGCTATAGTTGCCATCGGACTAAATCCTAACTCTAGTGAGAGTGGAACAAAAATTGTTGCAATGATAGGAATCGTAGAAAAGGAAGAACCGATTCCCATTGTTACCAGTAATCCCACAAACAGCATCAGTATTGCCGCTAATGCTTGATTATCACCAATTAATGCAGCAGCTTGTTTCACAAGTGCATCAACATCACCAGTTTCCTTCAGTACATCTGCGAAACCAAATGCAGCAAGCATAACAAATCCAATATAAGCCATCATCTTCATACCTTCAGTTAGAAGTGAGTCTGCCTCTTTCCATTTAATTGCACCACTAAGATAAATAACGATGATACCAGCTAAAGCACCAAAAATCATTGAATCTAATACAAGTTGTACAATTAATGCTGTAATAATCGCAATAAAAGAAAAAGTAATCGCAATTTTTGAATAAGAAGATTGTTGCTTTACTTCTGCTATTTCAATAGTTTGGTAATTTTTAGGTTTTCGATATGAAAAGAAAACGGCAATAAGTAAACCAACCAAAAGTCCGGCTGTTGGAAGTAACATTGCTATCGGAATATCACTTAGTTCAATGGTTAAACCACTATTGGCCATATTTTCGGCAAGAATTTCATGAAAGATCTTCCCAAAGCCAGCTGGGAGTAAAATATAAGGTGCTGTTAATCCAAATGTTAAAACAGATGCAATTAGTCTTCGATCTATTTTTAATTCATTCATTATATTTAACATTGGTGGTATTAATATTGGTATAAATGCGATATGAATGGGTATTAAATTCTGCGAGAAACATGCCATAAGTAAAATTGAAAAGACGATTAGGGCTTTGGAGTAAGTTTTCTTTTTAGTCTCTCCTTCTTTTCCTACTGTTTGTAGAACCTTATCGACCATCAAATTTGGGAGACCGGTTTTTGAAATAGCTACAGCAAATCCACCCAATAAGGCGTAGGATAATGCAACTTCAGCACTTCCTCCCAATCCGTTTGAAAAAACCTCAATTGTACTAGCTATACTTAAGCCTCCAGTTATTCCTCCTATTAAGGCCCCCGCAATAAGAGCAAATACAACATTTACTCTTAAAAGACTTAGAACGAGCATAACTAGAACGGCTATTAATACTGCATTCATCATTGTTCTCCTCTCGACACTTTAGTTTATTAAATTGTTAGAGTGTTAAAATACACAAATATTAAAATATCATATGATTTCAAAGTTTGTCAAACATTATTTTGATATAAGAAAGACTAATATAAATGCCAACTAGTATTTTAAAATAATCTAACCTTATATGTTTATTACAAGTAGTTGACAATCACTTTACAATTTTCTTATTCCCCCCACCTTTTTACATTTTGTATAGAATTTTATAGGGACCATTTCTCTAGGAGGTTACATCATGTCAGGTTCTTTAAATCGTACAGCCTATTTTGACAATGCAAGATTCATTCTAATTGTTCTCGTTGTTTTTGGACACCTTATTAGTCCCTTTAGAATGGAGTATCATTTATTAACGACAGCTTATCATTTTATTTATAGCTTTCATATGCCTGCATTTATATTAATAGCGGGGTTTTTCTCAAAAGGATCGTTTAAAGAAGGCTATCTAATGAAAGTTGTCCAAAAAATTCTTGTTCCTTACATTATTTTTCAACTCATTTATTCAATTGTTTATACGATTAAAGATCAAGAGGTTACATTTACCTTAGTGGATCCCTATTGGACTTTATGGTTCTTATTGAGCCTATTATTTTGGAATGTTTTATTGAAATTATTCACGAAAGTTAAATATCCATTATTCTTTGCAATCTTAATAGCCCTTCTAGTTGGATATGTCGAAGGGATTGGGAGTTATTTGAGTTTATCGAGAACCTTTGTTTTCTTTCCAATCTTTCTTTTAGGATATTATTTGAATCATAAACATTTCAACTATTTAATCACAACTAAAACAAGAGCTATTTCAGCTATTTCAATGGTACTACTCTTTCTCGGATATTATTTCTTTTTCCCTGAAAGTGGAAGAGATTTGCTTTTAGCTTCATCATCCTATTTGGAAATGGGCTATGAACATCAACTTCACTATGCGATGCTTTTACGCTTGTTAATGTATGTTGTTATTTTTATTATTACGGTTTGCTTTTTGGCACTAATTCCCAAGAGGGAATATTTCTTTACACATCTTGGAGGAAGAACATTGTATGTATATTTGCTTCATGGTTTAGTAATTAAGTTATTGCAAAATACTCCTTTGTTTGATTTTTCTAACGAACTTCATGCGATTTTCGTTTTTATCTCTACCACTTTAGTTATTAGCTTTTTATTGGCAAGCAAACCTATTATCTCTGTAACAAAGCCAATTATTGAATTACACCGGTATTTAAAGCTGAATAAACGCTCAAAACAACAAGAATTAGTTTCATAAAGAATGGCTGTCCACTAAGTACATTTACTTAGGTTAGGACGGCCTTTTTTATTGTTTGCAGCAAACTTGTAGTTCTATATTTGGAAATAAGAGGAATATAAATCAGTAAAGACTAGTTTTAAACAAAGGGGATTGATTATGGGATTATATATGGAGCAAAAGCTGATTAAAGAAATATCAAGAGCACTTAAGGTTTATAGTGAAGCACATCTTGGAGAAGTGGCCTATAAGGAAATTGTTGACTTGTCAGATATTTTTCGGGGCACACAAAGACCAGGTTTAGTTATTAAAGCTGAAGATGGAACTACTTATCAAATTAAGGTGGAACATAACAGTCTCTATTAAAATGTTTTTAAAAAAACTACCGGAATTTATCCGCTAGTTCATTTAAACCACCCTTTTTCTTTTGATTGAGAAATGGCTTCTATTCTATTTTTAACTTCTAATTTATCGAGTATTGTAGAGATATAGTTTCTTACAGTTCCTGTTTTTATGCTCATTTTCGCGGCGATCTCTTTTGTATTATTACCGTCGGCAACTAATTCAAGCACCTCTTTTTCTCGTTCTGTTAAAGGATTTCCTTCACTATAAACATCGTCCATAAGTTCTGGTGCGTAAACTCTCATACCTCCCATAACGTTGCGTATGGATTTGGCTAAATCGTCACTAGGACTATCTTTTAATAAATAACCTCTTACACCTGCTTTTAATGCACGTTGAAAATAACCAGAACGAGCAAATGTTGTTAAAATAATTACTTTACAACCTTCTTCCTTAAGTTCCTCTGCAGCATCCAACCCGCTTTTTTCAGGCATCTCAATGTCCATTATACAGATATCGGGTTGGTGCTCGTGAACAAGAGATATTGCTTCAACCCCGTTCGTTGCTTTTCCAACAACCTCCATGTCATCCTCCAAATTAAGTAGCGAACCTAGTGCACCTAATAACATTCTTTGGTCTTCTGCTATGACAATTCGAATCATTTGGTTTACTCCTTCCCTAATTGTTTTCTTACGTCGGGTACCTTCATGATTAATTTTGTTCCATTTTCTGAATCAATCTCAAGACTACCATTCACAAACTCTAGGCGCTCTTGCATTCCTAACAGTCCACTACCTTTTTGGTAGGCTTTATCATCGTGAATCCCGATTCCATTGTCATGAACAATAATAGATATTTCGTTTAATGTCTGGTTTATAGAAATACGACAAATGGTTGCCTGACTATGCTTTACAACATTTGTAACAGCTTCCTTTAAACACATACTCAGTATATTTTCTAGGAATAACGAAACATTATTTAGTTCTTTTTCTTCACTTATAATGAATTCGATTTCAGCAGCATTAAGGATTTGATTAATTCTTACAATTTCTTCCTTCAACCGAATTCCACGCATTTGGGATACCATTGTGCGAACTTCCTTCAATGCTGTTCTTGCAGTCTGTTGTACATCCTTCATTTCACTACGAGCTTTTTCTGGATCTTTATAGACAAGTTTTCTAGCTAAATCACTTTTTAATCCGATGAGTGAAAGCTTTTGACCTAATGTATCATGCAGGTCTCGTGCAATCCTTTGTCTCTCCTCTTGTTTAACAAGCTCAGCAATCCGATTATTTGCGGTTTCTAATTGTTCCTCTAATTTCCCTTGTTTGATTTTATTATATAAGTTGAAAGGTAAAAGAATCACACTAATATAGATAATAATAACGAATGGAATTTGAGTTAGAAAAGTTTCTTTCTGCATGACTAAGTTATAATTGATAGAAATAGTCGTACAAACTAAATGAATAATATATAACGTAATAAATGCAATTCTATTCTTTATATTTCCATTATAATAAGCGATATAGAATGCGAAATAAGCATATTGAAAGAGTACAGTCATGGTGATTGATATGGCGATTAATATTGAAGTCCACAAATATACTGGCCATCTTGTTGAAATGAATGCAAAACGTAGGGCTATAAAAAATAAAATAGTTAGGACTATTCCTATTGTAATTTCAAACGTAGATGATGCTTGGAAAATAAAATAGAAAGGAAGGATACTAAAGACACTCCAAATATAGGGAGAAATGCCTGATCCTTTTTGAAAAATTAAATAACGCTTTTTCATGTATAAACCTCGTTTTGTTTTAATAATACACTCGGTCTTATTTTATCATAATTTAAAATGGTCGCTAGTAAAAAGACTGTCCCTTAGAAAGCTTACACCTGACTTTGGGACAGCCTTATCTCTAAAATTATGTTGCGCTTATCTTTTGCTTTACCTTTAATGTTTTGATTTTCCTGAAACTTACAAATACTTTATTTTCTTCATCCCATAATCGGAATTTTATAGAACTTAAACTAGTAGCAAGTGTAATTGTAGGAACATGTTGTAAAGGTGTTGTATTATTATGTGCTTCTTCTAGCTTATAATTTGGTACTCTAGGGCTTAAATGATGGACGTGATGATATCCAATATTTCCTGTTAGCCATTGTAATAATTTTGGTAGTTTGTAGAATGAACTACCTTCAACTGCAGCCTTAACATACTCCCAGTTCTCATCTTCTTCAAAATAAGAATCTTCAAATGTATGCTGTACATAGAACAACCAGATTCCTGCTGATCCTGAGATGAAAAGAATAGTCCCTTGTATGATCAGAAAAGCTTGCCATCCAACAATAAGAGATAAAATTGTATATAATACAATAACAGAAATGTTTATTAGATAAGTGTTAAGTCGTTCGTTTCTTCTAGCACCTTTGCGGTTAAATCTATTTTTAATAAGGAATAAGTAAATCGGACCTAAGCCAAACATGACAATAGGATTTCTATATATTCTATAGACAATTTTCGTTTTGAGTGGTGCTTCCAAGTATTCATTCACAGTTAAGACCCAAATGTCACCTACTCCGCGCTTATCTAAATTAGAGCTTGTTGCATGGTGAACTGAATGTTCATGCTTCCATTGACTAAATGGAAACAGTGTGATGATTCCTGTAATCGTACCAAGGATTGAATTTAGACGTCTATTTTTAAAGAATGATTGGTGGCAACAATCATGAAAGATAATAAATGTTCGAACAACAAACCCTGCAGCAAATATTGCGAAGAAGAGAGTTAAAAAATATGAAATAGCAAGGCTTTGGTAGGCTAGAATCCATAATATAATAAGTGGAGTAAGCGTATTAATTAACTGCCAAACGCTATCTCTTGTATTAGACTTTTCATAAGGTGAAATGTGCTTTTTTAAGTTCATATTACTCTGTTTACTCATTGTTTTAGTTCCCTTCATCTTTGTTATATTCTAATAATACAGGGTGCGCAAAAATGTGTGTAGTCATACATGTCATATCTGTCATATGACAAATGTCATATATGGTTGTCCATACAAGAAAAAAGAGCAGTCAGTAGACTACTCTTTTAGAGTAATAAAATAATCATTTAGAAAAATAATTATCTTTGTTAGAATGGGAAGCGTCTTCTTCGCTCATCTTGGTCTCCCAAAAGTTCGCTCTTTCGATGACGATTCTCATCTTGTACACCAGCAACGTCTCCAAAGCTTTCTTTTCGATGACGTCTACGGTCATTAGCTTCAATGACAATTACTTCTTCTGCGTTAATAATAACTGTTTCAGCATTGATAACAGGTCTTCTTCTTCTATTTTCAGACATTAAATCCCCCCCTTTCTAGTTGGATTACTTTATACTATTCAAAATAAGATTGAACGATTGGACGAGTATTCTAGATAATCTCCTATCTTATGATTATTTTTGATAATCAATTTTAATTTCAAGTAGTACTCAATGTAGAATTATATAAACGAAGTCATTTGTCATTTTTTATAAATAATTTGTATAATAGACTTATAACATACGCTTAAGGGGTTTAATGTAATTGTCTAATAATAAAGAATTAGAAGCTTTGCGAATTGAAAATAAAATGTATAAAGAACTTCTATGTTCAATACCTTTTTTCCAAGTAAACAGAATAACAAATTTAAATAATGATTTGAGTATTTCTTTTTTTAAATCTATAGAGGGTTTTTTAAGAGAGATTCTTGATTTAGTGCCACATCATATTGTTTTTACTGACAAAAATGGAATCATTACATTATGTAATCTACAAACTGCGAAAGACTTAATGGTTAACCGAGATGAAATGGAAGGAAAGCATATTCGTGAGTTATTAAGGATACCAGACAATCAGATCATCATGTTAGAGACAATCAAAACTGGCAAAGAAATTGTAAATCGTGAAGTGCTTGACCGTAATTATGGGATTATTAATACAAGGATACTTTATAACCCAAATGGGACTATTGAAAGAATTATTGGTGTTTTCCAGTTTTTAAATGATTATAAAGAAGCTGAAAAAAAAGCGCATTTAGGTAGAATTGCTGCAGGTATTGCTCATGAAATAAGAAATCCCCTAACCACTGTTAGAGGTTATCTACAGTTGCTTGATTCAAAGGTAGAGCCCGAAATTGCTGACTTATTTAAAACACTACTTATACCTGAAATAGATCGATCGAACCGTATTATCAGTGATTTTCTTAGAATTTCTAAACCTGTTGAAACCCAAGCCTCCGTTATGAAGGTTACGGAATTTTTTAATGATTATTTAATGCAATTTCTTAATAGTGAGGCACTGCTTCATAATGTAAGTATAAGTTTTGAGATGAAGCAAAAATCGGATGTGGATTTTAAAGTTGATAAAGAAGAATTAATCCAAGTATTTATTAATTTATTTCGTAACGCTATTGATGCAAAAAAAGAAAATCAATTACAAATTGAACTCAATACTGAAATAATTCACGAATGGTTATTGATACGTTTCATCGATAATGGAATTGGTATTGACCCTTCACTTATTCCTGATATCTTTGATCCGTTCTTTACAACAAAGGATGAGGGAACAGGACTAGGACTATCTCTATCCAAAAAGATCATTGAAAGTCATGGTGGTTCGATGGAAGTGAGTCGTAGTGATATTAATGGAACAGTGTTCTTAATTAAATTACCCCTACAAAAAAACTAACAGGAGTACTTATTCCTGTTAGTTTATTTACGTCAATTATTAGTTTAGCTTGAATAAAAGAGTTAAATTCAAGTGAAACTAACTATGGAGGTGTTAAACAATGTCTAGACCAAAAAAAGATCCATCTACGATTGGCCTTAATTCCTCACAAGTCGAAGGTCAAGGTACTACCAATAGAGAGTTTGATGGTGTTAGTAAGGATTCAGCTAGAAGGAAGACGAAGAAGCAAGACGTGTAAACCACCTTCATCTATATATCTTACCAGGCACCATTGATGCTTCTAGTCAGAGTGCCTGGCACTATTGAATTAATTGTTTGATTTCTTCTAAAAGTTCTTCCTGTATTGTTTCAACCTTAGTGAAATTCATTGAGTCTATATAAAATGCTTCTAATTGATCTCGGAGTGCCTTTGCTTCGGCAAGATATGAAATCGCTTCTTTCATTTTATCCTTGTAGGCCTTAGAGGTTCGTTCAATTTCTTGTGCGAATTTTTCATCGGTACCATTCGTAATACATCTTTGATACATATCAACAATTTGGTCTGACTCTCGATCAGGAAAGTACTCATGTGGGGCTGTACTGTCAAAGATTGCGATGTTGAGCTCACGAATAATAACCATGTCTAGACTGTTTGGGTCAAACCCGCAATGGTATACTTCTACATCAAATCCTCTTTCTTTCCCAGCAGCAGCAATCTTTTTTAACATTGTGGATTTTCCTGAACCTGCTCTTCCTTTTATAAAATAACGCATCTTAACATCTTCGGTTAAATTTTGAATAAAATCGACAGCACCTTCTGGAGTTGCTGCACCAAGGAAACGATGTTTTACAACGGCTCCTTTTTCTAGGGATTGTTCTCCAAAAAATTGGCTAATTAACTCATTAGTTAGTTTATTCGCTTCAGCAAAATCCATATTCGATATATATATTTCTTCGATGTCGTCATGTGCACGAAGGGAGGCTGCGAAAGAGTCATACGCCTTTTGGAACATTTCAGAAATAGCTTCATTTAACTCAAGAATTTCTGTTTTATTCTCATTTAATTTAGACGAATTCCAGGCCACCCCTAAATTAATATATTCTTCAATCACACCAGGTGCTTTAGGTTCAATTATATGAGGTGCTGTTCCATCTACAATTCCAATCTTGTATTGAGGTATGATAATACCATCAATTGAATGATTATCAGAGGCACAATGTAAGAACTCTATATCAATCCCCTTGCTTACAATCTCTTCGCCTACTTTTTTCATTAAAGTGGATTTACCTGTTCCAGGTCCTCCCTTTAAGATGAATAGACGATTTAGCCCTTCTAGTGCTGAATCGTAAAGACTATAAAAGCCCTTTGCTGTATTTCCACCTGCATAATAATTAAGGATTTTTCCTCTCACAAAATCACCCTTTCTTTGTATATATCACAACTTATGTAGATTTTCTTACAAGGGTGAATGCCTATTTGTGAAAAGACTATAATATTTTAGAAAAAGTCATTAAAAAAGGATTGTTGCTGCGGTACTAACCTTTCCAACTTCTGTATCTCTTCTACTGTTCCAATTATGTGCCCAATATCATAAAGTTCCATTGGTCGTTTATATCCAAATAACATTGTTGAGAGTGCGTTTATAGAAACACTCACACAGTTATGATCATTGGAGTTATTTTCTGTGATCGCAACTTTCTGATCTTTTAGAATAAATGTTTTTTCATTCCAAGTTGCATATGGATCCGCTACTTTTAACCGAAGCTCTTGAGGACCTGCAGTCCAATTAAAAGTATATTGCTTGAGAAACTTCTCTACATCTATTATTCGCACCATGAAATAAGGTGATCTTTCTATTTTTATTGCAGGATTATGTAAAGAATATAATAGTGGGTCTTGTTCATTAGTTGTAATTACAAGTTCATTAATCATTGAATCGTGTTGGCAAATAAAATTCCATAAGCCATTCCTTGCTTCTCCGTTTAATGCAACAAACTCTTCTATATTCATTTTTTTATCTTTGATTGAATAGAGAATATAACCATTAGGTTGATTTTCATGATTATAGTAGATAGCTAGATTTGAATCATCAATAACATTTTTAAGCCACCAATCTTTGGTACGTACCAGCATACCAGAGAATCTTAGTGCGTATTGTTCGTAGATTTCAGAAATATCGTGAAAAGCATCTTCAGTACATTTACGTTTAACATTCCCAGGTACATCTTGCCGCATAATTAAATCTGATGATGTTAAAGTACACTTTATCCTATTAGATAAAATTTCCCAACCGTATTTTCGATAAAACGAAATCGAAAATGGATGCAACATTGAAACTGTGCAGTTATCTTCCTTCATTATAGTAAGAACATGTGTTAGCATTTCCTTGACATACCCTTTTCTTCTGAATTCAGGATATGTAGCGACGCCTGCTATTCCGCCCATTTTCAATTTATTATCTTGTAGATAAATTTCAAATGGTAAAAGGTGAAGCTTTGCAACAAGTTCTTGATCAACAATCCCAAATAATTTATGATAGCTTTTCATTGTTTCTAGTCGTTCAGAGATTTTTTCCTCAGGAACTTTATATTGAAAAGCATATTCTGATAACTTGATAGCTTCCTTGTAGAATTTCTCATCTAATTCAATCACGTTCATTATCCTCACTCCTTCTAATTAATTATAATAAAAAAGGGGATTACCCCCTTTTTTAATGCTTACTCTTCTTCGTCCATGACACTTTCAAACGCTCCGGATACCTTCTCGAATTCATCATCATTCTCAATGTAAGAGAACTCTCCATCTTCTTCAATCTTTAAAAAGAAAATATCAATATCTTCCTCAGATTCAACTTCAATTTCTTCTACAAATCCAACTGCAATATAATCCGCACCTTCAACAGTCATTGATGCTAGTACTTCTACTTCATTTTCATTTTCGTTTTCATCTGTAATTGTAAAGATTTCGCCAACTTCAATCTTTTCCATTGTAATCATCCTCCCTTTACTTATGTACCACTATATCTTTCCATATAAAACAGGATTAGATGCGAGTAATCCAAAAAAAAAAAATATTTAGGTGAAATTTATTTTTCTTAAAATTAGCATTACATTATCCCTCTGTTTAATGTCCTTCATTAGTATTTTCTATTATTAATTACCTTTTGTTTTTCCATGATTTCATGAGATTTTTGAATGATATCAGTTAAAACATCTCCTTTATACACTCTACCTAGTTTTGTATGAAGTTGATAATATTCAACGATTTCGTCTAGTTGATCTGATGTTGATTTACTAACTCTAACATTCAACTGGACTCTAGTTTCTGTGTTCACAGTACCCCTCCTATCAAATTACTATCAAAAAGATATCAACTGCTAGCACTTTGATATTACTATAATAAACCAATTCACCTAATAATACTACAGCAACTTGTGTTATAGCTCAGAAAAAAACGTTTCTAAAAGAAACGTTTTTTATCTTTTTTCAATTTCTTCAACTAGATTAAATATACTACTGTATATTAGATTGTAGGCATCCTTAATTGACATTTCCTCATTAAAGCCTTTTATATCATTCAAAGAGAAATTCACATTCCATAAACCATCATCATGACTAAAGATGACATCAAAACTTGATTCATCCTCTTGCATTAATAGAAGTAATTGTTTCTTTAGTTCGTTTTCCATTTTTTTCTGTAGTTTTAATCCTAGCATTACATCATAATTTCCAAAAACATCATCCTGTTCGATTGATATAGCATCAACTCCTATTAGATCAAACCATGATGACTCCAAATAAATAAATTCATTTTTATGTTCTTTCAGATATGTAATTGGATGATCTAAAAAAGAACTGTTTTCTTCATTTATAACGTTTTCTGTCTCTTTATCACAACGTTCAATATAGGCATCATCAAATCGAGAAGACGAGTCGATTTCATTCAAATTCACATCATTATTTGGTAGTAAATTATATTTATTTACGTAGTTAAATTCTTCTTTAAAGAGTTCAAAGGGATGACCTTTTCCTTCTGTATCAATTTTTAGATTAACGTATGCTTCTATCTGTTTTTTTAACATAAAACCGTAATCCTCCTATATGCAACTTATTATAATTAGTATATCCAATCCTGCTGTATTATTGATACCATTCTTTTATGGTATATCTAATTCAATGTATACTGGACAATGGTCACTCCCCAAGATATCCGTATGAATCTGAGAGTCTAGTAAGTGGGATTTTAAGTGACTTGAAATAATAAAATAATCGATTCTCCAACCAATATTTCGTTCGCGGACTTTATTCATATATGACCACCAGGTATATGAATCCGCCTTGTCTGGATAAAGATGTCTAAATGTATCTATAAATCCAGCATTCAATAGTTCTGTCATCTTATCTCTTTCTTCTATTGTAAAGCCAGAATTTCCTTTATTTGATTTTGGATTTTTCAAATCAATCTCATGATGAGCAACATTTAAATCTCCACATAGAATGACAGGCTTTATTAAATCCAGCTCTTTTATGTACTCTCTTATAAGGTCTTCCCATTCTAGACGATATTGGATTCTTGCTAAATCTCTTTTCGAGTTAGGTGTGTATACAGTTATGATATAAAACTGTTCAAATTCTAAAGTGATGATCCTTCCCTCTGCCTCTTCATTTTCTTTTCCAATGCCATAAGATACAGAAATAGGTTTTTTCTTTGTAAATATAGCAGTACCGGAATAGCCTTTCTTTATAGCATAGTTCCAATATTGATGATGGTCTTTAAGTTCTAATGTAATTTGACCTTCCTGTAGCTTTGTTTCCTGCAAACAAACGATGTCTGCATCTATTTCATTAAAATAATCTAAAAAACCTTTTTGCACACATGCTCTAATCCCATTAACATTCCAAGAAACTAATTTCATTGAAAACTCCCCTGATGCTTAAAATAAATGCTTGTATTTAATAATATACTATTTTAGTTGGTTCTTCGAGTGTAATAAATTAAATAAATTATTGACTTAATCTGATCACGTCAATGCCCAAAGTCAAAAGTAAATCATAAGATATAAAAAAATGTTAAGTAGGTGATTAAACTGATTCATACAGTAAAAGCAGGAGAAGTTCTGTGGTCCATTTCTGAGGACTATCGAGTTCCTATATCTGAGATTCTATTAGCGAATCCAGAACTGAATCCAAACATTCTTTATGTTGGACAAAAGATTGTAATACCTGGCTATCCGCCTACATCATCAATCCCATATAAGATTACTATCGATATATCCAAAAGAACACTCAGTTTAATGAAGGACAACGAAATACAGCGTACGTACCCAGTTGGAATAGGAAGAGCACAACATCCTACACCACTAGGAAATTTCATTATTATTAATAAAGCACCAAATCCAGGTGGAGTATTTGGCACAATGTGGATGAGTATCTCCAAAAAACATTATGGAATACACGGAACCAATGATCCATCATCAATTGGGAAAATCGTCTCAAGAGGTTGTATTCGAATGTTCAATAAAGATGTTGAAGAATTAGCTAACATCATTCCAATTGGGACTCCAGTATTAATTCTAAATTAAATAAAAAGGAAAGGTAGTTAAAAGATGAGCCTACATTACAGTCAGTCCAATGGAAATCCATTCACACAGCCCTTTCTTGAACTAGAGGGACACGGTAAATTAAGCATCACGCCTAATTTAGCTGTGATTAATGTTGGTATTATGACAGAGAATCAAAATGTAATAATCGCATCTCAAGAAAATGCAATTCGTTCAAATAAAGTACTAGATGTATTAAGAGAGTTTAACATTCCCAAAGATGATATTGAAACGATTTCTTATACTATTCAACCACTATATGATTTTAGTGAAGGTAACACCTTACTAAAGGGATTCAAGGTCATTCAATTATTTGAGGTAACAGTTAAAAATATTTCTTTGATTGGGAAAATTTATGATGCTGTTGTCAAAGCTGGCGCAAATTTCACTGACTTGTTAGATTTTCGTTTATCTAATAAAGAATATTATTATCAACAAGCATTACAGCTAGCAATCAAAAATGCTCAAGAGAAAGCACTGAAAATTGCTCAAGGACTGGGAGTGTCACTAAATATTGTTCCGGTAAAAATAACAGAAAATAATCGGTCAGTCATTCCGTTTCAAAAGGAATCTTTTGCTTTACAATCCACTTTAAATACTGCTATTCAAAAGAGACAAGTTGAGATAGAAGCAAAAATTTCAGCCATTTTTCACTATTCATGAAGATACAATAAGTTAAGTCATGCCCAACCCCATCTCATATAGCAGTCATTTTTATTCTAAAAATTGTTTTTTATTTTTAATTATAATAAAAGCTACCCTGTTATTATGGTTATATAACAGGGTAGCCCTTTTAAATAAATTTTACGCTTTTATTCTTCTTTTAGTGTGTGCTCAATCTTTTCTGTCCCATGTTCTGTTAACACTTCTTCGTCACGGCGATCTTCATTAGATGCATAATGGAAATTCGTTAACTTACCTGTATCTTTTGGTTGGTATGGTTCTTTGTTCTCCATTTAGAGTACCTCCTCATTCAGTTTGAACAAGGTTATTATCACTTTAACTAAAAAAAATTATTCAAACATACCAAATATATGGCTGTTGTTTTATTTTGTGGTGAATTTTGAAATTAGCTTTTGTAATTCTGATGATGTCTCAGATAAAGAAGAAGCCGACTTTTGAATTTCTTCCATCATGCCTAACTGTTTTTCACCTGAAGTGGAAAGTTCATTTATACTTTCAGTTGATTGCTTCGACACCTCTGACACTTCATGAACAGAAGCTGAAACTTCCTCAGCTCCTGCAGAAATTTCTTCTGTGGTAGCGGTAATCTCTTGGATTTGGGACATTACATCATTCATTGATTGCATAATCGTAATAAATTTATCAGCTGTCTGGTTTGCTTTGTCGGAACCAAGTGAAACACTGTTTTTGACATCTTTCATGGAATTAACTGAACTTAATGTTGCAGTTTGTATTTCCTGAATAAGTTGTCTAATATCATTTGATGATTTTGTTGATTCTGTAGCTAGTTTTCTCACTTCATCTGCAACAACAGCAAATCCTTTTCCTGCTTCTCCAGCTCTCGCTGCCTCAATCGCAGCATTTAGTGCTAAAAGATTGGTTTGTTCTGCGATTCCTGTGATGATGTTTACGATTGATGAGATTTCTTCAGACTTTTCATATAACTGAGAAATCGATTCATCTGTTTCTAAAACGGCACTAGAAATTGATTCTATCTGGTGAACTGTATCATTTAGAGAACCTCTTCCATCTTCTGCTAGGACAGTCGTTCTTTCAGTAAGATCTGAAACCGTTGAAGCACTTTCCGCGATTCTGTTAATTCCAATAGATGTTTCCTCGACTGCTCGAGCTGATTCTTCTGCCATTAACTTTGTTTGCTCTGCCCCAGCTGAGACTTCTTCCATAAAAGAGGTAATTTGCTGAGTAATTGCTTTTCCATCATTAGCAGTAGTTTGAAACTGGGTAGCTGTCTGTGCTAGATGACTACTCGAGGTGCCAACCAACAAGATAATTTCATTTAAATTTTCCACCATCTTGTTGAATGAATGATTCAATTCAACAATCTCATCTTTCCCTTTTAGATCAAGCTTGTTAATGTTCAAATCACCCTCAGCCACCATATTTGCATTAGCTGTAAGTCTTTTAATTGGTTTAGACATGCGATTAGCTGCAATTATAGAAGCGATAATACTACCAACAACTAATGCAATAATTGCTATAATAGAAAAAGTAATTAGGAAGGATACTTTTTGTTTCTGACCTTCTATTGCTGCTTCATAGTTCTCAAAAGAGCGGTCATAAAGTCTTAAAATATCATTAATAATTCCTCTTGCTCTAATAGATTGTCTTTTTACTTCCTCATAATTTTTTGCAGTGATTGATTCCTGAGATAATGAACTAATCTGATCAAATTTCTCATTTAGTGACTTATAGAGTAGTAATTGCTCATTCTTATTTAATTGCTTTCCAATTTTGTCTAAAGAACTATCTATTGATGATAAGCTGGTTTTAACCTTTTCAGCAGATGCTTCGGTTTTATTAAATGCAGTTGCTTCTAAAGATTGTTGGAGGGAAACGATATCTCCCTTTAATTGCTGTATATTTACTAACATCGCCACTTCTGCGTCAGAATCTGATCTAAGTTGATTCATTTGAAAGATGACAATAATAAAAATAATAGCGAGTAATGACAATGGTGCTAATATATTAATAATTAATCTTTGTTTTAATTTCATTTTTTCTTCACCTACTCTGATTTAATCGTTACTGTGCCATTTATAATATCTTGTTTTGCTTTTTCAATTTCACTTTCAATTGTAGGTGTGATTTGTGTATTTCTAATTGGAGCCAATCCTACACCATTTTCTTTTATACCAAGTACTTTGTGTTTTTCTAAAAGTTTTCCGTTATCATTCAATTCTTTTACTGCCTGGTAGATTGCGATATCAACCTTTTTTAGCATTGAAGAAATGACTGTATTTTCCGCAAAGAAAAACTGATCGGTGTCAACTCCAAATGAAAAGACATTGTCATGTTTAGCTGTTGCATGAATCGCACCAAGTCCTGATAAACCAGCTGCTGGGAAGATCATATCTGCTCCTTCATTCATCATCTTAACCGCGATTTCTTCACCTTTCTTTTGATTACCAAAGTCATTTGTATAATCTACAAGGAGATTTGCATCTGGCTTCATTCTTTTTATTCCATGTTCAAATCCTTGTCTAAACCTTTCAATAACTGGAACATCCATTCCTCCAATAAATCCATATGTGTTAGTTTTAGAAGTAAAGGATGCTAGCACTCCAACTAAATATGCCCCTTCATCTTCTTTAAATGTTATAGAGTGGATATTTTCAAGTTCCGAAACTCCGTCAATAAATAAAAATGACTGATCAGGATGTGCTTTCGCAACCTTTTCTAAATCTTCTTGCATCGCAAATCCTAGCCCGATTACTAAATCTGGCTTTTCTTCAACCAATTTGGTTAAGCCCTGTTCATAACTACTATCGCCATTAAGTTCCATATAATTGAATTCGATTCCCATCTCATCACGAGCTCTTTCTAATCCTGTAAAGGCCATATCGCTAAAAGATTGATCACCTAATCCAACATCTGATAACATAATGCCAACCTTTACTACTTTATCTTCATTGCTCACTTTTTGGTCATTACATCCAACCAGAAATAGTAAACTTAAAATCACAAGCATAATCATCTTTTTAAAATAAAACTTAATCATGTTTTCCTCCTTGATTAGGGTATTTGCTAAGAACTATTTTTCTATGTAGGAGAATGACCTACATATGTATATTGATATAACAGTTTTTGTATATTGATATATCTTTATAATTATCGGTATGTTTGTTGATTTGTTTAGTTTTCTCCACAAAAAAAGGTTGCCCAATAAAGTGACTGGCACTTAGTCTTTGGGACAACCTTTTTTATAACCCATGGATTAAATAAAGAGTAACATTTTTTTATGTTAATCTATGATTTGCGAACGTTAGTCGCTTGAGGACCACGTTGACCATTTTCGATGTCAAAAGTAACCTCTTGACCCTCATCTAATGACTTATAGCCTTCACCTTCTATTGCAGAGAAATGTACGAATACATCTTCTCCACCTTCACGTTCGATGAAGCCAAAGCCTTTTTCACTGTTAAACCATTTTACTTTACCATGTTCCATTTTTCTTGTTCCTCCTAAGCATGTTGCAAATACAATGAATTGCAATACAATTTTATCTTGCATTATTCTTATTCCCAATACTGATTCATTTTAAACGGTATCTGATTGTTTTATTTCAAAATTTCTTTGTAAATAAAATAAACCATTAAAGGGAATATTAAGATTTGTTAACCTACTTTTCGCATTTTCTTTACAAAAGGTATAACAGGAAACCTTAGTTGAGTTCGTTCAATACTGACTCTACGATTAATTAGTAAGATCAAATTAAGAATCACTAATAGTAGTCCATATTTTTTTTCGTATATTAGATATCTAGAATCCCATTTCGGCTTAAATTTATCTTTATATTCAAATAATCCTTTAAAATTATAAGTTGATTTTGACTTTGTAAACATATAGTTTGCGACAGTCTCATACCATCCTTTTTTACTTTTATTAGCGATATTAGCCAGTGGTGAATTACCTAAACTACACCAAGTATACTCTTCTTCTGAGCACCAATTTAAAATGGAGGAAAATAGAAAATCCATTGTACCGGATAAGCTTTCCCTTCGATAACGCATTAGATCAATAGTTATTAATTTTTCCCCAAGTTCCTGATGTTCAGCTAATGAAGCAAAAGCCATGATTGTTCCGTTAGACTGACTTACAACAGCGATGGGAAAATGAGATAAATAAGATTCTTCAAAATAACCGATTGAAAAGCTCTTCTCCTTTCGATCTCCCAACCAAGAATCCGATACTTCCTTCAAATTTAGTAGTAATTGAGGGTGATGTGGTGGTGTGTAAATCTCGAAATGATAGCCACTTCGTTTGCATTTATTTACGTTTGTCCTTATGTTTGTCATTTTTTTACCAGTAAGAGAATGGTCAGGAATATACACCTTCGCTTCTTCCCCAACTTTCTTTATTAATAATCCTTCATCTTTGTATAAAGATAAATGTTTGTGTGATACCTGATAGTAGACTTTTCTTACTCCCTGCTGATTACAATACCTGTTAAATTCATTCATTGCTTCTTTTATTAAATGTTGATCACCTAATGGATCACCTAATACAACAAACATATTAGTGATTCTCTGGTAAGTAATTAATACTCTTTTTTGCTGTGACCAAAAATAATTCTTATCACCTAGTAAATATAAATGTGATGTATGATTTCCACCACATTGTTCAATGAAATTCATGATTTCGTTTCGTTCTTCTTGGTTATGCGATATTACTTTTTTAAATTTAAGGTCGCCTATACATAAAAAGATGATTAAAATAAGTGCGATTAATATTACTGACATCATTAAAATCAAAGTAAAGTTCCTCCAAAGATCAATAGTATAACTTCTAGTATATTTTATCTTATTATCGACAGATTAAGTGAAATCTGTAGAAAAAACCCTTCAAAATTGATAGAAGAAAGACTCCAAGAGTCTTTCTCCCTATAATATATTTTAGTTATTGATGAATTGTATGAATTGTTCCTTCATTTCTTTAGATACTTGTCTCCCTAATTCAACTAATGGTTCAATAGCTGAAATATCATCAAAAGGAATTTCCGTCCCTAACTCCTTATTCATTCTTAAGTATCGTTCATTTAGGAGATGTTGGCAATGGTAGGATACGGATTCAGAGGATAAATTAAGAGCTAGATCGATTAGTTTGGGCGTTACCTTCATTGAAGGAAGGTGAAAAGGAAGCCACTTCTTAACTCCCCAATATTTATTTTTTTCCATTGAAAATTGAATATTTTGTAACCCGGTCCCGACTGAAAGTATTTGGATATCAGAAATGTTTTTTTTAAAATGACTAGTCGCTTCGGTGATACAAACTAACGATGGATTATTTGCCCATAAGCCACCATCTATAGACAAGTACTTATTTTCTATATTATTTGGAGGGAAGTATACTGGTGCAGAACAAGATGATAATACGGCATCCCAAAGTTTAACATCTAAATCCCCAGTTTTAGTGTGACCATAGTTTGAGCGATGAATATACGGTCTTCCATTTGTAATATTCACTGCCGGAATTAATAAGGGTTTCTTTATGTCAGAAAGTTTTATGTCACCGAACGTTTCTTTAAGATATTTTCTTAAAAATCGATCACTATAAACGCTTCTAAATAAGCCGATTTTTGCTTTTGGAACAAATATCTTTTCGCCATTCTCTTTATAGCTATTCAGCACGTCACTCATTTTATTCTTTAGGATAATCGAAGATGCGATAATTGAACCAGTACTAGTACCAGCAACAACATCAAACAAATCAGTTATTTGACAACCAAACTCATCTTCTATCTCTTTTAGAATAGATAAAGCAAATACACCTCTAATTCCTCCACCATCAATACATAACATTTTCATTTATTTCACCTATTTCAACACAGATTACATATAAGTTTCCCTTATTCACAATACACTATTACAATAAAAGACAGATACCAAAAAGCACGAGTCAAACCTTGGTTAATTCAAACACATAGGACTAACACTTAGTTAATATGATTAAGGTAAGAGGCGTTAAAGGGGGTATTAGAATATGAAGATTTTTAATAAGATTGCATTATTCTTTGTCGTTCTTTATTCGGTTTTCATTATTATGAATACGTATTTAGATCAAATTGACCGTATACAATCCAATGTAGTTATTTTTCTTATGAATGGGTTCGCTTATATAGTCTCTTCTATAGAAATTGAAAAAGAGAAGCAGAGAGAAGAAGTAACCTTGCAAGGATAGTTCTCTATGACTACAACAAAGCTGTCCCAAAGCAGATTTGGCTTAGGGGACAGCCTTTAACTAGACGTTTAATTTTTAATGTCCTTGAATATTTTTTCCATAGAAAATTTCATCCATTTCTGATTTTAACCGTTCAGTAATTTCCTCAACTTCATCTTCATTTAATTTTTCCTTTGTGTAACCAAATAAATAATTGTTAATATCAAATTTTTTCAATTTGCACTTTGTATGAAAGATATTCTCTTGATATATGTTGACGTCTATTAAATCAAACAATTCCTTCACATCGTCCGGAATATAATTCTGTATGGAACTTATTTCGTGGTCAATAAATAATTTATGACCTTGAATATCACGAGTAAATCCTCGAACTCTATAATCAATAGTCATTATATCAGTGTCAAAGGAATGGATTAAATAATTTAGTGCTTTTAAAGGTGAAATTTCTCCACACGTTGAAACATCAATATCTGCTCTAAAGGTACTTATCCCTTCATCTGGATGGTATTCTGGATAGGTATGAACGGTAATATGACTTTTATCTAGTTGTAGTACAACAGAATCTGGAAGAGGTCCTGGAGATTCATCATAAGACTCATCTGGCACTTCTACGATCGGCCCCTCGGAAACTAAGACTGTCACGCTTGCTCCCTGTGGTACATAATCTTGTTTTGCGATATTAAGGACATGCGCACCAATAATATCAGAAACATGTGTTAATATTTTTGTTAATCGATCAGCATTATAAACCTCATCAATATATTCAATATAAGCTTCTCGTTCCTCTTTTGTTCTTGTATAGCAAATATCATACATATTAAAACTAAGTGATTTTGTAAGGTTATTAAATCCATGTAATGTAATTCTTTGTTCTGGTGAAAGGTCCACGAAAGCTCCCCCTTTTTTCAAATTAATAAATAGTGATAATTGCAACCATGATATATGTAGTATCAACTAAATAGTTTTATAATACCCATTTTCTTCATAAAAAATGGCTCTTTTCGTAAACTATGTTGCTATTTGACTAGGTTAAGTTGATTTGCACTCCAGGTATGTGCTTTCCTTGGTGCAGGGATGTTCCGTTCGTTCCTGCGGGGTCTCATCCTGCCTGCGCATCCCGGAGGAGTCACATACCTTCCGTTCCAATCAACGAGCTCCACCACTAAAATTAGGTTCATTTATGATTCCTTACCTACTGAATTCCAGCAGTGAATTAATTTTTCACCATTCAAATTGATCCAATTTAAACTAATGCCAATTTTGCAGATTTGTTCCTTTAATACTCTTGAGTCATCAATACTGTCTAAATATCTTCCTAAGAAGTGTAGGAATACATCTAAACGTCTGAGTTGAATCAAAATAGGGAGTGCATTTAATTCGTCCTTTGTAAATTGAAGCATAGAGGATATTCCAGAGATATAAGAAGTTAATTGATTCCATAAAATTCGCTCATCAGATTCTTTTATAATTATTTCTGATATACAAACGGCGACTTCCATCACTCGTAAGTCATAAGTAACGAATTCAAAGTCTAGGATAGCTTTTAACATACCGTCTGTATTCGTTAATATATTAGATTCATTTAAGTCTCCATGAATTAACTGGTGAGGAAGTTTCTTCAATTTTGGAACGTATTGGTTGAATTGATACAATTGTTCCGAAATGTCTCTTAAAGTATGTAGATCTTCATGAAACTCAGACGGAGGGTTAGAACACCATTCAACAACTTCATCGATCTGACATTTAGGATGTGAATACTCAATTTCATAATATGGGCGATAAGTAACGGGTTGTTTTAATTGGATTGTTTTAAGAACATTTAATAAAAAGCCTGTCTGTTCCCCATACAATTCCATCGCTTTACCTTCTAGATTGTCAGGATTAACTCCTTCAATAAAGTGGTAGATGCAAGCGATTTTATCGGAGCTGTCTTTGAGTCTCACAAAGGAATGACCATCTTTAGTAAATAATGGTTTGGGGATAGAAAAAGGTAGTCCTTTTATTTGGTTTAATTTAAGTAAAACTTCATGCTCAAATTTAACCTTTAATTCGTCTTTATGTGTGTCATATATTCTTAAAATGAATTTTTCGCCTTTATAATTTAAATACCGTGTTGTATTATTGTAACCACTTTTTCCAGAATAGATCTCGAGCTTATTATCTTCGTCAAAATATTCGCTTAAAAATGTATAATTAATTGTATGGTTTTCTACCATTTATTTCTCCTTAATATAGATTTTAATTCCTTAATCAAAAATATAACTTATTTCTTTTTGTAAGTCTAAAAAAAGCTGCTCATCAGATAACTCTTTAGATAGACTATTAACAATCCCTTTATAGTACCAAGCCTGCTGATTTCTTCCTCGATTAAATTTCTCCCACACTCCTTCACCAATCAATTGATAATCATGTCGAATGGATCGAATATTATGTAATTTATCGGCGCAAGTAATCATACACACTTCCTTAGTTGCTGTTTTCAGAAAATCAATTGTATGTTGTTTTCTAACTTCCCAAACATCTTCCTTAAAAGGCTCAGAACATTCCTCCACTAACCTAGCAACTTCGCTACCAAATTGTTTTTCAATATCAAGTAATGTTATTTCGGTATCTTCAAGTGTATCATGAAGAATTCCTGCACATACAACATCTTCACTACAACCGTGTTTTAATAAATACATTCCAACTGTGTAAGGGTGAACAATATAAGGTATATTCGTTAATTTTCTATATTGCTCTTTGTGTGCAATTGTTGCGACTTCGATTGCTAAACTGATTTTGTTCAAAAAAAATCCTCCTCGATTTGAAATATTGGAGAGTTTAGTATATGATAGTAACACAAGCTGCGTTGTTCGTAATGATAATAAAGTTTTAACCTTTAAGCTGTAATAGGGAGTTTTACATTGAAGCTGGAATGGCAAGCCTCTGTCTATACGACTAGGAGGACAAACAGGAATGTTTCTGCGAACACCCACTTTGAGGAGTGGTGGTTTAAAACTTTCTTACTAAGTTACGGCAATTGCGGCTTTTTTAATTTCATCCTTCAAATTAAACCCCACTGATAACAGTGAGGTTATTTTAATTTTGTTTTGAAATCGTATCTTAGAAAAGTTATTAAGGAAGTTTTACCCCTCTTGAACTTACATATAAACTATACCATTCATCTCTTGTCATCGTTTCTGATTGGTGTATTGCATCTTGTGAAGCCTGTATTCTCGTTGGATTTGTTGTCCCAATTACCGGTTGAATTTTGGCTGGATGTTTCATTAACCAACCTAAAACAATAGCTTCGGTGCTGGTTCCCTTTTCCTTCGCCATTTTCTTAACAAGTTCCACGGTTTTAGCAACTGAATCGTTTTCATTAATGACAGAACGTCCTGTGAATTTACCTCTTGCTAAAGGACCCCATGCTTGAAGTTGTACGTCCTCCATTTGACAATACTCTAGAATACCATCAGAAAAATATCCTGTTGAACCTGCTTGTTGATTTACATGAACACCATGGTCTAGCCAATCTAAATGAGATAGATTCATTTCGAGCTGGTTAACGACAAGAGGATCAGACAGATAAGACTGTAAGTATTTCATTTGGGAAGAATTCATATTTGAAACACCAAAATGTTTCACTTTCCCACTTTGCTTTAGGGTATTAAACGCCTCTGATACCTGCTCTGGTTCCATCAAAGGATCAGGACGATGAAGCAACAAAATATCTATGTATTCAGTATTAAGTCGTTTCAATATTCCATCCACAGAACTTAAAATATAATCTCTTGAAAAATCATAACGTACCGGTACGTTACCTTCTGGGAAACGTATACCGCATTTCGATTGAAGAATAATATCCTCTCTTAATGAAGGCTTTTCTTTAAGTATTTCCCCAAACACTTCTTCCGCTTTCCCCATCGTATAGATATCAGCATGATCAAACATTGTAATTCCAATAGATAGTGCAGTATCAATTGCCTTTTCAGCTTGCACGACGTGGTCTCTCGTAATTGGATCTTTATTCCAACCACCACCAAAACCCATGCATCCTAAAGCAAGCCTACTAGAAGAGATATTTCGTTTTTGAAGTGATGTTTGTTTCATGATTCATTCCTCCTTATTTTACCAATTAATCCGTTTTCTAAGTTCAGTAATATGCGAAATATGCTGTTTCCCATCCCTTTGACATAGAAATCAATGAGATAATTATTTCTTCTCCCTTTAATAAATTCGACAAACACCTACAGGTTTCCTTTATTCAAAAAAACATGTGAATGTGTTTCACATGTTTTCCTTTAATTAGGTTTCATTTTCAACCAATTTTTCAATTGCATCAGTAATGGCTATATCTGACTTGTCTTGAACTAATGCACTGGCTAGAATGGTCTCTGCTTCCATTCTGTCGGTAATATTATATTCCTTCATAATGCCTTCAATATAATAATTTAAAATTGAATTTAAATTTTGCATGGAATTTCCTCCAGTTAAAAGTAGTATCTATTTATTATCTACTAAAAGAGGACAATTATTACCGAGAACCTATTCTCAGAGAACTTCTATTATAATCAATGCTACCTAGCCTTGCTGCCTTTTTTTAACCCTTCGATAATAGCAATTTCCACAAATTTGGAAATCATAATCCCATGGTAATTGCTTTCCACATTGTTTGCATGTTTTTGTATATGTTTTAACATTACTTTTTAGGTTTTCATGGATTTCATCAGTTAATCCTTCCCTAATTCTCTCCCAGTATGTTGCTTCGGTTCGTTGCTCAAGGCGATATAAAAATAGTAAATGTAATCCAATTACCTTATATGAAAGCTCTAAATCTTCAAGTGTATCACTTTTATTATAGACTGGATCGGGTAGATCTTGACCATTTACTATCGCATACATCGTTTTTTTCCATTGTTTAACAAGTATTGGCTCATTAGATGAAAAAGGTAAATGAAGAAACCCATAAAGCTCCATCATCGGCATTCTTACTTCAATCTCTGTATCTTGTATGGTTTCATATAGAGCTCGCTCTTCTGCCAATGTCGATTTCTTAGTTCCTTTTGGACTGTCAAATTTATCCCAAATATCAAAGAAGGTCTGAAGATCTCTCGAATATCGTTGAAAACGTTCGAAAACCGTATTTGTTGGTGCAATAGCAAATGTATGAACAGGTTGGTCTTCGTCAAACAATAGACGTTTCATGACTTTAATATCTTTTGTAAAGGCCACTTTACCAATATCATAAATTCCTTTGCGTCCCGCTCTACCGGCTATCTGTTTCACTTCCTGTGAAGTCAAACGTCTTCGTCGTGTACCATCAAATTTATCATTTTCTAAAAATATAATTCGTTGGATTGGTAGGTTTAAGCCCATCCCTATTGCATCTGTTGAGACAATCGTTGTTGTGTCGCCTTCGATAAATTGTTGCATTTGTTTTTTCCTTGTTTCAGGTGGCATACTTCCATAAATCAGGCTAACCTTATGCCCTTCATTTTGCAACTTTGATGCCGTTTCTAGAACTCTTCTTCTAGAGAAACAAACAAGGGCATCTCCTTTTTTCGTGTTTTTAATATTGAAAGGCTTATCTTCAACCTCTAATGGAATATCACGTTTATACTCATGTACCTCAATATTTGCATCTTCTAGTAGTTGTAGAATCATTTTTTTTAAGTTCTTACTACCGACAATATGAACTTCTTTCGCGTTCGCCTTTGTTATTGCTTTATACCATGAAAACCCACGGTCCTTATCTGCAATCATTTGTGCTTCGTCAATCACGATTACCTCATATGTGTCTTTTTCATGGAACATTTCTACTGTTGAAGAAAGATGTTTTGAATCATTAACATCCTTTTCCTCTTCACCTGTTTTTAAAGAACAAGGAACACCCTCTGAGTTTAGCTTCTCAAATACTTCAAGAGCTAATAATCTTAATGGAGCAAGATATAGTCCTGATTCAGCTTCTTTCATTCGTTGAAGTGCTTGGAACGTTTTACCTGTATTTGTTTCTCCAACGTGTAAAATATATTTTGTACTCGGGCTGTAAGAGGGACTATATTCATGCTTAAAGATATCTGCTAAGATCCGAGCTTCTTCTTCTTTCTGCCGCTGTATCTCAGCCAGTTCTTCTGCTCTTTTTCTTTCTCTTTCTTTTAAATCATTTTCAAAAATAGTTAAATGTTCAAATGGATCAAAAGATTTCGTTAAAAGTGCTAATAAGTCATCAATTCTTTCTTCTTGAATCATAAGAAAATACTGTTTTGCTAACATGGCCAGATCATTGGCCATATTCTTCTTATATTCCCTAACTGTTAATTTCTCATTTGCTAGTTCTTCAAAATGGGTCATTCCGTCATTAGAAAGTTCCTGGTAAATGATCTTACTTATATGATCAAAGACATAATCATTGATTAAGCGCTCATAAATGTAATAATATGACTCATACTCTACATTATTTTTACCCCAATAGATCGTTTGTTCGATATTCCCTGTTAACTCATACAGGAAATCATGGATCGTTTGATAATCCTCTTTCCTAAGTGATCCCTTTTGTTTAAGTTGGTCCTCATATCGGTAAGAGTGTGTTTCAATGTATTTTTTTCTTGTTTGAAAATCTTTCTGTAATTGTTTTGCCATTTCATATCTTAAGTGTACATAATATAAATGTTGATTTTTATTAATTAATTCTCTGGATTGTTCTTTAAGTTGATTTTTTAAAGATTCTTTTGTTTCCTCAATCTGTTCTTCTTCTAACTTCATTAAATAATGGTTTCTTGCATACTCGTAGCGTTGTCCCCAACTTGAATCGTTATTTAAATAGGTTTCATTTAACCAATCTAAAACGTGAAAAGGTTTGTATTCTCTTAATTCATTCCGAAAGAGTGAATTAATAATTTTACGATCGATGCCTTCTACTTCATAACCTTGGTTACTTAGAAATGCTTTCTTTTCTGTTCTTGATATCTTGTTGGTCGCTTTATTTAACCAAATATTCACCCAAATTTGTTCAATATAATGCTTTCTATCACTTATATATTCTTGATATGTACGTGGAATTTCTTGTTCTCCTAGATATTGGTCAATGTCTTCAAAAATCTTCACTTTTGTATGCTCGATTGCTTGAAGATGTGTAGCAGTTAATAGCTCCATGGTACCTCCCTTTGTAAGAAAGCTTATAGTTTAATTACTTTCTTATGCTCATCTTTAGTAATATTCATATATTGTGTTCACCATTTTATCTTCTATTGCTTTTCCAATAGATTCATCTAACATGTTATTGAGTATAATTGAAAAAACAACTGTATCTCCGGTCTTCGTTTCAATATATCCGGATAGTGAGCTAACTGTGGATATACTTCCGGTCTTAGCTCTGACCTTACCTAATAACGTTGGAGAAGACATTCGATATCTTAACGTGCCTCCTAGTAACTTATCACCAAATCCCGATACAGGTAACGATTCAAAATAACTGTGGAACCAGGATTGGGATTGAATTTGATATAAGAGATTTGTTACTTGATTTGGACTTACTAAATTAACATGTGAAATACCAGAACCGTCTCTTATGACCATCGAATCAGAGTCAACCTTCATGGTTTTAAGTTCACGTGTAACAACTTCAATTCCAGATTGCCAACTTCCTTCTTCCTTCTGCTTTTTACCCATCGCTTTTATCAATGTTTCTGCATGTCCATTATTACTTAACTTCATAAAGGGGACAAGCAAATCTGTTAAAGGCATTGAATGATGGTTGACAAGAACCTTTGAGTCTTCAGAAGAAGCTCCTACCTTTAGGATTCCATTTAGTTCAATTCCACTAGAAGCTAACGAGGACTTGATTAAATTCAGTGTGTATTCTGTAGGCTCCCATACTGCTATCCATTCTTTAACAGGCTTACTATTTAATGAAATTGTTCCAGTAATATGAACGATATTTTTACCATGTTCCCGTTCTACCTTAATGATGTGTTTTCCTTTATTCTTCATTGTGGTAGTATCGTTTTTAATAATTATATAATCTGTATTTGGAGTAAGCTTTACTACTGCCTTATCGTTTATTTTCTTTCCTGGCAGAACTTCAACAATAATCGTTCCTGCGTCATAGTCTTTATCTGGTGAAGTTGTTAATGCAGATATTTGGGCACCATAATAGGTTGTTTCATCACTCCATGGTAAATCCATTGAATACCTGACATTGTCAAAATAAGTGTCATCAGCTATTAGATTCCCATTTATCTTTTGGACACCTTGTTTACTTAACTCTTCTGCCATCTTGTCTAAATCTTCTTTTAATAAAGTTGGATCTCCACTTCCCTTTACGTATAAATTCCCATTTAAAGTGTTTCCAATTATTTTTCCATCAGTTAATAGCTGTGTTTGAAACTGATAGTTTTCACCTAAAACAGAAAGAGCTGTAGCCGCCGTAAACAGCTTTAAATTAGAAGCTGGTCTTAGCCTTGTATCTCCGATATGCTCGTAGATCATTTCTCCTGTTGTAGCTGATCGAATACTAATACCAGTCAAACTCCCTTTTAATCCTGGTTCACTTGTTATTATTTCATTTAATCTAAGAGTCAATGGGTTCCCATCTTCTAGTGCAAGGACATCATATGATTTATTAAAATATGTATTTCCAGAAAGAGTTAATAAGATTAAGACTATAGTTAGAATCTTCATTGGTTTCATTTGTAATTCATCACCTTCTATTTAATCATAATGAATTACTATTCTATCCAATTAGAACCATTATTAGTATTGTTACCAATTGAAATAGAGACTGTTTAATTAAGTGTTTTCACAGTCTCTATCTTTGATGGATATTAGTTTATTTCAATACAAATTGAGTACGACTATATCCTTCTTTTGACTTAGTTACTTCGAGTATAGCTGGTATGGAAGACTTTAATTCTTGTACATGTGATATGACACCGATCATTCTTCCAGATTGTTGAAGTTCAATCAGTGTATCAATTGATTTCTGAAGAGATTCTTCATCAAGTGAACCAAACCCTTCATCAATAAACATTGTATCAATAGATACACCTCCTTGGAAGCTTTGGATTACATCTGCCATACCTAATGCCAAACAAAGAGAAGCATTAAATTTTTCTCCACCAGATAATGTTTTCACATCTCTTGTAGTACCTGTATATGCATCATATACGTCTAATCCTAAACCGCTTTGCTTCCCTCTGCTTTCTTGACGGTCACTTCGTATTAAATAAAATTGTCCATTTGACAGATCCTTTAATCGTTCATTAGCAGCAAGAATGATTTGCTCAAGGTATTCAATTTGCAAATATCGCTCAAAAGAAATCTTACTTGAATTCTGACCTCTTACCACATCATATAAATCAGTTATTATCGACAGTTGTTTCTCGTGTTCTTCTAACTGTTTTTCTATATTGCGTATTTTGAACAATAACTTTTCACCTTCACTCTTATAATCTTTTGATAAATTATACGCTTGAAGGGCCGATTCATAAGCTATTTTTAAGTCTTTCAGTATTTGTTCTATCTCTGATAAATCAACACGTTGTTTCCCTTTTAATTCGATTTGAAGTTCAGTTACTTGTTGTGCTATTGAGCTATGAAGCTGTTTAAAGGATGTGATTTCATTTTTTAATAAGAGTAATTTTTCTTTAGGTAACTTAGCATTAAAATACTCTTCCTTTGTGTTAAATTGAGCATCACTAAGTGCTTGATCAAACTGTAAAGTGGCACGCTCTTTTCTTACTAGTACTTCATCAAGTTGCATTTTAGCATGTTCGACCTTCAATTTAGAGCTTGTATAAGCTGTTATTGAATTCTGATGTTCTTTTTGTAGGTTCTCCCACGCTTCTTCTAGTGAAGTTTTAAGTTGTTCTACTTCTTTAATTCTGTTTTCAAGCTTAGATAAATCCTGAACATCTTCAGGAATATTTTGTAGTTTTTCCTCTAGTATTGCTTTATTGGAATCATACTTAGATTTAGTTTCAAGATATTGTTCATCTACTTTTACTTTCTTTTGAGTGATTGAATCTAATTCAATTTCAACTCCATCATGTTTTTCTCTTAAGGGTTGTAACTGAGCACGGATATTTTGCAGTTCATCAAGACGTGCTCTCAAGCGTTTCCCTTCTTGGAGAAGATAGCTTTCTTCATTTTTTATAGAAGAAGTTTTTAAGCTAGTAACTTCACCTTCTTTTAACTGTAATTGAGATTCAGTGCTACGATAATCAGCTAGTATAGTGCGATAATTCGTTTCGAACATCGTAGTTTCAGACTTTGCGGAATCAAGCTGTTCCTTCGTAACAATTACATTAGCATGGCTAGCCTTATTGGGATGCTCTAAACTTCCGCAAACGGGACATGCGCTACCGTCGTGTAGATGTGTTGCGAGAACTCTTGCCTGAGAGTTAACCCACTCTATCTCGATTTGTTGATATTTTTCTAAGCTTTTATTATAAGCTTTTTCTGCCTTTTCAACGTTTAGTTCAAGAGTATCTAATTGTTCCTGTAATTGAATTACATCTTTAATAAGCTTAAATCTTTCTCTTAACTCAGCATGTTTCTCCTGAATATCTGGCAACTGGTTCACAATTGACTCTTTCTCCTTAATATTCTTCCCCAGTTCTTCTTTCATCTTTTTAATGTCTTCAATTTTAGTCGTGGATTCATTTATTAAATTAGTATATTGATTACTTTCCTTTGTTAGTTCTTCAAGTAATTCTTTTCTATTTTTTATATCTTTTACCTCTGTCAAATAACCATTTAGATGGGTAAGTAAGGTAGTTACCTCTTCTCGATCTCTTTTTCTTCCTTTTTCGATCTCGAACTGATTAGTAGTTGTTTCTAGCTGTTCTTTTGCTTCTTTTTCTTCAAAGATGGAATTTTGCTGATACTTTGTTTTCTCTAAGAGTTCCTCATTTAACGTATATAATTGTTCTTCATACACCCTGATATGACTGGCTCTTTCTCCTTGTTCATACTTAATTTCTTTATTTTTCACTTCAGGGAGTTTAGTATCCAATTCTTCAATCTTTTTAGTCTTCTCATCAAGTACATGAAATCGTTCATTTAACGCTTTCGCAATATGGTATTCAGCTAATTTAAGATCATGTTTTTGATAAGCATAGTCATAATTCTTTTGGTCTTTGCTCATTTGCTCTTCATAAAAAGATACTTCATCTTCTAAGCTTTTTAATATTTGATTAACATTATAGTGTTCCTGGGAAAGTACTGTTTTAAGTGAAGAATTTTCTCTCAAAGAAAGAACCGCTGGAATATTATTTATATAGGAATCTCTTCTAATTGCTTCTTGCTTAAATACTTCCTCTATTCTTGTCTTTTTCTCTTTTAATCGTTCACTCATTTTCTTATAATGATCTGTTTTGAAAATCTTTCTTAGAATTTCTTCTTTATTTTCTGTCTGAGATGTTAATAGTTTTCTAAATTCTCCTTGGGGTAACATCACTATTTGACTAAATTGATCTTGCGATAAGCCTAATAATGTTTCAACCTTTTTATTAATTTCCGAAACAATTTGTCTGTCTACACACGGTAATTCTCCGTTTGAAGTAACTTCAAAGAACTCGTACTTTTCTCCAGTCGCACTCTTATTACCTTCTTTAACATGACTTAATTGTCTTAATATTCGATACTTTCTATTTCGTAGTTCAAATTCAAGTTGTACTCCAGTATGTGTATCATCTTCTGCAAAATCACTTCTTAGCATCTTCGTGTCACTTCGGTCTTCACCACTAGCAGTGCCATACAAAGCAAAACAAATAGCATCAAAAATGGTTGTTTTACCTGAACCTGTTGTTCCTGAGACAACGAATAATCTATTATTCTTTAATTCTCTAAAGTCGATGATTTCACAATTTTTATAAGGTCCAAATGCTGTTAATGTTAATTTAATAGGTTTCACAGAATCCCCTCCTTTATCGTTTATTTTTTCGTTACAGGCTGCTTGAATTCCGGTTTTACTAATACGTTTTCCTCAATTAGAAACTCCTGTAATATCTCTTTAAAAATCTCCTCAGTTTCAGTCGATACTTCACTTCCTTTTACTTCTTCATAGAATGCTTTAAAAAGCGTTAAATCATCCATTTTATGTCTTTCTACTTTTCCTGCTGAATCTGACTGATTCATTTGAACAACTGGGATTTTTCGTTCAACATGCATTGCATTAGGATAAACTGAGCGGATTTTTTCCATTGGTGAAAGAACTGGTGTTTCATCAAGTAGTCGAACAAACACATAATCATCATTTCTTTCATGAGTAATGAGTTCTGCAATAGTCGCTTCTATAGTTCGTAGATTCCTTTTTGGAGTAAGTATTCGCTTCTCAACTGAAACATTTCCAATTGAATCGAGTTCAACAATTAAAAAACCTTTTTTGTGATTTTCTTCTGATATGGAGTATTTTAGTGGTGAACCCGAATATCTAATCGATTCGTTTAAGACAAAGTGTGCCTGGTGCAAATGCCCAAGTGCAGTATAGTGGAAATCTTTGAAAAATCCTGCATTTACGTGCTCTGCTCCACCAATAGCAAGCGGACGTTCAGAATCACTTGTATTCTCTTTTTCTTCTCCATGAGGTGTAACGAATGCGTGTCCAATTAATACATGCCTTGCAGTTTTATTGAGATTAGATACAATGTTCTGTGTTAATTTTTTCATTGCATCATTATGTGTACGTATTTCTTCATCATTAAATAAATGTCGAATAATGCTAGGGTCGGTATAAGGTATTAAATGAAAGTGAACTTCACCGTGTTCGTCATTTAAAATAATCGGATCAACTTCTTTATTAACTTGTCCTTGTACATAGTAACCATTATTTTTCATTATCTTACTTCCAAAATGTAATCGCCCTGGACTATCATGGTTTCCAGCAACTGCTAGTACTGGGATGTTTAAATCGATGACGATTTTCTCTAAAGTCTTATCTAGTAAATGAACTGCTTCCGTAGGTGGAACAGCCCTGTCATATAAGTCTCCAGCTATAATGACTGCATCTGGCTTTTCTTTTTCAACTTCATTAATAAACTGCTGCAAAACGTATTCTTGATCTTCGGTCATATAAATGCCTTGTACTAATTTCCCTAAGTGCCAATCTGCTGTATGAAAAAATTTCATTTAATCCTCTCCTATGTTTAAAGTGTTTTACCGGATAAGTAGAGTTATATATTTTACTATCATACACTATAAGAAAAGCGGAAGCGCCTTGTTCAGTCCCGACAGGCATAAGGCAAAGCACGTAGGAAATCTTGTTTTCCGTAGTGATTTGACTTATGACCACGAGGGGCTAGGCGCTGGAGCTAGACACTAAATCTGAGTACGAAATTTTTATGCTTTCTTATCTTTTCAAAAAGGACTATGTCGCTTAAACAACATAGTCCTTTTCTATTTCCATTTAAACATTAAATACTATAGTAATGCTAGAATATTTTTAATAGCGTGAGATACGCCACTTTCATTATTACTTTTGGTTATATGTGTTGCTTTTTCTTTAATTTCTTCTGGTGCATTGTCCATCGCAAAGGAAAGTGTGGATATTTCAAATTGTGAAAGGTCGTTTCCTCCATCTCCAAAAGAGTAAATTTCAGAGTAAGTTACCCCAGTGATTTGCTCATAACGTCTTATGGCTTTTCCTTTTTGAGCTTCTGAAGAAGTGATTTCTATATTATTAGGGAATGAAGAAGAACAAGAAATCGATGATAATGGATTCAATCTTTTCCTTACTCCCTCAATTCGGACGCTTTGATCTTCTTCAACCCATGCAATTAACTTATAAATTTTAAGATCTTTTAGGTTTAAGATACTTTCATAATCTTGTTGTTCAAACATTCTCTGTATTTCTTCATTACTTCTACCGCGGAGTTGTGGCAATGTACAAGGAAACCCGCCTTGGTTAGTATAAACTAGAATACCGACTTGAAATTCTTTTAGAAGAAGGATTAGTTCTTTATACAAACCTGTTGATAAGGTAGTTTCATATAGGGTTTCCCCAGTTTCAGAGAAAATCATCGAACCATTTAAGCAAAAAATCGGACAAGAAAGTTCTGAAACACCTTCTATTTTAATCACATCTTTATATTGACGACCTGTATTAATGATTACATCATGACCTTTATTTTTTAATTCTTGAACGACCATTTTGTCCTCATCTGAAATAATATGTTCTGTATTTAGTAAAGTTCCATCTAGATCAATTGATACACATTTCATAATGTATTCTCCCTTTTAAAAACGATCTTTTAAGAAAGCTGTTTTCATATAGATTGTTGTTTTAAACCCGTAGGCTGAATACACTCCGCGTCCGGCGGGTGACCAGTGAGCCTCCTCGTCGCTAAAGCTCCTGTGGGGTCTCACTTTGGCCACTGATCCCGCAGAAGTCTACGTGTATTCAGCCTGCTTGTCACTACTATTTCAATATTATATGTCTAAACAACAAACTTTGAGAAAACAACCTTTTAAGAAAAATACTACCAATAGTATTGATTATTTTCAAGCTTTATTCGAGTTATGCCTGGACCTCGTTCTTAAGTTCGGAGACTTTATCTTGTTCCATTTCTTTGATCGGTGATCTTTTGTATCTACCGATCAAACTACTTGCAATAACAATAGTTAATACAGAAAACAGTGCTTTTGACCAGCCCACGATTGAAATTGCTGCTAGAATAATTAACGAATCGCATATGAATATAACTAACCCTCGATTTATTCCTAATTTATTCTCAAAGAATAAACCTAAAATATGAATTCCACCTAGAGAAGACCCATTGTTTAAAACAAGAGTTACACCTATTCCAATTAAAAGACCTGATATAATTGAGGCGGTGAACATATTAATCTCAAAAGTCGGAATCCATATGTCTAGTAAATCACGAATAAAGGAGATTGCTGTAATGGATAGTAAACTAGAGATGGTAAACCACTTTCCTAATTGTT
This sequence comes from Litchfieldia salsa, assembly GCF_900104555.1. Taxonomy (GTDB): domain Bacteria; phylum Bacillota; class Bacilli; order Bacillales; family Bacillaceae_L; genus Litchfieldia; species Litchfieldia salsa. The sequence goes on from NZ_FNJU01000003.1 coordinate 340,684, forward strand.
GAATGGAGATAATAAAGAAGGGTAAATTCACGAGAAAGAACCAGATTCCCCAGGATCCTTCATTTAGATAAGAAATGATCGTTGCAATTCCAGCAGTCCCTCCAAAAGTCAATAAACTAAGTGAAAGAAGCTTTATTCCGAACGAGGTGAGCAATAGACCGAGAAAAACAAAGGATAGCTTTTTTAATATATTCATTGATTCCCTCCAAAAATACAGTTATTATTTAAATTTAACGATTTTTGACCAAACGGTCAATAGATATAGAATTAGTCAATTTAATCAAAACTTTTAGATAGTTTAATCTTTGATAAATATTTGTAGTTCCCGGTAGATTTTCACGATTTCATCAAGTTTCATTCTAACTAAACCACTGGAGGATGGAGCAACAAAGTCATGTACTCCATGTACTACTTGTTCTTGTTGAATTCCCCAAGGACTCCTCTTTTTCTTTCCGTATTCAAGGTAGACTCCTTTTCCAACAAAGCAAACGACCTTTGGTCTGTAAATAGATATTTTTTGTTTAAGGAGCACCTTACCCTCTTCATATTCTTCTGTGGTTATTTCATCAGCTGCTTTGGTTGGTCTACTGACTATATTAGTAAGACCAAATCCTAGCTCTAACAGTTTATAGTCTTCATTCGGTTCAAACTTCCTTGGGGTTATTCCTGATTGGGATAGAATTGTCCAAAAACGATTGTTTGGATTGGCAAAATGATGGCCAGTTTCACTGGAACGTATGCTTGGGTTAAACCCTACAAAAAGAATTTTCAAACCATACTCTACATAATCCTGAATGGGTTCCATCTTTCCTTCTCTCCGTCCTATATCTTCATTAGTTTTTGATTATATAGTATGCCTTTTATTTAGTTTCTTATATGTAAAAAAGCAGTGAGGTCATCAAACCCCACTACTTCGATTAAAACTTTGATTGATAATTAACTAACTCCCAAGTATGAACAGCTGTACGATAACTATCCCACTCAGCTTTCTTTAATGCTACATATTCACCATAAACATGTTTACCCAGTGTTTTAATGCCGATTTCAGCATTTTCTAACTCTGCTACTGCTGCTTCTAAGCTACCTGGTAAGTTTTCAATCCCTAAACCAAAGCGCTCTTCTTCTGACATATGGAAAATATCTTCGTCAATGGATGCTGGAGCCGTTAACTTCTTTTCAATTCCATCAAGTCCTGCAGATGCAATCACAGCAAATGCTAAGTATGGATTTGCTGATGGATCTGGACAACGAAGTTCAACACGTGTTGCCATTCCACGTTTTGCTGGAATACGAATTAATGCTGAACGATTTGAAGGTGACCATGCAATATAACATGGTGCTTCATAACCAGGAACAAGACGCTTATATGAGTTAACTAGAGGATTGGTAACTGCTACAAAGCTCTTCACGTTATCAATCACACCTGCGATAAACTGATATGCTTGTTCTGAAAGTTGATGTTTGCCGTTCTCATCAAAAAATAAGTTTTCGCCATCTTTAAAGAATGACATATTTACATGCATCCCTGATCCATTAATTCCAAAAACAGGTTTTGGCATAAATGTTGCGTGTAATCCAAACTGATTTGCAATTGTTTTAACAACCCATTTGTATGTAGTTGCTAAATCAGCCGCTCCTAATGCGTCCGCATATTTAAAGTTAATTTCATGTTGTCCTTCTGCAACCTCATGATGAGATGCTTCAATTGTTAAGCCCATTGCTTTTAATGCTTTATATATTTCTAAGCGTACACGCTCACCATAATCTTTTGGAGATGGCTCAAAATAACCACCATTATCACCTAATTCAAATGTTGGGTTACCATTTTCATCTGCTTTGAATAAGAAGAACTCTAGTTCAGGTCCGACAGAGATAGTATATCCCTTGTTTGCCGCACGCTCAACAGTCTTTTTTAGGACGTTACGTGTGTCCCCTTCAAATAATGATCCATCAGGATTTGCTGCTGAACATAAAAAGCGTGCTTCTGCATACCCTTCTTCAACGCTCCAAGGTAAGACAGCAAAAGTTGATAGATCAGGAATTAAATAAAGATCCGATTTATTTATAGGTGAGAATCCTTTAATTGATGAGCCATCAAACATCATTTTCCCTTCAACTACATCTTCTAGTTGTGCAGCAGTAACTGTTACATGCTTTAAAATACCTTCAATATCAACAAATTGAAGATGTAATAGTTCAACTGATTTCGTTTTAATTGTTTCTTTAATCGCTTCTAAAGTAATTGTGGAATTGTTTGTTTGGGATACAATAGTTTCTGACATGTTTGATTACCTCTCATTCAATGTAATATTATCTGACAATAAATTTATTATATTGAATTTATAATAGTTTGACAATCTTTTTTTCTATAAAATTTGCATTTTTATGAACTTTTTTGTAGAAAGCGTTATCATAGTGTCTAAATATGTAAAAATATAGGAATATTAATAGAATTTTATGCATTTTTATACAAAGGTTTATTATTTTTAATTTTTATATTATTTATGTTACGGTTATATATATACAAAAAAGGCTATTATAGGAGGTTACTCCATGCAACAATATGACTTACAAATACTGCTTAAAGACTATTATCCTTTCGATCTCTTATCGGAAAACCAATTAAATGAAGTGGTTACAAACGCAAGAAGAGTCCAATTTAAAAAAGGTGAGTTTCTATTTCGTGAGGAAGAATCAATTGAAGAATTAGATTTATACTTTTTGGTTAGCGGTCTTTCGAAAAATATATTGCACCAATCGAACGGAAAACAAGTTTCATTAAGATATTATTACCCAGGAGACATTGTTGGATTAATGGTAATGTTTACGAGTGGAGAACTCAATTTTTCTGTTCAGGCATTAGAGGATTGTTCAGTGTTCAAGCTTAGTAAAGCTCATTTTTTCGAAATTATGTTAGTTAATCCTACATTCTCAAAGGTGATTTGGGAAAGTATCGGAGAAAGAATGAAGACATTATACAACGAAATAAAAAGTAATACTGCCAGTGACGAAGATGAGAATATACGCTTGTTAAGTACTAGGGTCAAAACATTTATGGATACTCCCTACTTCATTTCACCTAATGAGCCCATGACACAAGCTGCCAGATTGATGAAGGAACATCAATTAAGCGGTCTAATCGTAAGAGATGTTGGTCAGAAAACGCTTGGAACCTTATCATATATAGATATTTTAAGGTTTATTTCTGAAGGGAATCTAAATGATTTGGTCGAGAATTGGTATAATAAAAGGTTCTTCAAAGTAAATGACGATACTTTCACGTATGAAGCGTTGGCATACTTTAAATACGACTACATACAAATTATTCCAGTATATAACCAAAATAGAATTATTGGTATGGTCACCCCCCGCTCATTTTTGAATTTGAATAACTCAAATTTTCTTGAATTATCTTACAGGGTACTAACAACTAAGAAAATTGAAGAATTAAAAGAGTTAGGTACAAACAGAGATGCTATGTTTCAATCATTCATTAACGAGTTATTGGATAATGAAAGCCTAGCCTACGATGTAACTGAGGTTATTTCAAATCATAATGATACGATTCACCGACAGTTGATTAAACTGACTGAACTTGAGATGAAAGACGAAGGTTATGGAAATCCACCTGTAAATTACTGTTTTATTACGATGGGTAGTCAAGCAAGATCGGAACAGGGTTTCAGTACTGATCAAGATAATGGATTAATTATCGATAACTTTGATCATTTGGAGAACTCTCAGTTCATCCATCATTATTTTCAAACTTTTGCAACTAAGCTGAATGCTTATTTAAATGAGGTTGGTTTCCCAGAATGTACAGGGAAAATTATGGCGAAAGAATTAAAATGGAGAAAATCATTAAATCAGTGGAAAAACGAAATTGCGTCATGGAAAAAAGAATTAGACGCGGAAGAAATTCAAAGTTTTACAATGTTTTATGATTTCAGACCAATTTTTGGAGATTTTTCAATTGCTGAAGAAATCCGGACATTTCTTACTGAGAAAGTAAAAGGCTCAAATCTGTTACAATATATGCTTGTCAAAGATTCTCTTAAATGGAAGATTCCAGTAAGTCCACTAGGTTTAATGAACCTTAATCAAAAGAATAAAAAGATTGATATAAAAAAGATTGGCTTAATACAAATCATAAATACCGTTCGAATATACGCTATAAAATATGGTATTGAAGAGGTAAATACGATAAAAAGACTTCATCGCTTGAAAGAAATTAAAGCGATGCATCCTCGAGATGTTGAAAATGCCAAGACAGCTCTTCATTATCTTCAGCATTATCGGCTTAAGCAGAATATTTTACAGCTATCAAATGGTTTTCCTGTTTCCAATGAAATTAAAATACAAGATTTGTCCAAAGAGGATAAATGGAAACTAAAGGAAGCGATTCAAATTGCTAATAGAATGCAACAGGCTACAAAGATTACCTTGAATCGAACAAGAGGTGTCTAAATGCCAGTAGATATAAAAATATTGGAATACTATTTTTGGAAACAATATACAATTAAACATAAGATCAAAAAAGTTAAGAAACAACTAGCTTTGGAACCAATCGCTGCAAAAATTGACGAATATAATAGGGTATTGATTAACAGTAATGAAGAGGACTTTTCAAAACAAACTTTTACAGTGTTTGATTTAGAAACGACTGGTTTTTTCCCTGAATTAGGAGATGAAATTATTTCTATAGGTGCGGTAAAAATAAAAAATAATAAAGTGATCTATGCAGATACTTTTTATAAATTAGTCAAACCACTTAGTAAGGTATCCAAACTTACAAAACAACTAACCGGTTTAACAAATACTGAGCTCAATCAAAGTAGTTATTTTCCTGAAATTTTATATGACTTTCTAGAATTTAGTGAAGAATCGATTTTGGTCGCTCACCCAGCTACCTTTGATATCCCATTTTTAAGATCATCTATTAAGGCTTGGAACTTACCTTATTTTTCACCTATAAGTATTGACTCTCATTCGTTAGCGAATTCTCTACATCCTTCCCAAAATAATTACTTGGATCACTTAATCAAAAAGTATCATATTAAACAAAGGAAAAGACACCATGCATTAAACGATTCGATTATGACTGCTGAGATTTTCGAAAAGCTATTAGAAGAATGTAAAAAAAACTCATCTTCACTTACAGAACTAATAACCTTAAATAATCTATAAGTTGGATTAGAAGCATCATAACGCTAGGCTGTATTTTAGAATACATTAGCGTTATGATGAAACTTAAAGTAAATTTGCAATATGTTCTTTACTTAATTTACCTTTAATTCCTTCCTTACTCATTATATAGGTGAGTAAATCTTCGTCTGAAATTTTATATGTGCTTTTAATCCCTCTTATTATCGTTGATAAATATTCATCAGAAGGAATTTGATAGCATACCTCCCTAAGATCCCAATAAGATGTAAAAGTAAAAATAGGATGTTGATCTTGTTCACCAAGATAAACGATATGTCCATACCAAGATTTCCTAAAGGTTGAGGATTGTTCCTTTATCACCTCTTCAAGATCCATGTGTATGGAAATCTGATTATTCTCTTGGCACACTAAATCTTTAAATTGTTCATCGGTAATTAAATACATTCTACCCAATGTATTCTCTTCATTATTTATACCGTGTCCAATAAAAGCTACGCCACCGTTATTCCATCTGTCGGCATTTTTTGCAAAGTATAAAGTGTGGGGTATAATAATCTCCTTCTCCATTAAAGGATGTGTTTTATCTCTACATCCAACTTCTTTTTTTGAGGAGCCCGTAGGTGTACCTCCTTCTATGTAACATAAGAAACGGTTTCGATCTAAATTAGAACCGTAACTAGCATACCAGACTAAATTTGATCCACTCATCTTATCACCCTTTCCATTTTCTACATCACATAGTCTATACTACTAAAATATAAATCAATTACATTGGAATATATTGATTGTTTAAAAGAATGACCTCTTCAATTATAATTACCTGTTAGAAAGGAGGTCTCATAATGGCGGAAGTTAAACAATTTGTATTCTTTGATTTTGAAATGCTTTGTTCTGACAAAGGGATGTCATTCTCAAGCATGGAAAGCATTCGATTAGGAGCTGTCAAATATCAGATAGAAACAGAAACAATTGATTATTTCGATTGTTATATTAAACCAATTCACTTCAAAGGGCTTTCTTCCTTTTGTAAAAAACTAACGGGCATTGTAGATGAAGACTTAAAGGAAGCCCAAGATTTCAAGGAAGTATTTGAACAATTTCTTGATTGGATTGGTGGTATTAAGAAAACCCGGTTTTTTTCTTGGTCAAAGAGTGATTTGTCAAGGTTAAAATTAGATGCAGAACTCCATCAAATATCAGGAAATACAATCAAAAAGATTGAAAAAAGATATGTGGATTTTCAAGAAATCTTCACAAAACGTGTTACTAAAACTCAGTATTCAGTTGAAAATGCTTTATTACTATATGGATTAGAGTTTATTGGAGCGAAGCATAATCCGATGTTCGATGCTTATAATACATTGCGAATTTATTTAGCATTTCTTTCTAAACCGATTCAAACTGACTTAGTCATGCTGCGTCAATTTGTTTTTATAGAATTAGATCATGAGTTAACACCAAGTGATGATCTAAACAGTATGTTAAATACAATATTACTAAATGAATTGAGTGTATTTATGTACAACTTATCGGATATCTATACGATGAAAGATTTCAGTAAGGTATTAAGAGCGACTCGCAAGTTAGTTGAGAAGTATGAAAATGTAATATGCAACAGATCTGGTATGTTCTCAAAAAGGAATATTAATTTGATTAGGAGATTAGTAGCGTTTTATCACGAATTATTACTAGCATATCAAGAACATTCAAACCATTCTTCAAAAATTATTATACTATCTGAGCATATTAAACAACCTATTGAATATTTATCATTGAAGCGAGGATGAATTCATCTTCCTTCGTACATATTGTTGCCAATACTAATTCAGTGGTACTTCCTTACAACCCTCAAATCCCCCAACAATTATTCTTCTTCTAAAAAACAAAAAGCCAATAATTAAATGTTGGCTTTGTTGTCTTTATCTCTTGATTAAACTTGGTATGTAGTTATACCCATTTAACAACTTCTTCTATCGGTTTTCTAGTCTTAGGTCTAGGTTCATCTGCTCGGTAACCAAAAGCAACCATCACCGCTACATTTAAGTGTCCGTCTTCTAATAGGTCATACTCTTCAAGTAATGCTGAGACTGCATCATAATCAAAACCTTCAACTGGGCAAGAATCAATTCCTATCTGAGCTGCTGATGTCATCATATTTCCAAGTGCGATATAACATTGCTTACACGACCAATCAAAAGTCGTACGTTCGTTATCAAGTATATTGAAATCAGATTCCTGAAATGTCTTATACCTATCTTGTATTTTGCCAATTAATTCTTCTGGAAATTTCTTAATTCTAACCATATGGTCTTTAATATAATCTGAATCATATTTAACGTCTTTTATCGTTCTAGCTAGGATGATTACAAAGTGACTTGCGGTTGGAAGTTGACCTTGTGCCCCCCATGATATACTTTGTAATTTATCCTTCAACTCCTGATTTTCAATAACTAGAAACTTCCATGGCTCTAAACCAATTGAACTAGGTGATAATCTACCTGTTTCTAAAATAAAAGAAAAGTCATCATCACTGATTTTTTTTTGTGGGTCAAACTGTTTGGTTGCATGTCTAAACCTAAATGCTTCGAGTATTTGTTCCTTTTTCATGGTATTTGAATCCATTTATATCTCTCCATTCTTAAATTACACTAATGAATTATAAGTATGATTAAAATTCATCTATATATAGTAATAACATTTATGGTAAGTTTGATTCAAGAAATGAGCTCTACAACGTCATTCTCGAATTTGTCCTGTTCCATAGATAAAGAATTTTGTAGAAGTGAGTGCGTTTAATCCCATCGGTCCTCTCGCATGTAATTTTTGAGTGCTTATTCCGATCTCTGCACCATACCCAAATTCAAATCCATCTGTGAAACGTGTTGATGCATTATGATAAACCGCTGCAGCATCTATATTTGTTAAAAAGCTGTTCGCATGATCTTTGTTCTCAGTAATAATTGCTTCAGAGTGTCTTGTTCCGAACTTATTAATATGTGTGATTGCTTCACTTAATGATTTAACTATCTTTATACAAATGGTTAAATCTAAATACTCCATATACAAATCATCTTCAGTGGCGATCTTAGCATTTGGATGAAGCTTGACAACATGCTCATCCCCTATTATTTCTACACCATGCTCATCAAGTTGTTGTAAAATTTGTTTCCCATTATTTTCAAACCATCTTTCGTGGATTAATAATGTTTCAACTGCATTGCATACAGACGGTCTTTGAGTTTTTGCATTCAGGACAACATTAGTAGCCATATCTACGTTGGCATTATCATCGATATATATATGACAATTCCCCGCACCTGTTTCTATAACTGGAACAGTTGCTTCTTTTATTACGGTTTCAATTAGATTTTTTCCACCTCTAGGAATTAAAACATCTAGAAATTCATTTAAATGAAAGAAATCCTTCGCTGTCTCTCGACTTGTATCTTCTATAAGTAGAATGGCATCTTGAGGAATATTTGTCTGCTCAAGAGCCTTATGCATAGTGGCGACTAAGATTTTATTAGAATGAATAGCAGAGGAGCTTCCTCTTAAAATCACTGAATTCCCTGTTTTTAATGACAATGTCGCAGCATCAACAGTTACATTCGGCCTTGCTTCATAAATCATGCCAATAACACCAATAGGAACTCGATTTTTATAAATATTTAACCCATTTTCCTTATTAATTACCTCAAGAGTTTCTCCAATAGGATCTTTAAGCTTAATTAACTGAATTATTGCATTAGACATATCTTCAATTCGTTTCTCATTCAGCATGATTCTATCAAGTATACTTTCAGATATCCCTTTTTTTCTACCCTCTTCAAGGTCCTTTTGATTCTGTATAATAATCCTTTCTTTATCAATCAATAATTGTTCTGATATCTTTTTTAGCGCCTTATTTTTTTCATCAGTTGTTACATTTACCAATGAATAGCTTGCTGTTTTTGCCTTTAATCCCTTAATTCTCACTTCACTCATATTGAGCCCCCCATTGTGTAGAAGTTACCCATTTGTCCCGATGGATAACTTCCTTAGAATTTGCTGATTTTATATAATGCGTTCGTTCCCTTATTAGCAGTTCTAATTCGTCTGAAGAATAAAACACTTCACCCTTACCCACCAGGTGACTCTTTGTGTGAACCTCAACAATATCGCCTTTTTGAAAATTGCCTTCTACTTTATAAATACCAGCCGGTAAAAGGCTTTTTCCCTCATGTAAAAGGGCTTCTTGTGCGCCAGAATCAATAAATATACGACCTGAGATCTCTGAGTGAAATGCAATCCATTGCTTATTTGTATTAATAGTTGCGGACTTTTCGGTTGTTATATAGGTGCCATCACCATTTCCATTAATCATATCTAAAAGCTTTTGCTGACCTTTTCCTTTCCCTATGAATACTTTGACACCTAGTGATATGGCTGTTTTCGCTGCAATCATTTTAGAGTACATCCCACCAGTCCCTACCTTAGAACCCACACCGTCTGCGACTTTCAAATGGTCTTCAGTTATCCCGTTTAAATGATTAATCTTTTTTGCTTCAGGGTTAACTTTCGGATTAGCATCGTATAGACCATTTACATCCGTTAAGATAATAAGATAGTCCGCATGAACAAGACCACTCACAAGTGCGGAAAGCATATCGTTATCACCAAACGTTAGTTCTTCAACTGAGACTGTATCGTTCTCATTTATAATAGGTAGGATATTTCGTTCTAAAAGCTCCGTTAACGTGGCAAATGCATTTTTATACCGTTCTCTTTTTGAAAAGTCAGCTCTAGTAAGTAGTACTTGTGCGGGAGTTATATGATAATTAGTAAATCCTTCGATATATGATTGAATGAGTAAACTTTGCCCCACTGCAGCAGCAGCCTGCTTGCCTTTCAGTGTTATTGGTCTAGAAGGATACCCTAATTTTTTAAATCCTGCTGCCACAGCACCAGAAGAAACCAAAATAACTTCATGCCCATTACTTATCAAAGTAGATACAGCGTGAATATGATCTATCATCTTTTGCTGATCAATTTCACCTTTAGAGTTCGTTAAAGAACTACTTCCAATTTTGACTACAACCCTCTTTTTCTCCATTTTCATTCTCCTCATAAGTACATAAAAACTAAATAAAAAAGCCTTTCATCCCTATAAATAAGGACGAAAGGCTCTTGCTTTCCGTGGTACCACCTTAGTTGGATACATATGTATCCCACTCTCCCCCATTTAACGTTGGGTAACGCCTATTATTAGATAGGTCTCAAAGGTAGGTTCAGCGTTTTTATTGTGGTGAAGCCTTTCAGCTAATAGCCTCACTCTCTTTCACATAAAGAATCACTTACTAGTCCTCATCATTGATTTTTGGATTATTTTTTAATAGTATGACGAGAAATAGAGATATTGTCAAGATTATTTCAGCTATTATACCGCTAATAAAAGTCATTTTTTTTCATTAGTTCTATACTTTTGGATAAACTAAGTTCAACATCATGTTTCATGGAGGTATTTATGTCAATCAGAGTCAACGAAAAACAAAGAACGATCTGTCATAGTGAATATGATTCTTTACATCAAGTAATTCTTTGTCAACCACAATACATGTCAATAAGAGATGTTATAAATGATACCCAAAAGCACTTTAAAAATGAAGGAATTCATATTGAAAAAGCGATGCAGCAACATGAAATATTTGTTAAGGCTCTACAGTCTCAAGGAGTAGATGTAGTGCTTCTTCCATCTCTGTCTAAATATCCTGAACAAGTGTTTACTCGGGACATAGGTTTCACCTTAGGGCAAACCATTTTCGTTGCAGAAATGGCAAGTGATATTAGAAAAGGTGAAGAAGATATACTAAAGAAATGGTTGGAGGATGAAGAAATCTCTTACTACAACTTAATCGGGGACAGAGTTGAGGGTGGAGATGTAATCATTGATCAAAAAACCATTTTTATTGGAGAGAGTAATCGCACTAATCGAAATGCAATTGAGCATATACAAAGAATTTTACCTGAATTTGAGGTAGTTGCCGTTCCCTTCACAGAGAGGTATCTACATTTAGATTGTGTGTTCAATATTATTTCAGATCATGAAGCATTATTCTATCCAGAAGCCTTTACTGAAGAAGAGACAAATATATTAAGAAATCGCTATGAATTAATAGAAGTAACAAAAGAGGAACAATTTACACTTGGGACTAATGTTCTTTCAATTGGTGATAAAAAACTATTTAGCCTGCCAGTTAATAAGAAAGTTAATAAAGAACTAGAGAAAAGAGGCTTTGATGTCCTTGAAGTAGATATCACAGAAATTATCAAATCAGGCGGATCGTTTAGATGTTGTACACTTCCTGTTTTGCGATCAAAGTAAAAATAGAGAATGTCCCGTTAGTGTCTTTGAGACTTTTGGGACATTCTTTATTTAAAGATAAGAAAAGCATAAAATTTCGAACTTGGTTTTAGTGTCTAACTCCAGCGCCTAGCCCCTCGGGGTCATAAGTTAAATCACTCCAGAAATCAAGATTTCCTGCGTGATTCACCTTATGCCTGTCAGGGCTGAACGAGGCGCTTGCGCTTTTCTTATTTTATTTTACATCAACAGAAATGGTCCAATCAAAATAATCAGTTACGTCTCCTTTTTGAATGCCAGTTAATGTATCATATAACTTTTTGGCAATCGTACCAGTTTCGCCATTGTTTATCACGATATTTTCACCACGCCACGATAGTTCTCCTACAGGAGAAATAACAGCTGCTGTTCCTGTGCCAAATGCTTCTTCTACTAACCCCTTTGAATAGCTTTCAAAAACTTCTTCAATGGAGATTTTTCTTTCTGATACAGGTATTTCCCAGTATTTCAGTAATTGAAGAACTGAATTACGTGTAACACCTTCTAAAATACTCTCATTTAAAGCCGGTGTAACTACTTCGCCATTAATCTTGAAGAAGATATTCATGCTACCCACTTCTTCAATATACTTCTTTTCTACCCCATCTAACCAAAGTACTTGCGAGAAACCTCTTGATGTTGCTCCTTCTTGAGCTTTTAAGCTTGCCGCATAATTTCCACCAGTCTTCGCTTTACCGGTACCTCCAGAAACAGCCCGAACATATTGATCTTCTACGTAAATCTTAACAGGATTTATACCTTCCTTATAGTAAGAACCAACTGGTGATAAGATAATCATAAATTGATAATGGTTTGATGGAGCTACCCCTAAAAATGCTTCTGTCGGGATAATAAATGGTCTGATATATAAAGAAGTCCCTGGGGCATTAGGAATCCATTCTTTATCAACTTCAAGCAATTTTTTTAAACCACTTAAGACAAGCTCCTCATCAATTGTAGGTATACATAATCGTTGATTTGATAAATTTAAACGTTCTAGATTTTTCTTAGGTCTAAACAACAGAATTCGTCCATCGTTAGCAAGGTATGCCTTTAACCCTTCAAAAACAGTTTGTCCATAGTGAAACACCATTGATGCAGGATCTAATGTAATTGGTTGATATGGCGTAACTTTTGGTTCATGCCAGCCTTTTCCTTCTGAATAACTGACAGTAAACATATGATCAGTAAACACCTTTCCAAAAGATAATTGATCTGGATTAGGTTTTTCTTTTTTGTTGTTACTTAAGTTGATTTCAATTGTTTGTTCAGTCATTTTAGTACTCCTTACCTTTATGTTGTTATTCTTACTATAATACTTCTTTCATGACAAACAAAGAGATATTTTTAAAAATTTATAATTATTCTGTTTATTCACAGGGAATTAGCGGAATTATTCCTTCATTGTACATAATAGGTATAGAATGTCAAAAAAAAACACCAAAGTAAGTGTTTTTTCACCATTTATTTATCATTCATCCAAGAAGTGATTATGAGTTTGAAATATAACGATGAACCGCACGTATGATACCGTTATACCCTGTACATCTACATAGATTCCCGGATAAAGAATCTGTTACTTCATCAATTGTTGGGTGATTATTATCTGTTAACAACGCCTTTAATGCCATTACCATCCCTGGAGAACAGTAACCACATTGAAGAGCACCTTCTTCAAGAAATGCTTTTTGAATGGGATGAAGCTCCTCTTTAGACAAATTTTCTATTGTTTCAATCTCAGAATTATTTATTTGATAAGCCATTAATAAACAAGAATTTACTAATTGTCCATTCATCAATACTGAACAAGCACCACAACGACCTATTTCACATGAAACCTTCGTACCAGTTAGAGATAATTCCTTCCGAAGGATATCTACCAGACGGTATGTTGCTGGAACTTCTAAGCTGTGTTTGTCTCCATTTACAATGAATGATATTGTCATTTTCCCCTCTTTTTGTGTATGGAGATTTTCAATTTCCACTTATACCAACTCCTTCAACATCAGAGAATAGCTGAAATGCTTTTATAGGGTTGATTGAACTCAGTATTTCCTCAGGAGATACAGGTAACTTTGTAGCCCAGTACCCAGTTGCGTCATGAATGGCAGCGACAATAGCAGGTGCTAAAGCAACCGTACCAATTTCTCCAACACCTCTAGGACCTAAATCATCACCCTCCATCAAAGTTTCAATGGCATTTACCTTTGTATTTAGTGGAATATCCTTAATCGTAGGCATTATATAAGTGTCAAAATTTCTAGTTACGTACTTTCCTTCTTCCATCAAAGCATCTTCCATAAGTGTAAATCCTAAAGCCATTATGCCTCCGCCTTCAATTTGACCTAAATACCCCATTGGATTAACAATTGGGCCAGCTGCAATCGTGTGTTCTAGCTCTACTACTTTTATCTTTCCAGTAATCATATCGACCTCAACTTCAACAGCTACTGCACCAAAACTGTACAAATAATGGCCACCTACAACTGGGTCAGGAGTAGTTGGAAAGTCATATCTACTATTTATGATTGGCAACTCATTTAAAAGCTCTCCTAGTTTCTTGTAAGTAATAATTGGCTCGATTAATTCAGTATTTAACTTATTCCAAATCCCTTTTGGTCCTATGGTTAAATCCTCGGGCTTTACACTTAGAATCTTAGCAGCGCCATTTAAAATCTCTTTTTCCCAAGGATCTTTCATTCTCTTAATTCCTTGCCATGCCATATTTGTTGCTCTTGAAGCTGTAGAAGAACCAGAGGGTGGCACTAGTCCTGTATCACCAATGACAATAGAGATATCTTCCTTTTCACACCCTAGTTGCTCAGTTAACATAATTTCGATAGATGACAATAATCCTTGACCTACTTCTTCAAATCCAAAGGCAATTTCAATCTTACCCTCTCTATTTAAAGATAAACGCCCCCCTGAAGGATCTGGCCGCCCAAACCCTAAACCGCCACCATGCATGGTAATTGCAATTCCCGTCCCCTTCGATTTCCATTGACTAGAAGGTGAGTTGTTTCTTTTTAATAAGTAAGAGTTACTTATATCTTCTAAGACTTCCAATGCTCCGTTATTAGGGACAATGCGTTGCCCTAGTGGACCTAAATCGTTCGCATTTCTAATATTCAGTCTTCTAATGTCAATTTGACTCATATTCAACTGTTCAGCGATTCGATCTAATTGTGATTCCAATGCGAATGTTACTTGGTTTCCGCCGAACCCCCGAAATTCTCCTGATACACCATTATTTGTATACACAGATACACCTTCTACATCTACATATTCAATCATATACGGTCCAGTGGAGTGTTCTACAGCAAAGTCTAAAACTGCGGGACCTAATGAAGCATATGCACCAGTATCTGCTACAATCCTAACTTGATGTGCTAGGATTTTACCGTCAGAGAGTACTCCTGTTTTCATTGTAATCTTCATTGGATGTCTCTTAAGACCTGCAACAACTGAATCTTTTCTTTTTTGATGAATTTTGACTGGTTTATTCGTAACTAGTGCTAGTATGGATGCATATGGTTGAACATTTAGTTCGTCTTTCCCACCAAAAGATCCTCCAATTGGACTTGAAATGACCCTGATTTTCTCTTCGTCCATATTTAATACTCGTGAAAGCTGCATTCTATCTTTGAACCCGTGCTGTGTAGCTGCGTAAACAGTTATGGTTCCATCCTCATTAGGAACAACTACACCGCCTTCCGTCTCCATATACCCATGCATTTGTCTTGGTGTATAATAAGTTTCTTCAATTATTTTATAGCAAGAATCAAAAGCTTTTTGAATTTCACAATGATTCGTTGTAGTATATGAGGAACGATGCAAGATATTTCCATCCTGATGAAGTTTCTCGGCTTCATCAGAAAGTGCTTTCTCTGGAGAATCTAATACTGTCAAAGGTTCGTAAACAACCTCAATTAATTTAATAGCTTGGGCCGCAATTTCATCAGAAACAGCTGCAACTGCTGCCAAAGCATCACCTTCATATAAGATCTTCTCATCACAAAATACAGGTTGATCAGGAAATATTAATCCAAAACCGTTAAGCCCTGGTACATCCTTAGCCGTTACAACAGCCTTTACACCAGGTACTTTTTGTGCATGTTCTGTATTAATGGAGATGATCTTTGCGTGTGCATAATTACTTCTTAAGATTTTTCCGTAAAGCATGTCTGGAAAAGACAAATCAGTCAAGTATTTTAATTTCCCGGTAACTTTGTCAACACCGTCTGGTCGTTTATGCCAACGTTCTTTAGCGTATTCTCGATTCAACTCCATTGTACTCACCCTTTCTTTTTTAAGTTGTCTGCAAGAAAAGCTAAAACGATATTTGAAGTAACCCTCTTACGATAGTCTGCTGTAGCAAAAGCATCTGAGTAAGTTTCAACCTCATTGTAAATAAGGTCATATAATTCTTGAACATCTTTTTGTTCTCTTAGTTTATTTTTAATAAAAGACTCACTGAGTTTTAATCTGTGAGCTGAATGGTCTCCGCCACCGATACACAGATTTAATTCCTTGAATACCTTCCCGTCAAAACAACAATGGATTGCAACAGTCACTAATGCCGCTGTAAAAGCTTCTCTTCTTCCTATCTTTCGAAAAAAAGAGATACGATTTTCATTGCTACTTCTGATGGGTAAGATGATATGTGTCAGTACATATTTTAGATTTAGGTTTGGAGAATCTAACCATAATTGAAGAGGTATTGTTTCAAATGTTGTTCCGTTATAGTATTTTAAGTCGGCTTTAAGAGATAGTAACGCAGGAATTGAGTCTCCTTTCCCACTACAGATATTCCCTCCGATTGTTCCTCTATTTCGAACAGACGGAGAAGCTATATGTTTACACGCTTCAACCAAAATGCTAGCATGCTCTTTAAGCAATGGGTCTTTTTCGCAAGTTGCTAGTGTTGAAAGTGCACCGATTTCAAGTCCTTTTTCTGTTGTTTTTATATGTCGAAGTCCTTCTAATAACTCAAGACTAGTTAGTTGCGAAGGAATTGGATTTCCTGTTTCCCAATGAACTTGTAAAAGTGTGCCTCCTGCAATTAATGTTCGATTTGATTCAAATGCATTTAAGTCCCCTAATTCATTTACTGAAGAGGGAAAGTGAATGTCGGGTATTGTCGATAAGATATTAGTATTATTCATACAAATCCTCTCTCTTTCATTGCATTAATTCTTCACTGTTAGATTAGAAAGCGCAAAATTATAATCATGTTCCGTATCAACATCAAGGAATAATTTTTCGTCATTAAATGAAATGATTTTTCCTTTTAACTGACCATTGTTAATCAATGAACGTGCACCTTGATCACCGGTAAGTGTAAATAATTTAGGGAATGAATGCGATAAAAAAATAATTGGCGGCTTTATTATTCCGTTTATAGATGCCGCAATGAAATCTGTCTTCTTCTCTAAAACTTTAACGCTAATAATCTCTTTATACTCACAAAAAAGTTTTTGAATCATTATTGATGAAACGAATGGTTGGTCAGCCAAGAAGATAATAACAGCTTGAGCATTTAAAAAACTTGCTTGCGTTAATCCAGCTTTTAGAGATTCCGATTGACCTAAATTAGAATTGGGTGATGAAATGATTTTCCACTTAAAAGCTAATTCCTCACTTAAAAATGATGGTGATATCCAATTTAGTTTATCTTCAGTTTTCGTTACAATAATGGTGGATTTCAAAGGGGAAGAAAGAATAGTTTGTAGTGCGAAACTACCCAAAGATATGTTACCGAATGGAAGTGATAACTTATGTGTACCCATTCTTGAACTTTTCCCTGCCGCTAAATAAATACCAACAACGCCCCCCTCCCTCATACGTTTGTCATCTCTTTATTTAAAATCTCATTTTTAACGTTAATTAGTTCTGCGAGGATACTAATGGATATTTCGTAAGGGTCTTTAGCCTTGATTGGTATACCAATTGGATAGTGAACCCAAGTTGGAATTTGATAATTTTCCAACAGACGCTCTGACCTAGCAAGTGATCCTAAAATTCCCAAATATCCTAGTTCTCTATTTAAAAGTATTTCAATAAGCTCTTTGTCCTTTTGATAATGATGTGTCATTAAAACCACCAAGTCATTACGACTCGGACTTGTTTCCTGTACTATATTAATTGGGTTTCCTATAATCAGTTTGTTTGCACTTGGAAAATACTCTCTATTGCAATATGCCGATCGCCAATCACAAACAGTGACATTAAAACCAGAAGATGTTGAAAGGTTCACAAGCGGAATAACATCAGCCCCTGCTCCAAAAATATAGAGATTAGGTTTAGGAAGGAAAAATTGATTGAAGTAATAGAAGTGAGTTGATGGGTTATAAGTAAAAGATGTTCTTTCATAACATGAATTTAACTCCGCCATTAGTTTAGAACTTGATCCAAAAGCATCACCATCATCACATATAAATAGATAATCAATTACTGAGAAATCTAAATCCAACTTCTTTATCAATCTAACTTTTTTCCCATTATTTAACTTATATACAGCTCTTGAGAAATTTAGTTTTAATGTTTCATCTAAGCGTTCAACCACTACTCGAATCGAGCCGTTACAACCAACACCTTGCCCCCAAGATACATCATCCTCAGATCTCATATCATAATTACTTGAAAAAGAGATAAAAGCAGGATGTTGCATTTTTATCCGCTCGTATAAATCTGTTTCAAGGCATCCACCACTTAGTAATCCAGTTGAACTTCCATCTTTATTAAAAACCATACATGTTCCTTCTTTTTGATAAGATGAACCCTCTACTTTTACAATCGTTGCTAAGTAGCTAGAATCGGTAGTTGCTATTTGATCTAATACTGAAAATAAATAATTCATAAAAGCCTCCTTTCAAGCTTCTATATTTTTAAAAGGTCTGGTTGCTTATCGACTCACCTCAAGAGTGGATTAGTGACGATGCTCTCTTTAAAAGACGTTTAATGGATTTATTAGACTCATTCAATATAAATTCTTTCTGGATTGTCTTCATTATTCTATTTTCCATCACAATCTTACCGTTAATGATTGTTGTTTCTACATCAGCTCGTGTTGCTGAATATACAACACGTGAAATTGGATCTACATCAACATTTGGATATACATGAAAGTCATTTAAATTCAAGATTGCAATATCAGCCTTTTTCCCGACTTCTAAACTTCCAATCTCGCTTTCTAGTCCCATAGCCTTAGCTCCGCCGATTGTTGCCATTCTTAAGACTTGTCTAGCGTTCATGACAGTCGGTCCATGTAATGGCTTTTGAATAACTGCTGCAAGTCTCATTTCATGAAACATATCTAAATTATTATTGCAAGGTGCACCATCAGCTCCAATGCTTAATTCGATTTCTCTGTTTAATAAATCAGGAATTTCAGCAATACCAGAAGCTAGCTTTAAGTTAGAGCCAGGACAGTGACTTACTTTTACTCCTTTATTCTTAAGAATTTGTTTTTCTTCTTCATCTAGCCATACACAATGAGCTAATATTAAGCGAGGATTAGCTAATCCGATGTGATCTAAATAAACGATGTTCCTCATTCCTCGTTCTCTTTCGACAATTTCAATTTCTCCTAGATTCTCTGAAGCATGAGTGTGTACCTTTACATCGTATTGATATGACAAGTCACGAACCTGTACAAGTAAATCCTCGCTACAAGAAACGACAAATCTTGGACTAAAAGCATACTTAATTCTTCCGTTATCATAATTATTCCATTTTTCTAATAATCTAACACTTTCCTCAATCGAGCTTGTAGTTGTTTCCATCAGTTTCTTTGGTACAGAGTCACCGACATCCATCATAACTTTGCCTGAAAGGGCTCTTATACCAGTTTCTGCAATGGCTTTAAAGGCTGAGTCTGTATGGTGTACTGTCTCCATATCAATTATTGAAGTTGTTCCACTTTGAATCAGTTCTCCTATTCCTAGCATCGCTGAGTAGTAAATTGACTCTTCATCATGTGAAGCTTCAAGTGGCCATATTTTCTTAGCTAGCCAATCCATTAATTCCAAATCATCTGCTTGACCTCTAAAAACAGTTTGGCATAGATGTATATGTGTATGAACAAAGCCTGGAATCACGGTTTTTCCCTTGCCGTTAATAATCTTATCAATATCTAATTCTAATTCTGATATATTAGGTGCTATTTTCGAGATTTTGTCGTCTTCAATTAACAAATCACCATAAATGATTTCATTTCCTTCATTCATCGTAATAATTTCTGCATTTTTTATCAAAATTCTCATGAATAACATCCCCTTTTAAGAAATACAACTGGCAAACATCTTTCGTGTCATAAAATATAACATACAATGTGATTTATATACATATTAAATCTATATCTATTTTTTGTCATTGTAATATATTATGAAATTACAGAATGTTTTTGGTTGTTCTACACAAAAAGAGAACAATATTGCTTCTAATTTACGCTATAACATTTTGACCACCCGCGCAAATGTTACATTTTCTCTCATAGAAAAAGAACGTTGCTTAATGGAAAACCCAAAGCAACGTTCTTTTCGGTAGGCTGTTTTCTTAAAATTAGTTGTTTTCGACATATAATATCGAAATAGTAGTTACAAGCTGACTGAATACACGTAGACTCCTGCAGGACCAGTGGCCAAAGTGAGACCCCACAGGAGCTATGCGACGAGGAGGCTCACTGGTCACCCGCTGGACGCGGAGTGTATTCAGCCTGCGGTTTTAAAAAGCAACAATCTATACGAAAACAGCCTTTCAGTAAGAATAATCATTCGATGGAAACCTTAATATGCTTAAATTGATTAACATCAAAGAGTCCTAAGTCAGTCAATTTTAAATTTGGAATGACTGGTAATGCAAGGAACGATAGCGTTAGGAACGGGTTAAATTTATCAGAAGCACCTATTTCCAACAGAGCAGAATTTATTAAGTCCAATTGTTCATTCACTTCATGAAAGCTATGTTGTGAAAGAATTCCAGAGATGGATAACGGTAGTGATGCAAGTACTTCCCCTTTCTCCACTACAACCAAGCCCCCCTGCATTTTCTTGATTTCTTCTATAGCAAGGAGAAGATCTTCATCATTTTCACCTGCAGCAATTAAATTATGGGAATCATGAGCAATGGTTGTCGCAATAGCACCACTCTTAATTTTTAACCCCTTGACAATTCCTAGACCAATATTGTCTTTAGAAGAATGACGCTCAATCACCACGATTTTTAGGTGATCTTTTTCTGTGGAAGTTTGAAAACACCCTTGACTGGTTATCACCTCTTCAATTAAATGATTCGTAACTAGACTGTTTGGAATGATTTCAATAATATTTGCTTTTTTATTTTTATCTATCTCTAGTGCCAGGTCGTATTTCGTAATTTCACTAACTCGGATGCTTTCTAACAAGGATGTGCAAGGTGTTACATTAGTAACATCTGTTTCAAATAGGTACTTCCCTTTATCTCCAACTAGTTTTCCACCAGAAAATACTTGTTGTATTTCTAACTTTTCTAGATCACTTACAATTAACAAATCTGCATCATAGCCGGGTGCGACTGCCCCCTTTTGGGTTAATCCATAGCATTCCGCTGCATTTAATGAAGCTATTTGAATTGCCGTAATAGGATGTATCCCGTGTTCTATTGCTAATCTTACATGATGATCAATACTCCCTTCATGAATCAGATCATCAATGTGCTTATCATCTGTGCCAAATAGACATCTTCTTGAATTCCTATCTGTTACAATTTCAATTAAGTTGGGTAAATCTTTTGCAACTGAACCTTGTCGGATAATTAAATACATCCCTTTTTTTAATCGGTCTAAAGCCTCAACTGCATTTACTGTTTCATGATCAGTACCAATCCCAACAGCAGCATATATATTGATTGCGTTTGGATTAAGACCAGCACCATGTCCATCAATCTTCTTCCCTTTAACGAGCGCATCATATAGTTTCTGAAGTATTCTTTCGTCTGCATTAGCAACAGATGGAAAATCCATGACTTCACCAAGGCCTAGGATTCTTGGGTTTGAATAAAGTGGTTCTAAATCAGAAGCATTTAGTATAGCTCCTGAGTTTTCAAAAGGAGTTGCAGGTACGCAAGAGGGTAACATCATATAAACATTAAGTGGTAATTTCTCAGAGGAATCTAACATGTATTGAATTCCTTGTACGCCAGAAACATTTGCAATTTCATGAGGGTCAGCTATTACAGTTGTTACTCCGTGTGGTATAACAACCTTAGCAAATTCTTGTGGTGGAACCATCGAAGACTCAATATGAACATGACTGTCAATGAAGGACGGGCATACATAATTGTTTTGAGCATCAATTATTTCTAAGCCCTCATAATCACCTACACCAACAATTACTCCACCGGTTATGGCAATATCTAATTGATAGATTTGATGATTAAACACATCTACAATTCTCCCGTTTTTAATAACTAAATCTGCTTTTTTCCGTTTAGATGCTACTTCGATTCTTTCTTTTATCTGTTCTATCGATACAGTCATACGATCCCTCCTAGGAATTCTTCTGTCATATTCGTTTAACAGAAAATAATTTTTTTTAACAATATAATAAAACTCCCAATTTTTCAACTAATTTTCTAATTATTCTAGCAAAATAAAAAAGCTATCCGGAGGATTAGCCTTAACGTTTAGAAAAACTTCTCTTTAATTCATTATATTTTTTTATAAAGTCTGTTGGATCACTATCCAATTGATAGGAGAATAACCCTTGATTTGTATGTAAATAGAGAACACCGAAATTTGTAGAACTAGATTTATAAGAGATATCTAAAACATTAGTAAGAGCGAATTGTTTATTAACTGTTTTTATCATATTTTCATATAAATAGATAACTTCCCTATTTTCTTTATTTATTTGACGGTTCTTTTCGATGTATCTTTCCATAACTATATAAGTTTGTTTTGAAATTTCTGTCATTGTTTCCCCCCTAATTAAATGAAGACTGATCTCAAAGATCAGCCTCCTTTTATTTTATCCGTCAATCATATCAAAGTCAAAATCACTTAAAGAATCCATATGTGTTGCTATTAAAGCAATAATTGTACTTGCTTCTTCTTTGCTGAAAATGAAATTTGATTCATCCTCAATTAGATCTTCATCTGTAGTTACAACTCGGTTAACACGTCTGAGGACACCATCACCTGTTTCTTGAACAATTCCAAACTGATATGTGACCTCAACTTCATCCTCATGACTATATGCTGTAACTTCAGGAGTTGTCCACTCCACATCTATTTCTTGATAAACTTCTGTTTCATTTTCTGAATCATCATCAGCTAAGTATAGATCATCGTCGTCTTCCGTCGTTTCTAGATAATACTCATACTCTTCATCATCTTCGTCATCATTCATATACTCGTGGAAGCTCTCATGTACGCAATCAACTATGTCCTCTATATCTAAAAGGATTGCTCTTGACTCTTGTTGTAAATCAAGGTCATAAGATTCAACATAAAATTCTTCATTATGTGGATCGAAAAAGAGGCTACAAAAATAGTCTCGTTCACCATCATCTGTTGTTTCAACAAAGAATTCTATTCTCGGATGTTTTGCACCGCGATCAATGGACATGTGTCCGACTTGATCATATTTATCACAAATTGACTCTAAATGATCTTGAAGTTCTCCGCTTACTCGGTCAAACCATTCTAATGACATAACATCCCTTCCTTTCGGTGTATTCGATTTTATTATCTCCTAAATCCTTTTTTTTAATTTAAAATCTTTTTTTTATTAATATCAGTTAAACATATCTTCCACATATTCATACACTAATATAAATTTCGCAAATACAACTTTGCCCGACAAGGAGTGTTACGATGGCAAATTTCGATAATCAACCAATCCAACCTAAGTTATATAAACAGAGTTTAAGTCAGGATGTTCGTTCAAATCAAAGCACTTATCATTTAAATTATTTAAATGAACTTTGGAGAAAACAACAACATTTAAATAAAGAATTAACTATAGGTCTTAGAGATATTAATCTGACAGTGAGCGATTCAAAAAAAGAACAAATTGAATATTTAGAGGAACTAACAGATAAACTACTCAAACAAGAAGAGTTTATTGTTCCATTATTAGAAAAGATTCAAAAACAAGACGAAAATTACGAAAATATTCTTGTTCGATTAGAAAAAGTAAATGAATTTAATTCAAGCTTAGAGAAAAGTCTTGATCAAGAAGGATTAATTAATCAAGCAATTATCGATCAACTGACATATCAAGATCAATATTCACAATCAATCACAAGTAAACTTGATCATTTTGGTGAACAAAATACTACATTGATGGATCAGTTAAATCAACAGGAGAAGCAGTACCAATTATTAAACGAGAAACTTGAGCTACAAGAAGCTTTTCACAAAACGATTATGGAAAGAATGGATCAGCAAGAAGCACTAACCCAGAAAGTATCAAGGCAACTTGATCATTTGAAATCAATTGTTTATGAAAGAGCTGCACTACTTCTTGAAAAGGTGGAAAGCAATTTTAAGCTAACTTCTAGTTTTATTTATGGTATCTTTTCAAAACCTAACTTTGTACAACGACTAACTATAAATAATAAAGAGAAAAAAGAAAAAGAAGAAATTAAATAAAATTGATCTAAGGCTAAGCTCATCATCTGAGTTTAGCTTTTTTGATGTAAAAGTTACAATTTCTTGTACATATGACCCTTTTTAAGCTTTCTGTCTTATTACTGTGATTAAGGTCACAACAGCTTTTATTAAATGATGTGATATTTAGGTTATAGTTTTTTAAAGATTAATAACGATGGAGGAATATTAGATGGCTCGTATTACAAAATGGAATCCTGAAGATCCTCATTTTTGGGAAACAGAAGGAAAAAAACATGCTAGAAGAAACTTATGGATTTCAGTTCCTTCTCTAATGCTTGCATTTATTGTTTGGCAAATCTGGTCAGTGGTAGCCGTGAGATTAAATGACATAGGCTTTCAGTTTACACCAGAACAATTATTTACATTAGCAGCCATTCCCGGACTTGTTGGTGCGACATTGCGATTTGTTTATACATTTGGAGTAGGAAAATTCGGTGGAAGAAACTGGACAGTTTTCGCAACAGGTGTTCTTGTATTTCCGGCGGTAGGAATTGGAATGGCCGTACAGAATCCTGATACTCCATATTCAGTTATGCTCTTACTAGCAGCTCTTTGTGGACTTGGTGGTGGGAATTTCTGTTCTTCTTCTTCTAATATCAGTTTCTTTTTTCCGAAGAAAGAAAAAGGGACCGGTCTTGGAATTAATGGTGGGTTAGGAAATATGGGTGTTTCAGTTGTACAATTTGTTACACCGTTAATCATCACAACAGGTACCTTTGCGTTTGTAAGTGGTGAAGGACAAATCCTTCCAGATGGTAGTCAAATCTGGTTACAAAACGCAGCATTTATTTGGGTAATCCCTATACTAGTTATGACAGTTATCGCATACTTTGGAATGGATAACCTCCCAAATAGTAAACAATCTGTATCTGAACAATTTGTAATTGTTAAGAGAAAACACACTTGGATCATGACCGTTTTATATGTGGCAACATTCGGCTCATTTATCGGTTACTCTGCTGCTTTTCCATTACTACTTAAATCTTTATTTCCACAGTATGTACCAATCGCTTTCCTTGGTGCATTCTTAGCAGCAGCATTCAGACCTGTGGGTGGTTGGATATCCGATAAATTCGGTGGTGAAAGAGTCACAGCCATTGTGTTCGTAGTGATGGGAATTGGTGCCCTGTCAGTCATCTATTTTACACTTCAACAACAATTCGCAGGTTTTATTATTTCATTTATGATTTTATTTTTAGCTGCTGGTATAGGTTCAGGATCTACATTCCAAATGATTCCTTTCATTTTCCCAGCCAAAGAAGCTGCACCAGTTCTTGGTTTTACTGCTGCATTCGCGGCTTACGGTTCTTTCCTAATTCCCAAATTACTGGGTTGGTCAGCAGAAAATACAGGTAGTCCAATCAACGCATTGTATTTCTTTATTGGATTTTATATCATCTCATTTATCTTAAATTGGTATTATTATCAAAGTAAAAAAGCTGAAGTCACTGAATTCAAGTCCAACAATAAAGTAGCTTAAAAGGAAAAGGCAGACATTCTTCTGCCTTTTTCTTTTGTTTTTCTATAAATTTATTATATTCAAAATTCATTTAATCATTTATAATAGTAAATATTTAGCTTTACGAAATATTAATTTTAGGAAGGAAGTACGCTTAATGAAAATATCTAATAAAAGTAAATTGACACTTAGAACTGAAGTTCCCTCTCACCTAAAATGGAAATTAGAAGACCTATTTGAAGGTCCAACTGAATGGCAACAAGAGTTGGATTCAGTTCAAAGAGATGTTTCATTAGTTACAAAATTTAAAGGCTCTCTTCATGAAGATTCATCAAAATTATTAAATTGCTTATTATCGCGTGAAGAATTGCAAAAAAGGATTGTTCTTGTTTCAACATACGCAAGTCTAAGATATGCAGAAGATGCAACAAATCCAGAAAATCAAGCAGATTCTTCAAAAGTTTCATCAGTACTTTCAAGGATTAATGCTGAGCTTTCATTTATTGAATCTGAGATTTTAACTTTGCCGGAAGAAACAATTAAAAATTACATAATAATAAATGAAGAGTTAAAGGTATTTCAAGTTTATTTAGAGGAATTATTAGAAAAAAAAGCTTATACACTTTCTCCTGAAACAGAAGAAGCTTTAGCTGCACTTGGAGAAGTTCATGCTTCACCATATATGATCTATCAAAATAGTAAGGCAGCAGATATGTCTTTCAATTCTTTCTTAGATAGTAAAGGTAAAGAATTACCACTTTCCTTTGCACTTTTCGAGGACCGCTATGAATTATCTCCTGATATCACTTTACGGAGAAATGCTTACGATGCGTTTACAACTTCTTTGAAGAATTATAAAAATACATTTGCTTCTATTTATGCTACTGAAGTAAAAAAACAAGTTACTCTTTCAAAATTAAGAAATTATAAATCAGTAACTGAAATGTTATTACACTCCCAACAAGTATCAGAGGAAATGTATAACAATCAAATTGATATTATATATAATGAACTTGCTCCACATATGAGAAGATTTGCGAAATTAAAAAAACGTGTACTTGGAATAGATGAACTTCATTTTTCTGATTTGAAAGCTCCGTTAGATCCAGATTTCAATCCAAAAACTAGCTATGAAGAAGCTAGTGAAATTATTCTTGAATCGTTGGAAATTATGGGAGAAGAATATGTAGAAATAATGAAAAAAGGGTTAAATGAGCGTTGGGTAGACCTTGCCGAGAATGTTGGAAAATCAACAGGTGCATTTTGTGCTAGTCCATATGGTTCACATCCCTATATATTAATAACCTGGACAGACACAATGAGAGGTGCTTTTATACTTGCACATGAACTAGGACACGCTGGTCATTTCTATTTAGCTAATAGCCATCAGCGAATTTTCAATACTCGCCCATCAACATATTTTATTGAAGCTCCTTCCACAATGAATGAATTACTACTTGGAGAACATATATTAGCAAAAACAACTGACCCACAAATGAAACGTTGGGTATTATTGCAGCTATTAGGAACTTATTATCATAATTTTGTTACTCACTTACTTGAAGGTGAATTTCAACGGAGGGTATACAAACTTGCTGAAGAAGGCAAACCACTAACAGCAGCTTCCTTTTCTGCGCAAAAACATGAAGTACTATCAACATTCTGGGGTGATTCTGTACTTATTGATGAAGGTGCTTCCCTTACTTGGATGCGTCAACCTCATTATTATATGGGATTATACCCATATACATATTCAGCTGGACTAACTGCATCTACTGCTGTTTCAGAATTGATTAAAGAAGATGGTCAGCCTGTGATTGATCGTTGGATAGAAGTATTAAAGGCTGGAGGTACTAAGAAGCCTTTAGACTTAATGAAGTATGCAGGAGTTGATATGTCAGAGCCTGATGCAATTAGAAAAGCTGTTTCATATGTCGGCAGTTTAATAGACGAACTAGAAAGAAGCTTTAATTAAAATCATAATAAAACCGACACTCAAAGAAGTTAAGTGTCGGTTTTTTCTACATAAACATGCCAGATTTACTTATGTTTTCAATTGCTTTATTTAGTATCTCTTCAGGTTTAACAAGGGCAATCCGAACATACCCTTCCCCTTGCGCTCCAAATGCATTTCCAGGCGTGACAACGACCCCTGTTTTTTCTATTAATTCAAAGGTAAAACTTATGGAACTATATGTACTTGGCACTTTAGCCCACACGAACATTGACGCATCAGGAATTTCGACCTCCCAGCCAATTTTTTGAAGACCTTCTACTAAAGTGTCTCTTCGACCTCTATAAATAGATCTAAGCTCATTACTAAAATTACTATTGTCTAATAATGCTTTCATTCCTGCTTGTTGTATGGGCAGGAATACACCATAGTCTAAATTAGACTTTAGTGTGTTCAAGCCAGATAACACTCTACTATTACCTACTGCAAATCCTACTCTACAACCAGCCATATTATAGCTTTTTGATAGTGAGTTAAATTCCACCCCAACATCCTTCGCACCATCTATTGACATAAAACTAATTGGTTTATGCTCCGTATAGTAAAGTTCAGAATAAGCAAAATCATGTAAAACTACGATATTATGTTTCTTTGCAAACTGTATTACTTCCTCAAAGAAATCCTGAGTAGCTAATGCTGGAATAGGATTTCCCGGATAATTTAGAATCATCATCTTTGCTTTTCTAGCAATGTCTTCAGGTATTTCAAAAAGGTCAGGTAAATAATTGTTCTCTTTTTTTAATGGCATTGGATAGGCGACTGCATCAGCCATCGCAATCCCTGCCTCATAGGCGGTGTAACCGGGGTCAGGTACTAGGATAATATCTCCAGGATTAGTTAAGACCATTGGAAGGTGAACCAGCCCATCTTGCGAACCCATCAACACTAGTATTTCTTCATTAGGTTCAATATCTACAGAGTGGTTTTCCTTATAATAAGTACTAATAGCCTCCTTAAATGGTGTAATTCCCGTTATTGAATATTCATAATTAGTAGGTATTTTAATAGCTACCTCCAACTCCTTGCGAATAAACAGAGGCGGTGGTAAGTCTGGACTCCCTATACTTAAATCAATTAGGTCAATGCCTTTCCTTCTCATTTGTTCTTTCATGTGAGCTAATTCATTAAAAACGCCTAAACGAAAGCGATCCATCTTCTCCGAAAAATGTATTTCCAATTTATAGACACCTCATTGTTAATAGACTACTTAGTTATTTTATCATTTAAATACCTGTAATTAATAACGAGAAACATCTTTTTTTAAAAAAATCCAAACTATAGACAAGTTCTTTAGATGCTAAAGCATATAGTAGATAGACAAGAAAAATAGGACAGGAGGTTGAGTATGAAATTAATTTTTGTACGAAAAAAATGGGCTTATTTTGGAATAGTGTTGTTTGCTCTAATTGTAGCTGGTGGGCTCTTTCTTAATCTAGAAACCATTCAGACCGTTTCTCAGGCTGAGAAAAGTAAATATAATATTCACATGGTGACTGGTGAATTTAAATCCAAAACAGAAGATGGTAAGAAAATAGAATCATATCGTTGGGATCCAGGTTCTATTACCGTTCCCCAAGGAGAAGAAGTTACAATTAATATCTATGGTGTTAACGGTCATGAGCACCCATTCTATATAGAGGGTACTGATATTAAGGGTGTTGTAAAGAAAGGTGAAGAAACAATTATTACAGTTAAATTTGAAGAAGAAGGTGTGTATCGATTGATATGCGAGGCTCACCAAGATCCACAATCAAATGGGCCGATGATTGCATATATCGTTGTAGATTGATTTTTAAGTAAATCAAATAAGAGACATGATCCAAATCGGATATGTCTCTTATTTGCTCAGAAAAGAGTGATTATTTAGCTGTGGCATGATTTTGAATGGCCTGTAAACTCTTGGTAGTAGCAGACATTTCAGAATGACAGATCGGACACGTAGGTTCCTCAGCACTGCTCTTAAAGTTATCGCGAACCCAACAGTTACAGTCATCTGAACTACATTCCCAAACTTTGATATCTTCTTTGATAATTTCGACTTCAGGTTTTCTTCCAAATGCCATAAAATGATCACTCCTAAATGAAAAAATCACAAATCATAAAGAGTGTGGTACGATTAACTCTTTATAATCAGTGAATGATTCCAGAATTTGTTGTTATCTATATTTATGTTACTATAACAACACCTAAAAAGTCAAATTCACTCTCTAGATTTTATCATTTTAACGGGATTAATATAAATGAACTGTTCGATAAAAATAATTTGGAACATTAATTTTATTAGCATATTTAGTATGAAAAATATGTGTTGCCGCTGGAGACATTGGCGGTATCAACCAAGCCCAATCCCCTGTCAGCTTTCTTTCTGCTTCCTTTTCCTTCTGTTCAAAATGTGAAAACTGTTGTGCGGCTGTATGATGGTCAACTATACTTATTCCAGCTTGTTTATAAGAATGTAATACGGCTACATTTAATTCAAGTAATGCTTTGTCTTTCCATAATGATGCATTCGTTTTCATATCAATTCCCATATGTTCCGCAATGGTAGGTAGTAAGTTATACCTACTTGAATCTGCGAGGTTTCTTGATCCAATCTCTGTACCCATATACCAGCCATTAAATGGAGCTGCACTATAACGTATTCCACCAATTTCAAGTTCCATATCAGAAATAAATGGAACTGCATACCAACTAACACCAAGGTCCTTAAACCAATCATATTCAGGATGTGTAATCAAAACTTCACTTACTAAATGTTCAGGAAGTTCAAATAATCTAGGAGCCCTTCCGTTTACATTGAGAATAATTGGAAGGATATCAAAATTTGTTCTCTTACCCATCCAACCGAGTTCTTCGCACTTTTTTGTAAAAGCTATACTTGAAGGGTCCCCTACAATGCCAAACTCCGTGTCATAGCCTGCATACCTAATTAATTGATGATTCCAAATATAAGTACTTTCTTCCTGTGTGCCTTGTTGTCGAAATATCGTTATTGTTGGGCGTATCTTTCCTTCATTAGTCGCAAAGTCTATATGCTCACAAATCGCAAGAAAAGCATCATCCTCATTGTCTATATTCCTTTTATCAAAGACAGTAAGTGAATTCCAAAATAATCGACCTATACAGCGATTGCTATTTCTCCATGCCATTCGTGCCCCATGCTCAAGTTCTTCAAAGGTATGTACATACGTACCAGTTTCACTAATTTCTATATCTATTTGTTTTAGTCTTTCTTTCATCTCAGCATAAGATTTTTGCATTTCATCAAAGTATATCATAATAAAGGCCTCTGCCTTTGCGAATAACTCATTATTTGATAACAATTTTACTACCTCCTAAACTACCTATAGCTATCTAATCATACCAAAATACTGTGAAGAGTAAAAATGGATACAATTTTCAACGATTAACTTTATATTAGTTTGGCAACAATACAAAGTGATACTATAAAAGTGAGGTGCTCATAAATGAGTCTTGAGTGGTTTGGCCGCATGGAGAACGCTGTTAGAATTAGCTTACCAGATTTATGTGAGGGATTTGATGAGGTAGAAATACTATTTGATACAGATCCTACCGAACAACATCCTTCATTTAATTTTTCTGTTCAAACAGATGAAGAGATTGATGAGTTTTGTTACATATTTTTCGACCCAATCAATCAAGAGTTTTATTCATACCATTATGATGATGAAGCAGAGTTACATGCTAAAGTACTTTTTGGCAACTTGGATCAAATGTTAAGCTTCATTCACGCTTCATTCCATGATTATCTTGATGAGATTGATGAACTAAGTGGTGAATTTATTGACGAGTTTGATGATGAACTATCTGATGATTTGTACGAAGATGAGATCATAGATGATAGTGACGAAGCATTTTTTCCAGAAGATGAAGATCACATTGAATGGATTACAAACGATAAATATATTCATATTGAAGATAACAGTCCAGACGTAAGTGCTAATTATTCAATTTACTATAAACTCGGTATTGATCAAGAAACAGGTGATGGAGTGATCTACCGGAATACAATTGCAAAAGAAAATGATGAAGAAACAGAAGAGCAAGTATTATTGTACTTTAAAGAAGAAGAGGCTTCATATATCAGTGAATTAGTCTCAGAATATTTAAATACCAAAGTAAATTAATGTGAAAAAGAGTAGCCCAAACCTTGGACTACTCTTTTTTATCACTCAAAATAATTTTTATAATACCCACCGATTTTTCCGGTGTTGTCGATAATGAAGTAAAATTCGTCTGTTTCATTTTTCAACTCGTAGATTTTTCCTGCAGTTAATGCCCTGTCCACCATATATTTTTCTGCATTCGTATGTATACATTTTACATGTTTAATTGTTTTGCTTTCGGTCCATGTTTGATGAATCATTAATAACACCTCTTTTTCTTGAATATGTATTATTTTAGCTCAATTAAACAAAATAGTTAAGTGTTTTTTGAGCCTATCGTTTTATTTCGAATACTTTGTAGTATATACTTTATTTTACAAGACAAAACTTCTTAAGGAAGTTAGAGGAGGATTTTATTTTGAGTAAAACAAATCAAGATAAACTAAGTCAAGAACTTGTAGATTTGCTACAAGGTGAAAAGATTGTTTCTTTAGTAACGATGGATGCCGAAACAAATAAACCACATTTAAGTATTGTTTCATGGCTTGTGGCACACCCTGGTGGTGAAGTAATCAAGTTTGCTCTTGGTCATAAAGGAACAAGCGTTTCAAACATTCAACAGAATCCTGAAATCACACTTGGTGTAACTGGGGCAGGAAGCTGTTTTTCTATTAAGGGTCAAGCAACTGTTTCAGATATCATTGAAAAGACAATGAAATATCGTGTAGTGACTGTTCAAGTTGAATCTGTTGAAGATATTATTTTCTATGGTGGAAAAGTTACTGTAGAACCTGACTACGTAAAAACATACAATGAAGATCTTGCAAAGAAATTAGATGCTGAAGTTTATGAAATGCTTAACGAAAAATAAGGGGAATATTTCCCCTTATTTTATTTTGACTCTTTTGTTTCAGGATGAACAATTGCGGCTGTGTCTATAGTGACTAAAGTAGGTGAATTCTCGTTTACTGCTTCAACCAGAATATGCTTCAATTGTTGATTATCTGATATTCTATATGCTTTTAAACCACATGCCTGAGCTATTTTAACAAAATCTGGATTTGTTAAATCTACTCCCTCTTGTGCGTATCCTCCAACAATCATCTTATCTCTTTCCATTTGTAATGCGTGATTATTAAATACAATAACTGTTATGTTTAATTCATATCTTGTTGCCGTTAGTAAATCAGCTAATACCATTTCAATTCCACCATCACCTACAATTGCTAGAACTTGTTTTTCAGGATAACATAACTTAGCTGCAAGCGCACCAGGTAAACCATAGCCCATCGTTCTCCATTTTCCAGAAAAGAGAAATTGCTGATTTGTAGGCTTGAAATTACGATTCATCCAAACGGTTACATCTCCAGTGTCGATCGACAAAATCGCGTCCTTTTCAATCACTTCCTCTATTGATTTAACAATCCTTGAAGGGTGAATCGGCACATCTTGATTATTTCGTTCTTCATCGTTCTCCTTCTCCCATTTATTTTTTATATCAACTACTTGAGAGATCCACTTTGAGTCCTCTTGCTCACTTGGGATACTCTTAAGTAAATGAGTAAGGATTTCTGATGCTCCACCAACGACACCATATTTTGTAGGTATTTCTTTACCAATATTTACTTCAGCTTGATCTATTTGAATGACTGTCACATCTTTAGGAACGTAACCTTCAGGCCACCATGTGTCCCCCACTACTAAAACCACATCTGCACTCTTAAACAAATCCTCTGCATAGGGATTACCACCTTGACCAATTCCACCCATTAGTAATTGTATAGAATCATCAAAATATCCTTTTGCACCTAGACTAACTAATATTCCTGCTCCCCATTTAGTTGAAAGCTGATCAACTAAATCAACCGAGTTTTTCGCACCAATACCAGCTAAAATAATCGGAGATTTTGCCTCTTTCATTTCTTTTATTACATCGACGAGCTGATCCTCCTGTATTGTTGACATCCCTCTTACAAAAGTAGGTTGTTCTCTTACTTTTGCATTTGAAATGCTAGTGAATAGATCTTTTGGTACCGATAAGTGTGAAACAGATCCATTTGATAATGATGTATGCATCGCTTTTATAAGTAAATCGGTGATAGCATCTGGATGACTTACTAATGAGGTGAAGCTTGCAAAAGGTTTGACTAGCTCTTGTTGATCTATATATTGTTTATAATCTGTTCCAATTTTATTGGTGGGTGCTTGTCCTGTGATTGCAAGTACTGGTGCTTTATCCATATGTGCATCACCGAGGCCATTTAATAAATTAGCAACCCCTGGCCCCATGGTTGAGGTGCAGACACCTATTTTACCTGTCAGTTTCGCTTCTGCAGAAGCCATCATTCCCGCAACAGATTCGTGTTTAACTGCGATAAATTGGATAGCCTTCTGTTGATTTAACTCATCCATTAACCCTAAGATCGCATCTCCAACAACACCATATATTCGTTTAACCCCCCATGCTTCTAATTGTTGCAGAATAAGCTTTGCTACTGTATTCTCTGATTTTGACACTTCTCTTCTTCCTCCCTCACACAAGTTATAATTCTTGTCATTTAAAACAGAGTTATTATTCCCAATCAATAGCAAAAAAAATAGACAAACCCGAAAAAGAGTTTTGTCTTTTATAAACCTATATTCTTTTAACGGATATGGCTTTTGAGATTTTTTTAATTTTACAATCTTCTACTTCTTTTGAATCTATTAACCCTAAAGTTATAGCAGCTTCAATTTTTTGAATATCAGGCTTTTTTTGAATTTGTATACAATCTTTTAAATTTCTTTCTTCTAACCTTGTTACTGTTTTTTCATCATCGTAGTTTTCAGACAACCGAATTTGTCTTTGTAATTTATAATCACCTAATGTAAATTCAGCTTTTTGATTAGTTCCACTTGTTTCATCGAAATAAAGATGAAATACTTTTTTTAGTTCTTTCATCTCCTTCTCAATTTCTCTTTCTAACTCACTTAAATGAAAATATCTGGCGACCATTTTTTCGGAAATGGTAAGAGTATCCTGAAAAGTTCTTTTTTCTAACACCATATTATCTCCCTCCAAACATAAGCATAATTCATCATATGATGGATCGGAATTATTCATACTACGAATTAATTGATAAGTTCATTAATAACCTCAATATAATGAAATAAAGACCTAGTGACTATACTTTCACTATAGTCACTAGGTCTTTTTGATCATATACTTTTTAACAGTAATTTTTTAAGTAATGGGAAGAGTATCTCAGGTAACTCATCAATATCTTGTACAAGAATACTATATTTACCGTAAATATTTTGTATTGTCTTCTTTTGTCCTTCATCTATTTCACCATTTGCTAAGAAGACATTTAAGACTTCAACCCCCTGTTTTCTTGCCTCTATTACAGCTTCATGGGTATCAACAATGCCGTTTTGTTCATAACCAAAAGCTGCAGGTTCTCCATCTGAGAATACGAGCAAGAATTTCTGCTTCTCTGTTCTTCGTTTAACTAGTTCTTCCGTCATCATTCTTATTGAATAGCCATCTCTATTGTCTTCCTCAGGGACTAGTTGCATAATTTCTGGACCACTTTGGGGTAATAAAGATTGCTCAAAACCAATGGTATTGTAGAAATAGTTTGGTTGTTTGGTTTCAGTAGCATCATTGGTATCTTCCCAAAAACCTGAGATTTTGTGAGGAACTCTAACTGATTTTAGTGCTTCATGAAATAGTGTAATACCAAGCTTTGTTTGATCCATCTTATCAAACATAGATGCAGAACAATCGACTAACAGACTAAATACAGCATCAATCTCTGGTGATGTCTCATCTTTTTTATAAAACATACGTGGATTATCTTCGATAAACAGCGGAATCAGACGTTTACTTAACCGACCGTATTGTAGATTCGTTCTAGGTAAGATTTTCTTATGTTCTAGTGTTTTAAGTATAATCTGTTTAAGCTTCTTTTGATATGGTGAGATTTTCGCTCTATTTGCTAGATACGTTTCATAATCTATACTACTTGGGACTTTTGACTGCAGGAAAACAGGAACAGCAAACTTATTTTCTTTACCGTATCTACTATCAGTATTTCCTTCAGGTGCTTCAGTTTGAGCTTCCATTGCTTCTATCTTTGAGAAATCATTATGCTTACTTTTCTTTGAAGACCCCTGCACCATTCCTAAAGCCTGGTCTCCTGCATCACCTTCTCTTGCACTCTCACCTACTATATTTGTTTGTGAACCTTGCTCCAA
Organism: Litchfieldia salsa; assembly: GCF_900104555.1. Taxonomy (GTDB): domain Bacteria; phylum Bacillota; class Bacilli; order Bacillales; family Bacillaceae_L; genus Litchfieldia; species Litchfieldia salsa. The sequence goes on from NZ_FNJU01000003.1 coordinate 376,723, forward strand.
ATCGAATTGTAGGAAGCTTTTAGTAGGTTTACTTGTTTCTTGATGCCAAGTGGGTAACTCATCTTGATGAACATCTTCATCACCTTTAGCCACCTCATCCAAACGATCATCATTTCTTAGTTTCTTTTTTCGTTTAAGATCGTTCATATCTATCAAATCGAGATCATCATAAGCTAATTCTGGTAAATGAAAGTAAATATTCAGCATATCTTTCTCTAATATTTCATCAAGTACTTCTATAATCGTCTTACATATTTTCACAACATCTGTCGTTGACTTTGTTTCATAAGCCTTACTTATCTCATTACGGAGGAATGGGTTTAGTAAATTGAGTTCATCATTAATGATAGGCATATCCTCTAGAGGTGACGTCGAAGTCAATAGAAGATAAATTGAGTTGAATAAAGCATCAGTATGAACACTTTTTATATTTACGTTCAGTTGGTCAGTAAAATATTTCCGATAAACGTTATTTCTCGTAGAAAAAATGGCTTTTGTACCAGGCCTTTCTTTCTTACATAGTTCTTCAAGTCTTAAATCTTCGATAATCATAAACATTTGTTTGGCGAAACTAGGAATCGATGTCTTTTTTGTAAAAGTAAGAAACGATGAAATTTCTCGAAAATCAGTATGATTTTTACTACCGATACTTCTTAAATACACATCACTTTTAAGTCCATGAACCTTCTCGGCATATTGTCGGTTATCCCAAAAGTGGCTTAGAATTATTTTTAAATCTAGTGGATCATAATAAGATTTATATCCAAATTCCACTTCTACTAGTTCTTCTTTTGATAAGGTTTTCGCTAGGTCTGATAACTGCATAAATAAAAAGGAATCGACCTTTTTATCATTAAATTGAATAAATCTCATTTACCTAACACCTACCTCTAGTCAAATAACGTTTCTGCTACATTTTCAATTGCGGCCTTTTCTCTATCATCTTCGAGCTTTTCTACAATCCCTCTCTTAATTGCTCTAACCGGTGGCATGTATGCTGCTAAGTCACAAGTATCAATTAGGGCGCGAATAGATGCCGCCTCTTCTGAAATATGACCATTTTTAACTAACATGATTAAGTCACTTGATAACCTAACAAATTGATCAATAAGGTCCTCATCATCAAGTATGGATTGATTTAGTAAAACATTTTTCAATGTTTCTCCTTGAATATATGGGACATCTATTACAATAAATCTATTTTTTAATGCTTCATTTAGCGGAACCGTTCCTACATACCCTTCATTAATTGCAGCAACAACACCAAATTCGCTTGATGCTTTTACAACTTCACCAGTAAAAGGGTTTGTGATCATTTTACGATAATCTAAAACTCCATTTAAAATCGGTAGTGTTTCAGGTTTTGCCATGTTAATTTCATCAATATATAATAAATAACCTTTATTCATCGCGTGAATTACAGGTCCTGGAACAAACTCGATCGAAGTCTTCCCAGCCTGATCATTAATTGTCTTAAAGCCTAAAAGTGCTTCTGCGTCTAAGTCAACTGAACAATTGATACTGTACATTGGTTGTGAGAAAATGCTGGAAAGTGTCTCAGCTAATTTAGTCTTGCCTGAACCGGTAGGACCTTTCAACAACACATTTTTCCCTAGCGATAAAGCAATTATTGCATCAGCAAAGATTGTTGTTGTTGAGGCTGTATAACCACCTGAACCAATTAAATATTCATCATCCCCGTTTTCAAACTTTGCTTTGCGGTCTTCTATCATTTCTTTAATTTTCGTTGGTAATTGTAAGCTATCTATATTTAAATTCATCTATAGTAAGTCCTTTCAGGATAAATCTGCCCTTTTTTTTTTGTCACTCTAATATTCTACAAGAGAAGTAACCTTCAAGCAAAATTTTTACTCAAGCACCTATTTTTTTAATTTAAAAGATAAAATAAATGAGGCTGTCCTTTGTGCATGTACAATACCTTGTCTCACTGGTAATTGCTGATGCTCTTAGGACAGTCTCATTGTTTATCAACTATTATGCCTGTAAAATCAATTTGTTAACGACAGACTCTCTATTTGAGTTAATGTCAGATCTAATCTCCTGCTCTTTCTTGTCTAGCATCTCAGCTAAAAAGCGGACCAAATCATTATCAAAAGCTAACCCGGTTGAATAGTGTCTTTTAATATACTTTTCAGCTTCTTCATATGAATCAAATTTTTGATCTGAAAATTGTTTATTATGGTACACTTTCCAACTTTCAACTTTTTCATCAAAGAATACAAAGGATTGATCATCTGTTTTATTTGTATAGAACGAACCATTTTTTAATTCGCGAATATTTAATTCATTTTTAGGAGCATCAATCTTAATAGATGATAAAGGAAACACATCTTTAACAAAGACATCAAAATTCCCTTCATCCAATGAACAACCTGATGCTTTCGGATGACCTCCACCACCATATTTTTGGGCGAACTTAGAGACATCAACATCATCATAAATAGTCCTGAATCCGATCTTCTTTGTCCCCACGTTTACCATAGCAATAAGGTCTATGTGTGGATTCAGCTTTGCAAGTGCATTTCCTAGTTCTGATAAATACTGTTCAGCATGAATTATTCCAACACAATACTCATCAACAAAGATTTGAGTCATTTGTCTATTCTTAGAAAAAATATAACGTTCGATTTTTTTATCTTCTAAATCTAAGATGAGTTCCTCTTTTTCTGATAAAGAAAACCCTTCAGCATTCTTTACACGCTCTAACATTTCTTTTTCGAAATGTTCTATACCAAGAATGAAGAACAAATCATTTAACCTCTTTGCATCCTTATTTTCGTTTACTTCCCATTCCCATGTATCATATTGCCTTACAAGTTCTACAAACTCATCAAGCGCCTTTGTTGAAGTAATCATTTCTTTTTCGACTAAGAATTCATAATACAACGAAGTTGCTGATGTTTTCTTACCAGAATCATATTCTGGTTTAACAAATCCCCAATCATATTCATTAAAATGCATGGCTGTTACATGGTGATCAATCATTTGCACATGGGATTGATTCTTATATCGTTTTTCTAACTTTTTTTCAACATCTTTATTTACGGCCAGATCTGTTATGTATACTTTTGCATTTTTATTCTCTTGATTTCCAATAAATCTTGATACACGCTCATTTAAATTACGATAAGAACAGTAAGCTACATTAACTTTTTCACCAAATGCCAGCTTAGCTAATAGTCCGCAGCCTAAACCGTCTAAATCACTATCAGTAAATAACATAATCATATTTAAACTCGCTCCCTTCACTTATATTCTTTATTTGTTGTGAATTTTTAATACTAAAAAGCATGCAAAAAAAGAAAAGGACATTGCGTCCTTTTTATCATTTAGCACTAACAAGTCCGTCCTTTTCATTTTCCTCAGTTTCTTCTACAAAAGGCGTCCTTATATATCTTACCCCAAAGATCACTACAATTAAAAGCGATAGCCCTCCAAAGACGAGTACCATTTTCTGAAGACCAATTGTATCTAAAAATAAGCCAGTACCTAATAATACAATTTGAAAAAGAACACGGTCTAGCATGTTACGAAATGAAAAAAATCTTCCGTGGTATTCTTTGGGAATTCTAGTCTGAAAGATGGTTGCTGCAATAGGAAAGAAACATCCCAATCCTACTCCCAAAAGACCAAATGAAATGAGTGACATCATTTTTGAATCACCAAAGAATAATAATAGTTCTGCAATTGCAATAACAAAGGCAAATACCAACATTAATTTCACTTCGTTCCTACCTTCAGAAATTCGCTTAACTAAAAAAGTACCAGCCATAAAACAAATACCTTCTGCTGCATATAATAACCCTTTAATAGTAGGATCACCTTGTAACTCACTTATATTAATAACCATTAAGTTAATTCCACCTATAAATAATAATGGTACACAAGTTAAAATAAGAGCCATCATAGCAATTGGAATATTTCTAATAATGGGAATGATGTCAGTAAACCCGGATTTTTTGTTACGATTTTTTTGTTTCCCTTTATCTTCTTTATCATCTTCTGTAATCGTTAGAAGATAAGTTGATAAAAATAACAATCCATATGCTACCATTGATAGTAAATAAAGTGTGTTTAAACTCATTACTACTAACATCGCTCCTGCAATGGCAGTTCCTAAGACACGAGCAATTGTTGACACGTTCATGTGGATTCCATTCATTTGTAATAAGTCATTGTCCTTTACTACTAAAGGTATGACAGATTGCAATGCTGGAAAATAAAACGCAGCTGACAATTGTAAAGCTATCATAAATAAAACCATCCAAAAAATTTCCCCATAATAAATAGCAAAAAACATAAAACTAACACTTAGCATTCGTCCAAGTCCAGCATATAATAATACTTTCTTTTTACTTACCGAATCTATTAACCTACCAGCAAGTGGTCCAACCATTACTCCCGCTAATAAGCCTGCGAATAGAATTAGAGATTTATGAAAGTCAGAAGGAACATATTTTTGCATGAATTCTAAATTCCCAATAATTCCAACCCATAATCCTAGGCCAGCTACGAACTCGCCCAACAAAATAATCCATACATTCCTGTTTTTCCACATAGTGTGTGTTGTCTCCGTTCTTTAATTGTCAATTTGCAGTTTAATCATATCAACATTTAAAACTTTTCGCCACTCGAAATAGCTAGGTAACCTAGTAATATGATATAATTTTTAAGTTATACAAAATTAAGTATATGAGGTCTACATGATGAATCAAACTTTTTCTTTAAATCAAAAAGGATTATTATTCTTTAAAATCTTAGTTCCAATCTTAATAACTCAGCTTGGATTATTTGCTATGAATTTCTTCGATGTTATGATGTCTGGTCGGGCTAGTGCGAATGACCTTGCAGGTGTAGCTATCGGATCAAGTCTATGGGTTCCAGTGTTTACAGGATTAAGTGGAATATTATTAGCAATTACACCTATAGTAGCCCATTTAATCGGAGGCAAGAAGACGAAAGACGTCCCTCATTCAGTTGTCCAAGGGATTTATTTAGCTATCATCATTTCAATTGTTGTCGTAGGCGTCGGAGCTCTGTTCTTAAACCCTATTTTGGATTATATGAAACTAGCTCCTGAGGTTGAATATATTGCAAAGCACTATCTAATTGGATTATCCCTTGGTATTATTCCTTTGTTTGTTTATACTGTCCTTCGCGCTTTTATGGATGCACTCGCTCAAACCAGAATCACGATGATCATTACATTGATAGCATTACCAATCAATGCTTTGTTTAATTATTTACTCATTTTCGGTAAATTTGGATTCCCGAACTTAGGCGGGGTGGGAGCGGGTTACGCAACTGCTATTACTTACTGGTGTATAACTGCATTTGCAGTTTTAATCATACATAAGTTAACTCCTTTTAAAACGTATGGTATATTCAGTACTTTACACCGTTTCTCGCTTGCAAGATGGAAAGAAATCTTGAAAATTGGGGTTCCTATCGGTTTTTCCATTTTCTTTGAAACGAGTATTTTTGCTGCAGTAACCTTACTGATGAGCTCGTTTGATACTGTCACAATTGCATCGCATCAGGCAGCCCTTAATTTTGCATCTTTTTTATATATGATACCGTTGAGTGTATCTATGGCTTTAACAATTGTAGTCGGTTATGAAGTTGGTTCAAAACGGTATTATGATGCAAAAGTATACAGCTTTATGGGAATTATTGTTGCTGTTATAATCTCAGTCATTAGTTCAGGATTTATCTATTTGTATAAGGTGCAAGTGGCGAGTCTATATACTACTGATTTGGATGTATTGATTTTAACACAACACTTTTTAATATATGCCATATTTTTCCAACTATCTGATGCAATCCAAGCTCCTATCCAAGGTGCTTTACGTGGTTATAAAGATGTTAATGCCACCTTGTATATGTCCTTTATATCCTACTGGATAATTGGATTACCGGCTGGATATGTGCTAGCGACTTTCTCATCATTAGGTGCTTTCGGATATTGGATTGGACTAATTGCTGGACTTGCAGCTGGCGCCATCTGCTTGTCGATTAGGCTCGTTATTTTACAAAAACGGTACACAGAAAATAATGCTCTACCAAGTGAAAAAAGAAGAGGATAATCCCTCTTCTTTTTTAAGTCGTATTAACAGTAATCATTATTAATCAATGCTATCTCATCTTTATGTGTAAAATCATTTGTTGAGGGTGTTTCTAGCACCATTGGTATACTTTTCACTACCGCAGAATTGATGAATGTTTTCATCTGATGATAGGTAATATGTCCTTTATGAATGTTTGCATGTCTGTCCTTCATTGCACCAGTAGGATACATTGAGTTATTTAAATGTACTACTTTTAGATGCTCAAAATAATGAAGTGTGGCTCCTTTTTCTTCAAGCTCAAGCCAATTTTCTCCGTTCCACACACCACTTGCAAATCCGTGACATGTATCAAAACAAAAGCCTATTTTTTCAGGGTAATCAACTAACTTTCTGATTTGAACAAGTTCTTCTAGTGTAGTTCCCTCTGGACCACTTTTACCAGCATTATTTTCGATCAAAAGTAAGCAATTCCCATTCCATTTACTACAAACTTGGTTGAGTGTTTCAATCATTCGCAAATACCCTTCAAGAGGATCTTTCGTGGTTTTTAAGACCCCAAAATGGACAACTACACCAAATGAGTTACAAGCTTCCGCAATTTCTAAATCATTTAGTAATGACAAAACTACATGCTCTCTCTCTTCACCCACAACAGACAAATTGGTCGGATATGGGGTATGGGCAACACTATCGATGTTATGTTTCTTACAAAACTCAGCACAAGCACTTGTGTCTGACTTATCATAGGCCTTTACAGACAAACTTCTTGGATTTTTCGGAAAATACTGATAAATACCCGCCCCTATACTCTTCGCAGTGACTGCAGCTTGATAGTAACCATTTCGTATGCTTAAATGTGCACCTATTCTCATCATCTCACCAACTTCTAAGCTTATGTAATCTTATCTATGTTGAATAGTTCTTTTATTCATCCATCTTCGATAATTTAAAAATACAATGAATAGAAATAAACTGTAAATTAATAGCGCTAAGATAATCATCTTATAAGAAAGCAATACTTGATTTCCAATATAAGCATACAGAATCATAGATGGAATTTTACCAATCATTGTTGCTAATACATAAATACCTATATGGATTCTACTTATTCCTGAATATATTGTAATAACTGGGGGTGGTAAGATAGGTATAAGACGAGCAAAAAGAAGAGTAATAAATGCGTTCTCCTTAATTAAGATGTGTAAATTCACAAGCTTTGGGTATTTTGCTAGATATATTTCAATTGATGATTTCACCGAGTACTTGGCAATCAAATAAATCATTAGAGCACCTGATACCGAACCTACCCAATTAACTAATGAACCTAATACTAGACCGTATTTTGCCCCCATAAGTCCGGCAAACAACGTAAAAGGTATTATCGGAAAGATAGAAAGAAGGATAGAAATGAAAAACATCCACGCTAATTGTTCATAAGTACTATGATTAATCCAATCAAGAAATTCATTATAATACTGTTTGAGTAATAAAAATAATCCGAAATACAGAATAACAATGAATATCCACTTTTTCATCTCTCTACCTCATGTATATATAATTAGTTATTAGTATCCCAAAATTATTAATATTTATTTATTTTAGGGTCAATAAAAAAGAGCGATATATTGAATCGCTCTTTTGGCTCAAATACAGGATTTAATTAATTGAAATACGAAAATAAGTGAAATGTACGCCAAATTAACATTAAAGAGATACCACTTATAAAAGAAACGCTAAAGATTTTTATATGTTTTTTATGAGCTTCCTTTAGCATCGAATAGGCAACTGAAAAACCAACGATTAAAATTAGTATAACTGAGATTTCCATATATAAGTTCATCTTCATAAAAATACCCCCTCGGTATTAGAATCCTATCCTGAGATATTTTAATGAGCCAAATGTTACAATAATAGATTATATAAGAAAACCAACTACAAGTTCAAGTAAATATTTAACCATTTTGTGTCTTTTCTAAGAGATTAATATAAATCTGAATGAGAGCGGATTTATCTTTGTCTTCTATTATTGATTCATTTATTCTTTTTATTGCAAGGTAAAACTTTTCTAGAGGTTGTTTACGAACCCTTGGATGGGTTAATTCATCCCTTAAATCTCGTTCAATCGTTAGGAATAGAATCGCTTGACTATCATTACCAACAAGTGCCCTATTATTCCATAATTTCTTATATTCAAAAAGCAGACGATCATAATTCCTACCCAAAGCACTTCCTCCAAACTAACATTAAGGGATACAGTTGTATCCCTTAACGCTGTTTAAGTAATTCCTCTTCTCTCTTTAGTGCTTCTTCAGTTTCCTCGCTTGTAGGAAGTGGTCCTTGATCTTTACTAAGGAACCAACCACCGATAGCAATAGAAACTAAAACAATCCAGAAAGTAATTTTCCATGCTGGGAGCTTTGGAAATCCTTCATACAAAATACCTAATGAAGGATGTGCTAGTGTATACACCGCTAACTTAACTCCTACCCAACCAACAATTAAAAATGCTGCCGTTTCTAATCCTGGCTTTCTGTGTAGCAATTTCACAAAATAGGTCGCTGCAAAACGCATAATTATTAAACCGATTATTCCTCCTGTCAGTATGACCAAAAAGTGTCCACCGTTCATCCCACCTATGTTTGGAATAGGCGCATATGGTAAAGTTACTGCCAGTGCTACAGCAGCTAAGATAGAATCGACTGCAAACGCAATGTCTGCTAATTCAACTTTTAAGACTGTCATCCAAAATCCTGATTGTTTTTTATTCGTACCTATAGCTTCATCATGATGTGAATCTTTCTTTAAAACAAACTTTTTTATGATATGATTTAATGAGATGAAAATAAGATAAACTGCTCCGATGGCTTGTACTTGCCATACATCAACTAAAAATGAAATGACAAATAATGAACCAAATCTAAAGACAAAAGCGCCTGCTAGTCCATAAAATAATGCTTTTTTTCTTTGGTCGTCAGGTAAGTGCTTAACCATAATCGCCATAACTAAAGCATTGTCAGCTGCTAGCATTCCTTCAAGTGCAATAAGGACTAAAAGAACCCATCCATATTCCAGCAACATTCCAACATCCACAAGAAAACCTCCTTATCATGCTTTTCTTATCTTTTACAATTTATAAAATAAAATAACCTTTATCATACAAGATAAAGGTAGTAAAAATTTACTTATAGATATAATATCCTTCCTCCATCAACCACTTTAAAGCTTCATCATTTATATCATGAATCTTATCATTTAAACTTTTAATCAAACCTTCAGTTTGAGACTTGTGCGCAGCAATTGCTGCGATTTTTGTACTAAAAACCTCAGAAACGTCAAATACGATGTCTGGTTCTCCTAAGTCCTTAACTGTATCTTTTGAAAAAGCTTTACAATAGATTGGAGGTCTGCGATCTTTTGGTAGACGATGAACAGCGTTTATTGTTGCTTCCCCACATGCATCATGATCAGGATGTACAGCATAACCTGGATAGAAGGTAATAACTAGTGAAGGGTTTATTTCATTTATAATTTCTTCAATTCGATTTGACAAGTTCTCAAGGTCTTCAAATTCCAACGTTTTATCACGAAGGCCTAATAACCTTAAGTCCTTAATACCTAATACATCACATGCGTCTTGTAGTTCTTTACGTCTGATTGCGGGAAGAGTTTCTCTGTTAGCAAAAAAAGGTTTTCCCATGTTCCTACCCATTTCACCTAATGTAGCACATGCATATGTAATAGGTATTCCCTCTTGTGTCTTTAAGGCAAGTAAACCCGCTGTACCAAATGCTTCATCATCTGGATGAGGAAATACAACTAGTATATGTTCTTTCATTTTCATTCTCCCTTTCAGAATGGATTTTTACTCAATTGTAAAGCGACTGCAAGGCGACCCTCTGAATCATGTCCTGCCAATAGAAGTCTTCCATCTTCATCAACATGGTAGTCGGTAAGACCCTCTGCATAAACCCACCCTAATTCAGTCTTAAGACCCACTCTATATGGTCCTATACCTGTTATTTTCCCTAAAGAAAATTTAATAATCGTGTTCCTTATATATGCTCCAACGTTCATTTTTGTTTCATCATTATGTGCAGCATATGCACCATTTGTTGTTTCTAAATGAAGGTATAGTTCTTCATTTATTCGTTCGTCAAGACAGGTTTGTACATCATTAATCATAATAGTTTTCAATAGTCTTGCCTCCATTTACATTGTTCTTTAACCAATTCTATAGTTTTTAGCGAAAAACTGCTACGAAAAGAACTTGAAAGTCAAAAAATTTTTCTAGTATTGTATATTCTGTCCAGTTAAGGTAAAAGTAAAGGTAATTATTAGTAATGGAGGTAGAAATATGGAACTTAAACAAAATATGGAGTTTGAACTAACCAAAAAGTTCATCCCAAACTTTTGTAATGCAAAAACATTAAAAGTGATTGATTTTAATGATTCAACTGTAAGAATTGAAATGGAGGATGCAAGAAGTCGAGGTGTTTTCCCGAGATTACAGTTTTTATCATTAATTCGCACTGGTGCATTAATCATACCAACAGTCATAATTGAACAAGAAGATACCGCCTGAAACTAAAATTTTTATTATTAAAAAGAGATGACAATCTGCAAATTACTGATTTTAGATGAAATCAGTAAAATTAAGAAAGTCATCCCTTTTTTACTTGTTTGTTATGCTTTTATGTATAAAGCGCTTAACATGATGGGCTTAAGAATAACAAATTGTCTTATTCCCCAAGACCCTCAGATTTTAAAACACCCTCTAATGCTACAAGTGCATCATCTGAATCATTGCCTTCAGCAGTGATCACAATATTAGATCCTTTAGGGACACCCAAAGACATAACACCCATAATTGATTTTAAATTCACAGTTCTACCATTAAATGTTAAAGAAATATCTGATTGAAATTGCCCAGCCTTATTAACTAACATAGTAGCCGGTCTAGCGTGTAAGCCAGAATCACTAATTATCTTAAATGTTTTTTCAGCCATATTGATTCCTCTTTTCTTTTTTTATATTCTACTTAATATTACGAAATAAACAACTTATTAAGCAAGTATATTCTTTATTTTTATTTTTGGCAATTAGAACAATAATATGTCTTTTTTGACGATATACTTTCTTTAATGATTAATACTCCGCACCTCTCACAGTTTTCACCATTCCGGTCATATACTTTGCATAAAGAATTATAGCCACCAGTGAGTTGGTCACCTGTAAATAAAGGTAATTCTATATATCCTCCAGAATCAATAGCGAAATTTAGAACATTTTTTATTGACGAAAATAATCGATTCGTTTCCTCATCACTTAATTCATTAAGCTTTCTAGTAGGTAATAATCGTGCCTCAAAACATATTTCGTCTGTATAACAATTACCAATTCCTGCTAGAAATGCCTGATTTTGCAGCGTAGTTTTTAATATCCCTCTTCTTTGTCTTGTTAAACCTGTAAATTCATTAATTGTGAATTGAGGTGATAATGGATTGGGACCTAATTTATCTAGAAGTTCATTTATTTCCTTATATGAATGTAAATGTAAATATCCAAGACGCAAACCAATAAAGCTTAAATGTTCTTCATTAAAATGAATGATTATTTGTTTTGTTCGAGCAGGACTATCATCTTCTGTCTTTCCAACATACATAAGTCCACCTAACATGAGATGCAAAAGAAAGCACTTGCCGCTGTCTAAATGGAAAATCAAATACTTTCCTCTTCGCTCAATGCTATTTATTTTTCTATTTAGTACTTCTTGTGTGAATAAGCTTGGTTCTACATTAATTGATTTTTCCCGATTAATCAAAACCTTAGTTATTTGTTTATTAATTACTCTTTCCGACAATAATTTTTTATATGTTTCCATTTCTGGGAGTTCTGGCATTAGCACACCTCCATTTATCTTTATCATAAACAAAATTTTTTTTATCATGTACTAATCTTTTTGGCTTCTCTGTGAAAATAGTCACTTACCACTATTTATTGAGGTGTTATGATTACAGTAGAAGGAGTTGAATCATATGCTTTCAGCAATCATTCATTGTAAGAACATGTCTAATATCGATGTTCACTTGCAAACATTAGAACACGTGACCATAAAGAAAAAAGATATATATTCAATAAATAATTATAAAAGCCAAGAAATATCAACTATAGAGCTGTTAAATAATGATTTGACCTTTTTATTTTCTGAAAGCTTATCATTTGAAGAATATATGCTTATCCACCAAGTTGTACATCAAATCAGTATGATTAGTGAAGGTGAAATAGATGATCAGAATAGTTTACTTGGCTTTCTAGAAAATCAATCACCAGTCTATATTTATAACAATTGGAATGAGTGGATCGTTTTTATTAACAAAGCAAAGTATCGTACTTTAGAGGGTAATAATGTCAGTATTTTAAATAAAGAAAATGAAGAAATTTCATCTGGCTTGTTGGTGGACTATAAATTTGAACTATCAGAAACGGGCCAATTTCACATTAATGAGTGTACATTAATAACCTTATTTGGTGAAAAAACATTTAAAGATGATCATCTTATTATCTTTCCAAGTGAGCGTTGGTGAGTAAATGTAAAGAGAGGATTAGGAGCTTTCCCTTTCCTCTCTTTCTTACATCAAACGACTGATTTCATCTATTAGCTGCCTGGTCCGCTTTGCGTTTCCTTCAGCAAAGTTACGAAGTCTTAGTTTTAAATCTTCATTATCATGTATACGTTCTGCTGTTATTAGATAGCTCCTCATTAACTCCGTTTCAGTTTCACAAGACATTTTTAAAAAGTTCTTCAAAGGATCATCAGACAATACATCTTCTCGTTGATCATCTCTGTCATAGTCCATTTCATGATTCATGCTACCACTCCTTTTTATTGATATCATAAGCTTGTCTTAAGTATATATACCTTTTTATATAAAAAGCTGTTCACTTTTTAAAAGGAACAACTTATGGTAATGCTATTTATTATTTTCGTTATACTCAAGTTTTCGCCAATACAAATACGTTATGATCGCAAATATGGATGAAATTAGTCCGATTACGGTGTATTTAAACACATGTTCGTATTCCAAACCAAAGTAGGATTCTATCGTAAACTGTAACATCACTACATTGACAGCAATCGTAAAAAAGATAATGATCCAACAGATTTTTTTATCCATGGCGTATTTTCCTTCCAACCGCATAAATCACGTCATTAATGACCTCTGTTTGAATTAATGGTAACTCTCTTTGTGGAGGACCAGCTACTGGGTGGCCACTTTTTACATCAAAAAATCCACGATGGCATGGACAAAGAAGGATATCTTGTTCCTTCTCGTAAAATACCGGACATTGGAGATGTGTGCACTTATTATTATAAGCTTTCAATTCTCCATCTTTCGTATGAACTAAAATAGCTGGTTCTTGATCTGTTGGGTAATTAAAATTGATAGACTCCCCTTTTGCAACATCAGATAACTTTGCTATTTTCACTTTCACTTGTTCTTCTTCACCATCATTTAACATTGCTTTAATCGAAAAAGGTAAGGTTGCAACACCTAATGTTACAGACGCTGCAACTGCTGTTTTTAAAAATGAACGACGATTATATTTCAAGTCATTTTGACGCTCTATATTATCAACTAAATTAACCATGTCATCATTCGAATCTTTTCGATTACGACCTAATTTCTCTTTATTACTCATCTCATGTCCTCCTTCTTTTTTACGTACATGAGCAGACAATTGTTAATCAGAATATACACCAAAGAACTCAGGAACATACTGCCACTTATTTCCTTCTTGAGGTTTCTTCCCCTCAACCAAGTTCATTTGAGTTCTTTTTCTTCTTAGAGACTGCATTTCATCAAAATCAATAAATCTTATCGCATCACTTGGACAAACAGACGCACACATTGGAGCAATATCATGTTTTGAACGATCATAGCACATATCACATTTATACATTTTATTCTCTTCGAAATCGAACTTAGGAATACCAAATGGACATCCAAATGTACAATTACGGCATCCAATGCATTTTTCTTCCATTGCAGAAAGGACTACTCCCTCTTCAGTAATTTGAATCGCATTCGCTGGGCAGACTCTTGCACATGCAGGGTCCTTACATTGCATACAAAGCATTGGAAATGTTTGGCGACTTTCCATAAAGTCCACGTATTCTACATAATTTCTTTCCTTAGCATCATGATCTCCACATTCCCTACATGCTGCTTGACAGGATCGGCAACCAATACACCTTTCAAATTCTAAATACATGATTTTATTCACGTTTTTGCCCTCCTCTTCGTCGTTTAAACCTTCTCAATTCTTACTGCGCACACTTTAAATTCAGGCATTCTGGATGTTGGGTCTAAACTTGGGTTTGTAAGCTTATTAACCGATAGCTCTTTCCCCCAATGGTAGGGTACAAACACAGTATCCTTTCTAATTGCCTTTGTTAGTTTCACTTCAAGAGTCATGCTTGAACGTCTAGTGATTAACTTAATCTCTTCCCCATTTGATAGATTATATTGACTTGCAAGCTCAGGATGCATTTCGACATATGGTAATGGACACTGCTCCATTAGGAAATCAACACGGCGAGTTTGACTTCCAGATAAATAATGGAAAACAACACGTCCAGTTGTTAATATATGTGGAAAATCATTTGATACTGTCTCGCCCGGTTCCTTCCAATCAACAACAGCTAAGTTAGCTTTGCCATCAGGGGTTCCAAATTTCTCTTTAAACATTGTAGGTGTACCAGGATGATCCTCAGAAGGACATGGCCAAAACACGCCATCTTCCTTATCAATTCGCTCCCAGGTTATACCTGAGTAATCAGCCTTTCCACCTTTTGTCGCAATTCTGAACTCTTCAAATATTTCTCTAGCATTCTTATATGGAAAATAGGACTCTTTCCCCATTCGTTTAGCAATTTCACAAATTATTTCCCAATCTGTTTTTGATTCCCCTAATGGTTCTCTCACCTTTCGAATTCTAATAACTCTTCCTTCTAAATTTGTCGTCGTTCCTTCATCTTCGGCCCATGATGTTGCTGGTAATACAACATCCGCAAACTCTGCTGTTTCTGACATAAAAAAGTCACTAACAACCATAAAATCTAGTTTTTCAAAACCCTTCCATATATACTCAACGTTCGGTGCAGACACAGCAGGATTGCTACAAATTACATGCATCGCTCTTATTGAACCATTTTGAATCTCATCAAACATTTCATATGCAGATACCCCAGGTTTTGGCATATCCTTTGGATCAATTCCCCAAACACTGGAAACGTATTCAACTGCTTCAGGGTCTGTTATTTTTCTATAGCCTGGAAGCAAATCAGATTTTTGTCCATGTTCACGTCCACCTTGCCCATTCCCTTGTCCAGTGAAAGTTGCAACACCTGAAGCAAACTTACCGATCTGTCCTCTTAATAAAGCCATTGAGGTATAAAGTGCAACATTATCTACTCCCTTGGATTGTTGCTCTGCTCCACGAGCAAACATGACAACCGAGCGTTGTGACATTCCGTAAATATGCGCTGCTTTTGTGATTTTCCAAGGAGCTACACCAGTTATTTGTGATGTATATTCAGGTGTCCATATTTCAACAGATTTTATTAACTCCTCATAGTTATTACAACGTTCTTTGACATACTCTTCATCAACATAGCCTTCTTTTACAAGCAAGTGTAAAATTCCATTTGCTAGTGCTGAATCTGTTCCAGGCTTTAAATCTAAGTGAACATCTGCAACACGAGCTGTTGGTGTTTCCCTTGGGTCAGCAACGATTAATTTCGCGCCTTTGTCCTTAGCTTTCCAAAACCATTGGATACTTGTAGGATGACACTCTGCTGTGTTTGAACCTGCTATAAAAAAGCAATCTGAGTGCTCTAGCTCTGTCCAGGGTAAGGTTGACCCTCTATCAATTCCAAGGGTTTTAAGTGCCCCTCCTGCAGCTGAACTCATACAAAATCGTCCATTATAATCTATAAATCTTGTTCCGAGAGCCACTCGAGCATATTTTCCTACTAGATAACATTTTTCATTGGTCATTGAAACTCCACCAAATACCGAGACAGAATCTTTTCCATGTTCTTTTTGTAATCTCTTGAAATTTACTTCGATAACATCTAGGGCTTCTTCCCAACTTGACTCAACAAACTTTCCATTTTTCTTGATTAGCGGCTTAAGAATACGCTCTTTATGCTCAACTGTTTGATATGCTGTTACCCCTTTGGGACACATTTTCCCAAGAGTAACTGGCCAATCATAACGTGGTTCTACACCAACAACCTTTCCACTCTTTTCGTTTACTCGAATATGCATTCCACATTGCATTCCACAATAACAACAATGGGTTGTAATAAGTTTTTCGCCTGGTTTAATTAAGTTTTTAACCCCATTTTTAACTAGATACTGACTCATATTCGTTCTCCCCTTTTACTTCAAGATCTTCTCGTTATCATTTTTGGGTAAATTATAATATTCTTCTGAACGTTTTTTTCCAAAACCCGATTGATGAATATCGTTCAAGGTCCTAATAGGTTCATATGGATTCCCCTGAACTGATTCCATATTCATTTGCTTCATCACACGAATTCGTCTTCGACAAGATGGACAATAGTCAGCTAGATAGCTGCCATCATCCATTTTAAGATCAAAGTTTTGTAAATGTAGAATTTGCTTCACATCAGCAATTTGGTCATCGTTACTATAAGTCGTTCCACACTTTTGACAAGAACGAGTATCCATTTTAACTACTTCCTGATAGTTCATAGGAACAGCAGTAGCAAGTGGTCTCACCGGTAAATGAAAGAGCTTCCCATAAGGGAAATATATCAGCATAATAACAACGGTAACTTGATGGACAAGTGTCAAGTAATGATGCATCCAACCACCTAAAAAGTGATAAGAAACCGTTAGTAATAATCCAGATACTGTAACTGCTAATAAGATATAAAGTGGTAACAAATCAAATTCAGCTCTCTGAGTAACCTTTACATCCTGATTAAAAATTCTTCTCGCAAGGGCCATACATACTCCAACCATAACCATTAACGCAGTAATATTTAATCCGTTATATGTCAGTTCTGCAATTAATCCATGTGCTGCCATCTTTACGGTCGGTATATTAAATACGATAATTTGGTAAGTTTCAGGATCTATAAGATTAAATCTCATCCATCCAAAGGTCAGTCCAAATGTTATTGCAAAGGAACCAATACAACCCCAAGCGATAAGAATATGTTGGACTCCTCTATAGATACCCCTCTTAAAAATAAATTTCTGTAAAACAATGTTATCAATAAGGGTTTTAATAATTGATAATATGTTTCTTTTTGTTCTCTCTTTGTTCTTAAGGTTTATAATACTTCTTTTAATAATCTCTGCTGTGGCGGGTCTAAGAAGAAAGGAACAAAGTCTTACAGTTAATCCAATTGCAAAGATATAGGACGAAACCATATACCCCAACAACGCCATATCGATATCTGTAAAG
Source organism: Litchfieldia salsa (assembly GCF_900104555.1). Classification (GTDB taxonomy): domain Bacteria; phylum Bacillota; class Bacilli; order Bacillales; family Bacillaceae_L; genus Litchfieldia; species Litchfieldia salsa. Next base: position 394,317 of record NZ_FNJU01000003.1, read on the forward strand.
CGGTCCGTACTTATCCACATTGAAAGGAATAATAAAAGTGTTACAAAAAAAGCATACATACTTGTTTTTGAATAAAAAGAACGATCAAGTTGTTTCATATCTTTCACTCCAGTTAGTCATTTGACGTTTTCGATTCTCATCACTTCAATAATCATTTGTTATTATTATTGTAAATGACTACTATTACTGGCACTGTGAAGTTCGTCACAGCGAGATTTGTCGATTTTGTGAATGGATAAATTAATTGAAAATCACAAGATTAACAATTAAACATAAGATGGATGGATACGATTTATAAGAGGTGACATCATGAATGATTACTTAGAATTCTTGGCTCTATTTGGGGTGGGGGGGGCACATCCAGGAGGGTTCCCTTTAACAAAAAAAATCCTTCAGGAAGAAGGATTTTCTGTGAATGCAAAAGTACTAGATATCGGTTGTGGGACTGGGCAAACTGCAGCCCACTTAATTAGTAAATATCAATGTGAAGTAACTGCTATTGATAAACATCCCATCATGATTAACAAAGCAAAAAAAAGGTTCCAGACACTTGGATATACACTACAATTATCGCAAGAAGATGCAGAGAACCTCTCTTTTAAAAACCATCAGTTTGATTATGTATTATCAGAATCAGTGTTATCATTTACAGATTGTGAAAAATCCCTAGGTGAAATAAAACGTGTTTTAACTAATGATGGAGTATTAATTGCTATTGAAATGACAAATGAAGAAAATCTTTCCACTCTTGAAATGGAAGAAATAAAAAAGTTTTACGGAGTTAAAAAGATTTTGGCTGAAGAAGAATGGAAACAACTTTTTATAGATTCTGGTTTTACAAACGTTTCTATTCGAAAAGCAGACTCACTATTAACCAATCTTGAAGAAGAATTTAATAATACGGAATTTCAATTATCGCAAGGAATCCCCCAAAGTTATGTAAAGATTTTTGATCAACATGAAGAATTGACAAATAAGTATAAGCATAAGCTTGGATTTCGAATTTATCGTTGTATTATTTAGATTAACTTTGAACTGTAAGTTTAATCTGTGTGTAATTATTACAATATATTTTTTTGTTTGTTACGGTTTCCCTAGGTTTGCATAGACTAGCATTGATCCCACTTTTTCTTAACTGTATAACTAATTCACTAATAGATTTTTTTCGTTTCACATTATCACTCCTCAATGAAATCATACCACTTTTGTCAGAAAAAAAACATAGTAATCTTAAAATGTGAAAAAAGTAGCATAAAAAAAACTTAGAGAAATTGCTTTTTTCTCTAAGTTTATAACTTCTTCACTTTTCCAAAGAACTCCTCAAGCGTTAGGTTATTTGTAAAAATTTGAGTGGCGATTTCTACACCAACATATCTTAGGTGCCATGGCTCATATTGATAACCAGTTATCTCTTCTTTACCTTTCGGATAGCGAACAATAAAGCCATATTCATGAGCATGTTCTTGAACCCATCTTCCCTCTTCCGTTTCACCGAAGCTCTCAACTAACCGTAATTGGGCGCTATGACTACTAACATCAATTGCTAGTCCAGTCTGATGTTCACTTTGACCTGGAATTGCAACCGTTTGATTCGCTAGTTCTTCCTCACCTGTTTTTCTGATTTGCGCTTGATAAATCGCTTCTTGTGTAACATATGACCGATAACCTGAAACAGCGAATAGTTGAATTGAATCTTTTTTAGCACCCATAAACAGATTTTCGAGTGCTTCCCCTGCTTCTACTCTTAAATACCGTTTAGGAACATCTAAATCTCCAAATGAAAATGGAACATTTGGTTTAACTAAATCTGGTGGAATATAGACGCTTGGTAAAGTATGCTCCTTATTGACTAATGAAAGAATATTTTCTGGATTTAGAATGACTGAAAGACCATCACTTATCTCAACTTGATTGAAATACTCTTCTTCTAATACCCATTCATTTTCACTAAAATCATCATTAACGTCTCCGGTATTAGAATCTTCTTGGCCATTCTTTCCGATTTCATCTACTTTTTTTGTTTGCTCATTTTTAATTTGAGTCTCGTCTGCTGTACGCTGTTCTATTAATTGACTTAAATCGAATTGATTGCACCCTGATAAGATAATAATCAAAGTAATATTTAATAATAAAGCGTAAGTAATCCTTTTTAACATCTCTTTCACCTTCAATTTTTGGTGGTTATTTATAAACCATATCACTGTTTTGTTTTCATTCAATTTCAGCTGGGAAGTTTCTAGTCAAGGTATAAAAGAAAATGCTTCACCTGTAATTGGGTGAAGCAAATAATTCATTTTTTGAAGTTTATTTCATAATCGCTGCATCTAAAGCTACTTCAATCATATCATTAAATGTCAGTTGTCTTTCTTCTGACGTAGTTTCTTCACCAGTTAAAATATGATCACTTACAGTCAGTACAGAAAGAGCTTTACGATTAAATTTTGATGCTAATGTGTACAATGCGGTTGTTTCCATTTCAACTGCAAGAATCCCATATGAAGCCCACTTTTCTAATTCTGCATTATCGTTGTAAAATTGATCAGCAGTAAATACGCTACCAACCTTTAAGTTCAACCCTTTTTTAACACCAGTATCATACGCTTTTTTTAGTAAATCAAAAGATGCTGTTGGTGCATAATCTACACCACCAAATGTTAAACGATTCATTTGAGAATCTGTAGAAGACGTCATCGCTAAAATTACGTCTCTTACTTTAACATCCTTTTGAATGGCACCACACGTACCAACACGAATTAAATTTTGAACATTATAGCTATTTATAAGCTCATTCACATAAATTGAAATGGAGGGTACACCCATACCTGTACCTTGAACAGAAATGCGTTCGCCTTTATATGTACCAGTAAACCCTAACATTCCTCTTACATTATTATAGCAAGTAGTATTTTCAAGAAAAGTCTCTGCGATATATTTTGCCCTTAGAGGATCTCCAGGCAGTAAAATAGTTTCTGCAATTTCATTAGGTTTTGCTTCAATATGTACACTCAAAATTTTATTCCTCCTCTTTCTATAAAAGGGACAAGCCCTCTAAACAAAAAATATACCATTAAATTTATTCAGTTTCAAATAAACTAAGAAAAAGTCTCTTATTTTTAAACATTATATAATAAAGCTTGGAGATAATACAAATGTATCAAAAATGAAGGAGGATTTCTCTCATGTCAAAGGAAAAAATGAGTAAAAAATTACAACAAGCTGTGGAATATGCAAATGAAACAAATCCAAGTTCAAGAAAAGGCGGTCATTTGCCTAATTCAAACCAAAAGAATAAACAGGAATCATAAAAAGGATTGAAAGGAAGATAATAGATGGGTAAAAAACACCGAGAACGCTTAACCCAAAAGAAGAATAATCATATTCCGATGAAGGATATTGTGGCTGAAGAAGAAGCACATGCTAAAGAAGAATCTGCTGCCAGAAGAAAGAAATAATGATAACGCTAATAAGAGAGGGCTATCCATATTGGATAGTCTTTTTTTGCTCTATAGGAAAGTGTAGATATAGTCTCATAAGCGAGGGTCATAAAGACGAAAAACGGGCTCCTTGCACATATCTTATTGTGCATAAAGCAATCTTCCTGCATATGATAAATTATACCCATAAGAAAGGGAGCGATTTGATATATGCGAGAGCAAGTCTTGTACCTTTCTATTTTAATGTTATTTATTTTTAGTACGATCCCCTTCTATGTAAATGTAAAAGAAGTTAATAGTAAAATCTTAAGTATTGCCCACCGTGGTGCCTCTGGCTATGCCCCTGAAAATACATTCGCAGCTTTCGACAAAGCGATAGAGATGGATGTAGATTACCTTGAATTAGATGTTCAAATGACGAAAGATAACCACCTTGTAATCATCCATGACCCAAAAGTTAATCGAACAACTAATGGAAAAGGCTTTGTAAAAGATCTTACTTTAAGTCAAATTAAATCTTTAGATGCTGGAAGTTGGTTTGGTGAGGAATTTAGAGGAGAAAGAATACCCACTTTTAAAGAAATTCTAAATGTTTATGGCGATAAGGTTGGGCTCTTAGTTGAGCTTAAGAATCCATCATTATATCCTGGCATAGAAAAAAAGGTATCAGATGCCATTAATAATTATTCACTGTTTTCAGAACAAAACCCTAGTATAAAAGTTCAGTCCTTTGACCTTAGTTCACTCCGTTCTTTGAAAAAACATTTACCTTTAATTGATGTCGGGCTCCTTATTAATCGAATGATTAACTATCGAAAATTACTAAAAGTGGAAAAGGATATAGACTTTATTAATATGCAAAAAAGATACATTACAAGACACATCGTTTTGCAAGCACATCAACTAAATTTAAAAATTTATGCATGGACTGTCAATGAACTTCGAGATTTAACGTATTTACTTCACCTTGGTATTGATGGAGCAATAGTAGACTACCCTGAAATCATATTTAAACTACAGAAAATATATTAATAGAACAAGACTGGAGGTAACATTTTTGTGTTGTTTATTTTTCAAAAAAAAGAAATTAAGAAAGATTATAAATTCTGATGAATTACTAAAGCTAAAGCAACAATTAAATGAGCAGATTGATCAGGATGTGGGCCCTAGTCTCTTAGTAGGAGAAGAGAAGGAAATTGTTCACTCCATTAGAGATAAAACAGCCAACTTAAATATTAATAACCTTACTCGAACAGAAGCCTATTTAAAGTATTATCAAAGAAATCCTGAAGTGCATTGGTCATTCCTAGCTCATATGGTATCTAGAAATGCAGGATATAATATGACGGATATTAAAGGTGAAATAATCGGTGAATTGATCCCTGAAAAAGAGAAGATAAACTTCTTCAACTTTCTTGAACGTTCAAATGCTCTTATATTTAATGATGCATTCCCACAACTATTATTATATGAATATAGCAAGAACAAGAAAAAGTCATATTTTCATTTGTTAAATGCTCTACACGTCTCATCATTCATGCTTCCTGTATGGAACCATTTCTATTCAACAAATAACTCTAACCTTCTAACCGTCGCTTTAATTATTAATGAGCAAAATTATATTGAACAACGAGTTATGACTAATCCTTTATTTAAGGGGGTTATTGACTCTATCCAATTTAAATTGCAAGAATTATTTGGATTCACCATGGTTTTGTTCCCTTTTGTTTTAAAAAAGGACAAATATCTTAAGCTTGCTGGTTCTACGGTAAAAGATTTCACTTCATTAAATGAGAGAATCAACATGGGTAAGTGTTTATACTCTATCCTTTTTTATATAAAAAAAGTAAGAGAAGGAGCATATACTTTTGCCACAAATACACCACATACTGGTTCAAGAGCAGATTATTATTCAAGCATTTTTTCTAAACAATCCAATTCTTCGAGTAAAAAAATTCATAGTCCAATCTTATCTCATGCTTGGTCAAATTTTAATCATAAATATAATGACCATTCAGATTGGTTTCATAATGATTCTATTTACCAAGCTCTTGAATCACTTCCTACTTTAAACAAATACGATATAACGGATGATTATATGAGTAAGCTAATAACTCTTTACTCAATTGAAAGTCTTGTTGATTTCTTAAATTAACATAAACAAGTTTCTTACGGCTGTCCCAATTGAAGCTAGACCACAAAATCTAAGATAACTTGTCATAAAAATTAATATAACAACAAGTTATCTTAGGGAGTGTGATACTCATTTGAATTTTGAAACAGCCTCAAGTTCTTATAGAATAGCTCTTTTGTTATTCAATCTCAGACTCAGATTCCTCTTCATCAATAATACATTTCTCAAGTAAATAGTCGAAGGTGATATCGGCTAAATCGTCCAATTCCCCTTCCTCAGGAACATAACCTCTTTTAATGAGTTCATTGTAAAAGAACTCGGCAATTTCTTCAGTATCAATAACAACCTCAATTTCTTTCACAATATCGTCCCCCTTTAATAAAGATTTATGTTCGAATCGAATTAGATATGCTAGTTGTTTTTCTTAATCCTAGTGACTTTCAATATGTAACGTTTAATTAATTATAAAGTCTTGTCATAAAAGAAGTTTAGATACATAAAATGATAAAAATTGGACAAACAGGAGGTATTTAAGAATATGAATCGTGGATTATTGGAGCTGCAGCACTCAAAACAAACAAAGAAAACCTTAGATCTAATAGATGGACCATTATTTGATCTTTGGCTTAAAAAAATAACAAATGGTTTATTTACGACATGTATGGTTATCGCAATCCCTTTATTTTTTTATCTTTTTAGTTGGATATTTTAATTGATCATTCTTTATTTCCATCTAGTGAATAGTGATTTTGTATATACTTATCAAGATTCTTTAAAGCTAAATCCATAACCTTTTTATATTTGTCATCACCAAACACTTCATATAAATATTTATAGTCATTATACACATCTAATAAACCATCAACAATTTCCTCTTTTTCTTTTTGTAATTTTATTATTTCTTTTTCCGTTTTTTTCGACATGTCCATGATGGCATGCAACTCCATACTCTTTTTTTCTTTTTTTATCAGATAATACAGTGTAAGCTTCTGAAGAAAAATCTCTGCGTTTTCACTATCTGCAATAAGAATGAGCTCTTCTTCCGATGCTTCCAGCCATTCACCATCTGAAAGTCTAGATAACTCGTAAACAATCTCTTCAAACGAACCTTCTTTATATCTCCATATTTCTGTACGTATTCCAACAATTTTAAAAATAGCTTCACCATATCCCTTTACAAATACTAAGTCTCCAAAATAATATTGAAATTGAACCTCTAGCTGTTCTATTTCAATTTCACCACCTTGATAGGTTGAAATTGAATTGAGACTGGATTCAAGGTAAAAATGCTGTCCATGGTTTACCTTATAAAAATAATGATTATCAACTTTTTCAATGTCAGTAACGGTACCCACGGTTCCATATTGTGTGATGACAACAATATCGCCTACTTTAAATCGTGGTTCCTTTTTATTTTCATCCATCCGGCTGTCCTCCTTCATATCATTCTATTAAAGGTGGTATGATATTATATGCAAACATAAAGAAAACGCTAATTATTTCTTATTATATTTTCAGTTTAAAAAAGTAATGACCAAAACAAAATAGGTTGACTTAAGTCAACCATTTTGTTTAGAATTATATATTTTTTAGTAGAGCATTATTCTTGATCGTTCTGATATAACTCCCATGCATGATCAAAGATTGTCATTGTATCTAGATAATGGCCATTGAATTCTAAATAAGTACTAATTTCATGATAATCATAAATATTTTTTGGAAAGCCGTGATCAAGATACAAATTATTGGCAAATTTACTTAAGTCATCTTTCCCCTTTTCATTTCGATACCTTAGCATATAATGATAAAATGATTTCCTCATCTAATTACTCCTTTTAGACTAAGTAAATAATTGCTCTTAAAATTTGTCTCTTTTCTAAAAGATTGTTGTTTTAAGGCTTGTTTAATTTTGGAGAGCTCGTTGATTGGAACGGAAGGTATGTGACTCCTGCGGGATGCGCAGGAAGGATGAGACCCCACAGGAGCTTGGCGACGAGGAGGCTCATCACCTGCCCCGCGGAAAGCACATACCTGGAGTGCAAATCAACCTAACCTAGTCAAATAGCAACAATATTTTGTGAAAAGAACCTAAAATTTAAAGCTAGCTTCTTCATTTAAATCTTTCACAAATGAAGTTAGCAGTTGTACTGTTGCGTGAAGATCTTCTAAATCAATTACTTCAACGGGTGAATGTGCATATCTTGAAGGTATGGATAGAACACCAGTTGGTATTCCCTTATTGCTAAGTGAAACCGCCCCCCCATCAGTACCTATCCCTGGAAATACTTCATACTGAAACCGAATATCTTTCTCTTGGGCAATTGTTACTAATGTATCTTTTACTGCTGGATGAGCAATTAAACTAAAATCAATGATTTTAATTCCAGTTCCACCACCTAAAAGTAATGTTTGGTCCATTGTTTCTTCAGGTGTATCACTTACTGCAGTTGTATCAATTGCAATCGCTACATCAGCATCTATACCTCTTGCAGCAACTTGGGCACCTCTTAATCCAACTTCTTCTTGAACTGTAAATAATGCCACGATTTCAGCAGAAAAATCTTTATTCTTTAGCTCTTCTAAGAGACTAATAATAACAGCACACCCAGCTCTGTCGTCCAAACCTTTTCCAACTATTCGACCAGTTCTTTCGTTTCCGAGTATTTCTAATTCAGTAGCCCATGTGATTGGGGAGCCAATTTGAACACCTAGAGAAATGGCATCCTCCTTAGACTTTGCACCAATATCAATATATAACTGTTGATGTTTTCTCACTTTTGAAGGGTCATCAAATTTCACAAAATGTGCAGACATTGTTCCAATCACACCGAGCAATTCACCAGAACTTGTTCGAACCTTAACTTTTTGAGCAAGTAAAATCCGATCGTCGTGTCCACCTAGCTTTTCAAAGCGTAATAATCCATTATTTTCTATCTTTTTTACTATAAACCCTATTTCATCCATATGTGCTGTTACTATCATCTTTGGCCCTGGCTTATTTCCTTTACTAGTAGCAATCACATTTCCAATTGAATCAATAGTTACTTCATCAACCAATTCTTTTATGTAATCTTTTATAAAATATGAGACTGGCTGCTCATAACCACTTGGTCCATGTAGACTTGTTAAGGATTTTAATAAATTGAACATATATGCACTTCCTCTTTCTATTTTAACTTTAGCAGGTTAATAGGTTACACAGATTAAGTATAATGAAAAAGATCCTTTTTCGCAAAAACTATACTGAAATCAACGAAAAGCAACGGCTCTCTGGCGTTGCTTTTCATTTTGTACTGTGCTCTATTTTAGCTTATAAATCCCTAAAATTAATATGTTTACTCCATTCTTCATATGATTCCATGTCAATTCCTTTTGCTTGTTCTAAGAATTGTTCAAGTAAACCTAATTTCTTTAAATCTAAAAACATTTTAGGATTATGTGGGTCATTCATCGTTAGTCCATCTGAATGATCAATAGCCTTCAGAATATTCCCGTCTGTTAAAATGAAATGGCCAATTGACGTTTTAATTCTAGTAAATCCAATTCTTTTTAACTCTTTTCGGATCATTATGATTTGTTTGGTGATAGATGGGGTGATTTCTTTCATTTTTTTTAAATGACTTTTTAAATTAGGACCTCTTAAATATTCCATTATTACATAATTCGTACCCACCTCATATAACTTAGGAACAATATTGAGACCCTTTGCTCTGTCAAGTGCATTTCCTTCTTTTAATGCGGCATTTGGATTAACATAAATTTTTACGCAGCAATCTTCGCTAAGTTGAAAAACGGCACCTTGACTTCCTTCTCCGATCAGTTTTAGATCAGTTGGATTGTGAATAATTAACTTCTTTTCTCCATTCTCTTCTTTTCGTTGAACTGTGATCAACTTATAGTCTTCCATTATCAATACCCTCCCTTCTTATACTTGAAAAAGCATATTTCTATATTATGAAGTGTTTAACTAAATGTTTTGGACTAGTAGCACTCTTTCAATAAAATGGCTAAACACTATATACTTTGAAATTCCGTAATAAATGAATTTAGCACATTTATTAAATTTATGTAAATGTTTAGGGTGGTTGTCCGTTTCCGATACTTATACATTCGCATGTAATGTAAAATGAAAAATCTTCCAAAGAAGAATTTCAATAGATTTAGAGAGTTCTCAGGAAAGGAGGTAATCAGATGGGATACATTGAAGATTTACGTAAACTTGTAGGAACTAGACCTCTCATTTTAACTGGAGTTGCAGTAATCGTCCTTGATCAACACAAGCGCTTGTTAATGGTACAAAGCGATGGTATGTGGAAAATACCAGGTGGATTTATAGAGATGGGAGAAACTGCTGAAGAAGCTGGAATTAGAGAGATTTCTGAGGAAGCAGGGATGAATATTAATAATCTTCAATTACTTGGAGTTTTTTCTGGGAAGAATTTTTTCACCAAACTTCCTAACGAGGACGAATACTATCCTGTTACCATCGCATACACAACTAAGAACATACTAGGAGGATCTTTAAAACCGGATGGAATAGAAACTCAACAGGTTGAATTTTTCGATTGGGAATCACTTCCCAAGGCTTTAAGTACACGAGATAAAGAGATACTTCAGTGTTATAAAGGAAAGGATGTGAATTAATTTATGGAGACTGTTGCTTTTTATATTGAAGAACCCATTAAAATAAACCAAGAGTTTATGTACAATCAAATCGTCGGACTGAGCCAATATCGTGCAATAGTTATAGGCCCATTCTCCAATCACAATAATACTCAATATCAGTTTAACGATTATTATAATTTAAGTGATATTCAAGACCTTAAAGCCTTTTTTGATAAACAAAATGTAGTTGCTATACACGCTCATCAAGGTAAACATTCTAAGAGTATACTTCCAATTGCTACTAAGTATGATATTCCTTTGATTGTTCATTTTCGAGGACGTGATTCTTCTACCCAAACTGAAAAGAGATTTCTCAAAAATAAGAAACGTTATGATTCTTTAATCCAACATGGAGCAGGTTATTTTGCTGTATGTCAGTTTCTGGCGGAGGAGTTAAAAAAACTAGGATTTCCAGAAAATAAAATCCATGTATTATATGGTGGTCTTGATCTGAATCTATATCCATTTACTCAACGTTCCATACCTAATGAAGGTGAAATCAGAATTATATCCGTTGCCCGACTTGTCGAGAAGAAGGGATTCCTTACACTTATAAAGGCATTCAACTTGATTCACCAAGAATACCCAAGAGCAACTCTTACTATTATTGGAACAGGTAAAGAAGAAGAAAAGATTTTAAATTGTATCAACGAATATCAATTAAATGACTGCGTTTTTCTTAAGGGAGCGTTGGATTCTGGGCAAGTATCCAAAGAATTAAGAAACTCTCACCTATTTTGCCTTTCAAGTGAAACAGGTTTAGATGGGGATGTCGAAGGAATTCCTAATGCATTAAAAGAAGCGATGGCAAGCGGATTACCGGTAATATCCACCTATCACGGTGGAATTCCTGAATTAATTGACCATAAAAGAACGGGTTTTCTAGTACCTGAAAAAGATTATATATCTCTTGCTCAAGGTATTAAATACTTTTTAAACAATCCAGGTGTATGGGAAGATTACACAAAAATGGCAAGAAAGGTTATTGAAGAAAAATTCGATATAAAAAAACAAACCTTGGAACAGCAGAGGTTATATGGCTTAATAACGAATAAATATGATGGAAGAGGTGGAAATGACGAATGACAGTAGAAAACGAATCGAAGAACCATACAAAAGTTCCAGTTCAATATATACAAACATTAAGAGGTGGAACAGCACATGTGATCCTCTTTAACGATGGCAAGAAATATGTTGTTAAGTGGAACGCTACTAAGAAAGACAGGGGAAGAGAAGTTGTCAATGAATATATAATAGGTAAACTAGCAACACTTTTCTCTCTTCCAGTGATCCCCTTTGAGATTGTTTACATCTCAAAAGAGTTTATCGAAAATACGCCTGAATTAAAATCTAATAAAAATAATTATCTTTCTGGATATCAATATGCTTGTATCTATATTGAGAATACGCTCGTGTTCGAGGATGTAAGACAAGATCCACCATCAAAGTCTGAAATAAAAAATCGAGACATGCTTGCCGGAATCACTGTATTTGACCAATGGGTAAACAACAGTGACCGAGGAACAATGAATGTCCTATTTGAACCTCTCGTTGAGGGAGGTTATTATGTCCATATGATTGATCATGGAAGATGTTTTCCAGGTCGTTATCAATGGTCTGCTCAAACGCTTAGTCAAATGCCGGAATATAATTTCCATTGGCCTTTTTATAAATGGGTATATAGTAATCTCCATGATGACAATGAACTATCATCGTTTGCAAAGAAAATAGTTAATATGCCAAATAACTTAATCTATGAAGTTATTCAATCAATCCCCCAAGAATGGGACGTAAACACTGAAGACCGAGAATCTCTCTATATATTTTTATTAAAACAAAAAGATGAGCTACCTAATATTCTTGAAAAAATAGCTATTTATCGCAACACACTATAATGGAATAATGTCAAGCTGACCAATAACAAGGTGCCTGGCACCACTCGGATATTAATACTGGGTGGTGCCAACTACCACCAAATAAAAAAAGGAGTAAATCACTCCTTCTTTTCCATCTCGGTTATAAAGCTGTCATTTCTAATTCCCGATCTTCTTATAAATGCCTTAGCTTCAACATTAATAACCGCTCTAGAAAATTCCTCATCCCACTTATCTTCTACTTCTTTAAACTTTTTATAATCGCTCCGTTTTAAGTCTTCACCAAACCCAAATATATCAACACCGTATTTATCCTGAACTTTTTCGATGGTTTCTTTAATTTCTTCTTCAATAAATTTCGATAAGCTTTTTTCATGTTCTTTATACGTGCTCATTTCTGTTAGTAACATTCCACATTGTGTACCTTGTAAATTAGCCTCCGCTTTAATTTCAACATTAATTACTGGAGTATCTCCTTCATAATTGACCTTTCTTTCGGGTTTCGAGTGGGTAATCTTCAAATCGATATATTTATTTTTATCTTCTTCTTTCTCAGAACAAGGGACTGTAACCGTTGTTTTTTCTAATTCCCTTACCCAGAGAAAGTTACGTGTATCTTCTATATCTAAAAATCCTAATAAAGAATCATTTTTGAACACAGCCATTCCTTCAAACACAACTTGAGCATCTAAATCCGTTTTTTTATTATTTTCTGTACTATAGCCTTTTTCAGGATTTCCTTCTATCGTCACTGCAGCAGCAACTGGATGTCTTCCTTTCGAAACAAATCCTTCGATAAAGTCGGTAAGTCTCAAATGAGGGTCTCCCCCCCATTCTTCGAAAAACGTTTCTGCTTGATAATGAATTTTTAATGAAGGACTTTTACGAACTGGATAGACTGTTTTAATGATGTCGGAAGCTTTAACTCCTTTTGCCACAATAATATTAAAATCATTTCGTATCTCACCACTTCTTTCTAAAAAATCAAAAAAGCTTACAATTCCTTCTTTAGCAATTTTTTCATCAATAATTACTACTCGTGTATGGGAATAAATTAACTTTCTGACGAACCCTTTATTCATTTTATCCGATAATTCTGATATCGAATCACCTTCCAAACTATAAACGATTCCAGGTGTATCTCCCATTCCACCGCCATGTGCGAACTCGGATGCGTTAATAACTTCAACTGATAACTTAAATTTCTTCTCCTTCCCTTTTTCAATAGCCATCCCACTTACAATAGAAACTTCATTTAATTCCACACTGTCCCAACAGCCTGTTAAAAACAACAAAAATAAGCTATTTAAAAGGAATATTCTCTTCTTCATGTAGATCCACCTTCCTTCGGTTTTGGAGGTGAAGGGTTGTCAGCATGTTTCTTCTTAACAGGTGCTTTTGTTTTTAAGTAAGAAGGTCTTTTCTTGTTTGCCCAAATTGGTAGTCGGAGAAATACATCCTGCTGATCTTCCATGAGAAGAGGAGCCACAGGTGTTAAGTAAGGAATACCAAATGAACGAAGGCTAGTCAGATGTATAACCATCAATACAAGGCCAAGAAGCACACCATATAAGCCCAAAAATGCAGCAGCCAAAATTAACACAAACCTTAACAATCTTGTTGCAATTGAAAAATTATAAATGGGCGAAACAAAGCTAGCAATGGCTGTAAATGCAACGATGATAACCAGAACGTTTGATACAAGTCCTGCTTCAACTGCTGCTTGTCCTAATACCAATGCACCTACAATCGAGACGGTTTGACCAACGGCTCTTGGCATTCTTATCCCCGCCTCTCTTAACACTTCAAAGGTAAGCTCCATTATGAAAATTTCAACAACTGCAGGAAATGGAACTCCCTCCCGTTGAGCTTGTACACTAATTAATAATTCTGTTGGAAGTAATTCATGATGAAACGTTGTAATCGCAACATATAATGAGGGTAAAACAAGCGCTATCATGAATGACATATAACGGAGTAACCTAATAAAAGTTGACATGAAAAAGGGTTGATAAAAATCCTCTGATGACTGGAAGAAATCCGTGAATACTGTTGGTACAGCAAGAATGAAAGGACTTCCATCAACAATGATCGCAATCTTTCCTTCGACAAGTTGGGCGGTAATGCTATCAGGTCTTTCAGTACTATAAGTTAATGGAAATGGTGTAAAGGTTTTGTCAACAATATACTCCTCAATATTTCCTGAGTCCAGTATTAGTGCTGCATCAATTTGATTGATTCTCTTTCTTACTTCTCCAAGAATATCCTCATTTGTGATTCCGTTGATATAACCAATTGCTACAGCTGTTCTTGTGTCCTTGCCAAGGATATATCGTTCAAATTGAAGGTTTTTGTTTTTTAATCTTCTTCTAATTAAGCTAATATTCGTTGATAAAAGCTCTGTAAAACCTTCTTTTGGACCTCTAATAATGGTTTGAGTTGATGGCTCTTCAATCGATCTTCTATCTTCATTAACTACTTCAAATGCGATAGCTGTACTTACACCATCAATCATGATGACAACAAAACCTGATAAGATATTCCATACAACTTCATGTAAATTCTTACAATAGGCAAAGGTTAATCCTGAAAAAAAATCTTTTCGAAATTGTTCAATGGTTTCTTCAGTTATTTTTACATCACCATTTTCATTAACTTGGTCTAATGGCTTATAAATTTGGTCGGTTACTTTATCTTTACCTACCATTGTATCTAAATAACAAACGAATCCTTTTGTTTCAGTTAGAGTAATTTCCTCAATTTTAAAATCCATAGGATTTCCAAAGGATTTTTTAATTTTCTCTTTATTTTCCTCAATACTGAAAGATAGTTCCTCATGTTTATCGTTAGTAACTAATTCTTCATCTGTTGACTTGTTGCTATGTTTATTTTTTCTACGTTTAAATAAACTTCCTCGGTTATTCATCAGTCCCCACCTTCTTATCTTTTCGTCTTGTCTTCCATAGTAAAATAGGAAGAATTAGCATCGGAAATATATATTGAAATGGGATATGAAGGTAAAAAGGAACAAACACTAGTCCCTCTTCAATATGTTCCGCAAAATTATGGGAAACTGTAATAGATGTAAAGGCAATAATCGTCCCAATGGGAAAGATAAACATACGGTATGGAATTGAAAAAACATGTTCTAGCCCTTTCAGACCTGCAAAGAAGAAAATACTAACCTTCACAATAATTCCAAACATCACTACAAAGACAATGACCAAATCAACACGTTCGATAAAACGCAGCAATGAGATTTCACGGGCAGCAGATAATAATGGAAATGTTGCTCTGGTCTTCATTTCAGGGCCTAGTGTCGTAATTAAAATAATCGAAGTGAACGCTAACATAAACCCTGAAAATGCTACAGAAAAGATACTTACCTTATTTGCATATTTAAAATTTGATACATAAGGGATAATGACCATAAATGTGATTAACTCTCCGAAGGGAAAAGTCATTAAACTAGGGAAAATGGCTTTCAAAACAGGCCCAAATCCATCTGCCATAATCGGGAATAAGTTATCAAATTCCATTTCTCCTGAAAAAAGAATGAAGAAGCCCACAAGTACAATAAATGAAAATACATATGGTAAGAATATTTCAGATGTTCTACCTAGTACTTCGATTCCCAAATATAGCATATAGACGATAACCAACATGATTGTAATCGATAGTATTTCGATCGGTGTTATTTCAAAAATAGTTGAAACGATTAATTCCCCAAAATCTCTTAAAATCCTCGAAGCTATATAAAAGAAATAAATTATGTACAGAATAGAAAAAACTTTACTTACATACTTTCCAAAGCAAAATTCTAAAATTTCAAAAAGGTTACAACCTTCTCGTTTTTTTAACATAAAATTATATAAGATAATCATAGCTATTCCAATTCCTGTTGATAATAAGATTGCAATCCATGCATCCTGCTTGGCATCATTTCCTATTCCAACAACAACTGCACTACCCATCTCAAATACAAATATCAAGATGAACAGTTGCCATAGAGAGATTTTTTCTGTTAACTTCGGTATCATTTTTTATACCTCACTCAATCTTGTTCCAATTTCTTGTTTTTCCTTAAACGATAATCTACAAATATTGAATATACTAATCCTGAAAAAGCAAAGTAACTTACAAGATAACGTCTAGTTTCTGCCTCTGGAACTATATTTTGCATAAGAGCCTGTAATAAGCTAATCTCATAAAAATAACTATCAATCATTCCTAAAATAACAGTTAAAATACTAATAATAAATAAAAATGAAACTGTGACCAAGAGTTACTCAACCCTTTCATCCAACAAATCCCTCTTACTAAAATTATTACCATCTTCCAAAGGTATTATGTGTTTTAATCCTATCTAGAAAAATCTTCAGCTTTATTCCTATTTAAGTAGCACAAAAAGGCGTGAAAAGGTTTCACACCCAATAGAAGGTAGATTTAAAAGTTCTGTATGAAGACTACCCCTCTTTTAACAAACTTTTGTGTATCCAGATAGCGGCTTGCATTCCATCACCCATGGCGATTGTTACTTGCTCGGAGTGTACGGCTATATCACCAGCAGCCCAAATTCTAGGGTGACTCGTTCGTTTTGTTCTTGAATCCACAATAATATGCTTGTTTTCCATTCTTTCAACTGAAAGTTCTTTAACCAAATCAGTTTTGACTTTATTTCCCCCAAAGCCAATAAAGCCTTTTTCAGCATTAATTACTTTACCTGAGACCAATGTTACACTTTCAATCTCTTTTGGGTTTTCTGATGGTTGTACACTTTCAATAGGTTCGTTGATATATTCTATCTCCTTATTTGCTAAGGTTTCCTTGAGCTCTTGATTAATTTCAACTCCATCATGATTTATGTAAGTTACAGAATTGGTCCATTGTAGTAAAGTAATTGCTAAGTTAGCACCGGTTGAGCCGGAACCTAAAACTACAGTCCTCTTATTTATCACTTCATAGCCATCACAATCTGGACAAACATAAATAGATAAGCCTAAACAAGGTAGGATATGAGTGATCTCTGGTAATCGATCCATTACACCAGTTGCTAATAAAACTTTCTTAGCTTTATAAACCCTCCCTGATTCACAAGAAACTTCAAGAAAGTCTTTTTGATCCTTGATAGCTGTTACCGTATCTGCTAAAAAATTAACCCCATAGCTCTCAGCCTGCATTCTACCAAGACTTCTAAGTGTTTCACCACTCACACCATTGGGCCAGCCTAATATATTGTGATAGTTTCGGCATAATGTAGATCTACCATGATTCGAGTCAATTACTGTAGTTTTATGCTGATATCTTCCAAGTTGAATACTTGCTTGAAGTCCGGCAATTCCTCCACCAATCACAATACAATCATATGTTGTTTCCATACAAACACCTCTTTTAGTTAATACCATGTGTTTATCTTCTGTAAAAGAAAATAGGGATATACAATATTAGACTGCTGAAGCTTGATTATTTTTACGATAAAAGACTAAAAAGAGAGCATAAGCCCTCTTAAATAGTTACTTGTTGTCTATCAATTGTTTTTTGTTCTTGATTAATTGTCTTGATGATGTCTCTGGCAATCCATACACCACATGCACTTGCTTGTGCTAGTCCGCGAGTAATTCCTGCACCATCCCCGCCAACATAAAGACCCGAGATTTCCGTTTCGAATTTATCGTTTAATTTAGGTCTAGCAGAATAAAACTTCGCTTCTACACCATAAAATAATGTATGTTCTGATGCTAATCCAGGGGACACTTGGTTTAATGCCTCTGTCATTTCAATTAAACTTTTCATCGTATTATATGGAAGTACTAACCCTAAATCACCAGGGACAGCCTCTTTTAGTGTTGGTTCTAAAAACCCCTCTTTTATTCTTTTTTCTGTTGAACGTCTTCCTGTAAGAATATCGCCATATTTCTGTACAATCAATCCTCCATTAGAAAGGCTGTTTGCAAGCTTAGAAACTTCATGAGCATATTCGTTTGGCTTGTCAAACGGATCAGCAAATTTATGTGAAACTAGAAGAGCGAAATTTGTATTGTTACTACCTAATTTAGGATCTTTATATGCATGACCATTAGCAAGCATAATCCCAGAGTGATTTTCGACAACTACATGACCAGCAGGATTGCTGCAAAATGTGCGAACCTGAGTACCAACAGATGTGTTATATATAAATTTCCCCTCATATAAATGTTCGTTAATTTCCTCCATAACGATATTTGAAGTCTCAACCCTAACACCGATATCTACTTGATTATTGATCATACCTAGACGTCTCTTCTTAAGTATTTTAGACAACCAGGTGGAACCATCTCTTCCTGGGGAAACAACTACTTTTTCTGCAGTTAACTTTTCCCCAGATTTTAACTCAATTCCAATGATTTTATGCTGACCATTCACTTTTTCAGTAATGATATCCTCTACTTCTGCTTTATACTTCATATCTATTTTTTGAGCTAAATATTCATAGATGCTCTTTAAGATTTCTAGGTTTTGTTCTGTGCCTAAATGCCTTACTTGTGCTCTAAGTAATTTCAAACCTGCAGCATATCCACGTCTCTCAATATCACGAACCTGTTCTGTTAAAGGGTCAGTAATTGATTCTGTCGCTCCATGCTCTAAATTAATGCTGTCTACATATCTTATTAATTCAACAACATCGGAATTAGATAAATAATCCGTCATCCACCCACCAAATTCACTCGTTATATTAAACTTTCCATCAGAATATGCTCCAGCACCACCAAAACCATTCGTAATTGAACAAGCTGGAAGACACCCTGCGAATTCTTTCCTTCCTGCTGCAGGTGGACATTTTTCAATCTTCTTTTGAAGAATAGGACAATGTCTCTTATAAATGTCATGACCTTTATCTATTAATAAAATATTTGCATATGGCATTTTTAGTGTAAGTTCGTAACAAGTGAAGATTCCTGCTGGACCAGCACCAACAACAATAACATCATAAGATTGTTTCATAATTATTCCCCCATACAAATCTAATAAACTAGTACTTCATTTTTAACCCTTGGTTAATATAACAAATTGAAATATGCTAGTCAATACTTTTTACGAACATTTATAATATAAGTTATTATAATGTTCGTGTTTTGAAAAGTTAAACCTTGGTTTTCATAAGAATTACTTTAGATATATGAAGGAAATCTATAAAAATATGAAAAAGCAGTCCAAAAAATTGGACTGCTTTTTTTATATGGTTTTGCTATTAATTATAATTTTGTAACGTTAGCTGCTTGTGGTCCACGGTTCCCATCAACGATTTCAAAAGAAACTTCTTGACCTTCATCTAGAGATTTAAAACCTTCTCCTTGGATTGCTGAGAAATGTACGAATACATCATCTCCGCCTTCTACTTCGATAAATCCGAAACCTTTTTCACTGTTAAACCATTTCACTTTACCATTTTGCATGAATTTTGCCTCCTAAAATTAACACACAATTCATTTGTGCATTCAAAAAATTAACCAGTTCCACCACTCGCATAATTTGATACATACATTCACGTACTTGTTATGTAATAAGCTACACAAAAGAAACGTTTTCATTCTATCTATCTTTAAGCTAAACGTAGTAAACGGTCGTATTAATCATATCATTCATGATTGGAAGAGTCAACCAGGTAACTCAAAAAAGTAATCGGTTACATTGTATCTCTCCTGCCGTTTGATGAAGATTAAAAAAACTAATAAGCCCAAAATTCTGGACCCATTAGCCTATGTTTTTATTTAAATAAGTGAAGAAATTGCCCATATCCTTCTTCTTCAAGTTTTTCCTTTGATATAAAACGCAGTGCAGCAGAATTAATACAATATCTTAACCCTGAAGGACCTGGCCCATCATCAAATACATGACCAAGATGTGAATCGGCTTCTTTACTTCGTACCTCTGTTCGGATCATACCATGACTAACATCTTTTTTTTCAACAACCTCTTCTTCTTCAATAGGTTTAGTAAAACTTGGCCAACCACAACCTGCATCATATTTATCTTTAGAACTAAACAGCGGTTTCCCAGAAACAATATCAACATAAATACCTTCTGCTTCATGATTCCAAAACTCATTTTGAAAAGGAGGTTCTGTCCCATTTTCTTGCGTAACTTTATATTGCATCGGTGTTAAATCTTCTTTGTTTGTCTTCATCTATTGACGTCCCTCCAATGTTTTTCAATGAAACCTGCTCTCCCTGATCCAATACTATACCGATTATAATGGGCAGGATTTTTTTTATAATAGTGTTGATGATATTCCTCTGCTTCATAAAAGGGTGATGCAGCTAAAATTTGGGTTGCAATTGGACTAGAAAATCTGCCGCTCTCACTTAATTCCTTCTTCGATTCTTCTGCGAGTTGTTTTTGGTCATCATTATGATAGAAAATAGCTGTCTTATAAGACCCACCTCTATCATAAAACTGGCCACCTGCATCAGTAGGGTCAATTTGTTGCCAATACAGGCTAAGAAGCTCAGTGTATGGGAATAAATCTGGATTATATGTAATTTGTACAGCTTCAAAATGCCCAGTTGTTTCGGAACATACCTCTTCATAGCTTGGGTGTTCTTTCCAGCCACCAGTATAACCTGAAACAACCTTATGAATACCAGGCATTTCATCAAAAGGTTTTACCATGCACCAAAAACACCCTCCAGCAAAGGTAGCCAGTTGTAGGTTTGTCAATTTCACTCACTCCTTTTTAATACCTTGTATATCTATTATAATTCTCATACGTTTACAATCCAATCATTTTGCTTCGTTTATAGTTCTTCTACATCTTTATTAATAAGCTGTAACATTTTATTGGGGAAATCCGTGATTATTCCATCCACATTTAATTTAATCAGTTCTTTCATTGTTTTTTCATCATTAATGGTCCAGTAGTGAATCGCGATATTTCGTTCACGCATTGTATTAACTAATCTTTCAGTTGCTAGATCAATATGCCCAGCCTTTACTGGAATCTGGACTGCGTTCCGCTTTAATGGATAGATTCTATCTAAATGGAGTTTATGAAGAAACACATAAAATTTAAGAGTTTCAGCTCCAGTTCCAATAGGTACTTTTCCCTCTGTGCTGTTGGCGAAACGTTTAATACTTTCATCATTAAAGGAACCGACAATTACTTTCTTTTTTAATTTATACTTTTTTATTAATTTGGCAACCTTTTTCTCGACTTTTGGATTAGTATCTTTTATTTCAATAACAAACGAGGTATGTTTTATTTCCTGAAACACTTCTTCAAGTGTTGGTATTTGAATTCCACGATTTCGAAAAGGATAACCTCTCTTTTCCATTTTTAGACGATAACCCGCGTCGAATTCTTTTAGTTGATCTAATGTCAAATTAGATACAAGACCAGTTCCATCTGTTGTTCGGTCAACCGTTTCATCATGAATCACAATTAACTCTTTATCCTTGGACATTCTTACGTCTAATTCGATTGCATCAACGCCCAATCGTTCTGCCATTTTAAAGGCGTATAAAGTATTCTCAGGTGCAATTCCTGCCCCACCCCTGTGTGCAATAACTAGTGGAGTCTCATTAGATTTATTAAAAGTCGTTTCTCTTTGCTTATTTACAGGAATAAGTTGCAAGATATAAAACAGAGCACCTATAAAAAATAATACTACCAATAAGCGATGCAAAGGTAAAAATAAACCAACACGATGATTAATCTTCATGCTCTGACTCCATTCAGTATAGTTTAAGTCTATTATGTCGTAATCGCTAAATATTATGTCCATATCAATTCACAGTTTATGTAACATGTAACATTATGAATATGAAAGAAAAAAGGCATTATGACAAACAACTACTACTTTCAAGTTACATCATAAATTAATAGGATTTAGGGAATAGTAAATAAGGGAGGTGAATCCATTGTCCAACGCGTATTTATGTCCAAACTGCAAAACCAATCGAACAAGATTCAATATTATTCAACAAGTTGCAAAAGCAGTAAAAGTTGATAAAGTAACAGGAGATATTTTAGAAGAATTCGGAGAAGATATTGGTCCATTACATATGCCATATCGTGGTCCTAGTTATAAGGTTCAATGTGGGGTATGTGGGTTAGTAGAAGATGAGATCTCATTTATAAAAAGGGCCCAAAACCACCAATAAGAACATATTCCATCATTCAATAATAAAAGAGGAGTGAATGAATTTGCTAAAGTTAAAAAGATTAATTATTATATTTTCATCTATTTTATTATTAGGAGCTTGCCAAGCTGAAAACAATGATACACCGAAACCGAATGAATCGACTGGGAATGGCGGAGGAATGAATAGTAGTAGTGGTGGAAATAGAGGGTAAGACTAATATGTAATCATTAAAAACCAGTACCCCATTTAAAGCGATGTACTGGTTATTTGTTTTTTAAAAATAGTTATCGTATTCTACCTCATTCAACTGGGACAATCAAACTAAAACTAATATCATCATTTTTCAAGTTGAATGTTTCAACCCTTACATTTACATCACTCTTCAGTTGTAAATCAGTGATTGATGCGTAGACAGATTGCTCCGCAGCATCAATCGTTATCCAGCCTGGAAGGGCATAATTGTCACTAATATATCTAAGTACAAATGATACTGGTAATTGAACATTTCCAACAGAGATTGACTCCTGTTCTAATAGTAAATCACCATTTTTTTGAGGAATAGGTTCAAATGTCATAACAAGATCAATCTCCTTTCCAAATGCAGGTATTGATCCTATTAGCATGACTTTTTCAGTAAGTAATACTTTATAGTTCAAGATTTGATCTTTAAACTCAGCTTCTAAATAATGATTGATTAATTTTGTTAAGTCTTTCTTATTCGTGACAACTGTTAAATCTATATCGTTGATACTACTAATTTCACTATAATTATTATAATCCTCAGTTTTCTTCTCAGGTATGAAGAGAAATAAAATAAATGTACCGATAATCATTGAATTTATAATCATAGTTCCTAAAAATAATTTTTTCCAGCTGATTTTCATAATCATACCCCTTACTTACGAAACCAATTAGTTCGCTTGATCCAAATACTCATGGATTCGTTGACTAATTAACTCATAGCCACGTGTATTCGGATGAAAATCGTCACTATATAATAAGATTTCGTTGCTGTTCTTAAAAATATCTTCAATCTCAACAAAAGTTGTATCATCATATTGCAGTAATACTTCTTGTGTAACCTTATTCCATTCTGTGATTACTCTTTCAATATCACCAAAAATATCACCGATATGAATAAATGGATTATAAAGCCCAACGACATAAATTTGAGAATCTTCATTTATGCTTTTGATTTTTTCGATAATTTGCTTTAAGCGCTGCTCATAATTATTCCGTTCAACATTAAATGGTTCATACGTTAAATTCATGAAATTATTCTGGACCACTTGCATGATATCATTTCCACCAATTGTAATGATAATAGTATCCGAATTAACAATAACCTCAGTAGGAATGTCATTCTTTATTCGTTGAAGCAGATCATTAGAAGTGTGCCCTTCAACTCCAAAATTAAAAATTTCCACAGAACTTATATCATTTCTTCCTTGTATATGTCGCTTTAAAAATGATGTATAACCCCCATTATTAGTTATATCACCTACCCCCTCTGTTAATGAATCACCAATAGAGAGTATTTCCATTTCCTTTGGAAAAAAAGATGAAGGTACATTATCCTTTTTTAACAAAAGTACGTTATGATAAACATTCCTTGAGAAATTATTATTTGAAGTTTGTGTAGAACAAGCGGTTAAAAGCAATACAGTGAATATGATGAATATTCGTACCATTTTAATAATGTCACCTACCATTCTGACAATCTATAACCAATCTATAGCTAATTTTATAGTATTATAGCACAAGTTTTTTTGAGTATTCATTTCATTAATCAAAAAAAGACACCATTAGGTGCCAGTTTTCTTAATCATTTTAGTATATTCAATATGATTTGCAGCAGTCAAATTAACTTGGTGAATTGTAATTTCAGGATTACTACCAACTCTGATATTCACACCAGTCTGTCCTAATCCCTCACTAATATAATAGGGTTTTCCATCTTGATAATGTAAACCTTTAATGATATTTAACCTTGCTAATTTCCCCATTTTCGCCAGATGGTAAGGCTTAGGCCAATGAATTTGACCACCATGAAAATGCCCTGATAATAAATAATCAAAAGGATATTTCTTCATATTTAGCACTATATTTGGATCATGAGTTAAAACAAGATTGTAGCCTTGTTTTAAATTGTTATATGAAGCCTCCAGATTACTTCTCTTCGTGCTTGCATCGTCAATTCCAATAATATTTAAAATTGAATCACCAATTGGTAATCTAATATGTTCATTTTGCATTGTCTTACATGAATGTTCCTCTAAAGTTTTTCTTAACGATTCAAAATTTTTACCTTTCAGCACATAATCATGATTACCAAATACAGCATATGTCCCATGTGTAGGTGCTAACTTTTTTAAAATATTTAAATAAGGAATTAGTTTAGGAATGCTTCTTTTGCGGTCAAGAAAGTCACCTGTTAATGCAATTAAGTCAATTTTTTCATCTCTTAAAAGTTGATATAATTCATTCGGAGTGATTGATATATTCTCAAGATGTAAGTCTGAAAGATGAAGAATCGTTAATAATCTAGGCTTAATAAATTCCGTATGATGTTCTGTATTTATACTTACTCTATTTATTTTAACATTTTTTGTATTTTTATTAGCAATATAAATCATATATGAAAAGATAAAAAGAACGATTAGAATTACTGAAGTGTACATAGTACATCCCTCCTCTTTCTCATTATAAATAATTAGAGGAGAAATGACAGTGGTAATCGATGGATATTGCTTTGCTACTGTTTGTTGTACTTAGCTATCAATACATCTTTTGACATGACTAAATATTTTGGTGGACGATATAGTGAATTGGTTGTAATTCGATTTACTGTTAATAGATACATCGGTATAAATACAATTCGTTTTAAAAGACAATACCATTTATTATTTATAAAAAAGGTTTCAAAACCTAATCTCTCACACCCTTTGTTAAGCATCGATATTCCTATGATTCCTTTCATTTCATTATAACGAGGGTGGCTTTTAAGATGACTGGCTAGATCTGGCAATCCTTCAAGTACTTTTTTATAGATGAGTCTGGCTTTTTTCGTTTCACTCTCAATGTTATGAAGCTCTTTAAGTAACTTTACATTATGTAAATGTATTTTAATCATTAAATCATTTCTATTGACAACTGTTCCATCAGAAAGTTTCAACGGTAGTCCTTTATACCGGGTTAACCTTATACGAAAAATGGGTTGCTCCATTCCTTCCCCATTAAGATAATGTAGCCTTGTAAAGAAATAATAGATAGGGTCAAGAATTGTCCAGATAGAAATGAAATATAATCTCATCTTTACCATCATTTTGTTGTTACCCCTTTACTTAATCACTTTTGAAAGCCTAGATATTAAAAGTATCTATTTTTTCGATTAGATTATTTAAGGGAATTATAGGGAGTATAAATTAATCAATTGCAACTGAAAATATAATTATTACTTCAAAAAGGAGAATCTTAATGAAAAAGGTACTATTTATGCCTTTTTTACAAATCCCTTCAGGCCATCATCAAGTAGCTGATGCCCTTACAGAAATTATTTCAAAAATGGATCAATCAATAAAATGTGAAAAAGTCGATATTCTAAATTATAGCTATGGAAGAGTAGAAAGAATGATATCAAAAATTTATATTAAATGGATCCATTCATTTCCGAAAACATATCACTGGATTTACCATAAATTAGTTTGTGATAACTTAGAAAAGGACAAGCATTATCACTTATATGAATTTCTATTCTTACCCTTTGTAAAAAGGTTAATTCGAGAAATTAAACCAGATTTAATTGTTTGTTCACACGCTTTACCTTCTTATATGTTAAATAAACTAAAACACGATAAACTGATTGACACACCGGTAATCAATGTATATACAGATTATTTCATTCACAGTTTCTGGGGCACTAGCCATATTGACTATCATTTTGTTTCTCACTCTTCTTTAAGGACGCATCTTCTTGAAAAAGGAATTGATAAAACTAGAATCTTTGTTACAGGCATTCCAACACATCCAGCCTTTCATAAAAAGATAAAAGAAAAAAGGTCCTTAAGAAATTGTACAGTGATGGGAGGAAGTCTAGGGGTAGGAGTGATTGATGAGTTATTACCTAAATTGGTAAATAGTAAGAATATGACATTTACAGTTTTATGTGGAAAAAATAAAAAGCTTTTTGAAACGATAAGGAAACTTGGTAATAAAAAAATCAAAGCTTATGGTTATATTACAAATAGAAAAGAAATGAATAAAATTTATGAAAATACAGATGTGGTTATTACCAAACCTGGTGGTATTACTATAAGTGAATGTTTGACTAAAGGGATCCCAGCCTTAATTTACCATACTTTACCAGGTCAAGAAAAAATTAACCTTAATGAATTGAGTTCTTATCAACTTGTTTTTAAATTTGATCATTGGAAAGAGATGGATAGTATTGAGGAAGGAATTTATGAATTCTTTCGAGAACATCAAGGCTTGCGGACATTTTCAAACAATTTAAAACAATTTCAAGACACCCTAGAAAAACAATCTTTAGAATCTATACTTAAAGAAATCTTATATTCATAAGAAAGGAAGTCAATACATGCAAAAAAAACCGGAGCATTCAAACCACAAAGTTTCAGAGGAGAACAATGATTTAAATGAAATGTTGGAATGTGAAACCTATTTCGGAAAAGACTTTTTTTGGAATGAATTAGAAATGATTGTTGTTGATGGTGTAATTGGGAGTAATGATGACTGAACCTAAGAAAAACCAGTAATCTCTTTAATTTAAACAATTAATGATTATTGGTTTTTCATTTTAATTATAAAGTTTTTATTTTTTTAACTATTTCATCATAAGGAGTATCCTCGACTCCACTATAGCTGTCGACCACTTCTCCATTTTGATCTATGATATAAAATGATGTTCCATGCATAACTTGTACTTGATTTTCTGGCTTAGAAACTAGTGTTGCAAATTCTTCTTTTGCAAAAGATTCAATTTCCTCCTGAGTATAACCAGTTAAAAAGTGCCAATTACTGAAATCCGCATCAAATTTGCTTGCAAATTCAGTCAATACTTCAGGTGTATCTGTTTTGGGATCGACTGAAAACGAAACAATCTCGGCCTCTACCCCTTCGTCTGCCAACATTTGTTGTAGTTTTGCCATATGGGCTGTCATCGGCGGGCAAACAGTGTCACAATTAGTGAAAATGAAATTAGCCAACCATACCTTGCCTTCTAAATCATCTGAGCTAAATTCATTTCCAGATTGATCTGTGAACGTGAAATTCATTTGATATTCTTGTGACTTTGAATTACATGCTGAAAGAAAGATCAAGCACAAAAAAAGAGTATACATAATATATTTTTTCATTATAATGATACAACTCCTACTATTTACATTTACTATGGATTTTATCAGAACTAAGCAGTAATTAAAAGCTAAAGATGCTAGCAACATTGATTCCAAACGATAACATATCTCCTATCTTGTATTCATATAATGGACAAGGAATGCATTGGAGGGATATAAATTGAATTCAAAAAGTGACTGGTGCAGCATAGAACAAGAGGTCAAACAAAAATGATGACCAAACCTATGCTGAATCTCGTATTGATATTTGTGGGGGCAATACTTCAAGGAATTGCTATGTCTATTTTTCTCTTTCCACATAACATTCCTTCTGGTGGTGCCGCTGGATTAGCCATTATCCTAAATCATTGGTTTCATATACCATTAGGGTTTTCCCTTTGGATTGTAAACTTCGCCTTTTTAATATTGGCATTACAATATTTTGGATATACATGGACACTAAGAACGATGTTATCAGTAACAATCACCTCGGTAACTGTTAGTATGATTACTTCCGGGATACTCTCTTATGATAGGATATTCTTCATTGATATTTTAGTTGGCAGTATTCTTTTCGGTATAGGTGTTGGCTTGCTTATTAGAAATGGAGCATCAAGTGGTGGCATGGTAATACCCGCTCTAATGATTGCGAATAAATACCAGTGGCCACCCGGGAGAGTAATGTTGTGGATGAACTTTTTGATCTTTTTATTTACAGCTACTGTTGTAGACATAAGAATTGTGATGTATGCAATCATTTGTCAGTCAATTTCAACCAATATTATTGATTTTATTTATCATTTTACTGTTCCTTCATTTGCAAGTCACAGTTTTGGCTGGAGGAAAAAATAAAAGACATTACCTGATTAGATACATAATAAACCACAATCAATAAGGTAATTAATGATTAGATTCACTGAATCTTTAAGACTATGTTTATCAGTTTCGATGACTAATTCTGGGGAATCAGGTTCTTCATAAGGAGAACCAATTCCAGTGAAATGTTGAATCTCACCATTTCTAGCCTTCTTGTATAGTCCTTTAGGATCTCTAGTTTCACATATATTTAGAGGACATTTAACATAGATTTCAATAAACTCATCATTGTTAAACATTGTTCTAACTGTTTCCCTATCTTCTTGAAATGGGGAAATAAATGCCGTCGATACGATCATTCCGCCATCAACGAATAACTTAGATACTTCACCAATTCTGCGTATATTTTCTTTACGATCATCATTATTAAAACCAAGTCCTTTGTTAAGACCCTGTCTAATATTGTCTCCGTCGAGCACATAGCTTCTGACACTTAAATCATATAATTTTTTATCAATTGCATTTGCTAAGGTTGATTTTCCTGAGCCTGATAATCCTGTGAACCAAAGGACACAGCTCCTATGATTGTTCAAACGGTGTCGATCAACTTTCGTGACTGTTGATTTGTGCCAAATAATATTTTCTTTTATATTCATGATTTTCACCCTTTAAATCTTTGTATAGGTTTTTTGCATCCCTTTTATGAGGACTTCAACCACTTCTGCTCGACTAAATTCCTTTGGAGGGACCAGACCTTTCTTTAACATTTCTCTGACTTTTGTTCCTGATAATATAACATGATCTTCTTTATCATGTGGACATGTTTTAGCTGAAGCCATATTTTCACATTTCGAGCAATAAAAACTATGTTCAAAGAATAATGGTGTGATACCTAGCTCATTTTCCGAAAATGAACTAAAGATTTTTTGCGCATCATATGTTCCATAGTAATTCCCAACACCAGCATGATCTCTTCCAACAATAAAATGTGTACAGCCATAGTTTTTTCTAACAAT
This sequence comes from Litchfieldia salsa, assembly GCF_900104555.1. Classification (GTDB taxonomy): domain Bacteria; phylum Bacillota; class Bacilli; order Bacillales; family Bacillaceae_L; genus Litchfieldia; species Litchfieldia salsa. The sequence continues at coordinate 423,732 of NZ_FNJU01000003.1, forward strand.
CGCATGGAAAATAGCTTCTCGTGGGCCTGCATATCTCATTGCCGCCGGAAAAACTGACAGAAATACTCTGTCTCTTGGATAATACTTTTTTAAAAGTACTAAATAACTCTCCATTCTTATATCACTAGGAATATCATCTTGTTTCGTTTCACCAACAAGAGGATTTAAGAATAGTCCATCAACGGTTTCTAAAGCAGTTTTTTGAATATATTCATGTGCTCTATGAACTGGATTTCTCGTTTGGAAACCAACGATTGTTTTCCAACCCAATCGGTTGAAAACACTTCTTGTCTGCTTAGGATCTAAATAGTATTTCTCGAATTTAGATTTAATTGGTCTTTTTACTAATGTAATGGGACCTGCCAAATAAACATTCTCTCGCTCATATAATTTTTGGACACCCGGGTGTGCTTTATCAGTTGTTTGATATACTTTAAAAGCTTCGATTTCTTTGTTTGGAGTATATTTTTCTGTTACTGTCAATGCCCCATAAATTACATCATTTTTAACAAGATGTACTTCATCTCCAAGTTCTATATTTTTTGCAACCATTTCATTGACAGGTAATGTAATTGGAATGGACCAAGCTTCCCCTGTTGATAATTTCATTTTCCCTAGAACTGCTTCATAATCCTTTTTTCCTAAGAAACCAGTTAATGGACTATATGCTCCAATAGCGATTAATTCAAGATCACTTAAGGCCATCTCATCTAATTCTATTTGCTGTAACCCTGGTTTTAATTTATATCTCTCATTTATTCTGTTAACCAGACTTCCGCCATGCGGTTTACTTATTGTCACATTCATTACCTCCTCATAATTTCAAGTTTTTACTTATCAAGATGCAAACCACATTCTGTTTTTTCATGATTTGACCATCTTCCCCCGCGTAGATTATCATCAAAAACAGGTTGTGTACAAGGTTCACAGCCAATACTCGGGTAATTCTTGTCATGTAATTCATTATAAGGTAAGTTGTTCAAGTGAATATATGTCCATACGTCGTCCCAAGTCCATTCAATAAGGGGACAAATCTTTACCAGTTTAAATTTTTCGTCTTTATTGATAAATTGCAAATGTTTTCGAGCTGGTGATTGATCTTTTCTTAACCCCGATACCCATGCCAAATTATCAGATAATACTTCTTTTAATGGTTCTACTTTTCTTATTTGGCAACAAAGATCTGGTCTACTTTTCCAAAGTTCATCACCATATTGATTCTTTTGTTCTAGTAGGGTTAAATTCGGTTTTTTTAACTCAATTTTCAGTTTTGGATATCTGCTCTTAACTTGATCGATTAATTTATAGGTTTCTTTAAAATGTAACCCTGTATCAAGGAACACTATTCTAGCATCTTTTTTTACTTTATATATTAAATCAATTAACACCATTCCTTCTGCTCCAAAACTACAAGCATATACAACATCCTCATCACCATATGTTGTATATGTCCATTTCAACAGTTGAAAATAGTCTTTAACTGATTGGTTTAAATTAGAGACTTCTTCCTCTTGCCATGTATTAAATGTAATTAATTCACTCAAACAAAAAGCACTCCTTCCTTTGAAGGTTAAAATTCATCTTAGCGGTGGAAAATCAAGTAGAATAAGATCATTATTTTTGACCTTTACTTTATTCATCGAATTAATACTCCCGACCGTTTTAATCGAAATAAGAGCTCTTATCCATGAGCCGTGGCCAAAGACTATGACATTCGAATAGTCGTTATATACCTCTATAAAACGAAGAACTCTCTTTTCAAAATCGATTAAAGATTCTCCCAAGGTCAACTTTTTAGGTTCCTCAGTCCATAATACGGGATAGTCATTTAAGAGAGTAGATTTTGGCACCCCTTCATATTCACCAAAATTCAATTCATCCAATAGAGGTTCAATTTTAAATGAAGTATACCCATAATTTTCAGCAGTTTCCTGGGTACGAATCAAAGAACTAGTTAAAACAATGTCTGCAGGTTCAACCTGGCTTAACTTCTTCCTATTTTGATCGATTTCATATTGGTTTTCGCTTGTTAATGGCAAAATAGGGATATTTCGACTTCCTTGAAGTACCCCTTTTTGATTCCATTCTGTAGGCAAGTGCCTTATAACGGCGATTTGCATTGAATATCCTCCAAATAAAATGTTTCACTACGTAATCCTCTTCTTTGTGCTTCTAAAACAAGAGCATCTTGAAGTTTTACATTGCCTAAATTCACATTAGCACCAAATGAGTTAATAAAGAACATTTGATTTTTTGGTGTTGGAGCTTCAAAGATCACTCTATTTATATCAACATTTTTGGTCATTTCTTCTATTAATTTATCCTTAACCTTACCATTCCTATCATAAATACCAGCTGTTCCAGAGTCTCTACCTTCAGTAATCACATATTTACATCCAGCATCTAATAAAAGATTAATTTCATCCTTCCATTCTGATATAGGAAGATCTTTTTCTGCATCCTTTGATCCTACTTCACCAAGAACATAAAATTCTTTTTTTAGTTTATTTATTAATGTAAGTCTTTCTTTAAGGGAAATGTCTAAAGTTCCATTGGAGACTTCAATCCATTCAATTCCCAGTATCTTCAATTTACTTACATATTCATCCAATCTTTGTTGGTAGTAACATTTTTCGAATAATGTTCCTCCAAAGTAAGGTTTGATATTATATTCCTTATATAATTTGATTTTTTCTTCAATATTTGGTGTAACATATGCGCAACCTATACCGATCTTTGCAATATCAATAAATTGGTGAAAGTCATTTAATATGTTTCTTAATTCCCCTATCGGAGTTCCAAAATCTGCGATTGAAGTTATTCCATACAATCGATTTTTCAAGGTTCTATTTGGTAAGTCCAAAAACTCCATCGTGATAAGCGCCTCCTTTGCTTTACAGTTCATATGTTATTCATCTACTAGGAAAGGGTGTATAGAATAGGCTTTTTTAATAAAAAATAAAACAATTGTTAACTTTAACTTACAAAATTTACAACAGAAGATGATTTTTAACGAGGTATAGACGGAAGACAATAACGGAAAGATACAAATGTATTAAATTTGTGTATAAGGAGTTGCAAGTTACTTGTCCAGTCAAAAAAATACAGGAATGACAATAGTAGCGATTGGCTCAATTCCCCTGATCCTTGTACTAGGTAATTCAATGTTAATCCCAATTTTACCGCAAATGCAAAAAGAACTTGGAATTAGTCAATTTCAAGTAAGTTTAGTGATTACTGTATTTTCAGTCGCAGCCGCCATTTCAATTCCGATTTTGGGGTATCTTTCAGACAGATTTTCTAGAAAAGCAATAATAGTACCAGCCCTCACACTCTATGGTGTAGGTGGCTTATTAGCTGGAATGGCCGCATCTTGGTTTTCAAATCCATTTATGTGGATCATGGTAGGAAGGGTCATGCAAGGTATTGGTGCTGCTGGTACCGCCCCCATCGCTATGGCTTTGACAGGAGATTTATATAAGGGCGGACAACAAAGTAAAGTTCTAGGACTCGTTGAAGCATCTAATGGGTTTGGAAAAGTCATATCACCTATAATCGGTTCATTATTGGCCTTGCTATTTTGGTATGCTGCATTTTATGCATTTCCTATTTTTTGCTTAGGTTCTATCCTACTTACAATGTTTTTTGTAAAAGAAAAGAACCAAAAAAAAGAACCGCCTCCTTTCGGAAAATACTTCAAGGGACTCATAACAGTCTTTAAAAACGAAGGAAGATGGCTGTTTACCGCTTACTTAGCAGGAGCAACCTGTTTATTTACTTTATTTGGGATTTTATTCTATCTTTCAGACATTCTCGAAACCGTACATAAAATTGACGGTTTAATAAAAGGAGCAATTCTTGCAATTCCTTTACTATTTATGACAACAACCTCCTATTTTACCGGGAGTAAGATTGGGAAGAATATGCCTTTAATGAAAAAGTTAATTATATTTGGTTTAGGCTTTATGACAATATCTTTTTCAACCTTAATCTTTTTTGAGTCACTTGTCCCATTCATTGCCATCTTAGTCATAAGTAGCGTCGGTACAGGTTTAGTATTACCATGCATAAATAGTCTAATTACAGGGTCTGTAGATGCATCAAAAAGAGGGTTTGTGACTTCTCTTTATGGGTCTGTACGATTTCTAGGAGTGGCAGTTGGACCTCCTATTTTCGGTTGGCTAATGGCCTGGTCTCGAACAGGGATGTTCTTAATCACAGCATCATTGACCTTAGTTGTTGGATTGCTTTGTATGGCTTTAATTCACGTTAAAAAGAAAAAACCAAGTGAGAATACTAAGGATTCTCTCTTTAATAAATTACAACTTACTTAGTCGTTTTAAGGAGGAAAATCAAGGTGCAAATCTTTTTATCACCAGAATTAATGACACAAGAATATCAAATTATAAATGTAATTAACCAAAATGAGAAAGCAATTGGCTATGTTACGTTCCTGATTGATGAGAAAAAAATGTATGTTTATGGCCTATGTGAAGAAGAAGGTGTTAGTGAGGATTTTAAAGACCTTATAAAACCTTATATACAAGGGATGTCAAAGGCGAAACCTGAATTAGATGTATACTCTTATATTTCAATCGGTGGAAAAAAGCTTGAAATTGGGGATTCCAAAAGCGAAAAGTAGTGCTTATGGCTGTCACATTGTTGACAGCCATAGCATGTTATTAAAAAGTAAAAAAGCAATCTTTCTATAGTGGCTAATAACAAAAGTACCTTGGGTTACTTTTGACTGTTATCACCTTCTGCAAAATACATAAAGCCAATTGCACCTTCCCCAGTATGGGTGCTGATTACCGGTGTAGTATACTCAATTGTTATATCATTAAACCCAGTTAAATCGAAGATCGATTCTTTTACTTTTGATGCAAGTTCATAAGCCTCGGCATGTACAATACTTACGGCTTTAATCACTTTTCCTTTTGTATCTTCGGAGAATTGATTAGTTAAATACTTTACAATTTGTGATTGACTTCGCACCTTCGCAGTCGGAGTATAAACCCCGTCAGCTAATGAAGCAATAGGCTTAATATTTAATAGTGATCCTATCATCGCTTTCCCTCTACCAATACGACCACCTTTAACAAGGTTGTCCAACTTATCAACTACTACGAATAAATAAGTATTATCTCGTATCTCATCGATTTTTTTAATAATTTCTCTACTTGAAAAACCATCTTCAGCCATTCTATTAGCCTCAAGCACTTGATAACTTAACGCTTTAGATATAAATTTGGAATCAATCACCGTAACTTTTGTTTCAGTGATTTGTGCTGCACTTTCAGCAGAACTTACAGTTCCACTCATACCACTGGTCATATGTATTGAAATAATCTCACTTCCATCCTGCCCTAGTCTGTCATAAACTTCAACGAACTGACCAACAGCTGGTTGAGAACTTTTTGGTAACTCTTCACTATTCTTCATCTTTTCAATAAATTCTTTCGGTGATATGTCTACTCGATCTAAATAGGTCTGATTATCAATCGTTATAGATAAAGGTACAATCTCTATATTTAATGATTTTGCTAAGTCTAGAGATAAATCCGAAGTCGAATCAGTTACAATTTTCACCTTACTCATAAATCCACTTCCCTACCTAAGTATGCCTTTTTACTATCATTATACTATAAAATATTAAAATTTAAACTTTCTACCAAAAAAGAACTTGTAGTAAAGAGTAAAAAAAAGACTTACCCAAAGCCTAGACCAGGATAAGTCTTGATAATAGATCAATTATATGTAGGCGGGTGCGTAGTCTTCCGCCTTATAAATTAAATTAGCAAATTAAATAAGATACTTTCTTTGTTCACTTCAGTATATTTAAATCCTTTTTTAACTAATCTTTGAATAAGTTGACTATAGTCTTCACGTTTTTTTAGCTCTATTCCAACCAATGCAGGACCTTTATCTTTGTTATTCTTTTTTGTATATTCAAAACGAGTGATATCATCTGTTGGTCCTAAAACCTCGTCCAGAAATTCCCTTAATGCACCTGCTCTTTGAGGGAAATTTACAATAAAATAATATTGGAGACCTTCGTATATCATCGATCTTTCCTTAATTTCTTGCATTCTACCTATGTCGTTATTACCACCACTCACAATACAAACAACCGTTTTCCCTCGTATTTCATCTTTATAAAAATCCAATGCAGCTATCGGTAACGCGCCTGCTGGTTCTGCAACAATAGCATTTTCGTTATATAACTCTAGAATTGTCGTACAAACTTTTCCTTCTGGAACTAGCAGAATATCATCCAAAACATTCCGACAAATCTCATACGTTTTCTCTCCAACAGTTTTAACTGCAGCACCATCTACGAATTTATCAATATGATCTAAGCTGATCAATTCGCCTTGTTTAAGTGAACTCTTCATACTCGGAGCACCAGCAGGTTCAACCCCAATAATCTTAGTTAAAGGAGAAATACTCTTCATATAAGTACTAACCCCAGAGATGAGACCTCCTCCACCGATACTAGCAAAGACAAAATCGATTGGTTCTTCACAATCATTAAGAATTTCAACAGCAACGGTTCCTTGTCCTGCAATAACATCGTGGTCATCAAAAGGATGAATAAACGAACTCTTTTCTTCTTCACTACACTTAAGTGCTTCTATATAAGAATCATCAAAAGTATCGCCTACTAGAATTATTTCAACATATTCCCGACCAAATAACTCAACCTGAGACACTTTTTGTCTTGGTGTAGTTGATGGCATAAATATTTTCCCTTTAATCTTTAATGTTCTGCAAGAATAAGCTACACCTTGAGCATGGTTTCCGGCACTTGCACAAACAACTCCATTTACTAGCTCTTCTGTAGGGATGTTTTTGATTCTATTGTAGGCACCTCTTATTTTAAAGGAACGGACGACTTGTAAATCTTCACGTTTTAATAATAAATTACACTCATATCTTTCAGATAATAATTCATTTCTCTGTAAAGGTGTGTGGCTTACAACGTCTTTTACAGTTTGATTAGCTCTAATGATATCTTCAACCTGTACTTTTACAGACGTTTGTTTTACTTGTTGAGTCATAAAATTCCACCCAAATCCTTTCAAAATGTTTTTAAGCTATTACTGCAATGCAGTTTTATTTAATTTGTAAATTATAACATGAATTTAAGTCGAATATATAAAATTTTCAAATTTTTTTCATTTCTCATTTATATTAAATTCTTACCCGTAAATACATATCATTTAATCTCTAACTTTTTGTATACAATTGATCATATGGAACAGAATACAATTATCAAAACTAATGCTGAAAGGGTGAAGAAAATGGAATATAGTTTATTAGCCTATGATAGTGCTTACCCTTGTGAAGTGACAATCGACGAGGATAATGGTCGCTATATGATTAGGAAAGCAGATACGAGTGGGGAAGTTTTTAATGAGCCAATGGAATTAATCAAATGGGTCAAGTCCAATTGGTCACAAGAAGATTTCCGTGATCCAGAAGCATTTGAAAATTTCATGCAAGAGATTGAAAACTACGGCAAATAAATTTCACAAAATATTCATTTTTTAATATTCATGTGAGACTAAATGTTAAGCTCAACTTGAAGCCATATGATATAATAAATAAGTAATTACATCTTATTCATTCTAAATGGATAAGTATTAAATGATTATTTAAGAGAAAGAATGTGATTAAATGGCAAATACACATGTTTTCACTAAAGGTGAGGAAATTGCAAATGCAATCATTCATGGTATTGGTGTACTTTTAAGTATAGCAGCTCTTGTTATTCTAATTGTTCATTCATCAATTCATGGTACTGCTTGGCATGTTGTAAGCTTTACTTTATTTGGAGTAACAATGGTTCTCCTATACTTGTGCTCTACTCTTGTTCATGCTTTCCCACCAGGGAAAGTAAAAGACTTATTCGAGATTTTTGATCACTCTGCGATTTATTTCTTTATTGCAGGGACCTATACTCCTTTTATGTTTATAGCTGTCAATGGATGGTTAGGATGGACTCTATTTGGAACAGTTTGGGGACTTGCAATAGGAGGAACTATTTTCAAAGCCTTCTTTGTAAAAAAGTTTCTGCATGTATCAACACTTCTATATATTGTATTAGGTTGGTTAATCGTATTTGCTTGGGGAAATTTAGTTGAAAATGTACACCCAACAGGCATTGCTTTATTAGTTACTGGTGGGATTCTATATACAATTGGTGCGATTTTCTACGTATGGAGAGGATTCAAATTTCACCACGCAATTTGGCATCTATTTGTTCTTGCAGCTTCAATTACTCATTTTTTCTCAGTCCTATATCTCGTTTAAAAAACGTTAATCTAAAAAAAAGAGACTGTCCCATTAGTGCCTATCAATGATGGCTTTTGGGAAGTCTCTTTTTTTATTAGTTACTTCTTTTTTTCATACAAGCAGAAATAGTACTCATAGGGATTCTTCTCATCTTTGATCCCTTTTTCTCTAGTTTTCAAGTCCCAATTTTCTAAGTTAAAATTCGGAAAAAAGGTATCCCCCTCAAACTCTTCTTCTATTTCTGTAATATACAATTTGTCGACGAAAGGTAATATTTCTTTAAAGATCTCTGAACCACCAATAACAAATATTTCCTTCTTAGTTTTACTAAGCTCTATGATTTCTTCGGTAGAATTAATCACCTCACAACCTTCTACAGCGTAAGAAAGGTTACGAGTAATGATAATATTCTCTCGTCCTGGTAAAGGCCGCCCGATTGATTCATATGTTTTTCTACCCATTACAATAGGGTGACCCATTGTTAGATTTTTGAAGTAAGCTAAATCCGCGGGTAGCCTCCATGGTAGGTCATTATCTTTTCCAATAAGCTTATTTTTGTCCATTGCTACAAGTAATGAAATCATACATTTACCCCATTTCCTTAATAATGAAGTTTTATACAGAAACTGCCCCTTTAATATGTGGATGAGGATTATAATTAATAATTTCAAAATCTTCAAAGTTATAATCGAAAATTGACTCTGGTTTTCTCTTAATAATAAGTTGCGGTAAATCTCTCGGCTCCCTTGTTAGTTGAAGTTTCGCCTGTTCTAAGTGATTAAGATAAAGATGCACATCTCCACCAGTAAAAACTAACTCTCCTACTTCAAGGTCACACTGTTGTGCTACCATATATGTTAAATAAGCATAACTTGCGATATTAAACGGAAGTCCTAGGAAAGTATCGACCGAACGTTGTTGCCACATCAATGATAATTTTCCATCAGCTACATAGAATTGAAATGCATAATGACATGGAGGTAACTTCATTTGATCGACTTCCCCAACGTTCCAAGCATTGACAATTAATCTTCTAGAGTCAGGATTTGTTTTGATTTGATTAATTACATTTTCAATTTGATCAACAAATTCACCATTCTTTGTTTCCCATTTTCTCCATTGAGATCCATAGACTGGACCAAGTTCTCCGCTTTCGTCTGCCCACTCATCCCAAATTGAAACACCATGATCTTTAAGGTACTTGATGTTTGTCTCACCTTTTAAAAACCAAAGTAATTCATGTAAGATTGATTTGATATGGAGTTTTTTTGTTGTAACTAGTGGAAATCCTTCCTGTAAGTCAAAACGAAGCTGTCTACCAAATACTGAAAGTGTCCCAGTACCTGTTCGGTCTTCTTTTTTCACACCATTTTGTAGAATGTCATTTAACAAGTCTTTATATTGCTGCATAATTTGGTACCCCCATTGAGTGATTAATTTCAAGAAAAATAATCGATGCATCGAAATTCGCATTATATAATTTTCAACGATAAAAATACAAAAATCAAGCTATTTCCTTAATAAATGTCGAAAAAAGTTTAGTTACTTATTTCAGAGAACTTCTGGTTAAAGTATGAGTATGTTAAGGGGGCGTTTTTCTTAAGTGTCTCACGCGTATCATTCGATAAAAAGTAGTATACAAATGATTCTGCAAAATATTCCTCTGAATAAATGATAAAGTAGCTATTGTTTGGAAACATCTTCGATGCTTCTTTTCTCCATATTTGTTGGAATTCTTCATCGTATCTAATCCTATTTAATATCTTCTGATCCACTGTATGAGCAATCTCATGAAGTTCTAAGTTCTCAGAACCATGTCCTTTTCCTTTGTGACTATGACCAATTTTCACTAGAACTGACCGACCTCCTCCAATACCTGGAACATCATCCCAACCCGGACCATGTTCACTATAGCCCCTAGGTTTCATACCCTTAAGATGGGATGCTGAAGGTTGGTCTGTTAATTGTCCTGTGAAGAGACTAATTTGAATATTCTCCCATACAAGTGCTTGTAATATTTTACGGTCAATTCGGCTTATTCTCTCAATTATATTCATTACTTCGGTTTCATTAAACTCATTATCAGGCAAAAAAATTAGCTCTTGCAAGAGGTTGTAATTAGGAATGATCTGTTTTGAAGTAAAAATAGTAAGAGATATAAATTCTTTTAAAGGAATTCCATGAATGGAAGCATCTCCATGGTTTTGTTTATCCATTGGCAAAAGAAGGATAAGAATTAGAAGAAGAACTAATAACTTTTTATTCATAAATACCTTCCTCAGTCTCAGTTGTTTAATCTCATAAAATCTACTAGTCTTAGAAAACATTAAACTTAATGTTGAAAATATTATAACATTTCACATAGACTAAAAGGTTTAATAAGACAATTCACCAATTTTTACATTTATTCATAAATTATTCCATGCTACAAAATTAGGGTGAGGAAAAATGTTGAATTTCAGAAACTGTGATGAAGAAACTGAACGTACTCTGTTGGAGGCAAGGGAGGTGTCAAGTTGTCAGAGTATTATTTACGCTGATTTAATTACTATTTCCTTTATCTTAACAATGATTATTCATTCATATATACAAAAAAGTCACCTAATTATTTTTATTGGGATTATTACTTATCTCTGTTTTATATTACTTTATAAATTTATAACATTAATTTTTGATTGGTTGGTTAAATATGAGTAAGAAAAAAGGCTTATCAACCGGATTTATAACCGATTGAAAAGCCCTGTCCGTTACAATTCAGAAACAAATGCTTTTACTCTACCTTCTTTTACATCTTTATCTCTGTGTGCAATTCGACTAGCTGCCGCAGCCGCCAATGCACAAACAATATCATCTAAAAACGTGTGAACATGTTGACCATCATGTTCATCTAACTCCCTAATAATCCCAAATTTTTCCTTATCAAGATACCCGAAATTTGTTAAACCAATTGAACCATACACATTTACAATTGATAATGGAATGATTTCATCAATTCCGTATAAAGGTTCATCCGTTTCGACTAAATGTTGTAACGGCTGTGGTAACATTTTTTTTTCGGCTAAAATATCCAAAGAAAGACCGGTTAAGACCGCATGGATTATTTCTCTTTTCTCTAATACTCGTTCCACATTATGAATACATTCTTCAATGGAAATTGTCGGAATGTATTTTTCTTGTAGCTTTAACACAATTTTCGCAATATCAATTATTTCAACACCGCGACTTACTAGCATTTTTTTCACTTCGATAATCATTTCATCCAAAGAGTAACTTCTAGTCAAATGTCTCACACTCCTGTCTACATTTTAACTTAGCCATTGTGGAGGCGTGTTTCTATCCCAAAAGATTGCGCCCAACTCATGATGGGATTGAAATTGGTCATGATAAGTATGGTAATGAAAATTAAACCAATGACCCTCATTAGGTGGTTGATCTCTTCTCACGTGAAACCTTAAAAGATCCTTTTTGGTTGTTTTATCATAAATATGAAAAATTTTCTCACTTATTCCTCCACTTGGATTTTCGGTGATCTCCAAGTTATGTAAAGTTTCTTCAGGATAAGCTTTAGCAAATGCTAAAATAGCTTCTTGGATTTTAGGGAAAATTTGTTGATTAAATTCCTCTTCAATAATTGGTGTAATTTTAGAGCCGAATTTTTGAAAAGATTGTTGTTCAGCCTGTATGATTGCATAATTGATGAATTGTTCTCTTTTATCAATTTCTTTTTGAAGTGTAGCAATCGAATCTATAGAATAGTAATTACTAGTGGGGTTTTGGTCAAATGTATTTCGTTTTGACGTTTCATCTGATTTTAAGTCCTGCATGGTAAGAGCAGGGGGTGGAGCAATCATACCAAGGGTAAGGACTGAAAATGAAACAACCAATGCTTTTCTAAACCATTTATGCATCATACTCTCCCTTTCAATTACACGTGAAATGTTTTAATATTATTCTACCATATTTAAAAGTTTTGACTATTAAAATAGTAAAAAATTATTTTTAAACACATTATATTACGTATATAATCATATAAAGGTTTCATTCGTGAATAATTTATTCATAAAGTGTTCACAATTTGTTATGATAGTATTAAACGTACTTACATAGAAAAGGTGGTTTTTTAATGGATACTCTTTATATTGCAATCAGCTTCATTACATTAGGTTACATGATTTTCTTGAACTTTGCTGACTAATAGAAAAGCGCAAGGCACCCGCTTATCGGCTTATGACCCCGAGCCGATGGCGCCTGGAGCTAGACACCAAGAAAAGCGGAAGCGCCTTGTTCAGCCCCGACAGGCATAAGGCGAATCACGCAGGAAATCTTGATTTCTGAAGTGATTTGACTTATGACCCCGAGGGGCTAGGCGCTGGAGCTAGACACCAAGAAAAGCGCAAGCGCGTTGCTCAGTCAACATAGAGAAAAGTCCCAAATATACCAGTTTGGGACTTTTCTCTTTCTATTTAGTTAAACTGATACTTCCGTAGTGAAATTTCGCTGATTTTCTTTTCACGACCTCAAATCCAAGATCTTGAAAGCTTTGACTTTTCCAGTGGTCCTTCAAGACAATTCGTTTTCTTGCTACTCTTTTTGCTTCTTTTATGACGGAAGCAGTGATACCTGATTTCATAGCAAGATTATTCAATCCTTTAATTCCATTAGATTCAAATATGCCTTCTTCAAACATAGGATCAAAATAGACCACATCAAAGCTATTATCATCGCATTCTTGCATAAAATTTAAATGGTCTTTGTTAAACACCCTAATTCGACTCATCGCATCATTCATGCCTTTATTTCCACTATCCCATTCCTTTAAACCCTTTGAAACCACATAAGCTACATAACGATTTGCTTCTAAACCTACCACTCCCCCTGTATTTCCCACTGCATATGATGCAACAATACTGTCTGAACCTAGACCTAATGTACAATCTAATAACGTATCCCCATTTGAAAGATCAGTAATTTTAAGGAAAGGATCATGATCACCTTTAGATATACGCTTTATTCGAAACATTGCTGAATTAGGGTGAAAAAAAAGCGGTTCACTATTACTTTTCATATGAATCTCTATCCTATTTTTACCAACAACCATTATGTCATCATTCAGTATTTTTTGTATTTCTTCAACTGATTGCTTCTTTCTACCCCTAAATGGAACACAAAGATCATTTGCAATAACTTCTGCATATTTAATCATATCAGGGCTTGTCCTGCCTGCTGTCGTTACAATCATAATTCGATTTACTTCCTCTCAATTGAAAAAGGATGCCATAAGACACCCTCGATAAGTTTTAACAATATTGTTTAAATGCTTGCAATAAATTATCCATTATATGTTCCATAGGAAAAGATTCTATCTCATGTCGGGGAATAAAATGAACAACCTCTTTACCATTTAATAGCGCCATGGATGGTGAAGATGGTTCCAAACCGGTGAAATATTCTCTCATTTTTGCCGTAGCCTCTTTATCTTGCCCTGCAAATACAGTAACCAGTTGATTAGGTTGTTTCTCTGAATTGATAACTGCTTGAGTTGCCGCAGGTCTAGCCAATCCAGCTGCACATCCACAAACAGAGTTTACAACAACCAAAGTGGTACCACTTACTGTTTCCATAAATTCTTCAACTTGAGTTTCAGTTGTTAACTCTACAAATCCAGCATTGACTAATTCTTGTCTCATCGGTACTACTACTTGTTTCATATATTCCTCATATGCCATTGACATCTTTATACCTCCTAGTTATAGTTACGATTTTCTACTTTCTGTCATTTGCTTCCACACTGAGCCCTTTGCTTCTTCTCCACCTTCGATACGTTCAATCGCAAGTTTAATTTGCATACTTACTTCAAATTCCGGATCGTCTTGAGCTCTCTTAAGTGGATCGAGTGCACTTTCATCTCCTACTTCATACAAGAACATTGCAGCTCTCCATCTAACAAGCTTATTTGCATCATTTAATGCAGCAACCATTGGTTGTATAGCATCTGCATCTCCAATATCAGATAAACAATCTCCTGCAGTTCTTCGTACTGTTACCGACTTATCCACTAAAGCCTCATATAATAGTGGTAGTACTTTCTTAGATTCAATCATACCCAAGTAGACAGTTGCAAGTCTTCGAATAGAAGCCTTCTCATCATGTAAAGCCTTGGACAATATGTTAATTTCTTCTTCTGTTGGGTCCATTTGTTCGAGAGCAGCATAGCGTTTTGTCCATTCCGGGTTATCCAACATTTCTTCTGTTACTTTATATCTTGTCAATCTTTTTACTGTACTAGCCTCTTGATTTTTTGTGCTTTCAACTAATCGATCCAGTCTTTCCTTTGGATATGCTGCTGATAATTCTTCTACAACCTCTTGACTGATTTCCTTTAAAGAACCATAGCGTACACCTTGGTCCTGCCAAGCTCTTTCCATTACAACATTTGTAGAAAATGACTGTGCTTCAAGCGAAGCTTTTGCAAATTGTTCTGGTAATCCAACCCTTTGCTCTTCATTTCCATCAACAAGTTTTACTTGCATTGGTATTCCTTTAAACATTTGGACAAGCACTTTCACTTCGCCGAAATGTTCATTAAGAGTCTTTTCAGTTCCTGATTCGAAAACTTCCTCCCCAAAGGATTTTCTTACTTGAGCTAAAATGTCTGCCCAATCGTATTTAGCATTTCGTTCGATTGCTAAAAAGTCTGCCACATGATAAACCCCTTTTACCCCTTCTATTTTCAGTATTTCCTTAATGACGGGTGGAGCCTCTTCCATTTGATCTCTTTTATAATTATTACTCTGCCCAAATGGTAATTCATTACTTAAAGTAATTTTCATTGTATTTGGACTTGGAGTTGGTTCAATCGAAACTATCTTCATTTGGTCCTCCTATTAACATGGCTATCTAAATTAGCTTGAGTTATCCATAAATTTTAACATAGGTATAATCATGATTCCATCTTAGCGCTTGAAAGTGCTTTTTTAATTATAAAACTGTCACATTTTAATAATTGGAATAATATTTCTTTTAAGAAATATGATTTAAAGATTTACATTTTATTTCTTCACCAAGGAGGATACATCATATGAGAATGCCCATACGTACGAAAGAGACTCTACTAGTTACATCAGTTGCCGCTGCAGGTCTCTTTTTTGCAACTCCAGAAATGACTGGAGCAACGAGTCAGACTGAACTATCACCTAAAAACTATTATGATAATTTCTTCGATACGGAAAGTACACTAAGGTATGGTCATACAGGGCACAGTGTTAGAATTCTTCAATTAGAGCTCATGAAAATCAATTTTTATTTTGAACAAATTGATGGGTATTATGGTCCAAACACACAAGAAGCCGTTCGTAAATTTCAACAAGCACATAAACTCAATATTGATGGGGTAGCTGGTTCAGAAACACTTTCAGTACTCAATGATGTCTTAACGAAACCAAAACCCGAAATACTTTCTATCGGAGACGAAGGACCAGAGGTTGAACAATTACAAACAAGGCTTCAAAGACTAGGTTATTATCATGGTCCAATTGACGGGATTTTTGGGAAATTAACAGAGAAAAGTGTTTTATCATATCAAGAAAAGCACAAACTAGATTTGACTGCAACAGCAACAGACGAAACCACTCATCATTTACTCAAGAATAAAAATGTGAAAGGCATTAGAATTAACACAATTGCTAGTGCAAGTAAGAGACAAGGAGAATCAAATTCAACCTCCACTATGTCTGTAACGACTTCAAATAGTAATAGTCAAGCACAGGAAAAACCCGTTCCAAAGGAACAAAATTATTCTGTAGATTCGACTATTATCTCGGTTGCTATACAACATGTTGGCACACCGTATGTTTGGGGTGGTTCGAGTCCTGGTGGTTTTGACTGTAGTGGATTCTTAAAATATGTATTCTCACAAAAAAATGTTAATATTCCTCGAACAGTTAATGAAATTTGGAATATAGGAACATCTGTTGAAAAATTAAGCGTAGGTGATTTAGTTTTCTTTCAAACTTATACAAAAGGACCTTCACATGCTGGTATTTACATAGGTGATGGCAAATTTATACACTCAGAGTCTAGTCGTGGTGTAACCGTTACCAATATGAGTATGTCGTATTGGCAAGACCGATATTTAGGCGCAAAAAGAATAGTTCAGTATAAATAACACTAAATATAAATAGCATCTATGGTTAAAATAGATCTATTTTAGCCATAGGTGCCTATTTTTCATACTTAACTTACATACTTTCAACAATGTCAGATAATTCTGTCCATCGGTCCATTAATTGCTCAAGGACTTTATTCTCTTGCTCATGTTCTAATGTTAATCTCTGAGCTTTTTGATAATCACTACCCGCAAGATCAATTTCCTGTAATAATTTATTACATACGTCTTCTTGAGCAGCGATTTTATCCTCAATTTCATCCCATTCGCGTTGTTCATTATAAGATAACTTTTTTTTCTTCGACTTTTCTTCCTTAATTGGAACTTGAGGAATTTCTTTCTTCACAGGTTCATCCTGTTTGATCATTGCTTGTTCAAGATATTCTGAATATAATCCAATATAGCCATTAATTGTACCATTTTCACCGAATACCAATAATTGATCGACCACTTTATCAAGAAAATAGCGGTCATGGGAAACGGTTATAACCACCCCTGGAAAATCATCAAGATAATCTTCAAGGACTGTTAATGTCTCTGTATCTAAATCATTTGTTGGTTCATCCATTAATAGGACGTTAGGTTCGGTCATAAGTATTTTTAATAAATAGAGCCGTCTTCGTTCCCCACCAGAAAGTTTATGAATAGGTGTTCCATGACTATTCATTGGAAATAAGAAACGCTCAAGCATTTGAGCAGCAGACACTAACTTTCCATCATTCGTATGAATCGCCTCTGCACTTTCTTTAATATACTCAATCATTCGCTTACTTAAATCCATGTCTTTATTTTCCTGTGTATAATACCCTATCTTAACAGTTTGTCCAATTTCAATATGACCACTATCAATATTAATTTCTTCTACAAGTATATTTAATAAAGTGGACTTACCACTTCCGTTCTTCCCTACAATTCCAATTCGATCCTTAGGTTTAACAATATAGGTAAAATCATTAATTAAACATTTTTCATCAAAACTTTTTGAAATATGATTTAATTCGAATACCTTTTTACCCAGTCTACTTCCACTTAGCGAAAGGTCTAGTTTCTCAGATTGGGAAACCTGCGATTTGTCTTCAATCTCTTCAAAGCGTTGTATTCTCGCTTTTTGCTTTGTGGTTCTTGCCTTTGCACCGCGACGCATCCAAGCTAGTTCCTTGCGATACAGATTTTGAAGTTTTTGTTCAGAAGCAAGTTCTTGTTCCATTCTCATAGCTTTAGCTTCTAAAAAAGCAGCATAATTACCTTGGTAACTGTATATTTGGCCCTTATCAATCTCAAGGATTCGGTTCGAAACACGGTCAAGAAAATACCGGTCATGTGTTACTAGAAGTAAGGCTCCATTATACTTAGATAAATAATCTTCAAGCCAAGTTATCGTTTCAAAGTCTAAATGGTTTGTTGGTTCATCTAAAATAAGTAAATCGGGGGTTTGAATTAAACTTTGTGCAAGTGCAATTCGCTTCTTTTGACCACCGGATAATTCTCCTACACGCGCAGAAAAATCATGAATTCCAAGTTTAGTTAAAACAGCCTTTGCATTCGAATTAGCTTCCCATGCATTCATAACATCCATTTTTTGTTGTACAGCATATAATTCACTTTGTATCTTATCAGTGGTTGCTGTGTTCTCAAGTAGAAACATCATCTCTTCATATTCCTTGAGAACCTTAATCAATGGTGTTTCTCCATGGAAAACTTGCTCAAGGACCGTATTATTTTCAATAAATTCAGGTTGCTGTGCTAAATAAGTGATCGTATAATCCTTCGAATTAGTGATTTGACCTGAATCTAACTCCTCAATCCCAGCAATCACTTTGAGTAGTGTAGATTTCCCTGTACCATTTATACCGATAATACCGATTCGCTCATTATTAGTGATACTGAAAGAAATCTGATCAAATAATCTCTTTTCTGTATAACTTTTAGATATGTTTTCAACATTTAGAAGTTTCATAGCTGCCCATTCCATTCTTTAAAAAATTGATCTAGATATTGGTTCATAAATTCATGTCTTGTTACAGCAATTTGTTTTGCTGTTAATGTATTTAATGTTGAGGAAAGCTTTAGTAACTTCTCATAAAAGTGATTAATCGCTGTTGACTGACCAGAGCGATATTCTTCTTTGGAAAGCTCATGTCTATATGGTAATTCAGGATCATAAATTAGATCTCCTTTTGCACCTGCATAAGCAAAAGTTCTTGCAATACCAATTGCACCAATCGCATCTAATCGATCAGCATCCTGAACAATTTTCCCTTCCAACGTTTTTACAGGAGGCTGGTTGCCACCCTTATAAGAGATTGTGCATATGATATCGATGATTTTATCACTAATCGTTCTTTCCAGTAGTATATGGTCTAACCAATCATTAACTTTTTTAATTCCAGCTTCTTCAGATTCGTTTAGCTTTTCATCCGCAACATCATGAAGTAGTGCTGACATTTCAACAATGAATAAATCTGCATTTTCCAATCTTCCTATTTCAATTGCTGTTAAACGAACGCGATGGATATGCCACCAATCATGACCACTGTTTTCACTCTTTAACAGATTATGTACAAATTCTTCAGTCCGCCTTATAATCTGATGATTTTCTACCAAGATATCGTCACCCCTCTAATATAAATATTTTACACTATTTAAGGTATCATTGTGTAATTGAATATATTTGTAACAAAACGAGTGTGCAAAATATTCAAATTATCCCTAAGAAATATAGTATCTGGTTCAATAAAATCATGAAAATAAGCCATGCAATAACGTATTGCATGGCTTTTCTTAGAAAATTATTTATATTGTGGAATTTCTAATGTCATCTTGTACGCATCTAAAAGACTATATAATTTATAGATTTGATTTACTTGCTTCGAAGCCCATCCTATATCTGTCGCATACTGATGTAGCGCATAACCATTAGTAATTGCACCTGCTGGATTCCATCTCATTTTGTAGATTGTATCTTGTCCTGCATCAATATATCCTCGAGCAATAAATTCTGCACCACCAATAATGGCAGCCTCTGGTGTAAACCAACCAGCCTTGTAAGCATACTCAGCACCACTTAATAATGCATTACCATCATTTGCACCAATACCAAACATATTATATACTTTTCTTCCATTTATAGACACACCATTAGCTAACTGTGAATGACCATTTCCGGATTCGAGTAAAGCATGAGAAATTAAATATATTTCGTTAATTCCATACATCTCTCCAGCAGCAATAAATGTCTCTGCTTGTCCTGCTAAAATACCTCTACCATTTAGAATTCTATCATTTACCTCGTTTATATTTAAATGCGTCGTTTCAGAAAGTTTTAGGAATTGCAAAGATTCTATCGGATGGGAACTAAAATGATCTGGATTAAGAAAATACTTCACATCCTCAATGTGTGCATCATTCCATGTGTTACCAATTTGAATCTCATACCAAGTATAGCCGTCTTGACCTGTCATTTCTGATAGAATTTGTAGAGATTGATTATTTTTAACTTGACCAATAACCTTATAACTAGTCCCTGCCCCACTTCTAACATTCCAACTATTACCGTTTACTGTTCCGAATGATGGCAGTTCATCATTGTTTAATACGAGGGCATCTTCTCTGATAAAGGCTGGATATTTTTTATCGGTTTTAGGATTAACTTTCATCTGTAAATTTGTTAATTGTTCTAATGAGAAGTCATAATTTATAATATTCCTTACAATTGTACCATTCAAAATACCATGATTACTTTCTTTTGGAGATGCTTGTGACTCTCTTATTGATACAGGTTTTGTTAATGACAGAAATTCAGATTTAACATAACCCTCGAAATTATATACATTGACCTTTGCCCATCCATTTAATTCAGATAGCACCTCAACTCTAACTCCTCTAGCAATTTTCACGATTACAGAGGCAGAAGTTGAAGGATTTACACGCATTTTTAAGCTAGAGCCCTGTTCTACATTTACAAATTTACTAGTAGTAATCTGATCCTCTACTTTTCCACTCTCGCTATGAACTTGTGGGACTTCTTGTGTTTTATCCGATTTACTAGTTAGGTAATGACTACTAACATAGCCGATCTTCCCACTTAGTTGAATTTTTGCCCATCCATTAGATTCCGAAATAATTTGTAGTTCTACTCCTCTCTTAAGTTTATGCGTAATGGAAGCATTATTCGATGGACTCGAACGAACATTAAGACGCGAATTTGAATCTGTATTTACATATTTAATGATTTTCTTATTAACTTCAGGTATTGTAGAATTGATTTTAACACCCTCCAGATATTGGGAACTAACATAACCTTCTACACCATCAACCTTAATTTTTGACCAACCTTTTGATTCAGAGTAAACCTCTACCTCTTTACCCTTTTTCAACTTAAAGATGATAGAACTATTAGTTGTAGGACTATTTCTAACATTTAAACTAGAATTTGAGGAAACATTTACACGCTTAGTAGACCTAATATTTACATCCTTTTCAGGTATCGAATCAACTGTTTTTTTGTCTTGAAGGTATTGTGTACTAACAAAACCTTCTACACCATTTTCTAACTTGATCTTTGCCCACCCATTATTTTCTATTAGAACATTTACAATTGTATTATTTGATAATTTTGACACTATTTTCGAATCAGTGGTTGGGTTATGACGTACGTTTAAATGTGAACCAGCATTAACATTTACATATTTTGTGAAAGTAGATTCAGAGCTACTCTGTACTTTGTTTGTTGGTAGCAAAGTAAGAAAATCCGTACTTAAGTAACCGACCTTTCCATCTACGGACACTTTTGCCCATCCATTTGATTCCTCATAAACATTAACAGCTTTTCCTCTTTTTAGTTTTGTTAAGATTTGAGAGTGTATTGAAGGTTCTTCACGTAAGTTAAGATTAGAACCAGATTTTATGTCAACAGCTTTTATATTTGTATTTATTTTACTATTATTGGTGGCTTTAACTACAGTAGATGCTTGGATGGTTTCTTCAAAAGCAATAGTTGATAACACTGCAAAACATAGAGTTGGGATAATAACTTTTTTCATCAAAATCTCCTCATTTTTTCCAAATTAATACTTAGTTTTACATTTTCTACTAATATGGTTTAAATTTTAACATAATTTACTACTTTATAAGAGTAATAATTTAAATAAAATGGAAGATAATGAGTTTTTTTGCATAAAAGGGTACACAAAGGGCAAAATAAAAAACGATACTCAATGAGTACCGTTCATCACTAATTTGGAATAATCTCGCTTAATACATTAAGTGTTTCATTTATATAAGGAATCATTTCTAGTAAATCGTCAATATGCTCCTCACTAATAAGCTTATCAAATTCTATCGTAATAATGTTTCGAAAAGATTGCTTGTTTTCTTCACCATACATAAATGATAATTCCTGGTTGATAGGGCGATAATCTCCCCAAATTCCCTTGAGTTTTTGTTCGATCTTTTTACATGTAATATTATATTCTAGAATGGTAGTATTAAATTGAATTTTAATCATGCAACCAGCTAATTGATCTTTTCTTAAAAGTTCTGCAGAAAGATTTTTAATGTCCATTGATAAGGTGATTATTCCTTCAATTGTACGTTGGTCAAAGTTGTTTTTAATTGAAACCTGATATTCACGTTTTAATGAAGCCAAATCGATTATGTCTTTTCGATCAACTACTTCCAGTTCACCCTTCAAATCGAGATCGTAAATAGCTCCTTCAATAACTACTTTTATGTTATCAAATACCGTTGGATCAAACATCATTAAAACAAACCTACTGCCTGACCAGATAAATCGACATCCATTTTCAGCGCAGCTGGCACCTTTGGTAATCCAGGCATTGTCATAACATCACCTGTAAGAGCAACAATAAACCCCGCTCCAATTTTTGGACGCAACTCTCGGATGGTAATAGTGAAATTCTCTGGTCTTCCAAGTAACTTCGGGTTATCTGATAAGGAATATTGCGTTTTTGCCATACATATAGGAAGCTCTCCCCATCCATTAGCTTCTATCTCTACCAATTGTTTTTTCGCCTTCGATGAGAACTCTACACCACTTGCTCCATACACTTTCCTTGCGATTGTTTCAATCTTTTCTTCTATAACCTGTTTATTTTTATAAAGTGGTTTAAATGTGTTTTTTTCATGTTCAATTACATTTAACAACTTTTGAGCTAAATCAATACCCCCCTCACCACCTTTTTCCCATACTTCGGTTAAAGCAACAGGATACTTGCGTTCTTCGCACCACTTTTTAATAGCCATTACTTCACTATCCGTATCTGTAATAAACCGGTTAATTGCCACTACAAAAGGAATACCAAACTCCTCAATCGTTTCTATATGCTTCTGTAAATTTTTCAGGCCACTAGTAAGTGCATTCACATTTTCTGTGTTGAGTTCTTGTTTTTCTACTCCACCATGCATCTTTAGAGCTCTAATTGTTGCAACAATGACAACTGCTGAAGGATGAATTTCTGCTGATTGTGTTTTGATATTAAGGAACTTTTCCGCTCCTAGGTCTGCGCCAAATCCAGCCTCAGTAACAACATAATCTCCAAGTTTTGCAGCCATCTTTGTGGCTAGCACACTATTACAACCATGAGCGATATTAGCAAACGGCCCACCATGTATAATAGCAGGAGTGTGTTCTAGTGTCTGTACAAGGTTAGGTTTAATCGCATCTTTTAATAATAAGGTTAAGGAACCCTCTACACCTAAATCCCCAACTGTTATTGGCTCTTTCTTAAAATTATATCCTACGACAATTTTAGACAACCTATGCTTTAAATTTTGTAAATCTGAAGCTAAACAAAAAATTGCCATGATTTCAGAAGCAACTGTGATATCGAAACCATCCTCTCGCGGTACTCCTTGGACGGCACCTCCTAAACCAATAATGACATTCCTAAGGGCACGATCATTTAAATCTACTACTCTTTTCCACACAATTCGTCTGACATCAATTTCTAGTTCATTTCCTTGGTATATATGATTATCAATCATTGCTGAAAGAGCATTGTTGGCAGTCGTTATTGCGTGAATATCCCCTGTGAAATGAAGATTTATGTCTTCCATTGGAATTACCTGTGAATATCCCCCACCTGTTGCCCCTCCTTTTACACCCATCGTTGGTCCAAGAGAAGGCTCACGCATAGCAATAATCGCCTTTTTGTCTAGTCTTGCTAAAGCCTGTCCTAAGCCAACAGTAACCGTTGATTTGCCTTCACCCGCTGGAGTTGGATTAACAGCAGTCACAAGGATGACCTTCCCATTTTGTTTATTCTCTAATTTTTTTAAAATATCAAGGCTTAGTTTTGCTTTATAATGTCCATATGGTTCAATATCTACCTTTTCAATTCCGATTGATTTGGCAATATTAATAATAGGTAGTATCTTAGCATTTTGTGCAATTTCAATATCAGATTTAACTTCTTTATGTACTTTCATTTATAAATACCTCCTGAACTATATGTTAGGATATGTTTAGTAACTCACATTCCATATTGTACAACAAATGCCTCAATTTTTTCACAAAAGATTTTCAGAGCTTTTAAAAAAGATTGCATTATTAGAATATTTTAAATCTCACTAATTGATTAATAGTAAAATACTTTCTATAATAGTTAAGACACTTTAAGTAAAATTTTTATCCAATATTTAAAAGGGGGCGGACAAAGTGCCAATAAATATTCCTCATAATTTACCTGCAAAAAATATATTAGAGAAAGAAAATATTTTCGTTATGGATGAGGATCAAGCATATCGTCAAGATATCCGACCATTAAATATATTGATATTTAATATTATGCCAGAAAAAGAAAAAACTGAAACTCAACTATTGAGGTTATTAGGGAATTCTCCTCTACAAGTGAATGTAACTTTTATCTGTCCTGAAACTCATGAAGCTAAAACGACAAATAAAAATCACTTAGAGGCTTTCTATACAACTTTTTCGGCGATAAGACATCGAAAGTTTGATGGAATGATCATTACTGGTGCACCAATTGAACATCTTGCATTTAACGAAGTAACATACTGGAAGGAATTAGAGAAGGTGATGGAGTGGACAAAATCAAATGTTACTTCAACACTACATATATGTTGGGGTGCACAAGCAGGCTTGTTTCACCATTACGGCATTAATAAATATGAACTACCGTCAAAATGCGCAGGAATTTTTCAACATAGGTTAATAGAGAGCAATATAAATTTAGTTCGAGGCTTCGATGATTATTATTTAGCGCCCCATTCAAGACATACAACTATTTCTCTTGAGGAAGTGCAAGCAGTAGAGGAATTGCAATTACTATCCATTTCAGATGAAGCCGGTGTCTGTCTAGTATCATCTAAAGATGGAAAAAGAATTTTCTTAACTGGCCACCCGGAATATGACTGTACTACTTTGCAAGAGGAATACGTTAGAGATCAAAATAAAGGATTGGATATCACCCTTCCTGTTAATTACTTTCCAAATGACGACCCCTTGCAAGAGCCAAGGCATACATGGAGATCACATGCAAATTTATTATTCTCTAACTGGCTAAATTATTATGTCTATCAGGAAACACCATATATTTGGGGCTGATAAATTGTAAAACCTGTCTTCTCAAAGATTGTTGTTATAGACATAAAACATAAAATAGTGTTCCTAGCAGGCTGAATACACGTAGACTCCTGCGGGACCAGTGGCCAAAGTGAGACCCCACAGGAGCCTTAAGCGACGAGGAGGCTCACTGGTCACCCGCCGGACGCGGAGTGTATTCAGCCTGCGGCTTTAAGCAACAATTTTTACGAAAACAGCATTGTAAAAAACTACTGTAAGTTTACAGTAGTTTTTTGCATTTAAAAGAACGTATAAATATCAGTTTAAAATCAACACTAAATATGAACAAGATAAGACTATTTTTAGTAAAAGGAGTTTATAATATGACCAAAAAAATCAACAATGGTAACAGTAATCAAAGTTCTCCCAAAAAAGGGAACTACTATGCAGAATTCTCTAGTGAACATTTAAGTGGTGATAATAGTAAAGGCAACAAACGAAACAAGAATCAGAAAGATAAGACGGAATTACACGATTAAATTTAACTAGACGGAAATCTCTCCAACTCTGTTTATGAAGATGGACTTTCCTGCTTCGTTTGAGTGTCATTTGAAAATACAAATGACACTTTTTGCTCAATGTGGTTCCACTGAAGTGAAGCAATAAATGTTTTTTCTCCTTTTTTAAATCCCTTTATCAGATCCGTTTTGCCCTCAATTAATAGTTTCTTCACTTGAGCTTGTGAAATACTTTTACCAAGTATTCGTTTTGAAATAATAAACCCACATTTTGTCTTTCTGTAATTAGCACAGCCATACACCTTCCCCTTATCCACTACCTGTCCTCCACATAATAAACACTTTCCAACTTCTACTCCCTGCTTATATTTAAGTGAGCTGGTTGGTTCAAATTCGATATGCTTAAAATCCCATGTTGTAGCTTGTCCAACTGCATCTTGAACTATTTTATGGGAAAGCTTCCTTGTTTGGTCAATGAATACTTCATGGGGTGTCTTTCCTTTCCCAATTTCACTTAACCTTTGCTCCCACTTTGCTGTCATTTCAGGTGAAGATAGTATTTTTTCACCAATTGCTTCAATGAGTAATATCGCTTTATCTGTTGCAAATACTTTGTTTTGTTTTACATCTATATAGCTTCTCTGCTTTAACAACGTAATAATGCCAGCCCTTGTGGCTTCAGTACCTAAACCCTCAGTTTTCATTAGTACTTTCTCTAATTCTTCATTATTTAGATGTTTTCCAGCTGTTTTCATTAACGTAATTAATTGACCTTCTGTATAACGATTCGGTGCCTGTGTTTTTCCTTCTTTCACTTTTACTTGTTGTACAGCACCTTTCTCATCATTTATAAGGATTGGCAAAATTACATCTTTATCCTTTTTATCTTGATCATCAAATAAAACTTTTCTCCATCCATCTTGAATCTTCTGCTTTCCTTTTGATATAAATTCCGCTCTTTCATCAACTAGTGTTGTTACTGTCGTATAGTCAAAGATAGCCACATCATAATGAGCAGCTATAAGTCTACGTGCAATTAAATCGTATATTTTTTGTTCATCTCCACTTAAATGGCTTGTTATTGGTACTTGTTCCGTAGGGATGATTGCATAGTGATCTGTTACTTTTTTTTCATTTACATACCGACGATTATTCATAATTGAAGGTATTGGTGCAGGTAAATACTTTTGGAAAGCTTCCTGCAAACTTAGCTTCGAAAAAATTTCAGGAATCATATTTGCTTCTTCTTTTGTTAAAAAGCTTGAATCAGAACGAGGATAAGAAATAAAACCTTTTGTATAAAGTCCTTGTGCAATATCCAAAGTCTTTTTTGGAGAATACTTGAATAAACGATTTGCTGTTGCTTGTAAGCTAGATAGATTGAACAAATATGGTGGCTGATATTCTTTCCTTTCTTTATCTAAATTACAGACCCTTGCATCTTTACCTTGACAAAAGGCAGCAATTTTCTCTGCCATTTGTTGATCCATCACTCTAGATTCCTGTCCTTTATGCCATTTTCCTTCATATTTTTTCCCGTCTATATTGAAGGTAGCAAAAACCTCCCAGAATGGGTCTGATTTAAAATTCGCTATTTCTTTTTCTCTTTTTACAATTAAAGCTAAGGTCGGTGTTTGAACTCTGCCTACTGAAAAAACGTCAGAGAAACCCTGTTGTTGTAGTAATAAAGTGTACACTCGTGAAGCATTCATTCCTACAATCCAATCAGCACACGCTCTTGACCGAGCCTCATAGAATAGGTTTCTAGTTTCTGTTTCATCAAGTAAACTGTTGAACCCTTTAACAACTGCATTTTCAGTCAACGAGGAAATCCATAATCTTTTTAATGGTTTTTTAATGTTTGCAGTTTCTATAATTGTTCGGATAATAAGTTCTCCTTCGCGTCCTGCATCCCCGGCATGTATAATTTCTCTTACTTCACGATTTACTAACAATTGTTTGATCACTTGGAATTGCTTTGACTTTGATTTGCTAACACGATAGCGAAATTGCTCTGGAATAATTGGAAGTGTTTGTAAAGTCCATTTTTTCCATTGAGGGTTATAGTCTTCCGGAGAGAGTAGTTCACATATATGGCCAATTGCCCAAGTCACATACGCGCCTGCTGGAAAAAGGTCAGTGGGTAATATTTCAATATATCCTTGTTTCTTTTTGTGTTTAAAAGGTGACGCAAGCTTTGAAGCTTGATCAGGCTTTTCAGCGATAATTACCTTCAAGTTAATCCCCCATCAAATTCATATAAGAGAAGGAACCCCTTCTCTATTAATCAATCTATTATACTTCATTTCAAACGATCTGTTAAAGGACAATAATTTAATTTTAGAGTCGTTTTCCAGAAGTGAAGGATCAATAATGATACATAATTCTCTGCACTTTTTCACTTATCCATCAATAAGTATACAATTTTGGTCATCTATTATAGACTCAATCGTAATCACGACGATTTCACCATGCTTTATATCTAGTATAATACTAGAACCACTTTGATCACTTAAAATAAATTGTGCGTCATTCTTCCTGTCCAACAGTTCGCTTCCAACACTAAGTACTTTTCTGTAAACCTCTTCCTTCTCCAGATGATTTAAAGATAGTCTATGTGCACTTCTTATAATAACTTCAAATCCATTTATTATATGACGAAGCATCTCGATTCCCCCCAAAACAAGTTATTTTTAATACATCCTTCTAGATTATATGAAGATAGTCCTAAAAACATGTTGAGGTAAATTGAGTTACTTCAATGAATCATGACTTGGCCAATACTCAGTGAGGCTGAAACTAAATCAGCCTCTCTATTTTTCACTTAAGACAATCGCTTTCCATATTCTTTTAATGTTTCACCAACTGTACATTTATTTATACAGAATGTTTGAGCATAAGCCTTCCCGAATTCTTTTCGATTTTGAGCTTTCAAAAAGCAATCCTTACAATAGGTGTCGAGTATTTCACCAACCTCCTCTATTAACTTCTTTCTATTCATGCTTACACCATCTCCTGTACCTCGTTCATTTTCTTTTCTGTTTTTTAATCTTATGAGAAATAGCTTAGTCACTTACCATTTATTTCAATTTTGCTTGATACGACAGTACCTTCAAGAGCTTGTGTTGCTAACTTATCACTTTCTCCATTTAGCTTTCTTCCAATTGGACTGTATGTGGGGTGTATACCTAAATGCTTCATTTTTTCCTCTATTCGATCTAACCACTTATTTAAAGTATCCTCGAAACAAGGCCACTCACCAGAGAGCTGGTTTAACACCACTTGTGAATCTCCTTTAAATTCTACACCTATATTTTTCACACCTATCTCTTCTAACGTTAATAACATAAACCAAAAAGCTGCATATTCTGCCTCATTATTAGTTTCTAACTCATTAAATACCTCGTTGGCTCTCACCCTGTAGTCTCGATTGTTTTGGGTGTAATAAATTGCTGTACCAAGACCCGCTTTATTGGTTTGAAGATCAAACCCCCCATCAAAATAGGCAACAATATCATGTGGTTCTGTCTCTACCTCTTTTAATAATCTTATAAGTTCTTTTTTGTTCCACTTTGTATGCTGTTCATCATAAAAGAAAATTTCTTTTACTCTTCCTGTTTTTTCAAAATCATCTGAAATTCTTAATGCCTCTGTTGCAGGCATAATTTCTGATGTAAGTAGTATCTCTGGGTTTTTTGGACTTTTATAATTCCATTCAATCCATACTTTCATCTGATTACCTCCTAAGTTGTTATCTTCATTTTTCCATTATTTCTTCCCAATATACTACTATATAAATGAGAAATATACTTTACTATCATAAATTTATTGACTATTCCTATTTGAGATTGGTTCCTACTCCCTATGTGTGGTAAACTACTTATAGTTTTGTGAAGGAGGAAATAAAGGTGATTGAGGTATATATTGATGGTGCAAGCGCAGGAGATCCTGGGCCATCAGGGGCTGGGGTATTTATTAAAGGAAACGGCATTGTCGAAAAACACACTTTCCCACTTGGTGAAATGAGTAACCATGAAGCAGAGTATCACTCTCTGATCAAAGCATTAGAAATTTGTATTGATAAAAAATACAATATTGTATCTTTTCGAACAGATTCTCAGTTAGTTGATCGTGCAATGGAAAAAGAATATGTTAAAAACAAACGGTATGCTCCTCTTCTAGAAAAAGCACTAGACTTATCAAAGAAATTAGATCTCTTTTTCATAAAATGGATACCTAGTAGTCAAAATAAGGTTGCTGATGAATTAGCTAGAGAAGCAATCGTTCGAAATAAATAAAGATAGAGGAAGTTTAATGAAAAAAAAATTGATTCCAGAGTTTAGTTTATTATGTGTTGCATTTATTTGGGGATCGACATTTGTAATAGTCCAAAATGCTATCTCCTTTTTAGAACCGATGACTTTTAACGGTGTTCGCTTTTTCTTAGCTGGATTAATCTTATTTGGATGGCTGGTTTTGTTTAAACAAAAAGAGTTAGGAAATTTTAACAAAGGCCTGCTTTTCTCAGGCATAATCATGGGTTTATGGTTATTTGGTGGATATGCTTTGCAAACTTTTGGTCTTTTATATACGACATCATCAAAGGCCGGTTTTATTACAGGTTTAAGCGTAGTACTTGTTCCACTATTTGCATATCTTATATTAAAGCAAAAGCCCAAACCAAATGCAGTAATTGGTGTATTTATTGCTACAGTTGGTCTGTATTTCTTAACAGTTGGTGATACATTTGGTGTAAATCAAGGTGATGTTCTCGTATTCTTCTGTGCTATATCGTTTGCATTACATATTATTTTTACTGGAAAATTCAGTTCTTTATACTCAACTTTAATGTTGACGGTAACCCAAATTTTCACTGTCTCTATACTATGTTTCGGTTCTGCTTTCTTTTTTGAAAATTGGCAGGTCGTTTTTCAGGTAGATGTGATTACAAAAAACGAGGTACTATTTGCACTGATTATTACGTCACTTTTTGCAACCGCGATTGCATTCTTTATTCAAACTAAATTCCAAAAATACACCACACCTACAAGAGTAGCTTTAATCTTTGCAATGGAACCTGTCTTTGCAGCTTTAACAGGTTTTGTAGCAGCAAATGAACGTTTATCAATAACTGCTTTATTTGGCTGTTTGTTTATACTAGGTGGAATGATTCTGGCAGAACTCCCTCAAAAACTTCGGAGTCATAATTCTAATCTAAAATACGATATGAAAACAAAAGAGAGCTAGGAGATATTCCTAATTCTCTTTTGTTAAATATCAACAATTACTTCCCTCTTTCCTCGACGGGGATATGTACTGGCACCTTAAACCACCAAAGGAAGAAAGCTCCAATAACAATCGATATAAGATATGCTATTATTGGTTTCTTATAGAATAAACGTAACATTGGGAACATAAAACAATCAAAAAAAGCTGACCATAAAATGTTCCAACCATATTGGTACTCGATATAACCTGCTTTAGAAAAAATCCATTCCACAAATACATACCAACTAATATACCACAGATAATGTAAAAGAATTTTTCGTTTTCCTACCGGATAATTACCCATAAATAATAACGTTGTTATTGGAAAGATAATAAATGTATACAGCATTTCTGTTAATGTATGGTTGCTAATAAAGTCCGCATCTAATCTCCACAAAAAATAATTTGCTGTAAGAAAATTATATAATAGATTTCCCATTACAAAATACAGCATGACTGTATGATATTTTTGCCAATCACGCCACAATCCTGACTTCCATAAGATTGCGATCATAATAATAGATAAAAGGATATGCATAAATATATTCCCCTTAGTGGTCTTGTCTATAATATCCCTTGTCAAGTTCCTTATTATTCCTATTTAGAGCAATAAAAGTAAAGCACACTAAGTAATTTCCTTAGTGTGCTTTATTTATATGATATTCCTTAGTTGCGCTAGCTCTATTGCTGCTTTTCGCGTAATCACTTTTTTTTCACTAAATATTTCTAGTAAAGATACAAAGAAACTACCATCAAATTCTTTTTGTGCTTTTAATGTAATTTCCACTGCTACATTTACTAATTCGTCAGAAGCACTTGTATAATGCTGGCCAAACGAGATAAATCCAAGTGCATCTTCTCCAAGAGTAAACCCTTTAGAAGTTAAGTGTTCAATATATTGCTCTACAGTTGTTACAGATTTAAACAATGTCGTCATCATCCTCAAATAAATACTCTTACTTTTAGTTTAACGTATTTTTTGTCGAATGACTATGACTATTTCGTTAAGAAGTATCCAAGTGCACCTGTTGCCATTCCAAAAAGTGCTCCCCCAATAACTTCCTCTGGCTGATGTCCTAGCATTTCTTTTAGGTTCTTCTCTTTCCGATCATGAAAGTGATCATCATCCTTACCTTTTAGTCTTTCTACTTGCTCATCTAATTCATTGACCTTTAAGGTAATCTCTCCAGCTTGCCTTCTAATACCTTGCGCATCGTACATTACAATTAAGCCAAACACAGTTGATAACGCAAAATCAATCGTTGGGACTCCTCGTTTAAGAGCAACATAAGTAGCCAAAGATGAAACTCCAGCAGAATGCGAACTCGGCATTCCACCTGTCTCTACAAAAGTGCCCCAATCCCATTGCCCAGTTTTCACTTTCTTTATTGGAATTTTAACAAATTGAGCAAGCCCTATAGTTACTAATGCAGTATAAACAGCTTTGTTCATAAATTTCACCTCTACTATAGTTTCCAAGTATTATTAGCTTTCTATTCTTAACATATAACTACAATTGATGGAAAGAATAATAAATGGAGGTGATTAAAAATGGCAAAACATCAAGGTAAAAACCGTGGAGTAAAGGCTCCTGGGGTTAATCCTCAAGGTTATGGTCAGGATGCCGAATTAACTGAAAATCCAAAAAGTAAATTAGAGGAACGCGCGAAGAAAATGAATACAAAATAAGGAGGGATTTTCCCTCTTGTTTTGTCCATAAAGTAAATGATCTCGATTGATTTAACAAGATTGCGAATTTTGTCGAAATTTGACTCTTGTTAATATATAATAATATAAAAGCAATGGTTCCTTATACTAACTTTTTATCTTGTTATTGTGAAATGAGGTATTATCTATGAAAAAGAGAAAACATCAAAGTGCACTAGCTTTTATCATTATTTATATTCTATTCTATTATTTAATTATTCTCTTTGGAAATCACGAAGTCCGCCTAATTAAAATAAGCGGGAACCTGCTTTCAATTATAGGTGCACTAGTATCAACTTTGTGGATATATCAAACTTATAAGAGCAGGATTAACAATCAAAAAGAAGCTGTTTTTTGGTTACAACTATCTTTAGGGACTTTGAGTTATCTCATTGCAGAACTCATTTGGATGAATTATGAAAGTTATCGACTTATTGAAGTTCCTTTTCCAAGTTATGCTGATATATTTTATATGTTTCAAATGTTCTTTTATTTACTCGCTTTTTCAATTTACTATTTTAATGGAAAACAATTCTTTAAAATTATTCAATTTATTTTTGAAATTTTAATAATTATGGTTGTATTATCAACTTTTAGCTATTATTTTATACTCGAACAAATGATAACAGATCCCACTTTAACTGGCTTCTTCCTTTTCATTTCATTAAGTTATCCAATAGGTGATTTATTTCTGTTTTTTATCGTGTTGGCTGTCATTTTTGGTGTAAATGGAATAGCGTTTAAAAAAGGATTAATTATCATTCTTAGTGGTATTGTTATTCAATCATTTGCTGATTCTTCATTTTTCTATCTTATACTAAATGATATGTATCATGCAGAAAGTCTTATAGATCCCTTGTTTACATTTGCAGTATTATTAATTGGCTACTCTGGTATAAGTGCAGAACAAACAGTGTCCTTTCAAACAGCATTCAGCTTTTCAAAGAAAATTAATGCTCTAAAGATATCCTTTCCTTACATTAGTTCATTAGCCTTAATTTCTTATATTATTTTGTTTGATCGTGAACATACGGTTCTTACAATTGGTGGTTTTCTTTCTATCTTTTTGGTGATGTTAAGACAAGTTATAATTATCCTGAATAATCGTCAACTCTTAACACATTTAAACGAGAGTAAACAAAGATATCAATCCTTATTTGATAATCATCCTGATGCGGTTATTTCCTTGAATTTAGATGGTCAATTGACAAGTATTAACAATAAATTTTGCAAGATAATGGATACTTCTTCAAATTTACTGATTGGTCAACATTTAGAGAATTTATTTTCAGTAGATAGAGATTTAATAAATAGGCACTTTTTAAAGACTAAAAAAGGTTTGCATCAAAATTTTGAAGTGATTCTAAAAGATAAATTAAGGGAGACCATCTATATACATGTAACGTATATTCCGATGTATATAGATGGAACAGTAGTTGGGGTGTTTGGAGTTTTCAAAGACATCACCGAATTAAAAAAGAACACTGAAAAAATTCACTACTTAGCTTACCATGACTCTCTGACAGGCTTACATAATCGGGCATTTTTTGAGGACTCTTTAGAAAAAGA
This sequence comes from Litchfieldia salsa, assembly GCF_900104555.1. Lineage (GTDB taxonomy): Bacteria > Bacillota > Bacilli > Bacillales > Bacillaceae_L > Litchfieldia > Litchfieldia salsa. The sequence continues at coordinate 457,801 of NZ_FNJU01000003.1, forward strand.
AATTGTCGACTCAAAAAAGAACGGAAGTGGTTTAGCCGTTATATTTATCGATTTTGATCGTTTTAAAATGATTAACGATAGCCTTGGTCATGATGCTGGTGATCAACTACTTAAAGCAATTGCTGATAGACTATTTTCGATTGTTAGAAAAAAAGATATTATTGCAAGACAAGGTGGAGATGAATTTACTCTATTATTAAAGAACGTTAAAAACCACAAAGAGATTATTCAAATTATGGATGAAATGATGCTAACTTTAAACGATCCTTACCATATTAAAGGACATAGTTTTTTAACTACACCAAGTATCGGAATATCTTTTTATTCAGGTGACCATGATACTGCGGTTAGCTTAATGAAAAAGGCTGATTTGGCTATGTATTTTTCTAAGATGAATGGCAAAAATCAATACAGCTTCTATCAAATTGGAATGGAACAAGATTCCGCAAATCAACTATTGATTGAAAGTGCACTTCATCATGCAATAAAAAATGAAGAGTTTGTACTATACTATCAACCACAAATTGAATCTAGTAATCATAAGATATATGGTTTAGAGGCTTTAGTCCGCTGGAATCATCCTCATTTAGGGATGTTAGGTCCCGGACATTTCATTACTATTGCTGAAGAAACCAATTTAATATTACCCATTGGAGAGTGGGTTCTAAGACAAGCATGTACTCAGGGAAAGAAATTACATGATCTTGGATTTGAAGATTTGACCATTTCAGTAAACATTTCACCTAAGCAATTTCAATCACCTAAATTAGTTCAGATGGTAAGAGACGTTATCAAAGAAACTGGTTTTAACTCAGAATTTCTTCTACTCGAAATAACAGAAGCTGTTGCGATGAATCATATTAATAAAACAATTGATAAATTAAAAGAGTTGCAGCAGATTGGAGTCCGTATTTCAATTGATGATTTTGGGACTGGGCATTCTTCATTATCATACTTGTCTAATTTGCCATTAAATGAGTTGAAAATACCGCGTGAGTTTGTGAACCACTTAGGTGTTGAAACGAACAATGCCATTATCGATACAATCATCACACTTGCTAAGAATCTTAAACTTGATATTATTGCTGAAGGTGTTGAAACTAGTAATCAATTATTATCATTACAAAAAATGGGATGTTACAGAATGCAAGGTTATTATTTTGGCAAACCAGTTAGTTCAAAGGAAATAGAGGAACTATTATTAAAAAATGATTGTTTTTTAGAATAAGGAATAAATATAAAAAGACTGTCTTATCAAAGTTTTTTGTTATAGACATATAACATTGTAGTTACAAGCAGGCTGAATACACGTAGACTCCTGCGGGATCAGTGGCCAAAGTGAGACCCCGCAGGAGCAGATAGCGACGAGGAGGCTCACTGGTCACCCGCCGGACGCGAAGTGTATTCAGCCTGCGGCTTTAAAAGCACCAATCTATATGAAATAATCATATAAAAAAGACTGTCTAAATTTCTTTCTGACAGTCTTTTTACTATTTAACTAATATATTGGGTAAGGCCTTTAAATTCTAGTTCAGTTATTTTTGAATGTACTTTTTCTCGATTAATTGAAATCACAGCTTCATCAAGAGAACAAGTAACAGGTACATCACATTTAATCTCAGCAAGCTTTCTAGAAAGATGAAGCATTTCTAAGTCCTCTTTAATCTTTGTTCTCTGCCCTTTAGGTAGCTCTTCTAAATTTTCTAGTATACCTTCAATTGAATGATATTGTTGTAACAGCTTCATGGCAGTTTTTTCTCCAATTCCTCTAACACCTGGATAATTATCACTGCTGTCACCCATTAATGCCTTTAAATCAATCATTTGCCTTGGGGTAATTCCTCTTTCAGAAGAAAATGTCTCATTTGTGTATTCTTGATAATTCCCAAACCCCTTCTTCAACAATAACACAGAAATATTATCATCTATTAATTGTAGAATATCTTGATCACCTGTCAAAATTTGAACGGTAGCTTGGTGACTGTAAAGTTTTGCGAGTGTCCCAATGCAATCATCTGCTTCATAGCCAATTAAACCTACATTAGGAATATCAAATGTTTCAACAACCTCTTTTACTAAATCAAATTGTGGAATCAATTCAATTGGTGCTTCACCACGATTAGCTTTATATTCAGAAAACAATTCATTTCTAAAGGTTGAACTCCCCATATCCCAACAACAAACAACATGACTAGGCTCATATGTTCTAATAGCAGTCATCATATGCTTTATAAATCCATGAATAGCATTTGTCGGAATACCTTTACTATTTATCATAAAATAGCCACTCATTGCAGTTGCATAAAAAGAACGAAATAATAGGGCCATACCATCTATTAACATTACATTATTCTTCATTAAATCAAAATCCCTCCTAAAACGTCTATAACAGAAACTTTAACTATTATAACATATCAGGGACAAGCTCTGTTACTACCTATAAAACAAAAACAGAGAACCACCGGTAAATGTTATTACCAGTAGTTCTCCATATTATTTTTTATTCGGATCCATCATTTTTTCAGTCTCTATTTCTGAATATAATGCAAAGTCTCTTTTTAATTCTTTATTTTTAATAGCGTCAGTTAAATGTGAGAGCTCAGCTTTCTCTTTTTCTTTGGTCATATACATTCTTCCCTTCAACAAAAATGTCGATCATTATTATATTGGGAAAAACATGATAAATTATGTATTAAATTATTCTTTACTTTTTGCTATTGGATTATCTGGATAAGAGATCCAATCACTCCAAGAACCAGCATAAAGCTTTACATTGTCAAAATCTAATTCATTAAGCATAAGAATATTTGGACATGCTGTTACCCCTGATCCACAATAAACAATTACTTCACTCTCTTTATTAAGAGAAGAAAACTTAGCTTCTAATTCATTTTTACCCTTATACTTTGAACCTTCCAAAACATCTTTCCAAAAGAAGTTCAACGCACCAGGGATATGTCCCGCTGTGTTATCTATTGGCTCCTCGATTCCGAGATATCTCAACTCTTCTCTTGAGTCAATTAAAAAACTTGTCTGATCTTTAATATTTCTTTTAACATCATCAATAGTAGCAATCATTTGATGTTGTATGACAGGGCTATAACTCACTTTTTGAAAAATAGGAACATCTTTTGTAATAGGGTATCCTTCACGAACCCATGAAGAATAACCCCCTTCTAATACAAATACACGAGTGTGACCTATGAAGCGTAATAACCACCAAAGTCTAGAAGCAATTCCTCCACCCTGATTATCATACACAACAACTTTAGTAGAAGGAGAGATACCAGCAGCTTCTATCTTTTTAACAAAGTTTTCTATTTCTGGGAGTGGATGTCTACCACCATGCTTTTGAACCTCACTAGATAAATCTACATCTAAGTTAAAATACAAGCTACCTGGCAAATGACTTTCAATATATTCATCTAACCCTTTTGTTGGATTAGCAAGATCGAAACGGCAATCAATGATTCGGAGATCTTCGAACCCTAATTGTTCTTTTAGCCATTCTATACTGACAACATTTTTGAACATGAAACTCCCCTACCTCTTCTTCTAAAATTAATACCAAAAGAGAAACTTCCTATTTATCTCTCTTTGCAAATTCAATGACCATCTCTGAAGTAACTAGCTTCCTTGTAGGAGCGATTCCATTTCTTGCTAAATTATTGATTTCCTTTGTAACCATATTAATATGTTCAACCGTAAATGGTTGATCATTCTTAGCAAGAGAAACTGCTTCAGCGATAAAACTCTCTCGTTGATTCTCCAGTGTTAGAAACGCTTTTACAAGCTCATGTTGCTTTTTTGAGTGCTTTGAAATTTCTTCGTGTACATTACTCATTATCTGAGTCCCCCTATTAATTTTTTTCATTCTTTTTCTGCAAAATATCCCATATTATACGATTTATCTTTTGCTTATTACCTTCCCTTATAGAAAACTGTTCACAGTTTTGTAAATTCTCATATTCATTTGTTAGAAAGTCCAACCACTCATCGAGTAGCCTGACAGAAATAAAAGACTCTTCTATTTCAGGGTAGGATAATTTATTATTTAATAGCTTTGATATTCTTTGCTTTGTTTCATTATTATAACAACTACCAATAATTAAATCATTGAAAATTATAGGCGGCAAATTTTGATTTTTAACTATAAAGTGAGCGGCTAGTAAAGCCCTTACTGCTTGTATGAGAACTTTTAAATCACGGTAAGTAAGGTTGTCTTTATCTCTAGTCACTTGTAATGAATGAATATTAGATTTGAGTATTTTATGATAGTGATGGTATAAAGATTTTAAAGAATAAGAATCTCGAGCTATTTGACGGAACCCTTCAATTTGCTCTATATCCTCTCTATAAACGATCGGAGAGAATAAAGATTCATAAATAGAAGGATTTGATTTATACAATAGAAAACCTGCCTTAAGAATATCCCAACCATGGAACTCCATTTGCTCCTTCATTTGAACTACAATCGATTCAATAGGCCTTTCAATCTGTAAATAATTTTCTAAAGATTGAATGAAAATAAAGCGTATATCAAAATCAGAAGAGGGACCATGAGTCCCATATGCCCTACTACCAAATTCAGATGCAAAGATAATCTTGATCCTATATTTATCTTCGATTGTCTTTAAATAGTTTATCATATTATCTTTCATTCTTTTCTTCCAGTTTGAATAATAAATTTTGAATGGCTATAAGCTTTTCGACATTTACTTCTTCGGATAATGCTTGTTTAATTCCTACAAAGTATTCGTCAATTTCTTTTAATGATTTCACCCTAAGTTCTTCTATATAGATATAAAACTCATGCGAATAGAAATAAATTAATCTTTCCTTCTGTTCTTCTAAATACACCGTTACTGGGCTTTGCAGAATGGAATCAATTTCATCACTCATCAACTTTTTTTCATTCTTTTCAAAGAATGCTTTAGGATTCTTAAAGAGACTAAGTGCTTTTTTAAATTGACCTTGGTCCAGGTCTTGTAGTCCAGTTTCAAAAACAATCTCTGCAAATTCATGTTTAACAGATTTAGGTAGCATTATATGCTCGTCTATTTCACTAAGTTTCTGATTTAAATCTCCTAAGATATCTTTTGTTGTAAGATGTAAAAACCTTTCAATTCTTAATGAAGTAGCTCTCATTTCTTGACTTAAATCAAAGCCAACTGATTCAATTAGTTCATTTAAACAAATAATAAGTGATTTTCTTAAATCTCGTCCATCGTCCCTAAGAGTAACTGGATTAAAGGCCTCTTTAAAGAAATCAGAATATCTAAGGAAGACCCTTTGTTTAATATAGAAAACAAGTTCTGAAATCTCTTGCTCTAGAGCTTTTTTTTCAATGTCAAATGCTCTTGAATGAATAATCTCTTGCATTTGTGCCTCTTGCTTTATTACCCTTTCAAGCTTCTGTCTTTTTTCTTCCTTGCTCTCCATCGCTGATTCAATATAATAATCGATAATCGTTTTCGCTCGATGAATATCTTCATAGGAAGAAACAATCGTCATATCAATTAGTTCTGAAACGATAAATTGATGAAAATCTTTCTCGAAATCAGCAATGTTAGAAGAATTCAATACTGCACTATCCTGAATAGTATTAGCTGTGATTTTTTCCTTTATTGCCATCTGACTTGATAATGCATACAATCTTGGTGTTTTAATTCCATATCTAATTAGCTGTGATGATACATACTCTTTCACATCTTCCAATTCTGAAAGAGAAGATGCTAGATCAGCTGCATTTATAATAAAAAACATCTTATCCATACTAAAAGTATCTTTAACTCTTCCTAATTGAATCAGAAACTCTCGATCTGCCTTAGAGAATGCATGATTATAATAGGTGACAAACAGTATAGCATCTGCATTTTTTATGTAGTTAAACGCCACACCTGTATGTCTTGCATTTATTGAATCTGCACCAGGTGTATCAACTAATGTGATCCCTTTTCTTGTTATCTCACAATCATAATAGAGTTCAATCCATTCAACAAAACAAGCCTTCTCTTCTACCGCCACATATTCTTTAAATTCATCCATACTTGCTATAAGTTGTTGATCCAATTTCCCATTGATTGCTTCAAAGCCATCACTCACAGCCTTTAAAAAGCGAAAATGAGGTTTTTCCTTTGACCCAAGTTCAGCTTTGTCATTGATTAACTTTTTAATTGAGCTAATCGCTAAATCCAAGTTCTCTGCATCTTTATCAAACATTTGCAATGAATGAGATAAATCTGTTAGAAGCTGCTCTTTCGACTTAATCTTAACCACAACAGTACCATGCGGATACATATCACTCGGTGGCTTAATTTTATTGATTGTAGCAGTCGTGGGGTTAGGGGAAACAGGTAGAACATGACTTCCAATTAAGGCATTAGCAAAAGAGGATTTCCCTGCACTAAATGCCCCAAATAAGGCAACGGTAAACTGATTTTGGTCGAGTCTTTCTGCCTTATCAGCCATATCCTTTGCCAAAGTACTTAACCCTTTTATCGTTTCAATTTCGCTTTTAACTTTCAGCAAATCATTAATTGTGTTTTGAACTCTTTCCTCTTCGTCTAAACTGTTAGATGATGAGGATGCAAGATTAGGTCGTTCACTCAATTCTGGTGTTGAAAATTTATTCATTTCCATCAAATCTTCGGTAGAAGAAGTTTTAATCACTCTATCTTCTTTAATAAGTTGCTCGAAATTAACTTTTATTGGTTGATACTCTCCATTGTTTAAAATATCCTGTAACTTACCTTTTTTCTGAACTCGTTCATATTTCATATCCTCTAACTTCAATATTGCCTCTTGATAAGACTTATAAATCTGTAATTCACTTTCAAGCTCTTTGATTTCTTTTATGATTTTTGCTTCAATATGGATGCTTATATCATCTAAAAAACGCATACCAATCTGTCGATATTGTTTTTTTATTTCATTTGCTACATCTTCAGTATAAGTTAATACATAATCTCCAGTTAATCTTGCGCCTGCTTTGTAACTGGTAGTTAATATGTCCTTATTTAAACCAGTTTCAAAAACTTCCACTTTTGATAACAATTGATTAAGTTGATTTTCCTTTAAATAACTATTTACATAATCTTTTAAATGCCATTCAATTTGTTCATTTACCTTTTCCTGTAAATCATGATAAAAATGATTTAACCGGGTTTGACGCTCTTGATCAGTTTTGCTTTTTGAAAACAAAAAACCAACTTTAAATTCCTCCTGACAAGATTCTATATAACTTTTTGCCAGTTCTCTTGTAGAAAATGGCATTAAGTATGCGTTATGAAGAACCTTATTAAACCCTTCCATAAAATTGGTTCTTGCCTGATCCCGTTTTGCATCTAACTCCCGAAGCTTACCTTCAAGATCTTTAACTTGGTTTGGGATTATTTGTCGTTCATTATCACTTAGACTACTGATTAAATCTTCTAACTTCTCTTTTTCACTACTCTTTATTTGGTTAGTTTCAATCAAATGTTCTTCAATAATTTGGTGTGTAGAATTTATAATGCTATTGAAAAGAAGTTCATCCTTCTGAATAATTTTTTCATTAATTAACTTTTTCACTTCAGAAAGTTGGTTAAATGGATGTTCATCAGCCCTTAGACTCGTGTAAAAGATTCCATCAGGAAATACCTGATAGTCATTAAACCCTTGTTCTACACTTTGTTGAAAGCTTTCAAATGATAACTCTGTTTCCTGGTGCTTATCAATTTGATTGATTATTAAATAAATTGTCTTATTTCGATCAGTCATTTCTTTAGTAAATTGAAAGTTAAGTTCTGATTGGACATGGTTGTAGTCCATTACATAGAACAAGAGATCCGCTAAATGTAATGCCGATTCAGTTGCTACTCTGTGTGCATCATCTGTTGAATCTATACCAGGCGTATCCATGATTGTGATTCCCTCTTTAAGCACTCTTGTTTCGTGACTAATTTCTAGGGATTCAATTTCTTCTCCATCCTTACAATACTCTTTAATCACATCATAATTATATGGAGCAGGATATTCAATGATTTCGTTGTTTTTATAATAAACCCTCGCATATGCCCTACCGCTTTTAACCATTACTAAGTTTGCACTTGTTGGTATCGGGCTTGAAGGAAGTAACTCCTCACCGATCAATTCATTAATCATACTTGATTTCCCAGCTGAGAAGTGTCCACAAAACCCAATCATAAATTGTGATTGGTTAAGTTTTTTTATTAGTTGAATCATTTTTTTAGCATGTTCTTGGTCATCCTTCATCTCTTGATATATTGCCGTTAACCTATGTAATAATTCTTCTTTTGAAACTTTCACATGACCCCTGACATCAATCATTTCATATACCCCTCATATTCCCTTTATTTACGTATAAATAGTATTTTACTCTATTCTAATTTAAAATAAAACAATTCTTACTAAGTAAAACGGCATAAAAAAAACCAGGTAAGTACCCGGCAGGATTTAAAGATATGTAACTTTCATTATTATTAAGATAATGAATAGTTTGATGTTTTTGCTTTGGTTACTTTTGACACCTTTTTCAGTACAAAGTACATAAGAGAGCTATAAATAACAATGGTAGATACAATTAAGAAACCTAACATTCTACTCACCTACCTTCAATAGTGGATAAACGATATTGATAATTAATATCAATACACTTATCTTACCAATAATGAGAATGATTTTCAACATTATTCTGAATTATTTTATAGATTTTGGAATAAAACGCCCAGTTTTCGAGAATTGTTCTTCATAGTTTGTAAGTAACTCTAAAGCCTTTTCCTCAGCAGGGATCCGGATAGATAAAACTAGAACATTTAAAAGTGTAAAAATGGTAGCTGTTATATAAGCATTAAATAATAAAGGTATTATGATTAATTCAAGCGTAACCACAACATAGTTGGGATGCCTTAAATATTGATACGGCCCTTTCTTAATGATTTCAGCATTTGGCATGATAATAATTTTTGTATTCCAATATCTCCCTAAGGAAGCAATTGCCCAAATTCTCATGAATTGTGAAAGGATAAAAAAGGTGAAGATAATCGGAAATATTTGAGATAACTCAATCCCCTTTAGTAACACTTCAATGCAAAAACTCATAAAGAACAAAACATGTGTACTAACAATCAAATTATAATGTTCCTGACCAACTTCGAATGCTCCATTTGATTTCATCCACTTCTCATTTTTCTTAGCAATAATCAGTTCAGTAATTCGCTGAGTAACCAGAAAGAGAAAAAACAAACAAAAAATGACCATTATCGTTTACCTCCATTTAATCAAAAGTAACTCAGAGCTAAAACCTGGCCCCAGTGCTGCCGCCAACCCAAAGTCACCTTTAGATACTTTCGAAGATTTCATAAACTCTGCTAAGACATATAAAAGGGTTGCTGAGGACATGTTGCCATGATTTTGTAATACCGTATGTGAAACCCTTGTCATTTCCTCTGAAAACCCTAGTGCTTTTTCATAAGCCTGAATGACCTTTTTCCCACCAGGGTGCGCGATAAAATGAGAAATATCTCTGAGATTAAGTTGTTGTTTCTTCAAGAAGAAGTAAACATTATCTTTTAGCCATGATTCAATGATTGATGGAATATCCTTTGAGAATACGACATGTAACCCACTATTCTTTACGTTCCAGCCCATCACATCCTCTGAATCTGGCATAAGTGTGGATTGTGTATCTATAATTTCCGGTATTGTTTCTAGCTTACAATTAGACAAATCAGCATCATTTCCGGCTACACATGCACAAGCAACACCGTCAGCAAACAAAGATGTACCAATCAAATTGCTTTTTGAGTGGTCATCTTGTTGAAAAGTTAAGCTACATAATTCTACTGTAAGCACAAGGACCTTTGATTCTGGAAAGGCTTTACAATATTCAAATGCTCTGGAAAGTCCTGATGCCCCTCCAGCACAGCCTAAGCCCCATATCGGGATTCTTTTTGTATGAGGAGAAAATGGTAACCTATTCATGATTTTCGCTTCAATACTAGGGGTACTTAGTCCAGTAGTCGATATAAAAAATATCGCGTCAATTTGTTTATAGTCAACAGGCCTCTTCAGGTATACCGAATCTGATAGACAAGATTTTATTGCCTCAATTCCAAATGTAATAGAACGTTCTATGTAAACATTATTTTTCTCTTCAAAGCTGCGATCCTGCTTTAGCCAACCGAGGGATTCTGTGAAGTTTCTTTTTTTAATTTGACCATTACTGAATACCTTTAATAGCCGATCAATGTCATGGTAGGAATCATGAAACAGTTCTCGTGCAAATTCCACTGTTTCTTGTTGAGAAATCTCATGTGGGGGCTTATATAATCCTATTGATATAACTGATGGCACTAGTAACACCTCATCGTTTGAGATTGCATTAAGGTTACTATCTCCACATTACACGAATCTATACCTCAATAATTGCACAAAAAAAGCTTTCCCTATGGGAAAGCCAACGTTTTAAAGGAGTTGTTTCTTTGTTGCTGTGCATTTATATTATAGCTTATTATTTCACGATAATCATCAGTTAATTTTTGGTTAAGTTCAGTTTGATAAAGAATAGTAAGGTTCTCTAACTGTCTTCTCTTACCATTCATTACTGATTAAAATCCTTGAATAGTCATTCCACCATCTACAAAAAGAGTTTGTCCGGTTATGTAATTCCCGGCAGCTGAAGCTAGAAATACAGTTGGCCCAACAAGTTCTTCAAGCTCTCCGATTCGCTTTAGAGGAGTAACAGCCAGAATATCATCTACATATTTCTCATCCTGAAGTAACTTTTCCGTCAGAGGTGTTTTAAAATACCAAGGCCCAATTGAATTGACATTTATCCCATATTGTCCCCATTCAAGTGCCAAAACTTTCGTCATTTGAATCATCGCAGCCTTTGTCGCAGCATACACTACACCTGTTCTAAGGGCAACATGCCCTGCTACAGATGAGATATTAATTATTTTACCTCCAGTACCGTGTTTCTTCATGAAAGTACCGACTTCTTGAGACATAATAAAGGCTGATTTTAAATTAGTGTCCATAATTTTATGCCATTCCACATCTGTGACATCTAAAGCTTGAGATCGAATATTCATCCCAGCGTTATTTATTAAAATATCAATTGTTCCCGTTGTTTCTATAATTTTAGCGATCGATTGATTCACTTCATCTCTATTTGTTACATCTGTGACAATTGGATAAGCTTTTGCTCCTATAGAGTTAATTTCCCTCGCGACATTGATTATATCTTGCTCTGTTCTAGCAAGAAGGGCAACCTGCGCACCTGCTTCCGCTAATCCAATGGCCAATGCACGACCAATCCCTCTACCTGCTCCTGTTACAACTGCAACCTTGTTCTCTAATTGAAACGATGGTAAAAACATAAAGACCCTCCCTAATTATACCTACATTTTTTATTTCGACAGCCGAATATTATATACCTTTATTTTTTTATTATAAAAGGCTGTTTTATCAAAGTTTGTTGTTTTAGATATATTATATTGAAATGCTAGCTACAAGCAGGCTGAATACACGTAGACTCCTGCGGGACCAGTGGCCAAAGTGAGACCCCGCAGGAGCAGTAGCGACGAGGAGGCTCACTGGTCACCCGCCGGACGCGGAGTGTATTCAGACTGCGGCTTTAAAACCAACAATCTATACTAAAACAGCCTAATAAAAAAATAAGGCTAACTTATCCTTATTATTTTTGCACATTAATTTCAATATGATTAATTTTAGTATTCCCACACTTACAACACTTTTCATTCTCATCATTAAGCAATGTATGACATTGTGAGCAGTAGTATCTTTTCATTAAAGACTTCACCCTTCTTTGACTTTATTATTAGTATATGAAATTTGTAAGTATTGTTGATTCACACCTACCATTAATAATTATTCATACGATTTATGAATATCACCTTTCATCTTTAACCTCATTTTTGAAAAAGTAGAGTATCGTCAATTTCACAAATTTTCCACATTTCAACCTAATGGTTAGTGATTAATATCACTGTTAAACCAATTTTCCACAGTTATCATAGTTTTAAGGGTATCAATGAACATTTTGTGAAACTCGTAATCGGGTATTTTCATAACAAAATAGTTTTGTATGATGAAAATATATTCATTGTATTTTATAACATGAAAGGAGATGAATGACCCATGCCTAAAGTGGAGTTTAACAAGGTTAAAAAGACAAAAACCAATATGAAAGAAGAAACGTTAAGAGGAACTTTGGCATCTGTTTTTTTACTTGGTTTTTTCTTGATTGCTACATGGCTTGGCGTGTACTTTCTATTTCTAGATCGTTTGTAGTTAGCTTATTGATATCATAATTTATTAAAACGAATACTTATAAGGTTGGAGGGAAACAGCCATGCATATCCATAAGTTTGAAAAAATATGGCTCATTTTTGGAATAGGAATGCTTGTTATTTTCTTAACTACAGTAGGAATTGGTGCCTTTGCAATGGGACATCAACCTGCAAGTAACATACAAACGATTGATCCTGAAAAGGTAAACGAAACAGCACCATTTGATGAACCTGGTGTTAAGCAGATTTCTAATAATAAGTATGAGGTAGTTATTGTAACAAGTGCATTTATGTTTACACCGAATCAAATAACCGTACCAAAAGGCGCTGAAGTAACTTTTATTGTTGCAACAACTGATGTTGTACATGGTTTTTCAATTGCTGGTACGAACGTTAACATGATGGTAGAGCCCGGGTATATAAGTAGATATACGCAAACTTTTAATGATACAGGTGAGTATTTAATTCTCTGTAATGAGTATTGTGGAGCAGGTCATCATTTAATGAATGCTCGAATTGAGGTGGTTGAACAATGATGAACCAAGACACTAAAGTAAATTCTTTAGATGCAAAATTATCAATGGCTCATATTTATGTTGCCTTTATCGCCTTAGTACTTGGTGGGACTGCAGGTCTTCTTCAAACCCTTGTTCGTTCTGGTCAGTTTATACTACCTGCAGGAATTGGCTATTATCAATTACTTACAGTACACGGAGTACTCCTAGGTCTTGTCCTTACTACCTTTTTTATTATTGGATTTCTGTTTGCTGGGTTAAGTAAAACATCGGGTACTCTCTCAAACAGGATTCGATTTTACGGTTGGGTTGGATTTTGGTTAATGACTTTCGGTACAGCATTAACTGCATCAGCAATCTTAACAGGTAAGGCATCTGTCTTATATACATTTTATGCCCCACTTATGGCTCATCCTACTTTTTATATTGGGTTAGCGCTAGTGGTTGTTGGTAGCTGGGTAAGCGGATTTGCGATGTTCATCCATTTTGCAAAATGGAAAAAGCTTAATCCGGGTCAAGCATCTCCATTATTGAGTTATATGGCGATTGCTACCATGATATTATGGTTAATTGCAACATTAGGTGTTGCTGCCACTGTATTAATACAATATATTCCTTGGTCTTTAGGCTTGGTGGATACGATTGATGTGCTGATAAGTCGTACGCTGTTTTGGTATTTCGGGCACCCACTCGTTTACTTTTGGTTACTTCCTGCTTATATGGCTTGGTATGTGATCATACCAAAGATTATCGGTGGAAAAATATTCTCGGATTCATTGGCAAGATTATCTTTTGTTTTATTCTTACTATTCTCAATCCCGGTAGGATTTCATCATCAGTTAACAGAACCTGGTATTGCACCTTCTTGGAAGTATTTACAGGTCGTACTAACATTTTTAGTTATTATCCCTTCCTTAATGACAGCATTTTCTATGTTTGCCACGTTCGAAATGTATGGTCGTTCAAAGGGTGCTACTGGATTATTTGGCTGGTTTCGTAAATTACCATGGGGAGATGCAAGGTTCTTCGCACCCTTCATGGGAATGCTAATATTTATTCCTGCAGGTGCTGGAGGGATCATTAACGCAAGTCATCAGTTAAACCAAGTTGTGCATAATACGATATGGGTAACAGGACATTTCCACCTAACAGTTGCGACAACAGTATTGTTAACGTTCTTTGGAATTGCCTATTGGTTAATTCCTCACTTAACTGGAAGAATCATGACTAAAGCGATGAATAAATTAGCGATTGTTCAGACAATCGTTTGGGTGATTGGAATGACATTTATGTCATCTGCTATGCATTTTGCAGGACTGCTAGGAGCACCACGTCGTTCTGCGTTCTCTACCTACGGTGATTCTGCACAAGCTTTAGAATGGATTCCATATCAAATCGCTCAAGCTATTGGTGGAACAATTCTTTTTATCGGAATCATATTAATTATTGTTATCGTAGCTAATCTTGCTTTCTTTGCACCTAAAGGTGAAACAGAATTCCCAATAGGTGAAGTCGAAGAAGCAGCCGAAAAAACACCAATGATACTAGAAAACTGGAAATTGTGGGTTGGTATCATTATCGCTCTAATTCTAGTGGCATACACGGTTCCATTTATCGAAATGATCCAACACGCTCCACCAGGATCAAAAGGCTTTAGTAACTTATTATAAATAAATTAATAGTATCAGTTAACAAAAAAGAAGCTGTCCTCTAGTGCAAACGAACACTTGTGACAGCTTCTTTTACTTTTACAATTTATAAATATTCTTGTACTTTTCCTGCAAATAGGTAATTAGATGTTGGGCGTTTAACCCTTCCCCTGTAACATCTTGTAGTATTTCAAGAGGCTTTTTTGATTTTCCAAATTGATGTACTTTTTCGGTCAACCATTGCTTAACTGGAAGCAAGTCGCCTTCTTCTAATAAAACATCAAAGTTCGGAATATCCTTTAGCATTGCTTGTTTGATTTGTGCAGCATAGATATATCCCAACGCATAAGAAGGAAAATAACCAAAACTTCCTCCTGACCAATGAACATCCTGTAATACACCTTTAGCATCACTTTCAGGTCTTATTCCTAAGTAGTCTTCGTATTTCTTATTCCATATTTCTGGTAAGTCCTTTACTTCAATCTCACCATTAAAAAGACCCTTTTCAATTTCATATCGAATCATTATATGTAGAGTGTATGTTAGCTCATCAGCTTCGATTCGAATAAGTGAAGGTTTAGATTCATTTATAGCTTGGTAAAACTCATTTAACGAAACATGATCAAATTGTCCAGTCGAAAATTCTTTTAAAAGCTCATAATTCTTCTTCCAAAACGAAAAATTTCTACCAACAAAATTCTCATAAAATAATGATTGTGATTCATGAATCCCCATTGAAGTACCCGTACACAATAATGTCCCAATAAACTTATCTGAAATATTCTGTTCATAAAGAGCATGGCCACACTCATGGATAGTACCAAAAACAGCAGTTCTAAAATCGTGTTCATCATAATTTGTTGTAATACGGACATCACCAGGATTTAAGCCTGTTGCAAAAGGATGTACCGTTTCATCCAATCGACCTGCATCAAAGTTATACCCTAATCTTTCTAAAAGCTCTAAGCTTAACTTTCGTTGTGCTTCTTTAGGAAAATACTGAGATAGAAATGACGTGTTGGGTTTGTTATTTGACTCAGCGATTTGCTGAACTAATGGAACAATACTCTCTCTTAGTTGATCAAACACTTTGTCAATTATTTCGACAGTTACACCAGGCTCGTACATATCTAACAGCGTATTGTATTTATTTCCTTCATAACCCCAATATTCAATAAATCTTTTATTATATTCAACAAGCTTTTCTAGGTATGGTTGGAAAAGTGAAAAATTATCTTCAGCTTTTGCATCTTCCCAAATAGATTCTGCTTTAGATTGCAGAATGACATATTCTTTATATTCATCTTGTGGTATTTTTTTATTTCGATCATACTCTTTCTTACATTCGCTAAGTGTTTTAGATGTAACTTCGCAAAGATCTCCACTGTCTGCTAATGGTGTAAGCTTAGAAATATAAGCCGCCATTTCTTGAGAAGTTGACATTTTAAACACTTCTGTAGAAAGCATTCCGATGACCTCAGAGCGTTGTTCAACGCCTTTCTTTGGTGCACCTGTACGTAAATCCCAATACATTAAACCAATTGCTTCGTTATAACTTGTCATTTTTTTCACATAATCTAAAAATTGCTTTTCAGCTTTTATATCATTCATGTTCTTCGTCCCCTTAATATTTTTATTTATTCATTTGGACTGAAGTTGGTAATACATTTAGAATTTTCTCTTGAACAGCAGGATTTAATTCTTTAGAACCAAATATGGTTATAATCCCTTGGTCTTGATGTGTGCGGATTAAACGTCCAATACCCTGTCTTAGTCTAAGAATCATGTACGGAACATCCACTTCTAAGAAAGGATCATTAACCGACTTTCTCTTCGCCTGAAAAACAGGATCATTGGGTGGAAAAGGAACTGACCAAATAATGACATTTGATAATGATGGTCCTGGTATATCTAAACCTTCCCATAAATTCACAGAGCAAAGAATACTTTCCTCGTTATTTTGAAAGGTGGATACAAGCTCACTTATTTCTTTCTCCCCTTCAAATAAAAAGCTAAAGTCCGTCTTTCCTTGTACTTGATTTTTGAATAAAGCTAACTCTTCTTTTGAATTAAATAAAATCAATGCTCGTCCATTCGTTTCCTTAATTTGTTCAAGAGTGTAATCAAATTTCTCAATGAAACCTTTGTCACCTTCTGATACTTTAGGAAAGAAGATCTTCATTTGCTCATCATAATCAAATGGCGACGCCACTGAGAATGATTGATAGTCTTTAATTCCTAGACTGGACGCTATGTAATCAAATGATTTATCTTCTGATAAAGTAGCTGAAGAGAATATAAACGGCATGGTCTTTGAAAATACTTTTTCACTTAAAACATCTTTAACCGCTCTTGGCATAATCACAAGTGTCTCTTGTTTAGCATCTGTTTCTACCCAACTAATCACATCTGATTCTTTAAGTAAGAGGTTTATTGAAAATTCCATTTGGTCAATATATTCGTCCACAATATTTAACTCATAATGATCAATTGTAAATAACTGACTTTCATAAACCAATCCTTCGCCAATCCCTATTAGATGGTTATGTAATGCTTTGGCAGCTTTTATTAAATCAGGAACAAAATTCACTTCTTTACGACTAGAACCTTTTACCGGACTAGAGTGATCTCTTAATAAATCAAAAAAGAAACTATTTTGCTCCAGCGTATCTTCAATGGAAAGTGCAAGTTCTTCTCTTATATCGTTTTCCAAAACCCTAGTTAATAACGTTTCCAATACTGTTTCGTTTACTCGATAAGTCAGTGCCTTCTGAGCTGAGTATTCTAACAAATGTCCTTCATCAAAAACAACGCAACTAGCTTCAGGTAATAACGGAAGTTGACCTTCTCTTTTCCGTGAATCAATTGTCCAAATATGCTCCATATAAAAGTCGTGTGAACAAATAATGATGTCAGCAGCTTTACGATAATGATCTCGAGATAGAGTCTGACCACAGCGATGTCTTACAGGACATGAAAAACAATCCTGGAAAGTATCCCACCCTACTCTTTGCCATTCCTCATCTGTTAAATGAGGGTAATCTTTTCGATCTCCATAATGGTAGAAATTTTGTAATGTTGTTGCGTTTCCGACAAATTCTGGGAGATCTGCATGAATATCGAAATACACATCTAAATCATGAACCTCTATTGCTTTATCTAACTTCTGAAGACATAAATATTGATCCTGTGATTTGGCTAAACGTACATCAATATTTAATTCTAATGCTTCTGAGAGTTTTGCTATATCCCCCTCTTTTTTTACAAGTTGTTCAATGAGTGATTCATCCGCACAGGATATGATAGCAGGTTTCCCAACATATCTTGCATAACAAATAGCATATAGAAGATATACAATGGTTTTTCCTGTTCCAACACCAGCTTCAGCAAATACAACTGCTTTCTCTTTAAAGGCACGTTCAAGTTGAAAAGCCATGAAGACTTGCTCATCACGAAGCTCGAAACCTTTTTCAGGAAGGATATCGTAAAACACATCACCAATCCATTCATTAAATTTATCATAAAAATTTTCTGTCTTCGATATTTCAAAAGGTAATCGTTCACGTAACATAAGTATTTTTCCTCCAGCCATATATAACACTAATTTATTATTATCTGATATATTGATATTGTAGTCAATCTAAATGAAATAAAACGTAAAAAGGAATAGTCTAGCAAGTACCCTAATATCAAATAAAAAAACCTGGCATTTGCCAAGTTATGTTTGATTCTGGTATGTCATGTTTTCATCAGCTAGACGGGTTAAATATACCTTATCAACTGACATTGCAATTGATAATGCTTGTAAGAGATCTTCTTTTGCTTGATCCAATGATGCTATTCCTTCATTTTCCAAAGCCAAAGTTGATGACTGTAAAGCCTTATTAATTACATCAAATTGTAGTTGGTCCATTGTAATCACTCCTGTTTGATTTTGCGTTCGTGCAAAACGAATAATAAACATTTTATGTGAGAACAAACCAACTTATTCATAACAAAATAAAAAACTTGAAGTTGTTTTAAATCATATATCATTTAACTGTTTGAGACTGACCTTTTTTTGCATCAGTCTCATGCTATTAATTTATGTCGTTCTTGGTGGACGCTTCCCCCAATATTGATAATAATCCGTTCGGATAAATCCGTTAAATAATTTACGCTTTTTAGTAGCAGGTTTCCCGTAAAGCTTCTCGAAATCAGGATTCGAAGTTAACATATAGATTGACCATGTATCTAGCGGAGCAAACGCGCGTCCCATTGCCTTATACATTTCTTCAACTTCCTTTTTCTCACCTATACGTTCACCATATGGAGGGTTTCCTACGATTACCCCGTATTGCTTTTTCGTCGTGAAGTCTCTGACCTGCATTTGTTTGAAGTTAATTAAATCAGCAAAACCAGCCTCTTCAGCATTATTCGTTGCGATATCAACCATCCTATGGTCAATATCAAACCCCTGAATATCAAGTGGTTGGTCATACTTCGCTAAATCCTCAACCTCTTGTCTCGCTTCATCCCAATTTGCTTTACCTACCCAATCCCAACTCTCTGAGGCGAAATCACGATTAAAACCAGGAGCTATGTTTTGACCTATTAAAGCAGCTTCAATTGGGATTGTTCCCGATCCACAAAACGGATCGACAAATGGTTTATCAGGTGTCCAATTTGTTAATTTAATTAAGGTTGCGGCAAGGGTTTCTTTTAATGGCGCTTCACCTTGTCCAACTCGGTATCCGCGTTTATGTAAACCTACACCACTCGTGTCCAATGTCAATGTCACAGTATCTTTAAGAAGAGCAACTTCAATCCGACAAAAAGCTCCTGTTTCCTCGAACCACCCATCCTTACGGTAGTGCTTTTTAAGGCTATCTACAACGGCTTTTTTAACAATACTTTGACAGTCAGATACACTGAATAACGTCGATTTTACAGATTTACCGATAACTGGGAATTCAGCATCCTCAGGAATATACTGACCCCAATTCAAAGCCTTTGTTTTTTCAAATAACTCATCAAAAGTCGTTGCCTTGAATTCTCCAACCTTTAATTTAATTCGATCTGCTGTTCTTAACCACAAATTTGCTCGGCATATTGCCTTTTCATCCGCTACAAAAATCACTTTTCCATTTTCCACAGTACATTCATAACCTAAATCTTGAACCTCTTTTGCGACGACCGATTCAATTCCCATTGCAGCTGTTGCGATAAGTGTAACTTGTCCCATATTATATTCACCTAACTTATCTTTAAATTTATTTACCTATTTTCGTAAACTATGTTGATTTAAAACTCAGGGCTCCGCGTGCAAATTGTCCTACTAAAAATCTATAATTACTCATTATGTATTATTATATTAATAAAAGCCCTCCATTAAACTGGAGAGCTTAAATTTGTTAGTTTTTCTATCATCAATAACGCTCTGTAAGCCATGTTTTGTTCCATTGTACTACAATCGGTAATGAACCTCGTACATAGGTGGTAATCATCTATCTACAGACCTAAATCTGTCCCTCTCATCGTTCAATTCCTTAGAGAAGGTGCCCCTACCATTATTTGGGTTTCTCGCTCGAGGGGTTTACCTCGTTCCACTCTTGTAATTTCTTACAAGACTTCGTCACTGTGGCACTTTTCAAAGTATTCAAGCCATATCCAAGGACTTAGGCTTTTTCCCTGCCGTTAGTTCATCACATGAACTACCCTAGCTTATGGTTTCGCTAGGCACGAACACTACAATCATCTCAGACTGTGCGAGCATGGACTTTCCTCTACAGTTAAAAAACTATAGCGATTACCCGAACGTTATTGATGTTAGCATGTAATATTATAGTAAAAAATTAAAATTTAATCAAGTACTATTGACTGGATCTTTTATCCAGCTCAGGCTCTGTTAATCAAATAGTTTACTTCCAAACACATGTTTTTCAAGATTCGAAAGACGTTTTAAAATATCAAAATTTGTTGTTCCCGATTGAGGAATTGGTTGTTTTTTACTAGTATCCTCTAACTGCCTTCTAAGACGTAGATTTTCTTGTCGAAGATCTTCAATCACTTGCTGAAATACCTCATAGTCTTTAATAATTAAATCAAGATATTTGTCGACATCTTCTTGCTTGTACCCTTTAATACCGGATTTAAACTCTTTTTCTAAAATATCTTTAGCGGTTAACTTAATGTTATCCATACTCTTCACCTCAATACACTTTCCCCATTGTTCTTAGTCTATTTTTTCAAATATTCTTCGGGTTGTCAATTTTATCTTTATGTTTGTCTATCAAAAATCATTCCCATTAAATTGTTCCTCTTCTGCAATAACTTGAAGGTCATAACCATTAATCACCATCAACTCGTATGCAGATTGCTCTGATTCCCGTTTTGCTTGATTATAAATAAATTTTGGACTACCTTCATTTTCGTCATCATAAACAATGAGCAACCCATCACTTTTATCAATAAAAAAAGTATTCTTTAGTCTAAATTGAGTTGGGTTTTCATACTTTTTGTTAGTAATGCTATTCGTATAATCTGCTTGTGACAGAATAAATTCATACAATTCTTTATTTGATTCATTCCATTTTTCTTCCTGATCAAGAAAAGGCGTAATAACAGCAAGTTTTAATTCAGGGTGTACCATTTGCAAATCTAGCGTTACCTCTGCAGCCCATAACTCTACCCCTAATTGCCCACTAATAATTACCCACTCTAGACCATCATCTAATAAGGCCAATAATTTATTTTTTATGGCTTTTTTTATGTAGACTATACCGGGATGTTTTTTATCAAACAACCCTAACTCAAATGGCTTATATCCTGTAATGGCTAATACTTTTATCACAAAGATCTCCTTATTGTTACTTTATTAAAATCAAGCAGGAACCCTTCTCCATTTGTTCCTGCTTGAAGTGTTTAATAGCCTAGCTCTCAAAATAAGGTGTTGGAGCTATTGGAGCGTTCGGTGGTACTGGAGCTGCTGTTGGTAGCATTCCAGCTGGAGGTGTTGCGCCACAATTGAAATGTTGGCTAGCCACCTCGTTTGCAAATGATTCAGTGTGTGGATAATAGTGTAAATGGTCATATTTATGGTGATTCACATTTTGTGTGTGTGTTGGGTGAATATGTGGTACGATTGTCTTTTGGTACGTATTCTGAACACAGCACTTCGTAGGATAAACAATTGGTGGTAATACATTAGGTCTAAAATGCATAATTAATAATCTCCTTTCAATTTTCATCTGTCTTTCACTAACAACTTATGAAAAAAGTGAGATACATGTACTAATGCAAACACCTATTTTTTAAAAAAACTTTTATAAAAATGCATAAAATCCTTCTTTTACTCCAGTTAATACTAAAAAGATAAGAGTAACCACAACAAAATATAAAATGAAAACTGCTTTATACACTGCTCTCTCTCCAATTTAATCAATTTATTTCTATACTCATAACAATTCTCTATTTTACAAGGTTTTACACAATTCTACAACGTTAAATAAATCAAGGACTAATTTTCATCGATTTCGACATCTAAACTGCGAAAAAACACTATTCGTGCGCTTACCCGGGGAATAATTCGATTCATTTATTTCCAGATTTTCTTCTAATGCGATTTATTCTTTTATCCAAGTCTTCTTTTTTATACCCGTTAGGATCGCTAGGTAAACTTTTCTGACTTTTGTAAATATTTTTCGCAATAAGTGCAAAATCCAAAGCTTTATCATAATCTTTTTCATGATGCTCATAAATTTTAGCTATTTCAATTGCAGCATCAGTGTGGAAATGCTCTTTATCATTATTAATAACATCAAGAAAATAGGTGAGAGCTGTTTTATGATCTTTTTTCTTTTTATAGAGATAAGCTAACTCTAATTTTGCTTTTATCGCTTCATCTGTTTCTGTGATACTTACATTCTGGTACATTGATTCGGCTACATTTACTTCTCCCAGAACGTTATACCAACGAGCAATCTCATACTTTTCCGTAGAGGTACTTTGTTTACTTTTATTAAGTAAGTGTTTTGATAAGTGAATATATAGACTAATAAGTGATAGAACATCAATCTCATTATGATGTAGAACACCCTGAATTCCCTCTGGATCCTGACTTTGCAGAAAATCAAAATAAAGCATAGGTGCCAAATACCCTGGTACATCACCCTCACGCTGTATAGAAAGTATTTCTTTTTCCACGTTTGAAAGTCGAACTGAATCTAGTTTGTTCTTCCAAAGTCTCCTTGACGGATGATATAAATCAAAATGACCAAACTCCGGTAATCTTGGTACATGTTCACGTACTAATGTATGCCTTGTTTTCACTTGTGGCCAATCAAAAGATTTTCCATTATAGGTAACAAGCGTTGTATAATCAATCTTCTCTAAGAAACTTTGGTATAGAGCGACTTCTGCGCCAGGGTTTGGTAAGAAATGTTGGATAACCTCTACACAATCATTTTTCACCACTGCTTGCCCCAATAGAAATATCGTGTTCCCTGCTCCACCGCCAAGACCCGTGGTTTCTGTATCAAAGAAAAATAACTGATCTGATTGAAACCCCCTGCTTGATAAAGGATGTTCTGTCACTGATTCGTTCCAATCAGTAACTATTGTTTCAAGTTCCTCAAAACGATAGAGTCCGTGTTTATAAGATAGGGGGTATTTTACTCTTCTAACAAAGCAATAAGATCCATCAAAATAATAGGGTTCAGCATCAAATGAGTTCCATTTTTCAAGATAGGGAATCTCTAAAGATAAGTTAATTTCACTTGAAAATGTGGCCCCTACGTTTTCTTCTCTGACGATATTTTTTTTGTGACGATTTAACTTATCTTTTAGACTCATGAAATAACTCCTTCTACTTTTGCAACTTTTACTTCTTAAATCAACTCACTTAACAAATTAATACTCGTACTTTTTGCCTTCTTCGCTTCTATTTCATTTCCTATACACGAAGGACATCCATCCTCACATGGACAGTGTTTGATTAAGCGAATGGCTGATGAAATCACTTCATCTATTCGTTTAAAGATTTCATCAGATAAACCAATTCCACCAGGGTAGCGATCATACAAATAAATAGTAGGAAGACCTGAATGAGTAGCTTTAATTTGGGGCACCACATGAACATCATTTGCATCACACATCACTAAAACTGGTACTACATGCCTTAATACATTAGAAATACCAACCAGCACTTGTTCTAAAGCCTTTGTTTCAATGCCCCCCATATGATGAATGTCGATCCAAGTGGCACTGGTATGAAGTTCTTCTTCTGGTAGATGTATAGGTCCAGAGCCAATATTTTCAAATGAACTCATTTTTATCTTCTTAAAGATCGTTGGCATGGCATTTACTGTTACATCACCATAATGAACCTCTGAGTTTACCTTTTTTATCTCTTTATCAATTTCAAGTACCTTTAAATTTACTGCCAGATTAGCATCTGTAAAATATTCTACATCAACCTGTCTCACAAAAGCTTTCTTTTCTTCCCAATCAAGCAGTTCAACCTGAAACTGAACTCCTTCGTGTAGGTAAATCGCTTCATCATGCAAAAGGGTCATTGCACTAAAACGGTCCATCTCACCTATCACTTTATGGTTTGCTGTCTCGGTTTGATCAATAATAATGACATTTTCTTGAGAAGCTGATCTTAAACTTATGTTATGTGCAGGAAACCCATCACTCATCCAATACCATTTGTTTCCGGAATGGTGTAAAACCCGCTCTTCAGTTAAAAATTCCAATATTTCTTCTATCTCCAAATCTCCAAATTGATCTCCTTCTTTAAAAGGGAGTTCGTATGCAGCACATTTAACATGATCTACTAGGATAATTAAATTATTAGGATTAATTCTCGCAGACTCTGGATTCCGATCAAAAAAGTATTCCGGATGAACCATTACATATTGATCAATTGGTGTCGAGCTAGCAACCATTAAAATTAATGCCTCATCATGCCGTCTACCTGCTCTACCCGCTTGTTGCCAAGTACTTGAAACAGATCCTGGATATCCTGTCATTATGCAAACTTGTAGTTGCCCTATATCAACACCTAATTCAAGAGCATTTGTACTAACAACACCTAAAATTTCTCCATTCCTTAAACCCTGTTCAATTTCACGACGCTGCTTTGGTAAATAACCTCCACGATAACCTCGAATCGATTTAGTGCCTAATTCTTTTTTCACAAGTTCTTGAATATGACTTAAAATAATCTCGACTCTTACTCTACTTCGAGCAAACACAATTGTTTGGATTTTGTTCTTTAAAAAGGATTTTGCAAACTCATTAACTTCCCTTGTCGCACTTTTTCTAATATTTAGTGGTTTATTAACAACAGGTGGATTGTAAAAAACAAAGTGTTTCCTACCTCTAGGTGCACCGTTATTATCAATAAGTGTAACCTCTAGACCGGTAAGTTCTTGTGCTAATTCCTTAGGATTTGCAATCGTAGCTGAAGTACAAATAAAAACAGGATTACTACCATAATAGCTACAAATTCTTTTCAAACGACGTATGACATTTGCTACATGACTTCCAAAGACGCCCCGATAAGTATGTAACTCATCAATAACGATATACTTTAGATTTTCAAAGAGAGAGACCCATTTAGTATGGTGCGGCAAAATCGCAGAGTGTAACATATCTGGATTTGTAATCACTATATGTCCTGCTTTTCGTACCACTTGACGGATATTGGGTGCGGTGTCACCATCATATGTGTAGCTTTTAATATCAAGGCCCATCATATCAATAATTTCATTAAGCTCACTTTTCTGATCCTGAGCAAGAGCCTTTGTCGGGAAGAGATAAAGTGCTCTGTTATTAGAATCCTCTGCAATTGTCTGTAATACTGGCAGGTTATAACACAATGTTTTACCCGACGCAGTAGGTGTAACAGCAACGATATTTTCTCCACGTCTAACCGCTTGAAAAGCCTCATATTGGTGTGTATATAGTTGTTTAACTCCTCTATTATGTAAAGCTGTGCTGATACGAACATCCACCTCTTCTGGCATAGGCATTGTTTTAGCTTCCTGTGGTTCTATTTCATGCCAATGTATAACATTTTCATTCTTTCTTAGTTCCTCTATCAATTCACTTAGTGTTTTTTTCTTTAACATTCGTTTCACCTCTATTATTTCCATTTTAGCGAATGTTTGTTTGGATTTCTATAGAAAGATAGTAGAATACTAGATGTATTTTTTTCCTATAATCCTAATTAATCAAAGTGTTAAATATTGTACATATTTATTTTAAAGACAAGATTCGACATTTTCTGATATGATAACTATTAACCACATTTGATTTTAGGAGTACACTATGTCTATAAACTTACGCACATATTTTATTTTAATTCTCTCAGCCTTTGTGATAATTTTCACGACAGTAATTAGCTTTGCAATAAATAAAGAATCTAGCCAGAGTTTCGAGAAACAAATTGGGCATGATTTAACGGAAAAAGCCTATCAAATGGCTAATGACCTTGATCATTTTATGTGGTCTAGATATGGTGAAATCACAATATTAAGCAATCTAAAAACGCTTGAGAATCAACAAAATCCCGAGGAAATTAATACTTTGTTAAATGAATTAAAACTAAATTTCCCTGCTTATTCTTGGATTGGTTATACAGATTCTTCAGGTAATGTAATCGCATCTACAGATAATATCTTATTAGGGGAAAATATTTCTAAGCGCCCTGTATTCAAAGATGCTCTAACGGAAACCTTTATTGGTGATGTTCACGAAGCTGTTCTATTAGCAAAACTACTACCAAACCCCACTGGAGAGGACTTAAAGTTTGTTGATATAAGCTCTCCCATTTTCAATGAAAAAAACGATTTTATCGGTGTACTTGCTTCCCATCTAAGTTGGGAATGGGCTGTAGAAGTCCAAAACACAATAATAATGCCTAATCAGAATAAAGATGAAGAGCTTGAAATGTTTATTGTGAGTAAGCATGATAATACCATTCTTCTAGGACCTAAAGATATGATCGGTCAACCACTTCAATTAGAATCAGTAAGAAAAGCTCAATCTGGTAAAAATGGTTGGTCGTTAGAGAAATGGTCAGACGAAAAAAACTACTTAACTGGCTATGCATTAGCTGATGGCCATTTAAATTACCCAGGGCTAGAATGGACTGTAATTGTGAGACAACCTGAAGAAGTCGCGTTTTTTAGTGTTAAAGAGCTAAGAAACCAAGTGATTATAATTGGTTTATTCTCAGTAGTAGTTTTCGGTTTAATTGGATGGTTTTTAGCCAGTATTATTTCTAATCCTCTTAGACAATTGGCGATATCTGCTGAAAGATTGAAAAATGGTGAAAAGACTGAGATTCCAATAAAAAGAGGTATCCATGATATTGAAACACTATCAACATCACTAAGAGATTTAATATCTGCTTTAACTAAAACAAAATCAGAATTAGGTAAAATGGAGTTAATTGCTCAGTTAGATAAGCTAACAGGTCTCCCTAACAGGTTAGCTCTAGACGAATATTTAAAAAAGCTTTCTATACATTCCGAACTAGATCATTATGCTGTATTGTACTTAGATCTTGATGGTTTCAAAAACATAAATGATATACACGGGCACCATCATGGGGATCAGCTTTTAAAGGTAGTTGCCGAAAAAATGAAAGGCTGTATTAGAAGTAACGAATTTATTTGTAGATTGGGTGGAGATGAATTCGTGGCGATTATAAAAGTTCAAAATACGGATAGCGTTGAAACGATTAACATGGTTGGGAATAGAATGATTGATTCCTTAAACCAACCTCTAAATATTGAAGGTACCTATGTGACTGTTGGCTGTAGTATTGGGGCTGCTTTATGGCCAGTTCATGACAATGAATCGTACCAAGTCCTTCGCTATGCAGATAAAGCTTTGTATATGTCTAAGGAAAAAGGAAAAAATCAAATCACTCTATTTACAAAAGAATAAGATTACATCCATTGGAAAAGCACTCATGTTGTTTGATTGTTTTTTCATATTTTTTTGAACTATGCTTATACTAATATTGGTGATTAATATGATTTGTAACTCAAGCGAGGAATTGCATGCATTAGTTTTAGAAGCGAAAACCTATACAAAGATAGGTAAAGTAGCAGATTATATTCCAGCACTAGGTAAAGCAAATCAAAATGATTTAGCTGTAGCTATTCATTACCCTAACGGGGATTGCTTATCAGCTGGGGATATTGAAAAGAAATTCACATTACAGAGTGTTTCGAAAGTAATTAGCTTGGCTCTTGTTCTAATTGAAAAAGGGTCAGAGTATGTATTTAACCGTGTTGGGATGGAGCCGACTGGAGACCCATTCAATTCAATTGTTAAATTAGAGACGATGGCTCTTGCCAAGCCATTAAACCCAATGATTAATGCAGGAGCACTTGCTGTCACGCATATGATAGAAGGCACATCTGTTGAATCTCGATTTGACCGATTATTAAGCTTTATACATGAGATGACAACTGATTCAACAATTAATTATTGTGAGGAAGTGGCACGTTCTGAATTCGAGACGGCACATTTAAACCGAGCTTTATGTTATTTTCTTAAGCAAAATCTGATTATCAATGAAGACATTGAACAACTAATGGACTTATACACAAAACAATGTTCGATTGAGATGAACTCATTGAATTTGGCCAGAATTGGAGTCGTTTTTGCAATGGATGGAATCGATCCTACAAGTGGAAAACAAATAATACCAAAAGAAATTGCACGTATTTGCAAGACATTCATGGTCACTTGTGGAATGTATAATGCTTCTGGTGAATTCGCAATAAAAATTGGAATCCCAGCAAAAAGCGGAGTCTCTGGAGGAATTATGGGTGCTGTTCCAGGTAAGTTTGGTATTGGTATATTTGGTCCATCTTTAAATAATCAAGGAAACAGCATAGCCGGAATAAAATTATTAGAATTATTATCTAAAAATTATTCCCTTAGTATGTTTTAGCAACCTCTTTTGATACATACTTGGTTAAAATTTGAACATATTAGATAAGAATCCTAAAAAAGGAGGCATCCTCTATGTCTAAACAAGGAAGACATAATTCCAACCAAACGAGAGCTGAAATCGAAAAACAGGACGAGAAAAATAGCTTAGCAACTGACCCCGAGACACAGATTGGAAATTCTCAACATCAAAGTCAGAAGAAAAGCGGGCGTCAGCGTAATAAACAATAGGTCTTAATGATTATAGATTGACCTAATAATAATACTACTTTGGGTTAAACTAATAAATGGTGTAACTCACACCTATGACAACATATGGAGGGATTCCGATTGAACACTCTTTTTCATTTAATTACATCGATTAGAGTTAGCTTAATGACAATTAACTACTCAGTTCGAAAGATAATTTTTAGTCTAAGCTGGTTATTAGGTAAACCAACTTACGTCTTACGATAAAGAGTTTTTCAGAAGAAATCTCAGATATGGTGTTGTTAAAAAAGGGATAAGCTAATGACGCTTATCCCTTTTAAAATTATTTTTCACCACTGTAGCTTATGATCAATCAAGCCTCAGTATTTCGCGTATGTCCTCATCAGTAAGTCTAGACGACTTTTGGTTATTATCGATAATTTCTTCAATCAAATCTCTTTTTTTATCTTGTAGCTCATTCATTTTTTCTTCGACAGTTCCTCTGGTTATTAATTTTATCACCTGAACAACCTTGGTTTGACCAATTCTGTGTGCACGTGCTGTCGCTTGCTCTTCGACAGCTGGATTCCACCAAATATCATAAAGGATAACCGTATCTGCTCCCGTGACATTAAGTCCAGTTCCCCCTGCCTTTAATGAAATTAAAAACAAATCACGTTCACCTGCATTAAATCGGTTACAGGTAGCCACCCTCTCGTCTGAAGGTGTTTGTCCATCTAAATAAAAAAATGGCCTTCCTTGTTTCGCCAACTCCCTACCTATTAATTCAAGCATCTTCGTAAATTGTGAAAAAATCAGGACCCTTCTACCCGATGCGTTCGATTCCTTTAAAATTTTCATGAGGCGTTCGAATTTTGCTGAACTGCCCTCATATCCATCTACAAATAAGCCTGGATGACAACATATTTGCCGCAATCTAGTTAATCCTGCTAATATTTTGATTCGATTTTTTCGAAGTGTATCTTTATCCAAGTGCTTTAATGTGTCATGTCGCAGCTTCGCTAAGTACGCAGCATATAATTTTTTCTGATCTTCTAGTAGCTCCACCGATTCTAATGCTTCTTGTCTATCAGGAAGCTCTTCAAGTACATCTTCTTTCAACCTCCGAAGTAAAAATGGCTGGATTCTTCTTGTAATTGTTTTTCTAGAAAGGTGGCTAAACTCTTTTAGTCCTTGGAATAATTCAGGAAATACGATGTGAAAAATCGACCATAGTTCCTCTAATGAATTCTCCACTGGTGTTCCTGTTAATGCAAATCGATGCTTTGCATGCAATCTTTTTACAGCTTTAGCAGTTTGCGTTACTGGATTTTTGAACATCTGTGCCTCATCAAAGAACACCGTATGAAACGACTGTTTTGCATACCATTCTACATCTTTTCGTAACAAAGGATATGATGTAATCACAACATCCATTTCTGCTATTTCTCGTTGTAAGGTGACTCTCTCTTCCTTATTTCCATCAACCACTACCGCTTGGATATCTGTAGCAAACTTAAAAAACTCACTTAACCAGTTATAAGTCAGAGATGAAGGACAAACAATGAGAGCAGGCAATTTCTTTTCACGAATCTCTTTAAGCTCCGAGACAATAAAGGCAATGCTTTGCAATGTTTTACCCAGCCCCATATCATCTGCAAGAATACCTCCAAACCCGTGATGGGCTAATGATTTCATCCACTTATAACCGTCCTGTTGGTAATTTCTTAAGATTGTTTCTAAACCTTTCGGAAGTTCAAAATTCATTGCACTTGGATTTGTAAGACTTTCTAAATATGACCGAAATGATTCTTCAAAAGTAAATATCCCTTCCTCTGCAGAGTCAAGAAGATGATACCCCTTAATAAACGGTAAATTTAGACCTTCTTCTAAATCATCTAATTGAATGGGAAGTGCAGTTAAAAATCGACTAATTTCCTCAAAATCTCTTGTCTGCAAAGATAAGAAAGAGCCATCACGTAATCGATAATACTTCCGTTTTTCCTCAACAGCCTGGAGAAGATCACGAATATCATGATCAGCTATTCCCTCCATCTCAAATTTAAATTCTAACCAATTCGTTCTCTCCTTTTTCACCTTGACTCTTATTTGCGGACGAGTATTCACTCTAAAGACTCGGTTTCTTACCGCTGTTGTAGCATATACTTGCACTAGATTACTAAGTTTAGGCACAATGTTGTACAAGAATTCATATTCGAGTTCCTCATTATGGATAAAGTACCCACCTTCTGTCGTGGAAAACAAACTCTCATCCATTAGTTCTAGAACTTCTAATTCCTTTACTTCATCTCTTATTAGTAATGTATTAATAGGTTGGTTTTCTTCCAGAGGATTAATCACTAGATTTTCATAATGGAATTCAAGACCAGCAAGAAGTCGATTTTTCACTCGATCCAAGTATAATTTTGCAATCAAAGGTGTTTTTACGGTTTGGTTTGAGATATCTTTAGAAATTTCAACCATTCCTAATCGCTTTAAACCCGGAACTACTTTTTCTAAAAAGAAACCTAATTGATTTTCTGTGATTGGTAGTCGATTTGTTCCAGCTTCATTAACCATCTGCTTTAGCTCTAATAGACGTCTGCAGTCATCCTGTTCCACCTTAAAAAACTTTCCATACGATAGAATAGTTTTGTAGGAATTTAAAACTATTAATTCATTTAATCCCCTAATATTAAGGCTAAAACCTGTTGTTTCTCTTTTTTCCAATTTAAAATGTAAAGGAAGTCGTTCATTAGAAAAGATAATATTATGAAACACATTTCCATCGTACTCTACCTTTACCGACGAGACTTTCTTTAGGAATGAACTAAGCCGTTCCCAAGAGCTTGGTGGCACAAGGAGTATTGGGGTTCTACCCTGCTCTTCATTACTATCTAACCGTGTTTCGGTATAGATTTCTTCATCCTGAACAATTTTAATTAATTGGTGAACGATTGTATCAGTTTCTCTATAAAAACAATGCAGGTTTGGGTTATAAATAAATGAATTAGAAAGGGGAATTAGCTTTCCTTCTTTAACATGCTCTAAAAATGTCCTTATATCTTTCACGTTGATTCCGTTGATATTCAGTTCTATTCCAATCATTCGATGTCCCTTGACTAAAGCTATAAGCTTGCATATAAACTCAACCTCAAGAACCTGTCGGTTTTCAAAGTGAAACTGGTGGCTGCTTGTCCGAATAGGTTGGTCATCGAAAACATTTAACCATTCATCAGCAAGATTTGAATTTAACTCATAGCCTTCTTCTATTAGTTGACTAGGATTTGTTTTGTTTTTTTGGTGTTCATATACCGACAATAGAACTGCGGCGATATGCTGACAATGCATTTTAAAGGAACCTAATTTAGGACATGTACATGTTGCGACAAAGTTCTCGTTGTCTTTCCTTTCAATCAAAACAACAAAATCTTCAATTCCTGACACCACTGCCTTACAACTATTAAGACTATATAAATCAAAAGTGACTTTATTAGACCGATAAAAAGCATCCCCTCTTTTAAAGGAGACAGAACCGCACATTTCTTTAATAACTTTTAGATTTAACCTAATGTCCAATAAGCTTTCTCCCTTCCCTTAGGGATTCAATTAAAATAATCTACATTTTACAATTTAACATATTTAGTACTTTTCTTACATTTATTTAAACTATAAAACACTTCTAATAATTTACAGTTTGAACTAAAAAAATCTCGTCCAACTAAAGCTAGGACGAGATTAAACGTTCACAGAAAACACCCTAGAAATACTTAGATTCATGTATTAGAAAAAAATAATCAAATTTACAAGATATAAATTTGCATTTGTATAAATTTCCTGTTATGATAAGTAAGAATTATTTTTGTTCGGTGTAAAGGATAGTAAGTTTTGACTTTTCGTCTTGATGATCACTTTGGGCAAGGATAGTAATACATTGTGTGATACACACTAGGAGGCAACAAAAATGGAACAAGGTACAGTAAAATGGTTTAATGCAGAAAAAGGTTTTGGATTCATCGAGCGTGAAAATGGGGACGATGTATTCGTACATTTCTCAGCTATCCAAAGTGAAGGTTTCAAGTCTTTAGACGAAGGTCAAAAAGTTACTTTTGACGTTGAGCAAGGTGCTCGTGGACCTCAAGCTTCTAACGTTCAAAAAGCATAATAATTATGCTTATCCGAAGCAGACTCTTTAAAGAGTCTGCTTTTTTTGCGTTTTAATAATAACTTGAGCGTAAAAAAAAAGCCTACTCATCTTTGAGTAGGCTCAATTTTAGTCATTTTTAGTTAATTCTTCTTCAAAATAGAATGTAGAAGGATGTTCATTAACTGTATAAGAATATTTTTTCATATTGTTAACATATTGCCATTTATTGATTGTGACCAATTCGTTTGTTAATTGAATTTTCACAGATTCTCCACTTTGATACTTATTTTTATTCTTCAATAATAAATCCACCTTTTATTTTATATTATACCACATATTGAAACATTGTGTTTATAAATATTGAGGTTCATTCCTTTATTACAAATCGTCACGTATATCTAGATAGATATTTCCTCCCCCATCTTTTTAATTTTTTTAAAACCCTATTCAAAATCTTTCTAACTCAGGTTCGTACTAATATTTTTTAACCATTCAATCATTTTAATGCAAGGTTATTAGGTAGAAACGAAATAATATCTTCTACCAACTTTTTTCTTGCTTCGTCCATAGAAAGTTCGATTACCTTTTTTGCACGAGGTGTATAGTGAATGAATAACCCAATTCACGATCAACTTAAAGTAAGTTTTACAAAATCTCACAATGACAACTTTATTTATGTAGGTTTATAATAGAAAAATAAAAAAAGATGATTTGAAAGTAGGAACCAAATGTGAACATATATTTGTCGTTTAAAAAACAGCTATTCTATAACTACTTATTAGGTTCATTTATCGCTATATGTGGTGTAGGTGGCGTTTTTATTTTTTTAACCCTCGATCTCTCCAAAATGGAAAAAGGTTATATGGCCATGGTTTTACTATCTTCTCTTCTCATTATGTTACCTATTGAGTATCTAAAATTTACCCGTGATTTAAGACCTATATCCGATATTTTTCACAATGAAAACCATAGTATTTCCACCATTCAAACAGTTTTCAATTATATTCACAGATACCCAATCATCACTTTCAAACGAATAATGGGTCCACATTTATTAGGCTTATCCATACCGGCTTCGATCATGTGTTATATTTTTATAAAAATTGAACTATTAATTATTCCATTTCAATATATTTTTCTGGCTATGATTGGTGCAATTTTAGTTGCGGGAATGCATGGTATTATAGAGTTGTTTCTTACAATAAAAGCTATTCAGCCCCTATTGAAATACTTAGAGGAATATTCTATCAAGAAATTTAACCATGGCATTTCATTAGAAGGTCAAATGGTATTATCAATAAAAAAGAAGTTTCAACTTAGTTTTCTATATATAACTGCATTCCCTATCCTTTTATTTAGTTTAGCAACCCAAGTAAGATTAAATGTTATTTCTTTAAGTGGTGTTCACTATTGGAACTGGGCAAACTTTATTATTATTCTTGCACTAACGTTTGCTTTTTTTGGAGCCAAGCTGTTATATTCTGATCTAAACCAACCAATTACCCAACTTCAGAATTCGATGAAAAAAGTACAAGAGGGAAATCTCTCTAAAACAGACGATATCTATTCAGATGAATTCTCTGGATTAGTAAATGGTTTTAATCACATGGTCGATGCTATAAAACTTCGTGATTTAAAAAATCAGCAAATGTTTGAAAGCTTTCTCGAAAGTCTCTCAACTGCGCTCGATGCTAGAGACCCTTATACTGCTGGGCACTCGGTTCGGGTTGCTGGTTATTCATTTGAGATTGGTAAACGTGCTGGATTAAGTAATGAAGAATTGTCTTTACTAAAGAAATCTGCCCTTATCCATGATATTGGTAAAATTGGAGTTTCTGATAGTATCTTGTTAAAAGATGGGAAATTAGATGATATTGAATTTGCTGCGATTCAAAAGCATCCAGAAATAGGAGCGAAGATATTGACACAAGTCCAAGAATTTTCTGAACTAGACCCATTGATTGAAGGTGTGTTATATCATCATGAACGATTTGATGGCAAAGGGTACCCTAGAGGCTTAAAGGGATTGGATATCCCCTTATATGGACGTATAATAGCTGTTGCTGATGCCTATGATGCTATGACTTCTGATCGCCCTTATCGAAAAGGGATGGATAAAGAAAAGGCACTCCATATTATTAGTAATGGAAGTGGTACTCAATGGGATGCTGAGCTGGCACAATTATTTATAGAATTTATGGCCGTTGGTAGTGATAAGGCAGAAAGTGTATAATATAGACGAAACGGACATTATAAATAGAACACTAATTTGTTTAAAGGAATGAAAAATGATGAAAATAATCAGCCATACTGTAGAAAAACTAATCGACCCTACGGGTATCCTTCTAGGGGAACGTTATGAATTTATTCTAAACATAGAAGTGCCAGAGGATGATGAATTATACTCTGAACATGGATTGAAAATTAAAGCAATATTTGTTGTAAATCAATCTGATGTAAGGCTTGCTCAATACTATATTATTGAACAAGTTACAGAAGTAATACTAGACTTTGAATTAGAGGAAGATGAAGAAATCCTTATTAAGGACTATTGCTCTAGACATTTACAGTAATAATCAATTGAATTTTCAAAAGAGGTGCCAGTACCAAGTTCCTTGTAGCTGACACCTCTTTTTCATTACAAATTGATCTCCACTCTTTCATTCTGACCGGAAGCGCAAAATAATCGCCCTAATGATATAGCCTATTCCTAGCCCCGGGAATAGGAATAGAATTGGAAGCCATACAGGTCCTAGTAACACCCCAAATATTTTAATCGTATATGAATACATTAACCCAATCGTAACAAAATACGCAGCAAAAGCTAATGGAAGATAGATGTATCTTTTAGTTTCTTCTCCCTTATGGGAAAATTTATAAGCATCCCAAATTGCATACATATACACACATGGGTAAAACATAAGCCACTGATAATTAGTTATATTGATGGCACCTTCTATATCTCCAATAAAACTATATAATATCGCCATATTAAAGTGGCTGAAAACATTAATCAATATTTCTAAAAATATAAATACAAATCCTTTTGTCATTTGCTTATTTAGTAATTGTCCGAACCCTGGAAAAGCGATACTCCATAATACCACTTCTAATGTTTTGTCTTTATTCATTTTATTTTCCTTTTATTAAATTTTTTTGTCTTATAGAAACCACCCTTTTTCAAAATTCCAACTATGTAGAAGTGAATATAAAAAAGACCTTTTTTATATGTTGTGTGCTTGGGAAATAAACATTTTTATCAACCATAAGGATCACCCTTATAAATATTTTGTACCCTTATGATGATGTAAAAGGTTGGAATATATGTATTAAAAACAACATTTAAATTTTTGATCTCTTTTACCCATGTCACAAATGACTTCTTAAAATAAATAATTGGTCAAATACCCAGACCATTTTTTTAGGCATGAATATACTAAATTAAAGACTTGCTAAGGAGTGTGTGTAATGAAAGATAAGGATAATAACAACTTTCAGAAAAAGCACCAACCATCATTAACCAATCCGTTGATGAAATCAATGAATGAATTTTTTAATCAAAAACCTGTTAAGCGCCTAATTGATTCAATTGATGAGTTCTTTGAGCAACCATTTCCACTCCCCACTATCCCTATTAAGATGCACGAGACTGAAAAAGCATTAATCATACAAGCAGATTTACCTGGTATAAAGAAGCAGCAAATTACACTAGATTATTCTCCACAAGCAATTATTATTTCAATAAAACACGAAGAAGAGTATGAGGAAAACAATGTTTCAAAAGATTTTTATTTTAATAAACAAAGCATTAATTATTCTTCAAGAACAATCCCACTACCATATATAGTAGATGAACGTCTAATTAAAGCATCTTACAAAAACGGTCAATTATTAATAAAAGTACCAAGAGAACCACGTCATAAGATAGAAATTACTGATTAAAAGATGACTGAGCACCACACTACCTCATATTTTTGTTTAAAAATACTTGTGGTGCTTTGTAGAAAATAAATTAGATATTTTCCTTACATAGTTTCAAATGATATATAGCACCCTATTTTTAGGAGGTGCTATATGAAAAAAAATAAAGGTAACGAAGAAATGCCTGACTTTCAACAACTAAGTGATAGAATCATTGCCAATCCTAGTCCAGAGCCTTCTATTGTCATTAAAACCAATCTAGACCCAAAAGGACCTACTGATGAAAATCCATATTTCGTTGAAGGAAAATCAGATGAAGATAAATTCTCTTCATACTTCAGTGATAAACAATGAGAAGTGGAGTGAACAATTTTGATTGAAGCATTAGGTTATTTAAGAGAATCGATTTCTAATTATAGTGACGAACAGAAGGACGCACTAAGTATACAAAATAAAATAAATGAAAATAGGTATGAAAGCGAAACCATGTTTATTAGGGATTTAACAGAAGATGAAATCTCTTTTCTGAATAATATCCTACCTGATGAGATTAATTATGCAATGAATGAGAAAGATTATAAACGGGTAAACGAGCTTAATGAGGTTTATGAACTATTGTATTAGTGAAAGAAGGAAGAGTAGAACATGCAGCCGAACAGTAAAAATACTAAACAGTATTCAGATACTAATATTGAAGAAGTTAAAAAACTAAATGCTCAATCTGGACTATCTTATAACGAAGTGTTAGCCTTATTAGCAATGAATTATGAGCGAAGTAGAAAGCATAATTAGACGCAGTGTATGTCACCACTATTTTATTTTTGTTGTGGTGACATCACTTTTACCTAATTTATATTGAAGCTTCGGAGTAACCTTTTTTTCTCCTTGTGTACTTATCATTTGTGATGACTACAATTAAGAACAATAATCCCCCCACCAATCTAATGATTGATGAGATTGACATCGCAAAGCTCATACTCATCATTTCCAATAACAAAACTCCTATTTGTGGAGCGATAAAACCAACCGCACCAAGAACAATATTATAACTGGCCAAAAATGCTGTGCGACTATGGTCTGGAGAAACACGCAGAAGTTGATTAAACAGAAGCATAACTGTTCCAGCAACAAAAATTCCCGTAAAGAAGTTAATAAGAACCAAATAAATTAAATTTGTTGACAATATTGTTAAAATAGGTGCTAGTGCCATACCTATTCCAGCAATAAATAACATGATCGAATTTCCCCATTGTTCTGCCTTCCTTGCCCACCATTTGTAGCTTAAGATCTGTGAGATTTGATTTGCGACAGCAAACAGACTAATCCAAAATGCGGAAGCATGCGCATCATTTATTTGGTAAATCGAAAAAAGTGGCCAAGCCATTTGCCAACCAAAGTTGAAAATGACTGCACAAATGAGAAAGGTAGTATATTGTCGTTCTACTAATAATGTTTTCAATATCTTTGAGAAAGGCTCTTTCGAATAAACCTTTTGTTCCTTTTTATGCTCAATATGCTTAAATAAAAAATACACCTCTACTACTCCAAAGATAAATCCAAGTAAAAAAAGAACTTGATAAGGATATGCAGCATTTTGTTCAAAAAAGTTTAATGAAATCCCTGTTGAGAACGTAACAACCATGCCGACAATCGTTAAGATTTTACTTCTTTCACTAAAGAATTGGCCTCTTCTTTGATCAGGAATTAAATCACCAATAAAAGATTGCCATGATAGAGTGGTAATGGCCGTTGGTAAATTCATAAGAGCAATCATTACTACTAAAATCCATGATTGCTCTACAAAATTGATAAAAGGGATAAAAATTAGTAGCAAAAGAAAAAATCTCGCCATCAATAATGTGATCGCGGTAAATTTTTTCTTCGTTTCAAGTCTATTTATCCAAATGGCTCCTGGAATCATTGCAATCATACTCATGAGTGGTGGTAGTGAGCTAAGTAAGCCAACTTGTTGATTACTTGCTCCTAGTACCCCAATTGCAAATAAGGGGATAAAGCTAGTTATAAAGCTATTCGTAATAACTGATGCTGCTCCATTCCATATACTGATTTTTTCATTATAACGGATTATCTTTGGCGAATATCCCATCTAATCTATCCACTTCTTTCGTCCATCTTTTCGGTTTACGAAATGTATCTAGATGGAGTTTACTCCTTTCTCAGTGAACATGCAATATCTATTTTTTTATCATTAGTGAACAAATTTCTAAAATCTAAATTTATTTTAATACACTTACTAATGAAGCTATATCATTATGATTTGAAGACACTTGAAATACCTTTAACTAATCCACTTACTTGATTAACTGCACCCATCATTTGTCCTGCTGTATCCATCATTTTATTATAATCATATGTTCCATCCTCTGCTTTAAACTGAGACATGAATGACTGTATCCCTGTTGGCTGCCCAGTTGGCATTTGATTATTGACCGGGTATGGGGCTTGAAACTGTGGATACATGCCTTGCTGATTAGTCAATTGATTGTTAAAAGGGGTCTGAAAATTACCATTTGCAAAAGGATATCCCATATTCTGCTGATTGTAATTCATTTGAGGATATTGCTGGGTTGTCATATTCGGATTCATAAAACGCTGATGTCTAGATGGATAGTGGTAATCATAGTACCCATGAGGTAATTGTTGCTTTGTATAAGTACGATTATTATTAATCATTATATCTAACCTCCAATAGATTTCTGGATTCACTATAGAATATGCTGAAAAATGGTGTAGGTGTGATAAACGACCATAAATAAATAGTAAAGATAAGTGTCAAACTCTGTCGGAAGTTTAAATTTTTCAAAAAATCTCGTTAAGTCTGTTTTCATGGTACGATTTTGGTAAGAAAATAATTAAGGGGGTTTTAGGATGCTAATTCAGGATCTTCGGAACACATTTATTGCAGTGAAGAAGTATGAACCCATGGATACTAATGAGTTATTAGATTTTGCCAGACAGCAATACCTATTTGGTCATCTAACCATTCTTCAATATAGAAATGTTATTAAACTCTTAGAGAATGAAGGAGCTCGTAAACCTCAGTATGTATTAGAAGATTTATATTAACTCTAGGATTGAGAGAGAATTACTCTCTCCTTTTTTATTTACATTAAGTTAAAATTATCAACGCATAAATTATATAAAAAATAAGCCTGATTTTTCACCTTTTCACAAGGTTAATCAGACTTGAAGTTTGTATTCATTTCTCTACTATTTGATTTAGAACATATAATATAGATTGATACGTGTCCTTAAACCTTTTTTGTTTCGTGTCACGATAAAATCCACTTACAGTGAAAGAAAGAATATGATCGTATGTTGTTTCTATTTGTATCAAGTGTAAATATTTAGGCTTTTCCTCTTTAATCCAAATAGTCGCAATGTTCTTCCATTCATCAGCTACATCCTTCACCTTATCTGCATAAGGCTTCACTACTTCAAAAAAGTCATAATTTATTGATTCATCTTCCATTAACTCAAAATATCGCTGATAACTTTCTTCAGTATAAAAAACTAGTTCTTTTGTATATTTTTCTAAATCATTATTATTCATTTTCCACTTTCACCCCTACTCATTTATGATAGCAGAAAATTGGTAATTTGGATAACTAAAAGCTTAATTTATATATGAGGGAATGACTTCTCTTCTTTTCTTCGATGGTGAATTCTTCAAATTGCTCATTTAAAGCTAAATCTAAATTTCTTAATTCAGCCGCTATAGAAGCGATCTCTTCATATTGAGAATCAAATCCTTTATTGATTTGCTCGTCTGTTTTAAATCTTAAATTTTCATCGATTTGTGAAGTAAGGCTAAGAATGCTATCAATTTCATTTATTACGTTATATTTTGAAACAAGTGAATTCATTTAAATAACCCCCCGTATCCGTTTTATATTCTATTCTAGAAATCATTTGTACTCCCTTCACAGTTGACAAAACTAGTTTTTATTCGTCAAAGAAAGTGCATTTTTAGTCTTAGAAACATTTTTCGACAGCACCTTTTTTTATTTTTAAGAATGAAAAATCATTGTATGTTTACACTATTTCTAGGAGGTGGTAATAATGACTAAGCAAGAGAACAAAAAGAAACAACAAACAAAACGAGGGGAAGACACTACTCCAGGATACGGTGACAAGAAATTAGATGGACCAAATCGCCCTTCAACTTAACCTTTTAGAACTACCTAAGATGTTCATTCACATTTTAGGTAGTTCTTTTTCAATTTTTGCTTTTATTAAATGTTCAAATGTAATACCAAGGTGCAATTGTTGTTGTTTTTGCTGATACCATTCTGTTAAATCTATTTGGCTTTTACCAAAATCAAGCGAATGATTATACCATTTACTCTTAACAGATGAAAATGAATACCAATCTTTCATTTCCCTTTTATGATGATTGATAATCGGAAAGGTTGTTCGAAGAAAAGGAGTGTCTCTTCGCTTTGTTGGGTTCAAATACTTCTCATAATCAATTCGAGACCCGGTATGTTCTGTATTTTTCGAGAATTGATAGAACAACGGAAAGTATCTCTGATCAAACAAAAGCTGTGATAATTTTGTACCTAATTCAATACGATTTGAGAGGTTTCGAAATTCATGGACAGAATAACCATAGATTCTACCTGAACATACTGGGAACAAGACAGCGCTAAAATGAAACCAATCTTGCAGTTTAAATACCATACTCCTAAATACATTTTTTTTATAAAAAGGATGTTCAATTACTGGTAATTGTATGACATTTTGTTCATTGATAATTTGTGAGGTCATTAGTCGTTTTACATCTAAATAGGTTAAAAACAGTTCCCATTCTGCCTCTATAAATCTTGATATATTAAAGGCACTAGCTAAATGAAAGTAAGATTTCCCGTTTTTTTTACTATATTCATACAACAATAATTGTGGATACGCATCTGAAAATATTAGCCAGTTTGCACGTTCGTATGTTAAGAAAAGCAACTCTCGATATTCCCTAGTTAAACTTTGAGGAAACCATACTCCCTCAAGATCAGCCATATTCCAACCTGCATTTCTTGATACCATACTAGCTAAAAAGGACCAGGGGATTTCTTGGTTATGAGTAAAATATCGTTCATAAGCTTTTGTCCTTGAAATATTATCTAGGTTATTTTTTTCAGTCTCCTCTGTTATATATTTTATTAATTCTATATCATAAGAAGAATAGCACTTCGTCTTTTTCCTTCTGTAATCAATTTCGCTAATGGATTTTCTTAGTAGTCGATCTGCCATGAAATTCCCTCCTCTTCTTAGCTTTAACAAATTATCTACAATCATGTAAGATATACAAGTAAATATGATTTCACTTAAAGAACATTTGATCTTAATAATAATTCCACCAACTGTTGTCTATTTTCTGCTATTATAGATAATAGGTTTTTAGGAGGGATGTTTCCTAATGAACGTTCGATACCCAAACGGAAAATTATATAAACAAACAGAAGCTAAGAAATCTCCTCAAGAGAAAAAACAACTATACAGTAACAGAGGGATGACACTAGAGGAAGATATTAATGAGACAAACCGTTATTATCTCGAACAACAAATAGCTGTTATACACAAGAAACCAACACCGGTACAAATAGTTAACGTAAATTATCCCAAAAGAAGTGCAGCAGTAATTAAAGAGGCTTACTTTAAACAAGCATCAACAACTGATTATAATGGGGTATATAAAGGAATGTACATCGATTTTGAGGCAAAGGAAACTAAAAATAAAACATCCTTCCCTCTACAAAACTTTCACAATCATCAAGTTAAACATATGAAAGATGTCATTAGCCAAAATGGTGTTTGTTTTGTATTATTACGATTTACAAGTTTAGATGAAATCTATTATTTGGATGCTAAAAACCTTCTTTATTTTTGGGACCGACAACTTAATGGAGGTAGAAAATCAATCAAAAAGGAAGAAATAGATGAGTGTGGCCATAAAATCACCCTTGGTTATCAGCCAAGAATTGATTATATTAATATTATTGATAAACTATACTTTTAAGATCGCTTTGAAAGGCAGGAAAGATGATGTCTGAAAAATACAAGAGTCGTGAAGAAAGAAAAACCGCAACAAAGAATACGAAAAAACAAAAAAAGAAAAAACGAAATATACTAAAACAAATATTCTTAACCCTTATAATATTAGGAATCATTGGAATCGTAGCTGGTGCGACAACCTTCTTTGTACTAGCAAAAGATGCACCTCCTCTAGATGAAGCACTACTAAAGGATCCCTTATCTTCAAAAGTACTCGATAAAAATGGAGATAAGATTTATGAATTTGGTGTAGAGAAACGAACCTATGTGTCCATTGATGAAATCCCTGAAGATATGAAGAATGCTGTAATTGCTATTGAAGATGCGCGTTTTTATGAGCATC
This sequence comes from Litchfieldia salsa, assembly GCF_900104555.1. Classification (GTDB taxonomy): domain Bacteria; phylum Bacillota; class Bacilli; order Bacillales; family Bacillaceae_L; genus Litchfieldia; species Litchfieldia salsa. Next base: position 500,913 of record NZ_FNJU01000003.1, read on the forward strand.
ACGGTTTAGATATTATTCGGTTAGTTGGAGCAGTAATCGCTAACTTTCAAGAAGGTTTCGGTGCCGAGGGAGCAAGTACAATCTCTCAACAAGTTATTAAAAACTCTTTCTTAAGTCCAGAGAAGAAATTAAAAAGAAAAGCTCAAGAACTATGGCTGGCTTTTCAATTAGAAAACAAATACTCAAAAAATCAAATTTTAGAAATGTACTTAAATAAAATATATTATGGTGTTGGGAATACTCATGGAGTTGCTAAAGCTGCAGAGATTTATTTTGGAAAATCACTTTCCGAACTAGAACTTCATGAAGCTGCACTAATAGCTGGACTAGGTCAAAATCCTGGTATGCATAATCCTTTCACTAATCCAGATGGCGCAGAAAATCGTCGCAATGTTGTTCTTAATCAAATGGCCAATCACGGCTTCATTACAAGTGAGGAAGCTGCCACAGCAAAAATAGTTCCTTTAGAAGAATCTCTTGTAGACGCACAACCAGAAGCACAGCCAATAGAGGCCTTCTTAGATCAGGTGAAACTTGAGATCGCTGAACTAGGTGATATAGATGTTTACACAGCAGGACTAACGATTCATACCTCATTCGATCCTGAAGCACAAAGTTATATCGATGAGCTATTAAACTCTAACAAGGTGATAGAGTATGCTAATGATGAGGTTCAAGCAGGAATTGCCTTAACAAATACTAAAACAGGTGAAATCCTTGCTTTAGGTGGTGGCAGAAATCAATCTGAAACAAAGCGTAGAAACTTTGCTCTAGAATCTTCCAATCAGCCTGGTTCAACAATTAAACCGATTTTAGATTATGCACCTGCAATGGAATATCTAAATTGGTCCACCTATGAGCAGATTGTAGATGAACCTTATACCTACTCTGATGGTACACCGATAAATAACTATAATCAAAAACACTTAGGACAGATTTCACTTAGAACTGCTCTTGCAGATTCGCGAAATATCCCTGCTCTAAAAGCTTTGCAACAGGTCGGTTTAGAACGAGCTCGTGAATTTGCTGTGAGTCTAGGAATTCCTATGGAAGAACAAATCTTTGAACCATATGCAATTGGTGGTACAAGAAGTGGTATATCGCCTTTACAAATGGCGGGAGCTTATGGTGCATTTGGAAATGCTGGAATGTATATAAAGCCACACGCTGTAAATCGGGTTGTCTATGCTGATGATACTGAGGTAAAGACCGCACCTTCTCCTGAGGCTGTTATGAAGGATTCAACAGCATTTATGATTACAGATGTAATGAAGTCAGTTCTACTGCCTGGCGGTACAGGTCGAGCAGCCTATGTACCAGGACTGAATATTGCAGGTAAAACAGGTACAACAAATTACTCTAAAGAAGACAGAGAAAAGTATAATATCTCAAGTAAAGCTGTACCGGATTCATGGTTTAGTGGTTATACACCAAATTACTCAATTGCCATTTGGACTGGGTATGCAGATAATAAACAAGGATTAGTGGGATCAGAACAAAAAATTCCTCAAATTTTGTTTAAAAGCCTTATTACTTATTTAACAGAAGATGAAGAAAAGCCAGACTTTGATGTTCCAAACAGTGTTGTAAAGGTAGCTGTTGAAAAAGGTTCAAACCCAGCAAAACTTGCAAGTGAATTCACACCTAAAGACCAAATTGTAAGTGAATATTTCCATAAAGGGACTGAACCAACTCAACAATCTGATCGATATATGAAATTAGATCCGCCTACTGATATTAATATTAACTATGATGAAAATACAAATCAGATTACATTATCTTGGAGCTATCCTAAGAATAGCGCAAATGTTTCTTTCGAAATTAGAGAATCTATTGATGAAGGAAGTTATAAAGTCATCGGAACGACAAAAGAATTAAAATATACAATAAATAACCCGATTCCTGAGGCTATTTATCGTTATGAAATTGTTGCTGTAAGTGATGAAAATAAAGAAAACAGAAGTCAAGCTGGTTTACAAGAGATTGTTATTCCTGCAAAACCAGAGGATGAAATTGAAATCACTCCTCCGGACGGAGAAGAAGAAGAACCACAAAACGAAGATGAAAATCCAGATGATAGTGATCAGGATGAAAATGATGATAGTAACGAAGATGGAATACCTGACATTATAGTGCCACCTGGTGGTACCAATGATGAACAAACAGGCGAAAATTCTCAATAAGAAAAAGCGCAAGGTGACCATCCTTGCGCTTTTTCTATTCCTATTTTTTTCTTAAAGCAAGCTTTTTATAGTACTGTTTTACACTTTCTTCAAAAAGTTGTGATAACTGAATAAAAGAGTGATATTGATCTGGTTTAACGATAATAAATTCAAGACGTTCAACAGCATTGATAGGCTTATTATTAAGATTAGAAATAGATGTTTGCCAATTCTTAAGCTCTCTTACAGCCTGTCCATTTGACCAATTAAGAAACTGAACATAATAACCTAGTGCTTTTATCATTCTGGCTTTAACTTTCTTACGGTCACGTATTTTGAATAATGCATTCAGTTCTTTCTTCTCATCGTTCCATAGTTCCATTAATAGTGGGAAAAATGTAGACTGTTCCTCCCATGGCTTCAGTACATCTGTATGACTACTAATAAAAGCAATATCAAAGATAAATGGAGAACTCTTCAATGTTTCTTTAATATCAGGTTCAATTTTCAACAGATGGTTAGCATCACAAGAAAAAAATAAAGGATGAAAAAAGTCTGAAGGAATCTTAAACTTTGTTTCCTGTTCCAACACGCTCTCTTCCCTTCATTCTTTTCTTACCTTCTCTACAAACATCCAATAACGGACAAATTTCACATTGAGGATTTTGTGCCTTACAATGATATCGACCGAAAAATATTAAGCGATGATGTGTAACAGACCATTCCTCTTTTGGAATTTTGCGCATAAGTGTTTTTTCAACTTCTAATACAGAATCCTTCCATTTACAAAAAGCTAATCTTTTACTGACTCTTTCTACATGTGTATCCACTGCAATTGCTGGGATATTAAAAGCTACAGACACCACAACATTCGCAGTCTTGCGACCTACTCCAGGTAGTTTTGTTAATTCATCACGATCAGTTGGCAGGATGCCTCCATAATCATCTAGCAACATTTCACATAACTTTCGTATATTTTTTGCCTTGTTTCGAAACAAGCCAATTGAACGAATGTCTTGTTGCAGTTCTTCAAGTGTTACTGCAAGATAGTCCTCTGGAGTTTTGTATTTTTGAAACAAAGATTTAGTCACCTTATTAACAAGGGCATCAGTACATTGTGCAGATAATGAAACAGCAATTACTAATTCAAAAGGATTGCTGTGGACTAGTTCGCAATGTGCATCTGGATACATTTCACCCATTTGATCTAAGCAATATCTTATTTGAGATTTATTCAACATACCATCACCCATTTTTCTAAAAAACTCTTTATATTAATTTTATGATTCCAACCAATTATAAAAAGGAATTGCTCTTTTATATTCATTAGTTTGTTCAGGTGCACTCTTAGGCTTTTGTTGATGTTGCCTAAACTTTTGAGAATGCTGCTGTGCCTGCTCTATTGTTCGAACCCCATTTTTCTTCCATTCGAATAAAATCCGATCAATATAACGGAAATTTAACTTCCCAGACATAACAGACTCTCGAAGTGCTGTCTTAATTATCGATGGATCATGATGGTCTTGATCTAACCACATTGTCAAGGTCTCGATTTCAAATGGTGATAGAGGTCGACCAAATTCCTTTTCAAAGACTGTATATAAGTCTTCTTCACCCTTTTTATTGATCGCTTGTTCTTTTTTCATATCTTCGAATAATAACATTTGGATGATTTTATCCCATAACGGGTTTAAGGAATAACTCTCATAAATTAGACCTGTATCCTCTTGTTCCTCTTTAATAGCAAGAAAGCCTTTTTGGATAAGTTTCCTTAAGACATCTGAACAGTTTGTATCTGACAAGGTCATAATTGTTGCTAATTCTGAAGGAGTTGGAAATGAATTTCCTTTTTGCATAAAGGTCATCACCTGCAAAAGAAGAACAAATTCCTCTTCATTTAAACCTAATGATTTATATTTCACAATTAAAAGCTTAGGAATGGATATATTCCCTTCTTGAAACCACTCTATCAATTTTTCCTTATTCATAAGTAAAACACCTCTCCATTAATTATACCATGATTAGGTATGTAATTAAGAATGAAAAAATTGGTCGAAGATAAGAAAAAGATTCCCTTCTGGGAACCTTTCATTTATAAGTTTATGGATATAAGCGATTTAATAATCGTGGAAAAGGAATTGTCTCTCGAACATGATCAACCCCGCTAATCCAAGCTACAGTTCTTTCTAATCCTAAACCAAAACCAGAATGTGGTACTGATCCATATTGACGTAGTTCGTTATACCATTTATAAGCATCACTTGTTAATCCATGCTCTTCTAAGCGTTTTTGTAATAACTGATTGTCATGTATACGTTCTGACCCACCTATAATCTCACCATACCCCTCAGGAGCAATTAAATCAGCACATAATACTACATCATCACGATCAGCCGCAGGTTGCATGTAAAATGGTTTGATTTTTGTTGGGTAGTGAGTGATAAATACTGGCATCTCATAGTTTTCTGCAATGGCAGTTTCATGTGGAGCGCCAAAGTCATCCCCCCACTGAATATCCGTGAATCCTTTGTCATGCAAGAACTTAATTGCATCATCATAAGAAATACGCGGAAATGGTGCGACAATTTTTTCCAGTTTTGTTGTATCTCGTCCTAATGTTTGTAATTCAAGTGAGCAATTATCTAGAACAGCTTGCACGATAAACGAAACATACTCCTCTTGAACTTTCAAATTGTCTTCAAACTGATAAAAAGCCATTTCCGGTTCAATCATCCAGAACTCAATTAGATGGCGTCTAGTTTTCGATTTCTCTGCCCGAAAAGTTGGTCCGAATGAGAAGACTTTTCCTAAGGCCATTGCAGCAGCTTCCATATATAACTGACCACTTTGAGATAGATATGCATCCTCATCAAAATACTTGGTTGCAAACAACTCAGTTGTACCCTCTGGAGCACTTCCTGTTAAAATAGGAGGATCTACTTTAGTGAATCCATTACTGTTAAAAAACTCATAAGTTGCACGAATGATTTCATTTCTGATTTTCATTACAGCATGCTGTCTCTTTGAACGTAACCATAGATGACGATGATCCATCAGAAATTCAGTCCCATGCTCTTTCGGAGTTATAGGATAGTCAACTGATTCATGAATGATTTCTACATTTGCCACAGCTAACTCATAACCAAACGCTGATCTTTCATCTTTTCGAATTGTACCCGTAACAAACATAGAAGTCTCTTGGGTAATTGATTTAGCCTTCGTAAAAACATCCTCGTCTACCTCTGCTTTTACTACAACGCCTTGAATAAAGCCTGTCCCATCACGTAACTGAAGAAAAGCTATTTTTCCACTTGACCGCTTATTTGCCAACCAAGCACCAATTGTTACCTCTTGGTCAACGTATTTATGTACTTCTGAAATCGTCGTTTTCATGTTGTTTCCCTCCACCAAGCCAATTTAACAAATTGATATGTATAAATACCATCATTTCTTTTACAACATCATATTATACCCTTCAATTGAGAGGTACGCAAATAAAAGAAAAAGCAATCCTGTGGAGTTCTTGACACAAAAAGATTCTCAAGACCCAATTTTAAAATTTGAATCTTGAGATTTGTATCAATACTTATTGAAGGATCACTTTTTTGACTGAAAAATTACAATTTCGATTGAACAAACTGATTAATCCTATCAATTGCTTTTTCTAATACCTCTAAAGAAGTCGCATAAGATAATCTTACATTATCTGGTGAGCCGAAACCTGAACCTGGTACAACGGCTACCTTCACTTCGTCTAGCAAACCTTTTGAAAAGTCATCAACATTATCATAACCAGTTTTTATAGCTGCTTCCTTCACATTTGGGAATAGATAAAATGCTCCTTGTGGTTTAATACAAGAAACTCCTGGTATTGACACTAATTTTTCAAATACAATATTTAATCTTTCTTCGAATGCCTTCCGCATTTCTTCAACTGGTGCCTGTGTACCACTATATGCAGCAATTGATCCATATTGAGCGATCGAGGTTGGATTTGATGTACTATGACTTGCCAAATTAGTCATTGCTGTAATGATATCCTTATTACCTGCAGCATAACCTATTCTCCAGCCTGTCATGGAATGTGATTTTGAAACTCCATTAATAATAATTGTTTGTTCTTTTAATTGTGGTGATAAACTTGCAATTGATACATGTTTATTTGATCCGTATATTAACTTTTCGTAAATTTCATCCGAAACGATTAGGATATCATGCTTTAAGCATACTTCACCTAATGCAACTAACTCTTCAGCTGTGTACAACATTCCTGTTGGATTACTAGGAGAATTAATAATGACCGCTTTTGTACGTGATGTAATCACACTCTCTAAGTCTTCTGGTGTGATTTTAAATTCATTTCCTTCAAGACCTTCTACATATATTGGTACACCACCAGCTAACTTCACCTGTTCAGGATAACTCACCCAATACGGGGTTGGAATGATTACTTCATCTTCTTCATCTAGAATCACTTGAAACAGAGTATATAAAGCATGCTTAGCACCTGAACATACAATAACTTCTGAAGGCTGATAAGTAATTTCCTGATCTTTTTTAAACTTCTCAATAATTTCTTTTTTTAGCGGCGCTAATCCTCCTGTTGCAGTATATTTTGTATGGCCCTCGTTCATTGCTTTTACAGCAGCATCAATAATATGTTGTGGTGTATTAAAATCTGGTTCACCTGCACCCAAACCAATTACATCGTGTCCTGCTGCCTTTAATTCCTGTGCTTTCGCAGTAATTGCTAGTGTTGTTGATGGTGATAATGAAGACACTCTTTTTGCTAATTTCATTTGGTTTTCCCCCTACATTACGGTTTTATAATCTTCCAGTAATCTCCTGTTGAAAAAAAACTTCTATAATAAGTTATTCGATCATTTTGATCAAGATAAATTATTTCCCATATTGGTCGATCTTTACTTGTTTTTGAATCCCATTCAACACCTAATTTGATAGATCTAATTTCCTTTGGGTCTAGATCAGGGTTATTATAAAGCTTGCTTAAAGCTTTTTCTTTAGTAACTCCCTCATCCTGTTTACGTATAATCGTATCTTTCTTAGCATCTTCTGGAACCCAGATAATCTTTTTCTCGCCAGAATGTGTATCTCCAATGACAACATGATATGCGGCAGTACCATAATAAGTAGATACTTCATTTACTGTTTTTAAAAGCTCTTCTTCTTTTACTTTTAATAAAGCCTTTTCCTGCTCGTCCAACTTATAGTTCATCGTAGACTGATAAAGCGAGGTTATTCTCCAACTTAAAAGTATTACCACTACTATAAAAGTAACTAAGATCCATTTCTTCATTAAATTTACACTTCTCTATGTACGATATATTGTAAAAATCGCAGTATTTTGATCCTTTGGGTCTAACGATAAACCAAACATCAAATCTTGATGCTTTAATGTTCGATTTAGGCTGTCAACTACTTTATACAAGTCTGGAGAATTCTCTATCTTAACCGTTGACAGGATTTCTATTTTACTTTCCATAAGAACTCCTCCTATATGTATCACAATTTTTGCTACTTATATGATCGATGTTTAAAGGTAACAATATAATTACTACAACATATAGTTGAAGTAATTCTTTAACCATTATAACAGGTGTTCACACCTTTACGTTAATAAATTTCGCAAAAAATATTCTCCTACTCACACACATTTACCTGTCTATGACAGGTTTTTTTTATTCTTTATTTTTTTCTACCCCAATTTTGAGATTAACGAAAGAAATGCTGATTTTACACAGCATTCTTTCTGATCAATTCGCATAAAATTTAAACAGATGTCGAACTTTCCACTGAAATTGTAATAATTTCATAATCACCTTTATTAAACTTTATTGTGATATTTCCAAACTGTTTTGTGAGGTAAATATCAATCCATGTTTCTTGAAGCCGTTCAATAACATCTTGACTTGCTAAAACACCTTTCTTTCGGAATATCACAGCAGCTTGTGGATCAAGATGCTCAACAAAAGATTCAGATGTCCCATCTTTACTTGCAAATTCCGCCACTTTTAGAATATTTACACATGATAAATTAAAGTTTTTTAATAATAATTTCTCCAATTCAATACTCGAACTAGTCATATAAAGCAAATGATTATTATTAAATGAAAAAAGTAAGTCCATTCCAAGTGAGCCAACCACACTCTCATTTTCATGGATTACTTTTGTAACAAACCCAGGTAAAATCTCATGTTCTTGACCCGCTTTCCACTTAACATGAACTTTTTCACTTATGGCTTCAGAATAGGATTGTCCTGTTATTACTTGTCCAATAACAAAATTAGTTGTTAACCATTCCAAATTCGAAGTGTATTCAGGGTCATTTTTAGTGAGAATAAGCGCATTAATAGAATGAACATCATAGAGCTTGAGTAGTTGTTGTAATTCTTCTTGTGTTCCTGGACCTCCCGAATTGAGTAAGATGTTTCTTCCACTTCCATGCTGTATGAGCGTGGCTTCTCCACTGGAAAGATCAAGAAACGTCATAGCAATTTGATTTTCTCTTAATTTTAAATTTACTTTTTCAATTTCTGTTGGTATATCATTACTAGAAAATCCAGTTAGTAAAGAACATGTAATAACGATCAAAAGAAAGATGAACTTTTTCAATTCAATTCCTCCACTAATACTTGTCTAAAATCATTCTTAACTAGGTTTCCCTTTTACAATTTATGATAACCATTTATCTACTTTTTCTAACAAGACATCCAATTGATTTTCAATTACTGTCACTTCTGGTAAGGAAGATAAGAATTGTTTACCGTAATGAGTAGTTGTAATGCGTTGGTCCATTACAAATACAATTCCTTTATCCTTTTCTGTTCTAATTAACCTTCCAAACCCCTGCTTAAACCTCATAACCGCTTCAGGTAAAGCTAATTCTGTAAATGAATTACCTCCTAGCTTTTCTACTTTTTCAGATTTTGCTTTATATAGTGGCTCATTAGGAGGAGTGAAGGGTAATCTAACAATCACAACTGTCGTTAACTGATCTCCAGTAATGTCAACTCCCTCCCAAAAACTATTCGTTCCTAGTAGGATTGATTTATCAAAGGCTTTAAAGTTTTTCGTCAATTTTGCTTTACTTCCTCCACTAATGCCTTGAGCTATAATCATGTACTCATTAAGATGAGTGGATTGTTTTAAGAGATGATATGATTTTTTCAACATATCCGTGGAAGTAAATAGAACAAGCATTCTTCCTTTAGTTACTAGAACAATTTCTATTAAATGTTTGGACAATGCTTCTACAAACTCAGAATCATTATTTTTATTATTTAAATCAGGTAAATCATTAGGTATCATGATAACAGCTTGACTTTTAAAATCAAATGGAGAATTAAGTTTTAATGTTAAAGGTTGGAAGTCCTTTAAACCAAGTTTATCGATCATATAACCGAAGGAATCTCTAACTGTTAATGTTGCTGATGTCAGTAAGACACTTTTCTTATGAGTAAAAAATTTATCGGCTAACAGTTCAGATACATCTATCGGTTGGCTGTAAATGGTGGTAGCATTTTTTGCCCCTTTCCAATCCCCTTCAAACCATGTTACTCCTTCTCTCTCTTCAAATAATAGAGAATTCAAGTTATTCAAGAGCCCAATGAATCTACGTATTGCCGTATAATAATCAGCTACAGTCCCTTGTTGAAATGGTGTAATCATATGACTATTTTGATTTACCACATGCATTTGTGCATCGACAATTTTCTTCAATTGATCCCCTATGATCATGATTGAGCTTAACGCATCTCTTATTACTTCCCACTCATGTCCTTGCTCAAGTTTTGACCTAAATTGATAACTAATTCGATTCGTTTCTACCTTTGAAGAAGTTTCAATTACATAAGATTTTATCAAACTAAAAAGTTCATCAATATTTACCTTTAGTTCTCTTAAAAGTGTATCAATTTGAGAAAATGTTCGAATATCTTCTCCAATTGTTCTAAAAATCTTTGCACTTTTCGCTATAAGTTGATTATTATCAAGTGTTCCTAATTGGCTTAATATTCCAATGATTTGCAAATAGTTGATTCTTTCTCCAAAATGTTTACTTGCAATCTGTTCTATGTGATGCCCTTCATCAATTACGACAAATTCATAGTCAGGCAATAATTCCTTCTCACTCGTTAAATCAGATAAAAGTAAAGCATGATTTGTGATAACAATATTAGACTGTTTAGCTCTTTCTTTCGCTTTTTCATAAAAGCACCTTGATTGCCATGGGTCATCTTTAATTACTGTATACGTTGAATCAATATTAATTCTCGCCCAAAATAGTTGTCCACCAGAGGGCAAATTAATTTCCTCTACATCAGCTGTTGTAGTCTCTGTTAACCAAACCAGGATTTGACATTTAGTTAATACAGTATCGTAGTTATTGTCAAGTTCATATAACGATTGTTCAAATTTTCTTAATGATAAATAATGTGTTTTACCTTTCAGTAACGCATAAGTAAATGGAATAGGTAACAACCGACTTACCAATGGGATATCATTTTCCAACAACTGCTGCTGTAGCTGAATCGTATTTGTACTAACAATTACGGGTTTATCTTTATTAAGTGCTAACAAGATACTTGGAATCAAATATGCAAGTGTTTTTCCTATCCCAGTTCCACCTTCTATTAGTCCATGTTGATTTGTTTCTTGAATATAAGTGACAAAATCCATCATTTCAATTTGCTCAGGCCTAAATGTTATACCATTATTATTCTCAACATTATATTTTTTGAATTCTTCATAATTAATACCTTTTGTCCTAATTACTGTTTCAACATTTTCTTTCTTTAAAGCAATTCCTCGAAAGATATCAAATAGTAGGTCATCATTGTTAATCTTGGATATTTTTTTTTCGATTCTTTCTCCAATAATTAAATCTAGATCACTTTTTAGCCCCCTAGAAAGGGATAGCAGTTTCTGACATGTCACAAGAGGTAAGTCATTTAATTTGTCCAATATTCTCAAAAGAAGCTCGGCTGTGACTTCAGCATCACTATCTGCTCGGTGTGGCTGAATATGACTTAATTCAAGATTTCCTGCTAAATAACTTAGTTTATAGCTATCTATAGTTGGCATCATGATTCTTGACAATTCTACAGTATCAATAGTCGGACCACTAAATGTAGGGAATCCGTGATTTTCTAATTCTGTCTGTAGAAAGGACAAATCAAAAGGAACATTGTGTGCAACAAAATATGAATCTTCAAGCATGGACACAATTTCAGGGGCGATCATCTTAAAGTCAGGAGCATGTTCTACAATCTCATTCGAGATTCCTGTTAATTGTTCAATAAATGTAGGGATTTTTCGATTAGGATTTATGAAGCTGGAAAATCGCTCAACAATTTCTCCATCTATAATTACTACTGCTGCAAATTGTATGATTCGATCACCTTTTTTCGGTGAATTCCCTGTTGTTTCTATATCTATTACGACAAAGCGATTATTCACTGCTTTTCACCTCAGGTTCTATATCGCTATTAAAATAAACTGTATAATTTATGTAATTAAAAATAAACGTTCTATACTGTTTGTTACTCTATAGCATCAATCTAATATTCCAATTTAAAAACCCCCAAATGATGGGGGTTATCTTTATAATACAGTAGAAGCGGGTTCTTTTCCAATTAATTGTGTGATTCGGTTTTGATCATCCATAATCGCTATTTTGGGTTCGTGACTTGCCAACTCTTCTCCAGAAACAAGTGCATAAGATATAACGATAATTATATCATCTTTTTGAACAAGTCGAGCTGCTGCACCATTTAGACAAAATGTACCGCTGCCTCTTGGTCCAGGAATAATATACGTTTCAAGTCTTGCGCCATTGTTATTATTAACGATTTGAACCTTCTCATTCGCAACCATACCTACTGAATCAAGAATGTCTTCATCAATGGTGATGCTACCAACATAATTTAAGTTAGCTTCTGTTACACGTGCACGATGAATCTTTGCACTCATCATAGTACGAAACACCGTTTTTCCCCCTCTTAATTAGCTGATATATTTATATTGTTTTTCCTATAGTTTCATATCAACTGTAATATTATCAATTAGTCTGGCTTTTGTAAACTTAACAGCGACCGCAATCAGAACTTTACCTGATAGCTCCCCAATCGTTTCTAACTCAGGATAGCTTAGGACTTCCACATAATCAATTACACCTGATGTATGTTGAGTAATATGTTCCTTAATTGCATTCTGAACATTATAGCTGTTTTTTTCTCCATTAATAATAGCAGACTTTGCTGAAATTAATGCCTTATAGATTTGTGGCGCTTCCTGGCGCTCATATTCTGTTAAATAAACATTTCTTGAGCTTTTAGCTAAGCCATCTTCCTCGCGAACAGTATTTACAGGTACTAACTCAATCGGAAAGTTGAAATCCTTAATTAAACTCTGAACAATAGCAACTTGCTGTGCATCTTTCATACCGAAATAGACTTTATTTGCCTGTGTAATATTAAAAAGCTTAATAAGAACGGTAGCTACGCCATCAAAATGACCCTTACGTTTCTTTCCACAAAGCACATTTACTTTATTAACAACTTTCACTTCAAACGAAAATGAATCCTTATACATATCCTCTACTTGAGGATAGAAAATAAGATCAACACCATTATTTTTTGCTAACTTTTCATCTCTGTCAAAGTCTCTTGGATAAGAGTCAAAGTCTTCATTTGGTCCAAATTGAAGGGGGTTAACAAATATACTCAATATTACTAGATCATTTTCTTCCCTAGCTTTCTTAACTAACGTCATATGCCCTTCATGTAAATAACCCATGGTAGGTACAAAGCCAATCGATTTATTAGCATCCCGATGTATTCGCATTTCTTTTTCCATTGCTGCAACAGATGTAATAATTTTCATTTATTTAACTCCTCCATAAAGAGAAGAAAGTTGATTATCCTTCATCGTAAATGTGTGTTCTTCACTTGGGAATTCTAAGCTTTTTACTTCGGCAACATATTGCTTTAATCCACTTTGAATCTGTTCGTTTACTGAAGTAAACTGTTTTACGAACTTAGGCACTCTTCCAACTCCATAGGAGATAACATCATGGTAGACCAACACTTGACCATCTGTTTGATTACCTGCACCAATTCCTATTATTGGAATCATTAGTTGTTCTGTAATCACTTCAGCAAGTTGTCTTGGTACACACTCAAGAACTAAGCCAATAGCACCAGCAGCTTCGCATTGTTTTGCATCTTCAATTAATTTCTTGGCGCTCTCTATGTCTTTCCCTTGAACTTTATATCCACCAAGGACCCCTACAGCTTGAGGAGTTAATCCGAGGTGTGCAACTACAGGGATCCCACTTTCAGTTAATCGTTGAATCACTTGTATAACATCATTTCCGCCTTCTACTTTTACAGCATGTGCACCAGCTTCTTGGATAATCCTTGTCGCATTTCTTAACGTATCTTCCATTGAAATATGATAAGACATAAAAGGCATATCAGTGACGATAAACGTTTGTTTAGCCCCTCTTTTTACTGCTTTTGTATGATGAACCATATCATCAACAGTCACGGGTATGGTCGAATCATAACCAAGGACCACCATTCCAAGAGAATCTCCAACCAAAATCATATCAACATTCGCTTCTTCCGCATGTTTAGCGGAAGGGAAATCGTATGCCGTTAACATCACAATAGGTTCTTTGTTTTCTTTCATTTTCTTAAAATCAGTAGATTGCTTCATCTTACTCCTCCTTTTTAAGAGGAAATGAACAGCCGATTGTTTTTATCATGCATAAAAAGAGACTGCCACTAAAAGCTTTACAAGAATACCTCTAGAACTAATTCTAGAAATTTATCTGGTAGTTACTAAAAAGCTTTATGGACAGTCTCTGGATATGAATATTAATTCGGTTATTATTCATCCCTCTGTCCTAGTCCCTTGTATTTGGATCAAGGCAGAATTACTCGTAAAAGATGTTCGTAAAAATAAAAGTTCGCTTGGTGTAGTTCCAGTGGATACCACCCAGGTTCAAATGAATTATAACAATAGTTCACTTTTTTTACTACCATTTTTCACTGAAAAAATATGATTACTTTACTTTGGGATTAATTCAATATCTGCTGAATGGATCAAATGAATTTCACCATTGTCAGATTGAATTTTCAAAACTCCATCATCAGTTATTCCCAGAGCATGCCCCTTAATATCCCCTTGTATGGTTCTGGCAACCATTTGGTGACCAATGTTAATTGCATAACTTTCCCATAACAATTTAATGACCTTAAAGCCATTTTTCAAATATGTTAAGTAGAGCTTTTCAATATGTAACAAAATCTGTTGTAATAACAACGCACGGTCTATTTTTTTGCCTGTTATAATTGAAAGTGATGTTGCAGTATTGTTTATTGGTTCAGGGAATTGCTCCTGAGTTTGATTTACATTAATTCCGATTCCAATAATGACTGAATTAATGCGATCAGGTTCAGCTTGAAGTTCTGTAAGAATACCAACCACTTTTTTCCCTGATACTAAAATATCGTTTGGCCATTTAATATCTGGCTCTATACCTGTAACCTCTTGTATAGCTTGTGCTACACCGACTGCTACCAATAAAGTAAGTTGTGGGGCACTGGTTGGTGGAATATTTGGTCTTAGAATAAGACTCATCCAAATCCCTGTGTACTTTGGAGAGAACCATTTCCGGTCTAGTCTTCCACGCCCTTCGGTTTGTTCCTCTGTTACGACAATCGTTCCTTCATCTACACCCTCATACGCTAGTTTGTGAGCTAGTTTTTGTGTTGATGTAGTGACTTCTTCGAAATGTATAGAAGACCCCAAGATTCTAGTTTCTAATCCTAACTGTATTTCATTACTTGAAATTTTGTCTGGCTTGCTTTTAATTTGATATCCAAGCTTTCGGATCGCATTAACTTCATAGCCTTCAGCTCTTAAATCTTCTATATGCTTCCAAACAGCCGTTCTAGAACATCCAAGTAACTCACTTATCTTTTGGCCAGAAATGAACTCTGTTTCTGAATGAGAAAATAATTCCAATAATCTTTTTCTTATTTCCGATTGCAACGAAAAAACCACTCCTTTATTTTTGCTTCATCATTTTGAAGTTCATTTCTGAGAACATAATTTTCAATTTCACTCAAGGACTTTGACACCCATGGACCAGGTTCTCTATCAGACCAAAGCAACAAATCATTCCCCGAAATGACTAAATCATTTCTAGTTTTTATAGGTAACAGTAAATATTGTTGTTTAATTTTGTTAATATTGTTCTCCACATCTTCACTTGAAAGAATAGATCTAATCGTTTCGACTTGCCTGGAATGGTCAAAGCCTAATTCATATAAAATTTCAACAGACCAGCCATTTTCTTGTACCTTTCTTAATCCCTTTACATTTTTATCAATCGATACAATTAATTTATTCGGAAGCTTCCAATCCTTTAGGAATCCCTTAATATCTGATATGTTTAATAAAACCAGGAATAATGACCATGCTTCAGACTTATCTTTCAACAAGTTCCACCTAAACAAGTGCATCTCATTTAAAGCATCTCTATATACTGAAAGATTTGGTAAATACTTGAAGATGTTTGTTTTTACCAAAAGTGAAAGTCCTTCCGAAGTATTATGCGCCAGTATGATTTTTTCAAATTCCTTTGTCAACCTCTCAACTGAAATTTTTCTCAATAGATATCCATTTGTCTTAATAGCCTCTTCAGTAAGAGCACTTAACGAAAAGTTCAATTGACTAACAAAACGGATACCTCTCATCATTCTTAGTGCATCCTCATAGAATCTCTCATTTGGGTTTCCAACAGTTTCAATCACACCATTTTTTATCGCTTCTTTTCCATTAAAGGGATCGATCATTCTTCCTAGCCCGTCCATTGCGATTGCATTCATAGTGAAATCTCGTCTTTTTAAATCCTCTGTCAGTGATTTGATAAACGAAACACTTGATGGTCTTCGATAATCTTCATATTCTTCCTCAATACGAAAGGTTGTTACCTCGTAAGGTATATTCTCGATTAATACAATGACTGTCCCGTGCTCAATTCCTACATCAACGGTTCGAGGAAAAAGACTCATTACTTCTTCTGGAAGTGCTGATGTAGCAATATCAATATCACCGATAGGACGATTTAATAGTAGATCCCTGACAGCCCCTCCTACAAAATATGCTTCGTAGCCATTTTCATGTAATGTTGCTAAAATGGATAAAGGTTTTATGAATGGCTCTTGCATTTTGTCAAACTCCTTTAGTTTACTAATGTATAATATAGCGCTTCATATTGTTTAACAATTTTATCAGAATGAAATCTTTCTGACACAATCGATTTTGCTTTTGTTGCCATATTAATATGTAATGTCTCATTTGTTAATAGCTCAATACCTTTTTTTGCAATATCATATACGTCTCCAACTTCACATAGAAATCCATTCTCACCGTGTTTAATGACCTCAGGGATCCCACCAACTGTAGTTCCAATTGACGGTACTCCACATGCCATAGCTTCAAGTAACACCAAACCAAAACTCTCTTTTTCAGATAATAGCAATTTTAAATCACTGATTGAATATAATTCTTCCACATTGTCTTGTTTACCTAAGAATAGAACTCGATCAGAAATACCAAGTGATTTAACTAATTTACATACAACTGTAAATTCCGGTCCATCCCCAACTAGAATTAGTTTTGAATCTACTTTCTGTTGAATTTCATAAAAGGCGTGAATGACATCTGGTACTCTCTTTACTTTCCGGAAATTCGAAACATGTATTACTACTTTTTCGTTAGGTGTTATCCCGTATTGTTCTTTTAAGTGTGAGACATCTTTACGACAGTACACTCTCTCATCTATAAAATTATACACTGTTTCAATATCCTTTTTAGGTTCAATCACCTCTAATGTTTGTTGTGCTAAGGAATCTGAAACAGCAGTAACAATATCAGAAGATTCTATACCAAATCGAATTAAGTCTGTTAATGATGGATCATAACCCAATACTGTTATATCTGTCCCATGAAGAGTCGTGACAATCTTCAAATGATCTCCTACCATTTGCTTTGCTAAAATTGCGCATATTGCATGTGGAATTGCATAATGAACATGCAGTACATCGAGATTTTCTCTTCTAGCAACTTCAGCCATCTTACTAGCTAGAGCTAAATCATACGGCGGATATTTAAATACTGAATACTGATTTACTTCAACTTCATGATAATAAATATTAGAGTAAATTTTATTTAAACGAAAAGGAAGGCTAGATGAAATAAAATGGATTTCATGGCCTTTTTCTGCTAAAAGTTTTCCTAGCTCTGTTGCAATAACTCCAGATCCACCGACAGAAGGATAACAGGTAATTCCAATTTTTAATTTTTTCATTTTTTATTCCCCTAATAAATCGTTTGCCAAAAGGACGGGTTGCTTAGAAATAAATCCTTCAGCAAACTCAACACCATTTCCCTGTCCAAACAATTTTTCTCTACTAACAACGATTTCAATATAATTATTAACTAATGGTGTATCAATACTATTAGTTTCTTTCGTAAACTGACTTTTATATGCTTTTAAACTCGAGATTTTCAATTCAATTGTATCAGTAATGTCTATCACAAAATTAGGCTGGTGAAAACCATTAATCATGTAATAATAGACTGACCTTACTTGATGTGGATCAAGTCCTTCTGGATCTTCGAATTTTTTAATTTTTGCCGAAAATACAGCTTCTTCTACTAACCTTGCACAATGACCATGATCTGGATGACGGTCTACATAGTACGGGACAAAAATAGTTTTAGGTTTTAGTCTTCTAATCACACTTACAATCTTTCCGATATTTTCTTTATTTAGTTCAAGTCCTCTATCTGGAATATCTAGAAAAAGTCTTTCACTTACACCTAATATCTTTGACGATTGCTCGGCTTCATTTCTACGGATTTGAGGAGTTCCGTTTGAGGATAGCTCTGCATTGGTCAAATCACAAATACCCACCAGTTTTCCTAATTTAGAATACTTGGCAATTGTCCCAGCCATCCCAATTTCAACATCATCAGGATGTGCACCAAACGCTAAGATATCAAGATCCTTTTTCATTTTCGACCTCTAGATTACGATCATGAATAATTTCTCGCCAAGAAAAATCCCCACGTTCTAAGCCTCTAATTAGAATTTCAGCTGTTCCCATATTCGTTGCTAGTGGGATTGAATATACGTCACATAGCCTAATCAGTGCGGATACATCTGGTTCGTGTGGTTGAGCTGTTAGTGGGTCTCTAAAGAAGATCACCATATCCATCTCATTTTTTGCAATCCGAGCACCGATCTCTTGATCTCCACCAAGTGGGCCGGATTGGAATCTGTGAACGGTTAAACCAGTAGCTTCAGAAATTTTTTGACCAGTAGTTCCTGTTGCATACAATTCATGCTTTTCTAAGATCGCTTTATATGCTAAAGCAAAATGTATGATATACGGTTTTTTATTGTCATGTGCGATTAAAGAAATTTTCATTTAGCAATTTCCCCCAATTTTTTTAGCGATTTATTCAATTATATTCTCAAGACCATATACAAGTATATCTATCTTCATTACTGTTTCAATAGAATGCTTTACTCCTGACATAAATGAAGCGCGATTAAATGAATCATGGCGAATCGTTAGCATTTGTCCATCTCCACCAAAAAGAACCTCTTGATGTGCAATTAACCCAGGCAAACGCACACTATGTATATGAATTCCATCATATGATGCACCTCTAGCACCTGGAATTGTTTCTTTTTCATCTGGATGACCTTGTACTTTTGGTTCTCTGACAGCGCTAATTAGTTCAGCTGTCTTTATTCCTGTGCCAGATGGCGCATCCAGCTTTTGATCATGATGCAATTCAATAATTTCGATATCTTTGAAGTATCGAGCTGCCATTTGAGAAAATTTCATCATTAATATAGCACCAATTGCAAAATTCGGAGCAATAATCGCACCAAGTTTCTTCTCTTCTGCCATCACTGTCAATGATTGCAAATCCTCTTGTGAAAAACCAGTCGTACCAACAACAGGTCGTACACCATGTTCTAAAGCAATTTTCGTATGAACTCTACCAATCTCAGGGGTTGTTAAATCCACTAATACATCTGGTTGAGTTTCCGAGAAGCATTTTGTAATATCTGAATAAACCATCACATCTAACTGGGGTAACCCTTCAATTTCGGATAACTTTTTACCATCATGCTTGTGGTCAATCACACCAACTAGTTCAAAATGATCTACTTTGACGATCATCTTGACTGCTTCGATCCCCATTCTTCCTCTTGGTCCTGCAACTACAACTTTAATTTTACTCATATTGATACAACTCCTATTATTTTTCATCTTCTATTTTTGTCCAGCGATTTTTATCTCTGGTATTAAATTTCTTCATGACAATTTCATGTGCTTGTTCTAAATCTATGTTTAACGAATTAGCGAGACATATAAGGACAAAGAGAACATCCCCTGCTTCCTCTTCAATCGACTTTGTCTCTTCAGTAGCCTTCTTAGGCTTTTCACCATAATAATGGTTAACCTCTCTAGCTAATTCACCCAGCTCCTCGGTCATTCTCGCCATCATTGCAAGAGGACTAAAATATCCTTCTTTAAACTGGCCGATGTAAATATCTACATCCTGCTGAAGTTGTTTCATTGTTTTATGTTCACTCATGATCATTCACCTCAACTTTTCCTTCTTCCATGTTAGCTAAAAGAACATAATTTTACAAATTATTAGCAATTTTGAAGGGAGTATTTGCCTACAAATTAAACATACTCTATAATAGGATAGCTATCAAACAGTTTTTTTATCATAGAAGAATTTTTTCATAAAACTTCAAAGAAAGGGGGAATAAAATGGCATTCGGCTTGCGTTTTAAGAATATTTTCTTTATTTTACTTGGTTCAAGTATTTTTGCATTTGGACTTGTTCATTTTAATATGCAAAACAACTTAGCTGAAGGTGGATTTACAGGGATTACCTTACTACTTTTTTTTCGGTTTGGTTGGGATCCCTCTTATACAAACCTTATATTAAATATTCCGTTATTCTTTATCGGATGGAAGTTACTCGGTAGAACAGTGTTTATTTATACAATTCTTGGCACGGTAAGCTTATCATTATTTCTCTGGATTTTTCAAAGGTATCAATTCTATATACCGTTGGATGGAGATTTAGCATTAGCCGCCCTGTTTGCGGGTGTCTTTATCGGTGTTGGATTAGGGATTATTTTTAGATATGGGGGAACTACAGGCGGGGTTGATATAATCGCAAGATTAGTTCAAAAATATGTTGGCTGGAGTATGGGGAAAACGATGTTTCTATTCGATGTATTTGTTATAGGCGCATCTTTAATTGTCTATCTTTCTTACCGTGAAGCGATGTATACCCTTGTCGCTGTTTTTGTTGGAGCAAAGGTGATTGATTTCATGCAAGATGGGGCATATGCAGCAAAAGGCGCAACCATTATTTCTGATAAGAATGAGGAAATCGCTAAAAGAATAATTGAAGAAATGGACCGTGGTGTAACCATTTTAAAAGGTCAAGGGTCTTATACAAAACAAGAACGAAATGTTTTATATTGTGTAGTTGCCAGGAACGAACTTGTGAGACTAAAACAGGTAATTATATCTGTAGATCCTCATGCATTTGTAGCAGTTAGTGATGTACATGATGTATTAGGAGAAGGTTTTACGTTAGACGAAAATAAAAACCCTCTTGATAGATAAGTAAGAAAAGCGCAAGCGCCTTGTTCAGCCCCGACAGGCATACGGCGAATCACGTAGGAAATCTTGTTTTCCGTAGTGATTCGACTTATGACCCCGAGGGGCTAGGCGCTGGAGCTAGACACTAAAACTGAGTGCAAAGTTATATAACTTTCTTATCTTTTAAAAAAAGCTGTCCCTTAAGTGTTATGAAACTTAGGGGACAGCTTTTCTTACTTAGTCTTCACTACGTGTCATGCCTGTATAGATTAATATAAGTCTAACTAATTCTAACACGGCCACTGCAGCAGCAGCTACGTATGTTAAAGCAGCAGCATTCAACACTTTTCTTGTTTCTCGTTCTTCATCATTTCGAATAACTCCCGCAGAAACAATTTGTTCCATTGCTCTGCTAGATGCATTGAACTCAACGGGAAGTGTAACAATTTGAAATAAGACTGCTGCAGCCATAAAGATAATTCCAAATAATAATAAATTTGTCATGCCAGAAAAGATACCAATTAATATTAAAATCCAAGAGATATTTGAGCCAAAACTCGCAACTGGAACTAGTGAATGGCGTATACGAAGAAATGCATATGCCTCTTGATCTTGAATTGCATGTCCGACCTCATGAGCTGCAACCGCTGCACCTGCAACAGAATTTCCATAATAATTTTCTGTGGACAACCGAACGGTTTTAGATCTAGGGTCATAGTGATCAGACAAAACACCAGGAGTTTCCTCTACTCCAACATTGTATAATCCATTTTGATCTAATATTCTTCTAGCAACCTCAGCTCCTGACATGCCAGAAGATGCTCTGATCTGTGAATATTTTTTATATGTGCTTTTCACTTTCATTTGAGCGTAAAGTGGTACTAATATAATTATTGCAAAGTAAATCAATGTTGTCATTTATCTTTCCCCCATTAGGTTGTTTAAATATATTGTAGTGAGGAATTCATATGCTTGTCAACGATTTGTTTATTTATTCTTCAAGATCCCTTTGTTTAATCCTTCTATGTTTATCTCCTTTATATTTTCTCCAAGCTACGTAAGATAATGTAAGGATAATTACACTTCCTGTTGATATCATAACCCAGATTAATGAAGGATCAGCTTCATCTTCGGACATATTATCAAAAATCGTCCTCAAATCTAATTCCATTTGTTCCATTTGTTGAAGACGTGTTGATGTTTTTAGTCCTTCATTCCGATAGGAATCCAAGAAACTTATATGAGAATCTAATCTTTGAACAGTTAATGGTGAAACATCTACCTTTAAGCTTGGATGTATCATATCATATTTTGAAATAAATTGGTCAAGTTGGTTTTGATACGTTTGATTATTCCCTTCTACAACCGTTTCTTTCATTTGATTAAAAGTAGTCATGATTGAGTATTCCATCTCTGTCCATAATGGTTGATGCTCAGAACGAATTGCATCAATGACCAAACGAAATTGAGTAACACTTTTAACTCGCTCCTCAAGTGTTAATGAAGTGGAGTTTATTGCCTCAAGTGCATCATCATGTGTAACTGTGATGACTCTTAATTCATCCATAGAATAATTTTGATTATCTAAATTTACTTTCAAAAATTCTTCAGAAAAATAGTCCAACATTCCCTTTGCTTCTTCATATCTCTCTTGCTTGACTAATTGTAATGCCTGGTCTGATATTTGATCCAGTTTTCCCCAATGGTCATGTCCATTCGCATGAGAAGAAATTGGGAATCCTATTATTAAAATCATTAGTACATATACGATTTTTAAACATCTCATACTTGTCCCTCCTCAAACTTCTATTATGAATGTATGTAGAAGAGGACAAGAGTAGACCATTTAAATAACTAACAAATAGTTTTTTTGTAACTTAAGGTAATTGTAGAATAAGACGATCCTTTTTGATACATAACCAGTATGCAATCAATAGAGATACCATAGAGAGCCAGAATGTAAAATAACCTATTTCTGGGATGTATTGATCTAATACAGTATACCTAGGTAACATAAAAAACACATAATCGATTACATCATTATGTAATGTCCATAGTGCAGCTAATATGATGTGGATTGGTTTTATTCGATAGTATGGGGCAAATAAAAGACCTTGAATGGCCATGCCCAAATGGGAGAAAATCAGCATATAGCTAGCCAGACTTAAATAACCCATTTCAAAATAGGTTAGGAGATTCATTACTACAGCCCATATCCCATACTTAAATAAAGTGATAATAGCAAGAGCTTCTATTAATGGCCAATTCCTTCGTAATAAAAATGCGATTAATACAAAGACAAAGAATAAACTTGCAGTTGGACTATCTGGAACAAATAGTAAAAAATACCAAGGTGTAATCTCTAATTGGCTTTCATACCATATATATCCATAGATCGTTCCAGGAATATTTATCAACAATAACAACCAAAGCATTGGACGTTGACCAAAAAAATACAGCCAATTCTTCACTCGTAAAACCAACTTTCGTAACATTATAGTAAAAGTGAACTTGTAATATTAGCACAATCTTTATAGTAAAAAAGCTGACCATTATAGTCAGCTTTTTTACTATTTGGATGTAACTCCAGAAATAAATTCTGCTAATGCTTGTAACTCTTCATCAGAGCCTTCAAACATTCCAGCTGGCATCGTATTTATACCGTTAACAGCGATATCTTTAATTTGATCTACGTCTAAACCGTTATCAACTAACGCTTTTCCTGCAGGACCACCTTCTAGATTTTCACCGTGACAACCAATACAGCCTTTTTCTTGATAAAGAAGATATCCTTCAGACTCTTTATCTATTTCAGCTTCAGCCACAATAGCACCTTGCTGTTTTTTTAGCTCCCAGTCTGTTTGGTCAACAGATTCCCAAGTTAGATAAAAAGTTGCAGCAACACCTAATAACATTAAACCCGTAGCAACTGGTCTTTTAGAAGGACGTCGTTCTGGACCTCTATCTAAGAATGGCGCAAGCATTAAAGCACCAAAACCTAATCCTGGAATAACAAGTGCTCCAATGATTGTATATGGACCTGAAGCATATGAATATTTCAGTAATTGATATAAGAATAAGAAATACCAGTCAGGCAACGGAATATACGCTGTATCTGTAGGGTCTGCAATACGCTCTAACGGGGGCTCATGTGCCACTGTTAAGCATAAAAATCCAATTAAGAAGACAGCTCCTACCATCCATTCTTTTAATAAAAAGTTTGGCCAAAATGCTTCTGTTTTTCCTGGATATTCTGAATAATCCTTTGGGATATTCGGTTTTCTAACTGCTGGTACACGGGAATCTCCAACAAACTTCATTCCTTTTCCACGATGCATATCAGTTCCCCCTCCTTTTCTAAGGAATTATAGGTTCTTTCACTAACAAAACAATAGGATCATTTTAAAGTGGCCCTGAAATACCTTGTTTTCGGATCATCATAAAATGCGCAGCCATTAATCCAAATAAAGCTGCCGGTAAGAAAAATACATGGATTGCAAAGAATCTAGTTAAAGTTTGTGCACCCACGATTTCTGGATGACCAGAAAGTAATGTTTTAATATGAGGACCAAGAATCGGTACAGCTTCAACAATTTGAAGAGTAACCTTCGTCGCAAATAAAGCTTTCATATCCCAAGGTAATAAATAACCAGTTAAGCCTAGTGCAAGCATAACAAAGAAAATAAGTACACCAACAACCCAGTTCAATTCACGGGGTTTTTTATACGCACCTTGGAAGAAAACACGAAGCGTATGTAAGAACATCATAACGATTACTAAGCTAGCACCCCAGTGATGCATACCACGGACAATTTGCCCAAAAGCTACTTCATTTTGAAGATAGTACACGGATTCCCATGCATTCTTAATATCTGGAACATAGTACATCGTTAAAAACATACCTGAAAGAATTTGAATAACGGTTACAAAAAAAGTTAAGCCACCAAAACAATATACAAAAGCTGAGAAGTGATGAGCAGGATTAACATGCTCTGGTACTTCGTGATCAGCAATATCTCGCCACAAAGGCGTAATATCTAAGCGCTCATCAACCCAGTCATAGATCTTATTTAACATTTATTACGCCCCTCCTTGTGGTTTCGCCTGACCTAAATATAAATATCCATCTTTCACTTCTGTAACAAATCTGTCTAATGGACTTATAGGTGGTGTACCTTTTACATTTTGACCATCTTTTTCATAAAGACCATAGTGGCATGGACAGAAGAATCTATTTTGATTCTGTGGATCTGTATTCCAGTCAACGGTACAGCCTAAATGCTTACAGACAGGTGATAAGGCAATGATTTTATCGCTCTCATCTTTGTAGACCCAAGCTGATCTCGGCTCTTCTGATTCATACCAAGCATCAATCTGATTAATTTTAAAATCAATACGTTGTGGTTCATTTGTAATATCTTCAACACTAGCAACCTGAACCATATCTTGTTCCTGTTTTGGTTTTAAAACTGGATCAATTGCAAAACGTACCATCGGCATTAACATTCCAGCAGCCATAAATCCACCCACACCAGTAAGAGTGTAATTTAAGAACTGACGTCTTGATACCCTATGTTTTTTCTCGCTCATAGTTTTCCCCCCTCTATCAAATGCTAAGTCCATCCGGACATAAATTTAACACAATTATACTAGGACATACTCATGATATATCAATATTATGACGAGGTCAATATCATCATTCTCTTATATTAAGGCAACTATGTTATTTTTATGATGAAAACTAGTGTAAGTATATTATTAATTTCTATTTTTACTATCGATAATTTGTTAATGTTATTTTCATAAAATTTAATCTTGCCATATTCTCATGAAAATAGTAATTAAACCTTTCATCTGATCCTGTAGCATGGACTGCTTAAGACGATCATCAAGATGCTCAAGTGGCAATGTAGGGATCGAAATAAGAGAACCTTTTAGACTTTCTTCATGTTGTTTCCAAGTCGTGTCAGATGTGATAAATATCAAATGTTTAAAACCACTAGTTAATGATTCATCAGACCACGAACTTAACCTAGATAAGGAACTCTCAATTCCCTCTGTCTCAGAGTATGTAAAAGACGGGAATAAAACAACTCTACCTTTAAATTGCCGTTCAATTTCTTGTGAAAGTACCGTTGTGAATTCACCTATCTCAACCGTTTTTTTGAGATTGTTGTCAAAAGTCACAGGTAACAATGGAACAATAGCGGTATCCACATATTCTTTAGATTTTAAATATAAATCTATATCTTTTGTTGTCCACTTCAAAATTCTTCTCTCCTTCATCATAAATATCTAATTCTACGATACCACAAAATGGTACGAAACAGAATTGATAAACAATAAAAAGCTGACAAACGAATGCGCATTTGTCAGCAACAAAAATAATCTTTATGTGTTTGGTTTTAACGAACTTAATGGCAATTAGAACGAGATAATTTTTTCAATTGCTCTGTAAGCTTTTGAAATTTACTTGGATCTTGTTGATCAAGTGCTTCATCAATTTGCTTTAATAACTTTTCTTTTTGATAAGTATGGATTGATTCTTCGAGAAACTTTTCAGCCAACATCGTATCTTTTTCATTAACTTGCAGATGTTGTGGCATGAAAGGATTTTCTTCTAAAACAGCTACATACTGTTGAGTGTGAAATGAAGATCTAAAGTTTAATTGAATATATATTTCTTCATCTCTATTCAACCGAATATCATGAAAAGACTTCTCAGCATCTGTTGTCATCACATTTTCCTTATAAAACCGGAATGGAACATCATCAACACAATGCGTCGACATAATGATTCCTCTAGGGCAGTATTGCGCTTGTTCCACGAAATGAACATTTTTCATTAATTGGTCGTGACTCATCAAGTAGTTTAAAATCCAGACACACTCTCTTCTCTTTAATTGATAGTTATTAAGAAACCAGCGAATGAAGTCTTTCTTCTCGTTGACAGATACAGGGGTAGTCATCGCATGCTTCCCTCCTCTGCAATTGTGATTAGTTATTTTTGTAAGCACTTTATTAATTCGACAGAACCAATTCATACTCCTGCTTTAACAAATATTTTACGATTACTCCAAGTTTAAAATTAGTTCTTCAATTTCATAATTAGTTGGATCAATTTTTAGTAAGTCTTTAAATATAGATATTGCATCATCCCTATGTCCATCCTCTAATAGAAAATAGCCATATTCTCTTAAGAAATCTTCTGTCTCCTTAAAAGAAGTATATGCAAGTCGATAATGGTTTAATGCATCCGAATATTCTTCAAGTTTATTTTTCGCGTGAGCAAGGTCCCATTCAAATTGGGGATCATATTCACCGTAATTCATTACTTCTTGTAAACATTCAACAACATCTTCATACCTTTGTTCATTAATAAAGAATTTGTTGATTGTAATGATTGCCTCTATATACCCTGGATCAATTGCAATAGCCTCGCGAAGATGCTTCTCAATTGATAAAGAATCACCTAATTTAATCGCAAGCTTTCCTGCATAGAAATGAAGTTCTTTATTTAAATTATCAATCAGAATGCCTTCACTAACTGTTTCATAACTCTCTTTAATCATTTCTTCTTGTTCATAGGCCTTTGCTAAATGCAAATATAATGACAAATATTCAGGATCTAATTCTTTTAATCTAGAAAATGTTTCTATCGCTGTAATATGATAGCCTGCTTGAAGTGATGTAAAACCATAGTTGAAGAGTGTATTAATATCCTCTCCCTTACTAATGGCTTTCTGAAAGTAAGGTAGTGATGCTTCAAACTCACCCATTGTACTTAGGGACTCAGCCAATCTGGCATTTACATTAACACCGGCAACGATTTCTTCCTCTGATAAAACCGATTCATAATAAGATATACTTTTCTTATATTCGCCTTGACTTGAATATAGTTCAGCTAACGCAAAATCAAGGATGCTCTCTTTTGGCATTTTTCTTTTAGCAATTAGAAGCTTCTGTTCACTAACCTCATGTAAACCTTGCATTTGATATAAATCAGCTTGAAGTATCAATGCTTCTACATATACGGCATCAGTTTCTGAAATATCTTCAAGAAAAGAGATTGCTTCCTCTTCTTCATCCATATCAATTAAGATTTCTGCCATCAATATTAATAAGTCACCTTCATCTGGGTAAAGAAATAACAGTTCCTGAACGATTTCTTTAGCTTCTTCCACAAGACCCCATTTTAAATACGATTCCGCCAATTCGTATTTTTCATCATCTGTACATTGAGCTTTAATTTCTTTTATATATTGCAAACCCTTTTCAGGTTCGCCGTTTTCTACTAACTCGATCGCATCTGCTAATTTACTCATTTAATTTGTAACTCCTTTTTATCTTCCGGATGCAAAATGACCTGGTAACTTTACTTTACAATCCCTGCCAAAACCAGGATAAAAAAACACTTCAGCGCCAATCTTCAGAAACTTACCCTTATGCATGGTGACAACAGGGCTATGATGGTCAAAATTGAATACTGGCTCTTCATTAACAGAGGTCATTTCATCCATGTTATATAAATTATAATCCAACTGTCCTCTAATTCGAATATCACCTTTAGCAGGATATATGCCCATTTTTTTAAGAGTGTCTAACGATAAAGGTGATTTTTCATCAGGACATGTTTTTACAGTAGGTATACCATGATCTTCCATTAACCTACTCCAAATCTCATAATGCTTGTTACTATTGAAGAGGGATTTTTCTTTTGTATGCCATTTTGGAATTAATGGAAAGAAATAAGGGTAAAACGCTTCTTTGATCCATCCCCAAGGTATCTTATATAAATCTAGTTCATTTTCAATATCAACCACCAAAGCAGGAAGTTTTAATTTTTTACACGCTCTAACCAATGAAGGCGTCAAAGCTTTCAATGGGATTTTCACACAAATATAGAAGTCAATCGGACTGTTCAATAGAAAATGTTTAGTAGCTTCAATCCTTTTAGAAAGCTCACGTTCATTTTTAACATCACATACAACTACCAACCCTGTACAACCCTTATTTATGTAGTTCTTAATCATCACTTCTTTAAATTCATTAAATTGCAGATTTTTAGAAAATGAAAAATTCATCATTATATGTCCAGGGGTTAATAAATAGGTTGAAAGATCCATTCTCATAAAATTTAAGTGTTTATTACTATTACTAATATAGTCAATATTTGTATCTTTTACAACAATTGAGCACTTTGCTACCCTATTCTCTTTTAGTACATTCGCTTGTTCTATTAAGTACGTCAAAAATACCTCCCCCATTCACTAAGTTTTAGTAGCTAAACAATCTAGTCATCTTAAGACAAGCTATGCTTATGACAGGATAAGTATGATAACTAAATGGTGCTAGCTTAGGAATAGAGAATACACAAAAAAGACTGTCCTAAATAAAACACTTTTTTAGGACAGTCCTTTATTTAAAATTTACTTAACTGCTCGAGATGATTGAAAAAGTTAGGATATGAAACAGCAATAGCTTCTGGATTTTCTAAATTAATATCACCATTTGTAATAAGTGATGCAATCGCAAGCATCATTCCTATTCGATGATCTCCATAACTACTAACTTGGTTGCCTGATAAAGGGGTTTTTGAACCTGTTATGATCATTCCATCATCTGTAGACTGAATATTAACACCAAGCTTTGTTAGCTCATCCACTACAGTGTCAATTCTGTTTGTCTCTTTGACCTTCAACTCACTTGCATCCTTGATTACTGTTACTCCATTTGCCTGTGAAGCTAATAACGCAATGATCGGAATTTCATCAATTAACCTAGGAATTAAATCGCCGCTAATCTCAATTCCTTTAAGGTTTGAACTAGTAATTGTTAAATCTGCCACCGGTTCAAAATTAACAATTCTTTCATTTTCTATGCTGAGCATTGCACCCATGTTTTGAAGCACATCAATAATACCTGTTCTAGTTGGGTTCATTCCAACATTCTTAAGTGTAATCGAGCTGTTTTGTGTAATTGCACCAGCCACTAAAAAGAATGCTGCTGATGAAATGTCACCAGGAACTATTATTTCTGTTGATTTTAAAGTTTGTCCACCCTTAATTGATACAGTTAGTCCAGATTCTTCCACTTCACACCCAAAGGCTCTTAGCATTCTTTCAGTATGATCTCTTGATTTTGCTGGTTCTGAAACTGAAGTAACACCCTCTGCTCGAAGTCCTGCTAGTAAAACAGCAGATTTCACCTGTGCACTAGCAACTGGTGATACATACTCAATTGCTTTTAACGGATTGCCACGAACTGCCAAAGGCGTAAATCCACCTTCTTTTCGTCCATCTATCTTGGCTCCCATCATTCTTAAAGGAGATGTAACCCGATTCATCGGACGCTTTCCGATTGATTCATCTCCTATTAAGCAAGAATGAAAATTACTACCGGATAAGATCCCTAAAATCAGTCGAGTAGTTGTACCAGAATTCCCTACATCGAGAATTTCTTCAGGTTCCTTTAATCCGTCAAAACCTTTACCCTCGACTTCAACAAGATCATCCTTAAGATTTATTTCAACACCCATTTTTCTAAAGCAATCGATTGTACTCAGGCAGTCTTCCCCTGTTAAAAAATTTTTAACTAGTGTCTTCCCTTCAGCAATCGAACCAAACATAACACCACGATGAGAAATGGATTTATCCCCTGGAATTATAATAGAACCTTCTAATCCCTTTACTTTTTGAGGGAGCTTTTTTATCGTTTTCATAATAACACCTCATAAATTTTTGACTATTTAGATAATATATCATAATTACCCATAAAAGGTTTCATAATTTGTATTTGATTCAATACATAACTTTGCACTTTCACGGTCATTTTCACTTTGAAAGCTTAGGCGTAATACCCCATATATTTCTTCACGTGTTTCAATAATCCTAATATTTGTAATACTTATTTTAGCTACAGCTAAATAACCTGTAATCTCAGAAATAATCCCAGGGTAATCTGGCACATCTACAAAAAGATCATAAAAAGAAGGAATTGCCCCTTTAGTTCGTGTTGGTAAGTCATCGCGAAAATCTTTTGCAGATGCAAAGTATTGATAAATTTGTTCACTATTATCCGATGCAATAAAATGACGGACCATATCCATTTCTTTAATCCACTCATCAAACATTTGGAGAAGAGGCTCTTTATTATGTAGTAGAATATCTCGCCACATTACAGGATTACTAGAAGCAATCCTCGTTATATCTCTAAATCCTCCTGCTGCTAACCGGCTGACTAAATCATGGTTGTCACTATAGTTTTTTGCTTGATGAACGAGCCCTGCTGCTATAATGTGAGGAAAATGGCTGATTACACCTGCAACACGATCATGCTCTTGTGGTGTTAAGGTAATGAAATTTGCTTTCGTTCCATTCAATAAATATTTTAGCTCAGCAATTTCCTTTTGTGATTGACCATCATGGGGTGTGAGTATGTAAAATGCATTCTCAAACAAATGTGCTTTCGCCGCAACTATACCACTTTTATGTGACCCCGCCATTGGATGTCCACCAATAAATGTTACTCCCTTTTGCCTTAAACCTTCTGCTTTTTCTACAATTTTTTCTTTTGTACTACCAACATCGGATACTATGACAGACTTTTTGAATTCAATTGTTTCCATTTGTTTTAATAACATTTCAGTTTGTTTAACTGGAACTGCAATAAAGATAAAATCGCAAATAGACATTACATGGTCTAAATCCTGAACAATCTCATCAATAATATGTAATGTTTTTGCGAGCCTCCCTTGATCAACATTTATATCAAATCCATATATTTTACAGCTTGGATGTTCTTTTTTTATTCCTAGTGCGATAGAACCACCGATCAAACCCAAGCCTACAATAAGAACATTCCCCTTCACAAAACCACCTCCAAATAAGAAAAGCGCAAGGAGCCCGTTTATCGGCGACAGGCATAAGACAAGCCGACTAGAAGGTTGCTCTTTAACCTTCTTGGCGGATTGGCTTAT
>NZ_FNJU01000016.1 GCF_900104555.1 Litchfieldia salsa
AGCCCCGACAGGCATAAGGCAAAGCACGTAGGAAATCTTGTTTTCCGTAGTGATTTGACTTATGACCCCGAGGGGCTAGGCGCTGGAGCTAGACACTAAACCAGAGTACGAAATTTTTATACTTTCTTATCTTTTAAAAAAAGATAGAGCATCTGCTCTATCCCTTTTAAACCTTTATTGATTTAGTTCTGATGTATTTTGTACATTCAGAGGGTTCAGCAATTCGTTTAAATAGTTGAAATAACAATTTATATCTTTCGTCCATCGCTTTTTTTACAACATGATCAATTCTCGAATCATCCATATCAAGGAGTATTTCCTCTAGCTCTCGTTTTATTAAGTATTCTATTTCCTTCACTTCTCTATTATTTATAAGTAAACCTATCATCATTTCACCCCAAGTTTATCTTTAGTTCTAGTTATTTCCACTATTAGAGAAATTATGAAATATTTTTTCAATCTAAAATTTCTCATATATTGAGTTGACAAGCATATTATGTAGACAAGGAGTTCACTATGTTTTGGGGGGATATACATGAATTTTTTCTTCATACTAAATGGAAAAAAAGTTAAGCAAACATTAATTGTTATTGTAGCAGCCTTTTTTACCGCCGGGGTCTTATATATTGAGAATGGAGCGTTAAGTCCAGTATTCTCTTCCGAAGATGGACCAAAGGCCATTTATAAGGGAGAAGAAAAAGAAAAAAAGGTTGCACTTACTTTTAACATTTCATGGGGAGATACGAAAGCTATACCGATTTTAGATGAGTTGAAAAACGCTAAAGTTAGAAATGCTACCTTCTTCTTATCTGCATCATGGGCTGAGAGACATCCTGATGTTGTTGAACGTATTATAGAAGACGGCCATGAAATTGGAAGTATGGGCTATAACTACGACAATTATACTGATATGGAAGAAACTAAAATTAAAAGAGATATTTTACGTGCTCAAGAGGTATTTGTTAGTTTAGGTGTAAAGAAAGTAAATCTACTTAGACCTCCAAATGGAAATTTTGATAAAAAGGTGTTAAAAATTGCTGAGTCTATTGGTTACACAGTTATTCATTGGAGTATTGATTCCAAAGATTGGAAAAATCCAGGTACAGAAGCAATCATCAAGAATGTCGTAAAAGACTTAAACGGTGGGGATATCATTTTACTACATGCGTCAGATTCGGTAAAACAAACACAAAAAGCCCTATCCCCTATGATAAAAGAAATTAAGAGCAAGGGTTATGAAAATGCTTCAGTTTCTGCCCTGCTTTCGAATGCGGAAGCAGAAGAACAAGAAATTAAATAAGTTATTTAGAGGAGTTAAGAGCCCGCCGGTACGAACCTACCTTAGGGGAAAGGTAAGGGAATTACCTCAGTTTTCACACCAAAAAAGCTGATCGGCAATCGATCAGCTTTTTTCATTTGCTATTTTAGGAAGAATTAAAAGTTGATATGCATTACATATTAATAAAGGAATGATCATTAAGTATAGCCAACTTGCTTCATTCACTCGCAATGCCGGAAACCATTCAATTATTGATATAACATACATAAAAAACAATGCTGGAACAAACGCATGTTTGTTTGTCATCTTAGTTTTAATGAGAGCAATTACGATACAATAAATAAAAATGACTAACGCAATTGTTATGTATGATATAAGAGAATCGCCTCGATCTGCAGCAAAGGCTTGGTATCGG
This sequence comes from Litchfieldia salsa, assembly GCF_900104555.1. Taxonomy (GTDB): domain Bacteria; phylum Bacillota; class Bacilli; order Bacillales; family Bacillaceae_L; genus Litchfieldia; species Litchfieldia salsa. The sequence goes on from NZ_FNJU01000016.1 coordinate 1,695, forward strand.
AAATAAATTAAGTCAAAAAAAACAAATGCAATAATGACCAGTTGAACAGGATTCCACAACTTCCTGAATATTCCCAAACCAAAGCGATGTACTGTTAGATAAGCAAAAAAGCCCATTTGGCTAATAATACTAAAAATAAATCCTACGCCAATAAGCCAAAGTAAGATTGAAAGGATTTCAATCACATCAACATTTAAAAATAATGGCTTATATTCACTCCATTTAAGAGCAAAACCTACAATCGAGGTACTTATGGCACCTACAAGTAATGTAGTGAGAAACAATTTAACCCAGTTACGGCTTTTCACAAGAATATCCTCCAGATTCTATTTACTTGAGCATGAACAAGTAAGCTTTACGTTTTGATTTTAACAATGGTTCCTTACTATTTCCATAGCTATATTATAACTAAACGTATATTTTTTTGCGATAGTTCCATATTAAAGATAGGGATGATTCTTGAAAGGAGCTCAAAAAAATGAAACAATTTAAGGTACTCCTACTTATTACTCCTTTTCTCCTGATCATAGGCTGTGCCCCAGCGGAGCAGGGCAGTAATCAAATGGATTATGACCAAACAAAGAAAATGGTCGTTGATATATTAAAGACTGATGAAGGTAAAAGTGCGATTGAAGAAATATTGGCAGATGAAAGTATGAAACAAAAGTTAATTATGGATCAAGCAATTGTTTCAAAGTCGATTCAAACAACACTGACTTCGGACGAAGCAATTGCATTCTGGAAGAAAACCTTTGAAGATCCAAAATTTGTTGAAACCTTTGCAAAAAGTATGCAAGCAGAGCACGAAAAAATGATTAAGGGGCTCATGAAGGATCCCGAATACCAAGCGATGATGATTGATATCATGAAAGATCCTGAATTAGAAAAAAGATTGCTTGAAACCTTAAAAAGTCAAGAGTATCGTGGTTATTTACAAACCGTAATGAGCGAAACCTTCGAAAGTCCTTTATACAAGGCGAAGATACAAGATATCCTTATTAAAGCAGCTGAAGAACAACAGGCGTTAAATTCCGCTGAGAAGAAGGAAGAAGAATAAATCAAAAGAAGAACTGACCTCAAAAGGCCAGTTCTTTTTTTGCAAGATAATAAGAAAGCATATAAATTTCGAACTGGTTTTGGTGTCTAGCTCCAGCGCCTAGCCCCTCGGGGTCATAAGTCAAATCACTCCAGAAATCAAGATTTCCTGCATGATTCGCCTTATGCCTGTTGGGGCTAAACAAGGCGCTTGCGCTTTTCTTATTATATAGTATCAATTAATTTCTGAGCAATGTCCATATAGACTTTACCTACTCGGTGATCCTTCGTATAAACTGAAGGTGCAAAGTCGTCATCATTCCAATCTGGCTGTTGTAAAGGTAGTTGGCCTAGTAGTGTTGTTTGAAGCTCCTCAGATAGCTTTTCTCCCCCACCTTGTCCAAATACATACTCTTTTTCACCTGTTAGCTTACTTTCGAAATAAGACATATTTTCAATTACACCAATTACTTCATGATTCGTTTTTATTGCCATGGCACCCGCTCTTGCAGCAACAAAAGCTGCTGTTGGATGTGGTGTCGTAACGATTACTTCTTTACATGATGGAAGCATGTTATGAACATCTAAAGCAACATCCCCTGTTCCAGGTGGTAGGTCTAATAGTAGATAATCCAATTTGCCCCACTCTACATCATTGAAGAAATTGCCTAGCATTTTCCCGAGCATCGGACCTCTCCAAATGACAGGTGAATTATCCTCTACGAAAAAGCCCATTGAGATCACTTTTACACCAAACCGTTCAACAGGTATAATCTTTTCTCCCTTGACTACTGGTCTTTTAGTTATACCCATCATATCTGGAACACTGAATCCATAGATATCCGCATCAACCAGACCAACCTTTTTCCCTAGCCTAGCTAATGAAACTGCTAAATTAACAGAAACAGTTGATTTCCCTACCCCACCTTTACCACTAGCAATTGCGATAAAAGTTGTTTGACTTCCTGGTGATAGTAAAGATGTAGCTTCAGACTCATCCTCTTTACTAAATTCCTTTACGATATCTGGTGACAGGTCTGTGAAACGCAAGCCTACTGATTCTGCCCCAGCTTCTTTTAATGCGTTTACAATTCGATTCTGTAAATGAAGTTGCTCAGAAGTACCTGTCTTTGAAAGGGCAATTTTGACACTGACATGTCCTTTTTCTTCTTTAATTTTAATCTCTTCAATTGCGTTTGTTTCTTCGAATGTTGTATGTAAAAATGGATCCTTTAGCTTTGATAATAAATTCATTACTTTTTCTTCAGTTATCATTATACACACCGCCTATTGTTAGTATCTAAATTTAGTATAGCATAAACATCCTTTATTATTATGTGAGATAACTCATACTAAAACAAAAAATACCCGCCTTATTAATTAGGTGGGTTCGTTTCATTTGAAAAATACCTAAGAATACCAAGGTACATTGATTCTGCAATTTTTGCCTGATATTCATCCTGTGTTAGCTTCTTTCTTTCTTCTGGATTTGATAAAAAGCCAACTTCGACTAATGCACCAGGTTTTTTTACATTCTTTAATAAATAGACACCCTTAATCTTTTTAGCTTTACGATCGGTGTTCGCAAGATTAATTCGAAGTTCATCTTGTATAAATTTTGCCGCTCTTTCATTCTCACTGTAAGAGCCATAATAAAAAGTTTGGGCTCCATTCCATTTCGGAGACGGGATTGCATTTAAGTGGATGCTAAGGAATAACTCCGAATCCGAAGAATTTATCATTTCAACACGATTTCTTAAATCTTCTGATTTCCGGCGACTATACCCAGACGTATCCTCTGCAGCCAAATCTATATCACTCGTTCTTGTCATTTGAACCAGTGCCCCTTGTTCTTGAAGATAGTCTCTAAGCTTTAGACTAATTTCCAAAGCAATATCTTTTTCTAGGATGTCACCACTATTTGCTCCTCCATCTACGCCACCATGACCAGGGTCTAGAATAATGATCTTCCCTGATAGTGGCAAATTCCAAGGATTCAAAGATGGTTTATCTAGAAATTTAACTTGAAGTGCTGAAAATAGTGCAATAATAACAATGATTAATCCGCCTAGCATTAGTTTTTTTCTCACATTGTCCCCTCCTGCATGTCCCCTCAATAAACTATATGGGACAAGAGAAAGGAATATGAGTAATTATTGACAATCTATTCTCAACCAAAAAGTTAATGCAACTTGAGCCGATACCGTTTCTCGCCTTTGATAAAACCTTCATTCCACCAAGTACCCACATAATGTTCGCAAGTATAATAAAGACCTTCACTAACCATGTCATAATCACCCGCGTGCGTCCAGTACGTAATAAAGTCATATAAGTTGTCAATTAGATATTTCTCATCATAATAGCTTCTTTGTTTTACACTTTCTACTGATTCACCATAGTAGCCAAACCTACTGTATCTTGCACCCAATAAGAAAGCTTCAATCGCTATATCCATACACCCTTCTTCTATAGAAGAAACAAATAAAGTCTTAGAACGCAAGTAGCTTCCAAAGTTATGATTAATATTATTTTTTAAATCCTCTAATGAGATTTCACGTAACATCTTCCGTTCATAGCTTAATTGTTTTTGGACCTTTTTCTCTTTAAACGTTGTAATTACATTCATAATTGGAAACCCCCTTATCTCTAGTTTCCGTTATGTGTACTAATTCATTCCCAATTCACAAACTACCACATCTACCAATATTAGTTAACCTATTGTCTTTTGCTTTGGTATTGTTCTTTTAAATACAAACTGGGAGATAACCCTGTCACTCTTTTGAAGACGCGGCTAAAATAAAAGGGATTAGAGAAACCTAAAGCATCACTCACCTCAGAAACATTAGAGTTAGAATGAATTAATAGATCAATTGCTTGTTCAATCAGTAATTCATTTTGAAATCTCTTTACACTTTTACCTGTATGCTCTTTAAACAATGTACATAAATAGGCATAATTCATGCCTAGCTCATTTGCTAATTGTTCTCCGGTGATTCTTTTTTCTTTCGAGTCACGAAGGATAGCTATCATCTGATTCACTATATGGTGTCTATTTGAATTCTCATTTTCTAAATGGTTCCCATACAGTTCAACAAAGAACTGATGAGCCAAAATACTTAATTGAATAGGTCGTAATGGATTTGGATTTTTATAACAAGCTAGCAGTGCTTTAAGTTTTGAGATGATATATGCAGGATTATTAACTTGCCCGTACTTAGGCAGTACCAACTGTGAGAGATATACTTCTTCCAAAATCATTGATGACTCCGAAAAATGCTTATAATCTGAAAGGGTTGAATGATATTGCGGAGGCTCATAAAAATGGATATAGTACCATTTTGTCCCCTTTTCATAGGTTTTTGTTCCTGCATGAGCAATATTTCTTCTAAGAAAAAGATATGAACCCGCTTCAATTTGATAATTCTGACCATCTTCATTTACATAAATGCACCCTTCTTCAACAAAGACAAACACATTTACCCTTTCCATTTTTCTTGCTGGATGTAGTTGTGTTCCTGACATATCTTTCATGTATCCCATGTCTCTTACTAACGGTAAACTATATGAGTTTAATTTCACTTGATTCATTTTTAGTCACCCTTATCAATTGTTATCTATAATCTATCATAAAAATCTAAAAAAAAGATATGTATTCTGTTAATATGTGAATTCCTATCTTGTTTTATTTTCATCATAATAAGAATGACTACAAAACTTGAATTAAAATGACAGAGGAGTAGATAAAGATGAATAATACTACACTTTTAGATGGGCTATTCAAACAATCCCAAGAAAAGGGAAAAGAATACCTTATATATCTTGATGTTGATCGATTAATTGCACCTTGCTATGACGCTGTATCACAAACACCTAAAAAGCCACGATATGGTGGATGGGAATCGACGGGTATTAGTGGACATTCAATTGGGCATTGGCTATCAGCTGCCGCGACGATGTATACAGTAACAGGTGATGAACGACTTAAAGAAAAAGTAGAATATGCGATAGATGAACTGGCACATGTTCAATCATTTGATGAAACAGGTTATGTTAGTGGATTTCCACGTGAGTGCTATGATAAAGCATTTTCTGGGGAATTTGAAGTTTCGAACTTTAGCCTAGGCGGTTCATGGGTACCTTGGTATAGTCACCACAAAATTTTTGCTGGCCTAATTGATGTATATCAACTACTTGGAAATCAAAAAGCATTGGACACAGTCATTAAATTGTCAGATTGGGCAGTTAACGGCTCTAAAAATATGACGGATGAACAATTTCAGCGCATGTTAATTTGCGAACATGGTGGGATGAATGAAGCAATGGCAGACCTTTATCTCATTACTAATAATCGTTCTTATCTTGATCTAGCGATTCGTTTTTGTCACAAAGCAGTCCTTGATCCACTTTCTAAGGGACAAGATGAATTAGAGGGTAAGCATGCTAATACACAAATTCCGAAAGTAGTAGGTGCTGCTAAATTATTTAATATTACTGGGGAACAGCACTATAGAGACACCGCTATCTATTTTTGGAACCGCGTAACAAATAATCGTTCTTATGTAATAGGGGGAAATAGTAAGGGTGAACATTTTGGTCCAGAAAACACTGAGGATTTAGGAATTACTACTACTGAAACGTGTAATACCTATAATATGTTGAAACTAACTGAATTACTTTTTGCTTGGGAAAAGAAAGCTGAGTATATGGACTATTACGAGCGCGCTTTATATAACCATATTCTAGCTTCTCAAGATCCCGATACAGGAATGAAGACGTATTTTGTTTCAACCGAGCCTGGACATTTTAAAGTGTACTGCTCACATGATAATTCATTCTGGTGTTGTACAGGAACAGGAATGGAAAACCCTGCACGTTACACTCGTAGTATTTTCACTCATGATGAGCAAAATTTATTCGTGAACTTATTTATCGCATCTACATTTTCAAGTGAGGATGACCAAATTATTATCAAACAAGAAACATCCTTTCCTGAGAGTAACACCTCAAAGTTAGTCTTAGAAAAAGCAAGTGAAGACCACTTTGATATCCACATTCGAATTCCTTACTGGGCTCAAGGAGATGTAACTGTTCTTGTGAATGGAAACACGATTCAAACAAGTAACCAAAACGGTTATTTAACAATTTCTAACCAATGGAATGCTGGTGATATGATCGATATAACGCTCCCTATGGGCTTACATATCTACCAGTCAAAAGACGAAAAGAGTAAAGTCGCTTTCATGTATGGTCCTGTTGTACTAGCAGGTGCATTAGGAAGAGAGCAATTTCCTGAAACTGATATATTAGATGATCACCAAACACTTAATAATCATCCATTAATTAATGTCCCAACGCTTGTTACAGAGAAAGATCTCACTGAATGGTTAAAACCGGTTGAAGGGTCTCCTTTGACATTTCAAACAGAAGCAATTGGGCAACCAGGAAATGTATCTGTTACAATGATTCCTTTCTATGCTCTACATCATCAACGTTACACTTTATACTGGAATCTGATGAATGAAGAAGCTTACAAAGTGAAACTAGAACAAACAAGCACCGAAGTTGACCGACTGAAGAAAATTACCATAGATTCACTTCAACCAAATGAACAACAGCCTGAGGTAGATCATGCTATTAAAATGGACAATTCAAACTCAGATTACTTCAATATCGTAAGAACTGGATGGCGTGATGCTAGAGATGGTGGTTTCTTCAGCTATGAAATGAAAGTTGAGCCTGATAAGGAAATGTATTTAGTGGTCACTTATTTCGGCGGAGATCGCGAATTGTGGATTGATGGAAAAGCATATCCTCGAGACTTTGATATTTTGGTTGAGAATACTAACATAGCCCATCAATTTCTTGAAGGTAAAAACCCAGATACACTAATGGACATTGTCTATCCAATCCCTTATGAATTAACTAAAGACAAGGATAAGATAGAAGTAAAATTTGAATCGACTGAAGGCAAAATTGCAGGTGGGGTATACGGAGTAAAAATTGTAAACGAGCACGTCTAACGAAGTGACTTATAGATAAATATAAAAAAAGACGAGACACTTAAGGATCAATCACACTTAAGCATTCTCGTCTTTTTCTTCTATTTTACCCCTGCTAAATCAGAAACCTGTTGAGGTGATAATGGCCCTTCATATACTTTCAATTCATCCATTTGACCTTTATAAGGAATGTCCCAATAGTTAACTCCTAAGCTAAAGTTTGCATTAGTCGTAGTAAAGACATTAGAGAAGTTTGTACCTTCAAATTCAACTGCACCATTCACATAAATAATAATTTTTCCGTTATCGACGGTTATTGCTAAATGCGTCCACTCATTCTGTGCAATCGTAAGGTCTGTTGTTGCATCATACCAAGCACCACTATTATTAGACCAAACCATTGTTTTTCCATTCCAAGCATTTGGGACTAGACTGATCCAACTTGCGTCACTTCTAGCACCAAAAAAGGTTGTTGTATGAGTTGTTAATTGTTCTGGCTTTAACCAAAGTGAGACTGAGTATGAATTGCTTGAGATTAACCCATTTGGCAAACGTACTCCGGATTGGCCATCGAAAATAGCCGACTTACCAATCTGTCCCTCACCATAACTAATAGAACCACCTGTATTGTCGATTCTATTTCCTGTAACTGTTCCCTCACCAAATTGATTGTTAGAATCACTTAAATTATCTTCAAAAGCGTAATACGCAACTAGCCCATTTTCTTTATATGGTAAGATGGTAATATCAAAGGTTTTAGTTGCTGACACATCACCCTTTGTGATCGTTGCAGTAAGTGTTGCTGATACACTGTCTGATCCGGGTTCTGGTCGAGTAATCTCACCCTTATTAGTGATGATATGATCATCAGATGTTTCCCAAGTAATCAGTGAATGTCTTGTACCTTCAACTGGAAGTGCTAGATTCGCAATAACTTGACTAGTATCACCTAGAGTTAAATCGTTTTTCACATCTTCTACAATTTCTTCATCAGTTTTTGTCAGAAGCTTGCTTCCCCAAACAGTCACACCTTCTTCCGACATCGCAGTAAATGTCATCACAGTACGCTCAGATACCGGATCCCATTGACGGACAAAGACGCCATCGTACGTGTTACCATCAATCGTAATGATTGCACGGTTATGACTTTCTTTTTCCCATGTCCCCTGAACATCTCCTGTTACGAGTCCATCCTTTGTCAACGTAATGAAGACCGACTTTTCATAGGCACCAGAATAAGCCTTTCCATGATTAATAAATTTATAATCACCAATTAAATCTTGTCTGTTCACTTTTTCGAGTGTTTCACCAGTATAACGGTATGGAGCAGCTACTGGCCATCCATCACTATTCATAAACATTTGATGTACACGAACTTCATGCATTTCACCAGTTTCCTGGAAACGTGAGTGGAACACTAAGAAGTGCTCACCTGTTTCAGGATCGATATACGCCGAGTTATGACCAGGAGACATATAGCCGACTCCAATACCTGTTCCTGGGTCTCCGACTTTTCGTTCAAACAGGAAGTTCCCCATTACTTTATTTCCGTAAGGCGTATGGTCTACATTTCCTGGTAATACTGCATCTTGACCTTTCGCATCTAAATATGGACCTTCAGGCGATGTTGATCTAAATAATCGCATATTGTAACCACCATCAACACCTAACCAGCCATAAGTTACATACAGATAATAATAACCAGTATTTTTATCATAGACGACATAAGGTCCTTCTCCAGATTTAGTGTATCCTCCTGCAATCTTCGTTCCGAAATAACGATCAATCATCCGACCATCAGCAGTTGTTCCATCTTCTCCAGGATAAATGGCCTCCCCTGTTGATTTATCGATTTCAAGTAAGAAGATTCCGCCTGACCATGAACCATAAGTCATCCATAACTTGCCGTCAGTGTCGTAAAACATATTGGCATCAATGGCATTAGGGTACATACTATTCTTAAATGAACCGTTATTATTAAACCAATTAGAATTAGGTCCTTCTAAGTCCCCATTCTCAATTAATTCTTTTATATTAGTATTATCCCATTTCTTGTTAACTTTACTATTGGCATCGTAAGCTTCATCTCTAGTAAAACCAGAATAAACGATTGTCCCTCCATATTCATAGGGCCCTTCAATGTTTTGAGAGACCGCAAAGCCGATAGCTGAACGAATATAAGTCGAAGATGCACTATAATAAGTCATGTATGCACCTTTTGTTCCATCATCATTTATATAGTCCTTATTCCAGAAAACATCTGGAGCCCAAACAGCAAAGCCTCCCCTGCTATCTGAATCATTTTCCCCTGCCCATTCAAATGAACCGGCTAAGTTCTTTGATAAATCTCCATAGATTTTATTATTAGGAGTCGTATAACCATTTGTGAATGTCTCCCAATTAATTAAATCCTTCGATTTCGCAGCATCTATATGTGACCCGAACACATAATAAGTATCACCATCTTTTATAATCGATGGGTCATGGACTGATGCATTTTGAAACTCAGGATTTTCACCTTGATAATCAAGATGTGGTTTATTACTATTTTCACTCGGCTGAGTAGATTGTTTATCATTACCTTTTGCTAATACAAAGCTTGGAATCATTAAAATGAGCATTAAAAATACAAGAGTGGATTTTTGAATCAAACGTCTATTCATTTGACATCTCCTTTTCACTACATAGTTTGTAAGCGTATCCATTTTTTTACTCTCTAACAGATCTACCCTTAATTTTCTGTAAGTAATAGATAATAGTGATGTTTTGAATATGTACTCTAGAGTAAAAAATGGATAATAAATGAATAATGTTGTTTCATCTGAGGTAAGTTGTTGTAGGCCTTTATTAAATCTACTTGATGTTAATAGCTTTACGATACCTCCTTTATAGGAATACTTTGAGAGAAACCGCTTACAAAGTTGTAAAATTGTTAACGGATTCACCTATATATTAATAATACTATGTAGTATATTCTTGCAAAATAGCACAATATACTTATTTTACATTTAAAGCTATAGCACTTTTCTCCCTAATTTCTACAATTCTTTTAACAGGGCATTTCTTTGGAAGATAACAAACAATCTTTTAGAAGAGTCTTTTATTATTAAGCATAAAAAACCCCCAACCATAGGTTGAGAGTCTTGGAAACGTAAAGATTAACGTTTTGAGAACTGAGGTGCACGACGAGCGCCTTTAAGTCCGTATTTTTTACGTTCTTTCATACGAGCGTCACGAGTTAATAGACCAGCGCGCTTTAAAGTTCCACGGAATTCTGGATCAGCTTGAAGTAACGCACGAGCGATACCGTGACGAATTGCACCAGCTTGACCAGTGTATCCACCACCATTTACATTTACAAGAACATTGTAGTTTCCTACAGTTTCAGTAGCAGCAAGTGGTTGTTTAACTACTTCTCTTAAAGCTTCGAATGGGATATATTCTGAGATGTCACGACCGTTGATGATGATGCTTCCGTCGCCAGGAACTAAGCGTACACGTGCAACAGAGCTCTTACGACGACCAGTGCCATAATATTGTACCTGTGCCAAATTAAATTACCTCCTCTTATTAATTAACCGCGAAGTTCGTAAACTTCAGGTTGTTGTGCTTGATGTGGATGTTCAGCTCCAACATATACATGAAGCTTTTTGATCATTTGACGACCAAGAGAACCTTTTGGTAACATGCCTTTGATAGCAAGCTCTAACATTTTCTCTGAGTAGTTTGTACGCATTTCTAAAGCCGTTCTTTGCTTCAATCCACCAGGGAATTGGCTGTGACGGTAGTAGATTTTATCAGTTAGTTTTTTACCAGTTAATTCGATTTTCTCAGCATTGATGATGATAACATAATCACCAGTGTCAACATTTGGTGTGAAAGTTGGCTTGTGTTTACCACGTAATACAGAAGCAACTTCACTTGCAAGACGACCTAAAGTTTTACCTTCAGCGTCTACAACGTACCATTTACGCTCTATGTTATTAGCTTTCGCCATAAACGTTGTACGCATGTGTTTCCCTCCTAATAAGTAAAAAATACTTGGTTTATTTTATTCTAACACGATTAAAGACTTTCCGGGGCTTTATCGTGGGGTTAAAATACCATACCTATGATATGATATAACTTTGTTACTACAATGTCAAGGAAATGTTACACCAGGATTAGTTGTCATATGATACTTTCCATAAATATAGTCCATGACCAGGTGCTGTCTTTCCTGAAAGGGTGCGATCCTGCTTCTCAAGTATAGTCTGAATCTCCTGCGGCTGTGTCTTGCCTTGTCCGACTTCCAGAAGCGTGCCTACAAGAATTCGAACCATATTATATAAAAAGCCATTTCCGACGAAACGAAAAATCAATTCATCATCTTTTTCTATTAGTTCTACATGATACAACGTTCTTATCTTATCTTTTACTTCTGTCTTTGCTGAACAGAAGCTAGTAAAATCATGTGTTCCGATTAATAGGTTCATTGCTTCCTGTATTTTAAGAAGATCAAGAGGGTATGGATAATGATATGAATAATGTCTTTTAAAAACATCTCTACCAGGAGTACGCGATACTTTATAGCGGTATTCTTTTTTAATCACATCAAACCTCGCATGAAACTCATTACTAACCTCTTCTACTCTCTGTACAACTATATCTGTGGGTAACAGTGCATTTAGTGCCTTTTCCCACTTCAAAACAGGAATGTTTAATGACGTGTCAAAGTGAATAACCTGACCTACTGCATGTACCTTCGCATCGGTCCTCCCTGACCCCACAACAAGAACCGGTTTTTTATGCATGTGGGTTAATGTAGCCTCTAATGTTTCTTGAACAGAACGTTGATTTGGCTGTATCTGATAGCCATGAAAGTTTGTCCCATCATACGATATGGTACATTTTAATCGTTTCATATTGTTAGCTCCATTTATGTTCTTAGAATGAAGAGTCCTATTGTAACGAGAACAAGGAAGAGTAGCATCATGGAGTCTATCCATTTCCATCTTAATACTCTTAACTTAGTTCGTCCTTCCCCTCCACGATATCCACGTGCCTCCATCGCAGTAGCCAGCTCCTCAGCCCTTTTAAAGGCACTTATGAATAATGGGATCAATAGAGGAATAATCGCGTTAATTCGATCCTTGATAGGGCCTGATCTAAAATCCATTCCTCTAGCAGTTTGAGCTTTTACAATTTTCTCTGTCTCTTGCATGAGTGTCGGTATAAACCTTAATGAAATGGACATCATCAATGATAACTCATGGACAGGGAAATTAAATTTCTTCAATGGATGCAATAGGCTCTCCATTCCGTCTGTAACCTCAATCGGGGTTGTCGTTAATGTTAACAGTGTGGTCATCAATACAAGAAATAATAACCTAAGAGAAATATATATACCTTGTATGATTCCACCTTCATAAATTTCTAAAGTGCCAAAGCTATATAATAGGTCACCCTCTTTTGTCATGAATAAATGAATCAAAAATGTGAACGCAACCACTAATAGAATCGGTTTTAATCCTGTTAAAATATAATATAGGGGAATTTTTGTAAGAACGATATTTAATAAAATAAAAAAGCTTAAAAGAGCATATGAATATGGATTATTTGCTAAAAACACAACAAATACGAAGAGAGATACAATTATTAATTTGGATCTTGGATCCATTTGATGAATAATTGATTTTCCTGGAACATATCTTCCGATAATTAATCCTTGCATAATGGTTTTTCACTCTTTCTTATTCTCTCGTTAACCTGTTTAACAAGCTCCTCCATCGTTAAGCATGTAGCTGGAATCGTCATATTAAATCGTTTTTCTAACTTATGCTTAAATCTGACTGTCTCAGGAACATCCAATCCTAAACGGTGTAGAGCTTCTGGATCTGAGAAAATGGTTTCTACTGTTCCCTTTTTAAAAATTGTCCCCTTATCCATCACAATAATTTCGTCTGCATACTTTGCTGCATCCTCCATACTATGTGTAACAAGTATGGTTGTAAGGTTCTTTTCATTGTGTAGATTAAAAAACATATCCATGATTTCTTTTCGACCTCGAGGATCCAAACCAGCAGTCGGTTCATCTAATACAATGATTTCTGGATTCATTGCAAGAATTCCCGCAATCGCCACTCTCCTCATTTGACCACCGCTTAGGTCAAAGGGTGAACGTGTTAAGTAATCCTCTGATAATCCTACTAGTCTAATGGCTTCCCTTGCTCTTTGCTTACTCTGTTCTAAAGATACCCCAAAATTCAAAGGCCCGTAGCATATATCTTTTTCAATTGTTTCTTCAAATAATTGATGCTCTGGAAATTGAAAGACAATGCCTACCTTTTTCCGGAGAGATTTTAAATCTTTCTCCTTTTTATGGGATGTGATTGTACGATCTCCAATCTCCATCTTCCCTGAAGTTGGTTTTAATAAACCATTAAGGTGCTGAATAATGGTAGACTTGCCTGACCCAGTATGACCTATAATCGCAATAAATGAGCCAGATTTTATCGATGTATTGATATCATATAATGCCCGACGTTCAAAAGGAGTACGGACTTGATATCGATATTCTAATTCTTCAAACCTAATGTCCATAATTCTTCAATTAACTCCTCTTCAGTCACATGATTTTTAGAAAGTGAAATTCCCTTTTTAGCCAACTCTTTTGATAACTTCACAGGAAAAGGGATGTCTAAACCAATCGAGACTAATTCTTCGTCCAGCTTAAATATTTCACGTGGTGTACCTTCAGCAAAAATGACGCCCTCTTTCATAACAATCATCCGATCTGCTCGAGCAGCCTCTTCAAGATCGTGGGTAATCGATAAAACTGTAAGATTAAGATCTTTTTTAAGCTTCCAAATTGTTTCTATTACTTCTTCTCTCCCTTTAGGATCTAACATTGAAGTTGCTTCATCAAGAATGATTAATTGAGGATGTAGGGCAATCACCCCTGCGATAGCGACCCTTTGTTTTTGTCCACCAGATAGTTGATGAGGCTCAGACTCAAGATAGTCTTCCATCTTCACTTGCTTAACAGCAAACTCAATTCTCTTTAGCATTTCATCACGATGTATACCATTATTCTCAAGTCCAAAAGCGATATCATCATTGACTGTTGAACCTACGAATTGATTATCTGGATTTTGAAAAACCATTCCTACCTTTTTACGTATATCCCATATTGTATCTTCGTTAAGGTCGAATTCACGGAATGATACTTTACCCTTTGAGGGAAATAGAATACCAGTTAATATTTTAGCAAGTGTGGATTTACCTGAACCATTATGACCAACAATAGCTAACCATTCACCATTACGTACAGAAAATGAAACATCCTTTAATACATCATTGCTTTCCTCATTATATTTAAAGGAAACATAGTTCACCTGGAGTATATCCTTATCTACCATTTTACCCTCCCAAGATCTAAAAGCCATATAGTAATAGAATCAATTATATATGAAACATTATGCTTTTAAAAACAAGTCGTTATGTATAGCGCTATTTTTTTGCAAATAAAAAAGGGCATAGATCCAGTTAGAAACTGCCCCGCCCTTAATATTTGTAAATTGAATTAAACTAATTCGATGATAACCATTGGTGCGCCATCCCCACGACGAGGTCCAAGTTTCATGATACGAGTGTATCCACCTTGGCGTTCTTCATAGCGAGTTGCAATATCACTAAATAGCTTTTGAATTGCGTATTGACCTGACTCTTCATTAGCTACTTCGTTACGGATATATGCTGCAGCTTGACGACGTGCATGCAAGTCCCCACGTTTACCTAAAGTGATCATTTTTTCTACAACAGACTTTAATTCTTTAGCACGAGCTTCTGTAGTTTCAATACGCTCATTGATAATTAAATCAGTCGTTAAATCACGTAGTAACGCTTTACGTTGAGCACTTGTACGTCCTAGTTTTTGATATCCCATTCGATGTCCCCTCCTTTGTTAAGCTTGAATTGGAAGATGAAACAATCATTAGGCAAGAAAATGCCTAGTTATTAAGAAATAACTAGTCAGTCATCTTTGCGTAAGCCTAAGCCTAGTTCCTCTAATTTAGCTTTAACTTCTTCTAAAGATTTACGACCAAGGTTACGTACCTTCATCATATCTTCTTCTGTTTTATGAGCAAGTTCTTGAACTGTGTTAATGCCAGCTCGTTTTAAGCAGTTATATGAGCGAACAGAAAGATCTAGTTCTTCGATCGTCATCTCCAGAACCTTTTCTTTTTGGTCTTCTTCTTTCTCTACCATAATCTCTGCATTTTGAGCTTCATCAGTCAGACCAACAAAAATGTTTAAATGCTCAGTCAAAATTTTTGAACCTAGAGCAATAGCTTCTTTCGGACCAGTACTACCATCTGTCCAGACATCAAGTGTCAACTTATCAAAGTTCGATACTTGTCCTACACGTGTATTTTCAACTTGATATGATACACGCGAAACCGGTGTAAAGATTGAGTCGATAGGAATAACACCTATTGGTTGATCTTCACGTTTGTTAGAATCAGCTGGAGTATATCCGCGTCCGCGTCTTGCAGTTAATCTCATGCGTAAATGTGCATCCTTTGCAAGTGTTGCAATATGAAGATCAGGATTTAGTATTTCCACATCACTATCATGAGTAATATCTCCTGCAGTCACTGCCCCTTCACCCTGTATATCAATCTCGAGCGTCTTCTCTTCATCAGAGTAGATTTTAAGTGCTAGTTTCTTAACATTTAAAATAATAGATGTTACATCCTCTACGACGCCTTCAATTGTTGAGAACTCATGCAGTACACCATCTATTTGAATAGATGTTACAGCAGCACCAGGGAGAGAAGATAATAAGATACGACGTAGGGAATTCCCCAAAGTAGTACCATATCCACGCTCAAGTGGCTCGACCACGAATTTACCGTATTTGGTATCTTCGCTGATTTCAACCGTTTCGATTTTTGGTTTTTCAATTTCGATCATTTATAAACCCTCCTTCAAAACGTCGAAACCTCGGCTAGACGATTACGATTGTATATCTAACCGAAATTCCCCAAAGTTAAGTTCCCGAATGTGCACAACAACTGGAATAATTATTCTGTAAGAACTTATAAATTTTTTGTTTATCATAACCCATTATAGACATGGATACAAAATCTATACAGAAAAATTAAACACGGCGACGTTTTGGTGGACGGCATCCGTTATGTGGGACAGGAGTAACATCTTTAATAGCTGTAACTTCTAAGCCAGCAGCTTGTAGTGAACGGATTGCAGCTTCACGACCAGCACCTGGACCTTTAACAGTTACTTCAAGAGTTTTTAAACCATGTTCCTGAGAAGCTTTACCAGCTGTTTCAGCAGCCATTTGAGCAGCGAAAGGAGTAGATTTACGAGAACCTCTGAAACCTAACGCACCAGCACTTGACCATGCAATCGCATTACCGTGTACATCTGTAATTGTTACAATTGTGTTATTGAATGTTGAACGGATATGAGCAATACCAGCTTCAATATTCTTTTTCACACGACGTTTACGAGTATTCGTTTTACGTGCCATTATCTAGTACCTCCTTTACTATTTTTTCTTGTTAGCTACAGTACGACGTGGACCTTTACGTGTACGAGCGTTGTTTTTCGTATTTTGACCACGAACAGGTAGTCCGCGACGATGACGAAGACCACGATATGAACCGATTTCGATTAGACGTTTAATGTTAAGTGAAACTTCACGACGAAGATCTCCCTCAACCTTAAGACGATCAATAAGATCACGGATTTTTCCTAATTCTTCTTCTGTTAAATCACGAACGCGAGTATCTTCAGAAACACCAGCTTCAGCTAGTACTTTTTCCGCTGTAGGGCGGCCGATACCAAAAATGTATGTTAAAGAAATAACAATACGTTTATCGCGAGGAATATCTACACCAGCAATACGTGCCATTTAAACGTACACCTCCTTGTATATTAACCTTGTTTTTGTTTATGTTTTGGGTTTTCACATATAACCATTACTTTGCCTTTTCTACGGATAACTTTACATTTTTCGCAGATTGGCTTTACGGATGGTCTCACTTTCATCTTTTAAACCTCCTTGATATATCGGAGTGAATTTATTTAAATCGATACGTAATTCTACCACGCGTTAAGTCATAAGGTGATAATTCAACCGTAACTTTATCGCCAGGTAAAATACGAATAAAATGCATTCGAATTTTTCCAGATACATGGGCTAATACTGTATGCCCGTTTTCTAATTCTACTTTAAACATAGCATTAGGTAATGTTTCTATGACAGTACCTTCAATTTCAATTACATCGTCTTTCGCCATCGAAAAGTTCTCCCTTCTTCAAATCAGTAACTTGTTCATTGACAAACTTCGTTAATGCAAAGCGCAATTTTCCGTTTGTCACACGACCAGTTTCATTAATACTGCTCTGAACTTCCGGAGATACGAAATCAAAAAATTCAAGGTGATTAACATTCTTCTTTTTAGGATTTTTAAACTTCCGCTTATCCCCATCTGCAAGTAATACGAAGCGATCATCGAGAATATCTACAATGACTGCAAACTGCCCAACATCTCTGCCTTGTTTAATCAAGACAAACTGACCTATGCGCGGACTCGAATCAGAATCATTCAATACATAATCACCTTCACTTAGGCTTTTGTTAGAATTTCATATCCTGTTTCAGTGATAGCAATTGTATGCTCAAAATGAGCACATGTTTTGTTATCAACTGTTACAACTGTCCAGTCATCAGCTAAAGTCTTCACATATCGACTACCTGCATTCACCATAGGTTCAATGGCAAGTACCATGCCTGGTTTTAAACGAGGCCCTTTGTTTGGTGGACCATAATGCGGAATTTGTGGGTCTTCATGCAAGTCTTGCCCAACTCCATGCCCTACATACTCACGTACGACTGAAAATTGGTTAGCTTCAACAAATGTTTGAATTGCATGAGAGATATTTGAAAGACGCTCACCAGGTTTTGCTTCCTGTAATCCTTTAAAAAGTGACTCCTCAGTTACCTCAAGAAGTTTTTGATTTTCAAGAGAAATAGTACCAACTGGATAAGTCCAAGCAGAATCTCCATGATAGCCATTAAAATATGCACCGATATCGATACTTATAATATCACCATCTTGCAGCTTACGTTCACCAGGAATTCCATGTACTAATTCTTCATTAACAGAAGCGCATATACTCCCGCGAAAACCATTATACCCTTTAAAGGATGGAATTGCACCTAACCCGCGTATGGTTTTTTCTGCAATGGCATCCAATTCTAAAGTAGTGATTCCTGGAGTTATATGATTGACTAATTCTTGGTGGGTTAAAGCTACAATTTTACCAGCTTCACGCATGATTTCGATCTCACGCGGAGTCTTGCAAATAATCATCTATTTAATCCCCCAAGTAATTGCTCAATATCCTCATAAACTTTGCCAATTTCTTGTTGACCATTAATATTACGTAGATATCCCTTATCTTCATAAAAGCTTAATAGAGGCTGGGATTGCTTTAAGTTTACTTCAAGACGAGTTCCAACTGTCTCCTCGTTATCATCTGCACGTTGGTAAAGCTCTCCACCACACTTATCACATACACCAGAATCAGCTGGTGGATTAAATACAAGATGGTATGTTGCCCCACAACTTTTACAAATGCGTCGACCTGTCAATCTTTCCATCAAGATATCTTGATCAACATAGATATTAATAACATAATCTATTTTACGATTCAAATCAGAAAGGATTTGTTCGAGTGCATCAGCTTGAGGAACTGTTCGTGGAAATCCATCAAGAAGAAAGCCTTTTAGACAATCATCCTTACTTAGTCTCTCACGTACAATCCCGATCGTCACTTCATCAGGAACAAGTTCGCCTTTATCCATAAAGGATTTTGCTTTTAACCCTAATTCTGTTTCTTCCTTCATTGCAGCTCTGAACATATCTCCTGTTGAGATATGAGGGATTTGATAATCTTCTACAATACGCTCTGCCTGAGTACCTTTACCAGCACCAGGTAGACCCATTAAAACTAAATTCATCATATGACTCCCCTCAGTCCCCTATTTTAAGACCTGGGAAAGAAACTTCCCAGATTCTATTTAATAAATCCTTTATAGTGACGCTTAACTAACTGACTTTCAAGCTGTTTCATTGTCTCTAACGCAACACCAACAACGATTAACAAACTTGTTCCACCAATCTGGGCAGATTGAGGCAGGTCAGCAATCTTTATAAAGATAACAGGAAGAATTGAAATCGCTGATAGGAAAATAGCTCCTACGAAGGTAAGACGATAAAGAATTTTTGTTACATATTCTTGTGTATTTCTTCCTGGTCGTATACCAGGTATATAACCACCTTGTTTCTTCAAGTTTTCTGCCATTTGTTCTGGATTAACCTGAACAAATGTATAGAAGTAAGTGAAGGCAACAATAAGTGCAACATACAGGATCATACCAACAGGCTGTGTGTAATCAAATGTTCTTTGTATCCACATTGTCACATCATTTTGACCAAAAAAGGATGCAATAGTTGGTGGTGTTATTATAAATGATACTGCAAAGATTACTGGAATAACACCTGCAGCATTTACTTTAAGAGGTAAATGTGTGGAATGACCACCGACAGGGCTGTTCGCAACTAATCTCTTTGCATATTGAATTGGTATTTTACGTAATGCTTGTTGTACGAAGATAACTCCAACAACAATTGCTATTACAGCAAGGACAATAAGTAATACTGTAACAATACGTAAAAATAATTGATCACCAACATCCTCAAACTGCTGAGCATAGATTTGGTTCACAGTAGTAGGAATTCCTGCAGCAATTCCGGCAAAGATAATAATTGAAATACCATTTCCTACACCCTTTGATGTAATTAGTTCACCTAACCACATTAAGAAAGCAGTACCAGCAGTAAGTACAACAGCAATCAGTAGGTAAGTAGGAATTCCTGGATTTTCAATCAACATGCCTCCTGCCATACTATTAAAACCATATGACATTCCAAGCGCTTGTATGAATCCTAATCCAATTGTACCATAACGAGTAAACTGGGCTAATTTACGACGGCCAACTTCACCTTGCTTCGACCATTCAGTAAACTTAGGAACAACGTCCATCTGTAATAACTGTATGATAATTGAAGCCGTGATATAAGGCATAATCCCCATAGCAAGTATAGAGAAATTGCTTAAAGCACCGCCCCCAAATGTATTTAAGATACCAAATACATTTAGTTCATCATTCAACCTTAATACTTCAGCATTTACATTAGGAACTGGGATAAACGTACCAATTCTAAATACAACTAACATGAGTAAGGTGAATATAATCTTGTTTCTTATATCACCAACGCGCATAAAATTGGAGATTGTCTGAAACATTAGATCACCTCAACTGTTCCGCCAGCCGCTTCAATAGCATCTTTAGCAGTAGAGGAGAATTTGTGAGCTCTAACAGTAAGTTTTTTTTCAAGAGTTCCATTTCCAAGAACTTTTACACCAGCTTTAACGTTACTTACTACACCAGTTTCAAGTAATAATTCTGGAGTAACTTCAGTACCGTTATCAAAGCGGTTAAGAGTTTCAAGATTCACAATAGCAAAGTCCTTACGGTTAATGTTTGTGAATCCACGCTTAGGCAAACGTTGGAATAATGGTGTTTGACCACCTTCAAAACCTGGACGAACACCTCCGCCAGAACGTGCGTTTTGACCTTTATGTCCTCTTCCAGCTGTTTTACCATTACCAGAACCAGTTCCACGTCCTACACGGTTGCGTTCTTTTCGAGAACCTTCCGTTGGTTTCAATTCATGTAGTTTCATTTGGGCACCTCCTTATTTAAGAAGAAAATCTCTTTATTGTTCTTTAACCGTAACAAGATGAGCAACTTTATTAATCATACCGCGGATCGCAGCATTATCATCATGAACAACAGTTTGATGCATCTTTTTTAATCCTAGTGTACGAACAGTTACACGTTGGTCTTCAGGGCGTCCAATGACACTGCGAGTGAGGGTAATTGCTAATTGTTTTGACATGTCTTTCCCTCCTTATCCTAACAGTTCTTCTACTGATTTACCACGTAACTTTGCAACATCTTCAGCACGCTTTAATTGTTTAAGTCCTTCTAATGTAGCACGAACCATGTTAATTGGAGTGTTAGTTCCTAAAGATTTAGATAGGATATCTGCAACACCAGCTAATTCAAGCACCGCACGTACAGGTCCACCTGCGATTACTCCAGTACCTTCTGAAGCAGGCTTCAGTAAGATATTTCCTGCACCAAATTGTCCGATTACTTGGTGAGGAATAGTTGTTCCTACCATAGGAACTTCAATAAGGTTTTTCTTTGCATCTTCGATTGCTTTACGGATAGCATCCGGAACTTCTTGTGCTTTACCAGTTCCAAAACCTACATGACCGTTTTTATCACCGACTACAACTAGAGCAGCAAAGCGGAAACGACGTCCACCTTTAACAACTTTAGCTACACGGTTAACGGTAACAACGCGTTCTTCAAGTTCTAATTTGTTTGGATCAATACGCATCTCATGTCCCTCCTTTTACTATTAAAATTCTAATCCAGCTTCACGAGCAGCATCAGCTAAAGCTTTTACACGACCATGATATAAATATCCTCCGCGGTCAAATACTACAGTTTTTACACCCTTTTCGATCGCACGTTTTGCTACAAGTTCTCCAACCTTTTGAGCAGCATCAACGTTTCCTGCAGATTCAAGGTTAAGTTCTTTATCTAAAGTAGATGCACTTACAAGAGTTACAGAATTCGTATCATCGATCACTTGAGCATAAATGTGTTGATTTGAACGGAACACATTTAGACGAGGGCGAGCAGCAGTTCCTGATAGTTTAGCACGAACACGGCCATGTCTTTTCTTACGAACTGCATTTTTATCCTTTTTCGTAATCATTTACGTCACTCCTTTCTTTAAGCTAGAAGGCTATTACTTCGCAGTTTTACCTTCTTTACGACGTACTTTTTCGCCTTCATAGCGAATACCTTTTCCTTTATAAGGCTCAGGTGGACGTACATCACGAATGTTAGCAGCTAATGCGCCAACACGTTCTTTATCAATACCTTTAACAATAACTTTAGTATTTGATGGTACTTCGACTTCAACGCCAGTTTCAGGTGTCATTTCTACTGGATGAGAGTAACCAACATTCAGTACAAGCTTGTTTCCAGATTTAGAAGCACGGTAACCTACCCCGATTAATTCTAATCCTCTTTCAAAACCTTTTGAAACACCTTCAATCATGTTAGCAAGAATACTACGAGTTGTGCCATGAAGTGCACGATGTTCTTTATTATCAGTTGGGCGGACAACGTTAATTACGTTTTCCTCAACATTAATTTTGATATCTGAGTGGAAATTACGTGTTAATTCACCTTTAGGTCCTTTTACAGTAACTTCAGTGCCATTTAGAGTAATAGTAACTCCAGCAGGAATTTCGATTGGTTTCTTACCAATACGTGACATATAGTACACCTCCATTCATTTAAAAAATATTACCAAACGTAAGCTAATACTTCTCCACCAGCTTGTTTTTGACGAGCTTCTTTGTCAGTTAAAACACCTTGAGAAGTTGATACTAATGCGATCCCTAGACCGTTTAATACGCGTGGAACTTCGTCAGCTTTCGCATAAACACGAAGACCAGGCTTACTAATACGCTTAAGACCAGTAATAACACGCTCATTATTTGAACCGTACTTCAAGAAGATACGGATAATACCTTGTTTGTTATCTTCGATAAATTCAACATCACGCACGAAACCTTCACGCTTTAAAATATCAGCAATATCTTTCTTGATTTTTGAAGCAGGGATTTCAAGTTTTTCGTGACGTACCATATTCGCATTACGGATGCGAGTAAGCATATCTGCAATTGGATCTGTCAATACCATTGTATATTTACCTCCTTCCCATATATGTGGATTACCAACTTGCTTTCTTTACACCAGGGATTTGACCCTTGTACGCTAATTCACGG
The DNA here is from genome assembly GCF_900104555.1 of Litchfieldia salsa. Taxonomy (GTDB): domain Bacteria; phylum Bacillota; class Bacilli; order Bacillales; family Bacillaceae_L; genus Litchfieldia; species Litchfieldia salsa. The sequence continues at coordinate 24,746 of NZ_FNJU01000016.1, forward strand.
AAACAAATACGGCATAATTTAAATTTGCGAAGTACAGAGTGAGGACGACCACAACGCTCACAACGTGTATACTCTTGCACTTTAAATTTTTGTTGGCGCTTTTGTTTCGCAATCATAGATTTTTTAGCCACGATTTCGCCTCCTTTATTTTTGGAACGGCATTCCGAACCCTGTTAATAGCTCACGAGCTTCCTCGTCAGTATTTGCAGTAGTTACGATAACGATATCCATACCACGAACTTTACTTACTTTATCGTAATCAATTTCAGGGAAAATTAATTGCTCTTTAACACCAAGAGTGTAGTTACCGCGACCATCAAAAGATTTCTTAGAAATCCCACGGAAGTCACGTACACGTGGTAATGAAACTGCAATTAATTTATCGAAGAATTCGTACATACGCTCTCCACGTAATGTAACCTTTGCACCGATTGGCATACCTTCACGTAAGCGGAAACCTGCGATTGATTTTTTAGCACGAGTTACTACAGGCTTTTGTCCTGTGATAGCAGCTAATTCCTCAACAGCATTGTCTAATGCTTTAGAGTTAGCAACAGCATCACCAACACCCATATTAATTACGATTTTATCAAGCTTAGGAGCCTGCATTACTGAAGTATAGTTAAACTTGCTCATTAGAGCAGGAGTAATTTCTGTTTGATATTTTTCTTTTAGGCGGTTCATCTAAAGTACCTCCTTTCTTCTATACTATTTATCTAGAGTTTCACCTGATTTTTTTGCAACACGTACCTTTTTACCATCAACCACTCCGTATCCAACTCTAGTCGGTTCACCAGATTTCGGATCTAATGGCATAACGTTTGACACATGAATTGCTGCCTCTTTCGTGATAATACCACCTTGGGGATTATCTTGAGACGGTTTTGAGTGTTTTTTAACAATATTTACGCCTTCAACTAGTACACGATCTTTCTTTGGGAAAGCTTCAAGAATAACACCTTGTTTTCCTTTGTCTTTACCTGAGATCACTTGTACCTTGTCACCCTTTTTAACATGCATCGATTTCGCACCTCCTTAAAAGGTAAATCAAATTTCAATTATAGTACTTCTGGAGCTAAAGAAACAATTTTCATAAAATTATTATCGCGTAGTTCACGAGCAACTGGTCCAAAGATACGAGTTCCACGTGGGCCCTTATCATCACGGATAATAACGCAAGCATTTTCATCAAATTTAATGTATGTTCCGTCATTACGACGAACACCGCGTTTCGTACGTACGATTACGGCTTTAACAACATCACCTTTTTTAACAACGCCTCCTGGTGTTGCTTGTTTCACTGTACAAACGATTACGTCACCAATATTAGCAGTTTTACGGCCTGAACCACCTAGTACTTTAATAGTTAGTACTTCACGAGCACCAGAGTTGTCAGCAACCTTCAAACGAGATTCTTGTTGAATCATTCATGAAACCTCCCTTCGGATTTGTGATTGATCCGAACCTTAATTATATAATAACCGCTTTTTCTACAACTTCTAAAACACGGAAGCGTTTAGTTGCAGATAATGGGCGAGTCTCCATAATTTTTACGATGTCACCAGCTTTAACTGTATTGTTTTCATCGTGTGCTTTTAATTTCTTTGAATACTTTACGCGCTTCCCGTAAAGAGAATGTTTCTTATAGGTCTCTACAAGTACGGTTACTGTTTTATCCATCTTGTCAGAAACCACACGTCCTGTGTAGACTTTGCGTTGGTTGCGTTCACTCACTTAGCAAACCTCCTCTCAGGTTATCAATTCTATCGGCTGATCTCTCTTTCACGAACTACTGTCTTCATACGAGCGATAGCTTTACGAACTTCACGGATACGTGCAGTGTTTTCAAGCTGGCCAGTAGCTAATTGAAAGCGTAGGTTAAATAATTCTTCTTTTAGTGATTTTACTTTTTGTTCGATTTCTGCAGTGGTTAAGTCTTTGATTTCATTAGCTTTCATTTGATTCACCACCAATTTCTTCGCGTTTTACAAACTTAGTTTTGATAGGTAATTTGTGAGACGCTAAACGTAATGCTTCACGTGCAACTTCTTCAGATACACCTGAAATTTCGAACAATACTTTACCTGGTTTTACAACAGCTACCCAACCTTCAGGTGCTCCTTTACCAGATCCCATACGTACTTCTAGAGGTTTTGCAGTAAACGGCTTAGAAGGGAAGATTTTAATCCAAACTTTACCGCCACGTTTCATGTAACGAGTCATTGCAATACGAGCAGCTTCGATTTGACGGTTTGTAATCCATGAAGCTTCAAGAGCTTGGATACCAAATTCACCAAAATGTACCTCAGTACCACCCTTTGCACGACCACGCATTTTTCCGCGGTGTTCTCTGCGATATTTAACGCGTTTTGGCAATAACATAATTAATTTCCTCCTTCCTCTTTTTTCTTCTTAGTAGGAAGAACCTCTCCACGATAAATCCATACTTTAACTCCGATTTTACCGTACGTAGTATCAGCTTCAGCTGTGCCATAATCGATATCAGCACGAAGAGTATGAAGTGGAACAGTTCCTTCACTGTAGTGTTCAGCACGAGCGATATCAGCTCCACCAAGACGACCAGAAGTCATTGTCTTGATCCCTTGAGCACCAGAACGCATAGTACGTTGGATCGCTTGTTTTTGAGCACGACGGAAAGATACACGGTTCTCTAATTGACGTGCAATATTTTCAGCTACAAGAATAGCGTCTAAATCAGCTCTTTTAATTTCTAAAATATTGATGTGAATGCGTTTCCCAGTTAATTGGTTAAGTGCTTTACGAAGTGCTTCAACTTCAGTACCGCCTTTACCGATTACCATACCTGGTTTAGCTGTGTGAACAGTGATGTTAACACGGTTAGCAGCACGTTCAATTTCAACTTTTGATACAGAAGCATCACTTAAACGTTTCGAGATATACTCACGAATTTTAAGGTCTTCATGTAATAAATCTGCATAATCTTTTCCTGCGTACCACTTAGAATCCCAATCACGGATAATTCCGATACGCAAACCGATTGGATTGACTTTTTGACCCACTGCTTATCCCTCCTTCTTTTCAGATAGCACGATAGTAATGTGACTAGTGCGTTTATTAATCGCGCTTGCGCGTCCCATTGCACGTGGACGGAAACGTTTTAGTGTTGGACCTTCATCAACGAATACTTGTGTAACAACTAAGCTATTAGCATCCATTTCATAATTATGTTCAGCATTTGCGATTGCAGAGTTTAAAAGCTTCTCAACAATAGGAGATGCTGCTTTTGGTGTATGTTTAAGAATTGCAACAGCTTCACCTACTTGCTTACCTCGAATTAAATCAACTACCAAACGGGCTTTACGAGGAGCAATACGTACTGTTCTAACGACAGCTTTAGCTTGCATAGTTAAGCCTCCTCTCATTAACGTCTTGTTTTCTTATCGTCATTTGCGTGACCTTTATAAGTACGTGATGGTGCGAACTCACCTAATTTGTGACCTACCATATCTTCAGTAACATATACTGGAACATGCTTACGACCATCATAAACTGCAATTGTGTGACCAATGAATTGTGGAAAAATTGTTGAACGACGAGACCAAGTTTTTACAACTTGTTTTTTCTCTGTTCCATTCAAAGTCTCAACTTTCTTCATTAAATGATCATCTACAAAAGGTCCTTTTTTCAGACTGCGACCCATAAATGAACCTCCCTTCGTGATTGATCTACGGTTCTATGGAACCGTAGTACAACCCCGTTATTTTTTACGTCGACGAACGATAAATTTGTCTGACTTACTTTTCTTTTTACGAGTCTTAGCACCAAGAGTTGGTTTACCCCAAGGTGACATTGGTGATTTACGTCCGATTGGAGCTTTACCTTCACCACCACCGTGTGGGTGATCGTTAGGGTTCATTACAGATCCACGTACAGTCGGGCGAATACCTAACCAACGAGAACGTCCAGCTTTACCAATGTTAATTAGTTCGTGTTGTTCGTTTCCAACTTGACCAACTGTCGCACGACATGTTGCAAGAATCATTCGAACTTCACCAGAGTTTAGACGTACTAATACATATTTACCTTCTTTACCAAGTACTTGAGCAGAAGTACCTGCTGAACGGACTAATTGTCCACCCTTACCTGGCTTAAGTTCGATATTATGAATAACAGTACCTACTGGGATGTTTGCTAATGGTAATGTATTACCTACTTTAATGTCTGCTTCAGGACCTGACATAACTTCTAAGCCCACTTGAAGATTTTTAGGAGCTAAGATATATCGCTTTTCTCCATCAACATAGTTAATTAATGCAATATTAGCAGAACGGTTTGGATCATACTCAATTGTAGCAACGCGTCCTGGTATACCATCTTTGTCACGCTTAAAATCGATAACACGGTATTGACGCTTATGTCCGCCACCTTGGTGACGTACAGTTAATTTACCTTGGTTGTTACGCCCACCTTTGCGATGTAACGGCGCAAGTAATGATTTTTCTGGTGTGTCAGTTGTGATTTCAGCAAAATCAGAAACTGTCATACCACGACGACCATTAGAGGTTGGTTTATACTTTTTAATCGCCATGTCTATTTCCCTCCTTCACTATAAAACTTAAACTTCAAAGAATTCTATTTCTTTACTATCAGCAGTTAATTTAACAATTGCTTTTCTACGACGGTTTGTATATCCGCTATGACGTCCCATACGCTTGAATTTACCTTTGTAGTTCATAACGTTGACTTGCTCAACCTTAACTCCGAAGATTTGTTCGATAGCGTCTTTTACTTCAGTCTTATTAGCTTTAACATCTACATCAAAAGTGTATTTCTTTTCAGCCATTAAGTCTGTAGTACGTTCTGTAATAACGGGGCGCTTAATAATATCACGAGGATCTTTCATTATGCAAGCACCTCCTCTACTTTTTCCACCGCACCTTTAGTAATCACTAACTTATCGTGATTTAATACATCAAGAACGTTAATTCCATCAGCAGCAACAACCGTTACTCCTTGGATATTACGTGCAGATAACGCAACAGCTTCATTTGTATCAGCAGTTACGATTAGTGCTTTACGCTCGATGTTTAATCCAGTTAAAATCGAAACCATTTCTTTTGTTTTTGGAGTATTTAATTCTAAATTCTCCAATACTAGGATGTTGTTTTCGATAACCTTTGTTGATAAAGCTGATTTGATTGCTAAACGGCGTACTTTTTTAGGTAATTTATAGCTATAGCTTCTAGGTGTAGGTCCGAATACGGTACCACCACCACGCCATTGTGGTGAACGGATAGATCCTTGACGTGCACGACCTGTCCCTTTTTGACGCCAAGGTTTACGTCCTCCGCCAGCTACTTCTGAACGAATTTTTGTTTTATGAGTTCCTTGACGTAAGGATGCTCTTTGCATAACAACAGCATCAAATAATACGTGCTGATTTGGTTCGATACCAAAAACGGAATCATTCAGTTCGATTTCTCCAACTGTAGAACCGGTTTGGCTATACAATGCTACTTTAGGCATTGGCTTATTCCTCCTTTCCTATTGTATTACTTCGCTTTAACAGCAGTTTTCACTGTGATTAGAGATTTTCTAGCACCTGGTACATTTCCTTTTACTAATAAAAGGTTACGTTCAGTGTCAACCTTAACGATTTGTAAGTTTTGAACTGTAGTACGTTCTCCACCCATACGTCCAGGTAGTAATTTGTTTTTGAATACACGGTTAGGTGCTACAGGTCCCATTGAACCAGGGCGACGGTGGTAACGTGAACCATGTGACATTGGTCCGCGAGATTGTCCGTGGCGCTTGATTGAACCTTGAAAACCTTTACCTTTTGATATTCCTGTTACATCTACGATATCTCCTTCTGTGAAGATATCAACTTTGACTTCCTGACCAACTTCATACTCATCTAAGCTTACTCCACGTAATTCACGTACGAAGCGCTTAGGTGCAGTATTAGCTTTTGCTACATGTCCTTTTAATGGCTTGTTAGCAAGTTTGTCTCTAAGATCTTCAAATCCAACTTGTACTGCTTCGTAACCATCTGTTTCAGATGATTTCTTTTGAAGTACTACGTTTGGAGAAGCTTCGATAACAGTTACTGGAACTAGCTCGCCATTTCCAACGAACACTTGCGTCATACCTACTTTTCTTCCTAAGATTCCTTTGGTCATTAGTCACACCTCCTATAGTAATTTAAAATTTATTTATTATAATTTGATTTCGATATCTACGCCTGATGGTAAATCTAATCTCATTAATGCATCAACAGTTTGTGGTGTTGGATTAACAATATCGATTAAGCGCTTGTGTGTACGCATTTCAAATTGCTCGCGAGAGTCTTTGTATTTGTGTACAGCACGAAGGATCGTGTAAATTGACTTTTCAGTCGGAAGTGGAATTGGACCTGATACTGCAGCTCCAGAACGCTTCGCTGTTTCAACGATCTTCTCAGCAGATTGATCAAGAATTCTATGATCATATGCTTTTAAACGAATACGAATTTTTTGTTTTGCCATTATTTTCCCTCCTTTATCGCCTACTTTTTTAAAATAGACCTTCTCCGTGAAAATTTCCTCACACTCGCCATGGCAAAGCGGCCGGGTGTGTCAGCAACCTTTCACTTCATCGCAGTCAAAGACCAACATTGTCTATTATATAAAAAACAAAACACAATTGCAACACAAATGTTTATATTATGCATGTTTTTCGCACTTTTCCTATTATACATATGTATTAGGTACATTTCAACTCTGTGAGAGATTTATTTTTAAGTTATATAATGGAAGGCAACTATATTATTAGATATGTCTTGTTATTCTAGTTTCTTCTATATATATAGAACGTTTTGAGTAATAGTTTACTTTAAACCATTATGTCCTTCTTCAACCTCATGTAAGACTTTTTCTTCTAACTCTTCGCTATTTTGTCTTTCATCAACCTTATAAAGCACATTTTATTTGTTTTCTTCTCCATTTTGTCTTTCATCACCTTATGAAGGACATTTTACCTGTCTCTTCCCCATTTTGTCTTTCATCAACCTTATGAAGGACATTTTACCTGATCTTTTCTCCATTTTGTCTTTCATTAACCTCATGAAAGACAAAACTTCTACTTCTCCCTGATAATGTCCTTCAAACCTCATAATATATAAAATTTTCTTAGTCTTAAACTCTATAATATAAATAAGCACAAGAAAAAACCAGATGAGCAAAAGCCCATCTGGTTTTTATAAGTTAAGAGTAGAAATTACTCTTGGATTGTAGCAACAACGCCAGCGCCTACTGTACGTCCACCTTCACGAATAGAGAACTTAGTTCCTTCTTCGATCGCAACTGGAGCGATAAGCTCAACTGTCATTTCGATGTTGTCTCCAGGCATAACCATTTCTACGCCTTCTGGAAGATTACAAATACCAGTTACATCAGTTGTACGGAAGTAGAACTGTGGACGGTAGTTTGTGAAGAATGGAGTGTGACGTCCACCTTCTTCTTTTGATAAAACATAAACTTCAGCTTTGAACTTTGTGTGTGGGTTAATTGTACCTGGTTTAGCAAGTACTTGACCACGTTGGATATCTTCACGAGCTACTCCACGAAGAAGTGCACCAATGTTGTCTCCAGCTTGAGCAAAGTCAAGAAGTTTACGGAACATTTCAACACCAGTAACAGTAGTTGATTTTGGCTCTTCAGTTAAACCAACAATCTCAATTACGTCACCAACTTTAATTTGTCCACGCTCAACACGACCTGTAGCAACCGTACCACGACCAGTGATTGAGAATACGTCCTCAACTGGCATCATGAATGGCTTTTCAACATCACGTTGTGGAGTTGGGATGTACTCATCAACAGCTGCCATTAATTCAACAACTTTCTCTTCCCACTCAGCATCTCCTTCAAGAGCTTTAAGAGCAGAACCTTTGATTACAGGTACATCGTCACCAGGGAATTCATAGTCAGTCAGTAAGTCACGAACTTCCATTTCTACTAACTCAAGTAACTCTTCGTCATCTACCATATCACATTTGTTTAAGAATACAACTAGGTATGGAACACCTACTTGACGTGAAAGAAGGATGTGCTCACGAGTTTGTGGCATTGGGCCATCAGCTGCAGAAACAACTAGGATCCCACCATCCATTTGAGCAGCACCAGTGATCATGTTCTTAACATAGTCAGCATGTCCTGGGCAGTCAACGTGTGCATAGTGACGTGTGTCAGTTTCGTACTCAACGTGTGCTGTTGAGATTGTGATACCACGCTCACGCTCTTCAGGTGCACCATCGATTTGATCATATGCCATTGCAGTACCTTTACCAGAACGTCTAGCAAGAACTGAAGTGATAGCTGCAGTTAAAGTTGTTTTACCATGGTCAACGTGTCCAATAGTACCGATGTTAGCATGCGGCTTGGAACGGTCAAATTTTTCTTTACCCATTATAAAATCCTCCTTAAGTATTAAACCTATTATTATTTTAGTAATTAAGTATGAAATGCTTTGAAAGTGAAATCTACTGTTCCACTTTCATAGCTTACATAAGTAGTTATACTTGATAAAAGTGAGAAAATCAATTATTCACCTTTATTTTTTTTGATAATTTCTTCTGCAACTGATTTTGGAACTTCTTCATAGTGATCAAAGTGCATTGTGAATACTCCGCGACCTTGAGTGTTTGAACGTAAAGAAGTTGCATAACCAAACATTTCAGAAAGAGGAACCATTGAACGTACTACTTGCGCGTTTCCACGAGCTTCCATACCTTCAACACGTCCACGACGAGCAGTAATTTGTCCCATGATATCACCCATGTATTCTTCAGGTACAACAACTTCTACTCTCATCATTGGCTCTAAGATTACAGGTTTACATTTTGATGCAGCGTTCTTAAGTGCCATTGAAGCGGCAATTTTAAACGCCATTTCACTAGAGTCAACATCATGGTAAGACCCATCATATAACTTAGCTTTAATATCTACTAATGGATATCCAGCAAGTACACCTCTATCAAGTGAATCTTCTAGACCAGCTTGAACAGCAGGAATGTATTCACGAGGTACTACCCCACCAACAATCGCATTTTCGAATTCAAAACCTTTACCTTCTTCGTTTGGTGCGAATTCGATCCAAACGTGACCGAATTGTCCACGACCACCTGATTGACGCGCAAATTTCCCTTCAACTTTAGCAGAATCACGGAATGTTTCACGGTAAGCAACCTGTGGCGCACCTACGTTAGCTTCTACCTTAAATTCGCGTCTCATACGGTCAACGATGATATCAAGGTGAAGTTCACCCATTCCAGCGATGATTGTTTGACCAGTTTCTTGGTCAGTATGTGCGCGGAAAGTAGGATCTTCTTCTTGAAGCTTTTGAAGCGCAGTAGTCATTTTATCTTGGTCAGCCTTAGACTTAGGCTCAACAGATAATTGGATAACTGGCTCTGGGAAATTCATTGATTCTAAGATTACAGGTGATTTATCGTCACATAGAGTATCACCAGTTGTAGTATCTTTTAAACCTACAGCTGCTGCAATATCCCCTGAGTGAACAACTGAAATTTCTTCACGACTGTTAGCATGCATTTGCAGGATACGTCCTACACGTTCACGCTTACCTTTAGTAGAGTTTTGAACATATGATCCAGAGCTTAATGTACCAGAGTACACACGGAAGAATGTTAGTTTCCCTACATATGGGTCAGTCATAACTTTAAATGCTAATGCCGCAAATGGAGCGTCATCATCAGAAGGACGTGTAACTTCTTCTTCAGAATCAGGTAAATGACCTTTAATAGCTTCAACATCTAATGGAGATGGAAGATAATCAATTACTGCATCAAGCATCTTTTGTACACCTTTGTTTTTAAATGCAGATCCACAGATAACTGGATAGAATTCAACATTACATGTACCTTGACGAATACCAGCTTTTAATTCTTCATTAGTGATTTCTTCGCCACCAAGGTATTTTTCCATAAGTGCTTCATCTAATTCAGCTACTGCTTCTACTAGCTTTTCACGGTACTCTTCAGCTTGAGCCATATATTCCTCAGGAATTTCAATCTCTTGAATATCTGTACCAAGGTCATTTCCGTAGTAAGTAGCTTTCATTTCAACTAGATCAATAATTCCTTCGAATTGATCTTCAGCACCAATTGGTAATTGGATTGGGTGTGCATTTGCTTGTAAACGATCGTGAATAGTTCCTACAGAGTATAGGAAATCAGCACCGATTTTGTCCATTTTGTTTACGAAAACAACACGTGGAACACCGTAAGTTGTAGCTTGACGCCAAACTGTTTCAGTTTGTGGTTCAACCCCTGATTGTGCGTCAAGAACAGCTACAGCACCATCAAGTACACGTAAAGAACGTTCAACTTCAACTGTGAAGTCTACGTGTCCTGGTGTATCAATGATGTTAACGCGGTGACCTTTCCATTGTGCAGTTGTTGCTGCAGATGTAATTGTAATTCCGCGCTCTTGCTCTTGTTCCATCCAGTCCATCTGAGAAGCACCTTCATGTGTTTCACCAATCTTATGAATACGACCAGTGTAGTAAAGGACACGTTCAGTAGTAGTGGTTTTACCAGCATCAATATGTGCCATGATACCGATGTTACGAGTGTTGTTTAAGGAGAACTCTCTTGCCATTGGGTCTTTCTCCTTCCATTGATTAAGTATTTTTTTGGAAAAAGCTCTGCTAAAAGCATATTACTATTTTAACAGAGCCATTTATTTTTATTCTACCAACGGTAGTGAGCAAACGCTTTGTTAGCTTCTGCCATTTTATGTGTGTCTTCACGTTTCTTAACAGCAGCTCCAGTATTGTTAGCTGCATCTAAGATTTCGTTAGCTAGACGCTCTTCCATCGTTTTTTCTCCACGAAGACGAGCATAGTTAACTAACCAACGTAAACCAAGAGTAGTACGACGGTCAGGGCGAACTTCAACTGGTACTTGATAGTTAGCACCCCCAACACGACGTGCTCTTACTTCAAGTACTGGCATGATGTTTTTGATTGCTTGTTCAAAAACTTCCATTGCTTCTTTACCAGAACGTTGTTGTACTAAATCAAAAGCATTATATAAAATAGCTTGAGATTTACCTCTCTTACCATCTACCATCATCTTGTTAATTAGACGACTTACAAGTTTAGAATTATAAATTGGATCTGGTAATACATCTCTTTTTGCTACAGGTCCTTTACGAGGCATTCTAATTTCCTCCTTTCAGTCATATTAATAGTTTTAAACTATTATTTTTTAGGTGCTTTAGGTCTCTTAGTTCCGTATTTAGAACGACCTTGCATACGATTGTTAACTCCAGCAGTATCAAGTGCTCCACGAACGATGTGGTAACGTACCCCTGGTAAATCCTTTACACGTCCGCCACGGATTAACACTACACTGTGCTCTTGTAGGTTATGTCCGATTCCAGGAATGTAAGCTGTAACCTCGATTCCGTTTGTTAAACGAACACGTGCATATTTACGTAATGCTGAGTTCGGCTTCTTCGGAGTCATTGTACCAACACGTGTACAAACACCACGCTTTTGCGGTGAAGACTGGTTAGTTTGTGATTTTTTGAAGCTGTTGTAACCTTTGTTTAATGCTGGTGAATCAGACTTTTGAATTTTTGATTCACGACCTTTGCGTACTAATTGATTAATTGTAGGCATGTTTTTTCCTCCTTTCGAACTTTCTTTAAGACCACACATCCAGGTGGTTCATTTTTTAACAAAAAACAATGTCTTTGCAGAACATTTTATCTACAAAAACAGTTTTAATTGATAATAGCAACTGTTGCTGCACCTACTTCTATACCACAAGCTTTTCCAAGCTTTTTCATAGATTCAACTTTTATGACAGGAACGTTCTTTTCTTCAGCAACCTGAATGACTTTGTTTAAAACACGTCGATCAGCGTCATCTGCGATAATAACCTCCAGCACATTCGTTGTTTGAAGTGCTTTAACTGTTTGCTTAGTTCCAATAATTATTTTACTTGCCTGTAATACTTTTTCATAAGACATTCGAACCTATCCTCCAAAGTATCAGGTTATAGGAGCACCTTGGATATATTAACATTGATAGTGGGTTTGTGTCAACAATATTCAAGAAAATATTTTCCGTTGATCACAAACCCACTTATTCAACTATTTATTACTCAACACCAACTACATCTTCATCTGTTTCTTCTTGCATGATTAGCTCTGCTTTACGGTAACGGTTCATACCTGTTCCAGCTGGAACCAACTTACCGATAATAACATTTTCTTTCAGACCAAGAAGCTCATCACGTTTACCTTTAATTGCTGCATCTGTAAGTACACGTGTTGTTTCTTGGAATGAAGCAGCAGATAAGAACGAATCTGTCTCAAGTGATGCTTTAGTAATACCAAGTAAGACTGGTCTTCCTGTTGCTGGAGCTCTGCCATCAAGTAATACTTTTGCATTTGCATCTGTAAATTGATGAACATCTAGCAGTGATCCTGGTAATACATCTGTTTCACCTGCATCAATAACTCTTACCTTACGAAGCATTTGTCGTACCATAACCTCAACGTGCTTATCTCCAATTTCAACACCTTGCATACGGTATACCTTTTGAACTTCACGTAATAAGTATTCTTGAACAGCTTGCATATCTTTTACTTTTAATAATTCTTTAGGATCGATTGACCCTTCCGTTAATTCTTGACCACGTTCAACCTCTTGACCCTCTTTTACCTTAACCCTAGCGCTGTATGGTGCAGTATAAGAACGGCTTTCGACATTTCCTTGAACGACAATCTCTTGCTGACGATCTTTAACCTCAGTAATAGAAGCAACAACACCATCAATTTCTGTTATTACAGCTTGACCTTTAGGATTACGCGCTTCAAATAATTCTTGAATACGTGGTAAACCTTGTGTGATATCGTCTCCCGCAACCCCACCTGTATGGAAAGTACGCATCGTTAACTGTGTTCCAGGCTCACCAATTGATTGTGCAGCAATGATACCTACTGCTTCACCAACTTCAACTTCAGATCCTGTTGCTAAGTTACGGCCATAACATTTCTTACATACACCGTGTCTTGTATTACAAGTAAATGCGGAACGAATTGTTACTTCTTCTATTCCTGCCTCGATAATTACTCGAGCAAGATCTTCAGTAATCAGATCATTTTCCTTAACGATTATTTCTTTCGTTTCAGGATGTTTTACTGATCTCCTAGCATAACGTCCTATTAAACGTTCTTCTAGAGGTTCAATTACTTCTGTTCCATCCTTTAGAGATTTAACTAATAAGCCTCTGTCTGTACCACAATCATTATCACGAACAATAACATCTTGTGCTACATCAACTAGACGACGAGTTAAATAACCTGAGTCAGCTGTTTTTAATGCTGTATCCGCTAGACCTTTACGAGCACCGTGGGTAGAAATAAAGTATTCTAATACTGTTAGTCCTTCACGGAAACTTGATTTGATCGGAAGTTCAATAATACGTCCAGATGGATTGGCCATCAGACCACGCATACCTGCTAACTGAGTGAAGTTTGATGCGTTACCACGGGCACCTGAATCACTCATCATAAAGATCGGGTTGCTCTTATCCAGGGTTTTCATTAACTTCCCTTGAATTGTATCCTTAGCAGCACTCCAAATAGAGATAACACGATCATAACGCTCTTCTTCAGTAATTAGACCACGTCTAAACTGTTTCAAAACGTTATCGACTTTCGATTGTGCTTCCTTAAGAATTTCTTCTTTTTCAGCAAGTACAACGATGTCTGATACCCCTACTGTTATACCAGCTTTTGTAGAATATCTGAATCCAAGGTTTTTCATGCGATCTAGCATTTTTGAAGTTTCAGTAATCTTAAACTTCTTAAATACTTCAGCAATGACGTTTCCGAGGATTTTCTTCTTGAATGGTTCGATTAGTTCTTGGCTTGTAATTGCTTCAAGAACATTCGCTCCTTTTTCAATGAAATATCGCTCAGGTGTTTTTTCTTCAAGATTAGTTCTTGTTGGTTCATTAATATATGGGAACGTTTTTGGTAAGATTTCATTAAAAATTAGCTTACCAACCGTTGTAATTAATAGTTTATTATTTTGCTCTTCTGTAAATGTTTCGTTCTTAAGAGAACCAGCATGTACAGCAACTCTCGTATGAAGATGTGCATAGCCATTTTGGTAAGCAATCAATGCTTCATCAGTATCTTTGAATACCATTCCTTCTCCAACAGCACCATTACGCTCTAATGTTAAATAATAGTTACCCAAAACCATATCCTGAGAAGGTGTAACTACTGGCTTCCCATCCTTAGGATTAAGAATGTTTTGTGCCGCTAACATAAGTATACGCGCTTCTGCTTGTGCCTCAGCTGAAAGTGGTACATGGACAGCCATTTGGTCACCGTCGAAATCCGCATTGTATGCAGTACATACAAGTGGATGAAGACGAATTGCTCTTCCTTCAACAAGTGTCGGCTCAAACGCTTGAATACCAAGTCTATGTAGAGTCGGGGCACGGTTTAAAAGAACTGGATGCTCCCTGATAACTGATTCAAGTACATCCCATACTTCAGGTTGGACTCTTTCAATCTTTCTCTTTGCACTCTTAATATTATGAGCTAAGCCTTTTTCAACTAATTCTTTCATAACAAATGGCTTAAATAATTCTAATGCCATTTCTTTTGGTAATCCACACTGATACATCTTTAAGTTAGGTCCTACAACGATAACCGAACGCCCAGAGTAATCAACACGTTTACCTAGTAAGTTTTGACGGAAACGTCCTTGCTTCCCTTTTAACATATGTGAAAGGGATTTAAGTGGACGGTTACCCGGTCCAGTAACAGGTCTTCCTCTTCTTCCGTTATCGATTAATGCGTCTACCGCCTCTTGAAGCATACGTTTCTCATTTTGAACAATGATACTTGGTGCTCCTAGATCAAGAAGACGTTTTAAACGATTATTACGGTTGATTACACGTCTATATAAATCATTCAAATCAGATGTTGCAAAACGACCACCATCTAATTGAACCATAGGACGTAATTCAGGAGGAATTACAGGAAGAACATCTAGGACCATCCAAGATGGTTCATTTCCTGAGTTTCTAAATGCTTCTAATACTTCAAGCCTTTTAATTGCTCTTGTACGTCTTTGTCCTTGTGAAGTCTTAAGCTCTTCTTTTAATCCTAATACTTCTTTTTCAAGCTCAATATCATGTAAAAGCTTTTTAATCGCTTCTGCACCCATTGCAGCTTGGAAGGTGTTTCCGTATTTCTCACGGTATGCACGATATTCTTTCTCAGACAATAATTGCTTTTTGTCTAATGGAGTATCGCCAACCTCTGTTACAACATATGATGCAAAATAAATGACTTCCTCTAAGGCACGCGGGGACATGTCTAAGACAAGTCCCATACGGCTAGGGATTCCTTTAAAGTACCATATATGAGAAACAGGTGCGGCTAATTCAATGTGACCCATACGTTCACGACGTACTTTTGCTCGTGTTACTTCAACGCCACAGCGATCACAAACTACACCTTTATAACGGACACGTTTGTATTTACCGCAATGACATTCCCAGTCCTTTGTTGGTCCGAAAATACGTTCACAGAACAAACCGTCTTTTTCAGGTTTTAATGTACGATAATTAATCGTTTCAGGTTTCTTTACTTCACCAAACGACCAAGAACGAATCTTATCTGGTGAAGCGAGTCCTATATTCATATACTCAAAGTTATTTACATCGAGCAAGGGGCCTACCTCCCTTTTAATCTCCAGGTTTTACCCTAATTGCCTAACAAGTGGATTATTTGATTACTCTTTAGTCACTGTATCCTTAAGTACTTCTTCTTCAACTACTTCGTTATCTAATGCAACACCTTCAGATTGGTTTGGTACTTCATCATCTTCAGTATCACGCATTTCTATTTCCTTCTCATCCTCTGATAGGATCTTCACATCCATACCAAGAGATTGAAGTTCTTTCATTAATACTTTAAATGACTCTGGTACGCCAGGCTGAGGAACATTTTCACCTTTAACGATGGCTTCATATGTTTTCACACGACCGACAACATCATCTGATTTAACTGTAAGAATTTCTTGAAGTGTATATGCAGCACCATAAGCCTCAAGTGCCCATACTTCCATCTCTCCGAAACGCTGACCACCGAATTGTGCTTTACCACCTAGTGGTTGTTGTGTAACAAGTGAGTAAGGTCCAGTAGAACGTGCATGAAGCTTATCGTCAACCATGTGAGCAAGCTTAATCATATACATAACTCCTACAGATACACGGTTATCAAAAGGTTCGCCTGTTCTTCCATCATATAATACTGTCTTAGCATCACGTGACATTCCAGCCTCTTGAAGAGTACCCCATACATCTTCCTCACGAGCACCATCAAATACTGGTGATGCAACATGAATACCTAACTTTCTTGCAGCCATCCCTAAATGAAGCTCAAGCACTTGCCCGATATTCATACGTGATGGAACTCCAAGTGGGTTTAACATGATATCAATTGGTGTGCCATCTGGTAGATATGGCATATCTTCTTCTGGAAGAATTCTTGAGATAACCCCTTTGTTACCATGTCGTCCAGCCATTTTATCCCCTTCAGAAATTTTTCGTTTCTGAACGATATAAGCACGAACTAATTGGTTAACACCTGGTGGTAACTCGTCACCATCTTCACGATTAAACACTTTTACATCTAATACAATACCGCCTCCACCATGTGGAACACGAAGTGATGTATCACGTACTTCACGTGCCTTTTCACCGAATATTGCATGTAATAGTCGCTCTTCAGCAGTTAGTTCAGTTACTCCCTTTGGTGTAACCTTACCTACTAGAAGATCACCGTCTTTTACTTCCGCACCAACGCGGATAATTCCACGCTCATCAAGATTCCTTAGTGCATCTTCACCAACGTTTGGAATATCTCTAGTAATCTCTTCTGGTCCAAGCTTTGTATCACGAGACTCTGATTCATATTCTTCAATATGAATAGATGTGTATACATCTTCTTTTACAAGTCTTTGACTCATGATGATAGCATCCTCATAGTTATAACCGTCCCATGTCATGAACCCAACAAGAACGTTTCTACCTAATGCTAATTCACCTTTTTCCATCGAAGGACCATCCGCTAAGATTTCACCTTTTACCACATTGTCTCCTACAGAAACAATCGGTCGTTGGTTATAGCACATTCCTTGGTTAGAACGAATGAATTTCATCATGCGATATTTATCTAAGTCACCTTTGACTTGCTGACCATCAACCTCAGTGTAGCGTCTAACCCATACTTGTTTTGCTTCAACACGCTCAACAATTCCTGGATGCTTACAAATAACAGCAGCACCTGAATCTCTTGCAGAAACATGTTCCATACCAGTTCCTACGATTGGAGATTCTGGTTGCAATAACGGAACAGCTTGACGTTGCATGTTTGCTCCCATTAGTGCACGGTTAGAGTCATCATTTTCTAAGAACGGAATACACGCAGTCGCTGCAGATACAACCTGCTTTGGAGATACATCCATATAATCTACACGGTCACGATTAACAACTGTATTTTCTCCACGGAAACGAGCGATAATATCTTCTTCAACAAATGATCCATCATCAGATAATTTCACATTTGCTTGTGCAACAACATAGTTATCTTCTTCATCAGCAGTTAAGTAATCAATTCGAGTTGTTACTTTTCCTGTTTCTGGGTCTACACGTCGGTAAGGCGTTTCAATAAATCCGAAACGATTAACCTTAGCGAACGAAGATAGTGAGTTAATTAAGCCGATATTCGGTCCCTCTGGCGTTTCAATCGGACACATACGACCATAGTGAGAGTAGTGAACGTCACGAACTTCAAAACCAGCACGTTCTCTCGTTAAACCACCAGGTCCAAGGGCAGATAATCTACGCTTATGTGTTAATTCACCAAGTGGATTTGTTTGATCCATGAATTGCGATAATTGAGAACTTCCAAAGAACTCTTTCATCGATGCAATTACTGGACGAATATTAATCAGCTGCTGTGGTGTAATCGTGTTTGTGTCTTGGATCGACATTCTTTCACGTACCACACGCTCCATTCTAGATAGACCGATACGGAATTGGTTTTGCAATAGTTCACCAACAGAACGTAAACGACGATTACCTAGGTGATCAATATCATCTGTATCTCCAACTTGATGTAACAGGTTAAAGAAGTAGCTTATTGAAGCTAATATATCAGATTGTGAAATATTCTTAACAGATTCATCCGTAAAAGCATTTCCTATTACATTAATGACCAGTTCGCCATCTGGGTCACTAGGTGCGAAAATTTTAATAGATTGTACAGTTGTTTCTTCATTCAATACTCCACCAGATGGAGTGACCTTTTTAAATCCAATTCCATTTTCTAAATTAGGTAGAATTCGATCTAAAGTTCTACGATCTAATAGAGTGCCTTTTTCAGCAATAATCTCCCCTGTTTCTCCATCTACTAACGTTTCTGCTAGTTTTTGATTAAACAGACGATTTTTTATATGAAGTTTTTTGTTTATTTTATAACGCCCTACATTAGCTAAATCATAGCGTTTCGGGTCAAAGAATCTTGATTCTAGTAAGCTTTTTGCGTTTTCTACTGTAGGTGGTTCACCCGGACGTAGTCTTTCATATATTTCAAGCAAAGCTTTTTCTGTAGTTTCAGTATTGTCTTTTTCGAGTGTATTTCTTAAATATTCATTTTCACCAAAAAGATCAACAATCTCTTGGTCTGAACCAAAGCCAAGCGCACGCAAAAGAACCGTAACAGGTAATTTACGAGTACGATCGATACGGACATGAACTACATCCTTTGCATCTGTTTCATACTCAAGCCAAGCACCACGGTTTGGAATAACGGTTGCAGTATAGCCTCGTCTACCGTTTTTGTCTAATTTACCACTGAAATACACACTTGGAGATCTCACTAACTGTGAAACAATTACACGTTCAGCACCATTGATTACAAAGGTACCTGTTTCGGTCATTAATGGGAAGTCCCCCATAAAGACATCTTGATCTTTCACTTCGCCAGTTTCTTTGTTAATTAAGCGCACCTTTACACGTAATGGAGCAGAATACGTAACATCACGCTCTTTAGTTTCTTCCACTGAATATTTAGGTTCTCCTAAACTGTAATCAATGAATTCTAGCGATAGGTTACCTGTGAAATCCTCAATAGGAGAAATATCTTGGAACATCTCTCTTAATCCCTCATCAAGAAACCATTGGTAAGAAGAGGTTTGGATTTCGATAAGATTTGGTAATTCTAATACTTCACTAATGCGAGCATAACTTCTTCGTTGGCGGTGTCGTCCATACTGAACTAGTTGACCTGTCAACTCATTCACCTCTCAAATCAAGCGTTTTTTAAAATAAAGCTACTATTTTGTCGTCTATAGTAGAATAACCATAGACAAAAAGAAAAAGGGTTTCATTCAAGAAAACCACATTTTTCATCATAACGAACTATTGATTTTATTAGTCTTTCCATACTTACTAATATTATACATTTTAATAAAAAATTAGTTCTGCATGAAAAAATTACATATTGGCATTTTATAATGTTATCATAGGTAAAAATAACCGTCAACCTTTTTTTGATTTTATGATATAATACCCCTTTTTCTTTAAAACAACTTCTACATCAGAAAACATAGTTTCAAGCTTTTCAATTGCAGAAGGGGCACCTTGTTTCTTTTGTATGACGATCCAAAGCTCCCCACCAATCGCTAGTCGTTCGTAGCCTTCTGTCAATATTTCGTGAACAACTTTTTTTCCAGCACGTATCGGAGGGTTTGATACTATTGCAGCAAAGGATTTATTTTCTACATTAGCAAATAAATCACTTTTATAGATTAATACATTTTCCACTTCATTAATTAGCGCATTCTCTTTAGCTAGTGCAATTGCTCTCTCATTCACATCAATCATTTCAACTGTTCTTTCATCATACACTTTTGCAAGAGTCAATCCAATTGGACCATATCCACAACCTACATCAAGTAAAGACCCTTGAACTTCTGTTAATTGAAAAGTTTCAATTAACAGTTTTGAACCAAAATCTACTTCTTTCTTAGAAAATACACCACGATCGCTCGTAAATTGAAAAGATTGATTCCTTAATTCAAACGACCAACGCATCGGGTTACTAGCTACAGAAGGTTGACTAGTATAATAGTGATCACTCATTTATGTGTACCTCCTTTACGATAAAACTAGACTATTTTCTATATTTGGGAACCTATTATGTAGTGTCTCTTTTCCAGCATCATTTAAACAAGTTTTTTTGCATAGCAAATAATATAATTCTATCTTATATTCACCTTACTTATAAAATGTCATAGAACGCAGATTGTTGGGGCTAGTATATTTAGGGGTAAAAAAAAGCCCGCAAATAAGCGAGCTTTTGTTATTCATTTAATTACTTAACTTCTACTCCAGCTCCAACTTCTTCAAGTTTAGCTTTAACTTCTTCAGCTTCCTCTTTAGAAACGCCTTCTTTAACAGCTTTAGGAGTGTTATCTACTAATTCTTTAGCTTCTTTTAAGCCAAGACCAGTGATTTCACGTACAACTTTGATAACTTTGATTTTTTGTGCACCAGCAGATGCAAGTACAACTTCAAATTCTGTTTGCTCAGCAGCTTCAACAGCACCGCCAGCAGCTACAGCTACAGGAGCAGCAGCAGTTACACCGAATTCTTCTTCAATTGCTTTTACTAGGTCATTTAATTCTAAAACAGTCATGCTTTTAACTGCTTCAATGATTTGTTCTTGAGTCATTGTATTTTTCCTCCTTGGAATATTATCATTTAGATTATTTTTTTAGGTAAAGATTGGGTAAATATTAAGCGCCTTGTTCTTCTTTTTGATCTGCAACAGCTTTAGTTGCAAGAGCAAAGTTACGAATTGGAGCTTGAAGTACACTAAGCAACATTGAAAGTAAACCTTCGCGTGATGGAAGTTCAGCAAGAGCTTTAACTTCTTCAACAGTCGCAATGTTTCCTTCAATTACACCAGCTTTGATTTCTAACGCATCATGCTTTTTAGCAAAGTCGTTAAGAATTTTAGCAGGAGCAACAACATCTTCAGCACCGAAAGCAATAGCATTTGGTCCTGTTAACGCATCATTCAAACCTGTTAATCCAGCTGCTTCAGCCGCACGACGAGTCATAGTGTTTTTGTATACTTTAAAATCGATTCCTGCGTCACGAAGTTGTTTACGTAGTTCAGTTACTTCAGCAACTGTTAATCCACGATAATCAACAACGATTGTTGATTTACTCTCACGCAATTTAGTTTCGATCTCAGATACGATTTGTTTCTTTTGTTCTACCGCACTGCTCATTCTCACACCTCCTATAGTTTTATAAACACTTAATACCGATTCGGTGTAAAGATATAAAAAACCTCTACGCCAGTAGACGTAGAGGTGGTATATAGCAATTGCGCATTCAAAAATGCCCTTACTACACCTCGGCAGGCTACTCATTAAGCTTGTTTATGCAAGCACCTACTGTCTACGGTAAAAATGATATTATTTTAACAACAGTGTTTATTATATTTTAAACGTTATTAAAAGTCAACTTCCATTATTTTGTAGCAACAAATGTAGAAGCATCTACTTTTACGCCAGGTCCCATAGTTGAAGAAACAGCGATGTTCTTCATGTATGTTCCTTTTGCAGCAGCAGGTTTAACTTTTAATAGAGTTTCATAAATAGTTGTGAAGTTCTCGATTAATTTTTGATCATCGAAAGAAATTTTTCCAACTGGAACGTGAATGTTTCCAGCTTTGTCAACGCGGTATTCAACTTTACCAGCTTTGATTTCTTTAACAGCCTTATCAACATCGAATGTAACTGTTCCTGTTTTAGGGTTTGGCATTAAGCCTTTAGGTCCTAATACACGACCAAGCTTACCAACTTCACCCATCATGTCAGGTGTTGCTACGATTACATCAAAGTCAAACCAACCTTGAGTGATCTTTGTGATATAGTCGCTATCTCCAACATAGTCAGCTCCAGCAGCTTCTGCTTCTTTCGCTTTTTCACCTTTAGCAAACACTAATACTTTTTGTGTTTTACCAGTTCCGTTTGGAAGCACTACTGCTCCACGGATTTGTTGGTCAGCTTTCTTTGGATCTACACCTAAACGGAATGCAACTTCAACAGTCGCATCAAATTTAGCGATGCTTGTTTTTTTAGCTAATTCAACTGCTTCAGCAACTGAATATACCTTTGTACGGTCTACTAATTTAGCAGCTTCAACGTACTTTTTACCTCTTTTTGCCATGATATTTCCTCCTCGAATGTGGTTTTAACGGATTTACCTCCCACGAATAAAGGTTGCGAACAGGTATAACCCTAGTAACGCAACCCCCCAAACACTTGTGACAAAACACAGGATTAGTCTTCGATAACGATTCCCATGCTACGTGCAGTTCCTTCAACCATACGCATTGCAGATTCAACACTTGCCGCATTTAAGTCAGGCATTTTTGTTTCTGCGATTTCGCGTACTTTATCACGCTTAACTGTCGCTACTTTATTACGGTTTGGTTCACCAGAACCTGACTCAATTCCAGCCGCCTTCTTAAGAAGAACTGCAGCAGGTGGAGTTTTCGTAATAAATGTAAATGAACGGTCTTCAAATACCGTGATTTCAACAGGGATGATCAATCCAGCTTGCTCTGCTGTACGTGCGTTAAATTCTTTACAGAATCCCATGATATTAACACCGGCTTGACCTAAAGCTGGTCCAACTGGTGGCGCTGGGTTAGCTTTTCCAGCAGGGATTTGTAATTTAACCATTTTAATTACTTTTTTAGCCACGGTACACACCTCCTTAAAGTCCGTGATGTGGTAATAGGGATATTCCCTCCCACTCATCATTCTTTATATAAAGATATTTATATCCTTACATGTCTAGTCCATGTCTTCTGCAGACATACTGACCTTTGAAATTTTAACACTATACTAAATAGATTTCAAGTTTTTTCTAGAGTTTTTTTAAAATTACTCCGAACCGGATCATTTTTAGGCTATTTTCATAGCTTTTTTGTCTTAAAGCTTCTCAATTTGAGCAAAGTCTAGTTCAACCGGTGTTTCTCTACCGAACATGTTAACATGGACTTTTATCTTGTGCTTGTCCAAGTCAATATCTTCAATCGTTCCTGTGAAATTAGCAAACGGTCCTTCATTTACTCGTACTGTTTCTTTTAATTCAAAATCAATTTCAACTGACTTTTCATCTACACCCATTCTCTTAAGTAGACTTGTTACCTCATCTGGTAATAGTGGTGTTGGTTTTGAACCTGATCCTGCTGACCCTACAAATCCAGTTACTCCTGGTGTATTACGAACAACATACCAAGAATCATCTGTCATGATAATCTCAACTAAAACGTAACCAGGGAATACCTTTTTCTTTACCACTTTCTTTTTTCCGTTCTTAATTTCTGTTTCTTCCTCTTCTGGAACAACTACACGGAAAATCTTATCTTGCATACCCATTGATTCTACACGTTTTTCTAAATTTGCTTTTACCTTATTTTCATAACCTGAATACGTATGTACTACATACCAATTTTTCTCCATTAATTAGGACAACGAACTGTCCGTCCCTCCCCTTACTTATAGTTGAATTACCGCAACTAAAAAAACCCGTAAACGGGCTTCAAAGCAACTTCATTATTTACCATCATTATACCATGACTTTGTATGACTTATTCAATAACTAAACGAATTAATTCTGAAATACCTGTATCAATCAGTGCAAAGAAAACAGACACGAAGGTAATAGTTGATAAAACGATAATTGTATATCGAGTTAACTCTTTCCTTTTAGGCCAGCTAACTTTCTTCATTTCTCGAGCAACACTTTGGAAAAATTTTACTAGACGCTGCATTATGTTACCTCCAACATTATTAGAAAAATCTATTTTGTTTGCCGATGTAGAGAGTGTGTATTACAAGTTGTACAAAACTTCTTTAATTCAAGGCGCTCTTCTGCTTTTTCGGTATTCAACATCGTTGTATAATTTCGACTTCCACATTCATTACAGGCCAAAACTATTTTTTTTCGCATTCAAGACACCTTCCAATGAAATCTTGATTTTATAAAAAATATTTGTATAAATTTCCTTAAAAATGTAACATATGCTTGTTCTAGATGTCAATACTCACAAAGGTGCTTTACGACTTTGTGTTCTCTTGCTAAAGACTTATTTCCCTAATTTCTAGGTAACGCTCAAGCTTCCGTTTAACCCGCTGAAGTGCATTGTCTATTGATTTAACATGTCGATTTAAATCTTCTGAAATCTCCTGATATGAACGTCCATCAAGATAAAGCGCCAAAACTTTCCTCTCTAAGTCACTTAAAAGCTCGGCCATCTTGATTTCAATGTCATCGAATTTCTCTTGATTAATTATAAGCTCTTCCGGATCCAGCACCTTAGCACCTGATATAACATCCATTAATGTGCGATCCGACTCTTCATCATAAATAGGCTTGTCCAATGAAACATACGAGTTTAATGGTATGTGCTTTTGTCGTGTCGCTGTTTTAATTGCTGTTATAATTTGTCTTGTGATACATAACTCTGCAAACGCTTTGAAGGAAGTAAGCTTGTCCTCCTTAAAATCACGAATTGCTTTGTATAGACCAATCATACCTTCTTGAACAATATCTTCTCGATCTGCACCTATTAGGAAATAAGATCGAGCTTTTGCTCTCACAAAATTCTTATACTTATTAATTAGGTAATCGAGTGCATCGCTTTCACCAGAATGAACCAATTCTACGACTTCTTCATCTTCTAATCGTTCATACACTGTGTTGACTTTTCCATTGAAGTTTGAAATCACGTCGATCCCTCCGACCGGACTTGTAGATAGAAATATTATACAGGACTTTTTTTCAAGGCGTCAACAGGTCACTTTTCTCCTCTGCGCCATTTTTCGAATATTTCTGCCATTTCATCTGTTAAAGGAATCTTAGTTAAGCTCTTTTTTTGGTATGTTTTCTTCACTTTTTTTTCTATCCCTTTTTCTATTAAACCCATCTCTGTCAATAGTTCTCTTGCTGACTTTCTTAGTGCACCTTGTCCGAAAATTGCCCATTGTTCTGTATAGTCAGATGTCGCAACATGAATTTGTGTCCGTCTATCATTTAATTCTTTGGCAAGTTTTTCTATCCGTTCATCTGCCGTCTCATTCTCTCTTGTAAAAATCACTTCAACCTTATGATTTTTACTTTTCTTTTCTGTACCTTGTACAAGGTGGGCATCAAATACAACAATTACTCTATAACCAGTAATAGCTTGGTATTCTGCCATCTTTTCAATTAAGAGCTTTCTGGCCTCGGCAAAATCAACCGTTTTAAGCTTACGCAACTCTGGCCAAGCTCCGATGATGTTATATCCGTCAACAATGAGGATATCCATTTTAGCTATTTACCTATGGGGTTTCGTTTACGATATACCTCATACATTAAGAGACTAGCTGCGACAGATGCATTTAAAGAAGTAACTTTTCCTTTCATTGGAAGACGAATTAAGAAATCGCATTTATCTCTGATTAATCTACCGATTCCTTTTCCTTCACTGCCAATAACTAGGCCTAAAGGTAGTTCTCCATCCATGTTTCGGTAATCATCTTTACCAGAGGCATCTGTTCCAAAGATCCATACTCCCCGCTCTTTTAATTCATCAATTGCTCTCGCTAAATTAGTCACCCTTGCTACTGGAATATACTCAATTGCCCCAGTGGATGCTTTTGCAACCGTCGCAGTCAACCCGACCGCTCTTCTTTTAGGAATAATAACACCATGAGCACCAACGCTATCTGCTGTTCTAAGAATAGATCCCAAATTATGTGGGTCCTCTATTTCATCCAGCAATAAGAAAAAAGGTGATTCCCCTTTTTCCTCTGCTAATTTAAACAAATCATCAATCTCTGCATACTCATATGCTGCGACTTGTGCAATTACACCTTGATGATTTCCTTCAACCATTTGATCAATCTTCTTTTTAGGGACGATTTGAAGTAACACGCCTTTTTCATTAGCAAGATTTATGATGACACTCATTGATCCTTTTTGTGAACCTTCTGCTACAAGGATCTTGTTTATTTCCCTTTCTGACTTTAAAGCTTCTATAACAGGGTTTCTTCCGATAATAAAATCAGTTGACATGATACTCCTCCTTTCTGTATTTGAAAATGTATTCCTTAGTAAGTGATATAGGAAAGTGATGCCTTAATAATTTCTTCTAACCGTTCCTTATTGTTATGCAAATGATGATATCCTATTAATGCTTCAAAGGAAGTACTATATTTATATGTTTGCACATCCGTATTCTTAGGAGTAGTGCCACTCTTGGCATTTCTACCTCTCCTTAATACACCCTCTTCTTCTTCATTGAAAAATTCTTCAGAGGTCAAATGATGTAAGATCGATGCTTGCGCTTTTGCTGATACATAGCGTTTTGCTATTTTGTGTAATTCATTGGGTCTTACAGCCCCCTTGCCAAGAATGAAGTGACGCACATACATTTCGTATACGGCGTCACCCATATAAGCAAGTGCTAAACTATTCAATTGTTTTGCATCAATGTTAGTCGAATCAAGTAACATTATGATCCTCTTTTCCATCGTGTTCCTTGCGGAGTATCTTCTAATATCACATTCTTTTGCTTTAATTCATCTCGAATTTGATCTGATAATGCGAAATCACGATTCTTTCTTGCTTCAATTCTCTTCTGAATTAGTGCATCAATCTCTTCATCAAGTAATACTTCTTCAACATCTAGTTTTAAACCAAGCACTTGAAAAAGCTCCTCAAATTCCTTCAAAAATTTATTAATAATCTCTACAGACGTATTTTTTGACTGAAGATAATAATTCGCCTGTTTAGATAAGTCAAAAAGAATGGAGACTGCATTTGCTGTATTAAAATCATCATCCATAACTGTTATAAATTCTTCTCGTAATGAAGTGATTTTACTAATCCATTCTTGGTCATCTGATGTAAGATTTGTACTGTTATCTTTACGATGTTTTAAGTTCTGATACGAAGTCTTTATACGATCGAATCCATTTTTTGTACTTTCTAACAATTCTTCATTGTAGTTAATGGGATGTCTATAATGAACAGATAGCATAAAGAATCTAATCAATTGAGGATCATGCTGTTTAATAATGTCATGGACTAAAATAAAATTCCCTAGTGACTTAGACATTTTTTCATTGTCAATATTAATATAACCATTATGCATCCAATAATTAGCAAATGATTTCTCACTAATTGCCTCTGACTGCGCAATTTCATTTTCATGATGAGGAAATGCTAAATCCTGCCCACCGGCATGAATATCGATGGTTTCTCCTAAATATTTTTTCGCCATTGCCGAGCATTCAATATGCCAACCTGGTCTTCCTTCTCCCCAAGGACTGCTCCAAGAAATCTCTCCTTCTTTCGCATCCTTCCAAAGAACAAAATCAAGTGCATCTTCTTTTTTATCTCCAATGTCTATTCTTGCTCCTACTTTTAGCTCATCAATTGATTGATGTGATAGCTTTCCGTATTCTTTAAACGATCTTGTGCGATAATAAACATCACCACCCGCTTCATAAGCATATCCTTTCTCGATCAGTGCCTGTATGAAATCAATAATGATATCTATACTTTCAGTCACACGAGGGTGAACCGTTGCTTCCTTACATCCTAGCGAAGACACATCCTCGAAATACGCGTCAATGAATCGATCTGCTATAACAGGAACTTCTTCTCCAAGCTCGTTTGCTGCCTTTATTAACTTATCATCAACATCCGTAAAATTAGATACATAATTGACTTCATATCCACGGAATTCTAAATAACGTCGTACTGTATCAAATACAATTGCAGGTCTGGCATTACCTATGTGTATATAGTTATACACTGTAGGTCCACACACATACATCCTTACTTTGTTCTCTTCTAGCGTTTTGAACACTTCTTTTTGTCTTGTCAGTGTATTATATATTTGAATGGACATTGCTTTTTGCCCCTTTCTTTAACTCTTCTTTTAGCATACTAATTTCATGTTCAAGATCCTTTATACGGTCTGAAATAGGGTCTGGAACATCACAGTGATTCAACCTATTTACTTTAACACCATTCTGTATGACAACTCTTCCTTTTATTCCTACTACAGTTGAATTGGGAGGAACATCGTTAAGAACAACTGCACCAGCACCAACCTTTGAATTTTCTCCAATTGTTATAGAGCCTAGTACCTTAGCTCCTGTTGCTATTAGAGCATTATTCTCAATGGTGGGATGCCTTTTTCCCTTCTCTTTACCAGTTCCACCTAACGTAACTCCTTGAAAGACTGTCACATTATCACCAATTTCACAAGTTTCCCCAATTACTACACCCATCCCGTGATCAATAAAAAATCTACGTCCGATTTTGGCTCCAGGATGGATTTCGATTCCTGTGAAAAAGCGACTTATTTGAGAGACCACACGGGCTAAGAAGAACCCTCTCCGCTTATATATTCTATGGGCTAGACGATGAAACCAAATGGCGTGTAACCCTGAGTATGTTAAGATTACTTCAAAGCGTGTTCTTGCTGCAGGATCTTGCTCAAATACTACCTCTATATCTTCCTTCATCCTACGAAACATGTTCCATTATCCCCCTTCATCCCATAAAAAAAACGCCTCTGTGTCTATACACAGAGACGTTTTCACGCGGTTCCACTCTGTTTAGGCACCCTATATGATTAAGATACCTCAACTTTAGCTCTAGTAACGGTGAGCAACCGCTCTCGCCTACTCATACTGTGAGACTAGTACTTTCAACAAAAGACTCAAAGGTGCATTTCAAAAAACACTTTACTTAAACCACTTTCAGCCTGTTGATGGTTCTCTCTTTGAAGCAAATGTTTTTTTACTCTCCTTCTCAACACTTTTCATCTATTTAATTATTATCATTATCCATAAATTCATTGGTTATTCGAATACTAAGATAACTATATTATATTTTATAGAAAATGTTAACTAAAAACTCTTTTCACACGATTAATAACTGTCTCTACACCAAGTAAGTGAATCGCTTTTGGTAGATCTGGTCCATGCGTTTGACCTGTTGTAGCAACTCGAATAGGCATAAATAACTTCTTGCCTTTTTGACCAGTTGACTTTTGAACAGCCTTCATTGCTGCTTTAATATCATCAGTAGTAAAGCTATCCAGCGCATTAAGCTCATTTACAAAAGACTTAAGCACCTCATCTACCTGGTCTTCTGATAAAACCTCTTTTGCTTCTTCGTCATACACAAGCTCATCTTTGAAAAAGAGTTCTGTCAACTCAACAATTTCAGCCCCGAAATTCATCTTCTCTTGATGAAGTAAAATTAATTCCTTAGCCCAATCCTTCTCTTCATCACTCATTGTTTCACTTACTCGACCTGCAGCGATTAAATGTGGTAGTGCAATCTCAACTAATCTTTCTGAGTCAATACCTTTAATATATTGGTTATTCATCCATGTTAACTTTTGTGTATCAAATACAGCTGGTGATTTTGAAAGTCTTGCAGTATCAAAAATATCAATAAACTGTTCTTTTGTATATAACTCTTCTTCTCCCGCTGGAGACCATCCTAATAGTGTAATAAAGTTAAATAAAGCTTCTGGTAAATAGCCTAATTCTTTATATTGTTCAATGAACTGAATGATTGATTCATCTCTCTTGCTTAACTTTTTACGATTTTCATTCACAATTAATGTCATGTGTCCAAATTGAGGAACATCCCATCCCAAAGCTTCATAAACCATCAATTGCTTAGGTGTATTCGATATATGATCCTCACCACGAAGAACATGTGTAATTTGCATCAAATGATCATCAACAGCAACAGCAAAATTATAAGTTGGTGTCCCATCCTTTTTGACAATTACGTAATCGCCGATTCCATTTGATTCAAAAGAAATTTCACCTTTGACCATGTCATTGAATGCATACACTTTATTTTCAATTACTTTAAAACGAATGCTTGGTAGTCTACCTTGTTTGTCTAATGCCTCTTGCTCTTCAAGTGAAAGATGACGACATTTACCTGAATAGCCTGGCATTTCGCCTTTTGCAATTTGTTCTTCACGCTCTTGCTCAATCTCTTCCTCCGTACAATAACATTTATAAGCTAACCCTTTTTCTAACAGCGTTTCATAATGCTCTTGGTAGATATCATTTCGTTCTGATTGGCGATAAGGACCAAATTCTCCTCCCACATCAGTACTCTCATCCCAATCAATTCCTAACCATTTTAAATACTTTAATTGACTTTCTTCTCCGCCCTCGATATTTCGCTTCTTATCTGTATCCTCAATTCGGATAATAAATTTCCCATTTTGGTTACGAGCAAATAAATAATTAAATAAAGCTGTTCTAGCATTTCCAATATGTAGGTGTCCTGTAGGACTCGGTGCATAGCGAACTCTAACTTCTTTTGTCATATATGTTCCTCCGTTATTTATCTAATTTAACTATTTTTCACTAAAAGTACGACTGCTTGTGAAGCAATCCCCTCTTGTCTACCAGTAAAACCTAACTTTTCTGTTGTTGTTGCTTTTACATTTATTTGAGATGTTTTAGCCTCAAGTAGTTCAGCAATTCGCTCTTTCATTCTTTCAATATAAGGCGCCATTTTTGGCTTCTCGGCAATGATTGTACAATCAATATTTCCTAAGGAATACCCTTCCTCTTTGATTATGTTCCATACATGAGTTAATAGCTTGGCCGAGTCCGCATCCTTAAATGCAGGGTCCGTATCAGGAAAGTGCTTCCCAATATCTCCAGCAGCAATCGCTCCTAGACATGCATCAGCAATCGTATGTAGCAATACATCCGCATCAGAGTGTCCAAGTAATCCCTTTTCATGTGGAATCTCAATCCCTCCGATAATTAATGGCCTTCCTTCAACCAATTGATGAACATCATAGCCTTGTCCAATTCGAAACATACGTTCATCCCCTTTTCTATCGATTACTCCAATTTGAAAGAATCGCTTCAGCAAAAAGTAAATCCTCTGGAGTTGTTAATTTAATATTCTTATAATCACTTTCAACAATATACACATTTTTTCCTAATCGTTCAACTAAACTTGCATCATCTGTCCCAAGGAATTCCTCTTCAGCCGCTTTTTGATGTGCTTGCTTAATGATTTCTACTTTGAATGCCTGTGGAGTTTGGATCGACCACACATCTGAACGGTCAATCGTCTTAATAATAGCCGAATCTTCAGCTACTTGTTTAATAGTCTCCTTAACAGGAACTCCTAAAACGGCTGAACCGTGAGTATTTGCCATATCTACTAGCGAGTGGATAAAAGGGATCTTCACAAACGGTCTCGCTCCATCATGTACTAATACAATCTCTTCTCCACATAACGCCTTCAATCCATTATACACACTATCCTGCCTTTCCTTCCCACCTGCAACAATCTTTATTTCCTTATTAAATAAATATTCCTGTAGTAGACTCTCAATTTCATCTGTTTCCTTTTCATTTATCACTAAAATGATTCCTGAACAACACTCATCTTCTTCAAATAGTTTTAACGTATGTATAATTAATGGAACCGAGTTGATCATTAGAAACTGTTTATTTCTTCCGGCATTCATCCGTTTCCCTTGTCCAGCTGCAAGAACTATAATTTCGTATTGCATGTTATTTCACCTCTACCATTTATCCCTGATCATTCCATATACAAAAAAAAGAGGCTTGCTCCTGATAGACGTAAACGGCTTCCTTTCCTCAGTTTGTAAACCAAGTTCATTCCACCCTAAACCAACCTCTATCAATCAAACCTCCGAAAATTCTATAATGCTTTTTCTAGTAACTTTGGCTTCGCAAAGATCATTCTTCCCGCAGAAGTTTGTAACACACTCGTCACTAGTACATCAATGTGTTTTCCAATATAGTCTCTTCCATCTTCAACCACAATCATCGTACCATCATCAAGATAAGCAATTCCTTGGTTATGCTCTTTTCCATCTTTGATGACTTGAACCTTCATTTCTTCTCCTGGGAGAACAACTGGTTTAACTGCATTTGCTAAATCGTTTATATTCAATACTGCTACATTTTGTAATTCACAGACTTTGTTTAAATTAAAATCATTTGTGACAACCACACCGGTCGTTAATTTAGCTAGCTTTACTAGTTTACTATCGACTTCCTGAATTTCTTCAAAATCACCTTCGTAAATTTCGACCTTTATGGCTAACTCTTTTTGAATACGGTTTAGAATGTCTAGACCGCGTCTTCCTCTATTTCTTTTAAGAACATCAGAAGAATCGGCGATATGTTGAAGTTCTTCTAGAACAAACTGTGGAATTACAATTGTTCCTTCTAAGAAACCTGTTTGACATATATCAGCAATTCTACCATCTATGATGACACTTGTATCCAAGATTTTTAGCTTTTTACTTTCTTGTTCTATTTCCTCTTCTTCATTTCCTTTTTTCTTACTTTTGTTGATTGAAAGCAGGCTTACTAATTCATCCCTTTTCTTAAATCCAACTTGGAATCCAAGGTATCCTAGTAGTAAAGTAACAAAAATCGGAATGACCGTGTTAACAACAACTAGCTGAATTTTACCCAAAGGAATCACGATTAGAAAGGCAACAATTAAACCAAATATAAGGCCTAGACTACCAATAATAACATCGGTAATTGGTGCCTTTATAAGGGTATCTTCAAGCCATTTAATTAACCCCACAATGTAATCAACTAACCAGAAAGTAGTAAGAAATAAGATAATTGCACCTAAAACTGCTAATGTGTAAGGTTTATCTAAATAAGGAACGTCACCAATATTTAATAATTCAAAAAGCTCTGGTATAAAGAAAATTCCAAGTGTTCCTCCAACAATTAGAAAAAAGATATGCACAATACGTTTTAACATTCCTTCACCTCCTCCTATTCATTATAAACACTTTATACTAATTGAAACCCACTATAAATAGTTTTTTTAAAATGTAAAGGTATTGACATGTACATGTAAAGAGACGATTAATATTAAAAGATTATCATTCAAAATTTCTATAGTCAAATAGCAATTGGTACATTTTTACATTCTACTATAATTAAATTTCCCGATCAATGGTGAGTTGTTTTTTTAAATACTGTAATCCGGACTTAATCTTTTTTGCTCGAACTTCACCTATCCCTTCTACCTCTACTAAATCTTCTACGGATGAAGTTAAAATATGTTTCAAATGTTTGAAATGATTTGTCACATTTTCAATAATATGTGACGGTAGTCTAGGGATTTTATGAAGGACACGATAACCTCTTGGATAAACAATTTCTTCCAGGTTTGTTATTGGAGAATATCCTAATAACTTTAAAAGAATAAAATCATCCAATAATTCTTTGTTCGAAAGGGTTTGTAATTGATCTAAAATTAAGTAAGGATCTGTTGAATTACCTTTTGAATAGTCTTTGATTATAGATGCTGCCTCTTCTTCAATACTAACCAGTAATTCTTTTAATTGAAGACTTAATAAACGTCCTTCTGTTCCTAACTCATTGATATAACACAGAATTTCACTCTTAATTCTAACAACCATCTCAATTCTATGAATAACTAGAACTACTTCTTGAAATGTAACAATACTTTCAAACTCTAAAGCACTTAAATCCTTTATGGATTGTTTTAAAACTGACTTGTACTTATCTAAGGTTTGAATAGCTTGATTTCCCTTTGTCAGAATTACCCCTATATCTTTTAATACATATCTTAGGTCACCTTTATATAAAGTGATCACATTTCTTCTTTGTGAAATAGCAATTACTAAGTTACCAGTTTGCCTCGCTACCCTTTCTGCTGTTCTATGTCTCATTCCTGTTTCTGAGGAGAATGTCGTTGGATCAGGCATAAGCTGGGCATTTGAGATTAATATGTTTTTTCCATCATCATCTAATACAATGGCACCATCCATTTTCGCTAACTCATATAAAGACGCAGGTGAAAAAATACAATTAATATGAAAACCTCCATCTACAATCCTTTCCATCGGTGAATTATATCCTACTACGATCAGCCCACCCGTCTTTGCACTTAAGACATTTTCAATTCCCTCGCGAATAGGTGTGCCTGGCGCGACAAACTTTAAAATTCGCGCTAAACTCTGCTCATGATGTATAATTTCATCCATTTTCATCCCCCCAATGCATATTGGAGTGCCTGCCTAACATCAGAAACTCCTACAACATTAACACCCTTTGGAATACTCCATCCCCCGAGATTTCTCTCTGGAATAATAACCCTTTGAAAACCTAGTTTTGCAGCTTCTTGGACTCTCTGTTCAATTCTGGACACTCTTCTAACTTCACCCGTTAACCCTACCTCTCCAACGAAGACATCAGTAGCACCTGTTGGTTTATCTCTGAAACTGGAAGCAATACTTATTGCCACAGCAAGATCGATAGCAGGCTCATCTAACTTAACACCACCAGCAACCTTTAAATACGCGTCTTGATTTTGCAATAACAAGCCCACTCTTTTCTCTAGAACTGCCATTAATAATGACACGCGATTTTGATCAATTCCAGTTGCCATTCGACGTGGATTCCCAAAGCTAGTTGGTGAGATTAAGGCTTGAATTTCAACCAGTACTGGACGTGTACCTTCCATGGAGGCCACAACAGTGGAACCGGCTGCACCCTGGGAACGTTCTTCAAGAAAAATCTCTGACGGATTTGCAACCTCTTCTAATCCTGTCTCTTTCATTTCAAAAATACCCATCTCGTTTGTTGAACCAAATCTATTTTTCACCGCTCTTAGGATTCTATATGTATGATGTCGTTCACCCTCAAAATACAAAACAGTATCTACCATATGTTCTAAGATTCTTGGACCGGCAATAGAACCCTCTTTCGTCACGTGACCAACAATAAAGATAGCGATTCCCTTTGTCTTAGCAATTCTCATTAATTCCGAGGTACATTCCCTCACTTGTGATACACTTCCCGGGGCAGAATTGATTTCAGAGTGGTACATCGTCTGAATAGAGTCAACAACAACAAATGCTGGTTCTACTTCTGAAATAGATTGTGAGATATGTTCTAAATCAGTTTCAGCAAGAACAAATAACTCATCAGATGTAACTCCCAAACGATCAGAACGAAGCTTCGTTTGCTTCACTGATTCTTCACCTGAGATATAAAGTACTCTATTCTCCCTAGCTAACTGTGATGATACTTGTAGAAGTAAGGTAGACTTCCCTATTCCTGGGTCCCCCCCTATAAGTACAAGTGAGCCACGAACAATACCTCCACCTAACACCCGGTCAAACTCTTTACTTTTGGTATATATTCTAGGTTCACTAATTGTTTCAATTGAGGTGATTGGTGATGGCTTACTTAATATTGTAGATGCGGTATGATTAAATGCGCCTCTTCTTGGAGATTTTTGCTCAATCTCTTCAACTAGAGTATTCCACGCACTACATCCGGGGCACTTACCCATCCATTTGGCAGATTCATAGCCACAGGTTTGGCAAGTGAATTTTGTTTTCTTTTTGACCATAATAATGAACCCTCTCTTATTAGAATACCTTTATCATATATAAATTATGAACATTTTTCCTGATACTAACAGAAATAGTAAGGGTGTTAATAAATGAAGCTGACCTTCAGGACTAAGCACCACTTATTTCTAGCACTAGGTCTGTGTAAAATTTCGACCTTGTAAGTGGTACTTAGACTGGAATCGGGTCAGCCTCTTAGTTTGTTAAGCTTGATTTACTTTTTCTATAGTCTTCACAACAAATTCACCATTTTCGATATCCATAATAATTTGTTGTCCTTTTTCAATCGAGCCTCTCAACAATTCTTCAGATAATTTATCTTCAATTTGCTTTTGAATAGCTCTTCTTAATGGACGTGCACCGTATTCAGGATCATAACCCTCTTCAGCGATTTTTTCCTTGGCTGCATCCGTTATTTCTAAATCTAGTTCCTGCTCTTTTAGACGCTTTGTTAATTGATCAGACATCAATGTAACAATTTCCTTAAGATGTTTCTTTTCAAGTGAATGGAAGACGATAATCTCATCGATACGGTTTAGGAACTCTGGACGGAATGCCTTCTTCAATTCTTCCATCACTTTGCCTTTCATATCTTTGTAATCTCGACCCTCATCTTGAACATTAAATCCTAAGTATTTGTTTCGTTTAAGTTCACTAGCACCAACATTAGATGTTAGAATCAATATTGTATTTCTAAAGTCCACTGTACGGCCCCTGGAATCTGTTAAGCGTCCATCTTCTAGAACCTGTAATAAAATATTGAATACATCAGGATGTGCTTTTTCAATCTCGTCTAAAAGTACAACTGAATAAGGCTTTCTTCTTACCTTTTCAGTTAATTGTCCACCTTCATCATAACCAACATATCCTGGAGGTGACCCAACTAGACGTGATGTTGAATGCTTCTCCATATATTCAGACATATCAATACGAATCATAGCATCCTCATCACCAAAGATAGACTCCGCTAGTGCTCTTGCTAACTCAGTTTTACCAACACCTGTTGGCCCAAGGAAGATAAATGACCCTATTGGTCTCTTAGGATCCTTTAGACCTGCGCGTGCACGTCTTACAGCTTTAGAGACTGCTTTTACAGCTTCTTCCTGACCAATTACTCGTGAATGGAGTATATCTTCCATATTAAGTAACTTATCTGTTTCTGTTTGGGCTAGCCTAGAAACAGGAATCCCAGTCCAGCTAGAGACAACCATTGCTATGTCTTCAACAGTTACTTCTGAATTCTCCTGCCCCTGCTTTTCTTTCCATGTTTTCTTTGTTTCTTCTAATTGCTCACGCAAACGTTGTTCACTATCTCGTAATGATGCCGCTTTTTCAAACTCTTGGCTTTGAACAGCTGCATCCTTCTCTTTACGAACTTCCTCTAATTTTGCTTCAAGCTCTTTTAAATTCGGTGGCGCAGTATATGAACGCAAGCGAACTTTCGAACCAGCTTCATCAATTAAATCGATTGCTTTATCTGGTAAAAATCGATCTGAAATATATCGATCTGATAGTTTAACTGCTTGAATAATCGCATCATCTATAATTGATACACGGTGATGTGCTTCATAGCGATCACGCAACCCCTGTAAAATTTGGATCGACTCATCAATTGTTGGTTCATCTACAGTAATCGGTTGGAATCTGCGTTCTAGTGCAGCATCCTTTTCAATATATTTACGATACTCATCTAGAGTAGTTGCACCAATACATTGTAATTCCCCTCGTGCCAATGAAGGCTTTAAAATATTGGACGCATCGATTGCACCCTCAGCACCACCAGCACCGATTAATGTATGAAGCTCATCAATAAATAAAATGATATTTCCTGCCTGACGAATCTCATCCATCACTTTTTTCAAACGATCTTCAAATTCTCCGCGATATTTTGTACCTGCAACAACAGTTCCCATATCTAAGGTCATTACACGCTTATCTCTTAAGGTTTCTGGAACCTCATTATTGATGATTTGTTGTGCTAAGCCCTCAGCGATAGCAGTTTTACCAACACCAGGCTCACCAATTAGTACGGGATTGTTTTTTGTACGACGGCTTAAAACTTCAATTACACGCTGAATTTCCTTGCTTCGTCCTATAACAGGGTCAAGGCTTCCTTCTCTTGCTATCGCTGTTAGATCACGAGCAAGACTATCTAAAGTAGGAGTATTAGCACTAACTGCGCCTCCACCTTGATGACCTGAAGAGGATTCATTACTACCTAGTAATTGAAGAACTTGTTGTCTTGCTTTGTTTAAGCTTACACCTAAGTTATTTAATACACGTGCAGCAACACCTTCACCTTCTCGGATCAATCCTAAAAGGATATGCTCAGTACCAACATATGAATGGCCTAGTTTTCTTGCTTCGTCCATAGAAAGTTCGATTACCTTTTTTGCACGAGGTGTATAGTGAATCGTTTGAGATGCATCTTGACCTCTACCGATTAATGCCTCAACTTCTTTTTGAATTTTCTCAGGTCCTAATTCAAGGGCTACTAATGCCTTAGCAGCAATCCCTTCACCCTCACGGATCAATCCAAGTAAAATATGTTCTGTACCAATATTGTTATGTCCTAAGCGTACAGCCTCTTCTTGCGCTAATGCTAAAACCTTTTGTGCACGTTCAGTAAATCTTCCAAACATCATGATTCATCAACCTCCATGCCATTAGTCTTTTTTTTCTCTAGCTTTAATCTCTCTCTAATTAATGTAGCTCTTCTAACGTCTCTTTCACTTGGTCTCAATGCTCCACCAGCATATAATTGTAAAAATCCTGGCTGAGTTAAAATCATTAATTCATTTAAGATGTTACTTGATAAATCACTAATATATCCTAAGTCAATACC
This sequence comes from Litchfieldia salsa, assembly GCF_900104555.1. GTDB lineage: Bacteria > Bacillota > Bacilli > Bacillales > Bacillaceae_L > Litchfieldia > Litchfieldia salsa. The sequence goes on from NZ_FNJU01000016.1 coordinate 63,215, forward strand.
TAAGCGCACATCTGATAAGCATTTAGCTGCTTCCTTTGATTCAATGATTCGACTATTTGCTAAAATACCATAAGAGCGATACACCCTGTCTTCTAATTGTATGTTTGAAGTCTTAACTAATGCGTCTCTTGCAGAACGTTCCTGAGAAATTAGTTGTCCTACCACACTTTTTAGATCTCCAACAATATCCTCTTCAGTTTTTCCTAAGGTAATTTGGTTGGATATTTGAAAGATATTCCCTAAAGCTTCACTTCCCTCACCATAAGTACCTCTTACAACTAAGCCTAATTGATTAATCGCTGGTATAATTCGACTCATTTGCTGTGTAAGTATTAAAGCTGGTAAGTGCATCATAACTGATGCTCTAAGACCAGTCCCAACATTTGTAGGACAGCTAGTAAGATAACCTCTTTTTTCATCAAATGCATAATCTACTTGAGTTTCAATCCAATCATCTAGTTCATTTGCCGTTTTCAACGCTTCTTCTAATTGGAAACCTGGATATAAACACTGAATTCGTATATGATCTTCTTCATTAATCATAATACTAAGTTCTTCATTTTCAGATAATAAACAAGCACCAAAAGGTGAATCCTCAGCCAGATGTGGACTTATAAGGTGTTTTTCAACGAGCACTCTCTTTTCAATTGGTTGAAGCTCATTCATATCTAATAATTCCAATTCTCCGATATTAGAGAAATGCTGTTGTGAAAACTGTCCTGCAAATAACTGTACGACATCCTTTGATTCATCATTTGTTGCTAACGTAGGAAACAAAATATGCTCTAAATTTCGTGCTAAACGAACTCTTGAACTTAAAACAATATCCATTTCCGGTCCATCTTGGTTCATCCATGAACTAATTGCCTTATCTATAAATCGTTCAAGCGACATAGATTATTGATCCCCCTCTCTATGCTCACCTATATTTCGCTCTAACGCCCTAACTTGATCTCGAATTTCAGCAGCCTTTTCAAATTCTTCTAAACTGATATATTCCTGTAGCTTTGCTTTCAATTCAGAAATTTGTTTACGAGTATGAATACTACCACCAATACGTTTTGGGATTTTTCCATTATGAGTGGTGTTTCCACTATGCACTCTTTTGAGTATTGGATTTAAATGATCTCCAAATGTTTTATAGCAATTAGAACAACCGAATCGACCAACCTTTGCAAATTGCTGAAATGTCATCTTACACTTTTCACATTGTAAAACTTCATTTTTTTGAAATGCGTCTTTCGTTGGTTCAGAAACTTGTGGTTCTATATTTAATAATCCAGCTAATAAGTTATGAATTGAGAATCCATTGTTTCCTGAAAACATAAGCATTTCACCTTTGTCTTGAGCACAATGCTCACAAATATGAACTTCTGTTTTATCTCCATTTACTATTTTTGTGAAATGGAGAGTAGCAGGTCTCTTTTTACATTCTTGGCAAATCATATTTACACCTCTCTAATAATTTAGATAGAGAATTTTTATTTTATTTATACATCAGTGATTTTAACATGGCCTTTAGCATTCTTGCTCTAAGCTCATCACGATAAGGAAGCTCTAAAAATAGGACTGATCGATCAATAACACTTAACATGATCTTAGCCTCGCGATTTGATGTGATTCCTTCCTCTACAAGCCTGTATATGACATCCTCTGCACTCGCCTGGCTTACTCTATTTTCAATTAAATGTATTAACTGTTCGATGAGGTGTGCATCATCATGTGATTTCACCTTCATGATACGAATATATCCTCCTCCACCTCGCTTGCTTTCAACTAAATATCCACGCTCTAGTGTAAATCGTGTATTAATTACGTAATTAATTTGAGATGGGACACATTCGAACTGCTCTGCCACTTCACTTCTTTTAATCTCCACAATATCACGATCGCTCACCTCAAGCACTTGCTTTAAATACTGCTCAATGATATCAGAAATATTTCGCACTCTGGCTCAACACCCCCACCTTGACTTTGACTATATTTGACTATAACCATATCATAAATTGAATTCAAAATTTTTTCAACTATTGTGTTTGTTATATTTTATAGCTTTGCCAAAATATGCTTCATACAAAACAAATTTTTAATTTTATATAAATATAATTAAATATGTATAGAAGTAGTACACTATATAGACTTTAATACCCTTTTTATACACTTTAAAACCTGAGTATTTTCCTTTATCCATTGTTATAAAAAGTATAAATTCATGGATTTATCATATCTATCTCATAATAAGAAATACTTTTCATATAGATACAAATATAGAGTTAGATGAAATAGAAAAATTTTGCAGGAGGGGGATTCGTGGTTTTTATTACAGAACAAATGATTACGTCAACCATACGATTATCACTTATTGTTTTATTAAGTGGGTTAATCGGAATTGAAAGGGAAATGAAAAATCACCCCGCCGGACTAAGAACACATATGCTAGTTGGTGTTGGTTCTTGTTTATTAATGCTTGTATCACTGTTTGGTTTTGAGGGATATTTAAATGAGCATCCAAACCTAGTTGGATATGATCCTAGTAGGATTCCATCGTATGTAATCTCCGGAATAGGCTTCCTTGGTGCAGGAACCATTTTAGTACACCGAGGTATTACAGTAAAAGGTTTAACAACGGCTGCTAGCATATGGGTAGTTGCGGGACTGGGGTTAGTTGTTGGAATAGGTATGTTCTTTGAAGCTATTTTAACAACGCTTATTATCATTACAACGCTCTTTTTCTTAAATAAATTAGAAGCACTCTATAAAAATAAAGTAAAAGGGGAAAAGTTCATACAACTTTCAATTGTAGTCAAACAACAATCAGGAAATCTCTCTACTCTAAGTGAGCTTATTTCTAAAGAAAAGATTGAAATTGTCGAAATTAATTCAGAGGAGTATGAACCCGATAACCTAGAATTAGTTAAGTATACTCTTTTAGTAAAATTATCTAAAGGTTCAACTAAACAAACAATGGTTGAGAAACTTCAAGAATTAAATATTGTCCATAAGGTGAGAGTTAGAAATGCCAACACTTAATAACTTTTGAAAATAAAAATGACCTACTAATGAGAAGTAGGTCATTTTTATTTAATTAATCATTTATACTTATTTTTACTGAAACCTTCGGTTTTTATATAAACAAAAAAGATTAGTTCCTAAAGAACTAATCTCCTCTGTTGCCTAGCGATGTCCTACTCTTGCAGGGGGAGTCCCCCAACTACCATCGGCGCTGAAGAGCTTAACTTCCGTGTTCGGTATGGGAACGGGTGTGACCTCTTCGCCAAAATCACTAGA
>NZ_FNJU01000018.1 GCF_900104555.1 Litchfieldia salsa
GTCTAGTGATTTTGGCGAAGAGGTCACACCCGTTCCCATACCGAACACGGAAGTTAAGCTCTTCAGCGCCGATGGTAGTTGGGGGACTCCCCCTGCAAGAGTAGGACATCGCTAGGCTGATACCATTCCACAGTAGCTCAGTGGTAGAGCTATCGGCTGTTAACCGATCGGTCGTAGGTTCGAGTCCTACCTGTGGAGCCATTTTTTTTTGCTTCCATAGCTCAGCTGGTAGAGCACTTCCATGGTAAGGAAGAGGTCACCGGTTCAAGTCCGGTTGGAAGCTTACGAAAATTATTTTATGGCCCGTTGGTCAAGCGGTTAAGACACCGCCCTTTCACGGCGGTAACACGGGTTCGAATCCCGTACGGGTCACCAATATTATTTTTTTAAATGATAATACTTTATGGAGGATTAGCTCAGCTGGGAGAGCACCTGCCTTACAAGCAGGGGGTCGGCGGTTCGATCCCGTCATCCTCCACCATTTTATTCATATAAATTCAAAAATATATTCTTTTAACTTTTATGCCGGTGTAGCTCAGTTGGTAGAGCAACTGACTTGTAATCAGTAGGTCGTGGGTTCGACTCCTATCGCCGGCACCATTATAGTGGAGGGGTAGCGAAGTGGCTAAACGCGGCGGACTGTAAATCCGCTCCTTAGGGTTCGGCAGTTCGAATCTGCCCCCCTCCACCATTTTTAAAAACTGTTATATTCTATGCTACTAAGGATAGAATTGGACAGATTTTTTTATGTGAAGGTATGAAATACTAAGTCTAAATTCGTACTGACTTGAGTAAAGATAGACCTTATAAAGAAATGAAATACTTATTCTCAATTAGTATAAAGGAATGTCGACGATATTTCCTTCTGAAATATCCCAAAATATCCTCTTGCGGTGCTAATTCATGTAGCGTATTCGAGGATGAGATTCACGATGATTATTCAATGGGCTATAGCCAAGCGGTAAGGCAACGGACTTTGACTCCGTCATGCGTTGGTTCAAATCCAGCTAGCCCAGCCATTTTTTTTATAATTAACAATTAAGACTTCATTCTTATTGTGAGCCATTAGCTCAGTTGGTAGAGCATCTGACTTTTAATCAGAGGGTCGAAGGTTCGAGTCCTTCATGGCTCATTTTTTAGTTAATACAGTAAGCCGATAGGCGGACGCATTGCGCTTTTCTAAGCGGAAGTAGTTCAGTGGTAGAACACCACCTTGCCAAGGTGGGGGTCGCGAGTTCGAGCCTCGTCTTCCGCTCCAGAATTTCATTTTGGGGCCTTAGCTCAGCTGGGAGAGCGCCTGCCTTGCACGCAGGAGGTCAGCGGTTCGATCCCGCTAGGCTCCACCAATACATATATCCAACATTAAATCATAAGATTTAATGTTTTTTTTATTGTCAAAATTATAGCATTGTCAATAATCTATTTGGAGTTTTGATAATAACTCCTCTTACCTTTCAGCTATACATTTTATATTTTCTGAATTGTATATATATTCATTTTTTTGTTGAGTTGAGTCATGTACACGTTTAAAGATAAAATAGAGGAAAGGGTGAGGGGGAGAGTTATGGAGAAAAATATTTCAATAATTGGAGTTCCAATGGATTTGGGTCAATTACGACGTGGTGTAGATATGGGACCTAGTGCTATTAGGTACGCTGGTATTGTTGAAAGATTAGAAGACCTTAACTATAATATTGAAGACCTGGGTGATATTGTGATTGGACGAGTGGACCGTAAAGGAATTCAAGAAAATAATAGCCTTAGAAATTTAAAAGAAGTTGCCCTAGCAAGTGAAAAATTAGCAAAAGAAGTTGATAACACAATTAGTCGAAAACGATTTCCGCTAGTTTTTGGTGGCGATCACAGTATTGCCATCGGTACATTAGCAGGATTATCAAAACATTATAATAATCTGGGTGTAATTTGGTATGATGCTCACGGGGATCTTAATACCTCTGAGACGTCACCTTCTGGAAATATACACGGTATGCCATTAGCAGTGAGTCTTGGAATTGGTGATTCTAGATTAACTGAACTATACGGAAATAACCCTAAAATTAAACCTGAAAACATTGTTATTATCGGTGCACGTTCATTAGATGATGGTGAGAAAAAGCTAATTAAAGAATTGGGAATTAAAGTATATACAATGCATGAAATTGATCGTCTTGGCATGACTAAGGTAATGGAAGAATCAATTGAGTACTTAAAAGATAGGACAGACGGTGTTCATTTGTCTCTAGACTTAGATGGATTGGATCCACATGATGCACCTGGAGTAGGGACTCCAGTTTTAGGTGGGATAAGTTATAGAGAAAGTCACTTGGCGATGGAGATGTTAGAGGAATCGAAGTTTATCACTTCTGCTGAATTTGTAGAAGTAAATCCAATTTTAGATGATAAAAATAAAACAGCTTCTGTTGCTGTTGCATTAATGGGCTCTTTATTTGGGGAGAAATTGATTTAACCGTAAAAATTAGAGGTGTCTCATAATCATAAACAAAGGCTGGTTTCGTATAAATTATTGCTTGTAAAACCGCAGGCTGAATACACACCGCGTCCGGTGGGTGCCTAGTGAGCCTCCTCGTCGCTTATGCTCCTCCGGGGTCTCAATTTGGCCACTGGTCCCACAGGAGTCTACGTGTATTCATCCTGCTTGTATCGCCAATTCCATACTATATGTCTAAAACATACAAAGTTTGCGAAAAGAACCAAAAGAAATGACGTGTGAATGGGGCACGTCTTTTTTTATTTTCCAAGAATTTAATAATTCATAAGCTTTGTGTCTAAAATTTACCTATCTTTTTTTATATTTTTAACATTAATTACCTATTTTTTGTTAAAATAAATGAGGATTAAGTGAAACCTTTTTAAAATACGTTCGTAAATACATATAGCCGCAGATGAGCGGAGGTAAAAATATGGAAACAATTATTAAAAACAGAATAAAACAAGTCAGAAAAGGTGACCAGAACGCATTTGCAGAAATTGTGGAACTATACAAGGATAAAGTCTATCAAATATCTTATCGGATGGTAGGAAATAGGCACGAGGCGGAGGATATTTCTCAGGAAGCGTTCCTTAGAGCATATATAAATATTCATAGCTATGATATTAATAAAAAGTTTTCAACATGGCTTTATCGAATTGCAACTAACCTCTCAATTGATCGGTTGCGTAAAAAGAAGCCAGATTTCTATTTGGATGCTGAAGTTGCTGGAGCAGAAGGGTTGACCTTATACTCTCAAGTAGCCGCAGACGGAATGCTTCCAGAAGAGAAGGTGGAAAGCTTAGAGTTGCAAGAAACTATACAAGTAGCTATCTTAAAGTTGCCAGCGAAATACCGTTCAGTGATCGTCCTTAAGTATATTGAGGAACTATCATTAAAAGAAATTAGTGAAATATTAGATCTACCAATTGGGACGGTTAAAACTCGGATTCATAGGGGACGCGAAGCACTTAGACATCAGCTACGACATGTATAAATAGGAGTGAGAGGAATGAATTGTCCTATTGACACAATTCAATTAATGCATAAATATCTCGATGAAGAGATAACCTTTGAGGAAGAAAAGCAGTTAAGAGTACATTTGGATGAATGTAAGGAGTGCTCTCAACATTTCCATGAACTAAAAAAGTCAATCGCCCTTGTACAAAGTACATCCCATATTGAAGCACCTAGCGACTTTACATTGAAGGTAATGGCAAATTTACCAAAGGAAAAGAAAACAGTCAGCTTTAATAGGTGGTTTAAAAATCATCCAGTCTTAACAGCAGCTTCTCTATTTATACTGTTAATGACAAGTAGTGTTTTTTCACTTTGGAATAATGACCAGAACTTCTCGGTTACAAAACAACCTAATCTTGTAATTGAAAACGATAAGGTTATTGTTCCTGAAGGTGAAGTAATAGAAGGTAATGTAACGGTTAAGAATGGTACGATTGTAATTGAGGGCGAAATTCAAGGGGATTTGACCATTATTAATGGTGAGAAATATTTAGCATCAGCAGGGGCTGTAACTGGTGAAATAAAAGAAGTAAATGAACTATTTGATTGGCTGTGGTTTCATATGAAGAATACAGTTAAAGACGTTGTCAATGTTTTCGACGATGGAAAGGTAACGGAATAAATTAATGTTGGTTTTTAAGTAATAGGAAGAGTCACTTTATGTGGCTCTTTCTTTCATGATTATGCTCATACGCTCCTTTATTAGATTAGGGTGGTTGTGGTTTGAAATCATGATATAAAAGATTTATGATATAATGAGTGAGTTATACTTAAAATAAGGATGGAATTTAATATAGAGGAAGTGTGATAATGCCATTTGGAGATTTTCCCATTTTGAACTATCTCTCGAATATAATTGATATTCTCCTTGTTTGGTATGTAATATATAAGCTTATTATGGTGATTAGAGGAACAAAAGCAGTTCAGTTAGTCAATGGGATCATTGTCATCGTTCTCATTCGCATGTTAAGTGCTTTTTTAGAATTACATACTTTACAGTGGTTAATGGACCAAGCCCTTACATGGGGATTCTTGGCAATTATAATCATATTTCAGCCTGAATTAAGGAGAGCCTTAGAGCAATTAGGGCGCGGAAAGATCTTTTCAAGGACAGGCTCTGATGAAGATGAACATCAGTCTAAGCTAATTGAAGCTCTCCTTAAATCAACTGATTATATGGCGAAACGGCGAATAGGGGCGTTGATTTCGATTGAACGAGAAACAGGTATGAGTGATTACATAGAAACGGGTATCCAGCTAAATGCTAGTGCCTCATCAGAATTACTTATCAATATATTTATACCTAATACACCACTACATGATGGAGCAGTCATCATACAAAAGAATCAGGTAGCCGCAGCAGCATGCTATTTACCATTATCGGAGAGTCCTTTCATTTCAAAGGAATTAGGGACGCGCCATAGAGCAGCACTTGGAGTAAGCGAAGTAACAGATAGTTTAACCATTGTTGTTTCTGAAGAAACCGGCAGTATTTCTTTAACAAAAAATGGTGAGCTACATCGGGATTTAAAACAAGATCCTTTACGTGAGTTGTTAGAAAAAGAATTAAATGTAAATCATGGTTCGCCTTCCTCAACACGCTGGCAATGGAGGGGTAAGAAAAATGGATAAATTTATGAATAACCATTGGTTTATGAGAATTGTTGCATTAGTTCTAGCCCTGTTGTTGTTTACCTCAGTTAGTTTTGAAATGCAACCTGAATCATTTAGTCCATTAGGGCTGGCAACCTCAAATGATCATGTGGAGCTCATGAGAGATATTCCAGTTGTCGTTAATTATAATGAAGAGTCTCATGTTGTTACAGGCTTACCAGAAACTGTGACAGTCAATATTGAAGGACCTGTTGGAGTAACTAAAACGGCAGCACTCCAAAGAGATATAGAGGTCTATGTTGACTTAACAAATTATGAAATAGGCACACATAAGGTTGAATTAAAATATAAAAATATATCAGATAAAATAAGTGTAAAAATAGAACCTTCTGAAGTGACTGTAGAAATTAAAGAAAAAGTGACAATAGAACTTCCTGTAGAAGTGGAATATTTAAATCCAAGCCAAGTAGCAGAAGGCTATACTGCAGAACAGGCAATTGTGAAGCCAAGTGTCGTTAAAATTACTGGAGCTAGAGATCAAATTGAAGAAATTGCGCTTGTTAAGGCTCTTGTAGATTTGAAAAATGTAAATGAGTCCATCGTCGAAGAATCAAGGGTTGCTGTATATGACAAGAATCAGAACGCTTTGCCAGTTACAGTCGAACCATCCGTGGTTGAAGTAACGATTCCGATAACGAGTCCAAGTAAAAAGGTCCCATTTAAAATCAAGCGTGAAGGAGCGCTGGGTGAAGGTTTGAGCATTGTAGCCTTAGAAGCAACTCCAAGTGAAGTAACTATTTATGGTCCAAAAGAAGTAATAGAATCGATTGAATTCATTGATGACATTATTGTCAATCTGGACGAAATTACAGAGGATACTACACTAGAAATTGCAATCCCACTACCAGATGGAGTAGAGAAGATGTCACCTGAAACAATTCAAATAAACGTGGATGTTGAGCAAGAAGATGAACGGAACCTAACCAATCTACCGATTCAAAGTGTTGGATTAGGAACAGGGTTAGCGATTCAATACCTAGATCCAGAAACATCTACTCTCGATATTTCCATTCTAGGTGCTACAAACATATTGAAAGAAATTAGGCCTGTGGATATAGAGTTATATATTAATGTAACCAATCTAGGGGTTGGTGAACACGAGGTGCCAATTGAAGTGAATGGGCCACAAAATATAACATGGCGTCTACCAAAGGAAAAAATAAAGATTCAAATTACTGAGAGCTGATGTTTAGTTAGTAGGTTTATAAAGGAGCGATTTATAGATGGGTAAATATTTTGGTACAGATGGAGTTAGAGGGATAGCAAACAGTGAGCTAACTCCTGAATTAGCATTTAAGGTAGGCCGTTATGGAGGATATGTTCTAACGAAAGATAAGAATCGTCCAAAGGTTCTTATTGGTCGAGATACAAGGATTTCAGGACATATGCTAGAGGGAGCTTTAGTTGCAGGACTTCTATCAATTGGGGCGGAAGTAATGAGACTGGGTGTTATAACAACACCAGGAGTTGCCTATTTAACAAAGGCATTAGGTGCTGAGGCTGGTGTCATGATTTCAGCTTCCCACAATCCAGTAGCAGATAACGGAATTAAATTTTTTGGTTCAGATGGGTTTAAATTATCTGATGAACAAGAAAAAGAAATTGAAGAATTGCTTGATCAAACAGAAGATCATCTTCCAAGACCAATTGGAGCAGATTTAGGTCAAGTGAATGATTATTTTGAAGGTGGTCAAAAGTATCTTCAATTTCTAAAACAAACAGTTGATGAAGATTTCTCTGGACTTCACGTCGCACTAGATTGTGCTCATGGTTCAACATCATCTTTAGCTACACACTTATTTGCTGATCTAGATGCAGATGTTTCAACGATTGGAAGCTCACCAAACGGTTTAAATATTAATGACGGTGTTGGATCGACACACCCTGAGAACTTAGCAGCGTTTGTAAAAGAAAAGGAAGCAAATGTTGGATTGGCTTTTGACGGTGATGGTGATCGCTTAATTGCAATTGATGAAAATGGAGATATTGTTGATGGTGACCAAATTATGTTCATCTGTGCAAAGTATATGAATGAATATGGTCGACTAAAGCATCAAACAGTTGTATCTACAGTTATGAGCAATCTTGGTTTTTATAAAGCGATTGAAGCTGCAGACATTAAAACTGCTCAAACTGCTGTGGGAGATCGTTATGTTGTTGAAGAAATGCGTAAAAATGGATTTAATCTTGGTGGAGAACAATCTGGACACATTATTTTCCTTGATTATAATACAACCGGAGATGGCTTGTTATCAGGATTACAGCTATTGAATATTATGAAGTTAACAAAAAAACCATTATCTCAACTAGCTGCAGAAATGACAAAATTTCCCCAGAAGTTAGTGAACGTAAGGGTAACTGATAAATATCATGTATTGGATAATGTGAAAATAAAAACCATTATCGAAGAAGTCGAAGCGGAAATGAATGGAAATGGACGCATCTTAGTTAGAGCATCAGGAACAGAGCCGCTCGTTCGGGTTATGGCAGAAGCACCTACTACTGAGCAATGTGAAGAGTATGTAAGCCGTATTGTTGAAGTGGTAACAGAAGAGATGGGATTAAAAGAATAAAACCTAATTAATCAAATTATGCATAAGGTGCACGGTAAAGGTACCTTATGCATATTATACTGTATAGTAAAAATTAACCAAATTATTACTAATTTAGACATATCATAATTGACGATTTGAAAAAACGTGTTAATATAAATGATGTGTCTTTATTAATGTGTAGAAAGAGAGGGTAGCAAATAAGAGAGTTTTAAAAAGCGCCTGAACTAGGTTGGACGATCGAAAGTCATCCTAGTTGACGAGGAGGAGGGTTATCGAATGTTCGGCGGATACCTCCCGGTTGAAACAATCACGACCGTAAATTCTTCTTTAAAAACAAGGAGGCAACTCCCTGTACAAAGAGAGGGATATGATTAATCAAATAAAAAATAATAAGGGGGCAGGAAGTCCCCGACTTTCTTGCCTCTACTTACTAGGAGGACATAATAAATGTGCGGAATTGTTGGTTATATTGGTCAAAATGATACAAAGGAAATCTTATTAAAGGGACTTGAAAAGCTTGAATACCGTGGATACGATTCAGCTGGAATTGCTATCATGAACGAAAACGGTGTGCATGTGTTCAAAGAAAAAGGACGTATTGCAGTACTTCGTGAAACAGTTGACTTTAATGTAGAATCTTCCGTTGGTATTGGTCATACAAGATGGGCAACACACGGTGTGCCAAGTCAGGTAAACGCACATCCGCATCAAAGTGAGTCTGAGCGTTTTACGCTTGTTCATAATGGAGTTATTGAAAATTACTCAAAGCTTAAGAGAGAATATTTAAAAGATATGGAACTAAAGAGCGAAACTGATACTGAGGTTGTCGTTCAAATCATTGAGAAATTTGTGAATGAAGGCAAAGAAGTTGAAGAAGCATTTCGTCATACTTTAGGCTTATTAAAGGGATCATATGCGATTGCTTTACTAGATAAGCAAAACACAGAGAAAATTTATGTAGCTAAAAATAAAAGTCCATTACTTGTAGGGCTTGGAGATAACTTCAACGTTGTTGCAAGTGATGCAATGGCTATGCTACAAGTTACTGATCAATATGTTGAGCTAATGGATAAAGAGATTGTCCTTGTAACTAAGGATTCAGTAACGATTAAGACATTAAGTGGTGATATCGTTGAGCGTGGATCATACACTGCAGAGCTAGATGCTAGTGATATTGAAAAGGGAACATACCCACATTATATGTTAAAAGAAATTGATGAGCAGCCAGTGGTGATTCGTAAAATTATCCAACAGTATCAGGATGATCAAGGCGAATTGACAATAAGTGCTGACATTATTGATGCTGTTAATGAAGCTGACAGAATCTATATTATCGCTGCAGGAACAAGTTATCATGCAGGATTAGTTGGTAAACAGTTCATTGAAAAAATGGCTCATATTCCAGTTGAAGTTCATGTTGCGAGCGAGTTTTCTTATAATATGCCACTTCTTTCTGAAAAACCATTGTTTGTCTTTATCTCACAAAGTGGTGAAACAGCAGATAGCCGTTCAGTATTAGTACAGGTTAAAGAACATGGCTATAAAACATTAACAATTACAAACGTACCTGGTTCAACGCTTTCTCGTGAAGCTGATCATACATTACTTCTATTTGCAGGTCCTGAGATTGCAGTTGCTTCTACAAAAGCCTATACAGCTCAAATGGCAGTGTTATCAATTCTAGCAGCTGTTGCTGGTAAAGCTCGTGGAGTGAATTTAGAATTTGATTTAAGTCAAGAGCTTGGAATCATTGCGAATGGTATGGAAGTACTATGTGATTCGAAAGAAGAAATGGAGGAAATTGCACGTAATTTCCTTGCAACAACGCGTAACTGTTTCTTCATTGGTCGTGCAGTTGATTATTATGTTGGTTTAGAAGGGTCATTGAAGTTAAAAGAAATTTCATATATCCAAGCAGAAGGATTTGCTGGTGGAGAATTAAAGCATGGAACAATTGCCTTAATTGAAGAAGGCACACCAATCATTGCCTTAGCAACACAAGAGCACGTTAACTTAAGCATTCGTGGTAACGTAAAAGAAGTAGTGGCTCGTGGTGCAAACCCTTGTATCATCTCAATGAAGGGCCTTGAAGAAGAAGACGATGCATTTGTTTTACCAGTTGTTAATGAATTACTAACACCGCTTGTATCTGTCATTCCATTACAGTTAATTTCTTATTACGCAGCACTTCACCGTGATTGTGATGTAGATAAGCCACGTAACTTGGCGAAATCTGTTACGGTTGAGTAAATAGACCTGTGATTTAAAATGAAAGAAAAAACAACAACCCCTTTGGTAATTTGCTAAAGGGGTTGTTTCTTTAGAAACTTAGAATATCTTAACTATTGTATTACATAATCTTTCTTCTGTATTGAAAACATCCTTTAAATATAGGGATAAAGTACTAATCTTTTTTATTTTACTTTCATTTATAACAAGATAGTTTGGACAGGCAACGAAATGAAGGAACTAATATATACTTTTGAAGAAGTCAAACAGTCTTATATTTGGACTTTAATCGATCAACTATAGCCTTGCTGAGTATAGATATGATGATTAGACTTAAAAATGATAAGTGTGCATTCCAACTTTTTTCTGAATAAATATTAACCATTTTCATAAGAGGTAGTGTGGCATATGAAATTAAGGCTGCAAAAATACTATTTGCTATGAGGAAGTATTTCCATTGCTCATAACGGCTATATAGGATACAAAAGCCAATGGGAATTATGAAAAGGTTTGCTGGTAACATTGTTGGTATGATTGGTTCTAGTTGTATTCGATAATCGTACCAATCCAATGCTGTAGCAACATCATCTAAATTTTTATTAAAGATATAAATTAAACCTAGATAGGCAATTGCAGAAAGAGCATTTTCCTTCTTAATAAAAATGAACAATAATATAAGAGATAGAACACAAATAGTGACTAGCATCCACCATTGCTAAGTAAACAATGTATGGGTAGTCCAAAGCTCTATTCTCAGGTCTGTTAATTGGTTAGAAACTTTGTCTATCTTTTTTCCAAGTTCGTCCATTTTACACCTCCTAGAATTTATCGTTTCCATTACTCTCACTTTAATGTGAAAGAATGCAAAAAATCAATTTTTATAAAGTTAGATAGTTAAACCTGTTTAATCTCTTATAAACGCTATTAAAAGATAATTTGATCTTCGACGCAATGATTGAAGCGCAAATATTGAATAACATCTATATTTAAAACACCTTTATTTTTATATTTTTAAAAAATAGTATACGAGAGGAGTAAATATGACAACAATCCTTTTAATCATCATATATTTAGCTTTTATTAGTTTGGGGTTACCTGACTCATTGTTGGGGGCTGCTTGGCCTATCATGCAGTTGGATTTTGGAGCGCCATTTGAGACAGCTGGTTTCCTTTTTATGACGATTGCCGGTGGTACAATTATTTCCAGTTTAGTTAGTGGAAAGGTGCTTAGGCGGTTCGGAACAGGCAAGGTGACATGTGTTAGCGTCCTTTTGACTGCTTGTGCTTTGCTAGGATTTCAGTTTGCTCCATCGATTGCATGGTTATTTGTATGTGCGATTCCACTTGGATTAGGAGCGGGGGCTATCGATACAGGATTAAATGATTATGTTGCTAACAATTATAAGGCACATCATATGAGTTGGTTGCATTGCTTTTGGGGTGTAGGAGCAACACTTGGTCCTCTCATTATGGCTCAGTTTATTATGGGAGAAGCATCTTGGAGAAGCGGGTATTTTATTATTTTTGGTCTCCAATTTGTATTGGTGGTCATTCTTCTTTTAACTTTACCGTTATGGAAAAAGGTGAAGGAAAGCAACAAAAATGCTGTAGATGAAGAGAACGATGATTCAATGGGTTTCGTTAATGACTTAGATGCGAAAGATATAAAACCTATTAAACTTAGAGGTGTGAAACTGGCTCTTGTATCCTTTATGTTTTATTGTTCTGTAGAAGCGTCTATTGGACTTTGGGGAAGTAGTTTCTTGGTAAATGTCAAAGGCTTACATGCGGCAACTGCTGCACAGTGGGTTTCCTTTTATTTCGCAGGCATTACTTTAGGTCGCTTTATTACGGGCTTTATTACCTTTAAAATAGCAAACCGTACTCTTATTAGAGTAGGACAAATTACAGCATTATTTGGAGCTATTATTTTGTTCTTACCGCTGCCTGTTATTTTCTCATTACTTGGTTTTATAATTGTGGGGGTGGGATTAGCACCGATTTTTCCCTGCATGATGCATGAAACTCCTACACGTTTCGGGAAAAAACATTCTCAGACAATTATGGGTTATCAAGTGGCAATTGCTTATACAGGCACTACATTTATGCCACCTCTCCTTGGTTTCATTGCGTCACATACAACCATTGGGATCTTGCCAACTTTTATTTTGATTTTCATTTTGGTAATGCTGTTAAGCTCAGAAAAATTAAATAAAATAATTTTAGTAAGAAGTAATAAGCCAAGTTCTTATTTATTGTAATTACATATATCTAGGGATTGCATTCCAAAATGAAAGGGGACATCCGCTGTGTGATGTCCCCTCTGCAAAATTAAGCGGATATTTTCCGGTTAGTTTCAGAATAAAATATGATTCTGTTTATATAAGCGGAGTTTTTCCGTTTAATCAAAGTAAAATTCCCCATTTTTGCTTTTTTTGAGTTAATAGGAGGAATCTTTCCGTCTATTTAACGTAGTTTCATTGCTCTTTCCTAAATAAGAGTAATTTCTCCGTTTAATTAACAAATCCTCTATTCAGATTATTCACTTTGTAAAATACCCTCTTTACTAAATACTTTTACCTGAATGATTCGTTTCTCATCCATCTCCTCCACTTGGAAGACAAAGTTCTGAAATTCTACTGTTGGTTTTTGGTCCAAAGTCGGGATATAACCAAGTTGGCCGATAAAGAATCCGCTTAATGTATCATATTCTTCTCCTTCTACATGTCTAGCTGTTCAATTTAACCTCTTCATCAAGTGGTGCTTCTACTTTCTCCTTAGACAAGAACCAACCTCCAACAGCAATTGATATTAAGATCACATAAAACATGATTTTCCATGTATATGAATGGGCGAAGCCATATGGAATTATCGCAATATCAGGGTGTGATAATGTTAGAACTGTTAGCTTAACCCCAACCATTCCAACAATTAGGAAGGCAGCTATCTCGAGAGAAGGTCTCTTTCTCAATAAATCCACGAAAATATTTGCGGCAAATCGCATAATAATTAATCCTATGAAACCACCAAGGAATATAACGATGAAATGCCCTGCGTTCATTCCGCCAATTTCTCCAATTGGTAGGTGTGGTAATGTTACAGCTAATGCAACAGCAGCTAAAATTGAGTCAATAGCAAACGCGATATCTGCTAGCTCTACCTTGATTACTGTTCCCCAGAAACCTGATTTCTTTTTTTCCTTTTTGCTTTCTTCTGTTTCTTTTTTCTTTATTAACGTTTTTCTTAAGATATGATTTGCCGCAATTAACAATAGGTATAAAGCTCCTATTGCCTGTACTTGCCAAACATCAACAAGAAACGAAATCATGAACAACGAAGCTAATCTAAAGACAAATGCTCCGGCTAAACCATAAAACAATGCCTTTTTTCTTTCTTCTTCAGGAAGGTGTTTTACCATGATAGCTAATACTAAAGCATTATCAGCTGCTAATAAACCTTCTAACAAAATTAAAACAATTAATACCCAACCATACTCAAACAATATTGAAAATTCCAATTAAAACTGCCCCCTAATTATCTAGCTTATATTTATCTTTTAGTGATTGTGGTGCGATTTTCACCATTCTTTCTACTACGAACGTTGCAATGACAACATCATCGATGATTCCGAAAAAGGTGAAGAAGTCAGGAATCAAATCAAAGGGAAAAAATGCATAAGTTAGAATGATAAGTGCTCCAAGTGCCTTATGATGTGTCATTACTTCTTTTGATAGAAAGAAATCTTTTGAAAAAGGGATGATTTTCCAAAATTTAAAAACGAACTTCATCCTTTTTAAGAATTTAAACAAGAGCATCACCTACCTATAGTAAAATACTAATTCGTATATTAAACAATTTGAATGAGATCTTGGTCTATACTTTTAACCCCTTCCTTAAAATGTAACCTCGTTTTGAAACGATATGTTGTTTCAGAACCAGAAGGTAATAACTCTGATGGAAGTTTGAAAGAAAATGGAATTTGGTTAGACTCTTCTGACTGAAGAAGGGTAGAAGTCAAGATGGTTGTAGAATCTAAGATCGCTTCTTCTTCTCCCGCTTCTCGAATCCTTACAAAATCACAGTCTATTCGTTTAAGCTGTTGCTCAATGGTTCCTCCTTTTAAAAAGAAATAACCCTTAATAAGTTCACCAGGAGTATAGGATTCTTTAGATAAGACAAGATCAATTTTTGCTGAGCCTATTCCTAAAAGAGACATGTATTTCCTTAGTAACAATTTATATGCCCTCCATATTATTTTGTTTTGTTTGTTTAAATTCGATCTTCAATTCGCTTTTCAATTTGTTCAATCCGTGTTTTATCTCTTAATAATTCTTCTTTGTTTCTTAGAATTAACATTGATAATGATTGATGGCTTTTCTTCATTTTAAGTACTCCCCTCGATCATATTGATATTTCCAAATCAGTGTGTCTAGCTTCTGGCTTTGTATGACTGTTTCTGTATGTGTGAAGCCATTTGCTTTAACAATTGCAGCCAATCTTTCTGTTTCCTTTGATATAGCATCTAGTAATATCTTGTCATGATTCATACTGTTAGTCTCCTTATCGAAGTCTAAAATATAAAAAAACCTTTGCCATATAATTTGGCAAAGGTTTTAAAGATACAAAAAGACCTCTACCGATTGGTAAAGGTCTTGCTAACAACGTGATGGTTGCCAACAAAGCCGAGAGTTATACACTCCGAAATGACGACTCTGCTGTAAAAGCTACTCCCCTTTAGGAGAAACATATTTAATTGATTAAGCTAATAGTATGTTATATATTATGATTTGTCAACAACATTTTGAAAATTCGTTATGTTGGCTACTTTGCCATGTATTCATAACTGTTTAATTTAATGCTTGATCTAGTGTTTCTAGGTTTTTTCTCATTAAGCTAAAAAAGTCCTCTCCATTTTTTTTATCTTCTTCTGTTAGTACGGATAAGTTATGTATTTTAAGTGGCTCAGCATTAATTTCTTTACGAATAACCTCAGCTAATATTGGTTTGACATTTTGTTCGAAAATAACGAATTTGATTTGCTTATCTTTTGCAAGATCAATGATTCTTTTTAGTTCCTGTTGAGACGGCTCATTTGATTGAGAAAGACCAGCTACTGGAATTTGGTGTATGCCATAGCTTTCTTCCCAATAACCATAAGCAGCATGAGATACAATCATCTCTGGTTGATTCTTTGAAGCAACTAAGTTATGAAATTCATTGTCTAGATTTTTAAGCTCACTTTTTAGTGTTTCAAAATTTTTCTCAAATTGCTCCTTAGTATCAGGGCTTAGTTCTACAAGGGTATTCTTGATGTTTTCTGCGAGTATAATGGAACGATGAGGGTCAAGCCATATATGAGGATCAAAATCTCCATGGCTGTGTCCATGTTCATCATCTTCGTTGTGATTGTCTGGGTGTTCGTGACTATCTTCATCGTTATGATCGTCTTCGTGCCCGTGATCTTCCTCCTCAAATGAGATTGTTTCAACCCCATGTGAGGCTTCTACTATTAGCACTTTTTCATTCTTGAGTGCTGCTCCAATTTTTTCGGAGAAAGGTTCCATTCCTAGGCCGTTATAAATAAATGCATCGGCTTCAGCTATGTTAATCATCTGTTTTGACGTTGGTTGATATGTATGGGCATCGGATCCTGGAGGGAGTATCGTTTCAACATCGACATGTTCACCGCCAATTCTCTTTGTGAAGTCTTCTAACGGATAAATAGTCGTATATATCTTTAGTTGTTTGACGTCCTCTTTTTGTACTGTTGTTGTGGATGTGTCTGTTTGCTCGTTATTACAACCGGCTAGTATTAGAAATAGAACGATTAAAACACCCGATAATGATTGTTTAAATTGCAAAATAAAGTCATCTCCCTTTAAGTTCACTAAATAAATAGTAATCATTCCTATTTAGGTGGTATTATGATAGTAAATATAGCAAGACATACACCTAGTAAATAGTAATCATTACGATTTATTATATGGATTGAAAGATCGTTTGTAAACCAAAATTGTATTTTTTACTATTAAATACTTTGGATCATCTTTTTTAATAATATGTACTATTTTTGAAGAATCTTAATAAGCTAGAGTGTAAATAGTAATTATTACGATTTAAATTATTCATTTTAAAGGGGCGATATGGTTGAAGAAAATACAGGTATATATAATTAGTGGGTTTTTAGGTAGTGGAAAGACAACAGTTCTTTTGAATATGCTAAAAGAATGTGAACGAAATAATCAAAGATCAGCAATTATTTTAAATGAACTAGGAGATGTCAATGTAGAGAATTCTTTATTTGAAGGCAAAAATGTACAAGAATTATTAAATGGTTGTATTTGTTGTACGATGCAGGAAGATTTAAAAGAAACATTAGTCCAGTTTATCATTGAAAATGAAAAAGAGAATATAGATGTCTTATTTATTGAGGGGACAGGCGTTGCCAACCCATTAGAAATAGAAGAAACCTTAATAAGCCCCAACTTTTTAGATTTCTTTGAATTATGTTCCATGATTAGCGTTGTAGATGCTAGTGGCTATATTGAATATCAGAGTATTTTTTCAAGTACATCAGAAGTGCGCAAACTATTAAAAGAACAAATCTCAAGCTCTACAATCGTTTTATTGAATAAAACGGATCTTATGGAGGAGAAGTCTATTAGTAAGATTGAAAAAAAGTTGAAAGAAACCATTAAGGATAATGTGCCAGTTTATAGAACAAAGTTTGGAGAGGGTCCATTAAAAGAATTATTTCTAAAAAGGTATCATGTGCATGTAGCTCAAGAAGAAATAGAAAGTAAACCACTAGGGAATTGTAGTCATAGCCAACATAAGCATCATCATTCCACGATTAATGCGATTAGGATAGACAAGTTACCTTATATGAATAAGATACAATTAGAAAAATGGCTGAAAAAGCTACCTAAAACAGTTTTAAGAGGCAAAGGAATTGTAAAACTAGAAGATTGTGTAGAATTATATCATTTTCAATTCTCCTCCGGAAACATGATACTGGAAAAAGTGAAAAATAGCTCTCGCTCTCAACCTACTATTATATTAATTGGTGATTGTTTAAATGTAGAAGAGATTCATCTTCATTTTTCCAACACATTTAAAGCGAAAAATCGATAAGCGACTAAGTGTTTTGCTATGAAAATAGGCTGGAGGAAAAGAAAGAATGCGGATAAAATACAATCTAGTAGAGATATACGGGTTTATATTTCTTGGAAGTGCATTTCTTCTTATCTATTTTCAAGAAAATTTAACCATTCACAATCTAGTTTTTTCTGAATCATTTTTAACCTTTAATATGATATTTCTAAGTATATTTATTGAAGCCATACCTTTTGTATTAATAGGAGTCTTTATTGCAGGGTTTATACAAGTATTTGTTTCAGAGGATCATCTAAAAAGGTTAATACCTAAAAACAAATTTTCGGCGGTGTTAATTAGCTGTCTAATCGGAGCATTGTTCCCAGCTTGTGAATGTGGGATTGTACCCATTGTTAGACGCCTAATTGCGAAAGGAGTTCCCTTGTTTGCTGGAGTAGGCTTTTTACTGACGGGCCCATTAATCAATCCGATTGTTATTTTTTCTACTTATATGGCATTTGGAGAGAATATAAAAATGGCAGGTTTAAGAATGGGACTAGGCTTACTTATTGCATTAGTCATTACGGGGATTGTGTGTATTTTATTCAAATCGAATCAGATGAAACCAAGTAAATTGTCATTTGTAAGTAGTGAGCTAAATGAAAGCAAGAGGCCTATAGGGGTAAGGATGAAAGCGATGTTCGTCCATGCAATTGACGAGTTTTTTGATATGGGAAAGTTTTTAGTGTTAGGTGCCATTTTAGCTGCATTTGTTCAGACTTACGTCTCTACTAAATCATTACTTGATGTAGGTGGAACAGACGTTTTAGCTTCTACTTTTGTGATGATGGGTTTAGCCTATTTACTTTCTTTATGTTCTGAAGCAGATGCTTTTATTGCGGCTTCCTTCCATCACCTTTTTTCTGATACCTCACTCCTTGGATTTCTCATCTATGGCCCCATGCTTGATTTGAAAAACACAATCATGTTACTGGCGGTGTTTAGATTCGTATTTGTTCTAACTTTAATGGTCATCATTACTGGAACAGTTGCAGGAATATTATATTTGGTTCACCCTTGGATTTAAAGGAGAGAAACTGCATGAAAAAGATGCATATAATTAAGGCCATTGTTCTGTTGGTATTTGCCACATTCATTTTTATTTTACATAAAACAGGCGATATTACCCGATTTGTAAACCCTGCTTATCTTCATTTTAGTCAAATTGCCTCTGTTCTTTTTATTGTTCTCTTTTTCATTCAGGTTCCTAGAATCTTTGAATCAGAAAAAGAGAGCCATGATCATGCTTTTTGTGGTCCTTGGGGTTGTAGTCATGATGGAGCGGATCTCTCATTTAAAACGTTCCTATCATATACCCTTATATGTTTACCACTTATATCAGGCTTGTTATTTCCACTAAAGGATTTAGGAGCAGCAGAGGCTCTTAAACGAGGAATCACTTATTCTGATCAAGAACAATGTACAATTGAAGATGAGGATCAAAAGGCTTCGTTTGATTCAAGAAAGATAAATGAACTATTGCAAGCTCCTGTTCTAGAATTTGATGATCAAAATTTCTCAACATACTTCTCTGCAATTGGAGCATATCCTGACCTCTTTATAGGAAAGGAAATTAAGATAGAAGGATTTATAACCAACGATTCTTTGGAAGCACATACGATACTTACTAGGTTCTTTGTTACACACTGTGTTGCAGATGCACATGCTGTAGGGATCATAATAGAAGATGGAGTTTCTCTAGGAATAGAAAGAGATACTTGGGTTCATTTGATTGGAGTTCTAGATGTAAGAGAAGAAGCTAAAGGGGAAAGTCTAATTCTAAAAGTAAGTAAGTGGGAAGCGATCTCCCCCCCTAAAACTCCATATATATACCCTAAATAAAAGTTATGTAGGTTAACTCGTAATCTAGGTGCGAGGCTAATGGAAGAACCCCAAATAGTCTCGCACATTACTATTCTTTTTCTCTATAAGCGCCAGGAGCAATCCCATATTTCTTCTTAAACACCTTATAAAAGTATGTGTATGTCCCAAATCCGCAGTTTTCTGCGATGTGTTCGAGTGTCATTGCAGTATATTTCATCTGATTAATTGCGGTAGAAAGTCGAATTTCCTGTGCATATTCAATAATTGTTTTTCCAATAGTGCTTTTAAAAAGGTGGACAGCCCGAGAAACGCTCAAGCCTGCAAATTCTGCCACATCTTCTACTTTAATTGTGTTTGTAGCATGTTCTTCGATATATCTCATCATTTGAGTGACTGAATAAGGGCGACTGACTGTTGGTGCTGTTTCCCTTACTGCTCGCTCAATGTTTATACATAGAGCCTTTAAAAGGTATTCTGTTAGTTCGGGGTTTTCCTCAGAGGCTGGTCTCCGCTTTTCAACAATGATATGTCGCCATAAAGCCAGTAGTTTTTCATCAAGATTTATGCGAGAGATAGTAGGCTTAACAGAACGCTTCCACCATTGATCAATCCATTCGCCTTCACCAAGTAAATGATAATCACCACTGTTCTGATTCGGCTCAACCCTAAGTTCATAATAGTCACCAGGTTTAACGAGAAGGATATCTCCCTTTTTAATCTTCATTGTTTTTCCATTTACTATAGCTTCACAGATGCCCTCGGTTTGTAAACGAAACAGGTATCCATTAAATTTAGTTTTATCATATGTATAATATCGACTTGTATGAAACGAATATCCACAAAAACCAATGAGAATTGTCATAATATCTCCTTTCGAATAAATAGCCAAATAGGATATGTTTTAATTATATAATCTATTTTTATTTAAATCTATATCACTTATGATGGTGTCATAGTATTCAATGATTAAATAGATAAGTGTTATGGGAGTAAAACTTTTTTTATAGATAACTTTCTTTCTATTTAATAAAAAAGTATATGTATCAGGTGGTAAGTGTAAGCGTTTTATATTTGATAGAAAAGAGGTTGTAAAAAGATGAACATTCCGATAGCTATACAAATGTACACATTACGCGAAGAAGCTGAACAGGATTTTGCTGGTACGTTAAAAAAGGTTGCGGATCTTGGCTTTGACGGAGTTGAATTTGCTGGTTTTGGTGGATTAAGTGCATCAGAGGTCAAAGAACTATTAGATGATCTTGGTCTCAAGGCAGCTTCAAGCCATGTTTCACTTGAAGTGTTAAATAATAATTTAGATAAAGTGATTGAGGACCATAAAACAATAGGTAGTAGCTATATTGTTGTTCCATTTCTTATGCCAGATCAACGAAGTGAAGAGGATTATCGAGCGCTTGTTTCATTTTTAGACCTTGCAGGTGATGCATGTCAGAGGGAAGGAATTACACTTTGTTATCATAATCATGATTTTGAACTTGAACGTTTAACAGATGGCAGGAAGGCACTAGAAACAATATTTGATGATACGGACCCGAGGTATGTGAAGACAGAGCTTGATATTTATTGGTTGACTAAAGCAGGTGAAAATCCAGTTGATTGGTTGAATCGTTATAAGTTTCGAAGTCCTCTTGTGCATTTGAAGGATATGACAACAGATGATGAACAGTTTTTTGCAGAGTTAGGAACAGGTGGAGTAGATATTGAAGCAGTCCTAAGACTAGGTTCTGAAATAGATGTGAAGTGGTGGATTGTTGAACAGGATGCGAGCCGACGCAATCCGCTTGAAAGTGTTGCAATAAGTATTAACTATTTAAAGAAAAGCTTAATGAACTTGAAGTAATAGCAAGGAGAGATTATAGATGATTAATGTAACAATATGGAATGAAAATCGTCATGAACAGAAAAGCGCTGTAGTGAGAGAAGTCTACCCTGAAGGGATTCATGGATCTATTAAGAGTTTCTTGAAAGAGGACTTTCAAGTTAGAACAGCTACATTGGATGAGCAAGAGCACGGATTAACAAATGAAGTCCTAGATCAAACGGATGTTTTAGTATGGTGGGGCCATATCGCACATCATGAAGTTGAAAATGAGATTGTTGAAAGAGTGAAGAATAGGGTCCTGAATGGCATGGGATTAATTGTCCTTCATTCTGGGCACTTTTCAAAGATTTTCAAAACCTTAATGGGTACAACATGTGATTTGAAGTGGCGTGAGGCAGATGAGAAGGAAAGATTATGGGTCATTGATCCAAGCCATCCGATCGCAGAGGGAATTGGTGAATTTATTGAGCTTGAAAAAGAAGAGATGTATGGTGAACATTTTGATATTCCTGCTCCAGATCAGTTAATTTTCATGAGTTGGTTTGAAGGTGGAGAAGTTTTTAGAAGCGGCTGTACATACCAACGAGGGAAGGGTAAAGTCTTTTACTTCCGTCCAGGACATGAAACCTATCCAACCTATTATCACAAGGATATTCAACAAGTTATTAGGAATGCTGTTCGATGGGCAGAGCCTACAAAATTACCAAAACCGATTTATGGAAATGCGAAACCACTAGAAGAAATTAAACCAAAATAATAAGCGAAGTGGAGAGGGATATAAGATGAGTAAATTAAAAGTGGCTGTTATTGGTTGTGGAAGTATTGCGAAGCATCGTCATCTTCCAGAGTATGCACAGAATAAGCAGGTAGAAATTGTTGCAGTCTGTGACATTGTTGAAGAACGTGTGAATGAATTCGCAACTAAATATGATGCAATAGCATATACAAGCTATGAAGAACTATTAGCTAATCAAGATATTGATATTGTAAGTGTTTGTACACCAAATTACTTACATGCATCTATTTCGGTTGCAGCATTGAAGGCTGGGAAACATGTGTTATGTGAAAAGCCAATGGCTACTTCAAAAGAAGAAGCAGAGGAAATGATTCGAGAAGCTGAAGCTGCAGGTAAAAAGTTAATGATCGCACATAATCAACGTTTTGTTCCTGCACATCAAAAAGCGAGGGAACTAATTGAAAAAGGAGAGCTTGGTAAATTATATAGCTTCCGCTCTGCTTTTGGCCATGGTGGACCAGAGCGGTGGAGTGTAGATGGAAAAGATAGCTGGTTCTTTAGAAAAGAGGAAGCGTTTATCGGCGCAATGGGTGATCTAGGTGTTCATAAGACAGATCTATTACGTTATATTCTAGGTGAAGAATTTGTTGAGGTTGGTGCTTTTGTTGAAACAAGTTCAAAGAAAAATGCAGATGTGGACGATTCAGCAGTGTGTGTATTAAAAACTGAAAATGGGATTATCGGTACACTTGCTGCAAGCTGGTCTTATGTAGCAAAAGAAGATAACTCAACCATCATCTATGGAGAAAAAGCAACTCTACGATTACTTGATGATCCAATAAATTCACTAGTTATTCAATATATAGATGGGGCAGTTGTTAAATATGAGCTAGGTGGGATCCAAACAAATGATATTGGTGGACAATCAAGTTCACAAGTCATTGATAAGTTTGTACATGCAATTATCCAGAATGAAGAGTCACCTGTTTCAGGTTCTGAGGGATTAAAATCCCTTCAAGTTGTTTTATCTGCACTTGAATCTAACGAAACAAAACGAATTGTTACTATATAAAGAATGAATAAGAGGGTGAAAGATCATATTAATTTCACCCTCACTGTCGGTTATCAATTAAAGGAGGTTTTATAACGTGAAATTAGGTGTATTTACTGTTTTATTTTCTCAGAGTAATTTTGAAGAAATGTTAGATATTGTTCAAAAAGCAGGGGTTAATGCTGTTGAAATCGGAACAGGGTGTTACCCAGGAAATGCTCATTGTAATCTAGAGGAGCTATTAGAGAGTGAGCAGTTACGAAAAGAATATCTAGACAAAATTGAGAAACGTAACCTGCAAATTAGTGCATTTAGTTGCCATGGTAATCCCATTTCTCCGGATAAAGCTTTTGCTGCACAATCACATGAAACACTAGTGAAAACAATCAAGTTAGCAAGTTTAATGAATGTACCAGTTGTAAATTGTTTTTCTGGAACAGCGGGTGACAATGAGGATGCTAAATATCCAAATTGGCCGGTTACTCCTTGGCCAAATGAATATGGTGATGTACTTAAGTGGCAGTGGGAAGAAAAGTTAATTCCATACTGGAAAGAGGTAGGGCAGTTAGCTCAAGATCATCATGTGAAAATCGGTCTTGAACTGCACGGCGGTTTCCTTGTGCATACACCATACACACTTCTTAAATTAAGAGAAGCAACATGTGATGCAATCGGTGCTAATCTAGATCCAAGTCATCTTTGGTGGCAAGGAATTGATCCAGTAGCAGCCATTAAAATACTAGGAAAAGCAAATGCAATTCATCATTTTCATGCGAAAGATACGTACATTGATCAGGATAATGTCAACATGTATGGACTAACAGATATGCAACCATATGGTGAAGTGCAAACACGAGCATGGACATTCCGCTCAGTTGGTTGTGGACATAGCATTCAAGAATGGTCAGATATGATTAGTGCATTAAGAACATATGGTTACGATTATGTTGTTAGTATTGAGCACGAGGATCCGATTATGTCGATTGAGGAAGGGTTTCAACGTGCCGTTACAAACCTGAAATCAGTCATTATTGAACAAAAGCCGTCTGCTGCATGGTGGGTATAGCAGTATTGTTTACTTGATAATCTTCTTAGGAGAGTGTTTGTCAGATGAAAATGAAACTTGGAATAATTGGTTATGGAGGCATGGGGTTTTGGCACGGTGAAAATGCACCTCGAGCAGGAGTTGAAGTTGTTGCAGCCTATGATGTTGATCCAAAAAGATTGGAAATGGCAAAAGAAGAGGGTCTCACGGCATATAATCACCTTGAGGAATTCTTTAAACATGAAGGGATGAACTTCGTGTTAATTGCAACCCCAAATGATGTTCATAAGGAATTAACCATTTCAGCATTGCATGCTGGAATGCATGTAATGGTAGAAAAGCCTGCAACAATGTCAGTTTCAGATTGGGATGAAATGGTTGCTGAAAGTGAGAAGACCGGCAAAATTTTAACCGTTCATCAAAACCGCCGCTGGGATCGTGATTACAAGGTGATGCGTAAGGTAGTGGAAGAAGGTAATGTCGGAAAGGTACTTTCAATTGAAAGTCGAGTATTTGGTACAGGTGGTGCATTTTTTGGTTGGCGTAGTTTCCCTGAGTATGGCGGAGGAATGATTCTAGATTGGGGAGTCCATCTATTTGACCAATTGCTAGATATGTATCCTGACACGAAAGTTAAGAGTGTCTATGCAAAACTTATGACTGTTCTTGATCAGAAGGTAGATGATTATTTTAAGGTAACTCTTACCCTTGAAAATGGACCACTGTTACATGTGGAAGTAGGGACATTTGCATTTTACAAGCTACCACGTTGGTATGTAATTGGAAATGGTGGCACATTACAAATCGATGATTTTGATTGTAAGACAGGAGGCTATACAAAACCGCGTTATACAGACACTCCGGTTGCTGAGGTCGTAGTCATGACTCCAGCGGGACCAACCAGAATGATGGCACCTCGTCCACCAGAAACAAAAGAGGACTTTGAGTTACCAGAAGTTGAAACAGACTGGACTGAGCTTTATGCAAATTTAGTCAAGGTGATGGAAGGTGAAGAAGAACTCTTAATCAAGCCGTACCAAGTACGTAGAGTGTTGGAGATCATAGAAGCAGTCTTCCAATCGGCAAAGGAAGATCGTTCTATTGAGGTTAGTATATAATTTAAAGGTAAGGTTTGGACTCGTATGGAATTGGACTTACTAATTTTGTCCGAAGTCGGGTGAGGTTCGGACTCGGCTGGATAAGGGGTCACTAATTTTGTCCGAAGTCGAGTCGGGTTCAGACTCGGCTTCATATGACATCACCAATTCAGTCCGAAGCCATCCTGGGTTCGGACTCCTTAGCGTTCGAAATAAACAGTTATGTCCGAAGCCAGGCTAAGTCCGGGCTTAGTCCCTTTTTTATGTTGAGAATAAGCAAAAATTAAACAGAACTCAATATCAGTGAAAATAAGAGCCCTATCGCTGTAATAAATCCAACCATTGGTCCACCATCTTCAAAAGCTTCAGGCAGCATAGTAGAAGAAACCATTGAGATAACACCACCAGCCGCAAATGCCCCGATTCCTGCTATATAGATGTCAGGGGTATCCTTAAATAATGTGTATCCTGCTAAGGAACTTCCTCCTGATAAAAGTAACACGATGAACCAAAGGAAAAGTATTTTTCTTTTTGAATAGCCATCTTTTTTAAGTCCAACACTACTCGAGAGACCTTCTGGAAAATTACTAATAAAGATAGCAATTACTAAAAGAAAACTAACCGTATGGGTTTCTAATATACTTAAGCCGATAATGATAGACTCTGGAATAGCATCAAATAGGGTACCAAAAAATATTGCTAATCCGGAATGTCCTTTAGGATTCTCCCCAGACCGTTTACGATCTTTCCCACCTTTTTTAGAGATAAAAAGATCAATTAAAGTAAATAGTAAGGCCCCCATTAAAAATCCAACAGAGGTAGGAAGAATTCCGCCTTCTTTTATTGACTCTTCAAGTAGTTCAAATGCAGCAGCCCCAATTAAAACACCTGTTCCAAAAGCCATTATTGCAGCGATCCATACTTTCTTGATCGTAAAAAATAAACCTATAAGAGCTCCTAGTAATAAGGCAGACCCGGCTATACTACCCCAAAAGAAAGCATTCAACATTACGTATCCCTACTTTAACGATAATCATCTTGTTATGTAGCCTTCCATTTTTATTGGTTTCTTAAACTGAAATATTTATTAAGTTTTAAGTTTGTCAGAAAATGTTACATCGACTAGATCTAGATACAAAATTACAACAGCGGAGTAATATATTTGAATCATGTTTATAATGCAGAAAATTATTCAGGAAGACCTAAAATATTTTGTTAAGTCGATTTAAAAGATATTATGATTGAGAATTCATGCATTAAATATGCAATCTAAAAAGGATGTCACAAAAAATTAACAGGATTTGTATATTAATCATTTGCATATGTCAGAAAAGTCTGTATAATAATTAACATAACATAAGATGTAATAATTACTAACATCAGTTAGAGGTTGTGTGAAAAATACTCACATTAAAGTTTGGTTTTTATATTAGTTTAGAAGGTTATCAATCTACATAACTCGATAGACTGATATTTATAACATAAATAAAAAGGGGGAAATTCTGTGAAGAAATCATTTAAGTTATTTTTGAGTGTTTTTATGGTAGCGATTATTGCTCTAGCGGGATGCTCAAGTGATGAGGCTGGTTCTGATACAACTGATGATGCCAAGTCAGGTGAAACACCTGCGGCTAGTAATGGTTCGTTAATAGATGTAATTAAGGAAGAAGGGAAATTAGTTGCTGGTGTAAATGATGTGCTTCCTGGATTTGGATATGTAGGAACAGATGGTAAGAACACAGGATTTGATGTTGATTTTGCTAAAGCTTTTGCTGCAGGGATTTTAGGTGATGCAGAGGCGGTTGAATTCCGTCCTTTATCAGCACAAGAACGTTTTACAGCTGTTCAGACTGGTGAGGTAGATGTGCTAGTTCGTAACACTACTTGGACAACTAACCGTGATTCTGAAGTAGGTTTAAATTTTGGTCCGACAACTTTCTATGATGGACAGGGAATTATGGTGCCTGCAGATAGTGGAATTGATAGTATCTCAGGATTAGAGGGAGCTCGTATCGGGGTTGAAACTGGTACAACAACTGAGTTAAACCTTGCTGACCAAATGCGAGCTGCAGGAATTAACTATGAAGCGGTAGTATTTGATAGTGCGGATGCAGTTGTGGCTGCATATGAATCTGGCAGTATTGATGCATGGACAACTGATAAATCAGGACTGGTTTCTCGTCAATCAATCATGGCAGATCCTGCTGCACATAAGATTTTAGAGGAGAACTTATCGAAAGAGCCGTTGGGACCTGCTGTAAAAGGTGGGGATGACAAAATGTATGATGCGATAGTTTGGATGACGTATGCAACTATCCAAGCGGAAGAGTGGGGAATAACTTCTCAAAACGTAGATGAATTCTTAACTAGTGAAAATCCTGAAATTAAACGTTTATTAGGTACTGAAGGTAACTTAGGTGAACAATTAGGTTTACCAGCTGATTTTGGATATCAAATCATTAAGCAAGTTGGTAACTACGGAGAAATCTATGACCGTAACTTAGGTGAGGGGTCAGTATTCAAATTAGATCGTGGATTAAATGCCCTTTATACAGATGGTGGAATTTTATATTCAATGCCATTCCGTTAAGAATAAGAGTAATACGTAAACAATTTACAAAGGCCTGCTGTTTGAGCGATCTCTATGGCAGGCCTATTTTTAATTGAAAGGTGGACAGCATAAATGGCCAAAAACACTTCGACTGTTACTACTCCTTTTTGGCGAAATAAGAAAATCATCCCAATTCTTCTTCAGATTTTATTTACAATAGTAGTTTTTATAGCTGGATATTACTTTGTAACCAATGCCATAGCTGGTTTAAATCAAATGGGCATGAAATTAGGATTTGATTTTTTAAAAAATACAGCGTCCTTTTCTATTTCAGAAGCATTGATTGAGTATGCACCGACAGACACGTATGGAAGAGCGTTGTTAGTTGGTTTGTTGAATACACTTCGAGTGGCGTTTTTTGGTATTATTTTTGCCAGCATTATCGGTGTTGTGATCGGTGTTTCTAGACTCTCGAACAACTGGCTCTTAAGTAAGTTGGCAACTGTTTATATTGAAGTGTTTCGTAATACTCCATTGCTCGTTCAAATTTTCATTTGGTATTTTGCGGTATTTCTTACACTTCCTAGGATTGAAGAGGCTGTAAACTTTGGACCATTTTACTTTTCAAATCGTGGAGCGGCCATTCCTTGGTTTGAAACCCATGGAGGCTCTTTACTTTGGATAGTACTTACCATTGCTGGAGTTGTTTTTTCAGTCATCACTTATAAGTACCTGATGAAAAAAGAAGTGTTAAGTGGTAAGAGAAATTACCCGGTTATCTTCTCTCTTTCTCTTATCTTTATTTCTTTTCTAGTAGCTTTCTCTATTTCAGGAGCAGGACCTGTCAACATAACAACTCCAGTTGTTGAGGGTAAAGCTTATGTAGGGGGCTATACAATTTCAGAAACTTTTGCAGCTATTCTAGTAGCCCTTGTCATTTATACGTCTACTTTTATTGCGGAGATTGTACGTGCCGGGATTATGGGGGTTCCTAAAGGTCAAGTAGAAGCTGCTAAGGCGTTGGGTTTTAAGAATTCAACGGCGTTAAGATTAGTTATATTTCCTCAAGCAATACGAATCATTATTCCGCCATTGACGAGTCAGTATTTGAACTTAATTAAAAATTCAAGCTTGGCCATTGCGGTAGGATATCAGGATATCGTGAGTGTAAGTTATACAACCATGAACCAGACAGGGAGAGCGGTTGAGGGTGTAGTCATTATGATTATAGTCTATTTAACATTTAGTATAGTAACCTCTTTATTTATGAATTTCTTCAACAAAAAATTCCAGCTGGTTGAAAGGTAGGTGAGTCATATTGGAACAGCTTGAGGTAAGTGAAAATAATAAAACTGTTGCAATGAAACCACCTAGAACATCACTTGGAGTTGGTGGTTGGATGAAGGAAAATTTATTTAGTAGTTGGATTAATTCAATCTTAACGATCGTTGCTGCGGTTATAGCTGGATCTATTATCAATCAAACAGTTGGTTTTATTGTTAGTGCTGACTGGACTGTTATTTCGGTTAATTTCCGATTACTTATGGTAGGACAGTTTCCAATGGAAGAAATGTGGCGTATATGGGCAGGGTTAACCCTACTCTCGGTATTGCTGGGTTTTTCATGGGGAATCTGGAAAGGTTCAGTTGGACATGTAGCTATTGTAATTGGAATGTTAATGCTCATAATGGCAATGGTTCCTTTTGTTACTATGAATACAAGATTATTACTAGGAATGAATATTGTATTGATACTAACAACCTACTTTCTAGGTAAAAAGCTTCCAAAAGCGAAAGTTAGTATTCTAGTATTATGGGTATTATTTATTCCAATTGTTGTGACGATTTTAAATGGGCTTGGTGTTTTTCCGCCTGTAAGAACGGGACTATGGGGTGGATTCTTATTAACGTTATTAATTGCAAGTGTATCTATTGTTTGTTCCTTCCCAATCGGGGTTTTACTCGCGTTAGGACGTAGAAGTAAACTGCCAGTAGTGAAGTGGTTTTGTATCATATACATTGAGTTCATTCGTGGTATACCATTAATTACTGTTTTATTTGTTATGCAGCTAATGCTTCCACTCTTCTTAGGTGACGGAATCAATATAGACAATGTGATAAGAGCAATGACTGGCTTTACATTATTTAGTGCAGCATACTTAGCAGAAAATATTAGAGGAGGCTTACAATCTCTTCCGCGTGGTCAGTTTGAGGCAGCGCAAGCTTTAGGTCTAAGTCAACCGAAGTTGATGGGATTAATCATTCTCCCGCAGGCACTAAGAGCCGTTATACCGGCAATGGTTGGACAATTCATTTCGATCTTTAAGGATACATCACTTGTTGCGATTGTAGGTTTAACAGATTTATTGGGAATGGGTAAAAAATTAATTGCAAACCCTGGATTCCTAGGGAAACAGATGGAAGTGCTAGTATTTATTGCACTTATCTATTTTATCTTCTGTTACTTAATGTCACATGTAAGTAAGCGACTAGAGGTTTCATTAGGACTCGGAAAACGATAAGGGAAGGAGATGTATGTATGGATAGTTTATTTGCAGTTGAAAAATTAACAACTCCGCTTGAAGAGAGAGAAGATATTGTTACAGTAAAGGGGCTTAATAAATGGTTCGGTGATCATCATGTATTGAAAAATGTGGATGTGACCGTTAAGCAAGGAGAGGTAGTGGTTATCCTAGGACCTTCTGGATCTGGTAAATCAACCTTCATTCGTACCCTCAATGCACTTGAAGAATTCCAACAAGGGACAATTACTATAGATGGAATAGAACTTACGGATGATATTAAGAATATCGAGGAAATACGTAAAGAAACAGGAATGGTTTTTCAATCATTTAATTTATTTCCTCATATGACCATATTAAAGAATATTTCACTAGCGCCAATTTGGGTAAGGAAATGGAAAAAGAACAAAGCGGAGAAAATCGCGAAAGAATTGTTAGAACGAGTAGGGATCCCAGAACAAGCGAATAAGTATCCAGGACAGCTATCTGGTGGACAGCAACAACGTGTTGCGATTGCAAGGGCATTAGCGATGCAACCAAGAATCATGTTATTTGATGAACCTACTTCAGCGCTTGACCCTGAGATGGTTAAAGAAGTGTTGGATGTAATGAAGACTCTTGCTGAGGCAGGTATGACGATGCTAGTTGTTACACATGAGATGGGCTTTGCAAGACAAGTGGCAGATCGAATCATTCTGTTTGATTTTGGTGAAATTATTGAGGTAGGAACACCTGAGGAACTATTTGATAATCCCCAGCATGAGAGAACCAAAGCATTCCTATCACAAATACTGTGAATAACAAAAGTAGTCCCAAAAAAGAGTCCTAGAATAGGGCTCTTTTCGCATTTGTTTTGGTTTCTTCTTACCGAGGGGCTGAACAATGTGCTTTGTGTGCTTTTAATAATTATAGGTAGTGCCTTAAAAAGACAAAGGGTCATGATTGAAGCAATGCCTTTGTCCGATAGGAACCCCTATTAGACAAAGCTCGTGGTTCGCGCAATGATTTTGTCCGATAGAAGATTTCTAATAAACAAAACTCATGGTCTGAGCAATGGTTTTGTCCGATAGAAGACTTCTAATAGACAAAACTCATGGTCTGAGCAATGGTTTTGTCCGATAGGACCCCTCTATTAGACAAAATCATGATCCAAGCAATGGGTTTTGTCCGATAGAAGCCCTCTAATAGACAAAACTCATGGTCTGAGCAATGGTTTTGTCCGATAGGACCCCTCTATTAGACAAAATCATGATCCAAGCAATGGGTTTTGTCCGATAGAAGCCCTCTAATAGACAAAACTCACGGTCTGAGCAATGGTTTTGTCCGATAGGACCCCTCTATTAGACAAAAAATCATGGTTTCTGCATGCCTTTGTCCATTAGCACCACCTATACGCCAAGTCCTCATTAGACTCTGTTAGGAAGTAAGTTTTCAAGGGGAATGCCAAGTCTCTTGTACTTCTCTTAGTTGTTCTTCATTTTCCCTTATAAAATCCTTTTAACAAAATAAACCCAATAAGTGCCCCGGTTGTATTTAAAATAATATCGTCTACATCAAAGCTTCCTACTCTAGTGATAAATTGCATGATTTCGAGTGTGGTAATTCCGAGCAAAAAAACAAAAATAAATGTAACTAATTTCATATTGCGTTTAGATGATAAAGGAATCAAAATACCGAAGGGTACAAAAACAGTTACGTTACCGATAATGTTTATGGACCAAGTTAATAAAGGGTAATGAGAAAAGTATTGAAAGTAATTTTTTATTGTGGAAAAGGGGATAAGATTATATGAATATTCATCTGCTTGTGATCTGGAAAACCCCAGAAACATCCAATATACTAAAATAATAAAGTAAGTAAGCAAAAGCCCCCTTGAAATAAGTACAATATAGTTTCTATTAAACAAACAATGCCACCTCAATTATTTACGTAGTACGATTAAAGTGTTTTTTATAAGTTAATTTGTAATCCCTAATGTTCTTATAGTTAAAATATTATACAATAGAGGGTGCGAGGATTAGATCGTTTTAGTTGTCCCCTATTACATTATACTAGCTGACTTGGAGTTTCAATTATTTTATAAATATCATTGAAATTTGATTTTCTACTTAGCCTCAGTTGGGAAATTGTCTGAATATTTGTCGGGAAATAATTCAAAAGTGATACTTGTGTGACAAATAAATGAAGTGAGGTGTTTGCTGTTGCAAACCATTATAAATATTTCGTTAGTAATCGTTCTATTTTATATCATTTTTGATCGATTTAAACCTGTCAAAGGATTAAATCATTTGAGTGAAAAAGAGATAAGGGAGAAATTGAAAAATCCTAAAGAAGTGATATTAATTGATGTCAGACAACCTTATGAATACAAATCCAAACATTTGCCTGGTGCTATTAATATACCAGTGTCTAAACTAAAAAAGAAAAATGATCAGTTATTAAAAGATAAGGAGCTAATACTCTATTGCCAAACAGGGGTCAGAAGTAAAAATGCAGCTCGTTTAATAAGAAGGAACGAAAAAACAGCCACTATTTCTCACTTGAAGGGTGGGTTATATGAGTGGGAGGGTATGGTCACTCCTAGAACTCGAAATAGAGAAGGGAATAAAAAGTAAATGAAAGAAGCGCGCGATAGGTTTATCTCTATAAGGTGCGTTGAATTTCATATTCTACCTCAAGGAGTGCATTTATGTGGGAGAAATTAAAGCAATTACATAGTTATAATGCTTGGATCCTTCTTCTTCTTTTTATAACCGGCTTTGCATTATTCATTCCTGAATTTCGAGGTGTGACCGCAGACTATCGTGTAAGTATAAAAAATGCGCATATTGTAATAGGTTCACTTATGATTTTGATCTTGATAGGTTATCTTCCATTTACAAGAACTCATTGGAAAAAGATTGGGAATAATCGGGTGAAAAAATACAATCTCGTTCTAACTCTGTTGTTTATTTTGTCTTGGGCTATTAGTGGAACGGTACTAGTGTTTGAAAGGAGTTTACCAGCTGTATATTCCCAAACAGCTTTAGATCTTCATGATTATATAACATGGTTTAGTATCCCTGTAATTCTATATCATATTATCTCAAGAGCTTCATTTA
Source organism: Litchfieldia salsa (assembly GCF_900104555.1). Lineage (GTDB taxonomy): Bacteria > Bacillota > Bacilli > Bacillales > Bacillaceae_L > Litchfieldia > Litchfieldia salsa. The sequence goes on from NZ_FNJU01000018.1 coordinate 32,888, forward strand.
TGGTGGATGTGAAGCGTAAAAATAGAGAAAGCAATGTAGAAAAAGATGTTTCACCAAAAATCAGTAGAAGAAATTTCTTTAAGTATATATGTAGCACTCTTCTAGTCGTGATAATTGGGCCTTATGTATATAGTTGGATGAAAAAGTTATTTGGTGTTGGTGGTATGTCATATAATGAAATACTAGAAACGCCAATGGAAAATAAAATGAACCCATCTCCAGTCGTCTCTCCGAAATCTAATCCACCGATTGGGGGAGGTTTAAAGGGGAACTTTCGTGCTTACACTGTAACTGACATTCCCCACTATACAGAAAGAAATTGGTATCTCCAGATTGATGGATTAGTAGATTCTCCTCATCTATATAACTGGGAGGAGTTTGTAAAGCTTACTCGTGAAGTTCAAGTAAATGATTTTCATTGTGTGACAGGGTGGTCGGTCAAGAATATAACCTATGAAGGTATACCCCTAAGGGAAATTCTTAAACGAGCTGGTATACAAAAGAATGCAAAGTATGTAAAATTTTATTCTGGTGATGGAATATACACCGATGCACTTAGCCTTAATCAAGCGAGTATGGATGATGTGATGGTCGCTGTGATTATGGATGGAAAATTAATACCAGCAGAGTTAGGTGGACCGGTACGATTAATTGTTCCACAAATGTATGCTTATAAATCTGTGAAATGGCTCGTTCGGATAGAAGTGACATCACAGCCTCATTTAGGATATTGGCAAGTAAGAGGTTATGAAACGGATGCGTGGGTGAGAAAGTAAAGTAAGGGTTAGTAACTGGAGAATTTTTATCAAATGAGTAAAAATCAATTAGCCATGCCCATTTAAGCTAACTTTACATATAATATAAACAGTCGAGTCAAGAAAATGTATAAAAACATTCTATTAAAATAAGCTTTGTTAATGGTAAAATAAAAAAACGATGAGAAGTGTTAGGGGGAACAAGATGAAAATTAAATTAGGTTTATTATACGGTGGTAAATCCGCTGAACATAAAGTTTCGTTACAAACTGCAAGAGCTGTTATTAAGGCGTTAGACTTATCAAAATTCGAAATACATCCTATATATATATCGGAAAACGGAGAGTGGAAGCGGGGAAATCAATTACTTGCTCCTGTTGAAGAGGTAGAAACATTAAAGTTAAAAGAAAATGGAGATATTGTTTCACCAGTTGCTCTTAATCATGAACTTTTTCCAACAGAATCAAGTGAACAAAAAAATGACCGTATTGATGTGATTTTTCCGCTACTTCATGGACCTAATGGTGAAGACGGGACGGTTCAAGGGTTATTAGAACTTATGAACATACCGTATGTAGGGAATGGGGTTCTTGCTTCTGCTGCTGGAATGGATAAAGTTGTCATGAAAAACATTTTTGCTCAAGCAGGAATCATGCAAGCGCGTTATGTTTCTTATATTAGAAGTGAGTGGGAAAAAGCTTCAGAACTGGCTTATGAGAAGGTGGAATCTGAACTTGGTTACCCTTGTTTTGTAAAGCCAGCTAATTTGGGTTCAAGTGTAGGAATCAGTAAGTGTCACGACCGTCAGAGTTTAGATGCTGCATTTAAAGAAGCATTTACTTATGATCGTAAAATAATCGTTGAAGAGGGAATTATCGGTAGAGAAGTTGAGGTTGGGGTATTGGGTAATGATGAACCGACATGTTCAGTCGTTGGTGAAATTATCCCGAAAACAGACTTCTATGATTATAAAGCTAAGTATGAAGATGGTAACACAGGACTTGTCATTCCTGCTGAGATCACTGAAGAGGAAAGTGACCGGATAAAAGCGGAAGCGATAAAGGCCTTCAAGGCGTTAGATTGCTCAGGTTTAGTTAGAGCAGATTTCTTCTTGACTCAAAATAGTGAAGTCATTATGAATGAAGTAAATACAATGCCAGGATTTACACCGTTTAGTATGTTTCCGTTATTGTGGCAGGAAGCGGGAGTGTCTTATCCACAATTAATTGAGACACTTGTCAATTTAGCGATTGAAAGACATCAAGAAAAACAAAAAATTAAGTACACTTTTTAATAGAAATAGAAGAGGTTGACTCAAGCTGGGTCGACCTTCTTTACCTTTTTTTAAACCTTATAAAGGGAGTGGATGGTTTGATCAATAGAATATTAATTGAAGTGAAGAAAATGGTAGATGGGTCATGTCTAGAGCAATTCAATGAAGTTGAAATAACAGGTGTTTCAATTGATACAAGAACAGTACGTGAAGGGAATTTATTTATTCCTATCATCGGTGAAAAGTTTAACGGACATGAATTTGTTGAAACAGCAATTAAAAATGGGGCTGTCGCTTCATTTTGGCAGGAGGACCAGCCTAACCCACCTCAAACGATCCCTCTTATTTATGTTAAAGACACCTTAATTGCATTACAGACTTTATCCAAAAGCTATCTAGGTAGTCTCGCGGTGAAAGTAGTGGGAATCACAGGGAGCAATGGGAAAACGACAACTAAAGACATGGTTCAAGCTGTTCTTTCTACTAAATACAAAGTCCAGAAGACTGAAGGGAATTTAAATAATCATATTGGGTTGCCTCTCACAATTTTAAGACTAGAAAAGGATACTGAAATTGCAGTGTTAGAAATGGGTATGAGTGGAAAAGGTGAAATTGAGCTTTTATCAACAATTGCTGAACCAGATGCTGCCATCATTACAAATATCGGAGAATCTCATTTACTTGATCTAGGTTCAAGAGAGGCAATTTCTGATGCGAAATTGGAAATAACGAGAGGTTTAAATCAAGATGGTCCCCTTATCTATCATGGGGAGGAGCCATTGTTGAATTCAAGAGTAGAAAAGATGCCTTACCGTAAAATTACCTTTGGCCAATCGACCAGTTGTGATTACTATTCTTCTTCATTGCAGCAAGAGAACGAAGGAACCTATTTCCAGGTGAACGAAAAAGAGCAGCCGGCCTATTTTATCCCTGTATTAGGGAAGCATAATGTTAATAATGCATTGGCCGCTATTGCTATTGCAGAATACTTGAATGTACCGAGTACCAAGATTGCTGATGGGCTAAAGAAGCTCAAGATTACGGGTATGAGAACAGAGTTAGTTAAGGGGCAGAATGGGGTAAGTATTATTAATGATGCTTATAATGCAAGTCCGACCTCAATGAAAGCAGCGATTGAACTACTCCAAGATATGAAGGGCTTTAGACAGAAAATTGTCGTGCTAGGTGACATGTTGGAGTTGGGAGAAAATGAGCGAAGTTTCCATTATGAGATAGGAAAAATTATTCAATCTGATGAGATTGATTATGTTTTTACATATGGAGAACTTGCTTCACATATCTCATTAGGAGCAAAGGAAACGTTTGAAGAAGGAAAGGTCTTTCCGTACCAGGATAAAGAGAATCTCATCAACCACTTAAAACAATTAGTCGGGGAGAATGATCTCGTTTTAGTAAAAGGATCTCGCGGAATGAAGTTGGAAGAGGTCGTTGAAGGGCTTTAAGAAGATGATGAATAGAGAAACACTCCAAGTTTTTGGAGTGTTTCTATTTAAAATTCTAATGTAAGGGTGATCATATGATTGGGTGTTTATGTATTCATGGGTTTACAGGCTCACCATATGAGGTAGAGCCATTAACTGAATATCTTCGAAAGAAGACGGATTGGATGATCGTCTCTCCTACCTTACCTGGACATGGTGAGACCTTAAGTTTGAAAGGATTAACATATAATGATTGGGTTGAGTCTGCAGAAGAAGAACTAAAGAAATTGTTTGAAAGATGTGATGAGGTATATGTGATTGGTTTTTCGATGGGAGGAATTATTGCTGGTCATTTAGCCTCTATTTACCCAATAAAAAAATTAATCTTGTTAAGTGCTGCTGTGTATTACGTAAATCCTAAGCAGTTGCTTGTCGATGTTAGAAGTATGTTGGTCGATGCTGTTAAGGGTAGTATTCAGGAAAATGAGCTTTATCAACGTTATAAAAAGAAAATTGAACAAACCCCAATAACAGCCACGATGGAATTTAGGCGACTTGTCCGTCAGGTGAGACCTAAGATAAAGGAAATACAAATCCCAACCTTAATAGTACAAGGTGAATGCGATGGCATTGTTCCTATTAAGAGCGCATATTATCTATACCAAAAAATAGCTTCTGATGAAAAAAGGTTATGTCTTTTACCTCATTCAAAGCACCATGTTTGTCATGGAGAAGATCAAGAAAAGTTATTTTCTGAAGTTGAAATTTTTTTACATAATTAATTTTTAATTGGTTGATAATATAATTAATCTTGAATATTTAATTGACCAAGTTTGCAATTGCTTATCCAAAGTGGTAAGATAACAGTTACAGTGTTAAAAGAGGGAGTTTTTGTAAAAAAACTCATAACCCTCATATTTAACTTTTTGGACGTGAACCTTGGGCATGATATCCGAAATTTTCGGAAAATGTCCTTTTTTTAAGAGTAAAAAGAGAAGTTGCTCTTATTAGGAACTGGCAATCGCCTATATTTAAGATTAAATAGGTGATTTCGCAATTGGTACAGAGGTGTAAGGTGTTTTATATAGAACGTACGTATCTTTTTGTCATCTTGTTAGGTGATTGAAATTACATATAGTTTCCTTACAGTGAAGTGACCGAAGTGAAACATATAATTGACCTAACGGGGCGTTAGTCAAGTAACTATAAGTTTATCGTCTGACAAGTCATTTTCTCATTGTAATATATGTTAATAAAAAGGAGTTTGAAAAAATTTGGCAACATTTTCAGAATTAGGTATAGGCGAATTATTAATGAAATCTATTAGCAAAATGGGATTTGAGGAAGCAACACCAATTCAGTCTCAAACGATTCCTATTGCAATAGATGGTAAGGACGTAATCGGTCAAGCACAAACAGGTACAGGAAAAACTGCTGCATTCGGTATTCCATTAATTCAAAAAATTGATATTAAAGACAACAATGTGCAAGGAATTGTTGTAGCACCTACTAGAGAATTAGCAATTCAAGTAGCTGAAGAATTAAATAAAATTGGTCAATTCAATCGTGTAAGCATCCTACCAATTTATGGTGGACAAGACATTAGTCGTCAAATTCGTTCATTGAAAAAAGGTCCACACATTATTGTTGGAACGCCAGGGCGAATTATTGACCATATTAATCGTAAAACATTACGTCTTCAGAATGTACACACAGTTGTATTAGATGAAGCGGATGAAATGCTAAATATGGGATTCATCGAAGATATCGAAGCAATCTTAAAAGGTATTCCTGAAGAGCGTCAAACTTTACTTTTCTCAGCAACAATGCCAGGTCCTATTCAACGCATAGCAGAGCGATTTATGAAGGATCCTCAAGTTGTTAAGGTTAAGACAAAAGAAATGACAACACCAAATATCAAACAATATTACGTTGAAGCTCAAGAAAAGAAAAAATTCGACTATTTAACTCGTTTATTAGATAGCCAATCTCCTGATTTGGCGATTATTTTCGGACGTACAAAGCGTCGTGTTGATGAATTATCAGAAGCACTTACATTAAGAGGATATGCTGCTGAAGGGATTCACGGTGACTTAAGTCAGGCGAAACGTATTTCTGTTCTTCGTAAGTTTAAAGAAGGATCGATCGAAGTCCTTGTTGCGACAGATGTTGCGGCACGTGGTTTAGATATCTCTGGTGTAACACATGTATATAACTTTGACATTCCACAAGATCCAGAAAGCTATGTTCACCGTATAGGACGTACAGGTCGTGCTGGTAAACATGGTATGGCTATGACTTTTGTAACACCAAGAGAAATGGGTCAACTCAAGAATGTTGAAAGAACAACAAATAGTAAAATGGAGCGTTTGACACCTCCAACACTTGATGAGGCACTTGAGGGTCAACAAAAAATGACAATCGAGAAGCTTACAAATACAATTGCTAACGAAAATATCTCTTATTATAAGCGTGCAGCTGAAGAATTGTTAGAAGAGCATGATTCAGTATCAGTTGTTGCGGCAGCAATTAAGATGATGACGAAAGAACCGGATGAAACGCCAATTAAATTGACTGAGGAAGCTCCAATGCGTAGCAGAAGAGAGCGTTCTGATGGAAACCGTGGCGGAGGAAACCGAGATGGTGGAAGAAACCGTTACAAAGGTGGTCAGCAACAAAGTAAATCTCGTTCTGGTCAAGGTGCCGGTGGTCAAGGTGGTAGTAGCAGTAGTAGAAATAGACCATCAACTGGCGGAGGAAAACGCAGAAATTTCCGCAAAACTGAAGCATAAAAATAAGGCGATGCCTTTAAAACAAAAAACAGTGTTAATACACTGTTTTTTTGTTTTGGACTTTTAAGAGCATATACACATCCACCTCCTTCATAGGCTCTATAAAGGAGGTTTTCTATTAATGAAAGTTGTTCAAGAATTTAAAGAATTTGCGATAAGAGGAAATGTAATCGACATGGGGATTGGGGTAATTATTGGAACAGCGTTCGGTAAGATTGTTGATTCATTAGTTTCTGATATCATTATGCCACCTATTGGTCTTCTCCTTGGTAGGGTCGACTTTTCAAATTTGTATATTAACTTATCGAATCGACCTTATTCATCACTATCGGCAGCAAAGGAGGCAGGAGCTGCTACTATTAATTATGGCCTTTTTATTAATTCTGTTTTTCATTTCGGAATTGTAGCTTTTGCAACTTTTATTACTATCCGCCAAATTAATAAGCTACGAAGTTCGCCAACTTCATTTTCCTCAAAGTCTTGTCCTGCCTGCTTTACAACCATTCCTGCAGAGGCATACAGATGTCCCAATTGTACATCAATGCTAGATGAATCACTTATGAATAGCCAGTCAGAGCCTGAAATGAAGATAAATATTAGTTAATGCACAAGGACCAGGGCATAATAAGTTTAGATTTGTTGAAAATGGGGTGGCTCTGGTGACAATTGTGAAATTAGGATATGTAGCAATGAGTATGAATTTAAAAAATAGTTCTCCCTCTCAAACAATGACATTAGCACAATTTAAAAAAATTAAGGACAGAGAGGCCGCTATTGCAAAACTTGAACGAATTGCAAAAAGTAATATAACAAATTGTTTGAGATTATTGAAGTATAATGTCGCACACAACATTCAATTTTTCAGGCTTAGTTCGAGGTTAATTCCTCTTGCTGGACATGAAGAGGTTGCGGATTGGAAATTTATGCGCCCATTAATAGAGCCTTTAAATGAAATTCGTGACTTTCTACAAAAACATCCCATGAGAATAGGATTTCATCCAGATCACTTTGTTGTGTTTACAACAAATGATAAAGAAATTCTTAGGCAGTCACTTAAAACCTTAAGGATTCATGAAGCGTTATTAAAAGGGATGGGAATCGACCGAGAACATCGTTGTGTTATACATATTGGTGGGGCTTATGATGATAAAGAGCAGTCACTTGAACAGTTCATTAGTAACTGGGGGGATATTCCGGTCGAGATACAGAGATTGATCATGTTAGAGAATGATGATACGACCTTCAACCTTCAGGATGCTTTGTACTTATGTGAGAAGTTATCCGTGCCAATTGTATTCGATTATCATCATCACTTAGCCTACCATGAAAATCAGGACTGGGAAGTTGAGTGGGAGAGAGTATTAGGGACATGGAAGGATTCTAAACTACCATTAAAGATGCACATCTCAAGCCCCCGGAATGAAAAGGAATTCAGAGCTCATGCAGATTATATTGATCCATCAATGTTCATGGATTTTTTATCAACCATAAAAGGTAGTGTAAATGAAATTGATTGCATGATTGAGGCGAAGGAAAAGGATAATGCTTTATTTAAGTTAATGGATGACTTAAAAAAATATCCAGAGATTGAAATAATTGATGAAGCAAGTTTTATAATTCGATAATAAGTGGATTGGTTGTAAGACCCCCATTCTTTTATGTTTTGACATCATCGTTTATACTACAAATAAAACATTGTGAGGTAGATAAAGAAATGGGGTTATTGTATGAGGGAAGCACCTCGTAAGAGAATTAGTAAACGAGCTCTTCCGGTTTGGCGTATATCCGCGGCACTAACTTCGGGTATTGGGTGGTTAACCGTTATAGCATTATTTGTAATGTCTTCTATTTATCAGTGGCCAATATGGATTTCACTAGTGGTGTTAGTGTTGTCGGTGATAGAAACTACTCTAACTGTTTTTATCATCCCGAGTGTAAGATGGAAAAGATGGAGATATGAAGTATTTGAGCATGAAATTGAGATTCAGCATGGTGTGTTTGTGATGACAAGGACAATTATCCCGATGATGCGGGTCCAGCATGTTGACACTAAACAAGGTCCTATTTTACGCGCGTATCATTTGGCATCAGTTACAATATCAACGGCAGCGACTGTTCATGAAATTCCTGCTCTCGATCTTGATGAAGCAGATCAGTTAAGAGATTTTATTTCAAAGTTAGCAAGGGTAGATGATGATGTATAGTCCAAAGAGGATGCATCCAATAGCTGCCGTCATCACTTTTATTCATCGAATTCGAGAACTCATTATTCCACTCCTTTTTTTTATTTTTATCGGTGGGAGAGATGTAAGTCCTCTTGTCGATTTATTGCAAGTGATAGGATTGATCCTCCTTTTCTTAGGTCTGCTAATCTCTGGATTTCTACATTGGTATCGGTTTACTTACCGGATTGAAGAAGGGGAATTTCGGATTGAATATGGAGTGTTTGTTCGAAAAAAACGATATATACCGATTGAACGTGTACAAACCATTGATGTGACATCAGGAGTTATCCAAAGGTTGTTTAAAGTAGTCAAAGTACAGGTTCAAACGGCTGGTGGTGGTTTAGAGCCTGAGGCTGTGTTGACAGCTATTACTGAAGAAGAAGCAGAAAAACTTCAGAGCCTTATTAAGATCTCCTCGAAAAATCAAAATCAAGAGTCAATAGAGGAAAAGGGATCAACTGTTGTTTATAAAATGAGTCAGAAAGAATTGCTTATCTCAGCAACAACCTCTGGTGGGATTGGAATTGTTTTATCTGGATTAATTGCTATTTTTACTCAAGTTGATGAACTGATTCCTTATGATAGGGTGTTTGAGGGGTTAAATGATTTTGTTCAGTTGAATATGGTCATTTACTTTATCCTTTTACTCTTTATTTTTCTTGTTTTGGCTTGGTTAATTGGAATGTTGATCATCGTTTTTAGATTTGCCAATTTCTCTGTGGAAAAATTAGAGCAAGAGCTAGTCGTTACTCAAGGGTTATTTGAAAAACGTAAGCTTACAATCCCACTAAAAAAGATTCAAGGGGTAAGAATTGTAGAAAATCCGTTTAGGCAGTTTCTGGGATATGCAACCGTCTATCTTGAAAATGCAGGAGGGTCGATCGAAGATAAAGGGGAAGGGTTTTCGACCATTCTTTTTCCTCTCATTAAAAAGAGCGACTTAGCAAATAGAATCGAACAATTCATTCCAGACTATAACGAAGAAATTAAATTTATTCCGGCCCCAAGAGGTTCTCTAATCCGATATGTCTTAAGGGCAATTCTGCCGGCGATCCTATTTATCTTCCCAATTATGATTTTTTTCCAGCCTTGGGGTTATTGGAGTCTGCTAATTCTGCCACTTGCGTTGTTGCTAGGATACATTAGATACCGTGATGTTGGTATAGGACTAGGAGGACAGGAACAACATTTAGGATTGAGATATCGGTTGTTCAGTCGGGTAACGGTTATCTTGAAAAAGAAGAGAATTCAGTCTTTACAGCAACATCAATCTCTATTCCAAGGAAGAAATTCAGTTGCTACTCTTCAAGCATCGATAAAGTCCAGTGTTACTGGCAAGAGCTTTAAAGTAGTAGATCTTTCAGAATCAGATACTCAGTCTGTCTTTACCTGGTATTCTAAAAAATAATGGTTCAAAAGAAAAGGCTGTTCACACATAGTTTGTTGTTTTAAACATAAATCATTGAAACGGTAGTTACAAGCAGGATGAATACACGTAGACTCCTGCGGGACCAGTGGCCAAAGTGAGACCCCACAGGAGCGTTAGCGACGAGGAGGCTCACTGGTCACCCCGCCGGACGCGGAGTGTATTCAGCCTGCGGCTTCCAAAGCAACAATCAATTTGAAAAGAGCCAAAGAAAAAGAGAAAGAATCGTTTTACAACGACCTTTCTCTTTTTTGTATTATTAAATTATAAATATCTACGCCGTTTACCCAATATGATTGGTGCTAAAAGGAACCCAGCAATTAATCCGAATAAGTGGCCAATAATATTTATATTTGTATTTAGGAAGGTCATTACAAGGCCGATTACAAGGATTGTGATGATTAGCTGAGAGTTCGCATAGTTAATTAAATCTTTTCTTTTCAATACCATATATAAATAGAGACCGAAGAGTCCGAAAATGGCTCCTGATGAACCTACATGTCTAAATTGCTCGTGTTGTAAGATGTAAGTCGCAATATTTGCCATGACTCCAGTGCTGAGATAAATCAAGATAAATTTAGTTTTTCCAAGCATTCGTTCTAAACCTGGACCAAATAGAACGAGTGAAAATGAATTAAATAACATATGTGTGAAACTGGCATGTACAAAGATTGGTGTAATAAGGCGCCAATATTCACCTTCTGTAATAAGTACATTGTAACCTACCATTTGATTAAGAAGGGCACCTCCTCCTAGGAATGGAAGAGCCAAAAGGATCCAGAGAAAGATGTGAATCACAATGATGATTGATATAATAGGATAAAATCTTAAGAATTCTTTAAAACTTTCGGTTCGTGTAAACATAGAAAAACTCCTTTATGCATTCTTGTGGTTAATCTTCTCTCTACTGAATGGTAGCATACTTAAGAGTAACCATCCATTACGAGAATGTTTGTACATTATATGTAAGAAATTTTTATAATAGAAGGAAGGCTTGTAAAGATGATTGTTGGTATCGGGATTGATATAGTTGAATTACATAGAATAAAAAAAATTGTTGAAAGACAAAAAAAATTTATAAATCGAATTCTTACAGAAAAAGAAATCATTCAATTTGAACAATATACTGGACATCGGAAAATTGAGTTTTTAGCTGGGCGATTTGCTGCGAAAGAAGCTTATTCAAAAGCAGTAGGGACCGGTATTGGCAAGGGTTTGAGCTTTGTTGATATCGAAGTTTTTTCGGATGAAAAAGGGAAGCCGTGCATTAAAAATAAAGGGCTAGAAACTGTTCATTTATCCATTTCTCATAGTAAAGATTATGCAGTAGCACAAGTAATTATTGAAAGCTTGTCAAGCTAGTCTGCATATTACTCAACTTTGCCTCATATATTTTATTGCAGAAGGGGAGACAAGGTGTAGATGATGATGAATGGTTGATAAAAGGTACCATTATAAGATTGCACGTTAAGCTTTATAATGTGCATTCAAAAAATACGGGGGTCAAATCAAGGTTGCTATAACACCTTTAAATGAACCATTCATCATTTAATACACCTTAGCTCTTCATTTCGTCGAAATGAGGCAAAGGGGTTGAAGGAATGAAGAAGAATTTATTGATGACAGTATTTGCAATAATTGCAATCCTAGCACTTGCGGGATGTGGGCAAAAGTCTCAGGAGGATGTCGTTAAAGCACTAGACGAAAAAGTGGAAAGTCTTACTGGTTACAAAGCAAATGCAAAAATGACATTACAAACAGGGAATGAGTCACAGGTATATGAGGTTGAGATTTGGCATAAAACACCAGATTATTACCGAGTTAACCTAAAGAATGCTCAAAAAGATCAAAGTCAAATGATCTTACGCAATGATGATGGTGTATTTGTGTTAACACCTGCACTTAACAAGAGCTTCAGATTCCAAAGTGAGTGGCCGCAAAATAGTAGTCAAGCTTACTTGTATGAATCTCTAGTAAAGGATATAGTCGAGGATCCTGAGGCGAAATTTACCGCTGATAAGGAAACGTATGTATTTGAAACAAAAACGAATTATAAAAACAATAAGATGCTTCCGACTCAAGAAATCATCTTTGATAAAAAAGATCTAACACCGTTAATGGTAAAGGTGATGGATCCAGATCGTAATCCGTTACTAGTTGTTGAATTCTCAAAGACAGAATTTAATCCTGAATTTGATGAAAATGCGTTCAATGTAGATAAAAACATGTCTGGTGCACGATTAGAAGTACCGGTAATGGGAAGTGTTGATGCTGAGCCAATGGCTGTCATGTATCCACAAGAAGAAGTGCAGGGCGTAAAGCTTGTTGAAGAAAAAGAAATCACGACTGAAAATGGTAAAAGAATTGTGATGACATTCGGTGGTGAGAAGTCATTCACGTTAATTCAAGAAAGAGCTCAAGTATCCGAGGTTGGTACAACAACTTCAGTAAGTGGTGAGCCAGTTGATCTTGGATTTACAATGGGTGCATTATCAGATCAGTCAGTATCATGGTCATATGATGGTGTAGACTTCATGCTTGCATCTGAGGACTTATCACAAGAAGAGTTATTAATGGTAGCTCGTTCAGTACAAGGGCAAGCAGTAAAATAAGTAATAGAATGAAAAGTGGCCTTTAATAGGTCACTTTCTTTTTTTCGCCTTATAACGTATATTTCATTGACAATGCCTAGTATAGGGATAATAATCTAACATATATTATAAGGGGAACAAGGATGTGTTGGTTGTGGAATGTACTTCTTTTTACCGTGATACGTGGGTTGAGGTTGATTTAGATTGTATTGAGGAAAACGTTAAATCAATGATTTCACATCTTTCCAAAGAGCAAATCGTCATTGCGGTTGTTAAAGCAAATGGATATGGTCATGGTGATGTTCAGGTTGCTAGAACGGCACTAAATGCAGGGGCGAGTTATTTAGCGGTTGCTTTCTTAGATGAAGCACTTTCTTTGCGTAGGCATGGAATACAAGCACCGATCATTGTTTTAGGTGCGTCTCGTTCAGAGGATGTTAATGTTGCTGCTGAAAACAATGTTACCTTAACGGTGTTTAATTTAGAGTGGATCATCCAAGCAAAAGAAAGGCTTGATAAGGATAAAACCGTATCGTTTCACCTGAAGTTAGATACTGGTATGGGACGGTTAGGGATAAAAGATGAAGGGGAAATGCTAGAGGTTATTAAAGTAATAGATGAGTCTCCTATGTTTCATCTAGAAGGAATCTTTACTCATTTTGCGACTGCAGATGAGCTAGATCTTTCTTACTTTCATGCACAATTTGAAAGGTTTAATCAATTTCTATCCTTGTTACCATATCAGCCTAAGTTAATTCATACTGGTAACAGTGCAACAGGGCTTCGATTTCCTGAAAAGACTTTTAATGCAGTTAGGCTCGGAATTGCCATGTATGGATTAACTCCTTCTACAGAGATGAAAGGCTTATTACCATATGAGTTAAAAGAGGCTTTCTCGCTTCATAGTAAGCTCGTCCATGTCAAAAAACTCACAGAAGGAGAAAAGGTAAGTTATGGGGCAACTTATACTGCAAATGAAGAAGAGTGGGTCGGAACGGTTCCAATCGGATATGCAGATGGATGGATTAGAAAACACCAAGGTGCAGAGGTTTTAGTTGAAGGGAATCGTTGTGAAATTATTGGTAGAGTGTGTATGGACCAATTCGTTGTGAGACTTCCACATCAACTTCCTGTAGGGAGTCGTGTCACCCTTATTGGGACTCAAGGTAATCAAACAATAGGGATAGATGAAGTTGCTAAAAGACTTGAAACCATCAACTATGAGATTCCCTGTACAATTAATTTTCGAGTACCTCGTATTTTTTTGGAAAAACAGAGTATAATTGAAGTGAGAAACACAATCCTATTGTAGGAAACATCTTCTGCTTTATGAAGGATTTAAAGGTTGTAGTTATTGTGAAGTTAGTTGCTATTTGCTTGTTTAAGAAAGTATAAAGCTTTTAAACGTAGTTTTTGTGTCTAGCTCCAGCGCCTAGCCCCTCGATTGCTTCAGACCCTTCTGGCGGAAGCGAGCTTCCTAGTCAGGGTCCTCCAGCACTTTTCGGGGCTGAACAAGGCGCTTGCGCTTTTCTTAAAAGGTAAGAAAGTATAAAAATTCGAACTTAGTTTTGGTGTCTAGCTCCAGGTGCCATCGGCTCGGGGTCATAAGCCAATCCGCCGTGAAGGTTAAAAAGCAAACCTTCAAGCCGGCCTGTCTTATGCCTGTCGCCGATAAACGGGCGCCTTGTGCTTTTCTTGTTTATGCATAAAACGTAAGTGAAGATGTCGATAATAGTGAGGAAATAAAGTAATTCGCTTTGCATCTCCTTATTTTAATGGTATTATTAAAGGTGGAATAGAATAATTATGGTGTGTAGTTATGGTGGAGGTGTATGTTTGTGTCTGAATCCAGCGCAACAACTGAAATATTGATTCGTTTACCACAAAACTTAATCAGTGAATTAGACGGACTAGTTAAGCAAGAGAACGGGAATCGAAATGAACTAATTTATCAAGCGACAAAAATGTACCTTCGTGAGAGAAAGAAGCGTCATATTCGTGAGTCTATGAGACGTGGTTATATGGAAATGGCTAAGATTAATCTAAACATCGCATCAGAGGCTTTTTTAGCTGAATCTGAGGCAGATCACACCGTAGAACGCTTAGTTAGCGGGGGGTAATCAATTGATTGTTAAACGTGGCGACGTGTATTTTGCTGACCTCTCCCCTGTTGTTGGTTCAGAGCAAGGCGGCGTTCGTCCAGTTCTTGTCATCCAAAACGATATTGGGAATCGGTTTAGTCCCACAGTCATTGTTGCAGCAATAACGGCGCAAATCCAAAAGGCTAAATTGCCAACCCATGTAGAAATTGATGCAGAAAAATATGGCTTTGAGCGAGACTCAGTTATTCTTCTAGAGCAAATTCGAACAATTGATAAGCAACGTCTAACCGACAAAATTACCCATCTTGACGAAGAGATGATGGACAGAGTGGATGAAGCCTTACAAATCAGTTTGGGACTCATCGATTTTTAGGTATTATTTTATTCAATATATGATGAAGCTGCCACTTTGGTAGCTTCTTTTATTATATTTGGGAAAAACTAATTGAAAATCAAAATGGAGGAATAAAGAAT
Organism: Litchfieldia salsa; assembly: GCF_900104555.1. Lineage (GTDB taxonomy): Bacteria > Bacillota > Bacilli > Bacillales > Bacillaceae_L > Litchfieldia > Litchfieldia salsa. The sequence goes on from NZ_FNJU01000018.1 coordinate 47,968, forward strand.
TGGATCAAAAAAGCTTCAATCAACTAATTGAGAAATATGGGATCTTCCTAGAGAAAGCAAATATACCATACCAATACATAGATCAAACTGCATTAAGAATTCAAGGGGTTCAGGTAAACGCTAAACAACATCAACAAGTAAACATTCTTATTCAATGGGATTTATTAGATACTGCATACAACTTGTTCGACTCATACACCCCATCTGATATTAAGCGGGATCAGTTACAAGCGATGTTTATGTTTGTAGACAGTGGTTATGACATAAAGATTCATTGCTCTTTTAATACAACAATAAAGACAGATCCATATCGAATAAAAGTAAGTGTTGGAAATATAGAGGTATGGTGTAGGTCGCTGTATTCATATCTTTATGAAGTTAATCCTTCTTATGTAGGAGAGATTGAGACATATCTTCAAGAAAAACAACGTGATTTGAATTCAATTAATGAACAAGCTTGGAATCAAAATAACTATCAAGCTCTTCTAAATCGTTTCGGCTCACCAGAAGAAACAGCTAAGAAAATAAAAGAAAATCCAGATTGGCGATTACATCCTTTCAGAAAGTATCTTGGAGATCTATCATCAAAAAAAGTTATTCACCTTTTAGGCTCCAATGGAGTGAAAGGAACTGCAATAGCCTTACTTGGTGGGGAGGTCACGATTGTGGACTTCTCGATGGAGAACCAAAGGTTTGCTGAAGAAGTTTCAGGACACGCGGGTGTTTCTATTAATTATATACTCTCAGACGTGATGTCATTAAACAAGCATAGCCTTGCAACATTTGATATTGTGTTAATGGAATTAGGGGTTCTCCATTATTTTATTGATCTCCCTTCATTAGCGTCTATTGTGAGTGAATTATTGGAGCCTAATGGAGTCTTTATTCTTCATGAATTTCATCCGATTTCAACTAAGTTGATTACTTCTAGTGGGAAAAAACATAAGGTAGACGGGAATTACTTTGATCCATCTCTTGTCACGTTGGATGTTGCCTTTTCAAAGCATCTGACTGAGGAGGAAAAGAAGGATTTAGCAAAGGTGTATCAAAGACAGTGGAATATTGGTGAGGTCATTACAACCTTTGCGAAAAAGGGGATCTATGTAGATGTGCTTGAGGAGGAACCAAATCATAAGGTTCATGATATAGGCTTGCCGAAAACATACACACTTGTTGCTAGGAGAGTATAGAAGGACTGGATATCCAGTCCTATTTTTGTTACAAAAATATAGCAATTATTTTACAATAATTGAACAAAGGGAGGAATTCGACAATTTATACAGAAGTATTAAATAAGGCAATATTGTTGAATAAGCTGTCTATGGATGAAATAATAGGAGATGATAGGTCAGTCTTGGGAAGAATAAGGGGGAAACCATGAATAATTATATTTTACATTTTCTAGATCAAAACAAAACAACTATTGTCGAACAATGGATTAACGAAATAAAGGTAGTTGGAGAACAAAAGCAATTATCAGCAGGTCCTGATGATAACATGTTCGTTTCCACAAGTAAGGAATTCATTGAAATCATCATGTCTAATTTAAACAAAGACAAAGATGGTTTCTCGTCTAAGCTAACAGATTTTTCTAGCAGAATCATTCGTTTAGGATGGCCATTAACCTATGTAATAGAAGGCTTACAAGCATTCAGAAGTGTGCTCTTAAAAAAAGCTTTTAATGAAAAGGTAGCTGAAAATGATTATTTACTTGTGCTTAATGAAGTGGACCAGTGGATTGACCCTATTATTAGTGAAATGATTTCTCTGTACTCTGGGAATTGGGAACAAACAGTTTCTCTGCAGAAGGTTGCACTGCAGGAGCTATCAGCCCCACTTATTCCTATTTTTGAAGATATTACAATTATGCCATTAATAGGAACGATCGATACTGAAAGAGCTAGACAAATTATGGAGAATCTTTTGCAGGGAGTGGTAAAGCATCGTTCAGAAGTCGTGTTAATCGATATTACAGGTGTACCTGTGGTTGATACGATGGTTGCCCATCACATTATTCAGGCAGCTGAGGCAGTAAGGCTTGTAGGAGCGAAATGCTTACTTGTTGGAATTCGACCGGAAATTGCTCAGACAATTGTTAATCTTGGGATTGATTTAAATCAATTTATTACGAAAAGTACTTTGAAAAGAGGAATTGAAACGGCCTTAGAAATGACCAATCGTAAAATGGTGAGACTTGGTGTGGAGGGGTTAGATTGAGAATTCCTATTCTAAAGCTTTATCAATATTTAATTATATCTATTCAGTGGGAGCTGGATGATCAAACTGCACTAGAATTTCAAGAGGATTTGCTGAATAAACTACATGAAACTGGCGCAAATGGAGTTTTGATCGATTTAACATCAATTGATTTTATTGATTCCTTTATTGCTAAGGTATTAGGTGATGTCATCAAAATGGCTAATCTGATGGGAGCTAAGGTTGTTATTACGGGTATCCAACCTGCAGTTGCTATTACTCTTGTTGAATTAGGGGTTCATATGGAAAACGTGATTACCGCCCTTGATTTAGAGAAAGGGATAAAAAATCTGCAAATCGAATTGGGGGAAAATCCATGGGAATCCAGCAGCCCTGTGTGAGGATAACAACAGAATGGGACATTGTTGCTGCAAGGCAACAAGGCCGTATAGCTGCTAAAGATCTTGGATTTAGCACAGTGGATCAAGCTAGAATCACTACCGCTATATCAGAATTAGCAAGAAACATTTATTTATATGCAGGCAATGGAGAAATCTGTATTCAAAGATATACGCACGCAGGAAAAGTTGGATTGCAAATAAAATGCAGTGATAGTGGACCTGGAATCACTGATATTAGACAAGTAATGCAGGATGGATTTTCAACATCTGGTGGATTAGGGGCAGGATTGCCTGGTGTTAAGCGATTAATGGATGAGTTCGAAATTGAATCAAACCCTGGACAGGGGACAACAATTACTACAGTCAAATGGCTTCGATAAGGAGGTAGCTTACATTGGAATTTCGGGATGGCATGGAAAAAAGGTATAACCAAATTCTTAAGAATTACTTGAATGAAAAAGATGAAAAAGCATTATATTTAGGACAAAAGTTTAGCCGTAAGTCGATTGAACATTTGGTTCCACCTGAAGAAATGATTAGTCTTCATCGAAATACCGTTAAAGAAATTTTTCCGAATTTACCAAAGGAGGTTATCGATTCATTTGATTTTTTAATAGAGGTTATGATTGGATATGGTTTAGCCTATCAAGAACACCAAAGCTTAAGGTTTCAACAACAGGAACTTAAATCAGAAATTGAAATTGCAGCTTCAGTTCAGCAATCCTTACTTGAAACAACGATACCATCTGTTGGATGTTTAGATATTGGAGCTATTAGTGTACCCTCTAAACAAATGAATGGAGATTATTTTCATTTTGTCTCAGATGACAAAAGCAGTATTAGTGTTGCTATTGCTGATGTTATTGGGAAAGGGATTCCGGCTGCTCTTTGTATGTCTATGATTAAATATGCGATGGATAGCCTTCCGGATTATAGAATAAGTCCTAGTGGGGTTTTAGAAAATCTTAATAGAGTGGTCGAACAGAATGTTGATATGGGCATGTTTATTACAATGCTTTATGGTTTGTATAGAACAGATGACCATGTATTTACATATAGTTCTGCAGGCCATGAACCGGGCTTTATCTATAATAAAGAACAAGATGAATTCTTCGATATGAAGACAAAAGGATTAGTTTTAGGTGTGAACCCTTATACAAAATATCGACATTTCGAACTCAAATTAAATATAGGGGATATGATTATCCTCCTTTCAGATGGAGTAACTGAATGCCGAGTTAATGATGAGTTCATCGAAAGAGAAGAAATTACTTCTTATATTAAAAAATATAACCATCTTCCGGCGCAAGAAATTGTTGAAAATGTATATCGTGAACTTGAAAAACTACAAAATTTTGAATTAAGAGATGATTTCACATTTATTATTTTAAAAAGATGTGTTTAATAGATAATCATTTAGGGTATTAGTAAGTAAATAATAAATCTAATAAGAGGTGAAAGGTATGAACATCCTTATAGACGTTAGAGATCTTAATGATAGTAAATATGTAACAATAAGAGGCGAAATAGATGTATATACTGCTCCTGAGCTGAAAGAGCAACTTCTGCCAATATCTGAAATGGAAAAGGTTAACATGATTGTAGACCTAAGGGGAGTTTCCTACTTAGATAGTACAGGCTTAGGGGTATTTATTGGGATTTTCAAAAATGTCCAAAAAAATCATGGTGAATTCAAGCTAGTCGGGCTGTCTGAACGACTTGAGCGTTTATTTTCAATTACCGGTTTATCAGAAATTATGACGATAGAACGTAAGTTAGAAGGTGAATTAACATGAATCAATCATTCGATTATGTAGAGATGAAGGTACCAGCAAAAGCCGAATATGTGGGTGTAGTACGGTTAACGCTGTCTGGAATAGCAAGTAGGATGGGATTTTCCTATGAAGCGATAGAAGATTTAAAGATTGCTACAAGTGAAGCTTGTACAAATGCTGTGCAACATGCCTATCACAAGAATGAAGGTGGAGAAATTACGGTTGGTTACGGTTTATATGATGACAGACTTGAGGTGATGATTGCTGATAATGGGAAAAGTTTTAATTTTGAGCAAATGAAAGAAGAAATAGGACCACATTCAGTTGATCAATCCATTGAAAAGCTTCCTGAAGGCGGCCTAGGGCTATATTTAATCGACACCTTAATGGATGAAGTTAAAGTACACCATAAGTATGGGGTAACAGTATTTATGACAAAGTATAGATATAGAGAGAAGGTGGAGAGCGATGCCAAAACCATCTCAAGCTTTGGCACAAACTAATATAGAGACATGTGAATTAGTTAATAGATTTCAAGAACTAAATGACCGGGATGCAGAACAAGAGTTAGTCGAGAAATACACAAAACTTGTTGAATCACTTGCAAGAAAATATTCGAGGGGAAAAGATTATCACGAAGACATTGTCCAAGTTGGGATGCTCGGATTACTAGGTGCAATCCGAAGGTTTGATTCCTCCTTTGGTAAGAGTTTTGAGTCTTTTGCAGTACCGACTGTTGTAGGGGAGATTAAGAGGTTTTTGCGTGATAAGACATGGAGTGTTCATGTCCCTCGTCGTATAAAAGAAATGGGCCCAAAAATTAAGCGAACAGTTGATGAGCTAACAATTGACCTTCAGAGATCACCGAAAATAGAAGAGATAGCTGCATATTTAGACCTATCAGAAGAAGAAGTATTAGAAGCCATGGAGATGGGGAGGGGTTATAATGCCCTATCAGTAGACCATTCAATAGATGCAGACTCTGAAGGTGGAACAATGACTTTGCACGATATTATCGGTGAGAATGATGAAGGATATAAAATGGTTAGTGAACAGTTAATCATTGAGGATGGTTTGCATGTGCTTGATGAACGCGAGCAGAAAATTATACACTTAACCTACTTAGAAAATTTAAGTCAAAAGGATACAGGGGAATTGCTAGGTATTTCTCAAATGCATGTATCAAGATTACAACGGAAAGCATTAGATAAACTTAGACAAGCAATCAAAGTCTAGTTCGGAGTTGGAAAATGACCTTATCGAATCAATCTGATAAAAAAATTGATATATATGGCTACCAAGTCCCAAAGAAAAGCCAGGTTATTTGTGGTGATCGCTATTTTTGGATTGATACAAAGGACTATTTTCTTTGTGTGCTGTCTGATGGTTTAGGGAGTGGGGAAGCTGCTTATATGGCTTCTTCAGCGGTCATAAGGGAGATAGAGCAGTCTCATGATGAAGATGTACAAACATTAATGGAGAAGTGTAATAAAGCCCTGAAATCAACAAGAGGAGCAGCTGTTGCAATTATAAAGGTTTACTATAAAAGTAGAGAATTTGTTTATAGCTGTGTAGGCAATTTGAACTTTTATCTATTTTACCCATCCGATAAACTAATATATCCTCTCCCAGTGATGGGTTATTTGTCGGGTAAACCCCAACGATTTAATACTCAACGATACTCCTATGTCCCAAATTCTAAATTCCTTTTTCATTCCGATGGGGTTGAACCTCGATCTATTAAATCCTTATTAAGAACTTCTATGAGTCTAGATGAACTTGTGGTAAGGGTGCGTCAAAATGAACATTTAAGAACAGATGATTTTACTTTTATTGCAGGATTCTTATCGTAATTGGTATAAAATGATGGCTAAGCTACAAATATAAGGAAGCATTTGTTAAAATAAAAGGATAGTGTGTAAGTTGATAGTTGTAGGAGGAAAAGAGATTGGTTGAAACATTAGAGAAGAATGAAAGACTTATTAAAACAATTGCTTCAGACTTAACCATTGATAGAAAACAAGTTCTTAATGTTATTTCATTACTAGATGAAGGTAATACAGTACCATTTATTGCGAGATATCGTAAAGAAGTAACTGGCTCCTTGGATGAGGTGCAAATTAAAGACATACAAGATAAATGGCAATATATGCAAAACCTAGAGGCGCGAAAAGAAGAAGTAATTCGATTAATTTCCGAACAGGGTAAATTAACTGATGATCTTAATAAAGACATTCTTAAAGCAACAAAACTTCAACAAGTTGAAGATCTTTACCGCCCTTATAAACAAAAAAGAAGAACAAAAGCAACAGTTGCTAAAGAAAAAGAGTTAGAACCACTTGCTGAATGGTTTTACACATTCCCTAAAAATGTAAATATAGAAGAATATGCTGCTTCGTTTCTTTCTGAAGAAAAGGAAGTGCTTTCGATTGAGGAAGCAATACAAGGGGCAAAGGATATTGTAGCTGAATGGATTGCTGATGAACCCTCATTTCGTCAATATATTAGACAAGAAACCTTCTCTAAAGGGAATATTGAAACGACGGTAAAGGACCAAGATAAGGATGAAAAGCAAGTATTTGAAATGTACTATGATTACAAAGAACCCATACATAAAATTGTTCCACACCGTATTCTTGCGTTAAACCGCGGAGAGAAAGAGGAGGTATTACGTGTATCTATACTAACCCCTCAGGATAGGATCACGAACTATCTCCGAAGAAAAATCATTAAAAATGATCATTCACCAGTAGTGCCTTATATTATCGAAGCGCTCGAAGATAGTTATAAAAGATTAATTGAACCTTCGATTGAACGTGAGATTCGTAAGGAACTAACTGAAAAGGCCGAAGATCGTGCGATACATATCTTCTCTGAAAACCTACGTAATCTACTATTGCAACCACCACTAAAAGGCAAGATTGTATTAGGTCTTGATCCAGCTTATAGAACAGGTTGTAAGTTAGCTGTTGTTGACGAGACTGGGAAGGTTCTGAAAATAGAAGTAATTTATCCACATCCACCAGTTAATAAAAAGGTTGAGGCAAGAGAAAAATTTGTAAATATCATAAAAGAATACAATGTTGAAATGGTCGCAATCGGTAATGGGACAGCTTCAAGAGAATCTGAGCAATTTGTTGCTGAAATTCTAAAGGAACTCGACAGAGGTATCTTCTATCTTATTGTGAATGAAGCTGGTGCAAGTGTTTACTCGGCCTCAGAAATTGCAAGAGAAGAGTTTCCGGATTTCCAGGTTGAGGAAAGAAGTGCCGTATCAATCTCAAGGCGTCTCCAAGATCCACTGGCTGAATTAGTTAAAATAGACCCGAAATCCGTTGGTGTTGGTCAATATCAACATGATGTATCCCAAAAGAAATTAAATGATTCCCTGACATTTGTTGTAGAAACAGTTGTAAATAAAGTCGGGGTAAATGTAAACACGGCATCTCCTTCACTTCTTCAATATGTAGCGGGTTTATCAAAAGCTGTTGCAAATAATATTGTGAAGCAAAGAGAAGAAATGGGTAAATTTAAAAACCGTAAAGAATTAAAGAAGATCCCGCGATTAGGTGCTAAGACGTATGAACAATGTATTGGGTTTTTGCGTATTGTAGATGGAGACGAGCCGTTAGATCGTACAGGTATTCATCCTGAAAGCTATACTGAAGTGAAGAGCCTACTGAAAAAACTAGGTGCAACAACACAGGATCTTGGGAGTGAAAAACTCAAAGAAGCTCTAGCGGCATTATCAATTGAAGAAACAGCAACTGAATTAAGCATGGGTGAAATTACACTAAAGGACATAACTGATGCTTTAATTAGTCCTGCTCGTGACCCAAGAGATGAACTACCAAAGCCTTTGCTTAAGAAAGATATCTTGAAGCTTGAAGATCTACAAAAGGGGATGGAACTAGAAGGAACCGTCCGAAATGTAGTTGATTTCGGAGCCTTTGTTGATATCGGTGTGAAACAGGATGGTCTTGTACACATTTCGAAGTTGAAGAAAGGTTTTGTTAAGCACCCTCTTGAAGTTGTTTCAGTAGGGGATGTTGTTAAGGTTTGGATTGAAGATGTCGATGCTAGAAAAGGCAGAGTAGCATTAACGATGCTTACGCCGGATCAGTCTTAATGATTAAAGAAAAACACTGCTTTTTATGAGCAGTGTTTCTTTCTATAAAAGTACCAGCATTGATTAAGTACTTTAATTTGGTACCTATTTTTTTCATAATATGCACGTTGCATCTGGTTCTTTAGCCATGATGGCATATATCATACCTCCTTTTTTGATAAAATGGGTATGTGTAGTATGTAGTGTATGCAAAACTGGGATGTCCTGTTCATATTAATTTTTACCTATGAGTAAGGAATCATTCTGCCTTATTTAGGAGTATGTGAATTGTTTTAATGAATAGTATGTGTTGGATGAAATAGAATTTAGCTGTATTTGTCCTAAGTCTGGGGGTATTTTTGTGAATGAAAAAAGATTACAAGAACTAGTAGAAACAATATCTTCTGATATTTTTGGGAAGCCTTTTAAGCACCAAGCAAGATTTAATAGCCGATTACAAACGACAGGTGGAAGGTATCTTCTTAAAAGTCATGATATTGAATTAAACCCTAAATATTATTTGGAACGTGGAGAACAAGAACTTATTGGGATTATAAAACATGAACTTTGTCATTATCACCTGCACCTTGAAGGAAAAGGTTATAAGCATCGTGATCAAGATTTTCGTCAGTTATTAAAAAGTGTAGATGCTCCACGTTTTTGTAAACCTTTGGATTCAGTGATGAAAAGAAGAGTAACAACCCAATATCTTTACGAGTGTAATAAGTGTCGTCAACGCTATATTAGGAAAAGAAAAGTAGATACAGCTAGATTTGTATGTGGGAAATGCTCTGGAAAATTAGTTCAATTACAAGAATAGGTTGACTCTATTATATATCGTGTGATAAAGTATATAAGCCGTCGTCAAAACGGTATTGATTATAAAATTAGTAAAGAGTCTTGACAAGACAATGAGCTGTTTTTATAATTAGAAGAGTCGTAAATAAGACAACTTTATTCCACAGTAGCTCAGTGGTAGAGCTATCGGCTGTTAACCGATCGGTCGTAGGTTCGAGTCCTACCTGTGGAGCCATACGGGGAAGTACTCAAGTGGCTGAAGAGGCGCCCCTGCTAAGGGTGTAGGTCGCGCGAGCGGCGCGAGGGTTCAAATCCCTCCTTCTCCGCCATTCTTTATATGGCCCGTTGGTCAAGCGGTTAAGACACCGCCCTTTCACGGCGGTAACACGGGTTCGAATCCCGTACGGGTCATACTAATGGGAAGTGAGTAACAATAGCTCACCTCCCATTTCTCTTCTATAATGGAGGATTAGCTCAGCTGGGAGAGCACCTGCCTTACAAGCAGGGGGTCGGCGGTTCGATCCCGTCATCCTCCACCATTACCGTCATTATTGTATTGTGGTTTCTATTATCGCGGGGTGGAGCAGTCTGGTAGCTCGTCGGGCTCATAACCCGAAGGTCGCAGGTTCAAATCCTGTCCCCGCAACCAAACGTTTGGTCCCGTGGTGTAGCGGTTAACATGCCTGCCTGTCACGCAGGAGATCGCCGGTTCGATCCCGGTCGGGACCGCCATCTATCCATTAACTTCCACTTGATATAATGTGGAGAAAAGGGTAATATTGATTTCTGTTGTTTTAACAGAGTTTCAAAGTTAATGAGGAATAAAGTTATCGTTAGTGTCTTTTTAATATCTTAGTTCACCTTTTTAAAGGAAATTAAGGTTTAATTAGTACAAAGTTATGTCGACGATATTTCGTGATATTTCCTTCTGAAATATCCCAAAATATCCTCTTGTGAAGTGAATTCATGTAGCTTAATCGAAGAAGTAATTCGTGAAGCTAACTCAATGGGCTATAGCCAAGCGGTAAGGCAACGGACTTTGACTCCGTCATGCGTTGGTTCAAATCCAGCTAGCCCAGCCATTTTACGAGCCATTAGCTCAGTTGGTAGAGCATCTGACTTTTAATCAGAGGGTCGAAGGTTCGAGTCCTTCATGGCTCACCATTTTTATCAAACAGATTTACTAATTATCATGCGGGTGTGGCGGAATTGGCAGACGCGCTAGACTTAGGATCTAGTGTCATTGACGTGGGGGTTCGAGTCCCTTCACCCGCACTTTGTTCGCGGTCGTGGCGGAATGGCAGACGCGCTAGGTTGAGGGCCTAGTGGGAGTTGATCCCGTGGAAGTTCGAGTCTTCTCGACCGCACCAAAAATGTATTTCAAAAAAAGTATTGACCTATTAGTTCTGCGATGGTATTATAGGAAAGTCGCTAATTTAAGTAATGCGCCCGTAGCTCAATTGGATAGAGCGTCTGACTACGGATCAGAAGGTTATGGGTTCGACTCCTTTCGGGCGCGCCATATGAATTTGCGGGAAGTAGCTCAGCTTGGTAGAGCACTTGGTTTGGGACCAAGGGGTCGCAGGTTCGAATCCTGTCTTCCCGACCATCTATATAACAAAATAATGCGGGTGTAGTTTAATGGTAAAACCTCAGCCTTCCAAGCTGATGTCGTGAGTTCGATTCTCATCACCCGCTCCAATTAAGTTCTTTGAAAACTGAACACAATAAACAAACGTCAACGTTTTAAATTAAGTAACAAA
>NZ_FNJU01000022.1 GCF_900104555.1 Litchfieldia salsa
AATAGTATCCAAATCAACAATTTCATTTTTTTCTATTGCAGAAAATACTCCCCAGATAAAATAAACTTCTTTCATATTTGCAAGTTTGTTAAGGTTTTCTCCTGTTATTAAATAATTATTGCGACAGTGACTACTATCGTCATAAATACGATAATCCATAAAGTAATCGAGGTAGTTATCAGGATAAGACCAGTCTAAATCGGTTAGCAGCCAATTATATTCTTTTTCAAGACCATTAAAGGAATTCAAAATTTCTTTTAACTCTAAAAAGTCCTCTAAAATAGTGTTCATTACCTTGCACCTCAATTTATATTTACCTTTATAATAACATTTCGTTCTTAAATTAAACTTCTCCTTTAGTGCAATTAAGTCTTTAAAAGGATTTATAAACTTCCCAGTTAGTCCATGTTCCTTTCAGTTCACAAATAAATTGAGAACCACCGATTGTTATATATCCATCATGACATGTATAAATAATCCACTTTAGTGAGTTATCACACCAAAAGCTATCCTCAATAAAATGTTGTTTTGTAAAAATAAGTTCAGAAGGGCTGAGTATTTCTAGAACAAATCCAAGTTCCTGTTCACCTAATTTGTAGATATGATCTACTTCATAGCTTACTAGGATTCTTTTAATAACTACAAGAAATTCCTTAATTACTTTCGGCTCGTCAATTAGGTAAAAAGATATAACGTCACTTCTTTTAGTTTCATATAAGGGATACCAAATCGGAGTGGGAATATCCCACGTTTCTTTCATATTTTTAATAATGGTCTTATATGTAGAATGATTTAACAACACTTGAAACCCCCTACTTTAATTACTAGCTGCTTATCTTCTTGTTGAACTATCCTGCTCGTTAGTTCAATAACAAATGAGCCTGAAAAAACTCTTGAGCTTAAACATTCGCTTACATTGACTTTAATTAAGTAATTATTTTTTAGATTCTTTTAGGAATTCAATAGCTTGATCAACATCATATGTTTCTAATTTCAACTTTTTCATTTCTCCACCGGCAGTTTCAAAGATAAAGACGGCTGGGACTTTTTTAATCTCATATTTTGGATACTTTTCTTTTGCTAGCTCCAAGTTAGTAATATATTCAATCTGATGGATTGGATACTCACTACTACCAAATTCTCCAAATTTCCCACTAATATTTTCATCTCCTTGTATGATAAGAACATCATACTTCAAATGGTTATCTTGGGTAGGAGAACACCCTATAAATGCAATCACCAATAATAACATTTGACCAATTATCATCAATCTTTTCATAAAAAACCCCCAAATATATTAATTCCTTTTTTTTAAAACTATTAATTATCCTTTTTCCAAATACTCTTAAAATGAAATACGGTAATATAATAATAAGTGGCTGCTCCAATAACTCCAAATGATAATACAATAATACCTCTCTTAACACTACTTCCCCAAATTTCAATACCTCCAGCAAACCAACCAAAAAACAACATAAATGCTCCTATATGTTGGATTAACATTATTGAAGTAATCATGCCTGAAAAGAATAATCCCATACCTATAACTCTAGACCCATCAACAAATAAAAACGATGGACTTTTTAACCCTTTTATAAACTCCTCTTGTTCTTGTTTATCTTGTTTTAAATACATATTAAAAAAAATGAAAATTGGTAAACCCCATAATAATAATAAAAATAAAATCTGAACGATACTCATATGTCTCCCCCATTACATATCAATAACACTACATATAAATTGGATTCTGTTTTAAATTATCCATAACTGAAGAGTGAGTCAAAACTATATAATGTTAACTAGCGTTATGGAGTTCCACTACTATGCTTTAATTTATTTTCAATAATTCTAAAAAACCAGGATCTGGTTTAGATTCTTTAACTCCTTTTTTAGATTGAAAGTAAACTGTCTTCTCATCTTCATAAAGAACCTTGACCTTTATACTGCCAAAATCAATTAAACTTGTTTCGCTTCTGGGGAGTATATCTTCTTTATAATCGTATGCTTCATTATTGATAAATCCTACAATCTCACTAATTCTAGATTTATCTCTTACTTCTAAACATTCACCATCTGAATCTTCCTTATAAATACAAATCTCCTCTGGGATATCCTCTATCCACGATGAACTCATAAAAATTGGAAACTTATCAAACTTTACCTCAGTCTGCTCTTCGGACTTATTATAGTAGGCTGCAAGTGATAATACACCGTCAATTCCCTCTTTTCTCCATCCAGAATCGAATCCAGACCAATCATTATGTAAATCAGTATCATTAAGGTCAGAATCATTATATTTTAATTGCCATCCCTGTTTAGGAAGTTCGCTCATATAGTAATCATATATATCTGTCAAATGATCACCTTCCATTATGTAATTAACTCTAGTGGTTCTAACCCACTAAAAACAGGAATATCCTCGTGTTGTTCAGGGATAATTGACATTCCTTTATAAGTTTCATCCGTGACTTCTTGATATACAAACAAACCCGCCAAAATTAATATTAAAATTAGACTATATTGAAATTAATCTTTTATTGTTCAAATGACTCTCTCCTGTGCCACATATTGATTACTTCGTTTATTTATCATATTAAAAATGCACCTAAACTAACTTTTTTATGGCAAAATAACGGATGAACTGGTGTTAGTTTTGTCGTCTGAGTAAAACTCTAACAGCCTTCCAAAAAGCAAACGATAATAAGCATTTAAATTAGTCTTTGCTTTGCTTCATTGCATCCCTACCATATAATCTATAAACTAAGTTTACCATAATTTCTCAATAACTCTTCAAGTAAACAGATACTTTCCAAGGCATAGCTTTTAAAAATATCTACCTATATACATTAAAACCTTCCCATTAAAATATAGGGAAGGTTATTTGTCATGTTTAATTTTAATATATCTGATGTTATTAATCTTTTGAGTGAAAAATATTGGTGAACCCAGTTTAGTATAATAGGAATAATTCTGCTCTATTTTATCCACTCCTACTTTATCACATGGATTTAAAAATGACATTAGAAAGCATTGTTAGCTGGTTGGTGTTTTTATCTATATGTTTTCGTTTTATCTAAATATAAACAAACAGATACTATTAAAAAAACTTTTCTATAACTGACTATTCTAACATCAACTGAAATAATGTAAAATTCAAGTAATAGATGGAGGGATTTTTATGACAATAATAGGAATTGATTTAGGAACAACAAATAGTCTTGCAACCTGTTGGATGGATGGAGAAGCTATTTTGATTCCAAACATACTAGGAGAACACCTTACACCTTCAGTAGTGAGCATTGATAGTAATGGAGAAATCTTAGTTGGACAAATTGCTAAGGAACGCCTAATTACGCATCCTCTAGTAACTGCCTCCACATTTAAGCGATACATGGGAACAGCAAAAAAATATAACCTTGGAAAATATACTTTCTTACCTGAAGAGCTTTCTTCATTTATCATTAGGACGCTGAAAGAAGATGCAGAGGTATATTTGGGTAAAACAGTGAAAGAAGCTGTGATTAGTGTTCCTGCATATTTCAATGATACCCAAAGAAAAGCAACTAAGAGAGCCGCTGAAATGGCTGGCCTAGTGGTTGATAGGCTTATTAATGAACCAACTGCTGCAGCACTCTCCTATGGCATCCATCAAAAAGAGGAGGAAACACAGTTTCTTGTTTTTGATTTGGGCGGTGGAACCTTTGACGTGTCTGTAATGGAACTTTTTGAAGGGGTTATGAACGTAAAATCAATAGCGGGTGACAATTTTCTTGGTGGCGAAGATTTCACGAATCTATTAGTTTTACATTTTTGTAAATTGCATGAAATAGATAAAGATTCTCTTGACCCTAAAGCACAATCAACCTTATATAAACAAGCAGAACAGTGTAAATATGAATTAAGTATAGGAAACACTGGCACAATGAAGGTTGTTATTAATGAAGTTTCATACAAGATAAATCTTAATAAATCTGAGTTTGAGAGAATTGTATATCCTCTCACAGTACGTTTACGTCATCCTATCGAACGTGCTCTCAGGGATGCTTCTTTATCAACGAATGATTTAGATGCAGTTATTCTAATTGGTGGTGCAACCAAGATGCCAATTATTAAGTCATCCATAGTAAAAATGTTTGGAAGAATGCCTTACACAAATATTAATCCAGATGAATCTGTGGCTTTAGGAACAGCCATTCAAGGTGCATTGAAACAAAGAAACAAGGCATTAGAAGATTTTGTGTTAACGGATGTATGTCCTTTTACTTTAGGGACGGAAGTAGTCAACGATATGGGAGATGGAAAGCTAGAAGATGGATATTTCTTCCCAATTATTGAACGCAATACACCGATACCATATAGCCGAGTAGAGAGACTAATAACTGTAAGTGATAATCAGAGAGTGCTTAATGTTAGTATTTTTCAGGGCGAAAGTCGTCTTGTGGAAAATAATGTAAAACTTGGAGAATTGAATATAAAAGTTCCCCCTGCAAAAGCAGGTACAGAAGCAATAGATGTAAGATACACATACGATATCAATGGAATTCTTGAAGTCGAAGTCACAAGCCTTTCTACAGGTGAAAGAAAAAGAACAGTTATTCAAAATAAATCAGGAAATCTGAGTAAGAAAGAAATAGAGGCACAATTTGAAAGGTTAAAAGATATCAAAATCCACCCAAGAGATCGTACAGAGAATAGACTTCTTTTAGCAAGAGGAGAACGCATTTATGAGGAAACAATAGGAGAAAAACGAATGTTTGTTGAATCGATTATCCACAACTTCGAACGTGTTCTTGCCACACAAAATGAAAAAGAGATTAAGAAGGCCACGTTAGAGTTTAAAACTAAACTAAAAGAGATTGAAGGGTGGACACATTATTGATGGAAAACTGGAGGATGCTGGGGATTGATCCTACTAAGGATGTATCTCTCATTAAGAAATCTTATGCTAAAAAACTAAAAATCTACCACCCAGAGAACGATCCTGAAGGATATCAGAGACTTAGAGAGGCTTATGAAACTTCACTCTGGCAAGCAAAACAGGTTCAAACATATAGCGCCTTTGAATCTGAACAAGAAGAAATTCATTTTCTTATTTCACAGCAAGACGATATGACTGAACAGCAATCAAAAAGAGATGGTAATCATCAGCTACAAGTCTTTATGAAAGATGTAGAAACACTCTATAATGACTTCTTTTCCCGTATTCAAGAAGAGAACTGGATCACTCTTTTAAACTCAGAATTAGTTTGGGATGTAAATCAAAAGTCAGACCTACAGTATTCATTACTTTCTTTCTTTGAAAATTATCACTATCTTCCGCACAGTGTCTGGCTTCTATTTGACAATATATTTGATTGGAGTAATCAAACAAATCTAATTAGCGAACAATTTAATCAAGAATTTGCAGAATATTTACTTCATCAAATCAGTGGGTCTAAAGAAATGAGTTATTATTTTTTCAAAGAGATGGACCATTTTAATTATGATGAATATCTCAAATTACGTGAAGAGATCCTTAATCATCTTATGGAAGGAAATTTAGAGGTAGCGAAAGGCTTCTTTGAAAAAGCATTTGAACTGTATGCTGAGGATCCGGATTTGTTAAGAATGTATGGTGTTTTTCATCTCCAACAAGCTGACGAAATTAGTGCACAGGATTCTTTCACAAATGCCCTTATCCATAATCCAATGGATTTCGATTCATTCATTTTTCGTGCCCAAATTCAATATCGGAGTGGTCAATATGAAAAGGTCATCAAGGATTGTGAGAATCTTTTATCGAGTGAATCTAAGAATGAAGAAGCACTTTCGCTAATAGGAAAATGTCATTATCAATTAGGTAATGTTAAAGAAGCTCGGCATTATTTTGATCTAACTTTAGATGTTTTAGATGATTTAGAGGATTTCGAGGATTTAGATGAGTTTGTATTGGAAGAAGGAATGTATCTAGATCAATCATATTACCCTGCACTAGGTGGAATAGGAAGTGATCCTCATACGGCTTCACACAAAACCCTTATCTTAAATTTTTGTTGGTGGCTAACGTTAATGTTTATTGCTAGAAATTGGATTTATCTATTACTATTTTTTTTATTAGAGATCTTTACATCATTACCGTTAATTATTACAGCAATCCTGTTTGTACCAGTAACTTGGGAGGTTATAAAACAATCTAAGGTAGAAAGACTAATGTTAAGAAATAGCCAAATGAATTCCAAACCAGTAGAACAAAAATCAACAAATGCTCTAAATTTATATCTGCGTTGTCTTTCTTCAATTTGTGTCAAAAGTTATGTAGGTTACAGTGCGTTTTATACCCACCATGAATTTGCACCAATTAGAGACATATGGCTAAGAAGGCGTTCTTTGAAAAAAGAGTTGAAGAGGTGGGATATTCACAATAACTATGAATTGAAAAAAAAGATAGACTGGCATATAACAGAAGGTTATCAACATGAATTTAATCAAATAAGAAGACGTTTGTCTGTCTTATCATTAAACGCACGTTCAGCATATATCGAGAGTAATAAGGAACACTTGGATTATCACAAAATGATTTTTGTAGCCTTAGGAATTTACAAAATTCGCCCATCAGGAATAGCTGCGTTTGACATTGCATGGAGTATTTACTTTTGTAGAATAGGTAGAGCACTTGGACACATAGATAAAGATTATGCCTTAGAAATAATGATTAAAGCTGCCCAAAAAGCTCAACAATCCTATACCAATTGGAATGAGTATATGACAGCCTATTTCCTTGGTCGCCATTTTGCTGAAGGAGAGACCAAGTTAGAATATGATGAATCTACATTTTATTACATTCGGCATTTATTTAATAGCCTTTCTACTCCTCTAAAAGTATTAAACTGGAATTACGATCTATTAAAAGATTATAAGGTAAATAAAAATAATCTTACAAAAGAGACGAACCTATTCAAATATTGGAGAAAAAAAACCAAATTAATTTATTTAAATAAAAAATAGTACAATACTCTAACTCATTTTAAAGATTCCCAATTCTATTAACCTCTCTTATGATAGGAAGTGACCAAACTAACTTCATATGAGAGGAACGAAAAGGATGATCAAAATGGCTCCGCTACTACTATTCAACTCTTGCCTTCCGTTTTTTCAATAAGACAATGCAGTGTTTACCTGTTTGGATTATTCTCTCTTAAAAATTCAATCAATGCTTTCTCGCTATACGATTTAAACACAACATCCTTAGTATCGAATACAGCATATGCTGGAGACTTCTCCAATTCTAAGAACTTGTATTCTTCATTTATTTTTTCTAATGAAGTCCGACCATGAATTGTCTCAACATTACTTATTCCGTTCTCTCCTAACCATTTATGATAATCTTCCATTTCCGTTTCACCTAACATCAATAAGGAATACTTGTTTTTATCAGCGGAAAATAACGGATGGACTGGAGTTGGTTCTGTCTCAATAATACTTGAACAACCTATTAAAAATGCACAGATTATTATCCAAACAACGAATATCTTATTCATATAATTACCACCTTGTATAGTTATAGACCTAAAATAAGATTACCATAATTTTTCAATTGATCTAAAAGTAACCTGCCCCATAAATTTTAACATTAATTTCCTTTTGGTTGACGTAAAAAAGCAGCAGACCTTATTTAAGGAATGCCTATTTAATTAATAGAAAACAATATTAACCATGAGCTTTCTATAAGCTTCTTCTTGTTACTTCAACATCTCAATTTACAGAATGTCTTGCAAGGTCTTATCAAGAGTTCCAAAGGTAAACGTGTAACCTTCACGTTCTAGCCGTTCTGGAAGAACCCACCGACTTTTTAATACCAATTCTGTTTCAGTTTTAATTAGCAGTGAGCCTATCTCCAACATCCATTTGGGTGAGGGTATACCGAATGGAACATTCATAGTTTTTCTTAGTTCTTGCATCAATTTACGATTACTAACAGGTTGTGGTGAAGAGCAGTTAAAAACACCACATAAATCTTCTTTATCTTTCAAAAAGAGAACGATTTGAAACAAGTCTTCGACATGTATCCAACTAAACTTTTGATTTCCCGTTCCCTGAAAACCTCCTAGTCCAAATTTCACTAAATTTCGATAAGGTATGATTACTCCGCCGTTTTTACCTAATACAATAGCTATGCGTAATGCGATTTGTCTCGTTTTTGGTAAGTCAAAGGAAAAGAATGTTCTCTCCCAATTTGTTGCAACATTAACAGAGAATCCAGAACCAATCTCTCCCTTTTCCTCTGTCATCGGACGATCCTCTGCGTGTCGATAAATGGTTGCCGTACTGGAATTCATCCAAATCTTAGGTGGATTATTACATGCCTGTATAGACTCTCCAAGAATTGTAGTGGTCCTAATCCTTGAATTCATAATTTCCTTCTTATTTGCTTCATTGTATCTACAATTCACAGATTTTCCAGCAAGATTAATAAGAAGTTCACTATCCTCTAATGCCTCAATAATCCCTATTTGATCTTCCCAAGAAATATGTTGTTTTTGCCTTGATATGATAGATACCTCATATCCTAGTTCCTCAAATTTTTCATGAAAATATTCACCAATGAAGCCTGTTCCTCCTGCTATAACTACTTTTTTCATAAATATACTCCAATCTACTTTATAATCTTACTAATTCTATTAATCCCTTCTTGAAATAAAACTTGCTGAAGATGGGTATTGAACCAACGGAACGTCTAATCATTATCTTGTGGCATTAGATTTAGGTTGGAAGAAAATTGCACCTATAGATGAAGAGGGTGATAACTATTGTTCAACAATCGGAGCAGCCGTTACTAAAATAAGATGGTTTACTCTTGATTTATATCTACAATAATTTCATCATAAAATTCTCCATCAATATAAACCTTTAACTTCCATAGTCCTGATGATGGAAACAAAACCGAAGAACGTGCATGACCGTTTATTTCATCCCCACGAGGAGATATTTCTACATCTTTGTTTTTTATAGGGTAAATTGATTCTTCTTCACCTTGCTTTAACGCCTTTACTTCCCATTCTTTGTAGGAAATATCTTCAGTCCCCCAAAAATGCCACATCCACTTTTGTCCATTTTCTGTAATAGTTTTAGAACCAATAATTCCAATACTCCCTTCTTTTCCAAACATTTCACCATATTCATTAGTAAAAGTCGGGCTATTATCTTCCCATTTTTCTTCTTTAATTGTCTCTTCTGTGTTACATGCTGATATATAAAGAACAATACAAAACAAAATGCACATCAATGTAACTTTCTTCAAATAAATACCCCTTTTTTTATAGTAATTTTGAAATTTACTGACCTGTTAATTAAAAGCGACTAGTGCTTTTCCGTATATTTCATGTGATTCAATAAATAATAACCAATATACATCCCATATAGATAGGAATGATACGAATGTTTAATCGAAATATTGTTCAACGATTAATGTTTAGCACGATATTATCCTCATTTTTTAGCTTAATCATAATTGTTATGACTGTTTTTCATCACATGAGGGTAACGAATTTACTAGAATCAATTAAAAACAAATAACCACTCACTTTTGTGGTTATTTTTATTTCGCTTTATTGTCTACTACGAATTAAATGTCTTTGGTAATGATTCGATAAAACAAGCTGACCTTTAGTGGGAATAAATCATTGTAGGATTTACTATTCATCACTTTTCCCTTCTACTTAAAATGTTTCTTTGACCAATTATAAAGAAAAAAAATTAAGAACATTATAAGAGATATCCCTATATTATCAATCCACTGAACCTCTTGTTTAACAATTAACTGCCAAATAACTGATACTGCAAAAAATGTTAACGGAAATTTAATACTTTCCTGAAATATATTTCTCGCCCCTTCCTTAGAGATTGCTACCGGTTTAAGAAGGTACCACTTTATATGTTCGTTTATACCAGCTTGTTTGATAATAGAAAAGGTGAATCATCTTCATTAATTTGCTTAGGTACAAATGATATTAGAACTTAAGTCTCTTCTTGTGACATTTGTTCCCATCTATTTTTTTTGCTCTTCTTTTACCTTTTCATTGTTGCAACCTGAAAGCATACTTATGTCTCTATTATCTCGATAGGAATTCACTTTTGTTAATTATTATTCTCGAACTCTATTTTATTGGATAGTAAATTTACATCTTCTTTTCCTTTAAAGAAATTTTGAAGTTTCACTACTGATTTCTCATCTATTTTGAACGTGCCGTTTTTATCTGGTAAGAGTCTTTGAATATATCCTTCACCATGCTCATTAATCCAAAAGTGATAATGTTTGTATTTATCATCCTTTAAACCTAATGTAAATGATAGTAAAGGTTCAGTCTTTATAATCTGTCCATCTAACTCCTTAGCATTGTTGACTGTTTCAACAAACATTTTAAGTGTATTTTCATTATCAATAAATTCATCCTCTGGTTTTACACCACTATGGTTTTCCCAATAAGTTAAATCAATTCGTTCCACATGATTAACATCAAGAGAGGAGCAGCCAGTTATTATGAAAAATACTAAAAAGATTAATAAGTACCATTTTCTCATTTATATCCTCCTTTATATTTTATATTACCATAAAAACCCAAATTACAATTATAATAATGTCCCATCAGTTGAGCAGGAATTATAAAGAAAAACGGCTGCCTACTTTGGCAGCCGTTTCTCTAAATTTATTCTTAATATAAAAAATTATATACTAATAACCAATTGAAAAATTAAAATGAAAGGAGGTAAGATTTAAATTAATTATCGAAGACATCTCGTTGATGAGGTATTGTTATACAATTAAATCATGAAGTAATCCTCGTACATTCATATATAATCCTATTAATCCCAAACAAAAACCAATAAAAAATGTCCATGGATTATCTTCTTTTTCCCTATCAAAGGTCCCATAAGTTAAGAAGCAAAAAATAATGGTTATAATGGGAAAAGCAACATACATCGGACCAAATGCAAAGGATACCCACCCATAAACATTGACAAGATACCAAATGGATTTTGCCGTTTAATACGGATTAAGTAATTTCTTTCTACTTCTGAAACCCCTTAATTATCCTCACTATATATTCTCTCTTTTAACTTATAAAAGCCAAAGAATTTACTTACTTGTTTAAAGAATTTCATACTCCCCTCCAAAACTTATTAACTGTGAAATTGTCTTTTAGTCATTATTCAAGATACCCATTTCTTCAAATTCACTCCAGCAATCCCTAGGAAGTCTGTCTCCTCATAAAATTCTCCATCAATCCACGAAATAGGAACCGACACTTGTACTAAATTATCTAGAACATCTTCAATATAGTAAGCCTTCGAGACTAATCCTTCATTTAACTTTTGAATTTCTTGGATCTCCATAAAAAAAACAGCTGTTGCACCGTTCATTCAATCTCCTCTTTTCATTTCTCTATAGTTCCTACTCATTATTCTCTATGAATATAGTAGTACTTTCGTTTCGGTATTATGGTTTTTATGCAAAAAAAAGAGAACTTTATAAGCCCTCCTTCAACTTCCCACACTATTCTTGGTAGACAATCACTTCAAACCCTTCATTTCTTGCTCTAGTTTCCAATTGTTCAGCATTTTCTTTTGAAGCGAATGCTCCTATTTGCACCTTATATAAGCTATCTCTTAATAAAGTAATTGTTTCAAAGCCCTTAGACTTCGCCTCATTTGCTAGTTGGTCAGCATTCGACTTTTCACTGAATGCACCGATCTGTACTTTATAAAGAGTGGTGGGTTTCCTTGTTAAATTGAAGGCTACTTCTAATCCATTAGCATGGCCTCTGGCTATTTGGCTTAAAAAACTTGAGGATTTTAATTTCTCTGCATCCTCTGTACGGTCAACAAAGCCATTTTCAGTTAATAACGCTGACATTACTGTTTCTCTCAAGACATGAAAATTTGCGGTCTTTTGCCCACGATTTGAAAAATCAACTTGTGCTAAGATTTCATCATGGATTTGATCTCGGTAGGTTGTTGTGGGTGCTCCTACACCAGGATAGATATAGCTTTCAAACCCAGTTCCTCCACCCGCATTCACATGAATCGAAAGATAATAATCTGCATTCCAATTATTAGCAGCATTGGTTCTTTGATTTAAACTAACAGTCTGATCAGATGTTCTGCTTAACTGTAGTTCTACATCTTCAAATTCATTTAGTAAGATATTTCTAAGAAGAATCGCTATTTGCAACGTAAGATCTTTCTCCTGGAGTCCATTACCAACAGCGCCTGAATCAGTTCCTCCATGACCTGGATCAATAAAGATTTTCACCATAATATATCATCACCTCTATATATTATATGAAAAGAAAATGAAACATGCTTGGACAGGAGTGAAAAACTTATTGATTATTCTCACCTTTTTTATGTAGAACTAAAAATAACTTGGTCATTAAATATGCTAATTGGAACAAAATTAAATAAAGTAAAAAAATAAGAAAATAATTAACCCAGTCATCTTTTTGAAACAGATTGATGCTCACTAACAATGGTTTGAAACCAAAGCCAAATATGATAGCAGTAATTACAGAATACAGAAAAAAGCTTTTATTATGATTAATTGTCCATTGATAAACTAACATACTAACGATTGGAATAACGGAAGCATCTAACGAAAAGCTTGGGAGAAATGGTAAAACCTGATACGGATAGCCCCAAAAACCATATCTAATTCCAAATGACTCTATATAGGCAAATAATATATGCACTGAAAATCCAAAAAAACCGATACGAAAAATCATTTTACGATCTATGGTAAAAAACAATAGAATTAAAGGGCCCACTAACATGATAAGAATAAACCAAAACTGCCAAGTTGAAAAGTCAGAATACACCTTCCAATACTCCACTGTCTCCTTCGTTAGATTTTCTTGGATTGAAGTTAATTTATCAAAATATTGTTGCTGCTTACTGTCCAACATACTACCTCCTGTGAACTACTTTTAATTTAGTTTTCCAACAGGCTGGTTTTATATTCCTATAATACGTAAAAGGCAATTGTTGTCTAACATAAATACTTTATACTTATTAATCCAGTCAATTCATCCCCTTATTACGTATGATATAATACTAAATCAAGATAGGAGAGAGCTTTATGTATTATTCCAACATTAATTACTCAACCCAATTTGATCCACTAATAAACACTTGGTATTACTTTCCCAATGTAGAACCGATTCATCCATCCTATATACAATTCTTAAGACCAATTATCATCATACCTGGTGAGTATTCTCCCTCTACTACTTTTGTACCGTCTATCTAACTTTTCAATTATAATAGCAAAAGACCCACACGCCAAAATTAAAGGCGGGTGGGTCTTTTGAGAGTAAAACACCTATTTTTCTTGATCCTCATGATTAGGATACTTTCCAACTAAATAGATGGCACTGACAATTCTCTTGTTTATCCATTTTAAATTCTCTTTTGTATTTAGGCGTTCAAAAACATTTTGTCTACCTTCCTCAGTTGTCACATAGTGATTAGGTAAACTATTTAAACTTAAAGCAATTATATCTGTTCTACATTTCTCACATTTACAAAAAACTTGAAAATCAGGTCCTAGCATCTGAACTGTCACCAATGTCTCTACAAGTTCTTCCATTACATTATTATATCTTTTACTCACATTAATCTCTCATTTCTTTTTTATTGCTCATTGTTAGTTAAACATTAATTATATCTTAAAGTTAGAAATTAGCTACTATTTAATTCAGGTAAATTAGGGTTATAATGCCGTTAAAACTACACCTATAGCAATAAGAGCAACACCAACTCCATTTAATAAACTTATTTTTTCTCCAAGAAAGATAATAGCAACAACTGTTGCAATGACTACACTAAGTTTATCTATAGGTGCAACCTGTGAAACTCGTCCAAGTTTTAATGCCATGAAATAAAATAACCATGAAGAAGCCCCAGCAATTCCACTTAAAAAAATAAATAAAAATGTTTTTTTATTTGCAAGAATGGATGGCACCTTATTCAAATTTCCTTCAAAAGCAACTACTCCCACTAAAAAAATGGCCATAATGATTGCCCTAATGGCTGTTGCCGTATTTGCATCAATATCCTGCAAACCAATTTTTCCAAATATACTTACCATTGCAGCAAAAATTGCTGCCAGTAGTGAAAAAATTAACCATGATGACATGTGTTAAGCCTCCTATAAACCACCTGATGCCTATTTAATATATATCCTTACCAGGCTAGAACAGCTCAATACACTTTTATGTTTGACTTTGTCTAGAAGTGACTATCTCTGGGAAAACTTAAAAAGGATTGCAAACTAATTGTACTAAGTGAAAAACGATTCTAACCATACTATTGAGGGTAGATAAATGTGCAATTTTTTTATAAAAGGAGTTTTTTTAATGCAGCTAGAAGAGTCACTCTCAAAGAAACTAATATCTTTGGAAAAATTAATGGAAGATGAATTTTCCGGTATACAATTTGATTCTCGTGAAATCAAACCAGGAAATTTGTTTATCGCCATTGAAGGAACATCAATAGATGGTCATAAATTCATATTTCAAGCAATTGAACAAGGCGCTTCAGCCATTATAGGAGAAAAAGAACTAACTGATTTGAATATACCCTATTATAGGACTACTAACAGTCGCCTTGCACTAGCAAAAGCAGCCAGCTCATTTTACAAACATCCCTGGAAACGACCAATTATGATTGGCATAACTGGTACAAATGGCAAAACAACGACCTCTTACCTAATCCGTCATATTCTAGAAAAACAAGGTATCTCTTGTAGTTTAATTGGTACTGTTAAGCATATTATTAATGATCGAGAGTTTATTTCAAATCAAACAACACCTGATCCACTCCTTTTACAACAATTAATAATGGAAAGTAACGATGAAGTTATAGTTATGGAAGTATCTTCACATGGCTTACATCAAGAAAGAGTAAGTGGTATACAATTTGACATAGGTATGTTCACCAATCTTAGTCAAGATCATCTTGATTATCACCCAGATATAGAAACTTACTTTGATGTAAAAAGCAAATTATTTACACTGTTAAAACCTAGAGGAGAAGCGATTATCGGGACATATAGTCGCTGGGGTGAGGTTCTAAAACACAAACTACAACAATCTGGTTATAGTCTCTTCACGTTTGGTCATAAAGAAAATGATGACCTCGAGCTTATTGAATGGAATCAAGCTGAGGATCATTGTTTAATTCGGGATCGTCGAGAAAAAGTAGACTTTTCTTCACCAATGCCTGGATTACATAATGTATGGAACGCATTAGGAGCTTATTCAGTTGGACGAAGGCTACATATCAATTATAAAGATATTAACAAAGCAATGTTAACCTTTCCTGGTGTACCCGGAAGGTTTGAAACATATAAATTTGATCAGAGTCCTAATGTGGTTGTTGATTATGCACACACCCCAGATGGTTTAGATTATTGTTTAAAAACCGCTAAACAACAGCATCCTTCACGTCTATTTCATATTTTCGGATTTAGAGGCAATAGAGATCGTACAAAAAGAGAAGCAATGCTTTCTGTCTCTTCAAAATATAGTGATTTTATTATACTAACAATGGATGATTTAAATAATGAACCTTATGAAGAGATGATCAAGGAAATGAAGATGTTAGCATCAAGAATCGGGGATAGGTTGAAAATTATACCTGACAGAACTCTAGCAATTGAATACGCTTGGAGAAATGCTAGAAATAATGACCTACTATTAATTACCGGAAAAGGACCTGAAGAATATAAGCACGAATTCACATATCCTTGTAAATCTGATAAAGATACGATTAATTATCTACTCCACTCTACTGAATAATCCATTCAATAAATCGATAACAAAAGGATTGGTTTTCTATCATTGTACTATCATGTATAATGATAGTATTGGTCTAAATTGTGGGGTGAATAATTTGACGACATTAAGTGGTTGGTTTCTTTGGTTTATTTTATTTTGGGTTGTGTTCCTAGTTACCATGATGTTTATCGGTGGTTTCTTTATGTTCCGTAAATTTCTAAAGAGGTTTCCTAAAGAAGATGGTAAATCAGAATTAGATTGGCAAGAGTTTTATATTGAGCAATCAAAAAACATGTGGAACACTGAACAAAAACAATTACTAGAAGAATTAGTTAGTCCTGTTCCTGAACTATTCAGAGATGTTGCCAGGCAAAAAATCGCAGGGAAGATTGGAGAGCTTGCCATCAAAGAAAATGCTCCCAAAATTACTCAAGATTTGTTGGTAAGAGGATATATAAGTGCAACACCAAAACGTGATCATAAATTTCTTTTAAAGAAATTAAAAGAAAAACAAATCGATATAAATCCATATAAACAACTATTCTTGTAGTCCTGCTACAAAAGAAGGTGGACAAAAAAATTTTGTCCACCTTCTTTTGAAAAATTCAATCATACTAAGCATTGCTTAATTCTCGCCTTATCTTCTTATACTGCATAAACATTGCCGCTCTCCAGGGAACAATCATCCCAAATGCTAAAATCCAAAACATCCCACTTAATTCACCATAATTAATTGAAGTACTTAAAACTGACTTTGCTATTACTCTTATAATTAATAGTGAAACTAAAATATAAATAAACGCTTTTGAGCGTTTTAAGTATATATCCATATTTTTGATCTCAAATGATGAAGTTTTAATAAGTAAGACTGAAAAAACGATCCCTACTGCAATTGATTCGATTACCTGCACAGAAGAAACACGAAACATTGGATGTAAAAACATCAAAGATCCTGTACTCATAAACAGTGGAGGAAGTAGTATTTTCTTTGCATTTATTGGTCTTTTATTAGCACGGATTCTTATTATTAAAACTAAAAATCCCATCATTACCGCAATAATTGAAGAAGCAACTATCAAATCGATCCCCACTATCTCTATTGTTAAATTAGCTCATAACTCTTTTAATCGCTTCTAAAACTCTATTTTCATCAAAAGGTTTTAAGATAAAATCTTTTGCCCCTGCTTCAATCGACTCAACAATCATTTTTTGCTGTCCCATTGCTGAACACATGATCACCTTTGCATCATGATCATTAAGTATAATTTCTTTTAATGCTTCTATTCCATTCATTTCAGGCATTGTAATATCCATAGTAACTAAATCTGGTTTTAATTGTTTATAAAGCTGGATTGCGTCTTTCCCATTTTCTGCTTCTCCAACAACTTCATAATCAGCCTTAAGTAAAATCGTTGATAGTGTCATGCGCATAAATTTTGCATCATCTACAATAAGTATTCTTGACATTATGCGACCTCCTACAATTACTTACTAATTAACGCAAAGTGTCCATTTTTTATTATATCAGAATTCCTACTTTACTCATATAAATAATATAGATTAATTAAAACCCCGTAAACCCACCATACAGACTTGTTAAATATACCGTGATCTTTGTCATCCAATCAAAGAATAACACAACTCCCATAAAGATCATGATATAACCGCCAACTTTCATTATTCTTAGACTATGCTTCTTAATCCATTGCAACTTACCAATAAAAAAGGACAATACAAAAAATGGTATAGCAAACCCAATAACATAAGCAAGCATATAAAGCATTGCAGAATTAGGGTTAGAAGCCGCTAATAAAATAACAGATGAAAGAATAGGTCCTGTACAAGGTGTCCATCCCGCCGCAAAAGCCATACCTATAAAACTTGAACCTAAATATCCAGAAGGTCTATGTCTAAATTGGATTTTTTTCTCTTTCATTAGGAATTCTGGCTTTAACACCCCTACAATAACAAACCCAAAAAAGATGATTAAAACCGCACCTAACTGACGAATTAAATCCTTGTAGTCCCAAAAGAAATTACCTAAAAAAGAAGCACTAAACCCTATCGCAACAAAAATTAAAGAGAATCCAATCAGAAAAAAGATTGTATGAAAAACACTTCTTCTTTGAAGCATCCTTTGATCTGATTTTAGTTCTCCTACAGAAACCCCTGTAATGTATGACAAAAATGCAGGATATAAAGGGAGACAACATGGTGAAATAAAAGACAAAAACCCTGCTCCGAAAGCTAAAAAGAGATTCAGTTCCATTAAAACAACTCCTATAAAAATACTCTCTATATATTATTAATTAACACATATTCATATGATAGCATACTCAGTTGATATTGTACTAAATCTTCGCACTAAATAGATTAACTATAATATCTAACACCTACACTTACCAGATAATTTCCTTTGAATTAATTTCCAATCTCATATATAATATTATTTAATAGCCTACCGATGGAAAGGATAGCTTAAATTGTCTAAAGATGAAATGCTGTGGATTATCGAACGAAAAAGAGCAGAATTAATAGAAATCGCTCTAAAAAACGGCCTAAGTTCTTCTCTTTCAATTAAATATAGTCAAGAACTAGATCACTTGTTAAACCAATATAATAAATACCCTCACATAAAACTAAAAGTCTCTCAAACGTTTGAGTGACTTTTTTCTATTATACGACTTTTCTATGAAATTTTTCAAAATAAAAAGACACTCTAATTTGAGTGCCTGTCCAACATTTATTTCATCTGCCCATTCATGGCTTTAAGCATTTGATTGATTTTCTTTTGAGAAGGTTTCATTCCCATTTGCATCATCATCACTTTTAACATTTGCTCGTTAATAGGCGGATTTTTCTTTAAATAGTTCATCATGTACTTACGAGCGATGAAAAACCCTAGTGCCACTCCAGCAAGCAATGCCAGAACACCTACTAGAACATATAACCACATACTCATTTCCTCCTTCATGTTGTCTACATTACAGTGTACTAAACCCTATTGTATTATACAATAGAAGAAAGAAAATTTCCTTCTTTTAAACAAATTTTCTCTCCTTAATAGGATTTAACCAACCATATCGGTTATGTTCAAAATCCATTGCCAAGAAACATGAATCAAACTTCCTTAATAACTCAAAGAATATCGTTTCAGCTTCCATATTTCCTTCAGCTTCAAGAAAAATACATCTTTCAGAAATGGAAGCCTTTGCTCGACTTTCGGGTAATTGAAACTTTAAAAAATGAGTACTATCTTTTTGATCATATGATTTGTATTTCTTTAAAGATGATTCTATTATCTGATTTATCTTAAGATTAGGCATGGGTCTTGTAATAAAGTCAATTTGCATTTTTAAAATACTTTTTTTGTCATGATGAGTAGATAGTTCGTGATCAAGAAATAAATGATATAGAATTGATTCTCTACCAAAATAATGGGTCGCAAACTCTTCTTCAAGTAAGTAGATTTGATAATTTCTCATTCAAGCACCTCTATCATTCCTAAATTATCATTAATTATAAAGGAAAATGAACAATTTAATTGTCTGATAGTGGTGCAATAGTACACTAGTTTTGTCGAAATGAAATAAAAAAAGAGAAGTACATTTTACTGTTCTTCTCTTTTTCAATATTCTTGTAATTGCTCTATTAATTTAATGAAGCCTTTTATTTTTACTATCTCTTAGCTTCTGAGGTGTTACATCATTACCTTTAGGGTCAATAACTTTTACTGAATGAAGTGTATCTGTCATAGAACTTCTAAAAACATTTAAATACTCTTGACGCAATTTTGTTTGTTCTTCTTTTTCAGCAGCCGTTAAACCTTCACCTTTGGACTTCCTTGAGAGTTCATTAATTCGAGCGATCTTGTCATTTGATAACATGATTTAGTTCCTTTCAAAACATGACTTAAAATATGTTTAATGGTACTAAATAAAAATTCAAATATCAAGTTTTTTAACTTTCATAACTATCATTTTCTATATGTTCCTTATATCTTCTATGAACAGTTGCTTTCGATATATCATACCCCAAACCTCTTAGTGTAGACGAGATTTCTAAAAAAGTTAATCCTTTTCCTCTTAAAGCGACGATTTCAGATATAGGTACTTCCTTTCGAATTCGACCTGCTCCCTCGACAACCAGAGGTAAGTTTTTCTCTGGACGATATCCATTTTCTATAGCCTTTCTCATACCCCGCTTTATCTTTACATTATGTAGTCTTCTTTGATATTCCTCAACAATTGCAACGATATTAAGCACCATTGAATCAGATTCTCCAAGTTGTAATTCACCTTGATCACTAATCGTATAAATTTTCACGTTCTCTTTATATATACACCTAAAAATGGCAATCTTGGCATTTCCTCTTCCTAACCTTGTTTCATCTTGTATCAATATGGCATCAATACTTTCATTTCTAATGATTGATAATAATTCTAAAATACCATCCCTCTCAATTTCATAACCACTTACTTTATCCTCGATTACGTATTTAACTTGAAGATTAAGAGTTTTAGCTAAGGTAAGCAACTCTTCTTTTTGTCTTTTAAGTGAGCTAGCCTGACTATCCTTTTCGGTACTAACCCTTGTATAGATGATTGCTGTTTTATTCATTTTAAATTCCTCTTATTCCCCAGAGGCAATTGCGGTTAGGTTCTTAGAATAATGCTCTTTCTTTATTGGTAGAATTAACTGATCTCCTGGTTTTAACGATTCTGATCTTACTTTATTTTTATTCTCAATCCAACTTACAAACTCAAAAAATTCAAGTTGATGGTATTCCTTAAACGCTTCGTTAACTTTCCAGAGGGAATCACCTTCAGATAAGGTAATAGAGATATAATTTATTTCATTTTCTCCACTTGCATTTGTAGTTAATGCAAATGTAAATCCCATCACTAATATAAAAAATAAAATATAGTATGTTAAGCCTTGTAATGATAATTTCATAATGACCTCCAAATAAATTAGAATGTATGTTCGTACTCTATGTAATTCATTATAGACCGAACATATGTTTTGTGTCAAGCGAAATTCGAACTTATGTTTGTACAAATAGGTAAATCATGCTATAATTTTAAAAAATAACTAGATTCGAGGTGCTAGAAATAATGACAAAGCTTTCAAAAAGGCAACAAGATATATTAAACTACATAAAAGACGAAGTCCGAGATAAGGGATATCCGCCATCAGTGAGAGAGATAGGTGAAGCTGTTGGTCTAGCATCTAGTTCAACTGTGCATGGTCATTTGTCGAGACTCGAAAGTAAAGGATTAATTAGACGTGACCCTACTAAACCTCGTGCAATTGAAATATTAGATGTAGATACAGCTGGAAGTGTCATTAAAAATAATGTTGTCAATGTTCCTATCATCGGAAAAGTAACTGCAGGATTACCAATCACTGCTTTTGAAAATATTGAAGAATACTTCCCTCTTCCTGAGAGATTTGTTTCTCCTGATGATAATGTTTTCATGCTAGAGATTATGGGGGACAGTATGATTGAAGCAGGTATTCTAGATGGAGATCTTGTCATTGTTAAACAACAACCCTCTGCAAATAATGGGGATATCGTGGTGGCAATGACTGAAGAAGATGAAGCAACAGTAAAAAGATTCTTTAAAGAAAAAGATCACATTAGACTACAACCGGAAAATTCAATGCTGGAGCCTATCATCTTAAGAAATGTTTCAATCCTCGGAAAAGTAATCGGTGTATATAGAACTGTACATTAAAAGCGGACTCATATTTTTATAAAGAAGAAAACTTACTAGTTTCATAAACAAACATTCTATACAACCATCAAATCGTTTTAAAAAAGCTTGAGGATAAATCCTGAGGCTTTTTTTAATTGTAGTTTTAATGGATTACATGACTGATTTTGTTAGGAGTATTTGGTGAGGTGGTCTTTTATTGAAGAATCTCAACGTCGCGAACATACTTTTGTCTCGTGGGTGCTTTCTATTGGACATTCTCATCGATACGAACACGCGTTTTGTCTTATAGACGCCTTCTATTGGACATTCTCTTTGATACGAACGCACGTTTTATCCAATAGACGCCTTCTATTGGACATTCTCATCGATACGAACGCATGTTTTGTCCTATAGACGCCTTCTATTGGACATTCTCATCGATACGAACGCATGTCTTGTCCAATAGACGCCTTCTATTGGACATTCTTATCAATACGAACGCATGTCTTGTCCAATAGACGCCTTCTATCGGACATTCTTATCAATACGAACGCATGTTTTGTCCATAGACACCTTCTATTGAACAATCTCATCAATACGACCACACGTTTCATCTCATAGACGCCCTCTATTAAAACAAAACAAAAAAAGTGTAAAACCATAACGGTTTTACACTTTTTATTTATTTTAGTACATTGACATGTACTGATCGCGCTCCCATGGGTGGACTTGAGTACGGAACATATCCCACTCAATTTCCTTCGCTTCGATGAAGTGTTCAAATAGATGTCTTCCTAGAGCATCAATTAAAACATCATCTGTTTTAAAGCTATCTAATGCTTGAGCTAGTGTAGCAGGTAGATCAACGATACCAGCTTCTAATCTCTCTTCTTTATTCATTACATAGATATTACGATCTATCGGTGCTGGAGCTTGAAGTTTGTTCTTAATTCCATCCAAGCCTGATGCTAGTAAAACTGCCATTGCTAAGTATGGATTAGCTGCAGGGTCAACACTTCGAACTTCAACACGAGTGCTTAATCCGCGAGATGCTGGGATACGAATTAATGGACTTCTGTTACGAGCAGACCAAGCTACATAACATGGTGCTTCATATCCTGGTACAAGACGCTTATAAGAGTTAACTGTTGGGTTCGTTACCGCAGTAAAGTTTGGAGCATGCTTAATGATACCTGCGATAAATTGTCTAGCTGTTTCACTTAATTCTAATTCTGAATTAGTATCATAGAATGCATTTACTCCATTAGTAAATAATGATAAGTTACAGTGCATTCCAGATCCATTTACACCGAATAATGGCTTTGGCATGAATGTTGCATGTAAACCATGCTTACGAGCAATTGTTTTAACAACTAATTTAAAAGTTTGGATATCATCACAAGCTCTTAATGCACCAGCATATTTGAAATCAATTTCATGCTGTCCTGGAGCAACTTCATGGTGAGATGCTTCAATTTCAAAGCCCATTTCTTCAAGCTCTAAAACGATATCACGACGGCAGTTTTCACCAAGGTCAGTTGGAGCTAAGTCAAAATATCCACCATTATCATTTAATTCAAGAGTTGGTTCGCCTTTTTCATCTAACTTGAATAAGAAGAATTCTGGCTCAGGCCCAAGGTTGAAATCTGTAAATCCTAGTTCTTCCATTTCTTTTAATACACGCTTTAAGTTGTTACGTGGATCTCCATCGAAAGGTGTTCCATCTGGATTGTAAATATCACAAATTAATCGTGCAACTTTCCCTTTTTCAGCAGTCCAAGGGAATACCACCCATGTATCAACATCTGGGAATAAATACATATCTGATTCTTCAATACGAACAAATCCCTCGATTGATGAACCATCAAACATCATTTTATTGTCTAGAGCTTTTTCTAATTGACTTGATGGAATTTCAACGTTTTTAATTGTTCCTAAAATATCTGTGAACTGTAAGCGAATGTATTTAACATTCTCTTCTTTTGCTAAACGGAAAATATCTTCTTTTGAAAATCTTGGCATGATTTACTTCCTCCCCTAATGTAAACTATTTATAGATTAATTGGTTACTAACTAATGGAAAAACCTCGACATATCACCCTGTCTTAGGCTTGATCTGTTAAATCTACCTGCATCTATTAATTCAGCCTTTAAAAGCTTCCTTAATTCTTCATCAGATAATTCTTGTTTAACAGGTGCTTTTGGTGCATCTTCGGTCAACTTTTGGCCTTCTCTCACAGCGAATACCTGCTTAATACCAGCTAAATTGACGCCATCCTCAATCAAATCCCTTATCTCTAAAAGACGGTCAACGTCATTAAAAGAAAAGAGTCGTCTATTTCCTTCGGTTCTAGCAGGAAAGACTAAGTTATTCTCTTCATAATAACGGATTTGCCGAGCAGACAACTCTGTTAATTGCATTACAATGCTGATTGGAAATAATGGCATTGAACGTCTAATGTTGTTGTCAGTCACGCCAGCTCCTCCTTTTCTCTAAACTGTGTTTATTTTCTAAATTCTTGTAGCAATGATTTAATTTTATCTCATGTTAGATTACGTGTCAACCATGCGTAATCTTTTCTTACATTAAATTTTTATTAATTTTAAATTTTATTCAATGATATTAAATCTTTTTTTAATAATTCATTAATGGCAGTACAAATTGCTATTTTAACATGTGAGTAGGTAAGCCCACCTTGTACATAAGCAACATAAGGGGGTCTTAAAGGACCATCAGCTGTCAACTCGATACTTGCACCTTGAATAAATGTTCCAGCAGCCATAATGACATCATCACTATACCCTGGCATATAGGCAGGATACGGCTTGACGTATGAATTGATTGGAGAACTATATTGAATCGCTTGGCAAAATTCCACCATCAATTCTCGATTATCGAATTGGACAGATTGAATTAAATCCGTTCTATAAACATCCCACTTAGGGTATGTATTAAAGCCAACTTCATCTAGTATAGCCGAAGTAAAAACAGCACCTTTCAAGGCTTGTCCTACAATATGTGGAGCTAGAAACAAACCTTGATACATTTCTTGAAGACTATATAAGGAAGCTCCCGCTTCAGCACCAATTCCTGGTGAGGTAAGCCTGTAAGAACAAGCTTTAATCGCCGATTCTTTTCCTACTAAATAACCACCTGTTTTTGCAAGTCCTCCACCAGGATTTTTAATCAATGAACCAGCAATTAAATCAGCACCTACATCACAAGGCTCTAATTCTTCAACAAATTCTCCATAACAATTGTCAACAAACGTTACTAAATCCGGATTGATCCCTTTGACAAAATTAATCATCTCTTCAATTTCAGAGACAGTAAAAGAAGGCCTTGTAGCATATCCTTTAGACCGTTGGATCCCAATCATTTTTGTATTGCTATTAATCGCATTTCGAACTGCGTCAAAATCCACACTTCCGTCTTTACGCAATTCAACTGAATGATATCCGATATTAAATTCTTTTAAGGAACCAATTCCTTCTCCTCTAATGCCTACGATCTCTTCCAGCGTATCATACGGTTTACCAGTTATGTATAACAATTCATCGCCAGGTCTTAGTATGCCAAACAATGCAATTGAAATTGCATGTGTTCCAGATATTATTTGGGGGCGAACAAGTCCAGCTTCGCCTCCAAATATATCTGCATAAATTTGTTCAAGTGTATCACGACCAATATCGTCATACCCGTAGCCTGTTGATGGAGTAAAATGTGTATCACTTACTTTATGTTTTCTGAAGCTATTCAATACTTTAAGTTGATTTTTATCGATCCTATTTTCAATCATTTTGTGTTGTAGAGCAATTCTTTGTTCAATTTCATTTACTAAAATATCAAGTTCTGCTCCATATTCTAACTCATTAAACATTGTGTCCAGTTTCCCCTTTTTGATAATCTCTAAGCTGACCAGTTAGTGTATGACTAGGAATGATAAAGCCATTACATTCATACATATCTGTTTCTTCGTTATATTTTAATTCTTTCAAGATCGTATCTTGTTTTAGGCTCGCCAGTATTTTTCCTTCAGTATTCGGAATCGTTACCTTGTATTCATTCATTTCCTCTTTCATTATATCCTCGATATGAGTTTTCACCCCTAGCAAGTCTTCAGGAACAAACGCACTCACTAATATTGAGTCATGTTGTGCCGAAGGTACAAAATCTGGTAACACTTTATCTTTTTTATTATAAAGAGTTAACATTGGAATGGAATCAACCTCTAACTCTTTTAAAAGTTTGTATACGGTTTGTTCATGGTTGAAATAATCTGGATTGGATGCATCTACAACATGTAAGATTAAATCTGCTTCTTTAACTTCTTCAAGTGTTGATCTAAAAGCAGCAATTAATGTTGTCGGTAAATCTTGTATAAACCCAACAGTATCTGTTAATAGTGTTGTTAATCCACATGGCATAATCATTTTTCTAGTCATTGGGTCTAACGTTGCAAATAAAAGATTCTCTTCAAACGACTCTGCCTCTGTTAAACGATTAAATAAAGTTGATTTCCCAGCATTTGTATAACCTACTAAAGCTATCTGGTAGGTATTATTCTTTTTTCTACGCTCACGATAACGTTCACGGTGCTGTACGATAACCTCAAGCTGTGTTTTAATATCATCAATTCTTCTGTTTATATGACGACGATCTGTTTCCAGCTTTGTTTCCCCAGGTCCACGGGTACCAATTCCAGCACCAAGACGAGATAATTCAATCCCTTTCCCACCAAGTCTCGGTAGCAAATATTGTAATTGAGCTAACTCTACTTGCAATTTCCCTTCCTTTGAGTTTGCTCTAGAAGCGAAAATATCTAATATTAATTGTGTTCGGTCAATAACTCTTGCATCAAAGAAAGAAGATAGATTTCGGATCTGACTAGGTGATAATTCATCATTAAAAATGAGCACATCAGCATCTAGCTCTTTTTCTAAAGCGGATAGCTCCTCCACCTTCCCTTTCCCAATATATGTAGCACCGTGACGTTTTTCTCGTTTTTGTGTAACCGTCATTACCACTTGACCTTTCGCTGTTTTAGTTAGCGATTGTAACTCATCAAGTGAATATTGAAATCTTATATCATCGTCATTTTGTAACTGACATCCAACTAAAATGACTTTTTCTAATTCATTGTCATGGTTTTCAATCAATTGATAATTCCTTCTTTCTCTTTGCTTTTATTATATATCATAACAAATCCTAGCAAAAATCACCATTTTCGCTAGGATTTATTTATTCTATATATCAGACATCTTTGAATGTTAAATCCTGTGTCCTTATTTTAATTAATTCTTGCCGATCATATTCTTCATTTACTAATAATCTCATTGCTTGTGACCGAATTGATTTTTCTATGATATTGCGAATATATCTTCCATTACTGAATGTATTAGACTTAACATTATTCTTGATTGTATATAAATGGTCCCTTAGCTTTCTATTTGCATCTTGGCTGAAGGTGTATTCTCGCTCCACCATCATTCTACCAGCAATATCCATTAATTGATCAACAGTATAATCAGGAAAATCAATGACTAAAGGAAAGCGTGAGTACAAACCTGGATTCAAGGAAAGAAAATGATCCATTTCTTTTGAATAACCAGCCAGAATCAAAACAAACTCATGTTGTTTATCTTCCATATGCTTAACAAGAGTATCGATTGCTTCTTTTCCAAAATCCTTTTCTCCACCCCTAGCAAGTGAATAAGCCTCATCAATAAATAAAATTCCACCTACTGCCTTTTTTATTAAATCCCTTGTCTTCTGTGCAGTATGACCAATGTATTCTCCTACAAGATCTGCTCTTTCAGCTTCAATTAAATGACCTTTTGTTAACACGTTCATTTGAACAAACAATTTACCTAAGAGCCGTGCTACGGTTGTTTTACCTGTACCTGGATTGCCTTTAAACATCATATGAAGCGATTGTTTTTCGGCTTTTAAACCTTGTTCTTCACGTTTTTTATTAATGTAAATCCATGCATAGATCTCTTTTACCATTTTTTTCATTTCTTCCATACCAACTAAATTATCCATCTCTGCTTCAATTTCTTTCAATGCAGTGTGTTTAGATTGTAAACTAGTCGGTATATTTTCATTTGAGGAGGAATTGACGACTTTTAATTTCTTTTTTTGTCCATTCAAGACGACATTTATTTGACCATTATTTTTCATTGTTATAGGTTGATCCAAGAGCTCTCACCTCTCATTCTATACCATTATACGTTAGAGGTAGAAAAAAAGTGACGATAGCCTATGTAAGTTTACTGGAATCCCCACTCTCCTAGGCTATCAATACAAGATGCGTTATTTTTCTACATAGGAAAAAGAATTATGTCTTTTCTTGCGCTTTCCCAAGAAATATTTCCATAATATAAGTATATGAGGGAACTAATAAATAATTAAAGGAAAATGAAAAAACAACCTACAAAATGTAAGTTGTTTTATAATTAACCTATTCTAGCTCTAGTTGAATGTTCTTTTGTGGAGAGAAAGTGGAAATTGCATGCTTGTAAATTAATTGCTGTTTTCCTTCAGTTTCTAATAGGACTGTAAAATTATCAAATCCTTTGACAGTACCTC
Organism: Litchfieldia salsa; assembly: GCF_900104555.1. GTDB lineage: Bacteria > Bacillota > Bacilli > Bacillales > Bacillaceae_L > Litchfieldia > Litchfieldia salsa. The sequence goes on from NZ_FNJU01000022.1 coordinate 28,107, forward strand.
TTATTTGAAAACCATTTAATAAAAACACAGTAACAAAGGTGCCATCTTTTCTTAATTGATTTAGAAATTGATCCTGAATGTTAATTGACTGCTTCACTTGTTAATCCTCCTCTTTTTTCTCTATGCAATAGTATATAATAGAATAAAGCATAAATACTAACGTATAAAAAAAATCTACCTACTCATAACTATTCGCGTTATCTTAAAGCTTTCCTGCAATATATTTCAAAATTTCGTTTAATGTGTCATTAAACTGCTTATTTGAAACTTCAAACCATTCAACATCCATCTTATTACGAAACCAAGTTAGTTGTCTTTTCGCATATCTTCTTGAATTTTGTTTCAGTTGCTCAATAGCTGATTCTAATGAAACCTGTCCCTCTAGATACTGATATATCTCTTTATAACCTATTGCCTGAATAGATTGAACGTCCTGTATGCCCCTTTTATATAATCCTTCAACCTCTTCAAGTAGTCCGGACTTTAACATAATATCTACTCTTTGATTGATTCTATCATATAACAAATCCCTGTCCATAGTTAAACCAACCATTGCCACATCATATAAGAGCTCATTTTTTTGAGTTTCAAGGTATTCGGACATGGTTTTCCCAGTTGTCTTGTGGATTTCTAGCGCTCTAATGACCCGTCTTGTATTATTGGGATGGATTCGCTTAGCACTTTCAGGATCAATCTTTTTCAGTTCTTCATAAAGAGGATCTATTCCTTCCTGTTCCATTCTTCTCTCAAGGATTTCTCTGTACTCTTGGTCAGAGGCTTGATCGGTGAATTGGTAATCATAAATAATAGATTGTATGTATAAACCTGTTCCACCAACAATCATAGGTAGTTTTCCTCGGTTATGAATCTCTTTAATTATGCATCTAACGTCTTTTTGGAAATCAGCAACTGAATAACTTTCGGTTGGTTCTTTGATATCAATTAAATGATGTGGAATCCCGTCCATCTCTTCCTTCGTTATTTTAGCTGTCCCAATATCCATCTCTTTATATATTTGCATCGAATCACCGCTAATAATTTCCGCATTAAGTTTTTTAGCAAGTTCGATACTAAGTTTTGTTTTTCCTACGGCAGTAGGTCCAATTAAGATCACTACCTGTTCCTTCTTACACAATAAAAAATCACTACCTTCTTATAGTTCTCTAAATGATCGTATCATAAAAATGTGGATTATTTTCGTGAGAAGACATCATTTTTCAGGTTGGGTTTAATTGGGATTTAAAACAGTAAACACGAAACCTATTATAGCCAATTAAATGAAAAAATAACATCTTTTTACAAAAAAAGTGGAAAATCGACGATTTTCCACTACTACATCACACGTTTAAACATCTTTTCCATTTCATATGTGGAGTAATGAATGATAATTGGTCGGCCATGAGGACATGTAAATGGATCTGAAGTACTTCTAAGCGTTTCAAGTAAAGAGAATATCTCATCATTTCGCAAATGATGATTCGCTTTAATTGAGGCTTTACAACTCATCATAATAGCTGCTTCTTCACGTAAAAGCTTAAGATCCGTTTTCTTACTAGTAAGCACCTGTTCAATAATCTCTTCAATCAATTCCTTCTCATCTCCATTTGGAAACCACTGTGGATGAGACCGGACAACATAGCTATTATGACCAAAACTCTCAAGAAAGACACCGACTTTTTGAAGCTCATCCATATGAGATTCAATGATTAAGCATTGATCCTTTGAGTATTCGAATGTGATTGGAATAAGGAGTTCCTGTGATTCATTAATAACTTGTCCAACTTTCTCACGAAAAAATTCATATTTGATTCGCTCTTGGGCTGCATGTTGGTCAATGATAAATAATCCATTTTCATTCTGAGCAAGAATGTAAGTACCATGCATTTGACCAATTGGATATAGGGTTGGAATTCGTTCTTTTTCTTCATCTACATCATCATTATAAATCTCTTCTTCTTCAAAATCATAATCGACCATCTCTTCTTCAATTTCACTTGAAGAATGATTCATTTCGTTATTATTAATTGTTCTTTCGTTTATTTTTTGCTGAGGTTCTTCATTATCTGTATCATATGTTTGTTTTTGAAGGGTTGCTGTACCCACTTTATTTTCCGTTTCCAATGATAAATTAACAGGTTCTGGTTTCCGATGCTGAAATGTAAATTGCTGCTGTTCTGATTGACTGACTCTTTTCTCTCGTGAGGGTGTCTGGACCTCTGGTATGAGCTGCACTCGTTTGAACGCTTGCTTAATACCAGTTGTAATAAGTTCCATCAATTCTTGTTCTTTACTTAGCCGCACTTCAAGCTTGGCAGGGTGAACATTCACATCAACTAGAAGAGGATCCATATGAATATTAATCATTACAATCGGATAGCGGCCAATTGGTAACAATGTATGATAGCCACTTTGAATAGCATTAACCACCTGATAATTTTTTACATAACGTCCATTAATCATGGTCGAAATGTAGTTCCTTGAAGCTCTAGTGATCTCAGGTAAGGCTATAAAACCAGAAACATTAAAATCAATCGATTCTAATTGTAAAGGAATCATCTTTTTTGCAATATTCATGCCATAAATCGAAGCAATTACATGTCTAACATCACCATTACCATTTGTGTAGAGCAGCTTTTTCCCATTGTGTAGCAGACGAAAGGAAATTTCTGGGTGTGCCATCGAGATACGATTTACAACATCAGTGATATTCCCGAGCTCTGTATGAATCGTTTTCATGTACTTTAAGCGAGCTGGCGTGTTAAAAAAAAGATTAGAGACAGTAATCTCTGTTCCTTTTCTACTATTGGTTGACTCGTGAGTGATCACTTTGCCACCCTTTATCACAAGCCTTGTCCCCACTGAACCTGTACTAGTCTTCATTTCTAACTCTGAGACAGACGCTATACTTGGCAAAGCCTCTCCCCTGAATCCTAATGTCCTAATACGAAACAAATCGTTTTCATCCTTGATTTTACTAGTAGCATGTCTATAAAACGCATGTAAACAATCATCTTGCTCAATTCCATCACCATTGTCGATGATACGGATTCTTGATAATCCCGCTTCTTCTATATCGATTTCTATAATACTACTATTTGCATCAATTGCATTCTCAACAAGTTCCTTTACAACCGATGCAGGACGTTCAACAACCTCACCGGCTGCTATTTTATTCGAGAGATGGTCATCAAGTTTTTTAATTTTCCCCATTGTTCCACCCCTTAAATGTTTATTTTAACTTTTTTTGAATTTCATATAGTTTGTTCATTGCTTCAAGTGGAGTCATATCTAATAAATTTAATGATTTGACGATTTGCATTACTTGTTTCTCTCTCTTTGTAAGTAACACTTCTTCTTTTGTTTCATTACCTGTTGTTTGCTCGAAAAACGATAATTGTGATTCTTCTTTAATTTCTTCTTTGACTTGAGTAACCGAACTAGGGCTTGAATTCTGAGCCTTTTCAATTATAACCGTCGGCTTTTTATCTCCCTGCTCGAGTTGTTCAAGAATTTCACGAGCTCGATTGATTAATGATGGTGGAAGCTCTGCCAATTCTGCTACGTGTATTCCATAACTCTTATCGGCTGCCCCTTCATTAATCTTATGGAGAAATACTACTTTCCCTTGTTCCTCTATTGCACTTACATGTATATTTTTTAATTGTGACAGAGATTGTTCTAATTCTGTTAATTCGTGATAATGTGTCGAGAATAACGTTTTTGCACCAAGATTGTCATGGATATACTCAATAATAGCCTGCGCTAGTGCCATTCCATCGTATGTGGAGGTTCCCCGACCAATTTCATCAAACAAAATCAAACTTTTCTGTGTAGCATGGACAATCGCATTCCTAGCCTCAAGCATTTCAACCATAAAGGTACTTTGTCCTGAAATTAGATCATCTGCTGCACCAATTCTCGTAAACACTTGATCAAAGACTGGTAGAACCGCCTCCGTTGCTGGAACAAAACAACCTATTTGCGCTAGAATCGCAGTTAGTGCAACCTGACGCATATATGTGCTTTTTCCGGACATATTAGGACCCGTGATTAAGAGTAAATGACGTCCATCTCTCATAGAGCAGTCATTTGGAACATACTCCTGCGAATTCATCACCTTTTCAACTACAGGATGACGTCCATCCTTAATAAATATTTCATTCTCAGAGAAAGTCGGTCTGCAATAATGTCGCTCTTCACTAATTGTTGCGAAACATTGTAAGACGTCTACCTCACTAATAATCTTAGATAAAGATTGAAGACGTGGAATGTATTCCTTCACTTGTTCACGGATATCTACAAAAATCTCATATTCCAGCTGTACAATTTTTTCCTCAGCTTCTAGAATCAATGTTTCTTTTTCCTTCAATTCGGGTGTAACAAATCTTTCAGCATTTGATAATGTTTGCTTTCGTTCATATGTCCCCTCAGGAAGGTGAATGAGATTCGCTCTAGTGATTTCAATATAATATCCAAAGATTTTGTTATATCCTATTTTCAAAGATTTAATGCCAGTTTTTTCACGTTCTTGTCTTTCTAAATTAGCGATCCATGTTTTCCCATTCCTACTTGCATCTCTATAGAGATCCAATGTTTCATTGAATCCATCTTTAATAATGTCACCATCTTTTATAGATAATGGCGGGTTTTCTTTTATAGAGGAATTAAGAAGTTGTGTTAAATCATCTAGAGAATCAATTTTATTAGCTAAATTGGTCGCATAAGCGTTACCCAGTTCACTTATAACCTTTTTAACAGCTGGTATCTGCTCTAACGATTTTCTCAGTTGCATCAGATCTCTCGCATTCACATTTCCAAAGGCTACTCGGCCAGCTAAACGCTCTAAATCATATACTTCCTTTAAGATTTCTCTTAATTCATGTCGTTCAAAGTATTGAGATCTTAATGTCTCAACCATATTTAATCGCTGTTGTATTTCATCATGGCTTATTAGAGGACGATCAATCCATTGTTTAAGCAAACGACCACCCATTGCGGTAATTGTTTGATCTAACAACCATAGTAATGAACCTTTTTTTCCTTTGGAACGAATCGTTTCTGTTAATTCAAGGTTTCTTTTTGAATAAAGGTCAATCCGCATAAATTGATGTGCATAGTAATGATGAACAGACTGAAGATGGTGTAAACTTCTTTTTTGCGTTTTTTGCAGATAATTTAATAAACGTCCGAATGTGACTAAAAGCTTTTCATGATTTAAATGATCCACAATATTAAAGAAACCATCATCAATTGTTGTTTCTTCTTCAAATGAAATAGTAGCATGACAACCTTCTATTATACTTCTTCTCATCTCTTCATCTAGCGTTTCTGAAATGACAACTTCCTTCACACCATTTGAATATAACTCGTTAATAACGTCGTTCTTATTACCAGTTATAACAGTCACTCTGTTTTCACCAGTAGTAAGGTCATTAAAAGAAACACCAAAAGCATCTTGTCCAAATTGAGTAACAGAAGCCAAAAAGTTATTTTCCTTTTCGTCTAAACCTTTTCCATCCATGACTGTACCAGGTGTAATTAATTGAACAACTTCTCTTCTTACAACCCCTTTAGAGGCTTTTGGGTCTTCTGTTTGCTCGCAGATTGCTACCTTATAACCTCTTTGTACAAGTTGATCTATATAATTTCTTGCAGAATGGTGAGGTACTCCACACATCGGAATACGTTCGCTCGATCCACCTTCTCGGCTAGTTAATGTAATTTCTAATTCCCTGGATGCTTTGACTGCATCATCAAAAAACATTTCATAAAAGTCACCCAGTCGAAAAAATAAAAAGGCATCTTTATACTCTGCCTTAATTTTTAAATATTGTTGTATCATTGGCGTATATTCTGCCATCATAATCCCCCAAAATCTATTCTTATTCCCATTGTATTATATCATAAACTCTCTGATATACTGAGAATAACTTGCACTGGGATTAATCACCTTAGAAACAATTTACTTCCTTTCCTACAAACAAAAAAAGCTAGGATCTTATCATCCTAGCTTACTCATTTATTATTCTTCCAAATCCCCAACAAGGAAATCAGGATTTAGATCTTCAAATTCTTCATCATCAATGTCATCACAATCCCAATCTTCTTCAATACACCCTTCCGGATTTACCGCCACACATACTTTGGTTTCACCAACAATTTCAGCAAGAAATTCTCTTTCCACTTGAACAACGACTTTATTCCCATTAGGTGAAATCGTTGCTTCTAAGCAGTTTGGTTGTTGAAGTACTCTGGCAATAACATCAAAGTCGTCACCTAAGAAGTTATCATCTTTATACTTTAACTTGATAACATCTGTGTAAGTAACTGTTTCTGTGACAACTTCTGTTTTTGTGTTGTCATTATAAGAATACCAAACGTTGATATCATAGCAACCTTCTACCTCAACAGTGTTCTCACATTTCTTTGCATCATATTGATGGTTGATAATCCAACAACCAAGAATACTAGTTGGTCTGTGTGACGGTGAAATAGTATGAGTAGACTGTGTAAATTTACGTCCCTTTCCTACAACCGCTTTTGTAATAATCTCTCTGTATTCAGACATACGTGCAAACCCTCCTCTATCAATCTTCATTTCATCCTATGCAGGGCAAATGACTAGTGTTCCAAAAAAATACAAATCGACAATACTTTTTCTCTTAACTCTGTAAAACAAATCATTACACCGCCCATAGTGACCGGTATCAAAACCGCATGGTTGACTAAAAAAATGGGCACAAAGAAAATTCAATTCATTTATCTAATAATGAATGAAAACCATATAGTTCATTGTATGCACGTTTGCCCAGATATGTGCCTTTTTTTGCGATTAATATTAATTATTGTTTTTTACATAAAAAAAAGGATGATCTATTGATCATCCCAAAGTAATATTTAATAAAACTATTAGTGGCAACTGCTTCCACTGTCGTTATTCACTTTTGAACCAGTTTCGCCTCTTAACACATCTCCACCAGTTGATTCAATGATTTCATCAGTCACCCGGTTTGAAATTGTATTTGCAACTAATTGTAATAAATCATTTACTTCAATTTGTGAGTGCTTGAACTCTTCAACAATTGGAATCCCATCAAGTTCAGCTTGTATCGCATCGATCTTTTCTTCAACTTTCCTTAATGCCTCTGTCTTTCCATAGTGTTGGAAATTAACAGCTTGCTTTTGAAGACTTTTGATACTAGCAATCATTTCTTTGATTTTTTGATTTTCATTAATTTGAGCTTCAGCTCTTTTAAAGAAATCCACTTCTTCTGTTTCAGCAATCATTTTCGCAAGTTCTCTTGCTCGTTCCACGATTTGTGCTTTTGTATAAGTTGCCATATTATATCACCTCTACTGCTTCCTCAATCATTTCTCCATCAAGTGACCATGTTTTTGCTTGCGTAATTTTAACCTTAACAATTTTTCCAATCGCAGATTTAGGCCCTCTAAAGTTTACGACTTTATTCTTACTTGTATAGCCTGCAAGAATATCTGGATTCTTTTTGCTTTCACCTTCAACTAGAACCTCAACCACTTGACCTTGATATTCAAGGTTTTTCTTAGCTGCGATTTCGTTAACAAGTGCATTCAAACGTTGCAGACGCTCTTTCTTCACTTCCATCGGAATATTATCTTCCATGTTAGCTGCTGGTGTTCCTTCACGAGGTGAATAAATAAAAGTGTACGCTGTGTCATATTCTACTTCTCTATATAATGACATCGTTTCCTCAAATTGTTCATCTGTCTCATTTGGGAATCCAACAATAATGTCTGTTGTAAATGAAGCATTAGGAATTTTTTCTTTCATCTTCTTTACAAGCTCAACATAGTGCTCACGCGTATATTTTCTTGCCATTAATTTCAGTACTTCTGTACTACCAGATTGGACTGGTAGATGGATATGTTCCATTAGGTTTCCACCCTTTGAAAGTACATCAATAAGATGATCGTCAAAATCTCTAGGATGGCTAGTCGTAAATCGAATTCTTGGGATATCAATTTTACGAAGCTCGTCCATTAAGTCTCCTAAGCCATACTTTTTATCTGTAAAGTCTTTACCAAACGCATTAACATTTTGCCCAAGAAGAGTTACCTCTTGGTACCCATTTGCTGCAAGATGGCGTACTTCCTGAATAATATCTTCAGGTTGTCTGCTACGCTCTTTGCCTCGAGTATAAGGGACAATACAATACGTACAGAACTTATCACAGCCATACATGATGTTTACCCAGGCTTTAATACTACCTTTACGACTACGTGGAAGATTCTCAATAACATCTCCCTCTTTAGACCAAACTTCAACTACCATTTCCTTACTGAACATCGCTTCTTTGACAATCTGTGGTAAACGGTGAATATTGTGAGTGCCAAAGACCATGTCGATAAAAGAATGCTTTTGTAAAATACGATTAACAACAGATTCTTCTTGAGACATACAGCCACAAATCCCAATTAGAAGATTAGGATTCTTTAATTTTAAGGGCTTTAAATGTCCAATTTCCCCAAACACTTTATTTTCAGCGTTTTCTCTAATTGCACAGGTATTTAACAAAACAATATCCGCATCTTCTGTTTGATTTGTCGCCTCATACCCCATCTCGATCAAAATGCCTGCCATGATTTCTGTATCATGTTCATTCATTTGACAACCGTATGTACGGATAAGGAATTTCTTCCCTTCCCCAAACCCATTCATTTCTTCTGGAATATGAAAATCTCTATGAATTGAAATATCTTCTTTTCCACGCTTCTTCGCATCTTTCAATGAAGGTGGTTGATATACAGCTTGGAAATACTGGCCATAATCCTTTTCGGATTTTTGGTCCGCTGGATTAATTTGTGCAGATTCTAAGCGTTGCTTCTCATTCATTATAAAACTCCTTCCGTTTTGTAACCAAAAACAATAGCTAGTATATAATCTATCATTAAATTAAACAATAACATACATCACAAATTTACATTTAAAAGAGGTCGAACAATTTATTTTAACATTGTTCAAAATCTTAGTAAAGTCATAAGAAAAGCGTAAGCGCCTCGTTCAGCCCCGACAGGCATAAGGCGAATCACGTAGGAAATCTTGTTTTCCGTAGTGATTCGACTTATGACCCCGAGGGGCTAGGCGCTGGAGCTAGACA